>JAYPUW010000001.1:0-62784 GCA_038134285.1 Flavobacteriaceae bacterium
GCTGCAAAATCTACCGCTTTAAATTGGCTTTGTAATGCATCCTCATAACGACCCAGTGAAGCTAAATGTTCAGCATTTGAATCAAAAGCATTTGGCCCATCATGCAGTTCGAGACTCTTGTCTATATACCTACTAGCCTGGGTATAATCTACCTCCCCAAGCTGACCATACATAATTCCGTATGACATCATGTTGTATGCAAAAGAAGCGTGCTCTGGAAACTTTTTCGCATACTCAGGATAGAAAGCGAAATTCATAGGATTTAAATTAGCTCGAAGAGCAGCAACAAATGGAGAATCTGGGTGCTTTGATTCAGCAGATTCAACTATTCTCTGTCTTTCCTCGCGATCAGCAGCACCTTGGTAATCATACCATACCTTTTCCTCAGCTGTAAGTGAGGTAATATCAATCTCTCCCAATTTACTTCTTCTTGATCCTCCCATTTCTTCATTATTCGAAGAAATAGCTGAAATGGTAAGCTGAGCGCATCCGCAATTCTCATCAATTAAGAGAGCAGCTTTTGCCATCCCAAGGGCTAATGGCATTTCTAGATTAAGCATATGCTCCACGGCAGCATTTGCAATTTCAGATGCCTTCTTATTACATGATGTTTTTAGAAAATATTCCTGAGAGAACATTCCTGAAAAAACCATCATAAAACAAAGTGTAAAAATATTTTTCATTGAATCGATAATTTATAATTTAATTAGATGATGCTCCAGCAAGCCATTGAAGAACTGTAGTCTGAGTGAAACCGTCGGGCATAATTTCTGCCATTTTTGATTCTGAGGGCCATTCTATCCCATCTCCAAGTCTGTACTTAAATAAATCTTTTAACGACTTGAACATATCCCAAGACATAACTGATGCCCATTCCCCATTGGTAGGATGGATTTTACTAGCAGCACCCCAAGAAAGTAAATTCATGTTTTCTGCATTCTTCATAAAAAAGGGCTTCCATAAAGTTCTATTTTCATCAATAAAAGCTGCCACATTTATGGGTTTAGCGAAATTGAATTGAATAAAAGAATTCAAATAATCAGAAGAATCATTGGCATTCCAGATTCCTGTTTCTAATCTGTATATCACTCGAACATCTTTCTTCCAGGTAAACTTGGATTGAAGTTCAGTTAACTCGTTTAGCTCTTTTTTAGATAAAACTTCCTGTGCCATATTCCACCATGCAGCTCTATCACTTAAAAATGAATCTAAATCAGGTGCTGACTGAACAAACATGTAATTATACTCCTGTTCGTCGTTTAAATTATCTGAACGATAGACTTTGAGAAAGTTCCATGCTCCAATATCGCCGTTAAGCGCTGCATTTTGAGCAACTTTAGACATGTAAACAGTCTCTACTTTTTCGAAGGCCTCGAGGTCGCCTTCAACAAATACTGCATGCATTGATACAATAGCTCCTTCTTGTGAAAAAGAAAGAAGGGAGAGGAGAAACAATCCTACGGTTACTAAATTTTTCATTAATTGATTGAATTAAGGTTACCGATTAAATATAGATATTTAATTGCAATTAACAATTTTTAAAGTTATAAATAGATAAATAAAGGAAGAATTACGAGGATTCTTAGTTCTATTTTAAACTAAAAACCTCTTTCTTATAAGCTTTGTATTTCTCTTGAAAATGCTGAGTTACAGTTTCCTCGTCTTCTGAGTCTACGAATGCCTTCCATTTTTTACCGTACTCTGTTAAAGGAAAATTCTCATGTTTAAGGGTCCACATCTGAACGGCATAGATTATTGGATATAGATCAATTCCCTTATCTGTAAGAAAATACCTTTTGATCCTTCTATTGTTAGGATCATAATGAAAATCTATAATACCTTTTGACCTTAAGGACTTTAAACGATTATTTAAGATATTCGTAGCAATTTTCTCTCGTGACTCTAAAAACTCTGTATACGTTGTCTTTCCTTTGAAAATATCTCGTACAACTAGAAGAGACCAACGATCACCTAATAGTTTAAGCCAAACATCACAAGCGCATTGTGGGGCTGTAGACAAATCTTTTTCCATAGTTAATGTATATTTAACGTAAAATTATCAATCTATAATAGTATCGTAAACTACCACCTTCTCCCATAAATGGCCGTAGTTCTCGACAAAGCGCTGATGAATGGGGTCTACCTGATAAGCGTCTTGGTCCTTAATACTTTCGAAATAAATGATCTCTGAGACGTGCCAGTCAGACACAACGACGTCTCTTTTTAGCGTAGAGGCAGGTTCACCAATCAGTAGTTTTTTGACTTCCTTTATAGACTCAAGAGTCTTGAGACCCTCCTTGAGTTGGTTTCTATCTTGAATAGATTGCGGATGTTTCAAATAAAAAAACACGTGATGCACAATCTTGTTATTAGCACCCTTAGAGGATTGGTTTTGCTGAGCCTCAAGTTGGAGATTCGTTAGAACAAGCAGAATCAAGACTAGGTTCTTCTTCCTCACTTTATACATTAGATTTAACCTGTAAAAATATTTCTAAAACTAATTAATTAATTTGGTAAAGCTTAAACTAACTGCACCATGAACGTTCATACCGATGGGTTTTTTTCAATTGATTCAAAAAATGGTTTTCTGCCAATAAAAGAGCCATTAATTAAGCTTCCCAATAGGTACGATGAACTTCAATTTTTGATTGATGAAATGCCAATATTAAAAAGCGATGGTACTCCAGGTCTTTTAGCACAAAATGGTGCCTTTGAAAAAAAGGTTAAAACTGTTCCAAATTATTTGAACCTAGTAGAGGAAGAATCTGACCCTTTTGTTCAAGCTGCATTATTTAGAACTTATAGTTTCATAGCTTCAGCATTTACGCTATCCCCTGCACATCATACATATTTAAAAACAGGCAAATATGGAGAAGCCCATAACTTTTTACCTTCAAATATTGCGCAGCCTTTTGCGGCAATTGCTGATATGCTTGAGGTTTATCCATGGCTCGATTACCATTACGCATATTCCTTAGGTAATTATTTCAAAATTGATAAGTCTTCTGGTCTTAATTGGGAAAACTTAGGGATGGCAGCAAAATTCTCTGGAATGGATGATGAGCGAGGCTTTATTATGCTTCACGTAGATATTAATCAATATTCACCTGATATGATCAGATCTGTTTTTTCCATTACTGAAGATCATATTAATGGAGAAAAACTTACAGAAGCATTGAAATTATTGGCGGACACATTAAATAGAATGAACGAGAGAAGAAAGTTGATGTGGGAGGCTTCTAGATGGAAACACTATAATGATTTTAGGGTTTTTATTATGGGTGTAAAAGGAAACGATGATTTATTTCCAAATGCAATAATCTATGAAGGGGTATGGGAAGAACCGAAAGCATTTCGGGGTCAGACCGGAGCCCAAGATAATATTATACCAACCGCAGACATTGTAAGCGGTGTGATCGAATACTACCCGCAAAATCAATTGACTGAATACCTTATGGATCTTAGAAATTATCGACCCAAATGTGTTCAAAGGTTTTTTAATGAGTTAGCTGAAAAAATGCGTCATAACTCATTAACTGATCGATTGTTAAAAGAAGATAATCAACCCGGAATGATTGAACTCATGCGAGTTTTTGAAGAAATCTATCATTTTAGAAATGGACATTGGCAGTTTGTGCAGAAGTATATAATGCAAAATACTGCTTATCCAAAAGCAACTGGAGGAACACCTATAACATCTTGGATTCCGAATCAGATAAAAGCGGTACTTAGTGCAATGAAAGCTTTATCAATATCAATAAAAGATTCGCCAGGGTTTTCAAAAGAAAAATGGGAAGAATCCTATGAAAAAAAGGTTAGACTGCTCAACAAACAATTAGAAATCGTATCTATTGAGGTCTTCGACCCTGAGGCGGTATTTAAACTAAATAAAGACCTAGGACTTCAAGACTATAATGATTGAGAATTCTTCTCTTCGTTGTTAATGGAGTATTAATCCAGAAGTCCTACCTGACAGGGATCAGAAAAACCATTTTCATTGAACGCCTCAATAGTGAAGTAATACTAGGTGTATTTCTCTAATTTACAAACTTCATTCTATGACTCCTGAAACCATACTATATATCGCAATGTCTGATGATGGATTTATAGCCGGAAAGAACGACAATTTGGATTTCTTGAACGAATACCAAGTAGAAGATGAAGATTACGGATATTCAAAATTCATTAAGTCTGTTGCTCATATAGTTGTAGGTCGCAAGACCTATGAAAAAGTACTAAGTATGGGATATCCATATCATGAAGACAAAGAAGTGTATGTTATAACTAAATCAAGTAGGCCTTCATCGAACAAATTACGCTTCTACAATAAACACCTAGACACTTTAATTGAAAAACTTATAGAGAAAAAAACGGGAAACATCTATTGCGATGGAGGAGCAATTTTGGCACAAGACTTAATCTCGTTAAACCTTATTGACAAAATCATACTCTCTATAATTCCGGTTAAGCTTCATGAAGGAACTTTACTTTTCCCAAAGGGAATTATACCCCCGCAATTTCAAAGGGTAGATAAAAAGAAATTTCCCTCAGGACTCAACCAGTACACCTACCGATTAAGATGAACATTGAAAAGGCTACTATAGAGGACATCGACGTGCTACTTGAACTGGGTAAAACAACCTTTACTCAGACCTTTGCTTCGGACAACACTCCTGAGAACTTGGCAGCCTATATGAATCGAGCTTTTACCCATGAAAAACTCAAAAGTGAATTAAAAAATCCTAATTCTGCATTTTATCTAGTAAGAAAAGATGTAAAAGCGATCGGGTATTTAAAAATCAATACAGCTAGCGCTCAAACCGAGCCGCAACCCCATGACACACTAGAAATTGAGCGCATCTATGTATTAATGGACTTTTACGGTCAAGGTATAGGCCAAAATCTTCTTGAAAAGGCCATTACTATCGCTCAAATAAAAAAATTAAAAAGCATATGGTTGGGGGTGTGGGAACGGAATCATCGAGCGCTTCGCTTTTATGAAAAAAATGGCTTTCAAGTGTTTGACAAACACGTTTTTAAAATGGGCACTGACGATCAGACTGATCTAATGATGAGACTGCCCCTGTAATAGTGGTCCACATCTTTTGAATTTGGTTCCGTCGGCCATTGAGATTCGCCCTATATTTGAAAAATATATCTCAATGAAATTCTTTTACCTTCTTCTTTTTGGATTTTCTCTTGGCTGTTTTGCACAATCGAATTATCAGATCACTTCTTATTTGACCGAAGGCTTTAGAGCTCCTAACACACATTATATTGGCGACGCATGGCTCAACGGACTCCTTGAAGCAGACGAAGAATTACCTTACGGTATAACCAAAGCCACTTTTAAAGCGAATTCAACCTTAGATTGGCATCATCACACCTCGGTTCAAGTTTTGATAGTTGTTGAGGGTGAAGGCTATTATCAAGAAAAAGGGAAAGACCCTATCCGCATGAAAGCCGGAGACGTCATTCGTTGCGAGAAAGGAGTTGAACATTGGCACACCTCATCCAAAGAAAGCGATGTGACCTATCTCGCACTTTATGGCGGCACCCAACCCACAACTTGGACAGAGGTGGTCACTCAAGATTATTACAATCAAGTAGCAGCTCAGCTAAAGAAATGACAGAGGGCTCTGCCTACACCAAAAATGAGGCCAATCACTATCAATCATACCGGCCGCCACTTCACCAGGAGCTTCTTGAACACTGCCTTAAGTCAAAGCATTTTGAAACGGCTTTAGATGTAGGTTGTGGGGTCGGGACTTCGACCATTGCGCTAACAAACTATTGCAAACAGGTAAATGGTTATGACCCTAGTGTTGAGATGATTCAGAAAGCGTCTGAACATTCAGCTATTAAATACTACTCAGATCTCAATCGACTAGACAATCACTACAATCTAATTGTTTTCTTTGGTTCACTCTTCTATGTCAATACAAAGCAGTTAGCGTTTTTCACCCAAAAACAAAGGCAAAATGATGTGCTTTTGTGTTGTGATTTTAAAGTCAATTATTCTACAATTCTGAAAGCACTTGGTATTTCGGTCGGTCCATATAAATACGATCACGCGAAGAACTTAAGTTCTTATGGTGACACACTATACGATTTACTTAGATCGGAGCGCTTAGAGACCTGTTTTACGTGCGATAGAAATGAAGTAGCCCATCTTCTTCTGTCAGAGGATGCGATAAAATACACATTAGGATTAGTAAATAAAGTTGATGGCCTAATTCAACAACTTTCGGATGTTTTTGAAGATCCCAAGTTCACATTGGAGGCTACCCTATTTTACAGTATCTACGAAAGAGTATCCTAATGTAGCAAGGCATTTTACTTAATTGCCTTGTGGTAACTGTAATACGACAATCCCCAGACTAGAAAAGCCACACTCATAGAAAGGGTCTCACCATGAGCCCATCCATCGACAAAACCATGGCTAATGGTGGCCCAGACGAAGTCAAAAAAGAATCCGGCATAGGCCCATTCTTTGATACGTCCTTTAATTGCCGGAACAATCAAGATTATAGAACCGATAATTTTCATAATGGCCAAATGCGACCCGAAGTAATAAGGGTACCCCAAGTGATTGATTCCTTCTTCAGCCATCTCGGTGTGACCGGTTAAGGCAACCAGTACACCCTCAAATAGAAATAGTAGTGAAGTAGAAATCCAGTAAGTGATCTTTAAATTTCGCATTGTTTATAGTGATTAGGTCATCTCAAAATTAGCGAACTTCTGTCCTCAAAAATTCAAACATATACTGGAATTTGCCGTACAACTGAAAAAGCCTTTTTATCTTCATAGACATGAATACAAAACAATTTGTTTTAACCCTTATCCTAGGTCTACTTTACTTTGTTGGGGCCACAGCACAAAAGACAACGCAAGAGATCAAGACATTTCTATGCTTAGGTGACAGTTATACCATTGGTGAGAGTGTAGCTGTTGAGCTGCGTTGGCCAATGCAATTGACACAGGCGCTAGATACAGAACAAAGCACCATCAAACCTACCCTAATTGCGAAGACCGGATGGACAACAGACGAGCTGCTCGAAGGCATAAACCAAGCAGTTTTAGACGATTCGTACGATTACGTCTCACTTCTCATAGGCGTTAACAATCAATACCGTGGCAGATCGGTTGCCTCGTTTGAACCTGAGTTTACCACCTTGCTAAATCGTGCCATCGCGCTTTCAAAAAACAAAAAGGATGGAGTATTGGTACTCTCTATACCCGACTGGGGCGTCATGCCCTTTGCTGAAGGACGCGATAGAAAACAAATTGCCTATGAGATTGATGCTTACAACACCCGTATCGAACAGATCTGCAAAACCTACGGAGTACGCTATTTCAACATTACCGAGATTTCACGTCAGGCTTCAGAAAACGCCGACCTGATTGCTATTGACGGACTACATCCTAGCGGGGCCATGTATGCGGCATGGGTACAAGCTATTCTGCCCTTTTTTAAATTAACCCAATGATGAATACACTTGAGTTTGCCAGGCAATGCGATCAACAAGATGAATTGGCCGCTTTTTACCACCGCTTTCACCATCCGAAAGAACTCATCTACCTGGACGGAAACTCTTTAGGCAAACAACCCATAGCGGCAAAAGCCATCATCGATGAAGTGATTACCGAACAATGGGGTGAACGATTGATTCGAAGTTGGAACGAATATTGGCTCGAACTACCTCAACAGATCGGAGATCAGATTGCGCAGCTTTTAAAGGTCGATGCTTCAGAGATCAGCGTGGGAGAGTCAACATCGGTAAACCTCTATAAATTGGCACATGCGCTCGTGAAATCTGGGAAATTTGGAAAATGGCTGATTACGGATTCCTTGAATTTCCCAACCGACAATTACATTCTTGAGGGCATTAAATCACAGCTTAATGTAAAGGCAATTATCAAAATTCAGCACCCTTCTGATCTAGAGGCTGATCTTGAATTACTAAAAGAAAACATAGCCCGCAATCCAGGAGTGATTTGCCTGAGTCTCGTTAGTTACAAAAGTGCCTATCGCTATCCGATGAAAATGCTCAATGACTTCGCAAAAGAACAGCAGAGTATCATCATTTGGGATTTAAGCCATGCCGTTGGAGCCATAGATCTCAACCTAAAGGATTCAAATACCTTAGCCGCCGTTGGTTGCACCTATAAATACTTAAACGGAGGGCCAGGAGCACCTGCCTTTCTATACATAGACCAAAGCCTGGTTTCTGCTTTAGAGACCCCTATTCAGGGTTGGTTTGGTCATTCTCGACCCTTTGATTTTTCAGTAGACTATGTTGCTGCAAAAGGTATAGCGCGATTTAAAGCGGGTACTCCTCAGATTCTGTCTTTGGCTTCTTTAAAGGCGGGATTATCAATAACCATAGAGGCTACCATTGAAAGATTGCACGCAAAAAGCCATCAATTAAGCAATTACCTACTAGATCTAATAGAAACTGAACTGATACCCTTGGGGTTCACATTAGAGAGTCCACGCGATGCTTACCAAAGAGGGTCACATCTCACTCTTTCACATCAAGAATCATGGAGGATATGTCAGTGCCTGCAACATCCTAAACCCAATCGACCCGCTATAATTGTAGATTTTCGTCCCGACCGTTTCCTGCGTATTGGAATTACACCACTCTATACCCGCTATGAAGATCTGTGGCTTACGGTAGAATGTCTAAAAGAAATTGTTAATACTGAAGAATACTTGAACCACGACGGAACCAAGCCCGTCGTTACCTAGAAATCACAAGGCTCTTTTCTTCTTGAATCGATGAGATACGAGATCTTCCATTGATCTCCTGACTTAAACAGACTAAATGCATCAACTCCGCAATGCGAAAAGTTACCCCCTAACCAAAAACTGTAAGTAACCCAGGCTTGAGCTATTGATCCATCAACCTCGATGGTAAAATCATGCAGACGTTCTTCCCATTCAGGAGTTTCTGATCGAGAAACGACTGCCTTTAAAAATTGGTCAACCTCAATGGTTCGTAGTTGAGCCACTTCTCCTCTTTCATCGATGCTGTGAAAGGTAGCCTGTTGATCCAATACAGATTGCATCTTTGCCTCATCGCGTTCGTGAAAACCCTTGAAAAATAGGGCTATCGTCTGACGTATCGCTGTATTATCATTAGACTGAGCCTTTATGTGAGCAAAAGTGAACACTAAAAGAACTGTAAGAATTGTTTGTCGGCTCAATCGAGAGTAATCCATGAGTTTATGTATCAAAAAGTTAAATGTTATAAGTACACCCAAATAGAATTATGATGAAGTTAAGTAAAGATGGTATCAAATATGAAAATAGCTATCTTCAAGTTTCAATTTTTGAGATGATGAGAACTAAACTGTTTACCCTTTTACTTGCTATCCCATTTCTAACCTTTTCACAAAAAGAGAAAGAAGGATTACCCCTTAAAGCCGAGCGATTTTTTGAACTCTCTACAACCTCAGGAACCTGGATGTCTGTTGACGTGCATCCTTCAGGAGAAAAAATAGTTTTTGACCTTCTGGGGGATATTTATGAACTTCCTATGGACGGAGGTAATGCCACCAGAATTACTGAAGGACTAGCGTTTGATTCACATCCGAAATACTCCCCTGACGGAAACTCGATTCTGTTCATATCAGATCGAAGCGGAGGCAATAACGCATGGATTATTGATCGTATAAAGAAAGATACGCTGCAAGTGACCAAGGGCGATACCTTTAATATGCAGTCAGCAGACTGGTCACCAGACGGCGACTACATTGCTGTAGTGAAGGGAACGAGAAACTTCAAATTACACCTCTACCATAGAGAAGGAGGTTCTGGCACACAGCTCATTGACCAACCCGACAATCTGAAAATTTCAGAACCGACATTTAGCCCTGAAGGAAATCACATTTGGTATTCACAACGCCAAAACGCATGGCAATACAACGCTAGCCTCCCGCAATATCAACTAGGAACTTACGACTTGAAAGACGGAAAAAGAGCCACCATGACCAGCCGTTATGGCTCTGCCTTTAGCCCTACCCTTTCTCCTGATGGGCGCTGGCTGGTATACGGTTCACGCCACAACGACGAAACAGGGTTAATTCTCAGAGACCTGAATTCAGGAGACGAGCGTTGGCTCGCCTATCCGGTTCAGCGAGATGAGCAAGAGTCTATCGCTCCTTTGGGAGTGCTACCAGCAATGTCATTTACCCCTGACAGCAAGTCGGTGATCGCTTCTTTTGGAGGTAAACTCAATAGAATCTATCTCGATGAACCTCGCATCGAAGAGATTCCATTCAACATCAATGAAAAAGTGGCCCTCGGCCCGCAATTAAAGTTCGATTATCCGATTGAAGACGATCCGACATTCTCAGTGACCCAAATACGAGATGCTGTGGTTTCACCTGATCAGTCGCATCTAGCTTTCACGGCATTGAATCGCTTATATCTCATGGACCTCAAAACCAAGAGCGTTCGACGATTAACCGCTTCTGACTTCACTGAATCCATGCCTACATGGAGTCCTGATGGTAAAAAAGTGGCATTTGTAACCTGGAGCGAAGAAGAGGGTGGACATGTGTACATCTTGGATATTAAACCGAGAGCTAAACCTATCCGCATTAGCAGACAAGCTGCAGTTTATCAAGATCCTGTGTGGAGTAATACAAACCGTCTTGTTGTCTTTAAAGGACAGAAACAGCAGTTTGAAGACTCAGATGGGCCTTATGCATTCAGATCAAAAGCCGATTTGGTTTGGTTTGAGCCTAAAGCCATGGCATCAGAAAACTTCATTGCGAAGGCTGACGGATACTCATTGGCCCACTTTGCTCAAAATGATGGTCGCATTTACCTCAACAAAGACGGATCGCTAGTTTCGATTCGCTTTGACGGTACAGACGAGAAAACATACGTTGAGGTCGATGGTATAACGGTTTATGGATCGTCGTATACCGACAACCACATGCTATCTGAGCAACCCGAAGCTCCTGAACAAAAACCTTCAAAGGCGAGTACTTTATTCAGAGCGCCGAAGGGTGAAAATGCACTGGCTAAGATCAACAATGATATCTACATCGTTACTGTGCCAAAAGTTGGACCAGATGGAGTAAAGATCAATGTAAAAGATCCTGATAACGCGGCTTTTCCTTCAAGAAAGCTTACCTCTATGGGCGGAGAATTTCCTTCTTGGTCTTCAGATGGAAACACGGTGTACTGGACCCTCGGAAGCACCCTTTTTACCTACAGCATTGCTGATGCAGAGGCCCGCGATTTAGAGATAGAGGCGTACAAAAAAGAGCAAAATGAAAAGTCAAAAGAGGGTGACGAAAAGGAAGAGAACACCGAAAAAGATGAAAAAACTGACGAAGGGCCAAAGGCTTACACAGCAGTAGAATCAACCGTTTCGGTAGAGGTTGATCGTGCCATACCCAATAAAACAGTGGTGTACACAGGAGCCACCTTGATTCCGATGACCGATTCAGAAACGGTAATTGAAAATGCCACGGTGGTGGTTAAGGCTAACCGTATTACTGAAGTGCTCGCCAATGGAGAGACCGCATCTTATCCTGAAGATGCCATCGTTATTGACCTAGAAGGAGCCTACCTGCTTCCTGGTTTTGTAGACACCCATGCTCACCTTAGACCGAGCTGGGGCCTTCACAAAAACCATGTTTGGGCGTACGCCGCAAATCTAGCCTATGGAGTCACAACTACAAGAGATCCACAAACCGGAACCACCGATGTTCTAACTTATGCCGATATGGTAGAAGCCGGAATGATCGCAGGACCCCGAATCTATTCTACAGGACCTGGAGTAGGGTACTGGGGTTATAACATTAAGAGTCTAGACCATGCCAGAGAAGTGCTGAAACAGTATTCGAAATACTACAACACAAAAACGATCAAAATGTATCTGACGGGAAATAGAAAACACCGTCAGTGGATCATTGAAGCTGCAAAAGAACAAGAGCTGATGCCTACTACAGAAGGAGGTCTTGACTTCAAGCTCAACGTAACCCAAATATTAGACGGGTATCCAGGTCACGAACATAGTTTCCCGATCTATCCTCTTTATAAAGATTTCATCGACTTTGTAACCTTCTCGAACACAGCATACACGCCAACCCTATTGGTTGCCTACGGAGGACCATGGGCAGAGAACTATTACTACGCTACTGAGCCCGTAAACGGTGATCCAAAACTGAATCGATTCACTCCTAAATCTGAATTGGACTCGAAATCGCGACGCAGAAATTCCGGATGGTTTATGACAGAAGAGCATGTTTTTGACGATCACGCGGTTTTTGTGAAAGATCTTGTAGAGGCTGGAGGATTAGCCGGAGTAGGTTCTCACGGGCAACTTCAAGGACTCGGTTACCACTGGGAACTGTGGAGTATGAAGAGCGGTGGAATCTCAAATTTCAATGCCTTACGCATAGCTACGATCCTTGGGGCTGAGGCCATCGGGCTTTCAAAAGACATAGGAAGTATCGAGGTCGGTAAACTTGCCGACATGGTGATCTTAGAGAAGAATCCGCTAGAAGACATCCGCCACACCAATACGGTAAAAATGGTGGTAAAGAATGGTTTTGTTTACGACGGAGAATCTTTAGACCAGCTGTATCCAACCTTTAAAAAACAAGAATATCCTTGGACTCAAAAGGCCCCATCAGCCGATCTGCCTGGGCTTAAATAATTTATAGAAGGTGCTACGGGCTCAATCCATTTTGAAAAAGTGCAGCTCCTTAATCGGAGCTGTACTACTTTTTTGCACGTTGTATTCTAATGCCCAAAGCGCTATCCCAGCATTTAACAAAAAAGAAGTCGTTGAAGAATTTCTAGAATACTTAGCGTTACCAAATGAATCTGACAATTCTGATGGCATAGAGGAGAATCTATTGTTCGTTAGTAATCATTTAGAAGACTCCGGGGTCAAAACAGAACTCATCCATTTTCAAGATGTGGATTATCTCTATGGAGTATTTAATGAAGGTGCTCCTTATACCCTGCTTATTTACCTGCAACTTGATGCGCTTGACGCATACACTCCGTATTGGGATCAGTATGATCCCTTCGTGCCTGTTCTAAAACAAAAGAAAAACGGTACATTTTTTACGATTTCAAACTCAGAAGATGGGCGCATCTTTTCTGAAGATGACTATGTTTTTGCTCGAGGAGCTTCAGACTCAAAAGGGCCTACTTTTTCTTTATTAGCGGCACTACGCTCGCTTTCTAAAAGTAACATTAAGCCCACTGTAACCATTAAAATAATAGGAGATACCGCAGAAGAAAAGGGATCAAAAACGTTGAGCTCTTTCGTTCAATCGTATCGCACCAAATTTAAGGCAGATGGATTGCTCATCCTTGACGGTACGCGCTCATTAGCAGATATACCCACACTTACATACGGTGCAAGAGGTATAGCCACCTTTACCCTGACTACTTATGCAGGCTTAGCAGACTTACATAGTGGTCAGTACAGTTCTATTATTCCAAATCCTTGGGTAGAAATGAATCAGATTGTTGCCTCGATGATGGATAATGATCAAAATGTGCTTATTGAGGGTTTCGATCCCTACAGTGACAGCGCAGAAGAACTTTCTTATCTAAAAGAATTACAATATGGGGGTTACGATGAACTAGAAAAAAGGCTTGGCAAACCCCTTTTAAAACATTATATCCATCCCCAACAAGCATTTCATCATCCAAGCCTTATAGTAAGAGATTACTTTGCGAACGATGGCAAAACCAAAGGGCTTACAAGGATTCCGTCCTCAGTTAGTGCTGTTTTTGAAATGCGACTTACCCCCGAAACTCCTGCAAAGCGCCAATTCGAATACATACGAAACCACTTGAAAAAACAGGGGTACACCGTGCTTGAATCAGAAGCTACGAAAGAGCAAAGGGCTAAAACTTTAAAACTTGTTCGCATTCAAACCAACGCTGGGTCGGTAGCCTTTAGAACCCCTTTAAACTCTAGGTTGGGTAATTGGTTCGAAGAAGGTATCAAAAAAGGGCTTCAACAGAACGAGGTACTAAAACTAACCACTACCGGAGGCTCTCAACCCATAGCCAGTTTTATAAACACATTAAATATTGATGCAATAGCCCTGAGGATTCCAAATCCCGATGCCAATATTCACGGTCCAAATGAAAATATTGCACTGAAAAATCTATTTGAAGGTATACGGTCGCTACTTGGAATTTTCACCACAGATTTTAAGGATGGTAACTAACCTGGTTCTAGGGATTCTTTTAATTGGGACTATCTTAATGGTCCTAAAAATAGAGCGCTCTATCCGTTTTGAAGTGCTAACCAGATGGGTGCCTGCAGTGCTTCTAGCGTACCTATTGCCAGCCCTATTCAATTCATTGTTTTTGAATATTGGAAATGATCATATCATTCACAACTTTAGTAAGCAACTTCTTCTGCCCCTTACCGTCCTTGCAGCAATGGCATCAATGCATCTCAATGAATTAAGAATTGTTGGGGCTCGACCTTTACTCTTTTTTGTGATCAGTTCAGCTATTATTGCACTCTGCCCCGTAGTATTAGGAGTTTTACTTTCTCATTTCAACACAGACTTTCACCACTTTTTTATCGAAGAAAAAGGGTATACTGCCTCACAGCCTGTTGTTGGAAGTTGGATTGGCGGAAGTAGTTCGATGCTAGTGCTCAAAGAACTCGCTAACACCCCAGAATCACTTTTTGTCTCAGTACTTATACTTGATAATATTATCGTAAATATTTGGACTATAGGTATGTTTCAATGGATCAAGAAAACCACCTATTTCAATCAACGCTTCAAGAGAAATGAGGTGAAATATGCACCAGAAGATGAGATAAAATTGAGTCCAAAAAATCGAATACTCACTTTATCTATGTTAGGATTAGGTTTTTTGGCATTATATCCGATTCCACTTTCGTTTCTTCAAAGAATTGTAATCTACAGTATTCTAGGTTTATTGTTAGGCAATTTTTTTAAGTTTTGGGATCATAGATATCTCCAACACCTCAGCAAGATATTTATCATCGCTGTTATGAGCATTTTAGGATTAAAACTTGAGTTTAGCCAATTGAGTTTTAATACCCCTTTACTGCTCTTTCTTGTCCTTTGGATTCTAGTGCAATTTATAATCTCATTTTGGGTGGCACTCAAAATGAAAATTTCTCTCGTGTGGGTGCCATTAGCTTCGATGGCAAATGTTGGTGGGGTCTCAACAGCCCCTGCGGTTGCCTCAGCATATGACAAAAGACTAATGCCTCATGCAGTAGTTTTGGCTATTATCAGTATGGTGACAGGAACTTTCTGGGGTTTGATTACACTAACGCTTTTTGATTATGTCATACCCTTAATGTGACCCCCAATTTTTTCATCTAATTATCTAATGAGTCACTCAAAATCATTTCTTACTTACCTGCTTTGCTTAGCACTTCAAACTCCTGTTTCTTGGAGTCAGAAAGTTATCGTTCTAGGAAACCTGCAAGATGGAGGTTCACCACAATATGGATGCCAACTGGAGTGCTGCTCAGTTCCTCAGCCTAATGAATACGTAAGTAGCCTTGGAGTTTACAACGATACTTCTGCATACTTAATTGACGCAACGCCTGACTTGGTTATTCAAGCACAATATTTAGAGCGCGTAGCACGCTCACCAATTAAAGGGATTTTTCTAACACATGCGCATATGGGGCATTACACAGGGCTTATACACCTAGGTCGTGAGGCTGCCAACACGAGAAAAACAGAAGTGTTCGTGATGCCTAGAATGAGTGAATTTCTAATAAATAATGGACCATGGGATCAACTTATTGCACTGGAGAACATACAACTAACCCTCCTATCTGCAGATAAAAAAGTGCTGGTTGACCAAAGCATAAACATAACCCCATTGCTTGTGCCTCACCGAGATGAATACTCAGAAACGGTTGGATTTCTCATTTCAGGACGTCGCAGAAAATTACTCTATATACCTGATATTGATAAATGGAGCATCTGGAACCATTCTCTCAAACTGCTTTTAAAAGAAGTTGACTTTGCTTTAATTGATGGGACCTTTTTAAAAGACGGTGAAATAAATAGGCCGATGTCTGAAATTCCTCATCCTTTCATAATCGAGACCGCATCGCTTCTGGCTTCTTTAAAAACTGAGGAGAAAAATAAAGTGTGGTTCACGCACTTTAATCATACGAATCCTGCACGTTTTGCTTCTAGTAAAGACAGAATAGAGTTAGAGGCTCAAGGGTATCACTTCGCTTCTTTCGGAACCGAATTCAATCTTGAAGATTGACGGAATTCTGCTTAGTACAAACTATTTTCTATAAGGGGAATTCTGAATCTTTCAATTTCTGAATTTTCATGTTGCTCCTTGAATATAAGTGCAGCCTTAGCAACAATTTCAGGGTAGTCATTGGCTAAATTATTCTTTTCTTGAGGGTCGCTTCTTAGATTGTAAAGCTCAAGGGTTGGGTCTAGGTCGTCTTTTAAATGCTGTCGTACCAGCTTCCATTCACCCATTCGAATGGCCACTTGCCCACCGTACTCAGGGAATTCCCAGAAAAGAAATTCGTGGGTTTCATTCTGTGGATTTCCTATAAGTGTTGGGGCAAAGCTTATTCCATCAGTAGGGTTGTCTAATTTAAATCCTGTGATTTCACCCAGTGTAGCCATTACATCATATTGAGAAGATATAAGATCCGTATGACTTTGTGCCTTAATTTTACCCGGCCACTGAGCAATTAGTGGTACGCGGATTCCACCTTCATAAACAAACCCTTTTGCGCGACCGTATTCTTCGTCGAAGGTGCCAGAACTATTAAAATAAACACCATCTGTACCACCAGAATAGGTAACGCCATTATCTGAGCTAAACAGAATTAAAGTGTTTTCGTAAAGGTCATTTTCTTTAAGAAAGGTGATTAGCTTGCCTACATTTTCATCTAGATAAGATATCATTGCGGCATAACCAGCCCTTGGGTTTTGATGCGGAAAATATCCTCGCTGACCGACGTAAGGCTCTTCATTACCAAATTTTTTGATATAGTGATCAACCCATTCTTTAGGTGCCTGAATCGGATTATGCGGTAGTGGCGTTGCCCAGTAAGCAAAAAAAGGAGTGTTATCCTGTTGGTGGCTTTCTCCTATAAAATTTAGAAGTTGCTCAAACATGAGGTCGGGAGCGTAAGCTTCGAGCGTATAATTTGTATAACTCTCTGGATCCTGTTCTGAGTCTCCTTCTTCAAGTTTGGTTGAGGGAGCAATGGTGTCATTTCCGATATATACTCTTTGTTCATTATGATACAAATGAACTGGGTAGTAGGTATGCGCTTGGCGTTGACAATTATATCCGTAGAAAAAGTCAAATCCCATTTTTGTTGGTATGGCATCAGTGTGTGGAGCACCCAAACCCCATTTCCCAACCATTCCGGTGCGATAGCCTACCTCTTTGAGTTTTTGAGGCAGTAACACTGTACTTCGTGGAATAGGACGTTGACCTTCAAGGGTAGAGTCTTGAATGACGGCTTTGTAATCCCAAACATCACCTCTTTCGTTCCATTCATCATTTCCTCTTATATATGCGTGTCCAGCATGAGTTCCGGTAAGAAGCATATATCGGGCTGGGGCACATACGGGAGCACCCGAATAGTGTTGAGTAAAAAGCATCCCCGCTCGTGCTAAGGCATCTATATTAGGTGTTTCAATCTTATTTTGACCATAGACCCCGAGCTCACCATAACCCAGGTCATCGGCAAGAATATAAATGATGTTTGGCTTTTTAGTTTCTTCTGATCTTGTAGAGAATTCATTAGAGCCAACAGAACATGCCGACATAGTTACGAACGAGCCTAAAAGCAGAATCTTTGCATTCATAAATACAAGGTATCTATTATAAAGCACAACCTGAAGAAGTAATCAAAAGCGCTTTCTAAAAGAGCGCGTAATTGAAGCCGAAATTTAAGATGTGTTTGAATTGAATGGCCGTCCCTAGCGTTCCATCATCTTTGGTGATCAGTATGTCTTTATCGTAAATCAACTGGGTCCCTAAACTGGCATTAAAGTACTTATTCACTCTCATGACAATGAGATTCTCCCAGTTGGTATCGATAGTTCCGAAGGTGCCGTAATTGGTAAACAAGTTTAGACTGCTTTTGAGATTCATATTCTCCATGAGATCTACATCAATGGCAACTAAGAGGTTGACTCCAAGCTCTGAACGCGAATTCTTACCCTTTTCAACACCGAATGCACCCGCTTCAGACAGTTCAGAGTCTGTCACAATCGTAAACTTTCCAGAGGTAGGTGCGAACGAGACACTGAGATATTCCCCCGGCTCATAATCGAAACCCAAGTTGAGCGAGAGGTAACCAGGGGATAACAATCCTGAGATCTTTTCTTTTAAAAGTTGATCGGGGTCAGAAGGATCTGTCTTGTAAACCAATCCGTTCAATAATTGAGTCCTAAAAACCACAATAGCAGCCGACCTGACCTTTTCGCTGAATTTCTTGGTATACTTCGATTGCAGGATGATGTTATCGTCTGTTTTTCTAAAGTTTTTGTCCCCGACACGAGCGCCACCCAGGGCAAAGTCGAATTGACTCGTCCATGTACCAAAATTCTCTTTTCGAATGATCTTAGTGTTGAACACCGTACCTAAGGCCACAGAACTCTCTCCCCCTGCCGTCCAATTTGAAAGACCGACATTGGCAAAGTTGACCCCCCAATTGGCCGTTTTGTTTACCTGAAGGCTATCCAGTGTTTGAGCCTGAATAGAAGTAAATACAAAAGCACTAAGTGCACTTAAAAGCGCATATTTCATAATCCTGTGTATCGTTTACCCGTCGCCCAACATCATTGGGCAGGCCAAAGAAACAACGGAAATAAGCGTTACACAAACTTATAGTCTACACCAGAAACCTGAGAAAGTAGGGTGAGCGGAGCATCTAACACTTTCGAATCATGACGAAGTACTGGATCTACTGGCGAAAATTCTTTGAGGTAATCTTTAACCACTCCATGCAAGGTATATTCCGTATTCTTGGTCTCCTTTACCCCTGTCATGCGGCACAAAACATCGTCTGGATCTCCTTCACGTTCGCATGCACAAATGGTGTATTCGCGTTCTAGATCTAGAGGCTCGTCTGCAATGACAACCTTTTGAATACGCCCACCAAAATCGGCAAAGGCCTTGAATTCAACTTTCATTCCTTTGAAGCGCACAACCCATCCTCCAAAGCGTTTTGAAGCGTCTTCAGCAAAAACGTTTTGCAATTCTTTCTCTAACCAAGCAAGCAATTGTTTACCCTTCACTTTTCCGGTTCGTACTGTTGCCTCGACAGGCAGCATATCGTAGAGGTACCCCTCTGTGATAGATACTAAACCTGATTCATCAGGAACACGAGGCGGACAAAACCTGAATCCGTTTGACAACACCACATCGACATTGATCCGCCATTTTAAAGCATCGACAATCAAAGTGTCAATGGTATTTTCAACCACAAAGTAGCGGTATAGTGGTTGTTTTGAATAACCAATCACAGTATTGATTGCTTCTTTGTGGGGGGCTTCTAGTTCTTCGACCAAGGTTACCATTTCAGGGTCTGCTTCGAAACGATTCGGATCGACCTCAACAAGCTCATAGTGATGCTCGCCCATTTTTCCGTCTTTGACCTCAATTTCAAGTTTACCGATGAACGAACCGAAGGCCCCTGGCTCGACAATTTTGGTGTATTTTCCTTGAATAGGCTTTCTAACCCTTTCGTGTGTGTCTGCCCCGAAGATGTAATCAACCCCCTCGCAATCTGGATGATTTCCGAGCGCAATCTGCTGAGACAATCCCATGTGTGACAAGATAATCACAAGATCACATTTCTCTTGGTTGCGCAATACATCTACATAATATTTCAAGTTTTCTTTAGCCTCTGTATAGATGATACCCCTAGAATAGAGTGGAGATTGGCGTTTGGGAACCAGATGGTCTGTGTATCCGAGAAACCCAATTTTCACTCCAAGGCGATTGTAAATCTGATAAGGCTGAAAGATGAGTTCTCCTCTTTTTCCGTCTCCTAAATCATGGTACATGTTGGTGCAGACTTTGGGCGCGTTGAGTCCACCCAAAAGATGCTGCATGCGATCTTTGTAATACACAACTTCCCAATTTCCCGGATGGTATAAGTCGTAGTTCATCGCGTTGAGTATGGGGATAAAAGCAACACCCTCTGTTCGGACTGAAAGCATCGAACCTTGAAACATGTCTCCGGTATCCATGACGATAGTGTTATCCGGGTTTTGAGCCTTGATCTGTTTCAATGCCGTAGACAAATGGGCGTATCCTCCTGTTTTTCTAAATACGATTTCTTCATTCTCCCAAAAAAGCTCATCGTGTTGATGCAATTGACAGTGCACATCTGTGGTCTGCAGGAAGGTAATTTTACCATTTTTTGAACCTGCTTTAATAGTGCTATCCAACGCCTTAGAGACACTTTCAGAACAAGCCGTCAAGGCTGTAACCGGAAGCGCTCCAACCAGTCCACCTGCCAAGGATTTTTTCAGAAAGGATCTTCTATTTCCCATAAAACTTCAACTTGTTTGTTCAATAAGATACTTAAAAATCGTCAGCGTTTGCCCACTTAATTAGACGATCTATCTCTCGGATCGCTTCTCGACGCTTTTCTTTGGCTACCTGAATTTCTTCATCTGTGCTATTCGCATCGTTTATTTTGGCAGTGAAATAATTTACAAGTGTATTCAACCCACTCAAGCGGGCAGTATTCTTCATTTGAGATACTTGAGCTTCTATAGCCTTTTCAGTTTTTTCTTGAATTTTTCGGGCTTTAAGTAACTCTTGACGGTTCAATATCAATTCTTCTTGTTGTGCCATGATTTGACGTTTATTTTCTAATAAAGAATAAAGCAACCCTGCAAAGGCTAATCCAGAAAATAAGGCATTAATAGCACCAAAGAGATCTCCAAATGTTCCTCTAGCACCCCAATCATCAATAAAATATAAAATAGCTAAGGCTGAAAGAAACCATACTGCTATGGTGAGAAGCACCAATGCTTGAAATGAATTTAATATTCTCTGCATAATACAAATAGTTAGGTCAACCCATTGTTTTGGGTTTTTTAAAGCTAACTATTTTGTACATTCTCAAGACTATTTAAAGCATATGAAAACGCTATTTTCTATCCTCATGGGGCTTTCGGGCCTCATTCTCTCCTCACAATCTCCCTTGGGCGCATGGCAGGCCAAGACACAGGATGCCAATCTCAAAGAAGTGACTGTTATTTCTATCGTCTCAGAAGGCTACCAAGCCATTAGCTGGTTTAGTGCTTCAAAAGGGGAATTTATAAGAACCATTGGGGGCGCATGGCAACTTGAAGGCGCTGAGTGGAGTCTCACTTTAGAATTCGACTCTGAGCAACCTGAACAAGTAGGAGTGTCCCTTCACTTTAATCTCGTGCCTAGCGCCAACGGTTTTCGGGCCGAAGGGATGGGCCTAGAATTTTCTCAAATCGACACGAACACTCCAGGTATGCTTGCAGGAGCTTGGCTCATGTCAGCCCGTAAAAGCGGTGAAGAGTTAGTGCCCCGATCAACAGATCAACCTAGAAAGACCATGAAAATCCTTTCAGGAACGCGCTTTCAGTGGATCGCGTACAACACTGAAACCAAACAGTTTATGGGAACAGGCGGAGGACGCTACACCACTATTGACGGAGTGTACACCGAACAAATTGAATTCTTTTCAAGAGACAATAGTCGTGTGGGAGCCGCACTCGCCTTCGACTACGAATTAAAAGAGGATGATTGGCATCATTCAGGCTTGAGTAGTCGAGGCGATCCCATCTATGAAGTCTGGAGCTTACGCCGCTAATCATACTTTCTGACTAAACTTATTTGTCTTGCAGATTATCTCGTTATCTTAAATCTTCTTATGCGTTAACCCTATGTATACCAAAACATCTACCTTATTCACCTTATGTCTACTGATTCTAGGAGGCACTCAATGGCTTAAAGCTCAAGAGCGCGATCTCAATTACGAGCAACAAATCAAAGAATTCACCACTGACGAGCGGTTCTATCCTGAATCAGTGGCAAAAATCATTGATCACCCAACCATACCTTCTCCATTAAAACACTTCGGAACCATCATTGGAGCTCCTGGAGTGATGCACAATACTTCAGAAATTTATGAATACTACAATACCCTAGCTAAGATCTCAAACCGGATTAAAATGGAGCAAGTAGGCGCCAGCGAAGAAGGTCGTCCCATTCACTTGGTACTGATTTCAAGCGAAGAAAACGTGGCACATGCTGACCTATACAAACGCATCATGAGCGAACTCTCTGACCCCAGAGTGACCGATAAAAAGCGCGCCGAACAACTGATTGCTGAAGGTAAAAGCGTCTACTACCTCAATGGAGGGATGCACTCAACAGAAATGGGTTCTCCTGAGATGCTAATGGAACTGGCCTATCGCTTGATCACCGACGACTCTGAAGAGATCCAGAAAATACGATCAAATGTGGTGGTGCTGATTAATCCCGTTTCTGAACCCGACGGACGCGACAAACAAGTAGACTGGTACCATCGCTACACCAAGTTCCGTGAACATTGGGACGATGGGTTTCCGCGTTCAACCCCTTATTGGGGGCGTTATGTGTTTCACGATAACAACCGCGACGGATTGCAAATCACCCAAGAAATCACCAAAAATATTTTTAAAATCTACTACGATTGGCATCCAAATGTGATGCTCGATCTGCACGAATCGGTGCCCTTACTTTACATTTCTACCGGAACCGGTCCGTACAACGAAAACTTAGATCCGATCACGATCGGCGAATGGCAAACCATAGCAAATTATGAGATGACCAGCTTAGCTTCTCAAGGGCTACCGGGAGTATTCAACTGGGCGTTTTACGATGGATGGTGGCCAGGCTATGGCGTATGGGTAGCGAACACGCACAACTCAGTAGGACGCTTCTATGAAACCTTCGGAAATGCCGGGGCCAACACTTATTTACGCGATCTCACCAAAAGCAAATACGCCGGAGACCCAGTGACATCTAGAGAATGGTACCGCCCAGACCCTGCTTCAGGAATGGTCAACTGGTCAGCCAGAAACAATACGAACTACATGCAGGCGGGTGTACTTGCATCCTTGAGCTATGCTGCAGAAAATCGAGAAAATCTTCTCAAAAATTTCTACCAAAAAAGTATCAACAACACCCGATTTGCAAGCAAAAACAAAACCAAGCAGTTCACTATCCCAATCAAACAGCGCGATCCAGCAATGGCGGCCTATCTAGTGAATCAATTGCGTGCCCAAGGCATAGAAGTTCATCAAGTCATCGAAGGAGATCAAAAAGGAGATTATATCGTAAAACTCGACCAACCTTACAGCAAACTCGCCTACGATTTACTCACTCCACAGCAATACCCTAAAGAGGCAAAGTTTCCGCCTTACGACGCCATTGCATGGACCTTGAGTATGCTCTATGGAGTTGATGTAGAAGAAAACGAGACCGTCTTTGAAGCTCAAGAACAACTCGCATTGATCACTGAAGAAGTAACTCATAAGGGTGCAATCGACGGCAGTGGCATTGACTATGTGCTCGATTACAAGGCACAGTCTAACACTCTAACAGCTCTTTACGGATTAAAAGATATCGCCCGCGGAGCCAAGGCTTACGTTTCAGATCATTCACTTATTGTGGCTTCAGATACGCTTAAGGCTGGGGCTCTAGTCTTCAAGGGCCTAAGCACCGCACAGGCCGACGAACTCGCTACTCGCTACTCGCTCGACCTCAAGGCATTCAATAAGGGGGCATCTTCGCTTAGAAACATTACCCTACCGAGAATAGCAGTATTTCATAGCTGGACCGATACCCAGGCTGAAGGATGGGTGCGCTTTACTCTTGAACAAAAGGGGATCCCTTACACCAGCATTGATAAAGACGATTTAAAAAATGGCAAGCTAAAGAATGCCTATGATGTGATTGTCATTCCTCACCAACGCGGAGACGCTAAGGGATTCATTCACGGTGTTGACACCTCGTTTGGTCCGATACCTTTCACAAAAACAGCACAATTTCAGGCCCACGGTACACCCGACGCCACCGATGATATGACTGGAGGTCCAGGATTTGAAGGCGTAAATGAACTCGAGGCCTTTGTCAAGGCCGGAGGAATTCTCGTTCCATTAGACAACAGCTCTTCTATTGTTGCTGAGTTAGGGATTGGTTCTCAACTAAGCAGTCACAGTCCGTCTAAACTGTTTCATCCGGGTTCTATTGTAACGGCCAAATCACGGCAGAGCTCAAGCCCAATCCTATACGGTTATCCTGAGCAATTTCATCTCTACAAAGGAAACACTCCACTTTTAAGCACTGCATTAAGAGACCGTGGCTATATGGTTGTTCAGTATGGGGATGATATTTTGAGTGATGAAAAACCTTACGAAGGTGAAATCATGGGATTCTCTGAAAATCAGCAACCAAAAGCAGTTGAGAAAGCGGAGCAAAAATCTCGAAAATACGTCCGCTCTGGAATGGTTCGAAATGAAAATGAGATTGTAGGGCATGGGGCCATCTTCAATGTACCTCATGGAAAAGGCCAGGTAGTCGCCTTTACCTTCAACCCTTTAAATCGCTATCTCAATCACCACGACAGCGGATTATTTTGGAACACCATAATGCACTGGAATCACCTGGATTAATTTGAAAGCACTCTACAACATGAAAAAGCTAAGTCTCGTACTCCTAATTTTATTTGCATCGGCTCAGGTTAGCGCCCAGGATTATTTTTTAAAGCGCTTTCAGCCTTATGAAGACCAAGTCTCTAGCCCCAAAGAATTTTTGGGTTACGGAATCGGAGAGCAGCATACTAGACACGATCTTATCGTTGCCTATCTCAGTCAGCTCGCCTCAGAGAGCGATCGGGCCAAACTCATCGAATACGGTCGAACCCATGAGGGCAGAAAACTAGTGATGTTGGTGATCTCTTCACCTGAAAACCTAAATCGTCTTGACGAGATTCAGAAGGAGCATCTAAAGTCTGTAGATCCGCTCTCATCTGCTCAAACAGATAAAGACCTTCCGCTTATCGTGAACCTTGCCTACAACGTTCACGGTAACGAGCCTTCAAGCTCTGAAGCGGCCCTGCTGTCTGCCTACACGCTCACCGCCTCTACCCATAAAGAAATCTTACATTACCTAGACCATGCGGTAATATTCATTGATCCAACCATTAATCCTGACGGTAGAGACCGACACACCTATTGGGCCAACATGTACAAGGGAACCCCGCTCGTAGCAGATCCTCAAGATGCCGAACACAACGAATACTGGCCGGGCGGTCGCACCAACCATTACTGGTTTGACCTCAACCGTGATTGGATTTTGGCGGTAAATCCAGAGAGTCAAGGGAAACTCAATTGGTACCACCAGTGGTATCCGAATGTGGTAACAGACTTTCATGAAATGGGATCGCAAAGTACCTACTTCTTCGAGCCTATGAAACCCAACGGATCTAAAGATCCTATTATGCCGAAAGAGAATTATGAAGACCTAAACGAACTCTTCGGAGGGTACTTCTCAAAGGCATTAGATTCGATTGGATCGTTCTATTTCTCAAGAGAAGTGTTTGACGGAACCTATCCAGGATACGGCTCTTCGTATCCTGATCTTCAAGGAGGATTAGGGCTTCTATTCGAGCAAGCAAGCTCAAGGGGATTAAAACAAACCACGGATTTCGGTGAAATCACCTTTCCGTTTACCATCAGAAACCAATACGTTTCGAGTATGACAACGCTTAAAGCAGCCGTGGAGAACAAGGCCTTTATGCGCGACTATCAACGTAAGTTTTTTGAAAGTGCTATGAGCCGATCAGCTAAGGATCCTGTGAAGGCTTATACCTTCAATGAACCTGATCGCAATAAGGCGAAGGCCTTTTTGAAGCTCATGGAACATCACAAGGTCGAGGTATACATCACGTCAAATGGCGAATATGTGATCCCGACTAAACAGCCTCAATACCGCGTTGTACAAACTGCTTTTGAAACCTATGAAGCATACCGTGATAGCGTATATTACGACGCCTCTGCCTGGTCTTTGGCAAATTTCTATCAGTTGAAATACAGCGGAATCAGCAGACTTCCATCAAACCTAAAGCCGGTGAAGGCTGAAGACCTAAAGGCTGAAGTATCAGTTAGCAATGGTGCTTACGCTTATGTGGTGGATGCTGTCGACTACAACCTACCCGCCTTCACCTATGCGCTTCAAAAAGAAGGTTTAGTCCCCACAGCGGCTTTCAAACCTTTCGCAGTAAAAACCGATAAAGGAGTCAAGCAATTCAACTACGGATCACTCATCGTTCCTGTCTCTTTGCAAAAAAAGAGCCCTGAGGCCGTACAAGAAATACTCGAGCGTGAAGCTCAAAAATTTAATTTGACCGTATATGCCGCTGAGACCGGATGGAGTAGTTCTGGAGTGGATCTCGGAAGTCGATTCATGATGCCTTTAAAGACACCTAAAGCTGCCATGGCCATCGGAACTGGAACGCGCTCTTACGAAGCGGGTGAAGTGTGGCACCTACTCGATACGCGTATCGGTATGCCTATCACCAAAATTCCAATGCGCAACTTGTCTAGTGCCTCTCTAGACCACTATAACGTACTGGTTTTGGTTTCAGGAAGCTATCCTGAGAGATTTCAAGCGAGCCTTAAAGACTGGATTTCAAAAGGAAATACACTGATCACTATCGGAACAGCCTCTACTTGGGCCATCTCAAACAATCTGGTTGAAGAAGCCGTAATTGAAAAACCTGAAGCCAACGATACTAAACGTCTACCCTACGTCGAGTCAAGCGAACACATCGGAAGAGAGTCTCTTGGAGGTGTTTTCGTGAACGCTTCGCTCGATCTTACCCATCCGCTAGGATTTGGTTACACACAAGAGGTGCTCCCCTTCTACAAGAACAACACAAATTGGATTGCTCCTAGCAAAAATCCTTACGCTACAGTAGCCCGCTATACTGAAGATGCTCATGTAGACGGATACATTTCTGAAGCCAATAAACGTGACTTCTTAGGTAAATCTGCGGCTGTACTTGTAAGTCGATTGGGATCAGGACGCGTGGTTTTATTCGCAGACGATCCGAACTTTAGAGGAACCACCTACGGAATGAATCGCATGTTCTTAAATGCCCTTTTTTTAGGACAGCACATAGAGGTTCCTAAAGACTAAAACAATGCATAAAGATTGTTTCTTAACGGAATTGATCATGACTAAAAGGTAGGTATTAATCTTATTCAAGTGCCACAAAGACCAATAACATTCATAGTTTTAAAATCTGTTTAAAACGATATGAGAAAGACAGTATTCATTACGGGTGCAAGCAGTGGCATCGGACGTGCAACGGCTATAGCATTAGATAGGGCAGGTTTTCAACTCGTACTCTGCGGGCGTCGAGAAGAGCGCCTAAAAGAGTTGCAAACTGAATTAACGCATCCGTCTACCTTTCTCGTTTTTGATGTTAGTGACCATGAATCCGTTAAAGAAAAAGTGAGCTCGCTATCAGCCCCATTTCGCCAAATCGATCTGCTCGTAAATAATGCCGGAAACGCACATGGATTTGACCCGGCCCAAACCGCAAGTATAGCGGATTGGGACGCTATGATAGACAGCAATGTTAAAGGGCTCTTTTATGTCACCAAAGAGGTGCTACCCCTAATGCCCAAGAAAAGTGGCGCACTTATCATCAATATGGGTTCAACGGCAGCGAAAATGGGCTATGCCAACGGGACTGCCTATTGCGCTAGTAAAGCAGCAGTAGATAAATTTACCGAGGGCCTAAGACTAGATCTCCTAGCAGATCAGATACGTGTTGCAGCCATACACCCTGGATTAGTACATACCGAGTTCTCTGAAGTTCGATTCAAGGGCGACAGTGAACGTGCTGCTAAAGTGTATAAAGGAGCCAACCCGCTTTATGCCGAAGACATTGCAGAGGTCATCGCTTTTATGGCAACGCGTCCGGCCCACGTCAACTTAGCCGATGTTGTGGTCATGCCTGCGAGTCAAGGAAACGTAAGCACATTACTAAGAACTTAAAACCTTAGTCTTTCTTCTTTTTGTTTTTTGAAGAATCGTTGTAATCTTTTCGCGTCTGTCTGAAGTGATTGAAGACCGTATTCACGAAGGTTAAGATCAAGCCTACACCAAAACCTATATAAATGATGGTAAAGATCTTACCAAGATCGATTTGAGGAGAAAAATCACCATACCCGATGGTGGTTAAGGTAATGGCTGAAAAGTAAAGCGCATCACTAAAGCGCCAGCCCTCGGCATACATATAAAAAAATGCGCCAAAAAAGGATGAGTACAGAGGCCCCTAACAAACTCCTATAGTCTTTGTCCTGTAAAAATTGAATAAAGGTGTGGAAGAAAAAGAGCATGCTGTTTATTTTTATAAACTAAGTTTGAAAATATGAAAATCACCTTTTTAGGCCATGCATGCCTTTTAATTGAACTTCAAAATAAGATTCTGATTGTAGATCCTTTCATTTCAGGGAATCCAAAAAACAATAAAATTGAAGTAAACGGTTTAAAAGCAGATCACATTCTCATCACTCATGCACATCAAGACCATACCCTAGATGTTGAAGCCATAGCCAAGCAAACAGGTGCGAGCTTAATCTCAAATTATGAGATTATTACGCATTACGAAGCTAAGGGTATACAAGGGCATCCTATGAATCACGGCGGAAGCTATGATTTTGATTTCGGAACGTTGAAGTATGTCAATGCGATTCACAGCTCTAGTTTTGAAGACGGAACCTATGGGGGCCAACCTGGAGGGTTTATTCTTTCGGCCGAAGGGAAGTCAATCTATATAGCAGGAGACACTGCCCTTACCTATGATATGAAGTTATTCGGAGAAGAGTTTGATCTGAACCTTGCCATTCTTCCGGTAGGGGATAATTTTACCATGGGTTACACCGATGCTCTCAAGGCCTCTCAGTTTTTGAATTGCAATCGCGTAATGGGTTATCATTATGACACTTTCGGATATATTGAAATCGATCACGATGCTGCGACAAACTACTTCATTGAACATGGAGTAACACTAGAACTACTTAAAATTGGAGAAGCAATAACCCTTTAAAATTCTGGCCCCGTAGTTCAAGGGAAGAATAAGACACTCCTAAGGTCAAGATGCGTGTTCGAGTCACGCCGGGGCTACTTTTCGTTTTTTGAATCATTTTTTGAATTACATTTCAAATATTTTAAAGATCACAGCTAATTAAAACTTTATCACCTAAGGATCGTGTAGCGGCTTTAGAAAGCCTGCACTTTCCACTTTGGATCGTAAAAGATGCTTCTTGGTTCGCTGCCATTCATTTCACAGAATACAAGGCATACCTTCAATTGATTTCATTGGTTTTCGCGGTTCCAACACTTCTCATCACCCTGTACCTTATTGCTTATGCACAAGGGCAGATGAAAAGAATAGAAAATATTCTTCTTGGACTTTGGCTTTCCGCTAACACAGTGTGGATGCTTAGTGAGCTTTTTGAGCTTCCGCTAGTAAATGTATCTGCCTTATTCTTTATAGCCGGACTTCTTTGTGTAGTGCCTTATCTTTTAGTTGTTCGCAGAAATTTAAAATCCTAAAAAATCAGTTAGGTATATTTCTTCTGCTCAATCGCATGAGGTAATCGTCCATGTAAAATCCGCCTCCGATAGCTACTTTTTGAGCTTTGACATTTTGAAACCCCAAGGCCTCATAGAAGTGAATAGCCATGTTATTGTTCTTATTGACTGTAAGTTCTAATCCGTTTAATAGCATTTCAGCGGCCTTGGAGCTCAATAGCTGCATAGCCTTCCTTCCAATCCCTCTACCTCTAAATGTATTATGAACATAGAATTTACTAACAAACAAGTAGGGGCTCTCTTGAGATTTAATGGCCGCGTATCCGGCCTGCTTTCCCTCAACAGTAATCCAGAACAACTGCAGGCCTTCTTCAATCTGCGCCAAAAGAGCCTCGGTAGACTGAAACTTTTCAAGCATGTATTCGACCTTGTCTGATCCGATAATTGAGGGGTAGTGTTCGCGCCATATTTCCGCCGCAAATGCTTCAAGCAATTCGACCTCTTCACGAGATGTAATCAAAGAAAGTTGAACCGCTGATGCCATCTATTCGCTAAAGATCGTCGTCGCGCTCAATCATCAGAATAGCAGACTGAGGAACGATAAAATATTTTTCGCCTTTGTATTGGACTTCGAAAGCTGAATGCTGTAAGAATACTGCGAGGTCTCCCTCTCTTACCTGCAAAGGCACGTAATTGACCTTTTCATTATCTAGCTTCCATGGTTCTCCCTCATCTAGCGCATTGGGGATAGGGTAACCCGGCCCAGAACGCACAATGTATCCGTATTGAATCTTCTCTTTCTCTTTCACACCAGGAGGTAAATACAGCCCACTCTCGGTGCGTTCAGACTCTTTTCTGGGTTTCACTAAAACCCGATCGCCAATCACCTGTATGCGATCTAAAGTATTATAATCCTTCATTTCGAAATACGTTCAACTTCATTTCAAAGATACTCCTGAAGGTGATTTTTTCCATAGCACATCAATACAACTTTGCTTTTTAGTATTTTAAAACTCTAAATCCTTGCCTATGAACCGTTTATTTCTTCTTTTCAGCGTAGCATTGCTAGCAGCATGTAGCCAACCGCAAGCCTTTGATCTCGTTATCTCAAACGCTACCATTATCGACGGAAGCGGTGATGAGCGGTACACTGGAATGGTTGGGGTGAATGCAGACACCATTGCCTATGTAGGTGAACCAATCGCGTTTACTACTGCCCAAGAACTCAATGCCCAGGGCAAAGTGTTGAGTCCTGGATTTATCAATATGCTGAGTTGGGCCTATGATGTGCTGCTTGAAGACGGTCGCTCCCTTAGCGACTTGAAGCAAGGGGTTACCTTAGAAGTATTCGGTGAGGGCCGCTCACCTGGTCCGTCTGGCACTCCCGGAGAAGACGATTATCTAAGTTTTGGTGAGGCTATGACCGCTCTAGAAGAAAATGGGGTGTCAACCAATGTGGCCTCTTATTTAGGTGCAACAACAGTGCGCGTTCAAACGGTAGGTTACGAAAACAGAAAGGCAACCGCTGAAGAATACAAGGCGATGAAAGAAATCGTAGAGACCTCGATGCAAGAAGGCGCAATCGGCATCGGTTCATCGCTTATCTATGCCCCAGCAGATTATGCAGACACTGAAGAACTGGTTTTTCTAAACAAGGCCGCATCCCCTTATAACGGAAGGTATATTTCGCACATGCGCAGCGAAGGTCGCGCCATACTTGAGGCTCTAGACGAACTGCTAACCGTGGCGCGTGAAGCTCAAGTTCCAGCGGAAATCTATCACCTCAAGGCTTCTAGACAAAGTAACTGGCATTTACTAGACTCGGTTATTGCGAGGGTTGAGCGCGCTCAAGCTGAGGGACTTAAAATATCCGCCGATATGTACACCTATAATGCAAGTTCTACAGGTCTTACTGGAGTGATTCCGACTTGGGTTCAAGAAGGAGGTCATCGCGCGTGGATGAATCGCATGCAAGATCCTAAGGTGCGTCCGCGCCTATTAGCTGACATCCGAAGAGAACTTGAAGAACAACCTGCAGATGGCATTTTGATGGTTGGATTCAACAAGCCCGAAATGGACGCCAAATACCGCGGAAAAACGATTGCAGAAGTAAGTGAAGAAAGAGGAACACCTCCTGAAGAAACGATCGTCGATCTAGCGGTAGAAGACGATAGCCGAATCCAATGCATATACTTCAGTATGTCTGAAGACAACATTCGCAAGAAGGTACAACTCCCTTGGGTCTCATTCTCTTCAGACGCCGGATCGTACTCTGATATCACCAAAAACTTCAGAACCCATCCGAGAGCGTTCGGTAGTTTCATTCGTGTGCTCGGAAAGTTCTCAAGAGATGAAGGTTTACTTTCGCTAGAAGAGGCTGTTAGAAAACTATCTCATCTTCCGGCCACTAATCTTGGTATTTCAAAAAGAGGCCTTCTTAAAGAAGGGTACTATGCCGACCTCGTACTTTTCGACCCTGAGGCGGTTACCGATCACGCCACCTTCGACGAGCCTTTACAATACGCTACTGGAGTAAGTGACGTTTGGGTCAATGGGGCGCAGGTGCTGAAAGAAGGCGAACACACAGGAGCCTTCCCCGGTAGATTCGTGAAAGGCTCTGGTGTCACCCGTTAAGGTTTATAGTTGTCCTAAATAATCTTTTAACGCATTCATTTTTGAAGTGAGACGATCGATGGCCGCTGCATAGCGAACATCCCAAGCCTCAAGATTTTCACTGCGCTTGAGTGCTACCTCGTACTCTATTCCTGGAAGCATCCATGAGGCATATCCGCTAAAAGGGTCAGTTGAAGCGTAAAGCGAACGGTACCATGCGCCATAATCCATACCCTTTTCTTCGATGAAGCTCTTCTCTAGAGCGATTAATTGGGAATTGATCTCCTTTAAGGCCTTCTTCGAAATGGCGTCTGATGACACTCGATTTAAGGTCTCCGCAAGTGATTGGGCAGCGTCTTCTAACGATGATAATGCTTGCTTAGAGGCGGTAAATCCATTGAAATCATCATGATAGGCTTTGACCTTTTTCTCGGCAGAAGAAAAATGGCTATTTAAATCGACCGCATAGCGCATTAGGTCGTAATCGATCACAGAGCGATTGGATAGGCGCAGCGCCATCAGACCTGCAAGGTGCTCGATTGTTGGTCCCATCTGAAATTCAGGATCGACAAAGGTCGAATAGTAATGATAGCTATCGTAATTAGAGTGATAGGCAGTGGGGCCTCCTGCACCTCCGCTGAGAGAAGGCACCCCTACATGCATATAAAAGGCAATGTGATCTGATCCACCCCCTAGGTTACCGATGCCTGGCTCGTCTGCGTCACGCTTCCAGAATTCATAGAGCGATTGATCGGTATACGGATAATTTACCTCCTTCGAAGCTTCGGTAATAAGACGCTTCAAGGTTGGTGATGCAGAGGCCCCGAAATTCTTTCCTGAAACCCCTCCGTCAAAGTTCATATAAGCAATGGCCTTCACCCCAATCTCATCTCTCAACTGTTCTACCCATTCTGAGGAACCTATAACCCCGTGCTCCTCCGCATCCCAATGGGCGATAATAATCGAGCGCTTTGGTCGGTAGCCCTGCGCCGCTAATTTACCTAGGCTCTCGCTCAAGCTTAAAAGCATGGCCGTTCCGCTGTTCGGATCGGTGGCACCAAATCCCCAGGCATCAAAGTGGCAACCCAAGATGATCCACTCGTCCGGAAGTTCAGCACCTTTTAAGGTACCCACCACATTGGCAACACGCGTATAATTAATAGGTTGGTCGACCTTCACACGTACCTTGAGATGCGCTCCACCCTCTAAGCGATAGGTGAAGGGTAAACCTCCTTGCCAAGACAGTGGAACAGGTGTTCCGGTCATCTGACTCATGATTTTTTGTGCCTCACCATAGGCGATCGGCAGCACCGGAATAGTGTGTAAGCCTACCTCAGACGGATTGAGTCTTTTGATCTTCTTCTTCCCGTCTAGCGGAAGCGCCGGCTCATAGGGAGTCAACGGATCTCCTGTGAAATCCACGGTAAGCAGAGAGCCTCGTTGAATGGCCGAGGCATTAAAGTAGGGTCCTTCAGGATATCCCAAACCACGCGCGTATCCGTTGTCCTTTGGATCTGAATAGATGAGCAATCCGGCCGCACCATTGGCTTCAGCAAACTTGGCTTTATAGCCTCTGAAGTTTCCACCATAGCGGGCTAGAGCAATTTTTCCGTTTAAAGAAACGCCTAATTGCTTGAGTTGCTCGAAATCTTCACGCGTTCCGTAGTTCACATAAACCACCTCAGCTGTCACATCTCCACTTCCAGAGAACGAATTCCACCCCTTCCAGAGTAGTTCGTCTGAAGAGAACGGGTCTTCTTCGAGTACATCTTCTTGTTGTGTCAAGGTCTGGCGCACAGGGGTAACAATTTCTACGAATGATTCACCAGGTGTTGCCGGTAGATAGACGTCATAAGGGTATGATTTCACGTCTAAACCAGCAGCCTTCATTACCGAAGTCATATAGCGCTGCACCTCTTCGTTGGTAGCACTTCCCGCAACGTGAGGGCGCTCAGTTAGTTTCTGCAAGTGCGCTTTAAATCGAGAGGCGTCTATTGAAGAGGCAAATACTTCTTCAACGTGTTGTGCATTTTCTTGAGCCTGAAGTGATGTATATAGCGTCAGGGCTGCTACTATCAATAAAATTGACTTCTTCATCTTAATTAAGCTTCCAGTTTTTTAAACGGTTGGTTTTAGGGGCGGTCTCTTTCAGACGCTGGGTAATCTTAGGCAGGTACATGGTATTGTAGCGCAACCTAGAGATGTGGTTAGGGTTCTCTTGATCGCCGTTCCAACAGTGCTCTGCACCATCGCCATAATCGACCTCACCCTCGTAATAAGGGTTGGTGGTAGACTCTAAAAATTCTTCAGTGAGTTTAACGGCATTATTCAGGTAGTAATTGTCCATATCACCGCAGTACAAGAAGATTTTTCCTTTGAGGTCTGGGCCTAATTTCTCCCAATCACGCTCCATGATGTGACGCAGGTCGTAATTCTCTTTCCAATAATTAGCGACATCGCGGTCAATGGCTCCAGATTGTTTGTCCCAGATCGGTTTGGGATAGCCATTTTCGCCTGCCGGAGAATATACGGCCTGCCAAATGTCCCATTGGTCACCTGAACGCCCGTTGGTTCCTAAGGCCAACTCGCGATAATTCATGTCTCGTAGGCTTGACTTGAGCATCCCTTTGCCGTCTCGCATTCCCGGTCTCAAGGTCTTTCTAAAAGGCCCATCGGAATAATAGGCATTTTCGTCTTCGTATAGGTTCACCGCGGTATAGGTCCTAAAATCAATCGGGTCAGGGCATGCCGCAAAGGCGCCGTTGTATTCAGTCGGATAGAACACCTGCACTGCAAGTGCCTCCCATCCACCGGTTGATCCGCCGTAAACAAAACGTCCCCAACCTTCGCCCACGCCGTTATAGAGCGCTTCTATATGCGGAATGAGTTCATAGGTTATGGCATCACCATAGGGTCCTAGATTCGCCGAATTCACGGCATACGAATCGTCGTAGTACGGATTCTGGTGTTGAATCTCGATGGCAATAAAACGCGGAAAATCTTCAGAGGTCCACTGCTGATAGAGGTCGTACGCTTCTTTTTGCTGAATGTATTCGTAGCCTGTAATACCAAAGCGGCTATTGAATACCCCATCGTCAGGGTCTGCCGTAGGAGGTTCGGTTCTAAATCCGCCAAAAGTCTTCGGAAAATGACCGTGAAAAATCATTAGAGGGTACTGCGTATCGCTATTGGAATCAAATCCATGCGGCACCAACACATTGGCCTGAAGGTGCATGGGTCTACCCCAGAATTCGGTGAGCAGCTTACTCTCAATCTTGATGTGTTTAATGTATTCAGTATCTGCAGCGGGTTCGATCGGCGGAATCTCTTCAGTGATGTTCAGGGCGACCGAAGCTCCACTCCCTAAGGTTGCCTGAATTGGAACGCTATAGATGTTCTTGGGGCTAATGTTCCAGTGCTGCCCCTCTCCTTGATCCATAGGTAGCTTAACCGTATGCCCCGTTGAAAGATTAAAGGTTTCGTATTTGTGCAACAGCGCTTGAATCGTGTATTCACCGGCGGGGATGTTTGTCACACTCCCCACAGGATAGGCGAAGGTAGTCGGATCGATGCTTATGGTTTCACCGGGCATCCATCCTTCAACATCTACCCCAAAGACGATTCCGGTCTGGTCTGAGTCATTGATTTGAAACCGAGGTTCGCGTTCAGCATCTGTTCCGATCAATACCAGTAACCTTCCGTCAAATCCGTCACTTCCTAAAGACTCGTCATAAGTAATCGTGATTGAAGGCGCGGGGTTGGCGCAGCCTGCTAAGGCCACTAATCCGCTGAAAAACACCGTAAAAGTTTGCGCAATTTGTTTCATAATTGATTATAAATCAGTTGATTTAGTTAATATAGTAACTAATTGCACAGGAGCACTATTCAAAACAGATCAAATTATGGACAAGCGCAGCTTCTTACAACTTATTGGATTGGGCGGACTCGGACTCGGAACAGAGTGGCCTTGGATCCCTTCTTGGCTTGAAGATACTCGTACAGATGCTGAGTTTTGGGACAAAGTGAGGGCCGATTACCTTCTTACAGAGGACTACATAAATCTTGAAAGCGGCTATTACAATATCATTCCCCAGCCTACCCTTAAGGCTTTGCAAAAGCATATTGAAACGATTAATGTGCGTGGTTCACACTATATGCGCAACGACCAATTTCCTGACAAAAAGCGGATCATCCAGTCCTTGGCTGAAGTCGTCGGATGTTCTTCTGAAAGCCTGATTCTTACTCGTAATACCACCGAGTCTTTGAATACGGTAATCAAAGGTATCCCATGGAAGGCCAACGACCACATCATCTTTGCCCACCAAGAGTACGGAGCCATGCAACAGATGATCCGCCAGGTAGCGCAGCGATTTGATCTGACGATCACGAACCTTGATATTCCAATGCATCCTGAGAGCGATGAAGAGATTGTAGCACATTACGAAGCCCTAATTAAGCCACAAACACGCCTGATCTTGGTCTCGCACATGGTCAACATTACCGGGCACATTTTACCCATCAAAAAGATCTGCGATATGGCGCACGGTCACGGCGTTGAGGTACTCGTAGACGGTGCACATTGCATAGGGCATTTTGATTTCAATATTGAAGATCTGGGCTGTGACTACTACGGCTCAAGCTTACATAAATGGTTGGCCACCCCATTAGGGTGTGGGCTACTGTACATCAACCCCAAAGATCAAGAAACGCTTTGGCCTCTCTTCACTGAAGACTATCGCATGACTGATGGCATTCAGCGCTTTGGCCACCAAGGAACACACCCGGTCTATCACGACCTCGCTATTGAGCACGCGATTACCTATTACAAGGCGCTGGGGCCTCAGCGAAAAGAAGAGCGGCTACGCGCATTGGCAACACGTTGGATGGAGGCCTTGAGAGATCACAAAAATATACGCCTGAACACCCCTGCTCAACAGCAGCGTTACGCCGGAATCGGCAATGTCGGATTAAAAACAATCCGTGCCTCTGAATTGGCTAAGCAGTTAATGGACACCTACGGCATATTCACCGTAGCCATAGAAGGTGCTGGCGTTGACGGATGTCGTATCACTCCTAATGTCTTCACCTCAGAAACCGAGATTGATCAGTTTGCCCAGGCCATGCTGCAACTCGCCTCAACCGCTTAGACTAGACCTGCTCGAGGGCCCGAGAAAGATCGTCGATCAGATCTTCAACATGCTCGATTCCTACACTGAGGCGCACCAAGCCTAGGGCTACCCCTGTGCTGAGTTTTTCATCGTCAGGTACGTTAGCATGTGTCATTGAGAACGGATGCTGCGCTAGACTTTCGTTGCTCCCCAAACTCACCGCTAACTTGACCAGTTTAAGGGCATTCAAAAATCGAAATGCACCCTCTTCGTCACCTTGAACCACAAAGCTGATCATGGCGCCCGGAGCCTTACATTGATTGTTATAGATCGCATTTTGACGCGTTCCCATAGAGGGTAAGCCAGGGAAGTACACACGGGTTACTTTTTCATGCCCCTCTAAGAACTCCGCAATTTGAGCCGCATTTTTGGTTTGATAATCCATGCGTACGTGCAAGGTTTCAAGACTGCGGGTCAAAAGCCATGCGGTGTAAGGAGCAATCATGCCTCCTAAGAAGGTACGCAAACCTTTAACGGGTGCAATATGTTCTTTTGATCCCATAACGGCACCGGCAATCACATCGCTGTGTCCATTGAGAAATTTAGTGGCCGAATAGCATACCAAATCGGTTCCGAGTTCGATAGGATTTTGCCAAATTGGGCCAAGATAAGTGTTATCTACGGCAGAGATTACCGGCTGAGTCGTGTGCTCATTTAATGACGCTTTTAATTGCTCAAGCAGTGCGAGGTCGATCAATTTTCCGGTCGGATTGGCAGGCGTTTCGGTGTATATCATCCGAACCCGTTCGACACAGTCCTTTTCCTTTAATTCAGCCATGATCGCATTCACATCATCAATGGCCGACAAAACCACCACCTCAACTCCGATATCCTTTAAAAAGTGATGGACGAAGTGATGGGTTCCTCCATAAACTTGGTCGCTAATCAATAAAACATCGTTTGGCTTAAGGTAGGCCAACATCGCAGTCGAAATTGCACTCATTCCGCTTTCAAAAGCGGCTGCATCTTCGCTTCCTTCGAGCACGGCGAGGCGCTCTTCAAGGATCTGCATATTCGGATTGTTCAACCTCGAGTAGATCAAACCCATCTGTTCATCGGGGGCCAACTGAGACTTTCCGTAGGCAATTTCAAAAAAACGCTTTCCCTCTTCGGCTGTCTTAAACACAAAGGTTGAGGTTTGAAAAATCGGAGGTTTGACCGATCCTTCACTCCACTCGGGATTATACCCGAGCGACATCATCATTGACTCCTTATGCTTTTCCATACGCTTATAAACTTAAAGCCCCCACACCCGCTTCAAACAACTGTCGTTCAATTCGTGTAAGGCGTTCTTCTAAAGGATCTCCAACAGCCTTATGCTGCTGCCATTCGGCATTCAATTCAGCGATTCGCTTCTTGGTTCCCGCAGTTACCCTTGGCTGGTCAGAATCGGCTTCATTAAAGGCTCTAATATAATTGGCCGTAAATCCGTTAACGTAATTCTCTACATCATCGTAGGCTTTGCTTAAACGCTGGGCCATGGTTCCATCCCAGGCCTTCAAATCTTCAAGAAGTTTTTCAACCTCAGCCTTCAATGCTGTTTCTAGTGTATGCTCGGTGGCTATTTTTTCTAGACGCTTGGTCTTTTCATAAAGGCGATTAACCTGTTGGGTCATATCGTTATAGGTAGCCTCCGCCTCACTTATAAATGCATGATAATCTGCATACTGAGCATCAGTGGTTTCAAGCAGCGGATTTTTACGAATCTCTACGGGTACCAATGCCGTGTAATCTCCATAAGAGAGCGTTGCCGTGTACTTGCCCGGAATTGCCTTATGTCCTCTATAACTAGCTTCAATATAAACGGCTGGGATTCCCTCTAGGGTTTCATAACGCATATCCCATACAAAGCGATTCAATCCTGCCTTTTTATCAAGTGTGGCCGGCCTTGACGGATACCCCTCATAAGAGATAAAAGAGGCCTCTTCTTTCGAAGTAAAACTTCGGACGAGCTGCCCTTCTTGATCCTTAATCTCAAGATGTACTTCTTGTCCTTCTGCCAACTTCGGTAGGGCGTAATAGAACACCACTCCGCTGGCCGGATTGACTCCCATAAAATCACTTGTTCCTGAAGGATTCTTGGCGTTCATAGAAGAATACCAATTCGCCATTACGGCAGGCTCAGGAGTATACAAACGTGGTGCCGACGTACCGTCGTATTGACGGAACAGATTCATATCGTCTAAAATCCAGAACGATCTACCCTGGGTGGCAACAATAAGATCATCGTGTTTAATCAACAGATCTGTGATCGGAGTAACCGGCAGGTTGCGCTGATACGACTGCCAATTTGATCCTCCGTCAAAGGAGACGTACAGCCCGAGCTCGGTCCCCGCAAATAACAAATCTTTGCGAACAGGATCTTCACGCACCACTCTGGTATAAGCACCATAGGGGATGCCGTTTGAAATCGCCTTCCAAGATTTACCATAATCTGTCGACTTGTATAAAGCTGGGGTAAAATCGTTGAATTTGTAACGCGTGGTCGCGATATAAAGCGTCCCTTTATCATGGGGCGAAATATCAATCGCGTTGATCAGCGTCTCTGGTAGTTTCTTTGGCGTGATATTTTGCCAGGTCTTACCCCCATCCTTGGTGATGTGCACAAAGCCATCGTCACTGCCTGTGACTAGTACCCCAGCCTCATGAGGCGACTCAATGATGTAACTCAACGTACCATAATTCTCTGCCCCTACCGCTTCATTGGTATAAGGGACGCCTCCATTACCCTGCTTTTCATCTTGATTTCGGGTGAGGTCTGGAGAAATTTCTTCCCAAGAGTGACCTTCATCGGTGGTCTTAAGCACATACTGCGCTCCGTGGAAATAGGTGTTTGGCTCATGCTGCGACTTGATAATAGGCGCGTTCCAATTGAACAGGTATTTCATGTCGCGCGCAGCAAGTCCTAAATAAAGGTTCGGCTCAATCATGATGTTGGTGCTCGCCATGCTCTGCATATTCGTGATATCAATAGAGCCTAGATAACTACCTCCCATCGTCTTTACCGGATTTTTAGGATCGAACGCCAAGAAGGCACTTTCACCTCCCGCAGCAGGTTGCCAGTGACGGTGGTCAATACCGCTCGTTCCGAGAGCTAAGGTTGCGATGCGCAAAGAGGTGTTGTCTTGCTGACCTGCATACAGATTGTAAGGCCAAAGATCGTCGGCGGCTACGCGATACAGCTGAGCCGTCGGCATATTCTTTTGATCGGTCCAGTTTTCTCCACCATCAAAGGTGATCGAAACTCCCCCATCGTCAGCCACTGCCATATTACTCGGATTGTTCGGATTGATCCAAAGGTCGTGATAGTCGCCGTGGTAGGCCTCAATACGCGACCAGGTCTTACCCGCATCTTTAGACTGCAGGTAAGAGGCGTTAAGCACATTGACCTTTTCTCTGTTTTGAGGATCTGGAAAAACCTCGATATAATACCAAGCACGTTGAATTAGGCGGTGGTCTCCACTCACCTTAGACCAAGAGTCTCCTGCGTTGGTCGACAAGAACAGCCCGCCTTTTTCGGCATAGGTGTCACTTTCTACAACGGCATAGACCCAATTCGAATCTGCCCGTGATACAGCAATGGCCATTTTTCCTTTTTCTTGAGGAATACCCTGGTGAATAGTTCTCCAACTTAGCCCTCCATCTGTGGATTTATACAATCCGCTACCTGGTCCTCCTGAACGCACCTCCCATGGTTTGCGATCGTGATCCCACATGGCAGCATATAATACATCTGGGTTGTGCATATCCATAGAAAGGTCGCTACAACCAGTAGTCTCATTTACGTAGAGGGTGTGTTGCCATGTTTTACCTCCGTCGGCTGACTTGTATATACCTCTCTCTTTTGTAGGGCCGTTGAGCGCCCCTTGAGCCGCCACAAATACGATATCTGGATTGTCAGGATGAATGCTGATTCGCGAGATCTGACGTGTAGCTTCGAGCCCGATGTGCTTCCAGGTTTTTCCTCCATCGGTTGACTTGTAAACGCCGTCTCCGTATGAAGTCATCACGCCACGTGGGGCGTGTTCACCCATACCTGCATAAACCACATTCGGATGACTCTCAGAGACCGCAACCGCACCCATAGATCCGGTCTTAAAATAACCGTCTGAGATATTCACCCAGCGGTGGCCGGCATCTGTGGTTTTCCAAAGCCCTCCTCCAGTAGTAGCCATATAATAGGTGAGCGGATCGCCTACAACACCTGCAGCACTATTGGCACGTCCTCCTCTAAAAGGGCCAATACTTCTAAAAACAGCAGCGCTAAGGTCTTTTTCAACCTCTTGAGCGCTCATTGGAAAGGTGAGGCCGACCGAAAGGCAAGCCACTAAAATGAGTTTCTTCATAATGAGATAAATTGTCTCAAAAATTAGCAATAAAAACTCAGTTTAAAGGCCTTAAAAGATCCTATTCAATGATTTTTATATCCACCGAAGTACGCCCCTGCCAACCCGTGACATCGGTAACCGAAAAGGCACAGTGGTAGTCTCCGGGGTCCACGTTATTCGGAATACTGATACTGATGGTAAGCTCATCTTCTAGAGGAGCCCCCTCAACAGAATAGGTATTCAACAATGTGAGCGGGTTGTTTGGCGATTTTACTGCATCCATCTCACAGGCCTCGGGCTGATCGTCATGAGTATGCTGATCAAAATTGTGATGAATGCCTAAGCTATAAGAAGCCAATCCTAGGTTATCGCTTGCTTTAGCCCTAAAGGTGTAAGTTTCACCTCGCTTGAGCTGTGCGCATGCTTGGGGAAACCCTTGCGCATAACTCACCGAAATGGTGGGCTTCTCTTCGTCTAGTTCTGATGTTTCGGTGCAGCCGAAAACAATTAAACCTAAAGCAAAGAACACAATTAAATGTATTTTCTTTATCATAGCACAAATGTACCCCACAAACTGTAATCAGCAGTGGGGCTTAGATTTGGGTTCATTTAACTCATAGGTTCTTCTTCATCCATAATGTCAATATGGCCTTCGGCACTCGTGCTGTTTCCGCGTTCATCTACCACCGTCAGCGTAACGTGGTACTCTCCTGAAGGAATGTTCGAGGGAATCTGAATGTCTTCATGAAACTCCGGATTCAACACCATATACTTTGCATCGGTATACACTTGGTTAAAGTCCCATTCGACTTCACCAGCCCCAGGCTGTACCTCGTCAGAGTGTATCTCTAAAGTAATTGAAGTGATGCGCACTTGGGCCAAAATATCAGCACCCACATGCATCCCTTCTCCTTTGTGGGCAATTGCCTCTCCTTCGTGATCTTCGTCTGAATGCTCTTCACCTTCAAGTTCCTCGCCATGCGCTCCTCCGATTTCAAAATTTGAAATGACTGGGGCTGCCACAATAATGTCATCGTCTTCTTCTGAGCACGATTGAAGTACAAATAGCGCAAGAGCAAAAAAGAAAAATGGTTTAAGTATAGTTTTCATAGCGGTAAGAATTAATGTTGTTTTCATTTTTAAGTCTTTATATCGGCAGGTTTAAAGCGAGAGCAATGTTTCTGCCAGGTTCAGGGACATCAATGAGCCTGTAAAAGCTCGTATGATCAAAAAATGGGGTATTCAACACATTATTCACCTTCAATCGCAAGCGTGCATCGTCAGCGGTTCTATTCCATTTGAACTGAGTGTTCAAAGAAAAATTGAGCAATTGATAGCCTGGGGTTTTCTCTTCAGGAGGAACGATTCGATTTTGAGCATCCGTCAACCTGAGATCTGCCATAAGCTGAATGTTTTTCAAACCGCCAAGGTTAGGCAATTTCTGGCTAAGCGAAATCAGTCCAGAAAGAGGCGGATTAAACGGCAGGGTGAATCCCTTTTTAGGTCCACTTGTCTGCTCGGTGTAAACGTACTCCAGTGTGGCATCAATTCTGAGATCAGAAGTCAGGTTCTCTCCAATCCATAACTCTCCTCCAAAACGCATGGCCTGTGTTTGCATGTATTGATAGACCTGAAGCGTTTCATAATATTCGGTGGTAGGATTCAAGTAAATGAAGTTTTCAAAGTAATTGAAAAATGGACTGACTCCTGCCACGAAAGTTCCTCTGGCATGGTCTACCTCTACATCGAGCTGGTAGGAGACTTCTGAATCAAGGTCAATAGCTCCGCGCTCAAAACGATACATGTGATAGTTCACTCCATCTGAGGCAAGCTCATTGGCCAATGGCATCCTAAAGCTTTTACCCACGTTCATTTTGATGGTCGTAAAATTCTTGAGATAACTAAAACCCAATGAGGCACTGACATTTCCGAAATCAAGCGTTTGATTTCTTGAGCGCTGCGCATAGACATATGAAGTGGTCTGATCGGGGTTGTCGATACGCGAACGGTACCAATCGAAATGCTCTTTAGTTTGAATAAGACCCCAGTCGTATCTCAATCCTCCCTGAAGGTGAAAATCCTCATTCACTCTGTAGTGATCAAAGGCGAATCCACCTAGGGTCCATCTCAAAAATTGTGGAATTAAGAATCCCCATCCGCCAATCTGATTGTCTTGAATTTCAGTATTTAACCCAATGGAAATATCATGTTTCGAATTAGGGTTAAAGGTGTCTTGCAGATTGAGGGTAAATGTGTTCTTTGTGAATATACGTTCTCTAGTGTTGGGTGGTACTGGCATGTAACCGTGTGCAACCGCCTCAGAATGCTCTTCTCGTTGATTGTTCTGATACCCTAAATCGAGTTGAAGGGTGTGTGCATTGCCGTGCCAGGTAGTATTGTGTATGAGTTTAAAATGATTCACGTTGTGAAAGGGCAAATCAATATCGCGATTAGAGCGGTCGTAATCGATAGATGAGCTTCGAACCTCGAGTCCGTGGGCATTAGCAAAAAATCCATTTTTACCGTTTACGTTGCTTACGAGGGTCTCTGACTTGACACGGTCACTCACGTACCCTAGGCTAAAGCTTGCGTTCGCCTCAAATCCTGCAGTATTTCTCAATTGATTGTCAACGAGCTCAAATACATAGCTCTCGTAATTGATCTGATCAGTAGGCACTTTAAAGTCGCCGTAGTCCCTATACGTTAGACGGCCTCTGTAATACCATTGATCGCCTCTTCCGCGAAAGCCTGCAGATACGCTTCTCAGTTCGTTATTGGTTTCTGAGGCCAAGTTGAACTCAGCAGAAAACGATTGAGCAGCAGGAATTTTAGGCGGACGAATGTCAACTATACCGCCTATCGCATCAGAACCGTAAAGCAAAGACGCCGGACCTTTAATGATCTGTAAATCTTCGACGGCGTACTGATCGATCTCTAAACCATGATCGTTTCCCCATTGCTGGGCTTCGTGTTTGATTCCGTTCTGAACCACAGAAACGCGGTTGAAACCGAGTCCTCTGATGACCGGCTTTGACTGACCAGAACCGATGGTAATCGTGCTTACCCCAGGGATTTTCTTCAGGGTTTGCATCAGACTGTTCTCGCGATTATTATCAAGAAAGGTCTTTGACACCCCGACGGAGATAGACGAGAGTTCTTGAGCCCGCTGCTGAGGAGTCTTTCCGAAAAGCTCTATCTCATCGAGACTAGTTGCTTCAGGAAGCAAGGCAATCATCAAAAGTTCGTCAAAATCTTTTGGGTCTACGATCACCTCTTGTTCAGCATAACCTAAATGAGTGATGCGAAAACGATACGATCTTTGTCTAGGCAGTTCAATGGTAAAGGCACCCTTCGCATCAGAAATAAAAGAGCTATTGACGCCAACAATGTTGACCCCTTCTAAAGGTTGCTGCGTGTTCTGATCGATAACCCAACCCTTAATCGTAACCGATTGCTGAGCAAAGACAGACACACTAAGTCCAATAAATAGCGACAGTATAAGCGCTCTCATACACGATTTAATTACACATACTACAAAACAGCCCCATCACACTAGAAACAAGGATGTGTCAAAGGGTAATTAAATCACAGGGGGCGGACGCGAGAAGAGTGCAGTGTAAAGGGTATCAGTACTATGCGTAAAGGCATAGCTTGTATTTTCAACTTTAACAAAGCCGAGATCGACCAGAGGAGTAAACGCTATGACCGCCTCTTCAGCCTTCGCAGAATGCTGCAAATCTGCTGAGACAATATGGCAAATTTCACACTGATCTATAGAAGAGAGATCAGACTCGTGAGTAAAAACGTGAAGTCCTAGCAGTTTGGTAGCCAAGAAAAGGCCCGCAAACAGCAATAGAGACGCTTTTATCCCACGTTTTTGATCCATAGGTTTAAAGATAGTAAAACAATTGGTTTGAGTTTCAATCCGTTATTCTATGGATAACACCTCAACAATACTCCCACAGCTGAGCATTGCGTCTCCGTAATACGGGTTTCTAATTTCTTCCTCTGTACTGAGCCACTGAGCACCTTGATTATCATTTGCCATGGGGCAGAACTGTACGTACAGTGTCTCATCAGATGTCAATCCTTGAGAAGCCCAATCGATAAAATGAGCAGAAAGCGCAATAAACTCATGGCGTTGATTTTCTAGGTCTGACTGTTCTGATAGTGTCTTCAACATCCGTTCTATATGAGAGATCATTCCTTGAGCTGGTACTTCATTAGTTTCACTCTTTACTAGTTGAAAACTCTCTTTTGCCCTTTGAGCACTCTCAACGGCATCAGAATTTACTAAGGCATTCTTAATTCGAAGGTAATGGGGTAGTAAGGCAGCCATTATCGCATTATCCTCTGCCGTGAATTGCTTCTGAGAACCTTTATTGTGCTCTTCTAAATGAAGAGTCATTGATGCATTCTCATTAGCGTTGTTCATCATTGAAGTTTGCCCTTTTAGTTGTGCCGAAGCATCAATCACAAAGGCCCCATTTACCACTACTCGATCTCGGGGCTCAAGTCCCTCAACGACTTCATAGTAACCGTCATGCTTCTCCCCGAGTACTACTGTTTTTAATACGAAGTTTGGAATTTCTTTACTCGGCTGAACATAAACCACTGAACGCTCACCTGTCCATAGCACGGCAGTTGAAGGTACTGTAAGGGGGTTTTTATTCTGGGTCGAAGCTACTTTCACCTCACCTTTGACAAACATCCCCGGTTTCAGCATCCCCTCACTATTGCTCAGTTCTGCTCGAATTTCTGTAACTCGACTTTGGCTATTTAAAACCGGGTCGATAAAAGTTACCGTAGCATCGAACTCGCGTGAAGGAAATGAAGCTACTGATACCACAACCTTTTGTCCCTTCTGAAACGCATAGAGTTGGTCTTCGTAGCCTTCTAGGCGTACCCAAAGGCGTGACAGATCAGCTATTTCTGCAATCACCCTTCCGCGAGAAACAAAGGCACCTTCTTCAACAACTAGCTTAGTAATCGTCCCCGAACTTTCGGCAACTAGATCAAAAGTGTCTTGTGTTTTTCCGTCAGACTCCAAAGCATCAATCCACTCGTCTGAAAATTTGAGCAATCTCAATTTATTGCGCACCGCCTGATACCAATCAGGCTGTTGTTCTTTGAGCTTTGCTGCTGTTAGCAGCTCTTGTTGTAACTCAAGTATAACAGGTGAATATACACGCGCCAATACTTGACCTTTAGTGACATACTGGCCCTCTGAACTAATGACCAGCTGCTCTATCCGTCCATCGTATTCGGCTGTTTGAACCGTATGCCTATCTTCATTCAAAGCGAGTGTTCCAGAAAGCATGATGCTCGTCTTATGGCCATCATGACCCCCCACGATTTGAGTTTCGATCTGCGACAAGGCTAATGCATTTGGGCTCAAGACCACTTCATTTAGGCCTTGTCCTTGTCCATCATTTGATGGAACTGGAATAAGAGCCATGCCACAAATAGGGCAGCTTCCTGGTTCAGGCTGATTGATTTGAGGATGCATCGAACAGGTGTAACGCGTCCCCTCTTCGTGTTGATGCGTAGCTGAAGGTTCAGAAGTTGTAGTAAAAGCATCTTTTACAAAATAGCCCGTGAGTAACCCTATTGAGAGCGCTCCCGCAACAACTAAAAGGAATTTCTTATCCATTTTCACTTAGTTTAAAAGTTTTCGAACGGTCGGAGAAGATATGCCCCACAATAAGAAGCCACTGCATACCGTTATTAGTCCCAGAAGCGAGAACGCCCTGAGCACCATAGTATTAAAATCATCTCTTGTTTCGTAGTCCATCGTGTGGGTCATCCACAAGAAGTCAAACCATCGCCAATCGCGATGCCTAACTGTTTGAAATGAACCGTCTTTCACTGAAACATAGGCAGTAACCTTGTCGTCAGAAGTATAAGAAATGGCATAGGCCGGCAAATCTCGACCTCGGTACTCGTGATGGGCGTCGGTCTCATCGATAAGATGCACCTCTGAAACCGCAAGCTCATCTTTCATGTTTCTTTGTGCTATCGCCAATGCCTCTTCTTCTGAAATACCAGATTTGTAAGTACCACTTCTAGCGTGAATGAGTTTCGATTCATTCACCCAGTAATAGGGTTCGCCAGCAATCTCTTTAAGCTCTAAAGCATACACTTTTTCATTTACAGTGTTTAGCGCATCGAGATCTTCAAAAACTACAGGCTCAAGCTCTTTTTTAAAGTGGTCGCCATGGATTTCGTCTATATCTGTCCAGCTAAAATAGAGCCCACTGATCGTCCACATTAAAAATTGTATTCCCAAGAAAATTCCAAGGTACCTGTGGGTTTTTCTAATGCGAAGCGATATCTTTCGATTGACCATGTTTAGGGTGATTAATGATTGTGTTCTGAGTGGTTTTCTTCTGTATAATTCTCGTTGAGCACATACGTCATACCGCATACTGGGCATTTCCCCTCAATATCACTGCCGCTGCCCTCACAATGCATTGGGCAAACGTATTTAGAAGTGTACTCTGGACCGTCTTTCACCATAGCATCCATCTGCATGGCGTGCTCACTGTGATCCTCGTTTTGCATTTGCATTTCGGTGTTAGCCGATTCGTCTGCAGCACTGCTCTTTTTAGAAGTGTTGCCGCATGAAGCCATAAACAATACGAATAAGACTAAAGTTAATTTTTGAAGAATTGATCGCGTTTTCATAAGATTAGAATTAAGGGTTAATGAGATAATTGATTAAAGCGTATTGCTGGTAACATTGCGCCGTTGCATCTATGCGGCGCATCTGTATGTTCAGCTTGAGTTCTTGTACATCGAGAAGTGACTCGAAATCTATGTTTCCGGCCGTGTATTTAGTGCGGTAGAGCGTTTCAGTTTCACCAAGACGTTCGAGACTTTCTCCTTGCAATTCAAAGCCTAGCCTAGCGGCATTTAATTGCGCTAGGGCACGGGAGTACAGGTTTTCTAGATCATTTAGACGTTGGTCTTTTTTTGCCTCAATCTGTTCTTTTTTAATGTTGTTCTGAACTGAAGCTGAGGAATATTTCTTAGTGAACACCGGAATCGATAGCGAAAGCCTTGGCATAAAAATGTCCTTGCCGTTATCGTTAAAGCTTTGGTCTAAACGTTCTTGTACGGTGATGTAATCCATCCCTAACGCAAGATTAGGTCTTTTGTCTTTTTGATTCAATTGCTCGGCCTCAGTGATAGAGGTATACCAACTGTCGAATTTAAGGAGCTCTGGATGCACAGAAAAGTTGGGTGTTTCAGGAAAGTCTATGAACGGAAGCGGCAGCTCTTGAACAATTACAAGCTCTGGTGATCCGTCGGTATTCAATAGGTTGTAAAACGCTTTCGTTTCAGCAGTTAACTGCTGATCGATTGTTAGCTTCTGCTGCTTTAAATCGTTTAACTGCACCTCTAAACGAAGCAGTACAGAAAGAGACGATTTACCCGCCTCTATAGCCTTCAACAAGAGCTCTTTATTCACCCCTATCCATTTGATTTGCTCGTCGATGACATGCGTTTTGGCCTGTAATCCATAAAGCAAATAATACGACTGAGCGACTGAAAGAGCGAGCTTTCTTTTGGCAATACTGAACGAAATAAACTCGCTCTCTGCCAATAAAGTCGCATAGCGCTTTCGAGCAGACAGCGTTCCAAACCAAGGTAGCATCTGAGTGACGGCAAATCGAGATTTCTGTGCCCCTGTTCTGGTTTCGGGTTCACTTACAAAATACCCAAAACCTAGATCGAGATTGGAAAGACTTGTCGATGCTTCTATCTTTTCTTGCGCCAATCGATAGTTCAGTTCAAATGCCTGAATTTCAGGATTGTTTTCTTCTGCTATTTTTAAATAGTTCTCAAGCGTCTGTCCGTGTGAGAAGCTCAGTGAAAGCAATAGGCTTAGCGCTGAGAAATAGATAGTTAACGGCCTCATTTTACATTTAGTTTTAGCTGTTTTTCTTTCTTGATACAAAAGAGTACCGGAACAATAAAAAGGGTGATTAAGGCAATGAGCATTCCTCCAAAACTCGGAATCGCCATTGGAATCATAATATCGCTTCCTTTACCCGTGCTGGTTAAGACCGGAAGCAGGGCGAGAATGGTGGTTGCAGTAGTCATCAGACATGGCCTGATACGCCGCTCACCCGCCTCAATAACCATCGCGTGAACTTCATCGATGTTTTTAGGTGATGCCTTCTCAAAGGTCTGAGTGAGATAGGTCGCCATCAAAACACCATCGTCTGTTGCAATTCCGAATAAGGCGATAAAGCCTACCCAAACCGCCACGCTCAAATTGATCGGATTGATTTGAAATAGCTCTCTTAGGTTTACCCCAAAAAGTCCAAAGTTTAGAAACCACGGTTGACTGTAGAGCCCAATCATGATGAATCCGCCAGCAAAAGCTACCGCAATACCTGAGAAAACCATGAATGAGGTGCTCACAGATTTGAATTGCAAATAGAGAATCAAGAAAATGATCGCCAGAGCTAGCGGTACAACGATTGAAAGCGTACGTGCTGCTCTTAACTGATTCTCATAGGTTCCCGTGAAGGCATAAGTGACTCCCGCGGGCACCTCAATACTGCTTTGCTTGATTTGTTCTTGAATGTAGCGCTGTGCATTTTCAACCACCTCAACCTCTGAATATCCGTCTTCTTTATCAAAGAGTAAATAGCCTACTAAAAAGGTGTCTTCACTTTTAATGGCCTGCGGACCTTTCTCAAAACGAATCTTAGCCAGTTGTCCTAGGCGCACTCGGTTTTTTGCGTTGAGATCTATGTAAATATTTTCGAGGTCCGCCACAGAATTGCGCACTTCTCGAGGATAACGCACACGGATAGTATAACGCTCTCTTCCTTCAACGGTTTGCGAAACTGGGATTCCGCCTATAGCGACCTCGATCGTCCGCTGCACGTCTTCAATACGCAATCCATAACGCATTAGCTTTTCGCGATCGAGATCAATCATCAGATAAGGTTTACCCACAATACGATCAGCAAAAACTGAACTGCTCTTTACTCCCTCAACTTGCTTGAGTACTTGTTCAAGTACGAGTCCGAAAGCCTCAATCTGCTCTAAACGCTGACCTTTTACCTTGATTCCCATTGGCGCGCGCATACCTGATTGCAGCATGACCAGTCGCGTCTCAATTGGCTGGAGTTTTGGGGCAGAAGTGACCCCCGGCAGCGATGTTGCCCTCACAATCTCATCCCATATGTCGTCACTTGATTGAATTGAGGGACGCCAATTTCTGAAATAAGCCCCATTCGCATCAGGAATCAATAATGATCGATCAATGCCTAATGCATCGACCGTCTCAGCATTTTTTGACGCGCCTTCATTAGCATTGTTCGGATTAGAGGCGAGCATACCGTTTTGAAGCACAAAGAATCCAGAGGCATCCACCTTAAACCTCCCCGGGCTCCCCGAAGCATCAAGAGTGAACTCAGGATAGTAGTTGATGATATTTTCAAACATCGATAGCGGGGCCGGATCAAGTGCAGATTCAATGCGCCCCGACTTACCTACCACCGTTTCTATTTCAGGAATCGTCATAACTGCACGGTCGAGCAATTGCAGTGTCCGCCTATTTTCAGATACCCCGGCATGGGGCATTGAGGTGGGCATCAACAAGAACGATCCTTCATCTAAAGAAGGCATAAACTCTTCTGGGGTTTTGCGCATAATCATTACACCTACAATCAAGATTACTGAAGGAACAGCAAGAAATGCCACCTTGTTGCGCAAGGCCCATGAGAGCAGGCGAACGTAGTTGCGTCTGAACCATTCGAAACCTCCTAATACCAGTGCACATAAGAGTCCTACAAACACAAAATTCAACACAAAACTGCGATCAAAACCGAGTGGTCTCCAATACATAGCAAGCAGGGCTAAAATGGTAAAGATCGTGATGCCAAGTGCAGAGCGCTTTTGCCAAATCTCGCTGATCAAACCTCTTAGATGAATCCACTGGACAAGTGCAAAAGCCATAAGGACTAGGCCTAAAATGAATCCGTAGAGCAAACCTGATAAGCCTATAACAAACAAGGCAAGGGCAATACCCAAGGAAATAGTTAATGAGCGTTTTCGCTTATGAAATACTGCAACGGCGAAAGTGGGAATTAGAAATAAAGTGACTATAACCGCCGATAGTAGCGCAAAGGTCTTAGTGAATGCCAAAGGACTAAAAAGCTTGCCTTCTGCCCCTGTCATCGTAAAGACCGGAATGAAACTGATAATAGTAGTGAGCACGGCGGTAACAATGGCCCCCGAAACCTCAGAGGCCGCGGCGTATACCACCTCGTCTGTTGTTTGGTCGGCTTTGCGTTGCTCTAAATGCCTAAGGATATTTTCAGACAAAATCACTCCGAGGTCTACCATGGTTCCAATGGCAATGGCAATTCCTGATAAGGCCACAATATTTGCATCTACCCCAAAGAGCTTCATGGCGATAAACACCATTAATATAGCTATTGGAAGCAATCCTGAGATCAATAACGAAGCCCTTAAATTTAATACCATGACCACCACGATTAGAATGGTGATAAGCACCTCTAGAATGAGTGCCAAACTCAGCGTATCTAAGGTCTCATAGATCAGGCCTGTTCTGTCGTAAAACGGTACAACTGTAAGCTGAGAAACGGTACCATCTTCTAACACTTTAGTCGGCAATCCTAGACTCAACTCTTGAATGTTAGACTTCACATTTTGAATCACTTCAAGCGGATTGGCTCCATAACGCGCAATCACAACGCCACCAACGGCTTCGGCACCTTCTTTGTCTAGGATTCCTCTTCGTTCTGCAGGACCTAGCAACACCTTAGCGATATCTTTAACCCGAATTGCTGTATAAGCATCACTGCGAACTACTGCATCTTCAAGATCTTCAAGCGACTCTACATAACCCAAGCCCCTTACCAAATACTCTACATTATTGATTTCAAGGGTCTGAGCACCTACGTCGCGATTGCTTTGTTGTAAGGCGCGTACCACGTCTGAAAGGCCCACGCTGTATACTTTTAATGCTTCAGGATCAACATCAATCTGATACTCTTGAACGAAGCCTCCGATTGAGGCCACTTCTGATACACCTTGAGCTGATGAAAGCCCATACTTTACGTAATAATCTTGGATAGAGCGCAACTCATTGAGGTCCCATCCTCCGGTAGGCCTGCCCTTTTCGTCTCTTCCTTCAAGGGTGTACCAAAAAATCTGACCTAATGCAGTGGCATCTGGGCCCAGTGTCGGACTCACCCCTTGAGGCAGAACGTTATCTGGCAATGAATTGAGCTTTTCAAGAATTCGGCTGCGACTCCAATAGAAATCAATGTCTTCTTCGAAAATGACATAGATACTCGAGAATCCGAACATCGATGAACTTCGAATAGTTTTTACCCCAGGAATCCCTAAAAGCGATGTGGTGAGCGGATAAGTAATTTGATCCTCTATATCCTTAGGCGAGCGACCTGCCCACTTGGTAAAGACAATTTGCTGATTCTCTCCAATATCCGGAATCGCATCGATGGCGACAGGGTTACTCCCCACCCAACTTGAATTAGTTTTAAGCGGAATCGCCTGTAACCCCCATAGTAATAGTACCGCTAGTAAGAGGTAGGCGAAGATTTTGTGATCGAGAAAGAATTTAATGCTTTTATTGAGCATAGTGAATTGATTTAATAGGCAGTGTACACAAGAAATCAAACAAAGAATCTTTAGATCCTTCGTCAGTGGCACTATTAAATCAAATCAAAAAAACTTGGTGTAAAAGATGGATGTCTTCAGGTAAAGGCGGCGGATGATACAGTTGTACCGCTTCACTTTCTTTCAACTCAGTGATAGGCAATGCTGTCTCCATCAACACCACAGTAGGCATAGGGTATACCAAAGAAGGAACAGCATATTGAAATACGGATTGCTTAAGATCGTCTTGACCTTGAACTGTGAAACGCTCATTATCACAGCAGTGATTATCAGCGTCCATGGCCATGCCGCAACCTTCTGCCTCAGCAAAAAGTGCAATGCTCACCACGTGCCCCATACACAGGTGCTTTTCGACCGTCCACGACAAGGTAGAGGCGAGCACCAGAAGGCTCATGGCGAATGAAAATAGGCGTGCTACCGTACTTTTCATGTGGTAAAAGTACAAAATATTGGATATGAAGCGATTGAAACGCTAAAACCTACCCACGGTAAAGCTTTAGCATTCCCTGTACAAATCGGTCAATTTCTTCATCTGTTCCGGCACTTATTCTGCACCAATCGTAAAAAGGCGGAAATGGTCTTCCTATGCGCACTCCTTCAGCAAGCATCTGCTCGCCCAATTCGCGAATATCTCTTTTGCAATGAAAGAAGACAAAGTTGGTATGCGATGCCACATAATCTAAGTTTAGATAATCTAGTACCTCGTAGATCTTATTCTTGGCCTCTTTGGTTTTTTGAAGCGAGAATGCATAAAACTCATCGTCTTTCAACGCCTCTTCGGCCGCCGCGATGGCTAACACATTACTCATGGCAACCAGATTCTTGCGTATCATGGCAGCGATTGAAGGTTTGGCAATCAAATACCCAATTCGCGTACCCGCTAGGCCGTATACTTTTGAGAAAGTTTTAGAAACGATAACATCTTTGCCTTCACGAACCAATTGATCCATTGATGGATAATCAGCGTCTTCAATAAAATCATAATAGGCCTCGTCACTAAAGACAATGGTCTTTTGGCTTACCGTATCGCAAAAATCGATGAGCTTTTGCTTTTCAATCAAAGTTCCCGTAGGATTATTTGGGTTGCATAAAAAAACCAGCTTCGTTGTAGGGTTAACCCTTTTCTCGACCTCTTCTAAATCGTATCTCTTTGATTCATCAACAGGCACCCATTGAACTTGTGCTCCCCACTGTTTTGCATAATCCATCATAGCCAAAAAGGTCGGGGCTGCAGAAATGATTTCACCTCCATCGTGAGCAAAGGTCAATCCAGTCAACTTCAATCCCTCTGTCGATCCTCCGGTAATAATGATACTCTCTGGAGACACACCATGCTTTAGAGCCAGCTTCTCTGCAAGGGCATCGCTGTAGTCGTAAGGATAACGGCATGCATGATCGAAAGCTTTTATAAGCGCCTCTTGGACCTTCTTTGACGGACCGTAAGGATTCTCGTTTGAACTCAGCCTGACAATATCAGCTAAGGGTCGGGGGTTAAAACGCTCTCTTTCTTCAAGAGTTAAGAGGGTTGAAGGAGCGAGTAAGAGACCACTCATTCCAATCGAAGAACGCAGCCATTGTCTTCTTGATGGTGCCATAGTTAATACCTGTTTTTTAAATCAAAAAAGCATAAACAAAGTACTTCACTTAAGGAAGGGTAAAACCTTCAATATGCACTTTGTCTATGCTTAAAACTATTTTGGAGAGTTTAAAATACATCAAATCAATGATTTACACAAATAAATCTCTTCAAGAGGTACAGCCTAGCTCAGCAAAAGGCTCAAGAGCAACACCATTATAAGACCGGAAAACCCTAAAATCGCTGTCATGAGGGTCCATGAGCGATAGGTCTGTTTTTCATTGAGTTTAAGGTATTGACTCACTAGCCAAAATCCTGAATCATTGACATGTGAAAAGATCGATGCGCCAGAGGCGATGGCCACTACCATTAAGGCGAGGTTTATTGCAGTGTATCCATCCGACGCTATGGGTGCGATGATTGAGGCTGCAGTGATCATGGCTACCGTCGAAGAACCCTGAAGTACACGTACCACTGCGGCAACCCCAAATGCAATGATGTAGATAGAGAGATTCAATTTTGTAAACCCTTCTGCGATCTCAAGTCCGATTGACGAATCAATAAGCAATTGCTTTAAGACCCCTCCTGCCCCTGTTAATAGAATAATCGTCCCGGCCGGTTCCATGGCTTTGGTCGTTACTTTCAACAAACTGTGTTTCGTATGACCTTCACTTAACCCCAAGAATATCCATGCAGCGATGATGGCAAAAATTAAGGCTGAAAACGGATGGCCTACAAATTGAATTACTTCTGTAAGCCATACCGAAGCCGTCCAACTATCCAATTTGCTCAGTGCCGATAAAACGAGTAAAACAAGCGGCAATAGAACGATCAACAAAATTTTCAAAATTGAAGGATAATCGTGCTTGGGAACTTCAGCGTCTGTAACCTCAACAGAAACGTAAATTTTTTGAGCAATGTAGCGACCATAAACGATCCCTGAAACAATTGCTGCAGGCAGACCTACGAGAAATCCCATTAAAATGACCAGACCCAAATCAGCGCCAAGAATACTCGAAACCGCTATAGGGCCCGGAGTTGGTGGAATAAACGCATGTGTTACCGCTAAGCCCGCTAAAAGAGGTAAGGCAAAATAAAGGAGTGATTTGTTGGTTCGTCGCTGAAGCGAGTATAAGAGTGGTACGAGTATGATAAAGGCAACATCAAAAAACACCGGGATGGCAATAATAAAACCGCTGAGCAGCATCGTCCACGAGGCATTTTTAATCCCAAAACGACGAATTAAATCATTAGATATGGCCTCTGCTGACCCAGTGACCTCAAGAAGTGCTCCAAAAATCGCTCCTAAACCAACTACGGTTGCCACATACCCCAAGGTTCCGCCCATTCCCTTTTCAATGATGTTGAAGAGAGCCTCTGCGTCAAGTCCTAAAAGCAAGCCGATACTGAGCGTTGAAATTAAAAGCGATAAAAATGCGGGTAATTTCAATCTAAGAATGAGTACGAGCAAGAGGGCAAGTCCTATGAATAAAGCCATTAAAGAGGGTATCTCAATCATGCTTTCCACGGATAATGAAAAAGGCGATTTGCCTCCTCTTTAAAATAAACGCCATGGGCACCAAAATAATCTCGTTGAGCCTGTACAAGAGCCGCAGAGGGGTCATCAGCTGTTAATTGCAGGTAATAATTGAGGGCATTCGAAAATCCGGGCAAGGCAATGTCAGATTGATAAGCCGCATGTAGCAATGCTTTGAGCTCTTCTTTTGAAGTACTCAGTTCCATTTGAATTTCTGAGTTAAAGAACAATGGAGTCTGATCTGTTTTCACTTGGGCTAAACGCTCTAAGAGAGAAGATCGAATGATACATCCGGCTGACCAGACCTCACATAAATCCTTTGGTTTTATATTCCATTTGTAGTGGTAAGCACTCGCATTTATCATTGAAAAATGCTGATAGTGATTCACTATACGAGCAAAGGCATAGGCCTTATGTAGCATTTCAATGGATACAGACTTAGAGCACGTTCTTTGTAATGAAGAATCTTCTGCTTGGGGCGACTTTTGATTGGAAATAAAGCGGGCAAAGAGCGCTGAGGCCACCATTGAAAGAGGCTGTCCCGATAAAGTCCCCTCAATAAGCGTAGATGCACCGGTCTTGTTGTAAGAAGCTATAGGGGCTATACGGTCTAGCACTAAGCCATTCTCATCCTTGGTCTGAAGTATTTCTGAAGTGATTTCTAGTAAGTAGCTTTTAGAATCAGAAGTCTTCCATGCATCAAATACAGCACCGATTTCATCTGTTTTCATCCCAAGAGCATTGCGCAGAAAGAGATAGACCTCTGCAATCAGTTGCATTTCAGCGTATTCAATAGCGTTGTGAACCATTTTCACAAAATGGCCTGAGCCCCCTGACCCAAAATAGGCCAAAGCCCTAATATTTGATGGTGTTATCGCAGCAATTTGAGATAGGTACGGATGTGCCAATTCATAAGCTTCTCTTGATCCTCCGGCCATTAGTGATGGGCCATTTAGCGCCCCTTCTTCTCCGCCAGAAACTCCTAGTCCTAAAAACAACACCCCTGATTCTGATAAGGTATTCAGACGTTTTTCAGTCGACTTAAAATCAGAATTTCCGCCATCAATAATAAGATCCCCAGGATGCAACAAATCAAAAAGCATAGAGAGTAAGTGATCTACGGCTTCTCCTGCAGTAACCATTAGAATGATCTTTCGGGGTCGTTCAAGAGCTTCAACAAATTTCTTTACATCTTCGAAGCCACTAGCTTCTTTTAATTCTGGATGCTCTTGAATTGCGCGAAGGGCAACTTTCTCTTCAGATCCGGATAGGTGTCGATTATACAGCGCCAGTGATATACCATTTCGACCAAAATTTCTAGCTAAGGCACAACCCATGACTCCCAATCCGATAATACCTATTTCTTTCTTCATAAATGGGCAATGATTTTATCAACCAATAGATGCGGCTCTTGATCAATTTCAAAGACAAACGCCTTCGTTGGCTCCTCTAAAATATCAAACTGAGATTGAAGCAAGGTGTGAGGCATGTAATGATATTCGCGTTGTTTAATCCGCTTCATTATTAGATCAAATGAGCCCTTGAGGTAAATCCAGCTGATATCAGTACTCACCCCTTCGATATGTTTTCTGTAGGTTTCTTTAAGTGCAGAGCATGCCAGCACCATCCCCTCAGTTTCGTGTTGTAAACACAGCTGATTCAAACGATCTAACCACGGTTTTCGGTCTTCATCTGTGAGTGGGGTACCCGAATTCATCTTCTCTATATTTTCAGTCGGATGGTAGTCATCGGCATCAAAAAACGGACGATCCAGCGCTTCGGAAAGCAACCTTCCGATCGTTGTTTTACCGCTTCCGCTTACCCCCATAACTACAATCAGCTTGTTCATTTCAATGTCCTTCAAATTAGGTAAATGGAGATTTAATCGTGCATTTTATCTCAACAATCTCTCCTTTCTTGATCTGAGCCAACCAATTCAAGCTTTGCTCAGTTAATATAAGTATGCGCGGATAGCCGCCACTCACCTGAGCATCTCGGTGGAGCACAATGCATTCACCAGAGGGAGTGAGCTGAACGATTCCAGGAAACACCGCAGCAGAACGGATGCTCTCGGTCGATCGCTTTAGATGCACCGAGGGCAATAAACGATACCCCATACGGTTGTGGTCTGAGAGGGTAAATTTCAAAGAAGAAAAATCAGTCGAAGGATGCAGGTAATGAAACTCTGGCCCAGGGATGGCCTCGAGAACATATTCTTGCCGATCTTTAGATATAGGGCGGCAATCTGCCTCAATTTTAGACCCCTCATACTCCTGGTAAGGCAGTTGGTATCCTTTTTTCAATTTCTGATCCCCATAGAGCGAAGGATGCATAGATCGGCTATTTAATTTTTGATCCGTAATAAATCCGCCTTTGACCGCCACATAGGCGTAGACTCCATTTACTACCCTTATTACCGATAAAATACTTCCTTTTTTAGCCCCGTAAATGGTATTGGTTGCTATCGATTGATCGTCCAATACAGCCTCTGTCTCAAAACCGCAAAGCACAAAGCAGGTAGGTGCTTTGAAGAGATACAACCCGCCGTTTTGACACACCTCTAGGGCAGCCGCATTGGGCGCGTTTTCAAGCAGTCTGTTCGCATTAGCAAATGCTTCTTGATCCATCGCCCCAGAAAGCGCCACGCCGATACCGCGATACCCAAACCGGCCCCGATCTTGAATGGTATCCCATAAACCAGGTCGAACTATTTCGAGCATAACAAGCGTTCTTGAAGTTGAGCTCCCTTTAAATGTTGTGCGCGCAATAACTCAAACTCGTCTGAACTGATGGCTTTGAAGCGTACTTCGTCTCCTATATCTGCAAATACCGGATGTTGCACGTCAGGATCAAAAAGATCAAATGCCAGCTCTCCTAACACGTACCAACCACCACTTGATTCAATGGGGTATATGCCTGTTTGGGTACCCGCAATAGCAACAGATCGCTTAGGGACCCTCAGTGCAGGGGTACTTTTACGCGGAATTTGAAGCGCCTTTGGAAGAGATCCGATATAAAAGAATCCGGGCAAAAATCCGAATCCTTCTATCGTATAAGTGCACGACTGATGCAATGCTATGAGATCTTCTGGCGTCTTTTTGAGTTTTTCGGCAAGTACTTCAAGGTCAACTCCGTTATAGTGTATAGGCAACTCCCAACACATAGGGGCCAACGCCTCTTCTATCTTTAGCGTTGAGAGAAATGAATGGACTTCATCTAATCGAGTGGCACAGTTTTTTTTAAAAAGAGTGAGGGATTGATTCAAAGCCAACACATCAATATCCGTGTCAAAAAACTGCTTCAGATATGAAGCGATATGCTTTAACTCAATGGGCTTTACACCATCAAGTTCTATGGTCAATGTGTCTTGACCCATGTCATAGATGGTGAACTTATGCTTCATGAATGCGCTTTAAAATCTCCGCAGTGTTTTTATGATCAGAGTGAATGCAAAAGGTATGAGGTTCGATGGCATGTCGACCTTGCATGATGTCTTCAAGAATTCCGCTTTGCATCAATCGAAGTTGATTCAAACTCTCTTCTGGAGTACTTATGACAGCTCTATTATCTGAGCGGCTCAACAGACGAATTCGATCTGCATACCTACGATCGATAAAGTATTCGTGATAGCACTTTAATCCTCTGTGTTTTGCCTTTTGTGCGAGCACCGAATGTTCTTGAACGTAAAGAATACGTTTGGAGCTAAAAGGAGCAATAGCCTCTAAATACAAGTCGGCCAACGGCGCATTTTGAGCCATATCATTGTAGAGCGCACCGTGTGCTTTGATGTGCGTCCATTTACTTTTGAGGCGTTTGCATTGACTGTCAAAAAGTTCTAGTTGTTTGTATAGCGACTGTTTAAGTGCCTCATGGCTCATCTCGAGGGTACGCCTTCCGAAGTGCTCACGATCAGGATACGACGGATGCGCCCCCAGCTCTAAACCCAAAGCTGCTCCTGCCTCTAGGGTTTTTGCAATGGTTTCTGCATCACCTGCATGCCCCCCACAGGCAATATTGAGGGCGTGAACATAGCCGTAGAGGGGCTGCTCATCGACCAATCCTTCTCCTGCATCAAGGTTGATATGTAAAGCGCTTGACTTGACTTTCATGAGAGCGACTTAAATAACGCCATGCCCCCTAGCAAAAGAGTGAATAGCACTAAAACTATTCCAATGAGTTTCTGAGAGGTTGTATTCACCTGTTCCCCCATAACTGAAACTCTAGAAGATAACACAAGTAATGTAAGTGCGATGATAGGGAGTAACAAGCCATTTGCAATCTGCGCAAACTTGATCACTTCAACGGGCGCCGTACCTATGAGAGCAATCGAGAATCCGATGACAAAGACAGTAACGCTAGCTATTCTAGAACTATTTGGATGCTCATACGGGGTTGATCTTACAATAGATTTTGCCACTAGTCCTACCGCCAAAGGAGCGGTGATCGATGAGGTTAGTCCGGCCGCGAAAAGTCCAAAGCCAATGATGAACCGACTGGCGCTTCCGAAAGTGGGCTCCAACAGTGCGATAAGATCGAGGACCGATTGAATGGATCTAGATTGTACTGAGGCCGCTGTAATCAGTATGGCCATTGAGATGAGTCCGCCTAGGACAATACTTATTGCGGTGTCTAATCTCAACGCTTTTATCGAACGAATCTCGCGGTGCGAACGATTCACTAAAGCAGTGTGAAGAAACAAATTGTAGGGCACTACCGTAGTTCCTACAAGCGCAATCACTATAAGGGTATTGTCGGCGTTAAGACTTGGAAGCACAGCAGCCTTGAGCACCGTTAACACATTAGGCCCTAAGCTCACTGCGGTCAAAGTAAAGGCAAATCCCATCACAATTACCATGAGCATTAAAAACCGCTTAATAGCCTCAAAACGTTCGTGCCAAAGAAAAGTGATGACAATAGCAGCTATGAAGAGTAGCATTAAAAACTTTGAATGCTCAATTGATGTTAAAGACTGGAGCCCCAAGAGCGTTCCGCTCAAATTGCCTCCTTGATATACTGAATTGCCAAAAACAATGGCAGCAAGGATCAGCCCTAAAATGGCTATCCGCCAAAATCGATGCCTAATATGTGTTTTTATAATTTGATCTAAATCCATCTTGAAGACCCAGCCCATACGCGCTGCAATCTCTTGAAAGTAATAGGTGATGAAAACTGAAAGTGTAAGGGCCCATAAAATTTCAATGCCGAAATCCACTCCTGCCATAGCGCAAGTGGTTACTGTTCCTGGGCCAATGAAGGCGGCAGCAATGAAGATTCCTATGCGTTTTGATTTAAGAGATGGCGTATTCAAATAGACAAATTAATGGGCCTAACACAAGCCGCTCGGTTAAACCTAATTCGAACTTACATAATTTTGCTGTATGGAATCTAAAGAAGAAATCGTCAGCGACTGGTTACATCGCTACACTGGAAAGCCTGCATCTGAGTTTGGTAAATTCATCTTGCTGACCAACTTTTACAAGTACGTTTCAAAGTTCGCAGAAATAACCGGAGCTAAAGTTGAAGGAAAGGATACTGTGATGCCCTCGGCAACCCATAACGGAATAAGCATCATTGATTTTGGTATCGGAAGTCCGAATGCAGCATTGATCATGGACCTACTCATGGCTGTTGATCCAGAGGCTGTTCTCTTCTTGGGTAAATGTGGCGGACTCAAAAAACGCAACCAGATTGGTGACTTTATTCTGCCCATTGGAGCCATTCGCGGAGACGGTACCTCTGACGATTACTTTCCGAAAGAAGTTCCTGCACTTCCTTCTTTCGCATTGCAAAGGGCTATCTCTTCAACCATCAAAGATAATGGCCATAGTTATTGGACGGGTACCGTATTTACCACCAACCGTAGGGTGTGGGAACACGACAAAAAGTTCAAGGCCCATCTGAAAAAGGTGCGAGCCTATGCCATTGATATGGAAACAGCCACGCTTTTCACCGTTGGTTTTCACAACAAGATTCCTACAGGGGCACTCTTGTTGGTGACCGATCAGCCCATGGTGCCCGAAGGGGTTAAATCTATGGCAGCAGATGCTGAGAATAAGGCGCGCTATGATGCCAATCACGTTCAATTAGGCATTAGTTCTTTAAACCAGATCAAAGACAAAGGGGAAACGATTCGGCATTTGAAATTCTGATTATTTGGGCCGCTTTGTCAGTAGGGGTTTAGTTAATATCTGAACTACAAAAATTCTGATTAATGAAGATTT
>JAYPUW010000001.1:62884-119188 GCA_038134285.1 Flavobacteriaceae bacterium
GGTGTTGGGGGATTCGAACCCTCGACCTCTACCCTGTCAAGGTAGCGCTCTAAACCAACTGAGCTAAACACCCTAAAAGCTACTCTAAATCAGGAGCGCGGTGAAGGGCCACCTCTGCAATTCGAACCGGTGATTTAGCTTCAGTGACTTCGAAGGCAACTCCAGTTACGATTTGCGTGTCAAAGGTAATCATCCGTTTGTTTCCGACCGTTGTTCCTTCGTATACATTTTTATAGTTGCCGGATTCATCCGCCACAAAAAAGCGGAACGACTGAATATGTTGGCCAAACTGAATAGCCTCTTGTACTGAAAATAGATTGGCCTCTATAGGAGTTGCAAGTTCTATTTCGATGCGTTGTGTTTCACCAGATTCAAGTAGCTCAAAGGTGTTTCGGTCACCGTCACTTAGTTCATTCGAGTAAGCTGATGCTACTAAGTTTTGAGCAAATGTGGCGTCGAGTTGATCCTTGAGTCCCATAAGGCGTTCTGCATCAGTCTCATACACGAGTCCGCGTCGATCCACCGGAAGGTTGAGGAGTAGATTGCTGTTGAGTCCGACAGAATTGAGGTAAATATCCCATAGGTGGGCTACCGTTTTGACCTTGTCGTCTTCTGAGGCATGGTAGAACCATCCGGGGCGTATCGAGACATCGGTTTCTGTGGGGACCCAATGTGTTCCTTCTTCCTGACCTGCTGAGAAACGATCAAAATCGGGCATTCCAGCATATACGCTATCGCGATACAGCGTAGACCAGCTGGTTTGATTGGCATAACCTTTTTCGTTACCTACCCATCGGATGTCAGGTCCGGCATCTGAGAACATGACCGCATCGGGTTGATATTGGCGCACTAAGGCGTGTGTATTGGGCCAATCATAATAGGTTAATTTATCGACCTTACGACTTTCGTAGGCTCCACCATAATATCCGTCTCCGCCATTTGCTCCATCGAACCACACCTCGAATAGCGGGCCGTATAGGGTCAACAATTCAGTGAGTTGATTGCGGTAATAGGTGATATAGGCCTCGGTTCCATAATCAGGATGATTGCGGTCCCATGGAGAGAGGTATACTCCCATTTTCAATTCGTATTTATCGCAAGAGGCGCGAAGCTCTTTTAAGAGGTCGCCCTTGCCATCTCGCCAAGGGCTGTTCTTTACCGAATGTTCGGTGTAAGCACTAGGCCACAAGGCAAAGCCGTCGTGGTGCTTCGCAGTTATGATAATCCCCTTCATTCCGGCTTCTTTTGCCACTCGTGCCCATTGGTCGGTATCGAGCTCTGTAGGATTAAATAGCTCCGGAGACTCATCGCCAAATCCCCACTCTTTATCGGTGAACGTATTTATACTAAAATGAACGAAGGCATAATACTCTAGGTCTTGCCAGTTCAATTGGCGAGCAGAGGGTACCACAGCCTGCTCTTTTGGCGGTGCAGGATCACAAGAATTAAGAAAAAGTACTATGCTGAATAGCCCGAAGTAATAGGTTCTCATAACACAAACTTGGATAAAAAAAAGATAGGTGCCAAAAGCTAATTCGCCTATAAAAATTCAATTCTTGATCTTTTTAACACTGGTTCGCGTTGAAAATGTAGATATTGCCACATGTTTCTTAAAAGAAGGTGGGCGTTAAGCCGAGCCATATTAGCCCTTACAGGGCTATTTGCATTATTAAACGCCTGTGTTGAGGCAGTACCTCCAGAATTTAATTTTGAAGACGATTTAATCATCATCGACGCTCTCGTCTCGACGGCGGCAGGCACAAGCTATGCTAAAGTGCAGCAGACGAGTTATGAATTTGGGCTTTACCGTTCAAAACACATTAGCGGTTGCACGGTCACCTTAATTAATGAAGATACTCAAGAACGCGAGCAGCTTTTCGAGAGTGAAGGAAGCTACATCGTAGATCCTTCTTTTAGAGTTCAGTCAGGCTCGAAATGGTATATAGAGGTACAGCTACCCAATGGTCAAACCTTTCGATCTACTACTGAGACTGCGCCAGAAGAGGTTTCCATTACAAATATTAAAGAAAACTTCAATCCAGAGATGCTCTATGATGAGGGTACAGAAAGTTATACTTCTGGACATGAGATACGCATAAACTTTGATGATCCTGAAAGTCATCGCAACTTTTTCTTTTACCAATATAGAGCCTATGAACAAGAGGTCTATTGTATGTTATGCGAATATGGGGTATACCGAAATGGTGAATGTCTCTCTCAAATCAACAATCCAGCCTTAACCAAAGAATACTACACTTATTTATGTGATGTTCCTTGCTGGAAGATCAGCTACAATCAAGATATCAATATCTTCAGTGACGAATTTACTAATGGGAAGTCGGTAGAGAATTTGCTCGTGGCAAAAGTTCCATTTACCTCAAAGCAAGACATATTAGTCGAAGTATTGCAACTCAACATTTCACAAGACGCCTACAAGCACTACCGCACCATTAAAGATCTGGTAGATAACAACAGTGGATTCAATGCGCCACTGCCAGCCGCACTTATCGGTAATTTCACCGACTTAAGTAATCCAGATCAGATCGCTTTAGGACGATTTACCGCAGCAGCCGCTGTAACAGAGACCATTTTTATTAGAAGAAGCCTCAGAGATGAACCCTTGAGTGGAGATTTCAAATCCCCTCAACCAGAAATTCTTGGAGATCCCGTTCCACAACCCTTAACGTATATAGCGCCATGCATTGAGAGCATCTACCGCACCTCAGACCTAGATGCAAAACGTCTGCGCTATTTTAAAGGGACAGCCATTCTCGAAGGGTCTACTAATCTAACCAACACCCCTTAAGCCTCATGAATAGAATCCAACACCTTTTCTTGATGTGCGTGCTATGCCTTGGGGTAGGAACGCCTGTGTTCGGCCAAGATTTCGCCCTTTCTGTGAGCGTGTTCGACGCAGAAACCAAAGAGCCTCTTAGCGGTGTCACCGTATACATCACCGAGTGCGAATGCGGAGGCATCACCAATCCTAGCGGCATATTTGTCAAACGACTCGATACCGGGACCTACGAGCTGACGTTCGATTATTTGGGATACGCCACACAAACCCTGCGCGTAGAACTTAAAGGAAATGAGTCGCTCAAAATAGGGATGGAGGTCACCCAAGAACAGCTGTCTGAGGTAGTGTTGACCGCTAAAAAACGTAATCAGAACGTTGAAAGCCCACAGATGGGAGTCTTTGAATTGAGTAGTCGCGAACTCGCCAAAATGCCGGCAGCTTTAGGAGAGTTTGATGTCTTACGCAGTATTACCATGATGGCCGGGGTGAACAACGCCGGAGACATCAGTAACGGAGTTTCTATTCGAGGGGGATCACTAGACCAGAACCTCATGCTGCTCGAGTCTGCTCCAGTATTTAATCCGACTCACCTCTTTGGCTTGTTCTCTGTTTTTACTCCTGAGGTAATCTCTGGGGTAGACATTTACCGCGCCAATATCCCCGCGAAATACGGTGGGCGTATCGCCTCGGTGGTGGATGTAAAAATTAATAATCCGTATACCGATTCGTTTCAATTCGAGGGCGGAATAGGACTCATCTCAAGCCGTCTGTCACTTACCACTCCTATCATCAAAGACAAACTGATGCTTCTCGCAGGAGGACGTGTAGGGTTCAGTGATTTGCTATTTCCCCTACTCGTACCACGCTTAAAAAACACTAGAGCTAATTTCTCTGATCATACGATCAAACTTCTCTATCTACCCAGTGCCGAAGACCAGATTACCTATACCAATTTCTATTCTAAGGATTTCTATCAGCTCGATTTAATATCATCCATTGAGAACATCGTCTCATCGGCCAATCAGTACGATTTCAGCACCATGAATCACACGCTAAAATGGCTGCACACCTTTGAGAACAACACTAATTTGACGACCAAACTCGTTTCAAGCGATTACCAACCCAAGAATCTGTTTCCTGAGGTAGACAGTGACAATGTGATTCGTTACGAATCAAGCATTCAATACCTCAGCGGCCAAATTGAGTACCTCAACAACCAAACGGGTGAAGTCGACTACTACCTCGGAGCACAATTCAACAGGTATCATATTGAACCTGGTAAACTAGATCCTGGTGTAGGCAATTCGATCAATCCGGTAAATCTTGGCCAAGAACTCGGAGACGAGTGGTCGGTTTACGGAAGCGCAGATGTATCAATCTCTCCTAAATTGACCCTATCGACAGGCTTTAGGCTCTCGCAATTCAATCTTGTAGGGCCCTACGAAGAGGCGCGCTATGACGCTGACCAGAACTACGAGGGTAGCATTCAATATCAATCGGGAGAAAGAGTGGTGAGTTACACCTATCCAGAACCGCGACTGGGGCTAAATTGGATGGTAGGTGAGCGTGCTTCATTTAAGGCAAGCTATGCCCGCATGTATCAGTACATTCAAAACATTTATAATACAAATACGCCACTGCCGACCTCGCGTTGGAAGATATCCGACCGCTATGTAAAACCGCAACAAAACGATACCTACGGATTTGGATTTTATAAAGACTTCGACCGCCAAGGGCTCGAATTGTCTGCCGAGACCTATTACCGCAACACCACTAACAATCTCACTTACAAGCCAGGCGCAGACTTCTTTTTGTCTAGATCAATAGAAACCGAAGTGGTTCAGGCCGACGGTCGTTCTTATGGATTCGAATTCGGACTTCATAAAAACAGCGGACGCTTCAACGGTTTTGTAAACTATACCTGGGCGCGAAGCCTACTGCAGACCAACGAGGTGAATCCTGATGACCGGATCAACAACAATGCGTGGTATGCTTCAGACTTTGACCGTCCGCACACCCTAAATGCCACGCTGAATTTTGAAGGGGATCTGTACAATAAAATCAGCTTCAATTTTGTCGGCCAAACGGGTAGACCTTACACCATTGCGAATGGGGTGTATAAACAGCAGAATGTAACCATCCCGATCTACCTAAATCGGAATAATGCGCGACTCCCCACCTACCACCGATTAGATTTCTCTTGGACCATTGCCTACAGCAAAGACCCCAAACGCCGATTCAAAGGGGACTGGGTCTTCACCATTTATAACATATACGGACGCAAAAATCCATTTAACATCTATTACGCTCAGCGCAACGGTGGGGTCGACGGCAGCGTCTTTTTAAGCAGCCCATTAGGCTCCTACGAGCTCACGGCACTAAGAGGAACCTTAGTGTCGCTTTCGTACAATTTCAGGTTTAAGTAGTCAGGAATTCTTCCAGTCCCACAGTACTAGGGTCCAAGACGACTCTTGATGCTTTACGGTACCAATGACCTGAAAACCTGATTTCTCATGGGCCCGAAGTGATCTCGGATTCTTCTCATCTACGTCGGTGATCAGATAATCGTATCGAGCGGAGTGCTCATTGCGATAGGCATTGTACATACGCTGCACCAAACCTTGCCCGGTATGCGACTGGGCCACGCAGAGTTGACCTACCAAGCAAAAAGAGAGTTCATTAAGCGGACGACCGGCATATGAAAAGTCAGCTAGCTGATCGACAAAGTCGTTAATGAGTGGATGCAAGTGCTTAATCTCTGGGATTACCACCAGTGCGTATCCCACTACACAACCCTCATCTACCGCTATGACTGAAGGGTATACCTTTTGGATCGCGGTCAGAAACTCTAGTGTGTATTTAAAGGTGACAAAACCCTGGGCTGCCTGTTGTTCAGGTGTGAGATTCTCTTTTAGATTTTGATCGTGCAGCACCTTGATTCCCTTGACTTCATCAAGAGTCTCAACAAACTTAACCGTAACTGCCATAGATTACTCCTCAGACCAACCGGAACTGACTGCCTCAACCTCGTCTAGAACTCTGAGCAGATTTTCGCCCCATAGCTTTGCGATTTCTTCTTCAGAATACCCGCGCTTAACAAGCTCAGTAGTTACGTTAAGGGTTTCTGATGCATCGTTCCAGCCTGTGATTCCTCCACCTCCATCAAAATCAGATGAGATACCTACGTGATCGATTCCGATAAGATCGACCATATAATCAATATGGTCTACAAAATCAGCAACCGTAACCCCTTCAGAGGCCTCTGGATCATCTAAAGCCAAAGCCTCTGCCGCAATGTAGATCTCATAGGCATATTCCATGAAAGCCACGCGCTCTTCTGCACTCAATGAACGCATTTCTTGACGCTCGTACCAAGCCAATCCTTTTTCTTCGGCTAGCTTCTTGCGCAAGGCACTCATGTACTGATTTCGAGCATTGTGCTTTTCGGTGTTGACGTAAGACGAAAAAGCCACCGTTTGCACCACGCCCCCATTTTCTTTCATCCATAGCAATTGCTCATCATCGAGATTTCTTGAATGATCGCATAGGGCACGAGCTGAAGAATGCGAAGCAATGATTGGAGCCTTTGTGATTTCAATCATTTGCCTCATCGCCTCTTTAGACGGATGCGAAACATCAACCATAATCCCCAAACGGTTCATTTCAACCACAGCCTGCTTACCGAGTTCACTTAAACCGTTGTGTAAAAAGCCATCCTGTTCACCCGTATTCGAGTCAGAGAACTGACTGTGCCCGTTGTGTGCCAGTGAAACGTAACGCGCTCCAAGGGCGTGATATTTCTCAAAATTTGAAAGGTCTTCTCCCATCGGATAAGCGTTTTCGACACCTATCATGGCTACCTTTTTTCCGGATGCCACCGCCGCTCTCACCTCAGCTGATGAGGTCGCCAACTCGATTTGGTCTGGAGCAAAATCGGTAGTTAGACGATGAATCGCCTCAAACTTAGACAATGCATTTTCTTCGGCGGCCTCATAGCCCTCTGGGGTCAGTGGCCCTTGGCCAGTGTAGACAATAAGCCATGAAACGTCGAGACTTCCTTCGGTCATCTTCGGCAGATTCACCTGAGTGTTTAATCTTTGAGTGTAGTTCAGGCTATCGGTAAAGTTGGCCACATTAATGTCGTCGTGGGTATCAATCGTAATCACCGCATCGTGAATGCGTGCCGCCTTATCTTCTAAAGATTCTGCCTCAGCCTTATTGGCATTTGAGGCGCATGAGGCCAACACATACAGTGCTGCCGTAGCATAGATCATTCTTTTCATTCGTATCCTTTAGTTTTGAATGGGTGGTGGTCCGTCGATCATCGGCTGGTATACCACGTCTCCTTTTCGTTCTTTAAACTCTTGTTTGATTTCGTTGACCGCTTTCGGGCTTTGAAAGAGATCAACCATGGTCATCCCCATGGCCTTTGCGGCGTGTACCATGCCTTTATGCCCTATGCTCATACCACCACAAGCAACGACGGCCCATGAGTGCCAAGGCGTGTCTTTAGGTGCAACCGTCACGCTCAAATTGATGTTAGGTACGTTCCAGCTTACATCCCCTACATCTGTAGAGCCTCCACCTGGATTCTCGCGAGTAGGTAATAACGGATGTATGGCACTGTCCATTCCGACTTGAGGTTTTCCTGTGGCCTCTTGAATCGCCTTACCAAAAGCTTCTTCTTCATCAGTATAAGTGATAGGGCCCAAAAGTTCAAGATTGTTTTGCATGAGCTCTCCACCTTTTCGGTTCACGAGCACCTCATAAATTCCTGAAATCAGCGATATTTTATAATCCACGTTAGCCATGATAGCCGCTCCTTCTGCCATCTCTCGAACACGGTCGTAGACGGGCTTCATTCCTTCTCGCTTTGAATCGCGTACCCTGACCCATAGCTTTGAATAGTCCGGAACCACATTGACAACCTGACCTCCGTCTTGAATGTGGTAGTGTATACGAACACTAGGTTTGATATGCTCTCTGTAATAATTGATTCCAGTGGTGTAAAGCTCTAGGGCATCAGAGGCAGATCGTCCGTTCCATGGGTCTGAAGAAGCGTGCGCCGCTTGGCCAAAAAACTCGACCTTAAAGTCAACCAAAGCCAATGTACTTTGCACATCTGCCTCGGTATTTGGTCCGGGGTGCCAGCTGACATTCACGTCTACACCGTCCCATATTCCTTCTTTAACCATCCAAATTTTACCAAAAAACTTCTCTTCAGAAGGTGTTCCGATAAACTTCACCGTTCCTTTAAGGCGTCCGGCTTCGATCTGTTCTTTGATCGCTATGGCTGCACCTAATGAGGCGGCTCCGAAGAGGTTGTGTCCGCATCCGTGACCCGCAGCACCTTCATTCAAAGGTTCTTTGATCGGAGAAGCCTTCTGCGAAATCCCTGGCAAGGCATCAAACTCTCCCAACACTGAAATCACCGGTGAGCCGCTGCCGTAAGTTGCCACAAATGCAGTTGGAATTCCGGCCACACCACGTTCTACCTGTAACCCTTGGGCCTCGGCATAGTCAGCCAAAATACGTGCCGATTCATGCTCCTCAAAGGCGGTCTCTGCAAGGGCCCATATCGAATCGCTAATCGCGATCAATGCCTGTTCGTGGGCCTCTACCGAAGCCATGATGGCTTTCTTTTCGCGGTTGAGTTTTTGAGAAAAACTTGAGGCACTAAATGTTAATGCCAAAAGAGAAAGAAGGATAGATTTTTTCATAAAAACGATTTAATGAAAGATATAAATTCAGCGTCGATCAACGCAGTGATTCTAAGTATTCCTGACGAACCACTTTGGCCGTTTTGTGATGGCCTTCATGGCTCCAACCCGGTGGCATCAAGATGTAGGCTAATTTATTAGCGATACCCGGAGCGTTCCAAACGTCTTTCGCTAAGGCAATGATTTCGCCAAAATAGACATCTACAAAACTTCCGCTATTGATCGGTCGAGTGATTCCGTACTCGGGCTTTTGATCCATGTCTTCTTCTTGATAGGTCTTAAACACACGGTCCCAGATGTTTAAGAGATTGCAAAAGTTAGTATCCATATACAGCGGATTACGTGCATGATGCACCCGGTGGTGAGAGGGGGTCAAAATGAAATGATTAAGCCATCCAAACCGAGCGTCTTTGATCAGATTTTCGCCAACGTGTATAAAGGCTCCATAGGTTCCGTCAATAAACATGATCATAAAAAGGAGCTCAGGACGAACCCCCAAGAGTATACAGATAGTGGTGCGGATGGTATCCGCATAAGGAGCCTCTAAAAAGAAGTGTGCGTGAGTTACCGACAAATTCATGTCTTCAGGCGAATGGTGGGTGGCATGCAAGCACCAAAAAAGGCGCACCTTATGGCCTAAGTAGTGATAGATGAAATGGCCAAATTCCCAAACAATATAACCGTAGATAAACCAATACCAGGTGCCTGAGGTCTGAAAAGGGGCAACGGGTTGCAACCATCCGATGATAAAACCGACCATCCCAATGGCCAAGAAGCGACCAACAATACGATTGAAAACATAAATCAGAAAATTGACCTTGTAGACCTTTGTCTGTGGCTTCTTGTAGACGAGTCCGAGCACAAACTCTAACAGAATGAGTAACGGAATAATCGGATAAATAAGCGAAAGCACCCCCTCATAGGTTTTGAGGGCCTCATAATTGCCTGCACTTAAAATCTCCCAGAGCGATCGAATGCCAAGAAATCCAACGATCTCTTGATAAAGGGTTTCAAGAAATTCCATAAAAACCAATTTATGTTTAGTTAGGCTTATCTATCTTAAGCACTCAAAAGCTAACGAATTCTGTCGTCTTATGCTAAAGTCATCTGATGGGGCCACTCCTAGCCTAAAAAGACAAATGGGCCTTTTTGCGGTAATCGCCACAGGAGTTTCTTCTATGGTTGGGGCTTCAATCAATGTCGTGCCTGTCATGATTCACCGTAGCGTACCTGAAATAGGTCCCTACGTGATACACGCCTTTTTATTTGCTGCCCTTCCCGCTTTGTTAGCCGGACTCGCCTATGCCATCTTAGGCTCTGCCATGCCTAGAGCCGGAGGAAGTTACCTCTACGCCAGCCGTGGACTTAGCCCTTACTGGGGATTTATCGCCAGCTTTTCACAATGGTTTGGGCTCTCTATAGTTATAGGAGTGATTGCCTACATCAGCATTCCATTTATCAGAGACATCGCCTACAATGCCGGATGGCAGGATCTCGCTAAACTACTCGATCGCTCATGGGTACGCGTAGTGCTAGGATTAAGCCTCATCTGGGGCTTTGTTTGGGTCAATATACGGGGCGTAAAATCGTACACCCGTTGGCTGCTTCCGATGGTTATCATGATTTTCACTCTCGGTTCTATTGTTGTTTTTTCTGGACTCTTTTACGACAGCATTGACTTCTTAAATGCCTTATCCGAAAAAGAGGCGGTAATATTCACACCCACAGAAGACAAACCTTTTCAATGGCCCGTGTTTCTCTCGGCTGCCGCTGTTTTATTTTCTAGTTTTATCGGCTTTGATGCCATCGCCCAGACCGGTAGCGAGGCGGTTAACGCCTCAAAAAATATCCCTCTAGCTATATTGATTGCCATACTCGGTGTAGGAACATTTTACGTACTCTTCACCTTGTCGATGTATCACATCGTACCCTGGAGCTATATTGCCGAGCAAGCCCAACTAAAAGATGTTACCGCTCCAGGACTTTTGAGCCTGGTGCTCCCTAAAGGAGTTGATTTATTGATTTTAGCCGGAGCCGCTATCGCATTAATCAATGACCTTCCTGCCATGTTGTTATCGGTTTCGCGCTTGATGTTTGCATGGGCAAAAGACTTTATTTTTCCGCAAGCCATTACTAAGGTGCATCCGCGCTATTTCAGTCCACATATCGCCCTTATCACCGCAGGAGGAATGGCCTCTATTGGTGTACTGGGCTCTCACTTTGCAGGAGATTTCTTTTTGGGTATAGATATCATGGTTACCTCCATGCTGGTCAATTTTTTACTGATGTGTTTGACGGTGCTCACTTTACCCCGAGTCAATGAAAAGCTAGCCAAAGAAGTGTCGGTGTTCACCTCAAGAAAGATTCAACGTATGATCGGCCTATTTGGTGTACTCTTTATTTTTGCCTTTTTGGTGATTCACGTCTATACAGATCTCTCTCAGCAAGAGATTCCCTGGTATTTTCACTCGACCTACATATGGCTCATTGTGATGGCTCTGGGTAGCTTGCTTTTTGCGCTATCTTATTTCAGTTCAACCTCTTTGAGAGCGGCAGACCACTTTAAAACATTACCACAAGAATAAGCTATGAAAGAATTTGTAGAGTTATCCCCTTCACTGAGCATTCCCCGAATGCTTATAGGCCTATGGCAAATAGCAGACATTGAACGTAAGCAGGGTGTGCTTGATCCTAAGGTGGCATCAACCTTTATGCAACCCTATGTAGAGAACGGATTCTGCGCCTTTGACATGGCGGATCATTACGGTTCAAGCGAGATCATTACGGGGACCTTCAAAAACAACTACAGCGATGCGAAGAAGGTTAAACTCTTTACTAAATGGGTTCCTGAACCCGGAAAAGTAAGCCGCGAAGTGGTGCGTACCGCCGTTCAGCGGGCCTTAGACCGCATGCAACAATCAACCATTGATTTAATGCAATTTCACGCTTGGCATTATCCAGATCCGAGTTACCTCGATGCCCTTTTTTATCTCGACGAACTTCGCCAAGAGGGCTTAATCGAGCACTTAGGGCTTACAAATTTTGACGCGGCCCACCTACGTGTAGTGGCCTCTTCAGGCATAGCTGTGGTAAGCAATCAGATTTCACATTCTGTCATCGATCAGCGCGCCAATCATGCCATGCGAGAAGTCTGCGAGGACTATAATATTAAGCTCTTGGCCTACGGAACACTTGCCGGTGGATTCTTGTCAAACAAATGGCTCGACACCCCTGAACCAACTGAGAAAGAACTGAGCACATGGTCTCAAATGAAATATAAGCGATTCATTGATAAGGCCGGATCATGGGCTGACTTTCAAAGACTATTAAAGAGCCTCCATGAGGTGGCTCAAAAGCATCAGACGAGCATAGCGAATGTTGCCAGCAGATACATCTTAGAAAATCCAGTGGTTGGTGCCGTCATTGTGGGTGCCAGACTCGGAGAAAATGCACACATTGAAGAACATAAAGCCTGCCTTTCGATATCGCTTGATCAAGAAGACTTGAATTGCATCCAAGACGCACAGCAAAGATTGCGACCTATACCCGGAGATTGCGGAGACGAATACCGAAAACCTCCGTTCTTGACCGCCTCAGGAGACCTCAGTCACCACCTCGAAAGCATCCCGAACGCCTTTGAGCCAGTGACCTTAGAAGAGGGGCATCAAAAAGTCTATAGCGGAACGGTTTGGGAAGGGTTTGCAGGCTACTGCCGAGCCGTTCGAAAAGGAAACACTATTCACGTATCAGGAACCACCGCAACGCATGAAAATCATCAAATAGGTAAAGGAGACGCCGCTGCTCAAACCCATTTTATCATCGATAAAATCGAAGCTTCAATCACCGCCTTAGGCGGAACATTAAGCGACGTAGTTCGCACTCGAATCTTTGTCAATGAACTTGACGATTGGGAACCCGTAGCACGCGCTCACGGAGTTCGATTTAAAGGAATCGACCCTGCCAACACCCTTGTCGAGGCCAGACTCGTTGGCGAAGGTTACAAGGTAGAAATCGAAGCCGAGGCTATAGTGCTTCCAAAGTAGCAGCGACCATTTCTTCGTACTGAGCAAGCTGTTGCGCTGCATCTTTAAGACGCATCTTTTCTTGATCAGATAAAGGTTTAGTGCGTGCCATGGCTACTTTCAAAAGTCCACTCAAAACAGAATGAGGGGTCTGCTTATTGCTTTGCCACGCCCCCACTTGACGATCAACAGGACGGTCTCGACCTGCCAATTTAAGGGCTTTAATCTTCCCTTCTTTAACCGGATCTTCGGCGTATTGTTCCTCAAGGATCGTCAATGATTCATACACCTCAGCGAAACGTTTCACTAACGCATCGAGCTCTTTACTGAAATGGTAGAGCTCCACCTCAACGCTTTGCGGAATCTCAAAACGAGGGTCATCAATGATCTTGACCTTAGTCGTTGCAACGACACCCTTATACCTACTTTGAATGTTATAGGTGCCTGAAAGCACAGGTATACCTCTAGTCTCTTCGTTCATCCATGCGCCTGGCAAGTAATGTGCCTTCTCATCGAGCTTCCATGGAATGTAATTTAGCCCGTGGTCCAGTTCGCCCACTTTAAACTCATGAACAAGTTCATCGTTAGCCTTGGTGATTCGGATGTTTATGCTGTCTTTGGCGGTCGGCGCATCAGAGAGAAACAAAGGAATCTCAGCGCGTTGAAACACCCTATTTTCCCCTTCAAAGGTGGTGTGAAATCCTGTCCAAATATTTCCAGGTGGGTTGATAAATAGGCCCTTCACCTGTACCACTTCATTCATTGGTAAAGCAGTGAGTGGCTCGGTAAATTGTTGGGAGGCTACTGCACGCAAACTCAGTAGATCGTCGAGTACCCATATAGCCCGTCCGAATGTTCCGACAATCAGTGCAGATTCAGGTTCTTGAATCTTAAGGTCTCGGGTCGAAACGCTAGGGAATCCGTTTTTGAATTGCGTCCAATGGGCTCCTCCATCACTGCTGATCCACAGGCCATGTTCTGTACCTAGAAACTGCAGATTTGCGACTTTAGGATCTTGAATAAAAGAGAGTGTATATCCGCGAACACCACTATCCTCTAACACATTCTTCCACGTTTTTCCGAAATCTTCGCTCTTGAAGAGATACGGCGCAAAGTCTCCCTTTCTATAGTTATTCGCCACCACCCAGGCGGTTCCTGAATGATGTGCAGAGGCATGAATGCGGGCAATCCACGCGCCTTTTGGTAAGCCTTTAATCCGCTTGGTAACGTTCTTCCATTGCTTTCCGCCATCGGTAGTGAGGTGTAGTACACCATCATCGCTTCCGGCCCAAATCACCAAAGAATCAAGGCGGCTCGGTTCAATAGCTAGCAAGCTATTGTAATTCTCAGCCCCTGATATATCTAGTGTAAGACCGCCGTAATCTCCTTGCTGCTGGGCTGGATTGTCAGTGGTTAAATCGGGTGAAATGATGTGCCAAGTCGAACCTTTATCGGTTGACTTGTGAATGAATTGAGATCCATAGTATAGCGCATCTGGGTTAAAGGGATCCTTCGAAAAAGCGGCATTCCAATTGAATCTAAGCGGTGATTCTGCCTCAAGAGCTGAAGGTTTAATGCTTTGGTAGTATCCGGTTAGTTTATCGTATCGATACAGCTCGCCATTTTGTGAAGTGCCATACCCAAATCGTGGATTGTCTAGGTCTGGGGCAATGTAAAATCCGTCGCCTCCAACGAGATATTGCCAATACAAGGTTCTAATCCCTCCCCTCTTCCAGGTGTAGGCAGGCCCAGACCAGCTTCCATTGTCTTGCATCCCTCCGTACACGTTGAACGGGCGCTCGTGATCAACTCCAATTTGATAAAATTGAGCGACCGGAATCGTTTCAGGAAAGTACCAACTCTTTCCGTGATCATAGGTGATTCCGAGGCCGCCATCCCCTCCAATGACAAAGTGTTTAGGGTCTTTTGAATTGACCCACATCGCGTGAAAATCGGCGTGAATACCCTTGGTTTCATCCGCCGGAATCATCGGAACTGGATCAAAAGACACCCCTCCATCATAGCTCACTGAAAGCGGCTGATAAATATTATAGAGCCGGTCAGGATCTTCAGTATCAACGGCTAAATCTTGAAAGTAAAAAGGACGATTGTTCGTAAATCTTGGATTCTCATTGATAAGTTGCCACGACACCCCCCCGTCATCACTTCGGTATAAGGCGTTCTTCTGGGCTTCAATTTTAGCGTACATGCGATCAGGATTCGACAGTGCAATGGCTAACCCAATGCGCCCCAATTCTCCAGACGGCAATCCTTCTTTTTCGCTCAAGCGCTTCCAGGTAACTCCCCCGTCATCGGTTACAAATAGACCTGATCCGGCACCCCCAGAGATAAATGAATATGGGGTTCTTTTGTGGTCATAAAGTGCTACAAAGAGTCGATTCGGATTCGTAGGATGCATGACCATATCGGCCACAGCACTGGTTTCATTGGTGAAGAGTATGCGCTCAAAATGGGCGCCACCATCAGTTGTTTTATACAATCCCCTTGAAGCAGATGGAGTGAAAGGATCTCCATGTGCTCCGACATAAACGGTCTGTGGATCGTTAGGATCAACGAGTATGCGGTGTATAGATTTGGTGGCTTCAAGGCCTAAATGCTTCCATGTTTTTCCGCCATCTTCACTTTTAAAAAGGCCCATTCCAAGATTCACTGAGTTTCGCGGATTTCCCTCACCCGTTCCGACCCAAATCACATCAGGGTTATCGTTTTGAATGGCTACCGCACCAATATTTTGCGTGGGTTGTTCATCGAAAATAGGCTCCCAAGCTGTTCCTCCGTTCTCTGACTTCCACACCCCACCTGAGGCCGCACCTACCACCATGATCTTGGGCGCCACCTCTGAAACAGCGATGGCCGTGATGCGTCCGCTCATGTTCGCGGGACCCACATTGCGGATTTTTAAATTTTTTAGACTTTCAAAATCGAGTTGTTGGGCACTGAGCATCAGAGGAATCATGGCCCAAAAACAAAAGAGTTTTCTCCACATAGATAGATGACTTTCGCTTTTACAATGTAAGTGAAAATTTGTTTCTTTAAGAGGTTACTAGCGTTGAAACCATGAACCAAAATAGCCCCATAACCTTTCTGTTATTTGCAGTTTGCAGCCTGCTGTTGATTCCTCAAAAAAGTTTTGGACAACGTCCTGAGCTGCTCACACTTTTCAAGGAGTGGCGCGCCTTTGAAGTGCCTGTGAATACCAATGGAAGCATTGACTACTCAAAAGCACACCTAGATGCGCGGTGGCCTCAATATCAAGAGCTACGCAAAAAATTAATGCAACTTGAACACAAAAATTGGGAAGTTTCTGAACAGGTTGATTGGACGTTGTTGTGGGCTGAAATGAACGGATATGCGTTTAATCATCATGTATTAAAACCATGGGAACGCGATCCGGCATTCTACGAAGTACTCTGGACCGAACAAAGCGACGTGCCCGCACACGAAGGCCCAACTAATCACGCCGTGATTGAATGGTGGCAGTACCAACAACCCTTGAATAAAGAAGCGCAAGAAGATCTGATCGCTAAGTTGGACTTCATTCCCCAATTTTACACCCAAGCAAAGAAGAACCTTAGCGGAAATGCCAGAGAATTATGGATAGCAGGTACTAGAGATATTGCGAGGCAGGCACAAGCACTAGAATCGCTTGCGGGTGACCCGCAATTTCAGAAGAATCGAAAGGTTCAAAGGTCTATCTCGGCAGCCATCGAGGCCACCCTTGATCTCAAAGAATGGCTAGAGGCTGAAGCGCCTACCAAAACAGGTGTGTCGGGAGTGGGTAAAGCACTCTACAGCTGGTACCAAAGAAACGTTCACCTGGTTCCATTAAACTGGCAAGATGAAGTAATGCTACTTAAGCGCGAACTAGCACGAGCCTGGTCATCATTAGCTTTAGAAGAACACAAAAATCGTGAGCTACCCCCGCTTAAGGCAGCGAGCTCTCAAGAAGAATACCTGAAGCAAGCCAGAGAAGCAGCAGATGAATTAGTGGCATTTCTCGACGCCAATGGTATTGTAAGTGTCAAGGAGTATTTTAGACCCGCCCTTGAGCCCCATCTCGGACGTTTCATTCCTGCAGATCGCAGAAACTTCTTTTGGATTACCGCCCACCTTGATCCTAAACCGCTTTACTCGCATTTCTATCACTGGTTTGAATTGGCGCGTATGAGCGTTGAACCTCATCAAAATGAGATGAGAAGGGGTTCTCCCCTTTACAACATCTTTGACTCTCGCAATGAAGGTATGGCTACGGCAGTAGAAGAATTTTTCATGCAAGCTGGGCTCTACGAAAATAGCCCCAGATCAAGAGAGATCGTCTACATTCTCATCGCCCAACGCGCGGCTCGAGGACTGGGTTCGTTATATGCCCATGCCAATCTTCAAACCATGGAAGAGGCTGGGGTAATTCATTCAGAATACACCCCAAGAGGATGGATGAAAACCGAGAAAGAACTGCTTCTATTTGAGCAGCATTTGTATATGCGTCAACCCGGATACGGTACCAGTTATATCACCGGAAAGTATCTCATGGAACACGCGCTAATGGCTTATTCCAAGTCTCGAGAAGGATCTGGAAAAGGACTTGTCAAATCGTATTTCGACGGCCTAAATGCCATCGGAAGTATGCCTGCTTCATTGGGCGAATGGGAACTCACCGGATCGTCTGCATTAATTGATGAAATCTTTGACACCTACGTACCCCTTGAAACCTTACTAGAGGAGTAAGCATAAAAAAAGAGCCTCACAATGGAGGCCCTCTTTCGACTTAAACAAATATTCGTGTTAGTTTAGTCTCTAGGTACCGAAATAGTCATGTTTCGGTATTCGATAGGACCGTGATCCCCTTGCAATAGTATAGGACCCGGTTCACCTTCTTTTGAATCTAAGGCGCCCCCAGTGATACCCGGAATAAGTGCATCGGTAATCACCGATTTGCCGTTCAGCACCACCGTTACTCTTCGACCTACCAAAGTAATGTCATAGGTTTGCCATTCACCAGCTGGTTTGGCCGCGTTCTGGTTAGGGGTTAAGAAGCCATAAAGCCCGCCGATGTAGTGAGAATTAGGAACACGTCCGTAGTTGTCCTCTACTTGAACCTCATAACGACCACGCAGATAGACTCCTGAGTTTGACCCCTCTGGATAACGGAACTCAAGGTGTAATTTAAAATCATCGTATACGTCTTCGGTCATAAGATTTACCCCTGACACTGGATTGGTCAGCACTCCGTCAAAGGCTTTCCACTGGTTTGAACGATTGGTGGTCTGCGGCTTCCATCCGTCTAAATTTTCGCCGTTAAATAAGGGTTGAGGCTTGGTCCATTTTTTAGGCGCCTCTCTTTCGAGTGAAGGTGCACGTACCCCAGAAAAGGTCACTGCTTCTCCCGTATTCATGATGATATTTCCCGTTAGGGTGTCTCCGTCTCGAGTTCCACTAAGATGCATGTATTGATGGCCCATCCATTGAGGAGGAATACTAAAATTAAAGCTGTCTCCACTTTCGAAAACTTCTGCGATGGGTCGCGCAGATCCGGCAAAGCTCACATAGCGGCCTATTAGCGTTCGGGTACCCGAAAACTCGACCTCAAGCCATGAAGGCAAGGTTATTCCTCGGTACTCAATTTCAAGGTCCCATGACCCTATTAGTTCTGAAATAGATTGTGCATTGAGAGAGGCTGTGACGCCAAAAAAAAATAACGTCACCAGACTCCATCCTCTTTGAAAATTCAATAAAGCGCGCATGTTATTGGTTTAATTGTCAGAAGAATATAGGTAAAATCAGCTTCCCATGGTTTAAAAATTAATGTTTTACACGAAATGACCTAGATTTAACATTCTAAAAGCCATATGTTAAGTTACTGGGAAAAGTCTACGCTCATTGAATACGATCTCGTCGTAGTTGGCGGAGGTCTTGTGGGTTCTTTCGCTGCTTTAACCTATCGCAAACATTATCCCAAAGCACGTATTGCGCTCTTAGAAAGAGGGATTTTACCAAGTGGTGCAAGTACAAAAAATGCAGGGTTTGCATGCTTCGGATCCATCTCAGAATTACAAGAAGACCTGAACGATTGCAACCTTGACGAATTGGTTACACTTACCGAAAAGAGATTCAAGGGTATTGAATATTTAAGGGCTAATTTGACAGATACTTCAATAGGATACGAAGCTGTAAAAGGCTATGAATTGGTCTTTAAACCAGTTGACAGCGATCAGCTTGCATTTTTTAACGACGCACTCTCATCTGTTTTTGGGCAAAACCCATTTAGCGACCTAACCCCTTCTCTTGAAGCTTACCCTTTTGGAAACAAAGTAAAAGGCCTAATAGAGCATGCTTTTGAGGGCACCGTTCACACCGGGATGCTGATGAGAACCTTGCATCAAAAGCTTCAAGAAGAGGGCATCTCTTGTTTTACCGGAAGTGAACTGGCCCAGTTCGAAGAAACCCCAAGCGGGGTGTCACTTTGGGTAGAGTCTTTAAAGCAAAGACTCCAATTTAAATGTCAGCAGCTGATCTTTTGCATCAATGCTTTTAGTAAACAATTCTATCCTGAATTAGACATCACTCCAGGAAGGGGGCTAGTTTTAGTAACACATCCGGTCGAGAACTTGAAACTTTCAGGATCGTTTCACTACCACAGTGGCTACAACTATTTTCGCTGCATTGATAACCGCATCTTATTAGGTGGAGCACGCCATCTTGATAAATCGAGCGAAACTACCACCGCATTCGGAGTGAACGAAAAGATTCAAAACCAACTCATCGAAGATCTGCATACCATCATTGCCCCTGATTACAAGCTAAAAGTTGATTATACCTGGTCAGGAATTATGGCCTTCGGAAAAAACAAACAACCAATCGTACGCAAGATGTCTGATCGCGTAGCGGTCGCAGCACGTCTAGGTGGTATGGGGGTGGCCCTTGGTTCTCTGGTCGGTAAGGAGGTAGCTGAGCTACTATAAAAACACCAAACTTTTATAGAGAAGACCTCGATTATTTCTAATTTAAACCGATCGTGTTCTTTTTTACAAAAGTGTCCTATGAAAGTTCCTCCCAAAGTTCTGTTTGACAAATGCTATCAGTCTTATGGCATTGCAGCTGTCAATGTATTTACAATGGAGCAAGTCATTGGGCTGTTTGAGGCAGCTTCAATTGCGAAAGCACCTTTTATAGTACAACTTACACCGGCAGCAAGGAATTATGCTGATTCAAGAATGCTTTTGGCAATGATCTCAGCCGCCGCAGAACGCTTTCCGCAAGCAGTTTATGCCGTACACTTGGATCATGGTGTAGAAGCACATATTCTAGATGCACTATCTGTTTCAGGATACGATTCGGTGATGATTGATGCTTCTCTTGATCCATTTGAAGAAAATGTCAGAAAGACTAAAAATATAGTACAAGAAGCGCACTCAAAAGGAGTATTCGTCGAAGCAGAATTAGGGGTGCTGAGCGGAGTAGAGGACGATATTACAATTGATGGTAAGAATGCAAAATACACTGATCCTGATCAGGCATTAGCTTTTGTTGAACAAACAAACTGTGATAGCTTGGCAATCGCAGTAGGAACCAGCCATGGGGCTTACAAATTCTCAGGTGATCAACGCATTCAACTTGACTTGTTGTACTCTATAAAAAAGAAGCTTCCGCACTTTCCGCTGGTACTTCATGGAGGGTCAGCGGTAAATCCTTCGGAAATTGAACTCATTAATCGATTTGGTGGAACATTAGGCACCCATGCTGCGGGGGTTCCAGACGATGACATTAGGGCTGCCATCAAATTAGGTGTTTGCAAAATTAATATTGCCACTGATATACGCTTATTATGGACACGAACCCATAGAAAATTCTTTGCTACCCAACCTGATCAGTTCGATCCGACCATTCCTGGAAAAGAATTCATTCAGGCATTTAAAGAATTTATGATCCGCAAATTTGAGCTCTTTAATGCTCAAGAAAAGAGCCATATATTTTTAGAATCTTTAACCCCATAGCTCATGTCTCATCTTTGTATACACCCGCACCCCTCCGACCCCGTTTACCATCGGGTCACCCCAAAATCTGCTGGCTGGAATTATTTAAATTTTGAGGCTAGACGACTAAGCAAGGGAGAATCTTGGGAGTATGAAACCCAGAATTGCGAAATGGTAATCGTATTGCTTTCAGGGAATTACACTGTGAATAGCAACCATGGAAAATTTGAAACTATCAATGGCAGAAAGGACGTTTTTAGTGGAGTAGCACATACCTTATACCTGCCTATACATTCGAGTTTTTCCTTGAAGGCAGAAAGCACGCTTTTAGATATCGCCTATGCATGGTGTGAGGTAGAGGAGGCCTTCCCGGCAAAATTTTTGCGTCCGTCAGAAACACCTACGGTGCTATTTGGAGGAGACAATGCCTCAAGACAGTTTAATGATTTGGTACCCCCGGGATTTGGATGCAGCAGGATTGTTTCAAGAGAGGTCTATACTCCATCTGGAAACTGGAGCTCCTTTCCTGCGCATAAGCACGATGAGCGCAGGGTTTCAAAAGAAGGGGTATTGCTCGAACCCGTACAAGAGGAAACTTACTTTTACAAGTTTCAAAAAAAAGAAGCATACGCCATTCAACAAGTCTACACTAAAGACGGTAGTCTTGATGAGATCGTTAGGCCAAGGCACGACGATGTTGTCTTAATTCCTAAAGGCTACCATCCCGTAGTTGCTGAACATGGATTTCATTGTTACTATCTCAATTTTTTGGCAGGAACAGATCAAAGTTTGGCAAACACCACAGACCCAGATCACGAATGGATATACAATTCATGGACAACGATAGACCCTAGATTGCCTCTAGTGACGGCTGAAATGAATGAAACAAATACCATATGAAAACACATCCGCAAGTTCTAACTATTGGAAGGTCTTCTATTGATCTCTACTCTCAAAATATTGGAGCAGCCTTTGAAGAGATTCAAGGATTCGATGCATTTGTGGGTGGCTCTCCTTTAAATATTGCAGTAGGTTGTTCGAGATTAGGAATAAAAACAAGTCTCTTAACTGCCGTTGGTGAAGACAAGGTGGGAAGCTTCATTTTGAACTTTCTGAATCGCGAAAACATTGACATTTCCTTAATCCCCACTAAGTTGAATGCGCGAAGCAGTGCGGTGGTTTTGGGTATTGAACCGCCCGATCGTTTTCCACTAGTCTTCTATCGAGACAATGCAGCCGACAGCCAAATAGACATTGACGATGTACTTCGCGCCCAGGTAGAGCGCTATGAAATCTTATTGCTCAATGGCACTGCACTCAATAAAGAGCCAAGCAGAAGTGCCTGTTTATTAGCAGCCGAAATAGCATCAAAATCCAACACCCAAACCTTACTTGATCTTGACTTCAGAGCTGATCAATGGCATGACTATAGAGCTTTTGGTATCACTATTCGAAGTTTACTCTCTCGCATTGATATTGCGATTGGAACGGAAGAAGAGATCTTGGCCGCCACCTTGAGAGACAGAGAAGCCGTAAGTATCACGCACCAACAAATTTCGTCACCGACAATTAAGGGAAACCTCAATGCCGCGATTGATGAATTACTAACTCTCGGACCCAAGGTACTTATTGTTAAGAGAGGTGCTCGTGGCGCAAGCATTTATTGTAAGGGAGAAGATCCTATTGAAGTGCCCGGATTCCCCGTTAAAATACTGAATACCTTAGGTGCCGGAGATGCTTTTGCAAGCGGATTCATTTACGGACTGCTACACCAATGGGATTGGTATAAGTCATGTCGTATGGGTAACGCAAGTGGAGCACAAGTCGTATTGCAAAAGGGCTGTGCGAATTTCATGCCCACATTGAAAGAGTCTCTTGAATTTATTAAAACACACGGAGGATTTTAAACTATGGAACCACTTAAGGTCTTTATAAACGGAACCTGGAAGCAGAGTCATTCAACCACCTACCTCGAGGTACTCAATCCGGCCATTCAAGAGTGCTTGGCGCAGGTGCCTGTCGGCCCTGAAACAGCTAAAGATGTCAGCGCAGCGGTCGAAGCTGCGCAAAATGCCTACTTGCAGTGGAAAAAGGTACCTGTGATGAAACGGGTTCAATGCCTTTATCAACTCAAACAGCTTTTAGAAACGCACAAAGAAGCTATTGCTATCTCTATCACCAATGAATGTGGAAAGACGAAAGACGAGTCTTTAGGGGAGTTGCAACGTGCGATAGAAAACGTTGAAGTGGCCTGTGGTACCCCTATGCTCATCTCGGGTGATATTATCGAAGATATAGCAAGTGGTATTGACGAAATGATGATTCGTCAACCTTTGGGAGTGACAGCCTGTATCACTCCTTTTAATTTTCCGGCAATGATCGTATTCTGGTTTTTGCCTTACGCCATTGCTACGGGTAACGCCTGTATTGTAAAACCTTCAGAAAAGGCACCTAAAACAATGAATTTCCTGTTTGAATTAATTCAACAGCTCGATATTCCAGACGGGCTAATTAGTTTGGTGCATGGAGGCAAAGAAAGTGTAGACGCGCTCATCCAGCACCCCCAAATTAAAGCCGTTAGTTTTGTAGGTAGCACCAATGTTGCCCGTTATATCTATTCTGAATGCGGCAAATATGGAAAAAGAGTTCAAGCCCAAGGAGGCGCCAAGAATCCGATCATCGTATTACCCGATGCAGAACTAGATCTCACTGCAAAAATTGTAGCGGATTCGGTTTACGGTTGTGCGGGTCAACGATGTCTTGCCGCCTCAGTAGTGATTCGTGTTGGGGATGAAAAGAATACGGTCAAAGAAGCACTCGTTGAGACCGTAAAATCCAAAATCGTTGGATACGGATTGAACGAAGGGGTCAGCATGGGCCCTGTAATTTCAAAAGAGAGCAAACAGCGCATTACAGGGCTAATCCAGCAAGGAACCGAAGAAGGAGCGTCGGTATTACTAGACGGCCGAAACATAACAGTACCCCAGTACGAAGGTGGAAACTTTATTGGACCTACCATTCTAGAAAATGTACCTATCGATCGGTCACTTATAAAAACAGAGATTTTTGGCCCAGTTATGAGTCTGATTTCAATGCCCACTATTGAAGAGGCTATTGCTTTTATAAATAACGGGGCCTATGGCAATATGGCTTGCCTTTTCACCAGTAACGGGGCCCATGCGAGAGCCTTTAGAAATGAGGCTCAAGCCGGAAACATTGGAATCAACATCGGAGTAGCCGCCCCTATGGCCCAGTTTCCGTTTAGCGGATGGAAGGACAGTTTCTTTGGGGACCTTCACGGTCAAGGAAAGCATGCCATTGAATTCTTTACCCAAACCAAGGTGGTGATTGAACGATGGCCTAACGAATGGTCAAGAAAATTTTAACCTTATGATACACATCGCAAATGCTCCATGTTCTTGGGGGGCGTTAGAATTCGATTTAGAACAGAAATCAGCGCCTATTGGTTATGCTCAAGTTCTCGACGAAATGACCCAAACGAAGTATCAAGGCACCGAACTAGGAGATTGGGGGTTCATGCCAACAGATCCGTCTGCACTAAGATCGGCTTTAGTCGTGCGAAATCTAGAGTTGGTAGGCGCTTTTGTTCCTGTTCATTTAAAGGATAAAGCAAGTCATTCGGCGGGTGTTGAGCATGCCCTTAAGGTGGCACGACTCATGCATGAAGCAGGGTATTCGAACGCATTTATTGTTTTAGCCGATGAGAATGGGACAAATAGTGTTCGCACCCTTAACGCCGGAAGAGTGAAGAAGGATATGCAACTAAGTGATGTGCAGTGGAATGTTTTTGCCGAGGGATGCATGCGCCTTTCAGAAAAGGTGCAATCCGCTTATCAAATGCGAACTGTTTTTCATCACCACTGTGCGGGTTTTATTGAAACCCCAGATGAGATAGCGAAACTCATGCACCTTACAGACCCTTCACTAATGGGATTGTGCTTTGACACCGGGCATTACGCCTTTGGCGGAGGCAACCCCATAGAAGGGCTTCAGCAATTTCAATCGCGCATTTGGCATGTACACTTCAAGGACTTTGATCCGAAAATTGCACAGCTTTCAAATGCTGCGAATGGAGATTATTTTGATGCCATTTCTAAAGGGGTTTTCTGTGAATTAGGAAAGGGTGCCGTTGATTTTTCAGAGGTGAAAAACATTTTGGATCAACAGCAGTACGAAGGCTGGATTGTGGTAGAACAAGACGTTTTACCCGGCATGGGAGATCCAAAGGCATGTGCAGCATCAAATCGAAATTTTTTAACCTCAATCGGACTCTAATTATATGACACTTAAAATAGCACTTGCAGGTCTAGGAAGAATCGGTCAGATTCACCTCGAGAATTTATTGCAACTTAAAGAAGTACAAGTAGTAGGGGCCACGGACCCCATTCAAGCTTCTTTAAAATTCGCCGAAAGTAGGGGAGTGAAGTGCTATGATTCTTTTGATTCTCTTCTCGATGAAAGTGGCTGTGAGGCGGTAGTCATTTGTTCACCGACCGATACGCACGCAGACTACACCATACGTGCCGCCGAAAAGGGCAAACACATCTTCTGCGAGAAACCCCTCGACCTCTCACTTGAAAAGGTCAATGAAGTCATAGCGGTCATTGAGGGTACTCAAACCAAGCTCATGCTAGGATTCAATCGTCGTTTTGACAAAGAGTTTATGAGAGTAAAAGAACAGGTACTTAACGGCGCTATCGGAGACCTGCATATTGTAAGAATAACAAGCAGAGACCCCAAGGCCCCTCCAGCATCTTACATTGCGCATTCGGGTGGTATTTTTCTTGACATGAGTATTCATGATTTCGATATGGCCCGATTCATTGTAGGCAAAGAAGTTGTTCAGGTATATGCTCAAGGTGCGGTTCGAATCGACCCTGAAATAGGTGCTGCTGGAGACTTGGATACGGCCGTTATTCAGCTCACCTTCAGTGATCAAACCATCGCTGTCATCGATAATAGTCGTCAAGCAGTCTACGGCTACGATCAAAGACTCGAGGCTTTTGGGTCTTCAGGAATGATTCGAGCCGAAAATAGGACGACAGATCGCCACGAGTTATTTACTGCGAAAGGAGTGCACAGTGCCTTACCCGAGTACTTCTTTCTTGAACGCTATGCCGAAGCCTACAAGACCGAATTGAAATCGTTTGTCGAGCATTTAAAGCAAGGCACTGCCATAAGCCCTAATGCTTATGACGGATTGGCGTCTTTAAAAATTGGCCTCGCGGCAAAACGTTCAATTGAAGAACAACGTCCGGTCCATTTAGATAAATTTAATTCCTAATTAAACCGCCTATGAAAACGATACAACTCACTACCGCACAGGCCATTGTTCGTTATCTCGGAGCTCAGTACAGTGAACGCGACCAAAAAAGTCAACGCTTATTTGCAGGATGCTTTGGTATTCTTGGCCACGGCAATATTGCTGGAATGGGCCAGGCATTAGACCAAGAAAAGACGCTCACCTATTACCAGAGTCGCAATGAACAGTCCATGGTTCATGCAGCAGCTGCCTATGCGAAGGTCAGTAATCGTTTGAGCACCATGGCCTGTACTTCATCTATCGGACCTGGTGCAACCAACATGATCACGGCGGCCGCAGCAGCGACTATAAATCGATTACCTGTTTTACTATTACCTGGAGATTTATTCGCAAAACGACAGGTTGCACCCGTACTGCAGCAACTAGAATCACCGTATTCACAAGATATTTCGGTTAATGACTGTTTTAAGCCCATCTCAGCCTATTGGGACCGGATTAATCGTCCTGAACAATTACTAATGGCATTGCCTGAAGCAATGCGAGTGCTCACCTGCCCAATTCAAACTGGCGCCGTCACCTTATCCTTACCTCAAGACCTGCAAATAGAGGCTTTCGAATTTCCTCTATCGTTCTTTGAAGAAACACGATGGACCATTTCTCGACCCAGACCTGATAAATCGCTTTTGGCAAAAGCCATAGCGGCCATAAAGCAGTCTGAGAAACCGCTCCTCATTCTTGGGGGTGGGGCCCATTATAGCGAGGCACTTGAAGTTATCAGGGTGCTGGTAGATCAAACCGGAATTCCGGTTGCTGAGACCTTTGCAGGCAAAGGAGGGCTTCCTTATAACCACGAGAGTAATTTAGGGGCTCTAGGCGTGACCGGGACACCCGGAGCAAATTTAATTGCACAAGAGGCCGATCTCATCATAGGCGTTGGAACACGGTACTCTGATTTTACTACGTGCTCTAAATCCTTATTTCAAAACGAAAAGGTTCGCTTCATAAACATCAACGTTGCACCCTTTGACGCCGCCAAACATCATGGATTAATGCTAACCGGAGATGCCAAAGTAACGGTAGAAGAACTTCTCGCAAGCCTATCAGATTTCAAGGTGTCACCTACTTACAGTAACAAGGTAAAATCGCTTTGCAAAGCATGGGATGAAAAGGTTTCAGAAGTCTATAACTACAGACACCATCCTCAAATGAGTCAAGGTGAAATCATCGGAGCCGTAAATGATTTAGCATCAGACGACGCCATAATGGTTGCAGCCGCCGGAAGTCTGCCTGGAGATCTGCACAAATTATGGAGAACCAAAAACTCTAAAGGCTTTCATCTTGAATATGGCTATTCCTGTATGGGCTATGAAATCGCCGGTGGACTGGGTGCTAAAATGGCATGCCCAGAAAGAGAGGTGTTCGTGATGGTCGGAGACGCGAGTTATCTAATGCTTGCCCAAGAGATCGTAACCTCTGTGCAAGAAGGACTTAAACTGATCATCATTCTTATAGACAACAACGGATACAAGAGTATTGGATCTCTTTCACGCAGTATTGGCGGCAATGGCTTTGGAACTCGATTCTTATTCAGAGACTCGAAATCAGGACAAGTCGAGGGCGATCTGACCTCCGAAACTTCGTATTTGCCCGTGAATTTGGCAGAAAACGCACGAAGTCTAGGAGCCCATGTAATTGAATGCACCGATTACGACTCCTTAACTAAAGGTGTAAAAGAAGCACAAGCCCATCCCATAACAACGGTCATTTACACTACCTGTGACCGCTATCAAGGTGTCGAAGGATATGGATGGTGGGATGTGCCTATTGCTCAGGTGAGCACTTCGAAAGAAGTAAATGAAGCGAGAGAGGCCAATAAACCTCAACAAGCCAATCAACGTTTTTATTACTAATTTAAAAGGATGCAAACCGCCCTCACCTTTATCGCTTTTACCGCATTTGTGGCCTTCTTTTCTTGGTACCGATTAAGAAAAGAATCGTTAAGCTCTCAAGAAGGTTATTTTTTAGGTGGGCGGAGTCTAAGCGGTTTAGTAATCGCGGGTTCAATGATTCTGACGAACATTTCGACAGAGCACCTGATTGGAATGAATGGATCATCGTACCGCAATGGGTTTGTTATTATTGGATGGGAAGTGACCTCGGCTCTTGCCTTGGTGGTGGCTGCACTATTCTTCGTTCCGAAGTACCTAAAAATGGGACTAACCACCATTCCCGAGTTTTTAGAATACCGCTTTGATGCCACCACACGTACCTTAGTTGCAGCGTTTCTTATGATCTCGTTTGTGGTTACGCTTTTACCTATTGTTCTATACACCGGAGCGATCAATTTAGAAAGCATCTTCTCTGTTTCTGAGCGATTAGGCGTCTCACATGAAACAGGTTTGTGGATCACCGTTTTTGGGATCGGAATTATTGGCTCTGTTTATGCCATTTTTGGAGGGCTAAAGGCGGTAGCATTTTCAGATTCGATTAATGGAATAGGTTTATTGCTAGGCGGGACGGCTATTCCGCTCATTGCGCTCTATCAAATTGGAGACGGTCATATTCTAGAAGGACTGTCGGCGGTGATTGATCATGCCCCCGAAAAATTTAATGTGATTGGGAGCAAAGAGTCCGTATTACCTTTCGAGGTGCTTTTCACCGGATTAATGATCAATCAATTGTATTTCTGGGGAATGAATCAAACCATCATTCAAAGAGCCTTAGGAGCAAAAAATCTGAAAGAGGCACAAAAAGGATTACTGTATACCGGGGTGCTTAAAATCCTTGTTCCGATAATAATCATTCTTCCAGGAGTGATCGGCTTCTACTATTATGGTGACTCCCTCTATGAAAACCAAGATTTAATTTATCCTGAGCTCATTAAAAAATTGCTTCCAAGCAGCTTTGTGGGCGTCTTTGCGGCGATCATCATGGGGGCGGTTTTAAGCACCTTCAATAGCGTACTCAACAGCGCGGCTACCATTTTTAGCTTAGACATTTACAAAAAACACCTTAATGCGGCTGCTAACGAGAAACAATTGGTGAAAGCAGGAAAATTAACCTCTACCCTACTTGCACTTTTTGCGATGTTGGTTGCGCCTCTCGTAGTGAATGCTCCTGAAGGCTTGTATCAGCTGTTACAGCAATTAAACGGAATCTTTTTTATTCCAATTGCCTCAATTATGATTGCCGGATTTTTCATGCGTTCTATTACTGCAAAGGCAGCAAAAGTTGCATTAATATTCGGACTGATTTTCTATATAGCCACCACCTTCATCTTTAAGGTCGACCTTCATTTTGTGCACCTTTGGGGCATTGAGTTTATACTCAATATGATTCTCATGTTTGCTGTATCCCAGGGATCTAAAACCCCACTCACCAAGTTTCCCGAAACCAATATGCCCCTTCTTGATATGCACCCATGGAGGCACACCAAGACCCTATCTTTCATTCTTTGTGCGGTCACTGTTATTATCTACATTCTTTTAGGTCAATTCTAAAAGAATAGGGCTAATAAAACATTAGCGCGTTCCCATAGGCATGGGTGATTGATATGCTTCAAAAGGATAGCGGTCTGGAAGCACTATGGTCCCCGTAGTAAAAATCAGCGAGGACTCGAGTCTATTTTTAAAAGTTACTTCAATCAAAGAAGTCGTATATCCCTGAGCACTTTCTGGCGCCTCAATAGCATATATACCGTCGTCATTTTTTGGCAGGATAGTCTTTTGCCAGTTTTGTCCGACCTCCCAAATTCTAAAATCTCTTGTGTTTGGATTGTTAATAGACCACAGGGCGATTTCATAGTCTGATTGTGTGTTTTCGATAATAAATTCAAAACGATCGGAAACAATATTCCACTCCCATTGCGGTAGTGATTCTCCATGTGCTATGACATCAAAAAATGAAAAGACATTTGAGGTATTGTAAGAGCCCGCAAGCCCGTGATTGCCATTCGGAACATATTGTAGTTGCTTATATCCTGGCAATTCATCAAAATAGAACTTCCATGAATCTGTTACGAAAAATTCATCTATCGTTCCATTCACAATCAATTTTGGCATCTCAAATCGCTCCTTAAACTTAAAAGGCTCAACAAACTCAAGTAGCCTATCAAATTCCTCTGAACCTATCCAATCCATAATTCCATAATTGACATAATCTTGAACGGCTGGCGACCAATCTCCATAAACTCGGAAATGATGTTCAAATGAGGCCTCTAGATTGAGCAAATCAATAACAAGTGGAGCCATCCCTATAACGCGATTATCAACTGCTGCAGTGGTCCACGTCGTCCATCCTCTTTTCGAAGCACCCGAAATAAAGAACTCTTGCACCGGCAAACTGCTCTTTGATGTTATCGCTTGAACCACATCCATGGCCCTTGAAACCGCTCTTGTCATTGGAAATCGAGCCAACCACTCGGCCTTATCATCGGTCGCACCACGGGTTAAAAACTGCTTCCATCCGTAGGCGATTAAATCATCTTCATAGCGGTCAATGGTATCGCTGGTTCCAAAGTGCACCGGTTGAAAAGGAACATTACTCACGTGAGCAATTACAGCTCTCGTTGATATGGCTTTTTCTACATTGAGGGTATCAAGCTGCCAAACCTCATCTGCTGAACTGCCCCCACCAATAAACAACAAAGCCTTATCGGTATCTATTTCATTCGGAACAGCAATGTCTACCCAATGCCACCATTCTGAAGGGGTCGTTTGTTCTTCAGCCATCCATTCTCCTGAAATCATTTTTGCCCTGTACACTTTTGCTTCCATGTATTCGAGAGAATCCACGACAGAAAAACTATAACCCGTGTTGTTTTTGACATAGGCCTGTAATTGCTCAATGGGCTGCAGCGTAACAGCTTGTTCGGCAGAAGTACTGCAAGAATAGAGACCGATCAGTGTAAGCGTGAACACCAGGTAGAATTTCTTCATCTATCATTTGATTTTGATGTAAATTACTTATTTTAAAAGACTTACAAATACATCTTAATGGCATTTGTTCGGTACGCTGTCATCGTCATAATCTTTTTGCTTTGTTCGTGTAATCGAACTTCAGAAGGTAAACTACAACTGCATTATGTTATTCGATCTATCGATACGGTTCAAGAAAGAATGAATGTCACCTTCGAGTTGATCAACCATTCTTCTACAGCTTTCGAAGACGCTTCATGGGAGCTTCATTGGAACCAGATGAAAGGCAGAATTGTTCCTTCGAGTCTGCCCGATGGCATTCAATACACGCATATTAACGGAGACAATTACATGAAGCTACAATTCGACAGTCGCTGGGCTTTAAGACCTAAAGACACTTTAATCTTTGAATTGCAGCAGCAAGGAGTTATGGATCGATTAGCTATGGGTCCCGTTGGTGTGTTTATTGCTCAAACCGACCTGACACGAGATGTTGAAACTACTATCCTTTGGGAGAAGGCGAGGGGGTTATCGGAATTAGAGATTCCAACCCTAGAAAATCGTTTTGATCGCTTAGAAGGCATCTTTCTTCTGCCAAAGGACTCCATTCTTCCCCTGGTTCCACAACCCCTTACTTTATCAATTACTGAAAACAAACGACACGCAGATACCCACTGGTCCATTGATCTTGATTCCAACTTAAACGAGTATCGCCCTCAATTGATTTCGCTTATAAACGATCTATTTGAGCAGGGCCTAGATTTTGAAACGAATAGACTGTCGAATTTTTTCATCCGCTACAATCCATCTCTTGATAGTGAGGCCTATCGCCTTGATATTGCCCAAGGGTATATCACCCTTGAGAGTGCCTCATATCCAGGATTGGTCTATGGCCTTCAATCGCTGCATCAATTAATCGACAGCGCTGATCTTGAAGGTTCACTCTGGCCAATTGGTCAGATCGAAGATGCCCCTCGCTTTGGTTATAGAGGATTTTTACTCGACATCGCGAGAAATTTCTACGGGTTACCCAAGCTAAAGAAAATCGTCGACCTGATGAGTCGAATGAAGTTAAATCACTTAGACTTGAGATTGACAGATGATGAAGGATGGCGGCTTGAGATCGACGGGCTACCTGAGCTGACCTCGGTTGCCTCAAATAGAGGATATACTGCCGATGAACGAGATCGACTAATTCCAATGTATGGGTCCGGAGCCACAGGTACGCCTCAAAGCAATGGCTACCTAACCGCATTAGAGTTCGAAGAACTTCTATCCTATGCACAAGTGAGAAATGTTCAAATCATACCTCAGATCAGTTTTCCTTCACATGCACGAGCAGCTGTAAAGGCAATGGAGAGTCGCTATTATCGCTATATGCAACTAAACGAACCCGAAAAGGCAAAAGAGTTTCTTCTCACCGACTTCGAAGACAAAAGCAACTACAGATCTGCTCAAAATTATAACGACAATATTGCCTGTATTTGCCTAGAAAGTGCGTACACGTTTTATGAAAAAGTAATTTCTTCAGTAGAACAGAATTATAAAAATGCAGAGGTTCCACTTACTATATTTAGCATTGGTGCAGATGAAGTTCCTTACGGAGCCTGGCAAGAATCCCCCATTTGCGCTAAGTATTTAAAAGAACAAGACCCGAGCATTTCTTCTATATCTTCACTCTACACGAGCAACTTAAAACGCCTGAAAAATCTTTTTGATGCACGAGGGATCACTATGGCAGGATGGGAAGATATTTTACTTGATCACTCTGAGAAAAGCCAGGGTGAAACACAAATAGCTTCAGAAACTTTAGAGTTTGAGGTGATCCCATATGTTTGGAACACCAGTTGGGGTGAAGGCCGAGAAGACATGATTTACAAAATGGCAAACGCAGGATTCACCCCTATAATGAGTAACTCATCGGCCTTTTACTTTGATATGACCGATGATAAAGACATCGAAAATTACGGACTAAACTGGTCTGGATATGTCGACTATTATGATGCATGGGCGATTGATCCATTGAATGTATTTTCAAATCTGACATTGACCGAAAAGCATGGTCTGACATCATCATTCATCGCTGAACGAGTTAGGCTTGACCCCGAAAAGCGGGCAAACTTTCTAGGTATACAAGGACAGCTTTGGACTGAAACTGCATTTAACGAAGACATACTCGATGAACTGCTCATGCCTAACCTCATCGTATTTTCAGAAAGAGCATGGGCCTCGTCACCCGAATGGCATCAAGAAGCCGATGCAGTGATGCAAAAGGAATGGAGCTTGAGCGATTGGAATACCTTCAGTAACACATTAGGCCAGCGATTGCTACCGTTAATAAGCCACTGGTATCCTACCCTCAACTATCATTTGCCTAAACCAGGAGCCAAAATTTTAGAAGGCAAATGGCAGGTACGCTCCCATTTTCCAGGATTAGAAGTGCATTATAATTTTAATGATCGAGAACCAACCGTTACAGATCCGATCTATACAGCTGCCATTGACTCAACTAAGGCGCCACAGATTAATCTGCGCGTATTTGCCCCTAACGGTCGCGGAGGAAGATCTATTCACACCAAATCTCATTCGTCCTACTGAACCATGTCCTACCCTTATCACACCGCAGTAAATCATCTTCTAGACGCCATTGTTCAATCCAATGAACAGTCCATAGCACAGGCCATTGATTGGTTCGCCGAAACCTTAATCACCGATAACTTGATTCATACCTTTGGCACAGGCCATTCACACATGATCGGATTAGAGCTCTTCGTTAGAGCTGGCGGACTTGCCAATGTGAATGCCATGCTCGATTCTACTGTAATGACCTCTGAAGGAGCTCGAAGGTCAGCCGAGATCGAACGGATCAGTGGTTTTTCAAAAGTGATCTGGGATCAGCATCAGATAGCTAAAGAAGATCTATTTGTAATCATCTCCAATTCTGGACGCAACGCTATGCCTATAGAAATGGCTCAATTAGCTAAAGAAAATGGAAATAAAGTGATCGCGATCACCTCGCTCACTCAATCTAAAACGTTTCCTTCTAGAATTGCGAATCAACCCAAGTTGTATGAGATTGCTGATCTCGTTTTAGATAACAATGTGCCAACCGGTGACGGATTATTGAACATAGGAGCAGACCTAACAGGCGCAGCTTCTACGATTGCAGGCTGTTTTCTGGTCAACCTGATCGCCACCGAGGCGATGAAAAAAGCACATTCACAAGGATTTCAACTGCCGATATTTTACAGTCAAAATGTAGACGGATTTAGTAATGAAGATCTATACAAACGTTTTAGTAGTCGAATCAAACACCTCTAACTATTTTATTTCTCGAACCCTCCTCTTCACAATTGGTATCTGTGAAGGTGCCATGCTTAAAGATGATATACCTATATCAAGGAATTCTTCAGTAAAATCAGTATCAGCCGCCAATTCTCCGCATATACTAACCGCTTTCCCAAGTCTTTTTGCATGGCTATTAAACTTCTCTATAATAGCAATTAATGTGGGCTTGACATCTTCAAAATAGATAGAAAGATTAACATTCGATCGATCTGCTGCCATTAAAAATTGGGCCAAATCGTTAGTTCCAAAAGAGAAGAAATCAGCCAAGTCAACAAATTTTTTAGGATTGACGGCTACGTTAGGAACCTCCACCATAATTCCAAAAGGAGGCATTTTTAACTCCTTATACCCTTTTGTTTTCAAGTCCTTGAGTTCGTATTGTATTAAACTTTTAATCTCAATGCAATCCTTCTCTGTTGCAATCATTGGACATAATATTCTTATCGAAAATTCTTTAGATATCCTTAATAAGGCTCTAATCTGAGGTTTAAGCAATAAATCATAATTTTTTAATCCCAATCGCAAAGCTCTAAGCCCCATAGCCGGGTTTTCTTCTTTAGCTACAGGCAAATAACTCAAGGGTTTATCCGAACCGAAGTCTAATAGGCGAATGGTATGAGTAACCGCTTTGTATCCTTCCAATATAGAGGCATAAACATCATAGTGGTCTTGCTCAGAGAGCAGTGTTTTTTGCTGTAAAAAGGCCAATTCAGTCCTAAACAATCCAATTCCATCTGCACCGTTCGCTTTTGCCTGCTTAACCTCCAATAAACTTCCAACATTGGCCTCAACTGAAATTGATCGGCCACTCTTTGTAACTGTTTTCTCGGTAGCCTGTAAGCGGGCTTGTTCAAAGCGCTCTTGTAACACTCCTAATTTTTCCTGTGCGTGGTGAATTTGTTTTGTATTCGGATTCACTTCAAACACCCCCGCCTCAAGATCGAGCAAAGTTGGAGTTTCATTTTGAATTTCTAAGACCTGCTCACTCACTCCGATGAGCAATGGGATACTTAATGCCTGAGCGAGTATGGCGGTGTGATCTGTTAGCCCCCCTTCAACCAAAACGATACCGGCTATTGCATCGCTATTCATAGAAGACAACTGTTGAGGGGTTAACTGACGCGACACGATCACGGCTTTATCTGTCCATGTAAGTTCTTGAATCTCTTGCCCAGATAAAAGTCGTATCACAAGATCAGCAAGCATTCGAATGTCTTCTGAACGCGCACTGAGGTAGGGGTCGTTTAGAGCCATCAGGGTAGTGGCGTAGTCTTCTGTCACTCGAAAAAAACAATGAGCTGCGTTTTTCGAACTGCTCTCTATCAGATCTTTCGTTTGAATAACAAGCTCTGGGTCTTGAAGCATCTCATCATAGGCGTCGTATAATTCTAAGGCCTCTCCTTCAAGACGGCCATTCATCGTAGCCTTCCATCGACTAACATAATCGCGGGCCCCCGCTAAAGCCTTGTCGAATAGGGCTTGCTCGTGTTTAAGGTCTTCGATCCCGTGATCAGGAACAACAAGCTCGGGGGGTAATGCTACCTTTCTTGCAGGAGCAATGGCTATGCCTTTAGAAACTACTTTTCCGGTATACACCTCAGTCATTACGCGCTCGCTATAAAATTGGATGAAACCAGATTTTTTAAGCGGTCCAGTGCCATATCTTCATCGCCCCCTGAAACCTCAATGCGAATCTCTTGCTTTGATTTTACTCCAAGAGTCATCAGAGAAAGCATGCTCTTACCATTAGCTTTCTTCTCATTGAAATACACCGAAACCTCAGATTCAAAAGAAGCAGCTGTCTTGGCGAAGAGTGATGCCGTTCTTGCGTGAAATCCAATAGGGTCATTCAATACTAGGGTATGCTGTGTCATGACAATTGTATGAGTTGTTCAGCTTGATCCATAATGAGTGAAGGGTCTCGTACCGCCTTGTTTACGCTCACATCAAGTATAGGTTTGCCCTCAAATCGGTTTTTGCCTGAGATCGTCACCATTTTAGCAATAATGACTACATCGGCCTCATCGATCTGCTCCGCGGTAAGCTTGGTAGGAATTTTATGTCCACCTTGTTCTTCAACAGCGATTGAATGTCCTCGTTTTTGAGCTTCTTTTGTCAAAGCCACAGCCGCCATCTTACTGTGTGCGACTCCGGCCAAACATGAAGTGACTAATGCAATTTTCATAGGTTCAAATTCATTATTCGTTTTCAGCATCTGCAGCCTCAATGGCTGCGATATCTCTATTACTAAACTGTTTTAATAGGTTCGCCGTCAAGGCAGTAACTACTGAACCCACGACCACGGCAAGAACGAATACGAGGGGTTTATTATAAAAAAACCACTGTGCGATTCCTAACACAGGTGTGCTCAATTCTAGTAAAAAGATTCCTGCAATTAGACCTGCCGTAGTTGATCCGGCAACCGTAGCGATAGTTACTCTCAACAAGTCTCCTGCCGCTAAAGGAATGACGATTTCAGTGAAGCCTCCGACTATAGCATAGATCCATGAACTCTTGGCATAATTTCGTTCGGTTTTAGTATACAAAGACGGCTTCAAAAACGTAGCTAAGCACATTCCAAGTGGCGGAACGATTACGATAGCGCCACAAATACCTAGTGGAACATACAATTCTAAGTCCATGACAGCAGTGGCAAAGGTGCTCTGCGTTTTACTGAAGGGCCCACCGTAATCAACCCCTCCGAGAATTCCCATCACAGCACCCATAATCGCTGATCCTTGCTCTCCTAGATTGGATAATATTTGCGATAGAGACACCATAAGTGCTGCTATCGGAGGGCCTAATAAATATACCATAAATAGCACCACAACCAGAGTGCTCAGCACCGGAGCCAAAAATCCCCAAGTACTTTGGAGTATAGCAGGCAACTCTACCTTAAGTAGCATGTAAGTCACGTATCCAACTAAAATTCCGCCTACCAAGGCCCCTAAGTATCCAGTGTCAATCTGTTGAGCCAGAATACCGATAATAAATCCCGGAGCTATTCCTGGAGTTTCTGAAATACTATATGCGGTATAGGCTGCCATTATGGGAACAAAAAAGGTAAGTCCAATAGTACCGACATCTTTGAAGACCTTCCAAATCGAATCGTCTGCAACATTGGTTCCGCCTAAGACCGCAAGACTTCCGACCATACCTCCGATGAGCAATATGGGCAGCATATAAGAAACCCCGGTGCGAAAATGCACCCCGGTGTTTCTAAATATCTCTTTCGTTTCACTCCAAAAATTCATAAGCTAAGAGTTAATGATTTGTAAAAGACGCTTGAATTTCTTGTTCGGTTTGAGCTTTTTCCCAGACCGCTCTAACCTCTTCTTCTAAAGCCAGTGTGGCAATTTGAGACATGAGCTCGATGTGATTGTTTTCTTCACCTTCAATCGCCTCAGGAATAGCCAAAGCGAGAATAAAACGTACCGGATCATCGTCTTGATCCCAGGTTAAGTCTATGGTGCGCGCAAACGCAAAACCAGGTTCTACAACCGTACTTGAAGCCGCATGAGGAATCGCAATACCATAACCACAATAGGTCGAAAGCGTCGCCTCTCGAGCCAAAACTTCAGCAGCATAAGCTTGCGCATCGCGAATAACCCCTGATTGAGCCAAACCCTCTGCGATGGCGTGAATCGCGGCTTGTTTTGAGTCGACTTGAAGCGAAAGATTTATATAAGCTGGGGCTGGCATAGCGTTTATTTAGAGGATTGTTGGGCTTTTTGAATAGCGGCTGCACATCTCTTTAGCCCAGCTGTAATACCCTCTGGATCTTTGAAAATAGCAGATGATAAGACCACTACATCAGGTTCACATTCAATAAGGGGTGCTAGATTATCAGCTCGGATTCCGCCATCGATCGCAATCTCGCACTTTGGATTTTTCTCATCAACCAACTTTCGGGCACGCCTTAAGAGGTCGAGGCATGAGCGTCTCCATCCCCAGTTGTCTTTTCCGTCAGTCTCATCTACCCCATGTACGACAATATGTAATCGATCAATATCGTAGATCGACTCTTCTACAAATGATAAAGGAGTATACAGACCAATGGTCAATCCAATCTTCATCTTACGTTCGCGGCACCAATTGATGATGTAAGCGAGAGGAGCTCCTATAAAATGTTCGGCAGGAATGATCAGCATATTGGTGCCTACCTGAGCCAGCTTTTCTATAAATAACAAGTCACAGGTCTCTGTATAAATATGACATTCGATTGGCTTGTCTGTATAAGGGCGGATACCTTCAATAATTTGATGCCCCCCCATCAACTGCATATTCTTCAAATCATGCATGTCAGCAGCATCAGAGTGAATGTAATCTGCTCCGGCCTCTGTGGCTTCTTTAACAATATCAGCTAGGTGTCCATAATCTACATGGGCTAATCCTGCTGCAATTTTAATGTCTCTCATTGTTGGCAGTTTAAGGTGTTGTAATACTTTGATGCATCATTTTCTTTAGGGTGCTCGATTGATCGGGCATCAACTGTTCTAGTAATGGGTGATCTTCAATCGCATCCTTTTCTTCAACTGTTAATTGGGCCCATTCTGTTGCTTTTGAAAGTTCGGTTTCTTCTAGAAATTCGAGCAATCGATTAACGAGAGCTTCTGGCTCGGGGGCCAATCCCAGATGACGCGCTAGGCCTATGAATTTATCTGGGGCAGATTGGGCCTTAAAATTTAAGAATGCAGGATACACCATAGCCAGGGTCTCTCCGTGTGCAATCCTTGGACAAATTCCTCCAATAATTTCTCCTAAAGGATGAGGTAAATCTGCTCCACCATTAGCCAAACACATTCCTGCTAAAGTATCGGCCCAAGCTAACGCTTCGCGCGCCTCACTGTCGGCCGGATTCTCCATTGCTCTCGGGACAAATTCCAAGACGCGACTTATTGCTTCAAAAGACATGTGTTCAGTAAGAGGAGAGGTTCTCTCACCTAAATAACTCTCAAAGGCATGGGTAAACGTATCAAACCCGGTGGCTGCGGTTACACGAGCAGGCACAGAATGCATAAGCTCAGGGTCGACAATTGACACAGACGGAAATAAATGTTTGTGAAATAACGTAACCTTTGAGGTATTATTAGTGTCGGTTACCACTGCTGCTTGAGTACAGTGCGATCCGGTTCCTGAGGTGGTGGTAAGCGTTACAATGGGTAAGGCTGAAGCTGGCGCATCATCTACACGAAACGGATGGTCGTATGTTGAAAGAGCCGACTCCCAATCCAAAACTTTGTCTTTTCGGTAAAGGAGCCCTATTAATTTAGCGGTATCCAATACAGATCCTCCACCAATTCCCAAAACCACATTCGCATCAAAATCAGCGGCCTTAATAATTCCATGCTCTACCCCTTCAAGAGTAGGGTTCGGAACTACTTGGTCAAAGAATTCGGTTTGAATGCCCTGTGCATTCAACAAGGACTCTATGCTGTCGTAAAGACCAGCAAGGGTTCCTCTGCGAGGTCTAGAAACAATCAGGCATCGATCTCCAAATCCGGCAATAATCTGCGGGATTTCTTTGCTCTTTCCGTTTCCGAAAAGCACTTGCGTGGGCATGAAAAATCGATAAGCGTTCATAAATACTGTTCAAATTAAGAATTAGGTCAATAATTCAAATCGCGCCGTAAAGTGTCTTAAACTCAAAATCGGTCCTTCATAGGTAATGCGCAGCCCTTTCATTTGATCACGACGCTTATACACATCTTCTAAAGCGTTTACAACCACATCCATATGTCGATCAGTGTAAACGCGACGAGAAACAGTCAACCTTACCACCTCTAAATCTGGATAAATGATTTCTCCGGTCTTAGGGTCTTTTTTGGAGAAGGCGCATGAACCTAATTCTACACCCCTAACCCCAGCCGTGCGATAAAGCTCAACAACTAGAGCTTGTCCAGGAAATTGAGATTGAGGAATATGCGGATAGAACTGCTGTGCGTCCACATAGACTCCATGCCCTCCTGTGGGTCTAATGATGGGGATCCCTCTCTCGGCTAATTGATCTCCAAGGTAGGCCACCTGAGCTATTCGGTAAGACAAATAATCCTCTTGTATTCCTTCATACAGCCCAATAGCTAAGGCTTCAAGGTCTCTTCCACTCATACCACCGTAGGTAACAAACCCTTCATTGATGATTGCCAATTGATTGATCTGCGGAAAAAGATCCTCGTGTCGTGTACAAATAAACCCTCCAATATTCACTAATCCGTCTTTTTTAGAACTCATCACACAGCCATCTGCATACGAAAATAATTCGCGCGTAATCTCAATCATTTCTTTGTCTTGATATCCAGGCTCACGTTGCTTTATGAAATAACAATTTTCTGCGAAGCGCGCCGCGTCAATCATAAAGGGTATGCCATTAGCCCTCGCGATCTCTGAAACTGAACGAATGTTCTCCATAGAGACTGGCTGGCCACCATTACCGTTACTGGTTACTGTTATGATGATAAGTGGAATATTTTCAGCTCCGTTTTCTTTGATGAAAGCATTGAGCTTCTCGATATCCATATTCCCCTTAAAAGGATGTTCGATGGAATTCACACGCCTTCCTTCTTCTATGATAAGATCGATTGGGATAGCTCCAGCAATTTCTGCATGACCCTTAAAGCTGTCAAAATGAAGATTCCCCAGAACGTATCCTCCTTTTTTAACGTAAAGTTGGGCCATGATAAAATCAGCCGCTCTCCCCTGGTGAGTAGGTTGAACAAACTTAAATCCTGTAATATCCTCTACAGAGCGTTGAAGGTTAAAGAAACTCTTGCTGCCGGCATACGACTCGTCTCCCATCATGACTCCTCCCCACTGATTACTACTCATTGCTGAGGTACCGCTGTCAGTAAGCATATCGACATAGACATGATCTGCATGTAGCTTAAATACATTGTAGTGTGCCTCTTTAATCCATTGCTCTCTTTGCGCTCGTGTAGTGCGCTTAATGGGTTCGATTACCTTTATTCTAAAAGGCTCGGCATTTTGAAATTGCATGATAGGTCAGATTAGATCTTTTTAAATGTAACGATTTTTATAACCCTCTCCTTATCCTTTCATTCTACCCTAAATAGAGGCCAAAAAAAATCGCCCCAAATTGGGGCGATTCATCAATCTTATAAAATGTAGAGCTACTGCCGCTTCGTAGTAATAATCACTACTCCACCGGCTCCCATGAATCCGTATTGCGCGAGGTCTTGAGGGTTCTTCAGAACACGTATTCTTGCGATTTCGAGCGGATTAATTGTTGAGGCTGCCTGAGAGAAATCTCCTACCTGTGTCCCGTCAATGATAAAGAGCGCCTGCTTAGGATTGTTTACACTGCTTACCCCTCGCAAGAACACTTGAGCACTCGAGTCATTACCACGGATTTGAAGACCTGATTGCTGACGCAAGCGATCGAGCAAGCTTAAGTTGCCTAGATTTTGAGATTCTGTCTCTTGCACGGCAACTGTTGAAGTTTTCGTGCTTGAACAACTCGCCAAAAGCACCACGGCGAATAGAGCAAAGAGGATTCTATATGTTTTCAAAATGCGTTTATCTACTAATTGAGGTGAAAAGTTAAGTTTTAAAAAACATATTTGAAGCTTAGATACTGTTAAAGTCTCTCTGTCTAAGTGTTAAAATGGGCTCGATTAGAGGTTCGCTCTTTGAGACTATGAGAGACTATCTTATCTTTTCATCTATGACCACGCCAAAAACACTCAACGTCCTCGTCGTAGGATGTGGCAATATGGGGGCTTCTCATGCAATAGCCTACGAGCAGCATCCTGGATACCAAATATGCGGTCTGGTATCACGCGGCAATAGCAAAGAGCTTCTAAATACTGAGCTGCAAGGCGACTATCAATGCTTTGACGATTATGCAAAAGCCTTGGAACAGAGCGATCCTGATGTTGTTTGCATCTCAACCTACCCCGAAACCCACGAGCCTTTCACGCTTATGGCGCTTGAAAAGGGCTGCCACGTATTTCTTGAAAAACCAATCGCAACCACGGTTGAAGGCGGTAGACGTATCCTAGAGGCCGCAGAATCAGCCAATAGGAAAGTAGTCGTCGGATACATCTTAAGACACCATATCGTCTGGAAGCGGTTTATTGAAGAGGCTCAAAAAATGGGGAAGCCCTTAGTGATGCGCATGAACCTCAATCAACAGAGCCAAGGTTATATGTGGGATGTGCACCGCAGCCTCATGAACTCTTTAAGCCCGATTGTAGATTGCGGAGTTCACTATTTAGACGTTATGTGTCAAATGACACAAGCAAAGCCGATTAGTGTCTCGGCAATCGGAGCACGCTTAACTGATGACATCCCTGCAGATAATTACAATTACGGTCAGCTACAGATTCGTTTTGACGACGGATCGGTGGGCTGGTACGAGGCAGGATGGGGGCCAATGGTCAGTGAAACCGCCTTTTTTGTCAAAGACATATTCGGTCCAAAAGGAAGCGTCTCGCTCACCCAAGATCAACAGCGCTCAGACTGTGTAGACGGCCATTCTAAGGCTGATCTTATGCTCATACATCACGCCGACATCGACAGCAACAATACCTTTTTGAAGAAAGACGAGTATATTCGATTCGAGCATAGTCCAGAGCACCAAGAATTGTGTGATAACGAGCAGGCCTTTTTGTATGAAGCTATATTAGAAGATCGTGACTTAAGCAACCATCTGAATGACGCGATTACAAGCCTTCAAATAGCCCTAGCATGCGACCAATCCGTAAAAGAAGAACGAACCATTTTGCTTTAAATATAGTTTTATGAAAAACCTTTTTACCCTTTGCGCATTGTCTATAGCCGCCCTGAGCATGGCGCAGCGCAGCCTTCCGTCAGACACCTTAAGCATCAAAAACGATCGTATTCGAGTCGGATCAGAGTGGCTCGATTACTCGGTTGAAGTCGGAACACAGCCCGTTTGGGACACCGACGGCAGTGAAATTGCTTACTTGCAGTACACCTACTACAAACGCTCTGGTGTCAACAGCGAAACCCGACCACTCATTATGAGCTTCAATGGCGGGCCCGGTTCTGGTTCTGTTTGGATGCATTTGGCGTATACTGGCCCTAAAGTGTTACGGGTAGACGATGAGGGGTATCCGATCCAACCTTATGGAGTCAAAGACAATCCAAACACAGTACTCACTGATGCTGACATAGTCTACATCAATCCTGTGAATACCGGATATTCAAGAACCATTCCTTTAAGCGGCAAAGAAGTCGATCGAAAAAAATTCTTCGGTATAGACGCTGACATTACCTATCTCGCCGAATGGCTCAACACCTTCGTCACGCGTCACAACAAATGGCGTGCACCGAAATACATCATCGGAGAAAGCTACGGAGGTACCCGAGTGATGGGCCTAGCTCTAACGCTCCAAGAATCGCAATGGATGTACCTCAACGGAGTCATCATGGTGAGTCCAGCTGATTATCAAGTATTACGTGTAGGAGGTCCGGTCTCAGAGGCGCTTAACGTCCCTTATTATTCTGCAGCAGCATGGTACCACAATCAGCTTTCAAGCGAACTGCAACAACTGTCTTTAGAAAACCTACTCGAGATCACCGAAGCTTTCACGGTAGACACCTTACTGCCTGCGCTCGCTAAAGGCGGATCTCTCTCACCCGGAGACCGCGACCAAATCGCCTCAGATATGGCTCGCTATACCGGACTCAGCAAATCGGATATTCTGGCGCTGAACCTCTCGGTTCCGACCGGCTATTTCTGGAAGAACTTACTTAAAGACGAAGGCTATACCGTGGGTCGCCTAGACAGCCGTTACAAAGGGGTCGATAAGGTTGGTGTAGGAACGCGTCCTGAATACAATTCAGAACTTACCTCTTGGCTCCACAGCTTCACACCGGCAATCAATTACTACTACAATGAGGTGCTCGGCTTCAGAACTGATGTGAAATATAACATGTTTGGCCCGGTGAGACCCTGGGAAGATGACCGTGTCAATACCCGTGAAGACCTGAGGGCAGCGATGGCCGAAAACCCCTATTTACATGTATTGAATCAATCAGGCTATTTCGACGGTGCAACCACCTATTTCAATGCCAAATACACGCTGTGGCAGATTGATCCTAGTGGTAAATTCAATGACCGTCTTCAATTCAAAGGATACGAATCAGGGCATATGATGTATCTGCGTGCAGAAGACCTTAAGGCCGCCAATGAAGACCTAAAAAGCTTCATTCAACAAACCCAAACTAAAGGAAATCCCGCTAAATACTAGCGGGATTTTCCCTTTAATAACAACCGAACACCACCCAGATGCAAAGAATACCCCTTTTTTTCGTCCTATTATTCACCGGTTTTTCGATTCAACTAAGCGCACAAGTAAACGCAAAAGATTACCGTCTAGCCATCGAAAAGATCAGTGAAAAAATAGTCATTGATGGGGTTTTAGACGAGCCTGCATGGAATCGTGCGCAGGTAGCCAAAGACTTTTTCATGATCACCCCGGTAGATACAGGAAGGGCACGTCAGCATTCAGAAGCACGAGTTGCCTTCGATGATGAATACCTCTATATCTCGGTGATTTTTTACAACAATGCGGTCAAAGGACCATATGTGGTGGAGTCGTTCAAGCGTGATTTTTCATTCGGAAAAAACGACAATCTCTTGATCGCCATAGATCCGTTTGACAATCAAACTACAGGCTTCTCTTTTGGTCTCAACGCCTACGGTGCGCAATGGGACGGCACCATGTTCGAAGGAAAAGGAGTAGACCTCAATTGGGACACCAAGTGGTACTCAGAGGTGCGCTTCGATGAAGATAAATGGGTGGGTGAAATGGCTATTCCATTTAAGTCGATACGCTACGATGAAACCATCAAAGAATGGGGTATCAACTTCGGTCGTCTCGATCTAAAGGCCAGCGAAAAATCGAGCTGGGCTCCTGTTCCACGGCAATTTCCGTCTGTATCCTTGGCTTTTGCAGGGCGATTGGTGTGGGACACTCCACCACCAAAACAAGGGGTGAATGCGTCTATTATTCCTTATGTCTCAAGCATCTCAGAAGGAACCCACCTGACCGAAGACGACAGTAAGGCTAAGGTCGGTGCAGACCTCAAATATACCCTTACCACGGCTTTGAATCTCGATGTCACCCTAAATCCTGATTTCTCTCAGGCCGAGGTCGATCAGCAGGTGACCAATCTCGATCGCTTCGAGCTGTTCTTTCCTGAAAGACGCCAATTCTTTCTTGAAAACGCAGACCTTTTTTCAAATTTCGGTTACCGAACTATCCGTCCATTCTTCTCAAGGCGGATTGGGCTTAATGTTCCCATAGTGGCCGGTGCACGCCTCAGCGGAAACCTCGATGAAAACTGGCGCGTGGGGCTCATGAATATCCAAACTAAGGCCGACGAACTCCAGGGGCTAGGAGCCGAAAATTACGGAGTGGTCAGTCTTCAACGGAAGGTTCAAGAACGCTCAAACATCAACTTTTTACTCGTCAATAAAGAGGCGCCAAACACAGACCCCTCGGTTTCAGAGCGCTACCATCGAAATGCTGGGGTCGAATACAATTACTTCTCTGAGAACAATCAATACAACGGAAAAGTAATGGCGCTTCGTTCGATCAATCCAGATCCTTCAAAAACAGGAACAGTCATCGCCTCTCACCTCGAGCATCAATCTATCGGATGGATATGGCGGGTGCAGCAAGAATACGTTTCAAGCACCTTTAGCGCAGACGTCGGCTTTGTGCCGCGGACAAACTATCACAAATTAGAGGGATCACTTGGGCATCTCGTCTATACCGCTTCAAAAACCAATCCACTACTTTCTCACGGACCATTCTATACACGTACGTATTTCTTCGATCTCGATTGGCACAAAACCGATCAGATCGACATTTTGAGCTACTACTTCAACTTTCAAGACCGCAGTAAATTGATAGTGGCCGGAGACCGAAGTACCATTGATTTATTGAGTGATTTCGATCCGCTTCGAAACGGCATTGGAGTGCTCAAGGCAGGCACAAATCACGAATGGACCAACCTTCGTTTATCTTACGATTCAAAACCGCAAAACCTCTTCACCTATTCACTCAACGCCATTATTGGAGGCTATTATGCGCAAGGAAAACGCACTGCCCTTATCGGCGAATTTGGGTACAGAGTTCAGCCTATTTTAGAGCTGAGTTCGGTCATCAATTACAATCAATTCGACCTCCCTCAACCATGGAAGGAGCAGTCTTTTTGGCTTGTCGGCATAAAAGCCAACCTCACGCTTACCGACAATTTATTCTTCTCGAATCTCTACCAATATAATGAGCAAGTTGATCTTTGGAACTTCAACTCTAGATTGCAATGGCGCTACAAACCAGCGTCTGATATTTTCTTGGTTTTCAATAGCCACGAAGTGACCATCCCCACCTTCTCAAGCGGATGGAATCTCACCTTCAAGATCAACTATTGGCTCAACCTATAAGCCGTTCTTATGAAACAACTTGGCGCATTTTTTTTCATTCTTTTCTGCACTTTCTTCTCGCAACGGCTTCAGGCACAAGAAATCGATTGGCGCTTTCAAGACCCTGAACTTGACTTCGAGACGCGAACAGAGATTCTGGTTCAACAACTCACCTTAGAAGAAAAGGTGAGTCAACTGGTACATGAGGCTCCAGCCATTGAGCGACTCAACATTCCTTCGTACAATTGGTGGAACGAGGCGCTTCACGGCGTAGCAAGAAGCGGATACGCCACAGTCTTTCCTCAGTCTATATCGGTAGCCGCTTCTTTCGACAAAGACCTTCTCGAGCGAATAGGCACAGTAACCTCTGACGAAGCACGTGCCAAGCATCATGACTTTATACGAAAAGGCAAGCGCGGCATTTACACCGGACTTACCTTTTGGTCTCCAAACATCAATATCTTCAGAGATCCCCGTTGGGGACGTGGTCACGAGACCTATGGCGAAGATCCTTATCTCACAGGTAAACTCGCTTCTTCTTTCATCAAAGGTCTACAAGGAGACGATCCGAAATACCTCAAGACCATTGCCACTTCAAAGCATTTCGCCGTGCACTCAGGCCCAGAGTCTTTGCGTCACGGATTCGATGTCGACGTTTCTGATGTCGATCTCTATGAAACCTACCTTGAGGCATTTCGAATGACAGTCGTTGACGCCAATGTACAGTCGATCATGAGCGCCTACAACCGCTTCAGAGGAGCTCCAGTATCGGCGAGTTCTTTTTTGTTAGACGAGGTGCTTAGAGAACGCTGGGGGTTTGAGGGCTATGTCGTCTCAGACTGCGGAGCCATAGGAGATATCCTTTACAATCACAAGATAGTAGATAGTAAGGCAGAGGCCGCACGTATCTCGCTTGAAGGCGGATGTGACCTCAACTGCGGTTCAACCTATCTCAGCCTTTTATCACTTGCAGAGCAAGGCTTACTCAATGAAAAGGCATTAGACAAGGCAGTGTCTCGCCTCTTCTTGAGTCGTTTTAAATTGGGGATGTTCGATCCAGAAGAACGCATTCCTTTTAGTGGGCTTTCAGCAGATATCGTAGGAGCTGAAACCCATCTCGATCTCGCTAGAGAAGCTGCGCAAAAGAGCATTGTACTCCTCAAAAACGAGAACAATCTATTACCCCTAGATAAGCACACACTCAAAAAGATAGCGGTTATTGGTCCAAATGCCGACAACTGGGAATCTTTAGTCGGAAACTACCACGGCACCCCCATTGAGCCCGTGACCTTTCTAAAAGGGTTGCAACGCAAATTGAGTCCTGCCGTAGAGGTGGCGTATGCAAGAGGATCGCATTTCAGTGATGAAGTCTATGCTCTCGAACCGATCCCATCCGTTTATTTTGAAACGGCTGTTGGGCGCCAGGGGTTAGATGCCGAGTACTTCGACAATATGGTTTGGGAGGGTGCACCTGTTTTAAAACGTATAGACGATGCCATTGACTTTTGGTGGGAGCACGACCCCATTTCTAAAGAACTTTCAGACTTCTTCTCGGTCAAATGGACGGGGTATCTCATTCCACCGGCCACAGGGGAGTACGAATTAGCCACCTTCGCTAAGATGGGGATGAGCCTCAAAATTGACGGCCTAGAAATCAGCAACGGAAAAGGCATGGTCCACGAGACTACCTATGCAAGAGAAAAGATACGTCTAGAAAAAGGCAAGCGCTATCCGATTGAAGTGCGCTATTTCAGTGACGACTCAAATGCAGAATGCCGTTTACTCTGGACGCGTACCGACACTAATCTTGAATCAGACGCCGTAAACCTTGCCCATGAATCTGACCTAAGCATAGTGGTATTAGGGCTCAGTCAGCGCTTGGAAGGTGAAGGTGGTGATCGTGAAGACATTGCGCTACCCAAAGTCCAAACCGATCTTCTCAAGGCGATTCACGCCACCGGAAAACCCGTGATTGCGGTGCTCAATGCCGGTTCAGCTTTAGCGGTCAATTGGGCCAAAGAGCATGTAGACGCACTCCTGAGCGTCGGATATCCTGGAGAGCAAGGGGGTAATGCATTGGCAGACGTGCTTATTGGCGATTACAATCCGGCCGGAAGGCTACCGATCACTTATTATACTGCCTTAGAAGAATTGCCTGCCTTTGAAGATTATGCCATGAGCGATCGCACCTATAAGTATTACAAAGGTGAGCCCCTATTTCCGTTTGGATTTGGTTTGAGCTATACACAGTTCATCTACAGCAACCTAAACACTACTTCAAGCCTGAAGGCAGGAGATAACCTTACCGTTCGCGTTACATTGACCAATACGGGTGATCGCGCGGGAGACGAAGTAGTGCAGGTATACCTCAGCGATCTCAAGGCCAGCACCCCAAGACCGCAGCATCAGTTGGTTGCCTTTGAACGGGTTTACCTTAAACCCAATGAACAGCTTGAGCTCACATTCGAAATTGATGCTCGTGCCTTTTCACTGATAAACCCTCAAGGCAAAAGAGTGATCGAATCAGGTGCATTTGAGCTGTATATAGGAGGAGGCCAACCTCAATTAACCGATAAGGATCAACAGGTACATAAACGCATTACGGTTAGAGGTCAGAGCAGCCTAGGCTTATAAACGAAAGAATAACTATCTTAAATCATTGATAAACAGAAAGATGAAAATATTTAAAGGCCTCTTTTTGGGCAGTCTACTCAGCGGACTCTTTTTATCGAGCACGCTAGCCCAGTCTTCACAAGACAAGACCAAACTTAAATTAGGAATCATAGGGCTCATTCACGATCATGTGCATTGGATCTTCAATAGAGACAATCATGACCTAGAGGTTGTTGGTATTGTAGAAACCAATCCAGCGGCGATAAAAAAATTCAAAGAGCGCTACCAAATAGATGATGCATTATTCTTTTCAAGCTACGAGGACCTAATGCGTGAGGCCAAGCCAGAAACTGTTTCGGCCTTCAACGAAACCGCAGAACACCTCGATGTGGCTTCGTTCTTCTTGCCAAAGAACATCCCTGTTATGGTAGAAAAGCCATTAGCTACTTCCTACGCAGACGCTCAAGAGATGGTGCGACTCTCTGAAAAACACCAGACTCCCTTACTGGTTAATTACGAGACTTCGTGGTACGAAAGCACTTACGAGACCAAAGCATTGATTGAGGATGGAGCATTGGGTAAACCCAAAAAACTCGTATTCAATACCGGGCACATGGGACCGTTAGAGATTGGGTGCTCTCCTGAATTCTTGGCTTGGCTTACCGATCCGGTGCTTAACGGAGGAGGGGCCGTCACCGATTTTGGTTGCTACGGAGCCAATATCAGCACCTGGCTACTCGAGGGCAGAACTCCTGAACGTGTCACGGCGGTGTTGAAACAAACCAAGCCCTCAATCTATCCAAAGGTTGATGACGACACTACCATCATACTCGATTACGATGATTTACAAGTAGTTATACAGGCCTCGTGGAACTGGACACACCATCGCAAAGACATGGAGGTTTACCTCGATAAAGCCTCAATCTATGCGCTTGATGCTACACGCATGCGTATTTTAGAATATGACTCAGGCAAAGAACAAACGCACGAGCCTCAATCCATTGAAGCTTACCAAAAAGACCCTTTTCGCTTACTGGTCGAAATGGTTAAGCAAGGCAGAAAAGTTGATAGTCATTCACTTTACGGCACCTCAAATAATCTCACCGTGGTTAAACTTTTAGAACTCGCCAAAAGATCAGCTGACTTAGAGCGCACCGTCGAGTGGACAGAACTGTAATCAAAAGTCGAAATAGGTATCAAGAAAAGGTTCGTTGACTAGGGTGTAATGCCACCACTCTTGGGTATAGTTCTTAAAGCCAAAATGCGACATCACTTCATAAAGCAGTCTCCTATTGGATTTCTGCTCTTCAAAAAGTGAATCATAAAAGGTGGCCGATTCAGGGCCAAAAAAGTCAAAGGGTGTGCCCATATCGAGCTCCTCGCCCTTTCGAACCCCTTCAGTATAGATCACGGTAAGGTCAACCGTGCTTCCTCGAGAATGACCTGAGCGTTTTGCAATATATCCCTGCTCAAACAATTGGTCTTTAGGGATTGTGGGGTAATAAGCTGCCTTCATGGTGGTGTCCGTTGCACGTTCAGCCCATTCAACAAAGAAATTCACTGCACGCTGCGGACGGTATCCGTCAAACAGCTTCAATCCCAACCCCCTAGTTCTTAAAGAGTCTTCAACCTTTTTTAACGCATAGAGAGTGCCTAGGGTCAGCACTCGTTTGGCCGGGTTGTAGCCTTGAACCACAGATCCGGTAAAATTCGCCGTACTGGCATAGCGCAGCTCAACCGTGAGATCTGGAACGATCTTATCTATTACTGCAAAGCCATCAGGGATCTGCTGCGCACGCATTGTAGCGAGCATCACCGTTAGCAGCAAGAAAAAAGAATGCTTCATAGGCTCATGTTGATTCCGATGTAGACTTGACGGGGTAATCCGAGTTCATAGTAACGCGACCCAAAGGCATTGATTCGAATGTTATCGGCATAACGCACATTCGGAATATTCTGAACACCCATCGTAGCAGCAAGACTCAGGGATATTAAAGTCCATTTCTTCTGAAGGCTAATGTGATCGAGCCAGAAGCCCTCAACCCGGTTAAGGTTTTCGTCATCAGCATATAGGGCACCCCGTCGAACACGTTGGTAATTTAAGCGGATCGATTCAGAGGCCTGGTAGGCTAGCCGCAAGCTGCCCGATTGCCATGGTACACCAGGTAGATGTCGGTTTGCCACTCCTGGCTCACCATCCTCTGCAAGCCTGAGGTCTAAATAGGCGTACACCAGATCAAGATTAAACCTATTGAATTGCCTTTGGTAAGCAAACTCGACACCCGAGCGCTTTGTTTGACCGGCGTTACGGTAAAAGCTACGCCCAGGATAAGCCGCTAACTCATAAGGAACAATGTCGTTGATGGTCTTACCCGTAAAAAGCACCACCTCCCAATTCGAGTAAGAGGCACGCCTATTCACTCCCAGCTCGAGCATCTCGGTCTCTTGCACCCCCAAGTCTTGATTAAACCCTGAGGGGCTATACGGAGGCGTGATCAATTCACTGAGTGCAGGTGTTTCGTAAGCTTTTGACCCGTTAACAAAGACCGATAGTTCAGGGTTGAGCTGAAATGAAAATCCCATTTGAGGACTCATCGCATTGAGATTTATGGCATCAGTATCATCGACTCCGTCAGCGCGAAAGAAGTCTTCAAGTTCAAGTTTATTGCGATCAAAACGCAGTCCTCCCTGAAACAATAGACGATTACTTTTAAGCTCATAAAGCAGGTACGACCCCAGACTTACAAAACCCTCATCTTGATCGAGACTAAGTGCTCCTCGTGAACCCGATAGGTTTTCATAGCGTCTTCTGTGGTCACGCTGATGGGCCCAATCGTATCCCACCATCAAATCGTGTTTTACCTTGACCTGTTTTGAAAAAGACCACCTTAGAGAAGACCCCTGGCCCGCATAAAACCGATCTAAAATAACTGCGCCACCATTTGCAAAGGGTAGAAAGCCTTCAAAATTTCGTCCAGAGAAAAACCCATAAGTGGTTAGCTCATAGGCAGCGCTCCGGTGATTCAATGAGCTTCCTACTTTGTAATGACGAATAGATTCTCCCGCACCAAAAGCAATATTCTGACTTCTGGCTTGAAACGGATCTGCATTGAAGTCTTCAAGATTAATGGCTCCTGGATCTTCGGCCCTTGGGCTGTCGGTATAATTCGCTTGAATTACCCATTTCGAGTCATTTGAAAAGCGCCTCACGTATTTCAGGTTTGCCTGTGAAGTCTTGGTGCTACTGTGTGCCCTATACCCTTCTATATCTTGATGTGAAAGATGAAATAACAATCCACCTTTATTGAGTTGAAGTGCTGAGCTATAAGTGAATTGTGTTTGCCCAAAGGCACCAATACGCGTGGTCAATCGATGCCTATCAGCGGTCAGGTCTTCACGCGTATCAATACTGATTACCCCTCCAGAAGCATTGCCGTATCGTAGAGAAGACGGACCTCTCAGCACAGCTATTGTTTCAATGAGGTCTAGCGGAAGGTTGTCGAGCTGCCCTTGCCCATCTGGTGTGGTCTCTGGAATATTATCGACCACCAATTTAATGCCACGGATACCGAAGGCAGCCCTTGCACCAAAGCCTCGGATTGAAATGCGTAAGTCTTGTGCGTAATTTGAACTATTGAGTGCGATGAGCCCAGGAACCTGATACAGATACTCTTGAAGCGATCGCTGCGCACCCTCATAATCTGACGGAAAATAGTAAATGCTTAATGCTGCAGGTACCCTTTCTAATGCAATGCGTTGCCTTAAAGCTGTAACGGCAACCTCTTTAAGCTCAATCTCTGCAATAGAATCGTTGTTGCTTTGAGCATGCAACACATGTGATGCAAAAAGCGCTATAAGACCAAATAAAACATTCCGTAACCGGGCTTTACACACGGTGGTAGTCGCCTTTCCAGTTTTTGATTTTGGCCTTAATCTCTTTAGCCGGAAGCTCGTGTTTTACTGCCTGGTCAATCAAATCAAGATATTCTTCATCAGAGGCAAATCTCAACGCAATGATCTGAGAGAGCCTAAGCGATGAGGGTAGCGGCTTTTGGGTAAGAAGGTAATGTCTAAAATTCTCTTCTGCTCGTATAGCACGGTCTTGTGCCTTAAGTGCAAAAGTTCTCGTAAACCACATCAAGAGAATCAAAATTGGAGCGAGAAGCACGAGCAATGAAGCGAGATAATAGTTGTCTGCTGAAGCGCTTGCCCAGTAATTTAATGCCCCTCCGAAAAAGAGGACGATAAGAATAAAGAGGGCTCCGTGAAAGCCTTTAACCATTCTGGTATGATTCTTAAAATTTTGAGCCTGTGCCATAATCTTGTAGGTTTAAATCCTTGATACCAAATTAACGCTAATTTTAATCACACCATAATCCCAACACTGATGAAGAATCGTATACTGATTACACTAATGGCTTTGCTAGGTCTTTCTGCTGTGAATGCCCAAGTAGCTTCTACTTCAAAAGAACTCGTAGAGCTAAGAACCTATGAAGTGAAGACTGGTGCCAATATAAATGTACTGGTCGATTATTTGAAGGAGGTTTTAACTCCCGCACTTAAATCTAAAGGAGCTTCAGAAGTAGCCCTTTTTAATGAATACGGAAATTCAGAGCCTCGAAAACTTTATTTGATGGTGGCTTATCCGAATAGCGAAGCCTTTATCAAGAGCCAAGAACTTCACAAAGACAGGGCCTATAACCAAGCGGCTGCCTCTTACAACGGCATCGGAATTGAGGGCACTTTATACAACCGTATAACATCTATGTTACTTCTTTCTTTCGACTCCCTGCCAAAAATGGATGCGCTCAAGCCCGACTCAACTCTTTTTGAGCTTCGCACCTACGAAAGTTACAGTGAGGATGCCAACAGAAGAAAAATCGACATGTTTAACAACGAAGAGTTAGAGCTCTTTTATGAGGTTGGGCTTCATCCTGTGTTTTTCGGAGAACAAATCATCGGAGGGCAGCGCCCTTGTTTGACCTACATGATTCAGTTTAAAGACATGGAAGAACACGATGCGAATTGGAAAAAATTCATCGACGCTCCAGCATGGAAAGAGATGTCTTCAAAAGCGATCTATGCAGACACCGCCACAAAAATTCACAAGGTGTTCTTGAACCGGGTATTTTAAATAGAAAAGCCGCTCGAAAGCGGCTTTTTTGTTTTAAAAAGAAACTAAGCCCCTTACATGGTAGCTTGAATTTTAGCCGAAGCTTTTCCGTATTCCCAGCGCACCTCAAATCCTTCAGAATTAACCTCGTATACCAAACGCTCTTCGAAGGTGCTACCTTGGCCCCCGTATACGTTGACTCGAAGTTGATCTTCTTCAGCATTGTAATTGAAAGCACCCCATTGGTCAGCCACCTTATTGAAAATAAAGGTTGACTGATACTCATTCGGGATAATAAAGAAGCTATAAGTTCCTGCAGGTAAACGCTTTCCTTCAATAAGGATATCTTTCTCCGTAGTAAATCTTGTCGCCTCATTGGCTCCAGCCCGCCAAACTTGACCAAGAGGAACAAGATCTCCCCAGATCATTCGTCCCTTAACCGCTGGTGACGAATAGTTAATCGTTATAGCACTACCCCCGGCTACTCCCTCAGCCACACGAGCGGGGCTCGCCTTTTCTTGTGCGAATGAAAAAGCTGTCATAAGAACAGCTGCTAGTGATATAATAAAATTTCTTTTTCTCATGATAGGTATTTTTAAGAATATTAAATTAAACAAACTAAGATGCGCATGTGACCTATGTTACATTGTCTGCATTAGGATAATGGTAATTTTGTATAAAACTAACGAATCATGCCAACCGTAACGCTAACATCTCAGAAATTTAAAGACGAGATCTTCGATTATACACAAGAACGCGAATGGAACTACAAAGGAGACAAACCTGCCATTATCGACTTTTATGCCGATTGGTGTGGCCCATGTAAAATGGTGGCTCCAATTCTTGAAGAGTTAAGTGACGAAAATCCCGACATTATAATCTACAAGGTAGATACAGAAGTAGAACAAGAACTCTCGGCAGTATTTCAAATCAGAAGCATTCCGAGTATACTATTCATCCCTAAAGACAATCGTCAACCCATGATGCAGCCCGGGGCACTTCCGAAAAATGCGCTTCAAGAAATCATAGACAAAGAACTCGTTCAGTCTGACTAAAGTGCAGCTGATGCCTTGATCAAAAGATCTCTGGTCGCTTTAATTCCTTCGATTTCAGAGAGGCGACTTCCTTCATATTCTACTCCAATGAATCCATCGTATCCGTTTTCTTTGGCGATTTTAAGCATCCGCGTGTAATCGATAAGGGTTTCGTCTCCGTTCTCATCAAAATCGTTTGATTTGGCGCTCAATGCCATGGCTTTTGGCATCATCTCAGAAACCCCTTGATAGATGTCATAGACCTCGACGCAGCTTCCGTCAAACACTGAACCGTAACCTTCTTCGGCAATACAGAAGTTTCCGAAATCAGGCAGGGTGCCACAATTTTCAGCATCAACCCCATTGATCACTTCCATAAGTGCAGCGGCATTTGAGCTGATGCGCCCGTGGTTTTCTACCAATACATTGATACCCTTTGGAGCTGCGTAAGCTGAAAGGGCCGAAAGGCTTGCAATAGAATTGGTCTTCCAGCGCTCAGGATCTTTTTCACCATATAAATTAAGGCGGACAGCAGAACAGTCCATTTCAGAAGCGGCGTCGATCCAGAGTTTATGATTCTCTATGGCTTCAGCTCGGGCATCGGCGTCAGAGGTAGATAGTGCGCCCTCACCATCGATCATGATAAGTACATTGGTCAATCCGTATTCGGCTGCAAGGGCATTGTTTTTAGACACAAATTCTGCCACTGCAGCGGATTTATCCTCAGCCGTAAACACATCCTCATAGAGTTGATTCACGTACTCTAGACCCGAAAATCCGAGTTCGTGAGCCTGCTTCGCAAAGTCGTAAGGAGACATCTCTCCTGAGCGTATGGCCTTATGCAACGACCATTGAGCAAGTGAAAGTTTTACCTCACTTATTGATTCAGCTTCTGCGGCCGCTTCAGCCGATTGCTTTGGAGCTTGATTGCAGCTCAACAATATCATTGAGGCAGCTACAAACGCTACTCCTTTTAGATTGAATATTCGCATAGTTTTAAAATTTTGGATCAAAAAATTACGGAATAATTTAAAGCGCTCCTGCGAGC
>JAYPUW010000001.1:119288-249756 GCA_038134285.1 Flavobacteriaceae bacterium
CTCCTGCGAGCGTCAAAATAATTTTTCGGTTCATTAGAGAAAGTTTAAAGGTCCGAAGACTATGAGAGTGGTCATTTTTTCTTCCAAGCTGCAAGGCTAGCCAAAACCGGGCCAAAACTTATTTGGTCAACATTAGCACCATTTAAAAAGTAACTGACTTATAATTTCATACTTTACAAAAAACTTTTGTGGGTCTCGAACCTTAACACCATAATATGAACAGAAAAACCTTTGTCAAAAAGGCTTCAGCCGCTAGCCTAGCACTAGGCTTAACGCCTTCTCTTAGCATATCCATGCTTAAAAAACAAAAGATTTCAAAGATTGGTCTAGGTCTTTTTACAGCTCCGCGCCTCTTTCAAAAGGATGTAGAAAAGGGTATTGCTACGCTGGCTGAATTGGGTATCCAAGAGTTTGAAACCTATGGACCATACGAATTCTCAGATCCTAAAAACCACACCTCTTGGAAGGCAATTACACCTCAACTCGGATTTGATATTAGCGGATTTTTAGGCCTTAGCCTGAATGAATTTCACGCCTTGTTGAAGAAGTACAACATTTCTGTTCCTTCAATGCACACCGATCTTTACACCCTAGAGGGAAATATTGGAAAACTGGCAGAGGCGGCTAACACTGTAGGGGCAAATTATGTGGTTTTGCCGGCTATACCTGAGACCGAACGTGAAACCTTAGACGATTACAAGCGTATTGCCGAGCGCTTTAATGCGATTGGAGCAGCGGCCAAAAAAGAAGGCATTGCCTTTGCCTATCACAATCACGGATACGGTCTAGTTGCGAACGACCAAGGAATAAAACCGATTGATTTAATTTTTGACGGAACCGACCCCAGTCTTGTCTTTTTAGAGATGGACATCTTCTGGACGGTTGCCGGAAGGGCTAATCCGATAGAATTAATTCAAAAACATTCTGGACGCTACAAAATGTTCCACCTCAAAGACATGAGAGAGCTAACTTACTTTGCGGGAGAAGGTTCGAATGCTTCTGAATGGATGGCACTGTTTCCGAAACTCGTCTCAGCCGGTTCTGGTGTAATGCCTATCGATGAAATTGTGCAAACGGCAACCGCTCACGGAGCAGAGCATTTCTTTATCGAACATGACTTTGCACCAAATCCTATCGAGAATATAGGATCAGCCACGCGATACCTGGAAAGTCTTAAGTGGTAATCTACCAATTGTAGCTTAGGGCAAACCCTATATTTCTGCCAGGCATCGGAATAAAACTCGTCTCCCAATACGATTGATTGAGCATGTTGTTCAGCGATAGATTGAGATTTAATGGCCCCCATTGCTGACGCACTGAGGTATCAACCACTGTATACGTTCGGCTCGAGGCGCGCTCGATATAACGTGCATTGAGCTGAACTTCTGTTTGATTCGATAGTCTAATCCCTGTGCGAACAACCCATTGGTGCTTGAGGTCGTTATCAATAGAATAACGTGAAAATTGAGCCGCTTCTTCACTTAAGTCTTGATTCATGTAGGTGTAGCTGAAGCCATAGTAAAAGGATCGAGTAGCCGTTGAAAAGCGGTCAAATGAAAGCTCTAATCCTTGCGAAACGAGTTGTTGTATATTCATCGCCTGAAAGCGGTCTTCTTCTCGCTCTTTCACATAGTCAATAAGATTGTCAGATCGACGCATGAAAAGTACTAGAGAGGCCTCAATCGAGTCATAGGAGTAACGCAATCCCCAGTCCGCAGAGGTCGCACGTTCAGCCACTAAGGCCGCATTGCCTATAGTCGTAAGATCGCTGTAGTAAAGATCCGTAAAGGTCGGAACCCTAAAGGTAGTTCCCCAATTGAGATAGGTTCTGAATGCTTCATTCAAAGGTAGTCCGGCCTCTAAACCTGGAAAAACCTGGGTTCCGAATTCAGAAATTGAGGTCAAAACAATACCAGGTGTAAGATCAAAGCCTGAGGTTCCGATGTTGAAGCGCTGTTCAAAAAAGACATTTAACAAATCTCTTGAACGTTCTCCTAAATTATTACTCTGTATACTCGATCGAGAAAGGTCTATTCCAAATCCGGTTTGTCCTAGAGAAGAAGTGTGACTGAGATCAACCGCAGCACCAACCTTATGGGTGATATGCATATTGCGGTAAATTTCTGGTCGATCACGTATATACTCATACATGTCTTGCCCTCTGCGCCAGTACAATCGTGGAATAATTTTGGTGTTTCCGAGTGTGATTGCACGAGTAAGGGCTAACAAACCGGCCTGGGTTTCTTCGTATTGATCGATAGCAGAAGGACTGGCGTAGAAACCATTTGCTCCGAAAGCACGGGGAGAAAAAAGCCCAAATAGGTGAAACCCCTTTGAGGCGTCACCACTTCGCAGAGATAGGGCATACTGCTGCTGTCTGTAATCAGTATTGTGACGGTACCCGTCAGATTGAGCCGTGGCGGCATAAGCCATTAGCTTTAGCCCCTTATGTTGACTGGTGTCAAAAAGCTCAAACCCAAATGTTCCATAAGATCCTCCATGAAGTTGACCTTGATAGCCAGATTCAGGGTTCCGTTTGGTGATAATATTGATGGCCCCAGCAAAGGCATTCTGACCGAAAATACGGGCGGCTGATCCTCGAATAATTTCAATGCGTTCAATAAGGGCGAGGGGTGGAAGAAAATTTGAAAGATGATGTCCGGTCTGTGCATCTTCAAGGGCAATACCGTCGATAAGCAGTAGAGTCTGGTCAAAGCTCCCTCCTCTTAAATTAAAATCCGCCTGGGTAGGCCCTACACCTCTTCTTCGTATGTCTAGGCCTGCAACACGCTGAAGGTATTCTACTACATGAATTACACCACTGGCTTTCAACTGTGCGGCACTTATGACTTCAATGGTTTTCGAGCGTTTATTGTAAGGCTCGGCGATCCGACCACTGACCACCACCTCATCGAGTAATTGAGAAGCCGAAAGACTGTCTTGTTGAACCTCTTGTGCCTGAAGTAGATTCATTATAAGGAGGGTCGAAAAGAATCCAAAAAAGGCTTTCTGTCTTGTGCCCATATCACCACTTTAATTAGGGCAAAGGTACTACGATTCTAAGAAAAGAAAGGGTTCGCTATTCTAATTCAATGGGGCTGCCGTAGCCTGATCCGGTTTCTTGTTTTAACCCTAAAAGCATCCTAACGGTAGGCGCGACCTGATTCGTAAAGAGCTGTTCTTGCTCTTTTATTTCGCCTTTCGCAGCTACCTCTGCGCCGAACACTATAAGCCAGGTTTGATCGGCACCAATGATATCTGAGCCATGCCCGCGCCACAGGTCTAAAGGCCGTGTTCCTCGACCGTGATCTGTGGTAATGATAAAAGTCGTTTTACCGCTATAATAAGAATCCCTTTGCGTAAAATTCCATAGGTCTTCGATGAGTTTGTCGGTGTTGTGAGCGGCTTTCAAGTAAGCTTCGTAATCACCGTCGTGTGCAAAATCATCGGTCTCTCCGTAAGCAATGTAAATCAGGTCAGGATGATGTTTTTTGATGTATTCTTTCGCGAATTGATGTGTGAATCCATCGAGTCTCACGCTGCTCCACGGGCTTGGAATTTGGGGCTGAAGCTCATTCAACACCTCTTCACGTTCGGTGAGCGGAAGATCTGAAGAAAGATCAAAACCGCTATTGGTGTACACTTTAGAGCGGGGCTCGTTTGTAATATAGTCAAACACATCCCAACTTCCGAAGGCGGCTACCTTATGAGATGCACCTCGTTCTCTCACAAACTGTTCCAAAACAGTGACGTTGGGGTTAGGGATTTTATCGTTGCTTCGAATACGCTCATCGTCTGCCCTTCCGGTAAGAATTTCATTATATCCCGGATACGAGAACCACATCGAATTGGTGAGGTTTACCTTGCTCCCCAACCATCTGTTACCGTGAAGTTGACCCTGATCCCTTATGGTAGACCAAATAAATGGGGTGAGCAAAGATCGCCGCTGTTCTGCACTTTCTGACCAGAAGAGTTCGACAAGCTGATCTGGATGATGGACATAATCAACATTGCTTATGAGCGCTGCGTCGGCCCCAGTAAAAAGCTCTTGCCATCGATAACCATCAAGGGTAATTAAAACGACCTTGTTCGCCTCTTGCGCACGCAGAACAAAGACGGTTATCAGAGTAAAAAAGAGTATCTTAAAATTCATTTTAAACTAAAGATATACGGTAATCCTTAATGAAACTATCCTATCCCTATTTATTGACCCTTACGGCCCTTTTCATGCTTTCGAATTGCACTGAATCAACACCTTTAGAAGAGGCCCTTTCAAGTCTTGAACTGCAAAGACTTATCGAGAATACTTCCCATGAGGTTCAAATTCGATATACCGAAATTGAACGGTCTCAAGAGGGTGATCCCGTTTTCACTACCCACAGTATCGGAGAGGATCAAGACGCTTATTTCTATCCGGCTAGCACCGCAAAACTCCCCATAACGATATTGGCTCTTCAGCGCTTAAATGAACTGCGAGCAAGCGGCTATGACATTGATGCGAATACTCCTTTTCACATTTATACTCCCGACCTAACAGCCCCTATTGCGCTTCAAGACAGCACCAAGGTTGACAGAAAACTTACCATTGCTCACCTCATCAAAAAGGTCTTTTTGGTTAGTGATAACGATGCCTACAATTACCTCTTTGATTTTTTAGGCCGAGATTACATCAATCAAGAATTACAGAAAAAAGGACTCTCACACACTCAGATTCAGCACAAGTTTCTTTTCAGTGCTGACAACGATAACACCTGGCATTATGTGTTCTTAGACGCGCAAGACACGGTTTACGTGCAGCCCTCGATTCGCGGTGAGATCTCTATCGAAAATTCAGCTACCAAAGGGTTGACAAAAGGAGTAGGTTATCAAGCAAACGACAGCATCATTAGTGACTCCTTCGATTTTTCTCTAAAAAACAGAATCGCGCTTGAAGACCTAGAAGGAATTCTAAAACGCATCATTTTTCCTGAAGTTTTTTCAGCTAAGCAGCGATTCGATCTTAGAGATGAAGACTACGCCTTTCTCAAACACTGGATGAGCCGAAATACTTTGGAAAGTATTGAGCCGAATTACCAAGAAGATAATGAGCACTACGACAGCTATGTAAAATTCTTTATATACGGCGATCGAAAAGGAGAAATGACCGATGTGATACGGATTTATAATAAGGTAGGGCTCGCCTATGGAACACTAACAGATGCGGCATACATTCACGATGCTCATTCAGGGGCCGAATTTTTCTTGTCGGCCACCATACTCGTTAATGAAAACGGCATCTTCAACGACAACCTGTACGAATATGATGAGATCGGAATTCCTTTTTTGGCAGAAGTCGGAAGGGCGGTGCTCCGTCTTGAGCAATTGAAACGCTAAAGATTTTTTCATAGAATGGTAAGTGATGACGTGCATATAAATTTTAAGTTATAATCTAATCAGTAGACTCAAAATCTAACAGAAATTTATATCTATCTTCAAAGACTTTAAATGGATTCCCTAGCATGAAAAAAGGTACTGCAGCTCTTCTCAGTCTTATCTATTTATCAGCCTTCGCCCAACAAAAACCGATCGATTCATTAATCACTGATCATCAGGTGAGTAAAGGCATGATTAGCACCTATTTCAAACCCGAAAAAGGTAAACTGTTATTGGCTATCCACGACAGTGTACTTGAACGTCCCTTGCTTATGGTCACACGCTATTTGCAGCTCCCTTCTGATTTTTCTGCCTATAGAAACGCTGGATCTAAGACCGCAGAAAGCGTTATCGGCTTTGAGCAAAGAGGAACCAAAATTCTCCTTAAGCAATTCTCTTATGTCAATCTTGCCAACGAATCAGACCCCATCGCTCAAAGCGTTGTGCAAAACAACCTAGCCCCCATTTTAGGTGTCTTTGAAAAGATGAATACCGAAGACGAGATGCATCTTATAGATGTCTCAGATTTCTTTTCCAAAGATTCTCCTGGCTTCAACGCAGTGGGTGAAACAGACAAGAAAAACTACAAGATCGGATCGTTGGATGGCAATCGTTCGTTTATCGACGCTGCCAAAAGCTTTCCGCGAAATACTGAGATTACGCACACCTTGACCTATCCGGCCGCGGCGGCACCTAGAGAGAACAGAAGTGAGACCCTGAGTTTTCAAATGAATCATTCAATCATTGCACTACCCGATCATCCCATGCCTTCGCGCCTAGTCGACCATCGCGTTGGATGGTTCTCTCTAGAGCAATACAACTATTCGTCTGAGGCTCTTAAGTCAGATAATTACCGCATCGCAGCACGCTGGAGGCTAGAACCGAGCGATAAAGAAGCCTATGCGCGTGGCGAACTTGTCACCCCATTAAAACCTATTGTATTCTATCTCGATCCTGCGACCCCTTTAAAATGGAGACCTTATTTTAAGAAAGGTATCGAAGACTGGAATGGGCCCTTTGAAAAAGCCGGATTTAAGAATGCGATCATTGCCAAGGATCCTCCGACCAAAGAAGAAGATCCAGATTTCAGTCCAGAGGATGTGCGTTACTCAGTAGTGCGCTACGTGGCGTCTACCACGCGAAACGCCACAGGGCCAAGTGTAAAAGATCCGCGTACTGGTGAGATCCTTGAGAGCGATGTCATATGGTATCACAATCACCTGCGCTCGTACCGCAATAGATATCTTTTAGAGACGGGGGCCGCCAACGAGAAGGCAAGAACCTTGAATACGCCTGAGGAAGAAATAGGTGAGATGATGCGACGCGTCATTGCTCATGAGGTGGGGCACGCGTTAGGGCTTCCGCACAATATGAAGGCCAGTTCAGCCTATCCAGTAGACTCATTGCGCTCAGGGAGTTTCACCCAAAAAATGGGAATTGCCGCAACCATCATGGATTATGCACGCTACAATTACATCGCCCAACCCGGAGATCAAAATATTAGATTCGTTCGTCAAATGGGGCCTTATGACGATTACGCGATTGAGTGGGGTTACCGTTATTTCGAATCAACAGAAGCCGAAAAGGCCTGGTTGAATAAATTCGTTGACGAGCATAACCTAGATCCTGTGTATCAATTCGGGTCGGGTGGTAACGATCCCAACGCCCAAACCGAAAATATTGGAGACGACCCCGTTAAGGCTACTGCATACGGATTGAGCAACCTCAAAATTGTGGCTAAAAATTTAGAGAAGTGGACCACCGAAAATGGGCAGACCTACGACGATCTTCAAGAACTCTACATGGAGCTCATAGGGGTGTATCGCCGCTACATCTATCACGTGGTCGCACTAATTGGTGGAGTCAGCGAAACACGGGTAGTGAAGGGTCAAGAAGTGATCCCTTACCAAAACGTCCCCTATCAGAAGCAACGAGAAGCACTCGCTTCATTAGACCAAAACCTATGGAAAACACAAAACTGGCTGATAAAGCCTGAACTGATTTCTAGATTTGAAAACGAAGGGAATCTTGATCTTATAGTAAACCTTCAAAAAGCTGCGCTCTACCGCATTTTAAACCAAGAACGCTTAAATACTATGTTGTCTACTCAGCTTACGCTTCTGGGAGAAGGATTAGAGGCCTCGGCTCTAATCTCATCATTGGCGACTTCAATCGTTCTAAGTAAAGAGCAGCCCGATCTGCTCGAGCGTCTACTCCAGATAGCATTCCTAGAACGCTCGAATGAGCTTATAGCAGACGAGAAGACCCATAGCGATGTGCGGGCCGCATTAAATCAAACCAATAGTGAGATCGAACGTTGGCTAGGCAGACAGAAAAACGCCTCTTCTGAAACGCTTAAAAATCATTTCAGATTTGCTTTGTCAATGCTCGAAAAAGAATAGGGCTATTTTTTGGCATGTTTGTACCAAGTTTGGGTGCGTCCCAACAAAGAGATTCCGAGATATCCACGAACATTCAAGGTCATCGGATCTTCTAAAGTAAGGGTGCATGAGTACTGCTTGCCATTGGCGGGGTCTAAAATCTTTCCCCCTGTCCAGGCCTCTCCATCCCATTCTAAACCTTCAATAATCGTCAGCCCTTCAATGGGCTGATTTTTTTTTGGGCCCTTGCACTCAACGCAGCGCTTTCCTTGATCCTCTGCGAGCAAAAGCCTAGAAATTTGACCGTACAGCTTTCCGTTCTCGACGTAGATATTGATCTCTGATTTACGCTTATTTGAGACATCATCGACAGAAACCCATAGTCCTTCAAAATCACTGCGCTCTGCGTTTTGGGCTAAAAGGGGTATTGTGCAAAGTAGTGTCAGTGCCCCTAAAATGTATCTTTTCATGTGCCCCTAATTTAGAAGTTGATGTAATGTTTTCATGACAATGGGTTCCATGACCTTGTATCCTTCTTCATTCGGATGCACGGGGTCGTATCCCCACTCTGATTTTAACCCTTGCTTGTCATCTACCATTGGGGCATAATAATCCACATATGGAACACCGTAATGGCTGGCCATGTTTTGAATCAATCCATTGAGCTCAATCACACTTTCGGTTGGGGTAATGCGCGGTCTCCATGGAAAAGAGTTAGAGGGTAGTACTGAGCAAAGCACGGGAATAATTTCATTGGCAAGCGACAGCTGCACCATACTTTCTAGGTTCTTCGCAATATCTGCTATCGAAATGGGGCCTGTGTTCTCAGCAATGTCGTTGATACCGGCTAAAATGACTACCGCCTTAGGATTCAAATCAATAACATCTTGCCTGAATCTCAATAACATTTGAGGCGTAGTTTGACCGCCGATTCCTCGGTTGATGAATTGGTTTTGACTAAAAAATTCAGGGCGCATTGAGATCCAACCCTGAGTAATCGAATTCCCCATGAACACTACCGAAGTGTGATCGGTAAGCTGCATGATAGAATCGTTCTTGGCCTTAAAAAATCCCATCGCAGGCCAGTCTTGTGCCTGCACAGATGCGGCAGTAAGCAACAGCGCAAAAAGCGCAAAAGTTATGGTCTTATTCATACATATTGGATTGATCGAGCTCGCATAAATCGCAAATGAGCTCGGCTATTTTATCAGTTACGTCATTCATATAACGCTGACCCTTCTCAGCCGTTGATTGACTCGGATCTCCTATTCCAGTATCCGCACTCACAGAAGACCATTTGCGTTCGGCCCAAGCCCATCGCTCTCGAATGGCTTTCACCTTGTGCTTGCGTTCAGCACCATCACCGGCTTCAGCTAGAGGCAGTACTAAATCTGGACGCAAATGCATCATAATCGAGGTTTCCATTTCGTCAGCATGGTCTCCCTCTTTTTCGAAATAAAGACTCTTGTCTAGCATTTGAAACCAACTGCAGGTGACCAACATCATCTCAGGGAAAAGCAGTCCCAACTCACGCAGCATGGTCTTGAAATCGTTTCCGCCATGACTGTTAAAGACGAGTAATTTCTTGAGACCTTGACGATCCAATACGGTGATGAGATCCTTCAGAATCGCAAACTGCGTACTCGGATTGAGGTTCATGTCAAGGTAAATATCGCTTTGCCCCGTGTTTACTCCATAGGGAACGGTGGGCAACACTACAAAGTTGGCACCTTTGGCGTATGCTTTTTCTCCGGCTTGTTTCAAGAGGCCGTCGGCCTCATAGACATCGGTTCCGTACGGAAGGTGGTAGTTATGAGCTTCAACCGCACCCCACCCCAAAACAGCGAGCTCAAAACGATGCGTTTTGAGCCGCTTCCAGGTGTTCTCTTTTAAATCAAAAGGTGCAGATCCACTTACCATAATGCACGATTAGAAACTGCGGTAGTCTCCACTGAGATACTGATTGGCTTCTGCCTCTTCAAAGGCCGAGGCCTGCTTGTTGTAATGAAGTGTCTTACCTGGGAATCTTCCGGCGATTACTCCTAACAATATGGTCTCTGTAAGGCGTGCTGAATAATCAAAAGGTGCAGAAGTTTCTGCCTTACCGAGGCAAGCATCAATAAACTGATGGTAGTGCTTAGGTGACTCTGCGGCGTAATCGCGCACAGGTTCTCCCATAACACCTTCAGTGTCGAAGTCAGCAATGGCATAATCTGCATAGGCCCCATCTACGATCAACTGAGGAAGCTGCTGAAAGTGCGGCAACAATAGACGTTGACCATTCTCACCAATGAACATGGCTCCTTGATCAGGTAACGCATCTCCATTAGGCAATACCAATTCATCGGTAATCACCGGGCCCTCAACGCCATCAAACCAAACCCACTCAAATTCAGGGGTAGTATAGGCGGTACCTTCAAAAGTATAATGGACCTCATTGCGCTCTGGATAGCCATAACCGTTTGATTCACGGCAATAGGTGGTAATGGTATCTGGAACGTCAATGTCTAATGCGTTGTAAGGCGTGTCGAAAATATGAACTCCCATATCCCCGAGTGTAGCACAGCCATAATCCATGAGCTTTCTCCAATTCATCGGATGGTAGTATCCCTCTTTATAGGGGCGCTCCGAAGAGGTTCCTAGCCATAAGTTCCAATCGAGGCGTTCAGGTACGGCATCGGCTCCTTCAGGAACTGGTCCGTCGTAGCCCCAATTTTTGTTCGACCAAGCAATCACCTTGCTGACTTTTCCGATGATCCCCTTGCGAATCAGTAAGGTCGCCAATTTATAGTCGTAAAAAGAGTGTACCTGAATTCCCATCTGGGTGATTAATCCTTTCTCATTCGCTACTCGACGCATCTCACGAGATTCAGAAACGTAGTGCGTCAAGGGTTTCTGACAATAAACCGGTTTGTCGTATTCCATCGCCAACAATGAGGCTGGGGCATGCGTGTGATCAGGAGTTGAAACCACAACGGCATCAATTTGATCAGAGAATTGCTCCATCATGGTTCTGTAGTCGGCAAATACCTGTGCATCTGGAAATAAGGCATGAGCTGCTTTGAGGTGCTCACTGTCAACATCACATAATGCAACAACCTTTACTTGCGGATGCGATGCGATGGCTTCTAAATCTGCCATTCCCATGTTTCCGACCCCTACATGAGCCGTTCGAATCATTTTAGGCGCTGAAGAAGCGCACGACCAAATAGATAGCGGAAGCGCCGTAGCCCCTGCCGCCAGTGTCATTGTTTTTAAAAACTCTCTTTTTTTCATCTCTATAATTCTTTGATTTTAATATTTCTAAACCATAGCGAACTCCCGTGATCTTGGAGTCCGATGAATCCCTTTTTGAATTTGCCGTAGTCAGGGGCCAATCCCCATTTTCCGTTTGACTTCTTGGCCTCCCAATCTTCTGACCAAGGCTCAAAACCCAACAATAATTCTCCATTCAACCAATGCTCCACGCGCTCGGGTGTAAACACAATTTTCGAACTATTCCACTCACCAGCCGGATTAAGCTTTTTCTTGCTGACATCAGGAACGTACATTGCGTAATCAGCCCCAGTTGACTGAAGCGGCTGCAATTTCTCAGGATGTTCCGTCACTCCTATACTCTTGTTGTATGCGGTGATATCGTGAAAGTCGGTATAGTGCAAATCGTCAATTAATTGGTATTCTGGTGAAACCTCAGGAATTCCCGCATAGCCTTCTTGCACGTGATAAAAAATTCCGCTGTTGCCTCCAGGAGGAATCTTCCATTCAAGATAGAGCTCAAAATTCTCAAATTCTTTGGCGGCATAAATCAGATCGCGACTGCCCTTGTAATCGTAGTCCTCTTCTTTTACCATTTCAGTACTAAAAGTGAGTTCACCGTCGACGATTCCCCACCCCGGTGGTAGACGATCGCCATTGTAGGCGCGCCATCCGTCAAGGCTAGTTCCATCAAATAAGGTGATCCACTCTGAAGCCGATTCAACTTCGGAGGATTTGTCTGCTGCGGGGCCACAAGAAAACAATAGGATTGCGACCCAACCGAGTGCTACATAGTTTTTCATTTTAAAGTTCAGTGAGTTTGATGTTTCTCCATTTTACTTTGATACCCCCTCCGTCGTGAATTTGGAGGGCGATTCCGCCTTTGCCCTCTCCGATCTTTTCATCGGTCAGGCTGACCATTTCGTGCCCATTCAAAAAGGTGGTTACCGTATCGCCATTACAGATGATACGCATGTGATTCCATTCACCCATTTTGAGGTAGGCGTCTTTTTCTTTGTCTGGCTTGATAAGCCATCCGCGTCCGTATGACTCGTAAATACCTCCGGTGTAGTGATCGGGTGGAGCTACCTCAACTTGCCATCCGCTAACAATGGTGCCTTCAACGGTTGATCTGAAAAAGACACCGCTGTTTCCGTCTGCCTCTTGCAAAAACTCAAGCTCGAGCACAAAATCGTCGTAATAGGCGTCAGTAGAAAGGTATCCATAGGCCTTGTCTGGACCGCTCTCGCACACCAAAAGCCCATCTTCTACATACCATTTCTCGGTACCATTAATGGTCCACCCGTCTAAATTTTTTCCATTAAAAAGCGAGACCTGTGCCGATACGCCGACTGAGGTCAATGCCACTAAGCTTAATAAGAGTTGTTTCATTGATTTGATTTTACAGTTTGATAAATATGCGTTTTTTAAAGAGCCACCAGGTCGGTAGTCCAATGACAATCACGTAAAGCAATGCATAGACTAATGAGGCGAGCTTTGCCGCTATGCCTGCATCTGTCAAGGCTCCGACAAACATTTTACTGATCGAAAAGCCCAGAAAGTAATCACTGTAGAACACTGAAATTAAAAGGATTGAAAGGGCATAAGAGACGATAGGGTTTTTTCCAAAGGCCTCCACTAATGCCAAAGACCTCTCTTTGCCTTGATCGAAAATCAAGCTACACAGCACCCAGCCCTGTAGTGAAACGCCTGCGGTAACAAGAGTAAAAGAACTTGACCATAAGGCTTTATTGATCGGAAACAAGTAGCCTAATAAGTAGCCTGAACCGAGTAATAGCGCTCCCAATTTCATCATGGTCAATAATTTTTTAGTCTGATCTTCACTTTTTAAATAAAGGTGTGCGGCTGTCATTCCAAGTAGCGTCGTGCATACTGCTCCGACAGTACTAAGTATTCCTTCAGGATCCCATGTTTCTTGCCACAACTCTCCAGGAAGCAAAAAGCTGTCGAGGTAATTTGCCCAGTTGGCCATGGGTTTTGAAAGGTCAGGCATTCCCACTCCCGGAACCGGAATAAAGACCATAATAAAGGTATAGAGCGCAAGCAGTACCACCACCAATCTCAGATGGTCTGAACGTTTAGTAAAGAGATAAATACTTGCACATATAAGGTAAACAGTCGCTATGCGCGGAAGCACTCCTACATAGCGCACATGGGTCAAGTCAAAGTCGGGCCAAATCCATAAAAAGATTCCGACGGCGTAAATCTTGAGGCTTCTAAAAAAGATTTTTTGAAAGGTTTTTCCAATGGGTTGCTCATTGATGCGCTTGTGCATCGACAAAACAATAGAAACTCCGACGATGAAAAGAAAACTAGGAAACACGAAATCGGTTGGGGTAATGCCGTTCCATTCCGCGTGAAGAAAAGGGGCGTAAACCGCATTCCAGCTGCCCGGACTGTTCACTACAATCATTAACATAATCGTGAGCCCTCTCAAGATGTCGACCGATAATACTCTTGCCTTTGTAATCATGGTAAAACGCTTTTTCTGCGGTATCTTTAGAATACCATAAAGAATTGCTAATAATATTATGAAAAATGAACTCGGTATCCTAAAAAAGGTTGGGCTTGGAATCGTTTTCACACTATTCTGCAGTACTTCGGTACTTGCGCAAACCAATCGGATTTTTACTATCAAAGGCGAGGTGTACGACGCCCAAACGAACGAGATGCTCTCTTTGGCCTCTATTCGGCTTGAAGGCACCTCTTATGCAACGGTCAGCAACGACGATGGAATCTTCAGTATTAAGTACAATGAAAACGAGAATCCCACACACCTCATTATTTCTTACTTGGGATATAGAACGGCACGTATTGCTCTTGGCGAAAACGACATTCGAAAAGAGAACATTAATGTAGGATTAATAAGCGATTCTATTCGCCTTGAAGGTGTTAATGTAATAAACAGTGAAGACGCCAAAGCCATTGTAGTTAAAATGATAGACCGCTACGACAAACAGAAGCCCTTTCAGCCAAAGACAGCTGTGTCTTTCTTTAGAGAACGCATCAATCGCCGAAACAGAAATCTCTCAATTACGGAGGCTGTCATTGAAATACAGAAAAACCACATAAAAGAGGGATTAAACGGAGCCTATGTCATCGAGTCACGCAAGCGTAATGATTACAAGCCACTCGACACCATCGCTTTAAAATTACAGGGCGGACCCTACAACCTCCTCTACCTCGACCTGCTCAGCCATCGCAACGATATTTTGGACGACGAAAGTATTGACAAGTATAACTTTCGTTTAGACGGAACTGTTCGTTACGATGAAAATGACGTTTACATCATCCATTTTCAGCAAAAAGAAGAGGTGTTCGAACCCCTTTATCAAGGCGAATTGTACATCACGGTAGATTCATACACCCTGGCGCGATCAAATTTTGAGATGAATATTACCAATAGCGAAGAAGCTGCAAAACTCTTTGTACGCAAAAAACCTAAATCCCTTCAGATTGAGCCGACCCGAGTCGCCTATCGTATCGATTACGGGGTTTCTGATTCAGATCCGATACTCAATTATGCAGATCTTGAGATGGATTTTACCATCAACTGGAAGAAGCGTCTTTTCAATCGAAACTACAGTGTATCTGCTGAAATGGCCTTTACACAATGGGATACCGCTGAAAAGGAAGAGGTAAAGCCTAGAAGTGAACGTCTGAAAACCTCTGTGATCATGGTCGATTCTGAAAGTGGTTTTAGCGATCCTAATTTTTGGAAGAATTACAATGTGATTGAGCCTGATCAGACCATTGAATCGATCTTAAAGCGCATCGAAAGACAGCTTCGAAGAGCGCGGTAGTCGGCGAAATTAGACGGAAAAAATCACCTTAAAAGTTTGTTCTGACGGGATAAACCAATACATTTCTCGTTCAGTCTTTTTTAACAAAAAATACATCAATAATGGCCAAGACTCCGACAACCGAGCTGACCTACAAAGCTCCGGGAACCCATGAAGAAAACCGTTACGAAAAACTGCATAATGTAATCGTATCCTCAGCCGCAAAAGGATCTGAGCTCATTGCACAAGAAATTGCTGATATCATTCGTGCAAAACAGGCAAAAGGCAAAAACTGCGTGCTTGGACTCGCAACGGGCTCATCTCCACTTAGCGTTTACGCAGAATTAGTGCGAATGCACAAAGAAGAAGGGTTGAGTTTTCAAAATGTCGTGAGCTTTAATCTCGATGAGTATTGGCCTATGGGCAAAGAAAATCTGCAGAGTTACCATTACTTCATGCACGAAAATCTCTTTGACCACATTGACATCAAACCCGAAAATATTCACATACCAGATGGAGAGGTCAAAGCAAATCAGGTGCGCGCCTATTGTCAAGACTATGAGGCAAAAATTGAGGCTGCTGGCGGACTTGATTTTCAGCTTCTAGGAATTGGTAGAACCGGACACATCGGCTTCAATGAACCCGGTTCAAATCAAAACTCAAGAACAAGACTGGTCAATCTTGACCACATCACTAGAGAAGATGCCGCAGAGGGCTTTCAAGGCTTAGAATACGTGCCGAAGCGCGCAATAACCATGGGTATTGCAACAGTGCTCTCAGCGAAGCGCATTGTACTCATGGCTTGGGGTCAGAAAAAAAGTGAGGTGGTACAGCAAGCCATTGAGGGTACTGTGACCAGTCAGCTTCCTTCCTCTTTTCTTCAAACGCATGAGAATACTACGTTTGTATTAGATGAAGAGGCTGCGGCAGAACTGACCCGCATTAAAACGCCTTGGATCGTTCAAACCTGTGAGTGGAACGACAAACTAAAATATCAGGCCGTAGTATGGTTATGCCGTAAAACGGGTAAATCGGTATTGAAGCTGACAGAGTCTGACTACAATGAAAATGCCCTAGCTAATTTGCTTGAGACTCAATCGGTCTACGATTTAAACATTGAAATCTTTAACCGTCTACAACACACGATCACCGGCTGGCCAGGCGGAAAACCCGATGCAGACGATTCGCACCGACCAGAACGTGCCCGACCTAAATCGAAAAGAGTTATCATTTTTAGCCCTCACCCCGACGACGATGTGATTTCTATGGGAGGAACTCTCGATCGTCTCATCTCACAAGGTCACGAGGTTCACGTAGCTTACCAGACTTCTGGAAGCATCGCCGTGTCGAATCAAGAAGCGCTAAAATTTATTGAGGTAGCCTGTGACATGATGCTGGGGGCAGAGAGCAATACCTTAAGAGAATTAAGGGCTAATATTGACAAGCTCAAAGATGGTGAGATTCCATCGGCTGAGATACGCAATCTCAAAACCATCATCAGACAACGCGAGGCGATCGCTGCGACGCGCTACCTTGGTCTACCAGATGAGAACGTTCATTTCTTGAAGTTGCCTTTTTACGAAACAGGAGCTGTTAAAAAGGCGCCGATTTCACAAGAGGATATTGACATAATGAATCACCTGATCAAGAGCATTCGTCCTCACCAGATCTACGCTGCTGGTGATTTAGCAGATCCGCACGGAACTCACCGTCTTTGTATTGACGCCCTTCAACACTCATTGAGTCAGTTGCGTAAAGAACCCTTCTTGAAAGACTGTTGGGTATGGCTTTATCGTGGCGCTTGGCACGAATACGAGCCTTATGAAATCGACATGGCTGTTCCAATGAGTCCGGCTCAGGTAAGAAGAAAGCGACGTGCCATTTTCTTCCACCAAACGCAGAAAGACGGCGTCATGTTTCAGGGCAACGATCCACGGGAATTTTGGGTTAGAGCCGAAGACCGCAATCGCGAAACCGCGGACATATACCGTCAATTAGGATTGTCTGATTACGCAGCCATCGAAGCCTTCAAGCGCTATTACTACTAATAAAACATCAAGACTATGATCCGTTCGCTGCCATTCTTTTCGATTTGTGTATTCATGCTGTTCTCTTGTGCCCAACCAGAGCCAAATGGAGCCGCTTATCAGCAGCTCATTCCCCTAGCCGATGCCGTAACGCTTGAGAGCGGAGGTTTTTCACTTCAAGAAAACGCATCTTACAATTTGATCGGCTTTTCAGAACAAGAGGCCACGTCTTTCGAGGAGGTGTTGACTGATCAGGCAAGTATTCACGGTTTAGCCTTGACCAAAGCCAGTGGTAAAGAATCGGCACTTCAGCTCGCTGTTGACACCTCATTAGCAAGAGAAGCCTACGTTCTTGAGGTCAAAGCAAACGGCATCTCGCTTAAAGGCGGAAGTCCTGCTGGGGTTTATTTCGGCTGGCAAACGCTGCGGCAAACGCTTTTTCTTCAAGCCGATACTAACCAGCCGTTGGTCTTAAAGGCTGTGCTTATTTCAGATCAACCCACCTACGGATATCGTTCGGTGATGCTTGACGTAGCCCGACATTTTTTCGATGCCTCAACGGTAAAAGAACTCATCGATCAAATCACCCTTTACAAAGTGAACACCTTGCATTTGCATCTTGCAGACGATCAAGGATGGCGTATTGAAATCAAGAAGTGGCCTAACCTAACCGCCCACGGGGGGCTTACAGAGGTGGGTGGCACCGATGGAGGATTCTACACTCAAGAACAATACAACGATTTAGTGGCATACGCGGAGCAGCGGTTCATTACCATAGTTCCCGAGATTGACCTCCCTGGACACACGAATGCAGCGCTTTCTAGCTACCCAGAACTGAACTGTGACGGTATAGCTCCTGAGCTGTACACCGGAATCGAAGTCGGATTCTCTACCCTTTGTGCAGAAAAAGAAATCACCTACACTTTCTTAAATGAGGTGTTTGAAGAACTAGCACAGATGACCCCTGGACCTTACCTCCATATCGGAGGAGACGAATCTCATGTCACCGAAGAAGACGATTACGTCAAAATGGTGAATTTTGCCCTTCAGACCGTTAAAGATTTGGGCAAAACCCCTGTCGGATGGGATGAAATTTCGCACGGAAACATTGACCAAAATACCGTTTCTCAATATTGGGCCAGCTCAGAAAACACCAAAAAAGCTTACGACAAAGGAGCCCAACTCATCATATCGCCTGCCATTCATGCCTACCTCGATATGAAATACGATTCACTGACCCCAATCGGACTTAAATGGGCCGGATACCTCCCAATTGACAAGGCCTACGATTGGTCTCCCGATCAACTCGTCGAAGGAGTCTCTGCGGAGCGCATCATCGGAACAGAAGCCCTTCTTTGGACAGAAACCGTAACAACATCTGCAGATATTCAGTATCTTATGTTTCCTAGAGTACTTGGAATCGCTGAAATAGGATGGACCTCGGCTGACAAGCGCAATATAGAAGCCTACAAAATACGGCTCGAGAGTCACTTAAAAGTTTTAGATCGATTAGCGATTGGCTATTACAAAGGTTCAGAGTAGAGAAGGATTTTAAACCGTCTTTTATGGAGCTTAAAAACGAACATCTCGAGATTCCTGGCAATCCATCGGTAGACAAATCAAGTAGCTACCGCCTCAATCAACGCGAAGGTGGAGAGCCGCTTAAAGCCCTAAGCGAAGAACAGTGGAGCTTTTGGATAGAGAATGGATATGTAGTGATTAAACAAGCCATCTCTAGAGAACAGGCCGTCAAGACCGCGTCATTTCTATGGGAGTTTGAAGAAAAAGATCCAAACGACCCTGCTACCTGGTACGCACCGGCTCGTGCAGAGATGCAAATGAAAGAATTGATCGGAACAGGAATGGTCGAGGCCTACAATCACCCGTTGATGTGGGAGAACCGTCAAAGTCCGAAGATATATGACGCCTTTAGAGACATATGGGGGCGCGACGAGCTTTGGGTAACCATCGATCGCGCAAACCTCAACTTTCCGCAAAAACCTGGCCATGAGCAAAAAGGTTTTATTCATTGGGATTACGACCCCGAAACTAGACCTCAAAACGTACAGGGCGTGTTAGCCTTAGCGGACCAAAATGACCCAAACATGGGCGGATTTCAGTGTGTTCCGTGGCTTTACCGAAATTACGATACCTGGAAGCTTACGCAGCCTGAAGACCGAAACCGTTTTCAACCCGATATGACGGGGCTAGAAGACGAATTAGTCAAGGTGCCCCTTGAAGAGGGAGATATGCTCATTTTCAATAGCACACTGGCCCATGGTATTCGACCAAACAAGTCGGAAAACATGGTGCGTATTGCTCAATACATTTCAATGATGCCGGCCGACCCCGGCAATGAAGCGCTTATTGATTGGCGTGTATGCTCATGGAGCGAACGAATTGCCCCCGAGGGTTACGCCTTTCCGGGAGATCCTAGAAAATGGGAACAAACCCGATACGAAAGAGCAGACTTGTCTGAACTAGGACGAAAACTACTAGGCCTAGATCCTTGGTAAATTGAGCCAGCATTAAGCATGATAAATAGCATTCTTATCACTGGATCAACTGCGGGTATTGGTTTTGAAACCGCTAGAGTACTCGCCAATCAAGGGCACAAGATCTTCCTTAATGGACGAACAGAAGAAGGAACCTCTGCTGCCGTTGAGCGATTGCGCGCCTCATGCAAAGAAGCTGTCATCCACGGCGTAGTTTGCGATTTTTCAAAACCTATCGATATAGGCGTTTTTCCGCAAAAAATTGATGTACTCATCAATAATGTGGGTATTTATACCTCTAAAGATTTTTTAATAACTAGTGATGAAGATTGGTATGCACAATTCGAGGTGAACTGCATGAGCGGAGTGCGACTCAGCCGACACTTTTTACCTCAGATGCTGGCCTCAAACTATGGACGCATCTTGTTCATCTCTAGCGAATGCGCCTATCTCGCCCCTGAAGACTTGATCTCCTATAGTAGCACAAAAGCTGCGTTACACGCCCTGTCAAGAGGATTGGCAAATACCACACGAAACAGCGGCGTAACCGTAAACACCATTGTGCCCGGATCGACCTATACCGAAGGAGCAGAGCGTTTCATTGAAGAAAAAGCGGCACAACAAAACAAGGATCCTAATCAGGTAGCCCAGGCCTTCATAAAATCTGAGCGCCCACAGTCGCTCATCGAGCGCTTTGCACGCACCGAAGAAGTAGCTCAACTCATCGCCTTTTATGCCAGTGCTGAGTCAAGCGCAGTGAATGGCTCTGTCATTTTTTGCGAGGGCGGAAGCACCAGCGCTACCTTTTAATCAAACCAAAATGCAATTTGAAGTCTGTTCCAACTCATTCACCTCTGCCAAAAATGCCCAAGAAGCGGGTGCCCATCGGATAGAACTTTGTTCTGAGCTAGGAGTAGGTGGCGTGACCCCATCGTTTGGTCTGATAAAAAAGGTCTGTGACGAACTGACCATTAAGGTGAATGTTCTCATCCGTCCAAGAAGTGGAAACTTCCTCTACAGTGAAGATGAACTTGATGTTATTTTAAGAGACATTCAAATGGCCGCAGAGCTAGGAGTGAACGGTATTGTGTGCGGATCGCTAAATAAAAACCATTCGATAAACGAAAAACAGCTTGAGGCCATGCTCAAGGCCTCATCGGGTGTAGAATTTACCTTTCACCGTGCCTTTGATCTCACCCCAGATCCAGTAGCCGCTTATGATCTATTAGCGAAGCATCAGGTAGATCGAATTCTAAGTTCGGGGCAACAACAAAGGGCGATTGACGGTTTAGCATTGCTCGTCCAATTGAATGAGCGAGGAGGCGTACGCTTGATGCCTGGCTCAGGAGTCAATGCGACAAATATCAAGACCTTTGTTTCTCATGGTTTTGAGGAAGTCCATTTTTCAGGAACGGTCATGAGCCTTGAGCCCAACCAGGCACCAAAAATCCCTTTTATCACACAAGGCTTACTCGCAGAATACGGTTACCCGACCTCTGATCTCATTCGACTCAAAGAAATTATTGCGTCAGCCGAATCGGACTAAACTATTTGGTTTTTTTGACCCCAAAATTTTCTTCGTAGAAGGCCATAATGGGTTGATATGGCCCCAATTGGTGCTGTTCTACAGAGAAGTTGTCGGCATAGGGTCCGTAAGGAGTTGACATGGGTTTTTTAATCCGATCCGGAAAGTCAAGCTCTAGATTGGCGCGCTGCGGACGCTCTTGTTGATTCATATATCCCGCAACATCATAGGCCTGCTCGTCGGTGAGAATCGGATTGTCATGGCTGACGCCAAAGGGCATGTTATACTTGATAAATTGAGCCGCAGTAATGACACGATTCATACCAGCCCCGTTGTTATATGAGTTGGGGCCCCATAAAGGCGGATAGGTATAGGTCAATCCATCTGCATTCTTCAAGCCCTGGCCGTCTTGTTGATGACAGACAGCGCAATGAGTGTTGTAAACCACTGCCCCTTGCTCTAAATTCACTGCGCGATTCGGAAGTTCTATGGGCTTCAGTCCTTTTTTGACCGTAGCAGGATCAACCTCTAGGTAATCATCTAACCATTCAATGTAGGCAATCATGGCCAACATTTCAGGCTGGTCGACCTCCAAAGATCTTCCGTTCATACTTCGGGTGAAACATCCGTTAATACGCTCAGCCAAGGTTCCCATTTTATCTTCTCTTCCTCTGTATTGTGGAAAACGCTGATCGACTGAAACTAAAGAAATACCATAATCTTTAGCGCCATCATTGAGGTGGCAGCTGGTACATTGTAAGGCGTTTTCTGTGTAACGTTTACTAGGGTCATCGGCTAGAGGTCCGAGTAATTCATCGGTTTGCGTGAGCAGTGCGTATCCGAATTGAAGTTGCTCGTCACCTGACTGTGCCACCGCATCAAATAGGGGTAACTTTTCTTCGGCAAGATCTTGAATTTCAGCGGCAGGTATAGCCATCATACGCACTTGTGGCACGTCTACTAAGAAGGTACCTATTAATAAGAGTGATACGAGAAGAACTAAGGTCAATCCAGCCGTTGCTATGGTTCTTGAAAGCCTGCTGATGAGATCTTCAAGTTCTTGTTTAGACTTCTTTGGCTGCATCTTTGTTAAAAAGGTTGGTTCACTAAATGTAGCGAAAAGTAAGCTCTGATTTTCTAAGGCTAAGTAACACGAGTTACACAACCAACGTATTCTGCATAGGGTTTTAAGCTACCCAGCGTTTATCTTTGAGCTGTGAAGATCTCTAAAGACATCGCTGAAGCGGCTCAACTTCTTAAAGAAGGTCAGGTGATTGCCATGCCGACTGAAACGGTATATGGACTGGCGGCAAATGCGCTTGATCCTATTGCCATTTCAGAGATTTACAAAGTAAAGGAACGTCCGGCAACAAATCCGCTCATCGTGCATATACATTCGATCGATCAACTGACCCCATTGGTCATTGAAATGGGTTTCAACGCCCATCGTTTGGCGAAGCATTTTTGGCCTGGTCCGCTTACCTTACTACTAAAAAAAACCGATCGCGTAAGTGATCAGGTCACTGCAGGAAGCCCACTCGTAGCTATCCGAATACCCAAACACCCTATGGCACTTGAGCTCTTAAAGTCGGTAGATTTTCCTTTAGTCGCTCCAAGTGCGAATCGCTACACGACGGTAAGTCCAACTTCTGCGGAGCACGTAGCAAAAAACCTAGGAGAACGCATTCCTCTAATACTCGATGGAGGACCTTGTGAGAAAGGTCTCGAATCAACGGTTGTAGGTTTTGATGCCAATGACCGTCCGTTCATTTATCGATTAGGAGCCGTCACCCTAGAGGCCATTCAATCTATAGTTCCCGAAGCGAGAGTACATGAATCGCCTTTATCTGAGCCTGTACATTCTCCTGGTATGGCCAAAAAACACTACGCTCCAAAAACAGCGTTCAAGGTAGTCAATGATCTTAGGGCTTTTTTAGAAAACTACTCGGAGGAGCACAAATTAGGCGTGATTTCTTTCGGGCATCAAGATCTTGCCTCATCCCCATATACCGTATTCGAACTTTCACAAAAAAGAAATTTAGAAGAAGGATCTAAGAAGCTTTACCAGGGCCTGTATGAACTCGATGAAGCGAATGTCGATCTTATTGTAGCCGAATGGTTTGAAGACAAAGGCTTGGGTCAAACCCTAAACGACAAGCTGAAGCGCGCCTCTACTAACAGTTGAAGTAATAGCGTACAGGCTAGATTTCTTTAGTTACTTTTATAACATGAGCCAGCACGCCCATCACCACCACATGGTTTCTGGAACAAACCTTTTTTGGACGATACTTCTAAACATCAGTATTACGGTCGGACAGTTCATCGGTGGTTTTCTATCTGGCAGTATGGCGCTGCTATCTGATGCGGTGCATAATCTGAGCGATGTAATTTCACTCATTATGAGCTATACTGCGAATAGGCTAGCCCACAAAAAAGCAACTTCAGATAAGACTTTTGGGTACAAACGGGCAGAAATCATAGCGGCCTTTATCAATGCCATTTCATTGATTCTCATTGCATTTTGGCTGATATACGAATCGATTCAGCGCATTCTGACCCCAAGCGCTATAGAAGAACAAACCGTTATCTACCTTTCGATAGTCGCCATTGTGGGTAATGGTCTTAGTGTATTGCTTTTAAAAAATCAACAGGGCAACAATCTCAACATTCGCTCGGCTTATTTGCACCTCTTTTCAGACCTGTTAGCAAGTGTAGCAGTACTCGTTGGGGCCATAGCCATCTCAATATACGACTGGCAACTAATAGACCCTATTCTAAGTATCTTAATTTCGCTGTACCTCATATATTTAGGATACCAACTATTGAGAGACTCGACTCAGATTTTAATGCTGTACACCCCTGACGAAGTAGATTTAGAAACAGTGATTGAGACCGTGCATGCCTTCGAACAAGTCAAAAAACTTCACCACCTTCATCTGTGGAAGTTAAACGACACCGAAATACATCTCGAGGCACACATAGATCTTCAAAGCGACCTGAATATTTCTGAGTTCACAACGCTTCAGCATGAAATTGAAGTGCTCTTACTTGAGCGCTTTGGTATTAATCATTTGACGCTTCAACCAGAGTTTCAAAAAAAAGACCCAAAAGAGTTTATTGCGCAGGACTAATATTATTTTATTCGTAAATTTGTATGTAAAAAATTATGAATAAACCAATTATACTCCTGATACTCATTGCAATATTGAGTATATTTCTGATTTCTTGTGGATCTGTTAAGAATACTTCAACAGAAAATACTCAGTCGAGCAGTATAGAGACACCTCCGAATGTGGGCTCTAATAAACTCTCAAAAATCCGCAAGAAGAACTAAGGCAGAAGTAGAAAATTGATCTTTTTCGCACTGAATGCTGCGTTTATTCTACCTTTGACCTAACAAATCTGAGCTATACCATTCGTTTACAAAGATTTAATAGTGTCTTTAGTGGTTCACCAAACGCCATCCAGCTGCGCTAGCCATGTTATTTAATCCTAAATACCTGTATAGGTTTTCATTCTGGACGAGTTTTTTTATACTCATTCTTTTACTGATAGATTTTGGCTTTAAGCAATCAACTGAGGTCGAACTGCAAATCGAAAATTACTATTACTATGCGCTTCTCGTAGGGGTAGTAACCACGGCACTTTCTTACATCCTAGACAGAAAAAGGATTCGACAAAACATAGCGCTTATTGACCTTCTGGGGGTGGGTTTCGCTTTGTTCTTATTAGGGGTGCATTTCTTCGGAGATCCGTCTGCAGAACTCACACTCGAATTGGCCCGCCTGCATCTTGAAAAGTATTCGGCTGGCCTGCTCTTCTTCAAAGGTCTACTCGATCTGAAGGTAGAATACAAACGGACCGACCTTAACCCTGCCCAGCTGTTTTTAATCAGTTTTGTGGCAATCATCCTTTTCGGAACGCTGCTTCTATCACTCCCAAGTGCCACTCATAATGGTATTTCGCTTCTAGACGCCTTATTTACGGCGACCAGCGCGGTTTGTGTCACGGGGCTTATCGTGGTCAATACAGCAACTGATTTTACCGTGTTTGGTCAGGGAATTATCCTTCTACTCATCCAAATTGGGGGTCTAGGGATTTTAACCTTTGTTAGTTATTTCAGTTACTTCTTTAAAGGGCAAATCAGTTACGAAAAACAGATCGCGATGAGTGCGATCAACTCAAACGCCAGGATTGGAAAAGAATTGACCTTGCTCAAGCACATCATCATCATCACTCTTTTGATTGAAGCGCTTTCTGGAGTGCTTATCTTTTACAACGTCGAAAGGGAAAGCTTTAGTAGTTTAGGAGATCAGTTCTTTTTCGCCGTATTTCACGCAGTATCTGCCTTCTGTAATGCCGGATTTTCAACCCTTGAACACTCGCTGCAACAAGGAGCCTTTGAATTCAATTACGGACTGCAGATCATCATCGCGCTGACCTTTATTTTTGGGGGATTAGGCTTCCCTATAGTGGAGAACATCACCTCTTATTTTAATTACAAGACACAGCGTGCTTTTTCATTTACCAAGAACATGGATTCCAGGCCTTGGGTACTTGCGCTGAATAGTCGCATTGCATTAATCACCTCAGCAGTGCTTACCGCCGGGGGCTTTATTTCGTTTTACTTTCTTGAATTTAACAACACCCTTGTGCGTCACAGCAGTTCAGGAAAACTAATCACTGCCTTTTTTGGAGCAGTTACTCCGCGTACAGCCGGATTTAATACTGTAGATACCGCTTCGCTTCTTTTTCCGACCACATTACTGCTCTTCTTTCTGATGTGGGTAGGAGCCTCTCCGAAATCAACTGGAGGTGGAATCAAAACCACAACCCTTGCCATAGCCGTGTTAAACATCTTAAGCTTGGTCAGAGGAAGTTCACGAATCGAGATTTTCAAGCGAGAAATCGTTGAGGTGACCATTAAGAGAGCCTTCGCTATGATCTCTTTGTCAATCATTGTCATCAGCATTGGAATTGTGCTCATCTCTATTCAAGAACCAGAGATTGAAATGCTGAAAATCGCATTTGAGTGTATCTCGGCCTACAGCACGGTCGGACTCAGTATGGGAATCACAGAGGGGCTAAGCTCGGTTAGTAAGCTGGTTCTTATATTTCTCATGTTCATCGGAAGGGTAAGCGCCCTAACCGTTCTTTTTGCTATCTTCAGAAAGAAGGTAGTGCGCAATTACAGATATCCAAAAGAAGAAATAACCATTCACTAAGAAATGAAATACATTATTGTCGGACTCGGAAATTTTGGGGCCTCTTTAGGTCAGAAACTCACTAGCCAAGGAAACGAAGTTATCGGAATTGACACAAGCGCCGCCAAGGTCGAGGCCTACCGCGAAAAGATCACTTATACCATAGAGATGGATGCCACCGATGAGCTCGCAGTATCTGGTTTGCCTTTGAAAAGCACTGACATCGTCATTATTGGAATCGGTGAAGACCAAGGAGCTAATGTGATGGCAACCGCGCTCTTCAAGAATTTTGAAGTAAAGCGTCTCATAAGTCGCTCCATTAATCCGCTGCATGAAAAAGTCCTTGAGGCCATTGGTGTCGATGAGATTGTACGACCTGAAGAAGAAACCGCTGAGAGATGGGCCAAGAAATTATGCCTCATAAATGTAGTTGACTCGTTTGAACTCAATGACGACTTCAGTATTATCGAGGCAACAGTGCCTAAAGAGTATGTAGGTAAAACCTTGAAGGAAGTCGGGTTCAGGTCAAAATACCACCTCTTAGTGCTAACCATTATTAAGAAGGTAGAAGTGACCTCGCTGCTCGGAAACAGTAAGGTTGAAAACCAGGTCCAAGGAGTTGCCTCTGCAGAAAACATTTTAGAAGAAGGAGACATCTTGGTGCTCTACGGGGCAAACAAAGACCTTCAGCATTTCTTGAAGCAGAAATTTAGATAGTCCTCAGACACTCGATATTGTCCAAGGTTTGCTCTACCTCTTGGGCATATTGAAAATCAAGCAGCGTTAATCCGTTCGCGTCATGCGTGGTCAACGAAACTTCTACATCCTTGTCATTTACAAGGGTGTCGGGATGGTGGTTAAATTCATATGAAACTCTTGAAAGGCTGGTCAATAGCTCGTGCACCTCTTGCATTGAATGCATCGAGACCTTCAACGAAATTTGCTCCTCTTTTAGTTTCCACGGATAATGAAGTCGTTCATTGAGCCATTTTAGTTGCTCTTGCTCAGTCAATCTTTTCATAACTTACAAGTTGCAAATAAATATGATGAAAAACCACCTTCTTCTAGGGTTGCTTTTTGCTCCTCTTTTTTCGCTCTTCGCGCAACTAAATCCAGAGAATATAGAGATCATTAGAGATGCCTATGGCGTACCGCACATCTATGCTAAAACCGACGCCGAGGTAGCCTATGGACTCGCGTGGGCACATGCAGAAGACGATTTCCAAACCATTCAATTGAGTTATTTGGCAGGAGATGCAAAGCTTTCAAGAGCTATTGGGCTCAAAGGAGCACCTGCAGATTTCTTGCAGCAACTCATCCAGGCCGAAAAAACCGCAAGAGAACAAGTACACACCTTGAGCGATGCCTTTATGGGTGTCATCAAGGGTTACGCTGCGGGATTGAACGCCTATGCCGAGGCCCATGAAGAAGAGGTCATCCTAAAAGAATTGTTTCCGGTGACCCCGATTAAAATGATCGCGTATTCGCAATTGCAGCTTTTTGTTTCGAATGCAGCAGATCAGTTAGTCAGCCAAATTATAAACAACAAAACACCGAAAAAGAGCCCAAATGAAGACGTACAAGGGTCAAACCTTATCGCCCTGTCAAGCGCGAAGACGGGAGAGAATGCCAGTTACCTCACCATCAACACTCATCAACCTCTAGAAGGCCCGACCTCTTGGTACGAAGCACATCTGGTGAGTGAGGAGGGCACTAATATCATTGGCGCTTTGTTTCCTGGAGCCCCCTGTGTGCTTACTGGTGCTAACGAATATCTAGGATGGACACACACGGTGAACTTTCAAGACAAGGCCGATTTGTACAAGCTTGAAATGCTAGATAAAAAAGCGCTGACCTACCGAGTAGATGAGGATAAACTTACCCTAGAGAAACACAGAGCAAAGGTGTATCTAAAACTCTTTGGATTAAAGATCGGTATCAACCGCAACTTCTACTCGAGCATCTATGGGCCCACCTTGAAAAACGCAAAAGGATTTTATGCTGTGAGAACCCCAAGTACCAGTACCATATTGGCTTTAGAACAATGGTGGCGTATGAATAAGGCACGCTCCTTTACCGAATTCTACAACACCCTGAAAATGAATGCGCTACCAGGTTATAATATCGGTTATGCCGACCGTAACGATACGATTTTTTACATCTCGAATGGCAAGATGCCAATTCGTGCAGAAGGATACAATTGGAAGGGTGTCGTACCAGGAAACACCTATGCCACTTTATGGGATACCTATTATGACACCGAAGACCTTCCGCAGGTAATACAGCCCCAATCAGGGTATGTGTACAATGCAAATCATAGCCCTTTTAAATCCTCATCATTGGCCGACAATCTTGACCCCAACGATTATCCTGAGGCCATGGGCTACGAACGCTACGACAACAATCGAAGTACCAGACTTTTTGAGCTGCTCGAAGGGTATAAAACCATCGATTTTCAAACCTTCAAGAAAATCAAATACGACCACACCTTACCCGATCCGCTCAACTACAATTATGTCAACCTCAACGCATTGTTTGACATGAATCCTGTTGATTATCCAGGTGTAGGAGGACTACTACGCAAAATACAGACATGGGATCGCGTGGCCTCTGCCGACTCAAAAGGAGCTGCAGCCTATGCTATATTGTATTATCAATTGCGTCATTACTGGTCACAATTAGGCCCAGACAAGACCTTTGATGCAGTTACTATTCACAAGGCTTTGAAGAAAACTAGCCGCTACATGGACAAGTATTTCAACAGCCAAGACCTCACCCTTGGCGACTTTCAAAAACTAGTGCGTGGCGATAAAAACATACCTATCTGGGGGCTTCCAGACGTGGTTACAGCCATGCACGGTGCGCCTTATAAAGACGGACGCTACCGTATCACCAACGGCGAATCCTATATCGCACTCATTCAATTTAGAGAGAACAAGACGCAGTATCAATCGGTCATCTCATACGGAAACAGCAATCGCGAAGACGGATTACACTATGACGATCAAATGAAACTGTATCAAAATTTTCAAACGAAGCCCATGTCGTTTGATAAGGAAGACGTCTTGCAGAACGCGGTGAGAAGTTATCACCCCATTAAAGAGCGGTAGATCAATTTTGTTATTGCGTATATTCGTTTTGCAATGGAATCTTTTTTGAACTTCTTTGAACTCATGCCGGTTTGGATGAAGGCGGCATGGATCTTTTTCGTACTTGGTGTTTTTTGGATCGCAGAAGGGTATTACACCCAAGTAAATTTCAACTATAAAAAGTGGCGACATGCTCGTGTAAACGGGTCGCTTCTATTGATGGTAATGGCCATAAACGTAGGTTTTGGCACGCTAACAGCTATACTCTACCAATGGCTAGACAGCAACTCTTTTGGTTTACTTCGGATGGTCGATTGGCCCGTGTGGGTAGAACTGATCCTTGCACTAGTGGTACTTGATTTTATCGCCCAATACTTCGTTCACTTCTTGCTTCACAAGGTGCCTGCATTATGGAGGCTGCACCTGGTGCATCACTGTGACAAGAAGGTTGATGTGACTACCGGAACACGTCACCACCCGCTGGATTTTTTGCTTCGAGAAAGCTTCGCACTCATCGCGATTGCGATTACGGGAATGCCAATATCTTTTTATCTATTCTATCGCATTTTGAGCGTGCTGTTTACCTACTTTACACACGCCAATATTGCCTTACCACTGGCGGTTGACAAGGCCATTTCATACGTATTTGTCACCCCTAACATGCACAAATTTCACCATCACAATGAATTGCCGTGGACCGATTCGAATTACGGAAACATGCTCTCTGTTTGGGATCGTCTGTTTGGCACCTTTATTTATGGTGATATTTCGAAAGTGGTCTATGGAGTAGACATTGCAGACCACAAAGATGATCAAAATCTATGGGTGCAATTGAGAATCCCGTTTGACAGATCTGTCAAGTCGAAATCTTAACTACGACAAATTCCAAAAAATAGGTAGCAAGTAAAATACCCATACCGTTATCAAGAAGATAGAAATCAAATTAAGGCCGAAGCCCGCCCTGATCATATCTTTCATGCTCACATAACCCGAACCAAATACCACTGCGTTCGGAGGCGTAGCAACGGGCAGCATAAAGGCGCAAGAGGCCGCAAGCGTTGCTCCAATCATGAAAATATACGGATGCACTCCCATCGCCAAGGAAAGAGGTGCCAATACGGGTAAAATCATCGCTGTGGTAGCTAAGTTTGAAGTGATTTCAGTCAAGAAATTAATGGCCGTCACCAGCACCACTGTCATAACAAGCAAGGGCAAGAACTCCAGTGTGATGAGCTGCTCGGCAAACCATTGAGCGAGTCCGGTATCCTTGAAGCCTTGAGCAATAGCTAAGCCTCCTCCAAATAGAATGAGAATGCCCCAGGGAAGCCGTTTTGAGTCGTCCCAACTCAAAATAGCAGATGCGGCACCCTGCTTTGATCCTCGAATCACGAATAAGGCAATACCGGCGCTTAAAGCGATGATCGAATCGTCAATAGCCGGAAGGATTGGACTCAACAGAAACGACCTGCTAACCCAGGCCACAGCGGTGAGTACAAAGACGACCGCAACCTTCTTCTCATCTGAGCGAATCGGACCAAGAGCTTCTCTTTGTCTTTTGATCTCTTCTACTCCGCCCGCAAAATCATCGGCCTTTAACTTAATAGCAAAGCGCGTAAGGTACACCCAACAAAGGGCCAACATTAAAATTGAGAGCGGAAAGGCCAATAACATCCAGTCTAAAAATCCGATTTCAACACCGTAAAGTTCCTTCACAATCCCAGCTAAAACCAAATTCGGCGGTGTTCCGATTAAGGTGCCTATACCTCCAATTGAGGCGCTGTAAGCGATAGCCAGCATCAGCATTTTTCCGAATTGGGTATGCTCATTTTCCGGAGTATCAGGGTGGTCTCTGTACTGAGCGATGATCGCAAGTCCTATCGGAAGCATCATAACAGAAGTCGCGGTATTCGAAATCCACATTGATAAAAAGGCGGTAGCCACCATGAATCCGAGTACGATCATCCTCATACGTGTGCCTATTGAAGCAATTATGAAAAGCGCGATACGCCTATGCAAATTGACTTTTTCAATGGCAATTGCTAATAAGAATCCCCCTAAGTACAAAAAGACATACTTGTGGCCATAAGCGTTAGTCGTAGTCCCTAAATCAAGAGCGCCAGTAAGCGGAAAGAGTACAATAGGTAAGAGGGCACTCACCGCAATCGGAACGGCCTCCGTAACCCACCAGGTTCCTACCCAGAGCGCCACTGCTAACGCAGCCGTGGGTTCGGCCGAGAGGCCTTCTGCGGATGGTCCGAATTGAACAAAGGCAAAAAGCAATGGCCCCAAGAAAAGTCCAAAGGTGGCAGAAGTAAATCGTTTATTCATCAGCTAGGGCCCATTTAGTTCCCAATGCAGAAAGTGAACTCAAGCCCATCACTAATGCATACGGTAGGCCCAAAGAGAGAAATACATCAGGCTGCAAAAAGTATAGCACAATCAAAAACACCAGTTTGACTCCTTCGAAGGCGAGCGCCCATTTTGATCCGTCCATAAGCGAGGTATACCCCATTACCATTAAAAAGATGAGTCCCCCAATCATTAGCCTATGAGCATTACTAAGCTCAGAGAAAATGGCTAAAAAGTAAAAAAGCAAGCTATGGGCCAGTAAAAACTCTATAAAGACTATAGCTTTTCGAATCAATCCACTCTTCGGATCATAACGCTCGTAGGTATAAACGTCTTCAATAATAGGTCGCTCAAAGCGGGCTGCGACCTCGGCGGGCCGCCATCCGGTCGGCATGAACCAGATACGGAGTTTGTCAGCAAACCGCTCAGCGTGCCAGGCATCGACGAGTAAATTGTAAAAATGCTGAAAATTGATCCAGAGCGGATTATACGTTCGAGCCGGCTTTAATACTCCGTATCGAGGTTGCACCTCATCTAGTTCTTCTTGAAAGGTTCCGAATAGTCGATCCCAAATCGAAAAAATTTGACCTAGGTTCTTGTCGATGTATTCTGGATTGATGGCGTGATGCACACGGTGCTGAGAAGGGGTCACAAGAATGTATTCAAGCCATCCGAGCTTTCCGATGTGCTGTGTATGGTACCAAAACTGCCCAAAAAGATGCAAAGGACCCAAAACGGCAATCATCGAATAGGGCACCCCAAGCAGTGCCGCTGGGAGTAGGAGCACGGCGGTGTAACCAATCACATTCGAAATCGATTGCCGCAGCGCACATGCCAAATTAAAATCTTCACTTGAATGGTGAATGACGTGTTGGTTCCAGAAAATATTGATGTGATGGCTTAAACGATGATTCCAGTATCCGGCGAAATCAATGGCCACAAAGGCAATGACCCAGGTCGCTACAGAATCCGAAAGCTCAGTAATCGCGAGACGCGAAGTCAAATACGGATAACTTACTAGAACAATCGCCAGTCCCAAGCTGTCTTTGAGTACATTGGTCACGCCGCTGCTTAGGCTACTCAAGGTATCGAAAAAACGATACTTCTGATTCTTTACAAAATGCCCATAGGCCACCTCAAAAAGTACTAATACCATAAAAGCGGGTATAGCGTATAATAAAGCGTTGGCGTACGAAATCATGAGGTTAAAAATACTAAAATTATTGACCAAGACTCTTCGCAAACTTCGCTGTACTTTTGCAGCAAAAGATAGCTTATGCGCTTAAACGTAAACGACGAAACGGCGACGTTGCGTTCGGTAATCCTAGGCACAGCAGCGCTCAATGGGCCCACTCCAAGCCTTGAAGAGGCCTACGATCCTAAATCGCGTTTCCATATTAAGCAAGACAGCTATCCGCTAGAGGCTGACATGATTCAAGAGCTAGACGACTTTGCTGCGGTACTAGTGAAACATGGTGTCGATGTATTTCGTCCTGAAGTCATCCAGAATTGCAACCAGATTTTTTCTCGTGACATAGGTTTCGTAGTCAACGATTGTTTTGTGAGGGCCAATATATTACCCGATCGCGAGCGTGAAATCGAGGCCATTTCACATGTTCTTAAACACATCGATCCCACTAAAATTTTGACCCCTCCTCAAGAGGTCCATGTAGAAGGTGGCGATGTAATGCCCCACCACGACTATCTTTTTGTAGGTTACTATAAAGGTGCCGATTACCCAAATACGATTACGGCAAGAACGAATGAAGCCGCGGTAGAATGGCTGCAGTCAATGTTCACGACTAAGAAGGTTAAAGCCTTTGAATTGCGTAAATCAAATACCGATCCTTTTACAAATGCGCTTCACCTTGACTGCTGTTTTCAGCCGGTGGGCGATCGCTACGCGATCATTCACGAAAAAGGGTTTCTACATCGTGAAGACGTGGTCTTTTTGACCGAACTCTTCGGAGAAGAAAACCTATTCAAAATCTCTGCCCAAGAGATGTACGATATGACGAGTAATATTTTCTCGATCAGCCCCAAAGTGGTTGTCTCTGACCATCATTTTGTACGCCTGAACGCGTGGCTAAGAGAAAGAGGTATCACCGCAGAGACTATTTCGTTTAGAGAAATCGCAAAGCAAGAAGGGTTACTCCGCTGCACCACCCTGCCGCTTTCACGTAAACCCGAATAAAACCCAGCTATGAAACAGTACAGCTCTTATCTATTGATGGTGCGGCCCTCGAGCTTCAGAATGAATGAGCAGACGGCGGTCAATAATTATTTTCAAAGCGATTCTGACCTTGGTCCGGAAGCCATTATTCAAGAGGCGCGTATAAAATTTGACGCCATGGTAACAGAGCTTCGCGGCGCTGGAGTTGAAGTGGTGGTTTTCGATGAGCCTGAGGGGAGCGACACCCCAGATGCGTTATTTCCGAACAACTGGATCTCTATGCATTCCGACAAAAGGGTGGCCTTATACCCCATGTATGCAGAGAACCGAAGAAAAGAGCGCCGCGAAGAAGTGCTTGATCTGCTCGAAAAAGAGGGGTTTCAGATCGAAGAAATCGTCGATTACACCAGCGCAGAAGAAGATGGATTTTATCTAGAAGGCACCGGAAGCATGATACTTGATCACATCAACCGCATCGCGTACTGCGCACTCTCTGAACGCGCCGATGAAGAGTTATTCATCGAGTTTTGTGAAGACTTCGAATACACTCCTTGCACCTTTAGCGCCTATCAAAACGTTAACGATAAGCGACTCAGAATCTATCATACCAATGTGATGTTGTGTGTCGCAGATCACTATGCGGTGGTTTGTCTTGAGTGCGTCGACGATGCCTCTGAACGCAAGCAATTAAAAAAACATTTAAAAGACTCTGGTAAAACTATTGTATCCATTACCGAAGCCCAAATGCATCAATTTGCCGGCAATATGCTGCAGGTAGGCGACCAAGGCGAAACCCCCATACTGGTGATGAGCGATACGGCTTACAAAAGTTTACGCCATGATCAGCTTCGCATACTAGAGTCGTTCAACCCTATTGTTCATCCTGAGTTGAACCTTATTGAACAATGCGGAGGCGGCAGTGCTCGATGTATGATGGCCGAAATCTTTCTGCCTAAAGGTTAGAAAAAGGCTTATTGATGACGATCAGATCGGTCTGGCGTCCGTCGATATAACGCACTCCATTCTCATCAAAAAAGGCCTCTTCTTCAAGCATAATGCGCACATCTTTTCCCCATTCCTTGATGAAGACTGAAGCATTGAGCTCAATAGAGTAAGCAGTATTGAGATGCAAAGGATAGTCTCCTGTAACCGGAACGCCCCCTTGAGAATCCCACATCCCTAAGGTAGTTCCTGCCGCGTGGCCGTGGTATCCGATCGGGTGTGTATAGATAGACGGCGTGATTCCTTCTTCAATGGCTTGTGCACGACTCATGGCGAGCACCTCGTTTCCGGTTCGACCTTCTTTAAAGTTATCGGTGAAAATATCTTGGAGCCTGTTTCCGGTGGCCAGTGCCTTTTTCAAATATTCAGGCGGGTCTATTTCGCCAGGACGCAACACATAGGCATGCTCTTGCTGATCGGTGTTCAAACGCAAATACGTAATACCAAAATCACAGTGCAAAAGGTCTCCAGGCATTATTACTTGAGTGTCGGGCCGCTTAGAGAAGGTTCTCAGGTGATCAAAACGTTCAGGGTCAGCGCGCTGAATATCAACCGTCGGATGAAACCAGGTTTGTAATCCTAATGAACGGATCTTGTCACGCATGAACCAAACGACATCTTCAGTAGTAGTAACCCCAGGGGTGATCACTTTTTCTGAGAAAGCTTCGGCTATGATATTATGGCTGATGCGCTCAATATGCGGATAGATCGCCATTTCTTTGTCGGTTCTGGTTTCTAGCCAGGCCAAGGCAAGCTTTTCAGCCGAAACCACGCGTTTGGCAAGTTTAGTACCCAATGCTTCTAGCAGCTGTTCTTTGTCGGTGGCTACAATTCCGTCTGCAAGTCCGAAATATTCAGACTGATTGATTCCAATAACCTTGGGATCTCTTTCTTCTACAATCTCTCGAAGTCGCGCCCATTGGTCGGGCTGTTGTTCTTTGTTCCATGCACTTTTGAAGGCTGATCCGACATCATAACGGGCAACCGCCAGCGTCTCTAGCATTGAACCGTTATTGAAAAAGACCAAAATGGTTCTTCTGCGTGCGGCCAACCACTCAGCCGGCAATAGGGTTTTGATGATAGGGTCTTCATTGTATTCTCTTGACACCACAATCCACATATCAATCCCCGTATCTGCCATGAGTCTTGGCAGATAATTTTGAATCTTGTCTTCTAGCAATTCATTGATGACACGGGCTCGTTCTTTCATGGGCAAGATGGCCCCATAGTCTTGAGCATACCCCTGAGCAGTGCAATGTGCAAGAAGGAGTAAAGCAATGATTTTTATACCTTTCATAGGTGTTCTGATTTTCTTATCAAGATATGTGAACTTTTTGAATCCTGCACATGCCCCTATCATCTGAAAACCATAAGAATGAGGCCTGCCTTTTTAGCATAGGCTACGGACTGCGAAGCCCAGATGAGTTTCTCGATTTATTGAGAACTCATGCGGTAGATGTTATTGCAGATGTGCGCTCAAACCCCTATTCAAAATGGAATCCTGATTTTTGCAGAGAACCCATTGCGGCATACCTGAAAGAACACAACGTCCAATACGTCTATATAGGCGATATGATCGGAGGCATTCCGAAAGACGACAGCTGCTACACCGATGGCAAGCTCGACTATCAAAAAGCCAAACTACATCCGGCCTTTACCAAGGGGATAGCGCGGTTGTTGGTCGCCCTCGAAAAAGGCTTTCGTGTGGCCTTGATGTGCGGAGAGGTAGAGCCTCATCAGTGCCATCGTTCAAAGCTTATCGGAGAAGTACTAGCCGAAAAGGGCGTTTCACTGAATCACATTCTTAACAACACGAGCATAAAATCGCAAACCCAGGTGATGCTTGAGCTCACCAAAGGCCGAAATACGATGGATTTATTCGGAAACCCCTCCCTTTAATTATGAGAACGCTATTCTTAATTGCTCTGCTAAGCGCAGGGTTTCACGCCACCTCCCAGAAGCAACCCAGTCCCAAGGTAAGCCGCACCATAGATGCCCTTTTTGAACATCAGATCGAGGCTTGGAATACCGGAGACACCCAGCGCTTTATGCAGGGGTATTGGGAAGACAATCGCCTGATCTTTGTAGGCAGCAGTGGCCCAACCTACGGCTATCAAAACACACTAAAAGGGTATAACAAGCGCTACCCCAATCGGGCTGCAATGGGTACTCTTGCATTTGATATCCTAGAAAAACGTCAATGGGACAGGCGCACGATTCAAGTGGTTGGAAAGTTTACACTCTACAGAGAGAACGATACCCCAACGGGGCATTTCACCTTACTGCTCCGAAAAATAAATAGAAAATGGGTGATCGTAAGTGACCACTCTTCCTAGAGAGCGGCGTAAAATATCCATGCCATCCACAACACTAGAGCTAACTTCAAGAGCGATCCTGCAAGCACTCCCATTAAAGAACCTAGAGCAGCTCTGGCTGCGGCTTTGATGTCAGAGGGTTGCACGTACAATTCACCCGCAAAGGCACCCAAAAATGGGCCAAATAAAAACCCAAATGGCGGAAAGAATAGCAATCCCAAAACCAATCCAACGAATGACCCTATGATTCCGGCCCTAGATCCTCCGAATCGTTTGGTGGCATAAACCGGAATAATATTATCCACTATAGAAACGATAATTGCAAGGGCTCCAAACACCCATAGCCAGGCCGATCCAATGGTGCCTTCTCCGCTAAATTTCAATACCAAGAGTGCTAAATAGCCAATGATGGGACCTGGGATTACGGGTACAAAACAGCCTATGATTCCGACAATCAAAAGCAGGCTTCCAAGCAATACATAAAGGATTTCCATAGGCGAGGTCTTGGAGCTAAATTATATCATTTAGTACTTTGTTTTGCATAGTACCTTTTTTTATTTATATCTTTGTAGTGCATTATAGATGAATTATGAATATTGAAAATACCAAACAACAGATGCGCAAGGGAATCTTAGAGTACTGCATTCTAGCAGTTCTCAAAGATCAAGACCTCTACGCCTCTGAAATTCTAGAGCACCTGAAGCAGGCCAAACTGCTCGTTGTTGAGGGTACACTCTATCCGTTGCTTACGCGACTCAAAAATGCCGATCTATTGCAGTATAGATGGGAAGAGTCTACGAGCGGGCCTCCTCGTAAGTACTTCACCTTAACCGAAGAAGGGGTCGCCTTTTTAGAAGAATTAAAAATCACTTGGAACGAATTGCAACATGCTATAAATACGGTAACCAATAAATCATGAAAAAAACGTTAACCATTAATCTTTCTGGCCTGGTCTTTCACATCGATGAAGACGCTTACACCAAACTGCAAGACTATCTTGATTCGATCAAGGCCTATCTCGACAATACACTCGGAAGAGATGAAATCATTGCGGATATCGAAAATCGCATTGCCGAGCTCTTTTCGGGAAAGAACAAATCAGTGATCTCTATAGAAGATGTTGAAGGAGTAATTGCAATTATGGGGCAACCCGAAGACTATGTGTCTGAAGAAGATGCTCCGAAACAAGAGCGCAATCATTTCAAAGAGAGTAGTAAAAAGCGTCTCTATAGAGATCCTGACAATCAAGTACTCGGAGGGGTCTGTTCAGGGATAGGCCACTTCACCAGTATAGATACCGTCTGGGTACGCCTTATTTTCTTGGCACTGTTGTTTAGTGGCGTCTCTGCAATCTTCTACTTTGTGCTTTGGATCATCATCCCTAAGGCCATCAGCATCTCACAAAAACTAGAGATGAAAGGAAAAGCGGCCACTTTCAGTAACATAGAAGATTTCGTAAAAGAGAGCTATCAGAACGTGAAAGAAGACCTTAAAAATGTCGACTTCAAAGGCGCCCAACACAAGGCTCAAGAAGGAGCAAAAGGGTTTTTCACGTTTATTGGAGAGCTCTTCAGCACACTTTTTAAAGCCATTGGTCGATTGCTAAGTATCATAGGTGAAATCGTGGGAAAGCTTTTCGGAGTGATCATCATCGCAGTGACACTTGTATTCTTAATCGTTATAACCGTTAGTTTCATCGTTGGAAGTTTCATCGATGTTAACATTGGCAATGACATTTTAATGCTCCCAGGGTTCCAATACATGGAATCAAATTGGGGCGGACCTTATCATCCGATATTCTATCATATCAGTATGATTTTGACCTTCGGAATACCAGCATTTAGCCTGCTCTTGGTGGCTCTTCAGTTGTTGTTCAAAAACATGGGGCGTCTTTCAGGAACTGTCAAAATCGGAATGCTCGCCGTATGGATGATCGCACTCATCTCTTTCGTCGTGATGAGTCTCACACACTTTTAAAGGCGTGAGGCCTTTACCGATTGCGTATTTTTACGAACCACCACCTCAGCCAAAGGGGTAGAACTGATATGGCTTTCAAGCCATGATAAAACATCCAAATACAAAAAAGAGCGCCGCTCGTAGTAGTCTTCTTCTAAAGGAAGTAATTGCCCGTGTAGCGCTTTAAATTTTTCTTTCAAATCTTGAGGATAAACCGATCCGAGCTCGCGTATGAATTGAATGAGCAGGCGCTGCACCTGATGCAGGTCGTTCATACGGATCAAGAAACGGTAGGTGCTTAATAGTAGGCGATCAAGATCGTCATCTAATCCTGCTTCGAAGTGCGCAATCACGTCTAGGATGCGCGAAAAACACAAAAGGTCTTCACGCATCGTCAGAGAAGTATTGGCAATGATTGGTCTCAAATAAGCAATGCACTGCGCGTAGTCGGCCGCTCCGAAATACATACACGCCATTTTATAATTCAACATCATTACATGGTGTGCATCGATTTGATTTTCAAATGTCTTCACTCCCTCTTTCACCTCAGCCACAAGCTTCAATCCTTCGTTAAAGGTGCCTTTTAAAAAATGAAGATTCATTTCATTGTTGACACGATATAAAAAAGCGAGGGCCTGGGTATTGGTGTTTTTCGGAAAAACATCTGAGACAATGGTTTTACGCAGCGTCTCGAGTGTGGTTTTGAACTTTTCGGGGTGTCTCAATAACAGTAGAGACTCCATCAAATAGTTGTTCGCCTTCAGATAAAAAATAGGGTGCGAGGTGAGCATTTCGGGGTACTGTTCAAAGAGGTACACCCAACGAGAGGCATGCTTGAAAAGCCCCAAAAAGTCTTGGGTAATCATGCTGTACCACACATGTGCCTTGGCGTACCATAGGCGCTCTCTAAAACCCAACTGTTCGTAATCGACTTTCGGAAGTTCTCTAAAGAAAAACTGAGTAATATCACGGTATTCTTCGTCACTTTTGACGTATCCGGCCTTGAGCAAACGCTCGTAGAGCAAGAGCGATAAATTCGACAGTTGACTGCAAAGCATATTGGCCTCTCCGAGTTCTCGGGCATCAGAAACCAAAACTTCGGTTCGGTTGCTCATACTTCGCGTTATGTACTGCGATTCAATGATTTTTTCAAACTCAACAATTTCATATTGAGTGTACTTTTCATCCCATTTTTTCGCCATTTGTTTGGCCTTCTCAAGAATCTTTAAGCTCTGACGGTACAATCCTTTTTGATAGAGAACCGTGGCAAAATCGAGCTGCTCACGAATGAGCATACGCGGATTTTGAATACTCGGATTCAGCCTCAACGAAGTGAGTAATTGTTTGTAGAGGTGTGATTTGAGATTTGCCAACTGCGTACGAGACACAAAAGATTGCTTGAGCAATTCACGCTCGTCATACACCTCCGTGTGATCGAAAAAATCAAATAATTGGATGAATTTAGAATCGCGGTGCCCTTCAATTCTATTGGCATAGAGTTTAAATTGTCGTTTTTGCGCCTTAGTCAGTGACTTTATGAGTAAAAAGACCGGATCTTGCGTATTTTTAGGTGTCGCCAGATATTTTTTGTTAACTCTCTGCATATTAGTAGAATAGGGTCTTAATTATAAGGTTGAATTTCGTAATATAATCTTTGATACCCAAATAAAGGATCAAAGAGCAGTTATTTTTGAATTTAAAATTTGCGTAAGGCGCTATGGGCAAAGAAAAAGTAGAAATTTTCGACACCACTCTTAGAGACGGAGAACAGGTCCCTGGCTGTAAGCTAGATACCAGTTGCAAACTTGAGATTGCTGAACAACTCGACGCTCTTGGGGTAGATATCATAGAGGCCGGATTCCCCATTTCTAGCCCAGGTGATTTTAAAGCGGTTGAAGCCGTTGCGAAATTGGTTAAAAACGCCAGAGTATGCGGTTTGACCCGCGCTGTTGAAAAAGACATTGACGTGGCCGCTGAAGCACTAAAGTCGGCCATTCGACCTCGTATTCATACCGGAATCGGTACTTCTGACTCTCACATCACTCACAAATTTAGAGCTACTAGAGATCAGATCATAGAGCGTGCAGAAAAGGCAGTCGCCCACGCCAAGCGCTATGTTGAAGACGTCGAGTTCTATGCAGAAGATGCCGGGAGAACAGACAATGAATTCTTGGCTCGTGTGTGTGAAAAGGTGGTTGCTGCCGGAGCCACCGTGCTGAACATTCCAGATACCACAGGATATTGCCTCCCTGAAGACTACGGTGCCAAAATTGCCTATCTGAAAGCGAACGTAAAGGGGATTGAAAAGGCCACCCTTTCGTGCCATTGCCATAACGACCTCGGTTTAGCCACGGCGAACGCCATTTCAGGAGCACGAAACGGAGCGCGTCAAATCGAGTGCACTATTAACGGTATCGGAGAACGAGCCGGAAACACCGCTCTAGAAGAAGTGGTGATGATCATGCGTCAACACCCAAGCCTCGACCTTTACACCGACATTAATACCAAGCTACTCAACTCTATCAGCCATTTAGTTTCTGATCGAATGGGTATGTTTGTTCAAGCTAACAAAGCCATCGTCGGCACTAACGCCTTCGCCCACAGCTCAGGCATACATCAAGATGGTGTGATCAAGAATAGAGAAACCTATGAAATTATCGATCCGCTAGAAGTGGGTGTTGATCATTCGGCTATAGTACTCACTGCCAGAAGCGGTCGTGCAGCCCTTGCCTATAGAGCTAAAAACTTAGGGTTCGAATTTGACAAATTGATGCTCGATACCATGTATGAGCAATTCTTAATTATGGCCGATTCGAAAAAAGAAATCGACGATAACGATATCGAAGTATTAGTAAAACAAGTGAAACAATATATTTAGCTTTCACCCTCCATGAAAAAAACATTATTTGACAAAGTATGGGACGCGCATGTGGTTTCTTCTGTACCTGAAGGACCAGATGTCCTCTTCATCGATCGCCATATGGTGCACGAAGTAACGAGTCCGGTAGCCTTTTTGGGATTGAAAAACCGCGGTATCAAAGTGTTGTATCCTGAGCGTACGTTCGCCACTGCAGATCACAATACCCCTACACTCAACCAACACCTTCCCGTAGCCGATGTGCTATCTGCAAATCAACTTTCTGCGCTAGAGCGGAATGCGGCAGAGCACAGCATTTCTTATTGGGGGCTCGGACACGAGAAAAACGGTATTGTACACGTTGTAGGTCCAGAATATGGAATCACCCTTCCGGGGGCAACCATCGTGTGCGGAGACTCTCACACCTCAACGCATGGAGCCTTTGGTGCGATCGCATTCGGAATTGGCACTTCTGAGGTTGAAATGGTACTGTCTACCCAATGTATCATGCAGCCCAAGCCAAAAAGCATGCGCATTCACATTGAGGGAATGCCCGGCAAAGGTGTGACTCCTAAAGACGTCGCTCTATTTATCATTTCAAAACTCAGCACTTCGGGGGCTACAGGGCACTTTGTTGAATACACCGGAGAAATCTTCGAAAAGATGAGTATGGAGGGTCGTATGACCGTATGCAACCTTTCTATTGAGATGGGAGCTCGCGGTGGAATGATCGCTCCAGATCAGACCACCTTCGATTACGTTCAAGGGCGCGAGTTTGCGCCAAAAGGGACTGATTGGGAGAGCGCTATGGCCTACTGGAGAACCCTGCACACAGACCAGGGAGCGACCTACGACAAAGAAATTATTTTGAACGGCGCAAAAATTGAGCCGATGATCACCTACGGAACCAACCCTGGGATGGGAACAGGTATCAGCGGAAGCATTCCTTCTTTCGATCAAGCCGAAGGCAGCAAAGAAAGCTACAAGAAGTCGCTTGACTATATGGGCTTCAATGAAAAAGACCAGCTGCTCGGCAAAAAGGTTGACTATGTTTTCTTAGGGAGTTGTACCAACGGACGTATCGAAGACTTTAGAGCGTTCACTGAAATTGTGAAGGGGCGCAAGAAAGCGGATCACATTACCGCTTGGTTGGTTCCCGGATCACACAAAGTGCGTCAAGCCATCATTGACGAAGGATTATTCCATATCCTCTCAGAGGCAGGCTTTGAACTCAGAGAACCCGGATGTTCTGCTTGTCTGGCGATGAATGAAGACAAGATTCCCGCCGGAAAAGTGGCTGTCAGTACCTCAAACCGAAACTTCGAAGGACGTCAAGGTCCAGGAGCACGCACAATGCTCGCCAGTCCAACAGTTGCAGCGGCAACCGCAGTAACTGGAGTTGTAACTGACCCTAGAACCTTAATCGACTAACACATGGCCTACGATAAATTTACCACCCTAAGCAGTTCTGTAGTTCCGCTACCCATAGAAAATGTAGATACCGATCAAATCATCCCTGCCCGTTTTCTAAAAGCGACGGAGCGTAAGGGGTTTGGAGACAATCTCTTTCGCGATTGGCGATTTAATCAAGACGGAAGTCCTAAGGCTGATTTTGTGCTGAATAACGACACTTTCTTAGGAAAAATCTTGGTAGGCGGAAAAAATTTCGGTTCAGGTTCTTCAAGAGAGCACGCCGCATGGGCCATCTACGATTACGGATTCCGCTGTGTGATTTCAAGTTTCTTTGCCGATATCTTCAAGAACAACTGCCTCAACATTGGTGTACTTCCTGTTCAAGTATCTGAAGGATTTCTTCAATCCATCTTTGATGCAGTCAAAGAAGACCCTAAGACCGAAGTAATGGTAGACCTAGGTGCTCAAACGGTGACTCTCAATGCCACTGGTGCGCAAGAAACCTTTGAGATTTCGGCCTACAAAAAACAAAATCTTCAAAACGGATTCGACGATATCGATTACCTATTGAATATCAAATCTTCTATCGAAGGTTTCGCCGAAACAAGACCTTTTTAATAGGCCTCTAAAATCAGTTCAATGAAACAGAAACAACGGCCGATTGAGATCATGGACACCACGCTGCGCGATGGTGAACAAACTTCTGGCGTTTCTTTTACTGCGGCAGAAAAGCTAACCGTAGCTCAGTTGCTGTTAGAAGAGTTGCAGGTAGATCGGATTGAAATCGCCTCGGCAAGAGTTTCAAAAGGAGAACAAGAGGCGGTAAATCGCATTACCTCATGGGCCTCTGATAAAGGATTACTTGACCGGGTTGAGGTGCTCACCTTTATCGATCAAGGTGTTTCACTAGATTGGATGGAAGCTTCGGGAGCAATAGTGCAAAACCTGCTGACTAAGGGTTCATTAAATCACCTTGCCCATCAGCTCAAACAAACACCAGAACAACATTTCAAGAACGTAGCTGAAAACCTTCAAGAAGCTCAAAAAAGAGGCATCCATTCAAACGTATACCTCGAAGACTGGAGCAACGGAATGCGCAATTCAAAAGATTATGTGTTCGACTACCTCGACCACCTGGTCAAGCAGCCCGTTGAACGCATCTTGTTGCCTGATACGCTAGGGGTGCTCACCCCCGATGAGACTTCAAGTTATCTGCGCGAGATTCTTTCGCGTTATTCTGGAGTTCGTTTTGATTTTCACGGTCATAACGATTACGATCTTGGAGCAGCCAATGTGCTCGAGGCTGTTAAAGCCGGAGTTAATGGTGTACACCTTACAGTCAATGGAATGGGTGAGCGCGCCGGAAATGCCGCATTGGCTAGTTGCATCGCGGTGATCAACGACTTTGTTCCTGAAGTGAAGACCCGTGTAAAAGAAAAGGCGCTTTATAAAGTGAGTCAATTCGTTGCCACTTTTAGTGGGTTTCATATTCCAGTAAACAAACCTGTTGTAGGTGCAAATGTATTTACACAGACCGCCGGAATCCACGCAGACGGAGACGCCAAAAACAATCTCTATTTTAACGACCTTTTACCCGAGCGATTCGGCCGAAAACGCTCTTATGCCCTAGGTAAAACCTCAGGTAAAGCTAATATTCTTAAAAATCTCAACAGCCTCGGAATCACCTTAGGAGAAGAAGAGCTGAAAAAAGTCACCGCTCAAGTAATTGCCCTTGGAGACAAGAAGCAAAAAGTGACCCTAGACGACCTGCCTTATATCATCTCTGATGTGCTAGGTGAAAGTGCCTATGAACAACACGTTAAGATTGAGTCTTATGTCTTGACCCACGCCAAGGGTCTGCAACCCTCAACCACTGTTAGCGTTCGCATAGACGATGAGGTGTATGAAGAAAATGCATGCGGAGACGGTCAATACGACGCCTTCTTGAATGCCATTCGAAAAATTTACAAACAACTCTCTCGTGAGCTTCCTCAGCTGATTGACTATTTTGTTCATATTCCACCTGGAAGTCACTCTGACGCCCTGTGTGAAACGACCATCACCTGGAAGACGACCACGCGCGAATTCATCACTAGAGGTCTAGACTCTGATCAGACCGTTTCGGCCATCAAGGCCACTGAAAAAATGCTGAACCAAATCTACACAGCCTAAGCATGAAAATGACCATTGCCCTACTCGCCGGAGACGGAATCGGCCCCGAAGTAACCGCTGAAGCCGTTAAAGTTAGTAACGCCATAGCCGAAGTATACGGGCATGAAATAGAATGGAGGCCCGCCCTTACCGGGGCGGCAGCCATCGATGCCGTTGGTGATCCGTATCCACCCGAGACCCATGAGGTATGTGCGAGTTCAGACGCTGTGCTTTTTGGCGCCATCGGACTCCCGCGTTTTGATAACGACCCTTCAGCCAAGGTGCGTCCTGAACAGGGCTTACTGCGTATGAGAAAAATGCTCGGTCTTTACGCCAATGTACGTCCGACCTTTGTATTTGAATCGCTAATAGACAATAGCCCCTTGAAGCGCGACCGCATTGAAGGTACTAACCTGGTTTTCGTGCGTGAGCTAACCGGAGGCATCTACTTCGGAAAGCGCGGACGTCAAGACAACAACAACACCGCTTTTGACACCTGTACCTACACAAGAGATGAAATCGTTCGTCTTGCTCGCAAAGGGTTTGAATTAGCCATGAGCAGAAGAAAGCAGCTTTGTTTAGTCGATAAGGCCAACGTACTTGAAACTTCCCGTTTGTGGCGTGAAACGGTTCAGAGCATGGAAAAAGAATATCCCGAGGTCACCGTGAGTTACGAGCTCGTAGATGCCGTAGCCATGCGACTCATTCAATGGCCAAAAACCTATGACGTACTTATCACTGAAAACCTTTTTGGAGATATTTTGACCGATGAGGCTTCTGTGATTTCTGGATCGATGGGTCTAATGCCTTCAGCCTCTATCGGCTCTAAGGTGGCCTTATACGAACCGATTCACGGATCTTTTCCTCAAGCTACCGGTAAAAACATCGCCAACCCATTGGCAACTATTTTATCTGCTGCCATGTTGTTCGAGATGTCGTTCAACCTCAAAGACGAGTCAGAACACATCCGCAAGGCTGTCAACCAGTCGCTAGCCGACATGGTAGTCACCGTAGACCTAGCCGGATCGAACAAAGCCTATGGCACCTCAGAGGTCGGAGACTATGTGGTGGCCCATATCAAAAAATAGAATTTTGTCAACAACTGAAAGAACAAAGGGCGCCCGATGAGCGCCCTTTTTTGACAGTAGATTGGATAGGTAAAACAAAAACTAAACTATCTTCTTCATTGCGGTCATTGCCGATCTGAGTGTGGCACCCACCTTTTCGATTGGGTGATTTCTCAGTTGAGCATTAACCTCTATTAGGGCTCTGTTGTCTACCCCTTTTGCAGCTGTTCCTTTACCGATAACATTAGTATCGATGCCCTTCATGAAGTCAGCAAGCAATGGTTTACAGGCGTGATCAAAAAGGTAACATCCGTATTCAGCCGTGTCAGAAATTACACGGTTCATTTCAAATAGTTTCTTGCGCGCAATAGTATTTGCGATAAGCGGTGTCTCGTGAAGCGACTCGTAATATGCAGACTCTTCTTTGATGCCGGCATCAACCATGGTTTCAAAGGCCAATTCAACCCCTGCACGCACAAAGGCTACCATTAAGATTCCGTGATCGAAATATTCTTGTTCATCGATAGCAGTGCTAGTAGCGTCGGTCTTCTCAAAAGCCGTCTCACCCGTAGCTGCTCTCCATGTCAATAGGTTTTTATCGTCGTTGGCCCAGTCTTCCATCATCGTTTTAGAGAAGTGGCCCGACATGATATCGTCCATGTGCTTTTGAAAAAGTGGCGTCATGATTTCTTTCAATTGCTCAGACAGTTCGAATGCCTTGATCTTGGCGCTGTTTGAAAGACGATCCATCATGTGTGTTATTCCACCGTGCTTTAAAGCCTCAGTGATGGTCTCCCATCCATATTGAATAAGCTTAGCGGCATAGGCAGGTTCGATTCCTTTTTCAACCATCTTGTTGAAACACAAGATCGACCCGGTTTGAAGCACCCCACACAAGATGGTCTGCTCACCCATTAAATCTGATTTTACCTCAGCCACAAAAGACGATTCAAGTACACCCGCACGGTGACCACCGGTTGCAACGGCATAGGCTTTTGCTTGCGCTAGACCCTTCCCTTCAGGATCGTTCTCTGGATGCACCGCGATAAGGGTAGGTACTCCGAATCCTCTGCAGTACTCTTCTCTCACCTCTGAGCCTGGGCATTTGGGTGCCACCATAATCACGGTAAGGTCTTTACGAATCTGCATGCCTTCTTCAACCATGTTGAATCCGTGTGAATACGAAAGCGTTGCTCCTTTTTTCATAAGTGGCAATACCGCATTGATCACAGACGTATGATTCTTATCCGGAGTAAGGTTGATCACCACGTCAGCTTTCGGAATAAGCTCTTCGTAGGTCCCTACTTTGAAATTGTTTGAAGTGGCGTTCTGGTATGAAGCGCGTTTTTCAGCGATAGCTAAGTCACGCAGCGCATAGCTGATTGATAATCCTGAATCGCGCATGTTGAGTCCTTGGTTGAGTCCTTGTGCGCCGCATCCGACAATCACAATAGACTTTCCCTTTAGGGCTGCAGCCCCATCGGCAAATTCATCAGCACCCATAAAACGGCACTTACCGAGTTGAAGTAATTGTTCTCTAAACGATAGTTGATTGAAATAATTTGCCATAATTAGCTTAGGTTTTCTTTAAACGAATTTAAGATTTCAGAGATTCCCATCGGGGCTTTTGAGACTGAAATGCGTCCTGAACGCACAAATTGTAACAGCCCAAAGGGCGCCAATTGCTCTCTCAGCTTATCGGTCTCGTGTCGAAATCCGGTTTTTTCAATAACGAAATACTCCGGAGCCACCGTTACGATACTCGCGTGACTCTCTTTGATATAATTCTGAATTTGTCGCTCTTTAAAAAGAAAGTTGGTCTTCACCTTGTACAGCGCTGTCTCTAAGAAGATGGTTTCTTCATCAGTATGATAGAAGGCCTTGATGACATCCACTTGCTTCTCGATCTGTTGCACCAATTTCTGCGTTTGAGTCTCTGTCGCCATGACGACAATGACAAATCGAAAGACTTCAGGAATTTCAGAGAGTGAAGTGGTTAAACTTTCAATGTTGATATGGCGCTTCAGAAAGATCGCGGAAATGCGGTTCAGTAAGCCCACGTTGTTCTCTGAATAAATCGAAATCGTATAACGGGTAGGTTCTGTACTCATTAGTTTAAGCGTATTTCGGTTAATGAAGCTCCTGTTGGAATCATAGGAAAGACGTTGTCTTCTTTCTCAACCACTACCTCTAAGAAATAAGGTCCTTCGGTGGCTAGCATCTCTTCAACGGCTAAAGCCAAGTCTGTTCTCTCGGTTACCTTTTTCGCAGGAATGTGGTATCCTTTTGCAATAGTAACAAAATCAGGATTGGTCATTTCGGTAGAGGCGTAACGCTTTTCAAAGAATAGCTGTTGCCATTGACGTACCATCCCCAAGAAATTGTTGTTTAAGACAACAATCTTAACAGCGACTCCGGTTTGAAAAATGGTTCCGAGTTCTTGAATGGTCATTTGATATCCACCATCTCCTATCACCGCAACTACGTGACGATCGGGGGCTCCCATCTTGGCTCCGATTGCTGCCGGAAGGGCAAAGCCCATTGTCCCTAGTCCGCCTGAGGTCACATTGCTCTTTGAGCGGACGAAGCTCGCGTAGCGGCAGGCCACCATTTGGTGCTGACCTACATCTGTAACAATTACAGCGTCTGACTTACTGGCCTTATTGATTTCGACCATCACCTCTCCCATGGTGAGGCCTTCTTTTGAAGGCTTAAGGTCTTTTTCGATGACGGCATCATATTCTTTAGCGTATAATTCATCGAATCGAGCCATCCACTCGTCTAATTTTTTAGTCTCTACAAGCGGCGTAAGTGCTTCAAGACTCTCTTTGCAATTCGCCAAAACCGGATAGTCTGCGTGAACATTCTTATTGATTTCGGCAGGATCGATTTCAAGGTGAACCACCTTCGCTTGCTTGGCATAAGCATCTAAGCGTCCGGTTACGCGGTCGTCAAAACGCATCCCGATAGCGATAAGCACATCGCATTCTTGGGTGAGTAAGTTGGGTGCATAGTTTCCATGCATTCCTAACATCCCCTTATTCAAAGGGTGGTCGGTTGCTAATGCTGAGAGGCCTAAAATCGTCCATGCCGCTGGTATTTGTGTTTTCTCCACAAACGTTTTGAACGCAGCCTCAGCTTCTCCCAAGATCACTCCTTGACCCCAAACGATGAGCGGTTTATTGGCTCCGTTGATGGCGTCTGCAGCAGCCTGAACTTGAGCCTGGTCTAGCTTCGGTACAGCCTTGTAGCTGCGAACTCCGGTACATTTTTTATAACTAAAGTCAAAGGTGGCGAACTGCGCATCTTTGGTGATGTCGATGAGCACCGGGCCGGGTCTACCCGAACGTGCTATGTAAAAGGCCTTCGCCATGATCTCCGGAATCTCTTCGGCGCGAGTGATTTGATAATTCCACTTCGTTACCGGAGTAGAGATCCCAATAATATCAGTTTCTTGAAAAGCGTCTGAACCCAAGAGGTGAGTAGCTACCTGACCGGTGATACAAACAAGGGGTGTCGAATCAATCTGGGCATCTGCGATTCCTGTAATTAGGTTCGTAGCGCCCGGACCTGAAGTAGCAACAGCGACTCCGACCTTTCCCGAAGTGCGCGCATAGCCTTGAGCTGCGTGGGTGGCTCCTTGCTCGTGCCGTGTGAGCACATGATTGAGCTGGTCTTGAAATTTGTACAATTCATCGTAAACCGGCATAATGGCTCCTCCTGGATATCCGTAAATGAGGTCAACTCCTTCTGCGAGAAGGCAGCGAATAACCGCTTCGGCACCGCTAATGTGTAGTTTTTCTGACATGACTATAGATCTGTCACACAGCCTTTAGAAGCTGTTGAGACATTTTTAATGTACTTATAGAGCACCCCGCTTTTGAACTTGTACTCAGGCTGCTTCCACTTTTGAGCACGTGCTTTCATTTCATAATCGCTAATGTGCAGCGTGAGGGTGTTTGTTTCGGCATTAATTTCGATGAGGTCTCCATTTTGAACTAAGGCAATTGGTCCGCCTTCTTGAGCCTCAGGAACTATGTGTCCTACTACGAATCCGTGTGTTCCTCCTGAGAAGCGCCCGTCTGTAATTAAGGCCACATCCTTTCCGAGGCCAGCCCCCATAATAGCGGCGGTAGGCTTCAGCATTTCGGGCATTCCTGGTCCTCCTTTTGGACCTTCATAACGAATGACCACTACATCTCCGGGTTTAACTTCACCCTTTCTAATCCCATCATTGGCGGAATACTCTCCTTCGAAAACGCGCGCCGGGCCTTTGAATTCTAATCCTTCTTTTCCTGTGATTTTAGCTACTGAACCCTCAGGAGCTAAATTTCCTTTCAATATGCGAATGTGTCCTGTGGCCTTGATCGGCTTATCGAGCGGATAAATGACTTTTTGATCGGCTTTCAATCCTTCTACCTCCTGAAGGTTTTCAGCGATCGTCTTACCAGTTACGGTCATACAATCTCCGTTAAGCATGTCGTTCTCAAGCATAAACTTGAGAACCGCTGGCACACCACCTACACGGTGCAGATCTTCCATTAGGTATTTTCCGGAAGGCTTCAAGTCAGCCAAAAATGGAGTGCGGTCCATCAACTCTTGAAAATCGTCTATGGTAAAGTCGATTTCTGCGGCCTTGGCAATGGCCAAGAAATGCAAGACAGCATTGGTTGATCCGCCCAAAACCGCGATTAATCTGATTGCATTCTCAAATGACTTACGTTTCACAATATCTTTTGGTTTCAGGTTGCGCTCAAGCAAGTGCTTGATTGCCACGCCTACCTTGTCGCATTCGTCTACTTTGTTTTGACTTGTCGCCGGATTTGATGAGTTATAGGGCAGTGCCATCCCGAGTGCCTCAATGGCCGAAGCCATAGTGTTGGCCGTGTACATTCCTCCGCAGGCACCTGCTCCAGGACATGCATTTTCAACAACAGCATTAAACTCAGCCTCGTCAATCTTTCCAGCTACTTTCTCTCCCCATGCCTCAAACGCAGAAACTACATCTAGTTTTTTATTCTTGTGACATCCAGGGGCAATCGTTCCGCCATAAACCATGATGCTTGGACGATTTAAGCGCAGCATCGCCATGAGGGCACCAGGCATGTTTTTATCACATCCTACCACGGGCACGACAGCGTCATACGACATTGCCTGAACTACGGTTTCTATCGAATCAGCAATAACATCTCGCGACGGCAAAGAGAATCGCATCCCGGGAGTTCCCATTGAAATCCCGTCACTGACCCCGATGGTATTGAAAATCAATCCCACCATATCTGAAGCCATGACCCCTTTCTTGATATCGACTGAAAGGTCGTTCAAGTGCATATTACAAGGGTTTCCTTCATAACCGGTGCTTGCGATCCCAACAAAAGGTTTCTTAAAGTCTTCTTTTGTCAGGCCAATGGCATGAAGCATTGCTTGTGCTGCTGGCTGTGTCGGATCTTGGCTAACAGCCTTACTATAGTGGTTCAAAGTGTTACTCATTTGATTCTGAACGTGATTTCAATCGAAAGTACCGCCGGATTTTTCAGGAAACTATAACAGTTTGAAAACAAATATTATGTTCAAAAATATTATTATAAATTAACTAATTCATATTCAGTATTTTAAAATGAAAGTTTTACTTATATTCAAAAATTTAAGGTAGACTAAAATTTTCGTCCAAAAGCGCTTAAAACAAAGAGTTTATATCTTTAATCCCATGAAACAGCCCTCGCCATTATTTCTTCTTTTTGTTCTTACTCCGCTTTTGTTCTTCGGTCAGACAACGCGCGTATTTGTCGCCGCACACCAAGATGATTGGCAACTATTTATGGGAACCAAGGTATTCGAAAGTGCTCAAAACACCGAGGATGAAACAGTCATTCTACATTTAACCGCAGGAGATGCGGGTCATAAAACAGCAAACGATGCCTACTATAAGGCACGCGAGGCTTCGGCTTTGGCTGCGGCCCGATTTACCGTAAATGCCTACAGTTCTGGGGCTTTTTACGGTGATGAAATGAAACGCGAATGGCTTCAAATTAACGGGCATCTCTTATTGAAATACAGTTACAAAAAGCTATCGGTATATTTTATGCGCTTACCCGATGGCAACGGTGACGGTTCTGGATTTGAAGCCAATGAAAACAAGAGCCTCGAAAAACTATTCAACCGTCAAGTGATTGACTTTGGTACGATTGATGGACAATCGACCTATAGTAATAAAGAAGATTTAGTCGGAACTCTTAAAACGCTCTTGACTCAGCTCAAACAGAATCGCCACCTTGAGATGCATTTGACCGATACCGATGTAGCGCGCAACCCCGGTGATCATTCAGACCATAGGGTGGCATCACTGTTTGCACAAGAGGCAAGTAAAGGGTTTGCGAACACTACACTCTACTTCTACACGGGTTACCACATGAAAACCCTTGAGCCCAACCTCACCCCAGAAGAGATTAAGATCAAAAGTGCACTTTGGGGTGTGAGTACTGCCACCTTGGCCGACCACAGACATTACAGCAGTTGGGACAGCCTTCACAACGCCTACTTAGACCGTGAATATTTTCGAGTAAAAGGGATTCAGCCTAATAAGGCTCAGCGCTAAGTACCGCAATCATCGTGCGCAATCCGTCTTTTAAATTTTGAACTCTAAGGTTTTCGTTCGGACTATGCTGATTGTTGTCGGCATTTACCGTAGGAATGGTGACCGCGTCTATGCCGAGTCCGTCAACAAAGGGTGAAATCGGAATCGATCCACCCGACATTCGCACAGAAACCAAAGGTTTATCGAAAGAACGCTTCATGATTTCTGATAACCAAACCGAAACCTCTGAGTCAAAAGGGGTTCTAAACGCTTGATACGAGATGCTCGACTGCATGCTGATAAGTTTAGAATGCTGAGCGCGCTCTTCGTCGGTTGGCTGACGGTTGTCTAATACCACAAACCCTTGCGATTCTATATGCGACTTGACCAATTGAATCAGACGTACTGGATCTACCTCAGGCACCAAACGCACGTCAATCTCTGCCAAAGCAGTGGCCGGAACAATGGTGCGGACTTCAGCGCCTACCCAAGCAGAACGCAGACCTCTAATATTCAAAGAAGGATATTGTATACTCTCTTGATACGAGCCTCCAACCGCATCGGGTCGTGAGATTCCAAGGCGCTTCTTAATGGCCTGTTCATCATCAGGAACTTCATCTAGTAGCGCTTTTTCTTCGGCCGTGATATTGACGTTGTCGTAAAACCCTTTGATTACCACACGTCCGCGCTCGTCTTTCATCGAGGCCAATGCTTGAGCAAGCATTAGGGCCGGATTCGGTGCATAGTTGCCGTAATGTCCACTGTGCTGAGCGAGTTTTGGTCCAAAAGTTTCAAGGGTAATCGTCGCGATTCCGCGTGCGCCGAAGGTGAGCGTAGGCAGATTACTGACATGTCTGGGCCCATCAAAAATGAGCATAGCGTCAGCCTTTAGCTTGTCTTCATACAAGGTAACGGCCTCAGGCAACGAAGGCGAACCCTGCTCTTCTTCAAAGTCAACGATCATTTTAATCCCATATTGTGGCAACTTCTTCACTGAACTCAAAGCATCCCAGGCCGCAAGAAACATCGCAAGAGGACCTTTGTCGTCAGAAGTTGAACGACCAAAGAAGCGCATATCAGGATCATAAGCCTCGCTCAAGTCGCTCCATTCAACCGCCGCGTAGCCTCCGTCTGTCGTAGGCTTTTTGAGCACCACATCGTAAGGGTCTGATTGCAGCCACTTCGAAAGGTCTACCGCCTGACCATCGACATGTAGGTATGTCAAGAGGGTACGCTTTGCGCGCTTAGGCTCATAGGTGGCTAGCATCAGTGGAATGCCCGAGGTCTCAAGCATTTCAATGGTGAATCCGCGCAAGGTAAATACGCGCTGCGCATAGGCAATATTTGCCTCAACATGCTCGGGAATTGCGGCGTCATTTTTCACCGCTACCATCTCCTTGAGCAGTTCGGCAGAATGCAAGAAATACGCCTCGGTCAATTGATCGAGTTGTTTGTCAGATAAGCGCTGCCCCTGAACGGCGCTCGCACAAAAAGAAAAGGCCGCAAGAATTACGGCGCTTTTGAAAATAGAAAATTTGAAACTCATAGGGTGCAACTCATATCGGCTCCGCAGCACTGAGGCGATTTAATCTTTCCTTCACATGAAGGGCAAAAAGAAATTTGAACCTCATCTCCTGAATCGAGGGTAAGTGTTCCGTTTTCTAGAGGAACATCGCATTTTGCGCAGGTGGCATTTACCGCCATTCCACAACTATTACAGGTGTACGTAGCCATAGCATTTATTTTTTAGATTTAAGCTTCAATATACAAAGAAGCCCTATATGCTCCATCGAATTTCATTCATTTCACTTCTTAGCCTCTTTTTGATAGGCGGATCTTCAGCAATCAATGCACAGCAAAAATTATCGCGTGCTGAAAAACAGTTGGTTAAGCTCGTCAGCGCCAATAATGATGAAGCCATCGCCTTTTTAGAAGAAGTGGTCAACGTCAACTCGGGCACCCTGAATCTTAAAGGCGTGCGCGAAGTAGGTAAACTCTTTGGGGAGGCCTTTGACGGCATCGGATTCGAAACCGATTGGGAAGAAATGCCCGAGGAAATGAATCGTGCCGGTCACCTTATCGCTAAAATAGAAGGCAATCAGGGCAAAAAGCTGCTACTCATTGGGCACCTCGATACCGTATTCGAAAAGAACAGTCCCTTTCAAACCTTTGAGCGCATTAACGACAGCATCGCCACGGCCCCAGGAGGTAACGATATGAAAGGCGGAGACGTCATTATCCTTTATGCCCTCAAGGCCCTCAGACAAGCCGGCCTTTTAAATAATGCTTCCATTGAAGTCGTCTTTACCGGAGACGAAGAAAGTACCGGAAAGCCTTTGTCGATTTCTAGAAAATCACTCCTCGAGGCGGCGAAACGTGCCGACTTAGCACTAGGATACGAGACCTCAACCGGATTCGATTACGCCACAGTAGCAAGAAGAGGAGCGTCAGGATGGCACCTCGTCACCCACGGAAAACGCGCACATTCTTCAGGGGTATTTTCTGAAAATACTGGGGCCGGGGCTGTCTTTGAAATCTCGCGCATCTTGAACGGATTCTACAATGAAGTGCGGGGCGAAGAACTACTCACTTTTAACCCTGGCCTGCTTTACGGAGGAACCTTCATGGACTACGACACCAAAAGCGGACAGGCAGAGGTCTTCGGTAAGACAAATGTTGTAGCTCAGCGTGCAGAGGTGCGCGGTGGGCTGCGCTTTATCTCAGAAGAGCAAAAAGAACGCGCTCGCGCCAAAATGCGAGAGATTGTAAGCTCGGGTAATCTTCCGCAAACCTCTGCTGAAATCAGCTTTACCGATTCGTATCCTGCAATGCCAATGACGGAGGGAAACATGGCTTTGCTTAAACAATTAAGCGATGTGAGTGTAGCCTTAGACCAAGGCGAAATCAAACCCTACGACCCAGGTAAGCGTGGGGCGGCGGATATCTCTTTTGTCACGGAATATGTCGATGGCGCTTTAGGAGGACTAGGCAGCATGGGATCAGGAGCGCATACCCCTCAAGAGACGGTGAATCTCAAAACTTTTGAGGCGCTCACCCTGCGCACTGCAGTGTTTTTGTATCGTCTTATTCGAGAATAACCCTCATTCAATAGACAAGATCTGAACTCCAACGGTTTCACCTACAATGGTCACCACATAGAGGTTACCGTTAACAGCATCGTCGATCCATTCAAAGCGCTCTTCACCTAAAAATTTGTTGACGATAAAAGGGGTGGTATTACTGTGACCAACAATCAAAACGCGTTGTCCATTATGCTGGGCAATCAAAGCCTCTGTATTTAAAGTATTCGGGTCATAAAACTGTAGGTCTAGCGCATTGGCTTGAGCCGATGGCTCGGCGGTCTGACGGGTGCGTTTATAATCGGTGCTGTATACTGCATCTAGAGGTTCGAGCCCGAAAACTTCTGCCCAACGCTCTGCTCTGTTATGACCCGCCTCTGTCAATTCTGGATCATTTCCGACCCCTTCTGAGCGGTCTTTTTCGGCATGTCTAATGAGGTAGAACGTCGTGATACTATCGTTTTGTGAGGTGTCGCAGGCACTGGCCATAAGCACAAAAACAAAAGCGGCTATAAACTTTTTCATGAGGGGGTAAGATTAAGTGTCTTTAAGAACACGTAACTTACAGAAAAATAAGTGTTGATGAAAAACTATCTATTGCTCTTAAGCCTAGGGATAAGCACGTTATCATTTGCCCAACGCGACTACAGCCAGGTTACGATTAAGGCCGAACAACTTTCTGAAAATGTCTATGTGCTGTTTGGCGCAGGAGGCAATATGGCCCTAGTTACCGGGGCTGATCAAAATTATCTTATTGACGATCAGTTTGCCCCTCTTTCAGATAAAATACTCTTTCAGATACAATCTCTCAACGATAAGCCCTTGGCCTATGTGCTCAATACCCATTGGCACGGAGACCACACCGGGGGCAACGAAAATCTTGCCAAAGAAGGGGCGCTCATCATTGCCTCAGACCGCGTTTACGATCGCCTTAAATCAGGGCAACAGTCGACTCGGCGCAACACCCCTCCGGCCCCAGTACTAGCCCTGCCGGTCATCTCATTTAGCGAGCAGTTAAATCTGCGCTACCGCGAAGACGCGCACATTCACGGGATGCATGTGAACGACGCCCATACCGATGGCGATAGCTTCTATTATTTTCCGGAAGAAAATGTGATCCATTTGGGAGACAACTTTTTCAACGGAAAGTATCCCTTTATCGACGTTGACTCTGGAGGCGACATTGACGGGCTGCTGAGCAATCTGGCGATGGCGGCCGCTATGATTGACGAAAACACTAAGATTATTCCGGGACACGGCGCCGTGGGCACCTTATCTGATCTCAAGGCCTATACCCATATATTACAAACCTGCGTAGACCTCATCATAGACCTCAGAGAAGAAGGATTGTCAGTCGATGACATTATAGATGCTAAGCCTTTGGCTGCTTGGGACGACAATTACGGCGACGGCTTTATCAGCCCCGAGGCCTTTATTCTATCGGTGTACCAAACGGCAGACTAAGAAACGATGAATCCTTCTGTCACATGCTTTAACTGCAACACCCCTGTAGCGGGTAATTTTTGCAGCAATTGAGGACAAGCAGTGATTCATTCAAAACTTACGGTTTGGCAATTATTGGGACAGTTTTTCTCGAGCACCTTTAACTATTACGGAAGACTCATCCGCTCAATTAAAGCCCTCTTTTTTCATCCGGCTACGCTGACCCAAGCCTATATTTCAGGTAAGCGCCGGCAATTTGTCAACCCGGTACAGTTTTATCTTTTTTCTTCGGCGATTTACTTCTTGTGGCCTTCCTTTCGCTTTGAGCGTTCTTCAACTCTAGTCAAAATATTCTATCTTAAAACATTGATTATTCTCGACATATGAAGCTATTTAAACTCTTGCTAAGCCTTGCATTTTGTGGGGTACTATTCTACATAGGGCATTTTGGCCTTGGCACGATTCCGCCTCTAGGAAAGTTTATGAATCCTTACAGCGGATTTTGGCAAAACGAAACCACCGAATCTTTTGGAGAACAGCTTGCTCTTGACGGCCTAAGCGCTGCTGTGACGGTGCATTACGACGCGCAATTGATCCCCCATGTGTTTGCAGAGAATGACCTTGACTTGTATCGCGCACAGGGTTACATCACCGCAAAGCACCGCCTATGGCAAATGGAATTTCAGACCTATGCCGCGGCGGGCAGACTCTCAGAAATAGTAGGAGCCGACGCCATCGAATACGACAGAGGGCAGCGCAGAAAAGGAATGGTATTTGGAGCTGAGAATGCCCTCGACGAAATGCTCAAAGATCCAGTTCTCGCTACGCGTATTGAAGCCTATAGTGCAGGAGTGAATCAATACATCTCATCGCTAGAACCCAAAGATTATCCGGTTGAATACAAGTTACTCAATTATGCCCCTGAGCCTTGGCAGCCTCTAAAGTCGGCCTTGCTGCTCATGTATATGACCGACATGCTCGCCGGAGGAGATGCCGATCTAGAAAACTCAAACTTCATAAGCCTTTTCGGTAAAGAGACCTTCGAGCTGCTCTTTCCGGAGTTTCTGGCGGATCAAGATCCTGTGATTCCAAGAGAACGCGATTGGAGTGATTTCGGGGAAGTTACAGTACCTATAGCCCCAGCATCGAAAAGCGGGATAGCATTGGTAAACGAGACCCTCGATCAACCCGACCCTGATAACGGAAGTAACAACTGGGCCGTTTCTGCCGAAAAGTCAGTGAACGGACACCCGATTTTAGCCAACGATCCACACCTTGGGCTTAATCTACCCTCAATCTGGTACGTTATGCAACTGGCAACACCCGATCACAATGTAATGGGTGCGACCCTTCCAGGGGCCTTAGGGGTCATCATTGGATTTAACGAGCACATTGCTTGGGGAGTAACCAACGCTACCCGTGACGTAAAAGACTGGTATACAATCACATTTACAGACAAGAGTAAAACGGCCTATGTCTACGGAGAAGAAAGTAAACCCATAAACACCGTGATCGAAGAGATCAAGGTGAAAGGCGGTGAAACCTACCTTGATACCGTTCGGTATACCCATTACGGACCCATCACCTATGATGAAAGGTTCAAAGGTAATGGCCGCGATCACCTGGCCATGAAATGGATCGGCCATCAGCCCAACAGCAACCAAAACACCTTTTTGAAGCTCAACCGCGCCACCGATTACGACGCCTATGTAGACGCCATTTTAACCTACACGGCACCAGCACAGAATTTTGTGTTCGCTTCAAAAGAAAATGACATCGCGCTCTGGATTCAGGGTAAGATCGCCAACAAATGGGAACAACAAGGAAAGTTTGTTTTAGACGGATCGAATCCTGAACACGAATGGCAAAGCTATATTCCACAGCAGCACAATCCGCATGTCAAAAACCCTGAACGCCAATTCGTGAGTTCGGCCAATCAACATCCAACTGATGAAGCCTATCCGTATTACGTATACGATGCGAATTACGAACAATACCGTAACCGCACCATCAATGATTTCTTAAGAGCACTCGAGAAGGTATCTGTTGAAGACTTCAAAGCATTACAATCGAACAATTTCAACCTAAAAGCCTCAGAGGCACTCCCCAGCATGTTAGAGCTTCTAGAAGCCGAATCGTATGAGGCTCTGGGCAGCGCAGAAGGCTATCTCAAGACATTGAAGGATTGGGACTATATCAACGACAAAAATTCATTGGGGGCCTCGGTATGGGAAGCCTGGTGGACCACATTTTACACAATGACTTGGGACGAGTTCGAAACTTCACAGATCGCCATACATTGGCCAGATTCATACCAAACGGTATGGCTTCTCAAAAATCACCCAGAGTTAGACTTTTTTGACCGGCTCGCTACTGCTGAAAAAGAAACTGCCACAGACGTTGTAAAGGCTTCTTTTGAGCAAACCGTCAAATCTCTTTATGAGTTAAGCACAACAGGAGATTCATTAGATTGGGCCACGTATAAAGGCACCTATGTCGGGCATCTTCTTCAAGGGCTTCCGGCATTTTCTCGCTTCAACCTTCCTGTGGGCGGAAACGGCGGTATCGTGAATGCCATGAAGAAAAATCACGGGCCCTCTTGGCGCATGATTGTAGAGCTTTCTGATAAAACCAACGCCTTAGGCGCCTACCCAGGGGGGCAATCTGGAAATCCTGGAAGCAAGCACTATGACGACCTGCTCGACCGCTGGGCCGCAGGGGAATATTACGAATTGAATTTTATGAAGACTGTAGACGAATCGTTAGCAGTAAGCTTTAGCTCAACCTTTACTCCAAAAAACTAAATATGAAACGTATTCTCATCCATAGCGTACTTACCCTAATGTTGGCCGTAATCCTCGGTTTGTGGAATCAGTGGTATACCGTAATAATCGCGGCAGGATTCAGCAGTTATATCGTAAAGCTCAAAGGCCAATGGGTATTCTTTGCACCATTTATCGTCATAGGCCTCGATTGGGCCATTGAGGCTGCCCTCATTGGAGCGGCAAACGATTTCATTCTCACAAAAAAGATCGGAGTCTTACTGCCATTAAACGGAAATACAGGAGCTGTGATCGCAGTAACAGCGCTATTGGGCGGACTTTTCGCGGGCGCAGGATCACTTGTAGGACGTTCTTTTCGGGCCCTTCAAAAAAACTAAAAAAATTCAGGTGTTCTCGTGAGGAACTGATCTTTACGATTGTTATATTTGAAACAATTTTAGATAAAATTGTTTCAAATGAAAAAAATTGCTGTGTTTGGATTAGGTAAGGTTGGGACACTCGTGGGTGCGCTTCTTGCCGAAAATTTTGAGGTCGTCGGCTTTGACAAACTACATCCTCATTACGACTTTAGCCTCAACTTCAAAACTGAAATCTTAGACGTTAGCGACACGACAAGCGTGACCCAAAAGCTTCAAAATTTTGATACCATAGTATCGGCCCTACCCTTCTTTTTGAACAAGCCTTTAGCAAAGATTGCACACGAGCTGAAGCTCCATTATTTCGATTTAACCGAAGACGTGCCAACCACCTCTTATATTCAAGAACTCGCTAAAACTGCTGAGACCGCCATGGTACCTCAATGCGGTCTTGCTCCTGGTTTTATCGGAATTATGGGTTACGATTTAACCAAGAGCTTTGATCGCCTTCGCGATGTAGAGCTCCGGGTAGGGGCCCTGCCTCGCTACCCCAATGGTTTATTGGCCTATTCATTTACCTGGTCGTCGCACGGGGTGCTCAATGAATACCTAAACGATGCCGAGGTAATTCACAACGGAGTGCGAAAGATGGTGCCGTCGCTTGAGGGTATCGAATACATCTCAATTGAAGGGCAAGAATTTGAAGCCTTCGCCACCTCAGGAGGTTTAGGGACCCTATGTGAGACCCTTGAGGGAAAAGTTGACACCCTGAATTATAAAACCATGAGGTATCCGGGTCATGGCAAGCTCATGCGCTTTTTGATGTACGAGCTCATCATGAAAGAAGATCTTGAAACGCTCGATCGCATCATGACCAACGCCAAGCCTCCAGTAGACGACGATGTGGTTTATGTCTATGCGGTGGTTGAAGGATGGCGCAATGAAAAAATTGCACGCGCTGAATATTGGAATGCCTTCTACCCGAAAAAGATAGCAGGGCAACAATGGCGCGCGATCTCATGGACCACAGCCGCGGCTATTGCCGCCACCGTTGAACTGGTAGCCGCCGGTAAATTGCCTCAGAAAGGCTTCATCAAACAAGAAGAAATCGACTACAATGCGTTTCTAGAAACCCAATCTGGAGCGCTTTATAAATCGTAACTTTAAGCTATGCAACTCAGCTCTTCAACTCCGATCGATCTTATTCTTCAAGGCGTGTTCAACACATATAGCGAGCGCGTTCCTAATGTAAAAAAAATCACTCAAGCCATGATTGACAAGGGTATGGTCTCTAGTCAATCTGAAATCGTAAACGATCACATCGCCTTTCGAACGCTAGGTGTCCCGCATTTAGGAATCGTCTCATTTGAAAAGATCTTCTTGGCGCACGGATACGAAAAACGAGATCACTTTTTCTTTGAAGGAAAACGCCTAGATGCCTATTGGTATGCCCCTCAGCGTGAAGAACTGCCTCGTATTTTTATTAGTGAGCTGCGCGTCGGAGATCTTTCAGAAGAGGCCCAAAACATAATTGATAAATATGTCGGCCCCATAAAGAGCGATCCGGTCGACGCCTTAGACCTTAATGATATTGAGATGGTGGTTGACTTTTTTCACCGTCCGCTATGGGAGCTTCCTAATTTAGAAGACTACAACCGTTTACTTCAAGAAAGCGAATACGCCGCTTGGGTGATCTACAACCGTTACTACTTGAATCATTACACCATTAGTGTTCATCAACTAGATGGCGCACATCGTACCTTGGAGCAATTCAATGCCTTTCTCAAATCGATCGGGATAAAACTCAACGATTCAGGCTCAGAAATCAAGGTGAGCCCAGACGGATTGCTCAGACAAAGCAGTTCAGTGGCTGAGACGGTTAAGGCTCAGTTCGCCAACGGAGAAAACGCGACCATATCAGGCAGCTATGTAGAATTCGCAGAGCGCCTCCCCTTGCCTGAATTTGCGCACCTACCCTATGATCAAATCAAACGCCACATGCGTAGAGACGGATTCGAGGCGGGTAACGCCGATAAAATATTTGAAAGCACTTTTACTACACAAACCCAAAGAGCCTAATGAAGCACGAAGCCCTACTGAAAGCACTTCACCTAAACAGCGAAGAAAAAGGCGTAAGCACCGGCCAAAAATGGAACGGATCTGGAGAACTAATCTCAAGCCATACTCCAATTGATGGATCGTTCTTGGCTAAGGTCAGCACAACCACCGTTACCGATTACGAAGCAGTGATTCAGTCTGCTGAATCTGCTTTTGAGGTATTCAGAATAATGCCTGCTCCTGCACGTGGTGAACTCGTGAGACAATACGGAGAGAAGTTACGCGAACAGAAATCTCACCTCGGTCAACTAGTTTCGCTCGAGATGGGTAAATCACTTCAAGAAGGCCTTGGTGAGGTACAAGAAATGATTGACATCTGCGACTTCGCCGTGGGACTCTCACGTCAATTGCACGGACTCACCATGCACTCGGAACGCCCCGGTCACCGCATGTACGAGCAATACCATCCGTTAGGAGTGGTCGGAATCATCTCTGCCTTTAATTTTCCGGTTGCTGTCTGGAGTTGGAACGTTGCACTCGCATGGATCTGCGGAAATGTATGCGTTTGGAAGCCCAGCGAAAAGGTGCCATTATGCGCCATTGCCTGCCAGAAACTAATAGCAGAAGTGCTCAAAGAAAACAAAATGCCGGAGGGTATTTCTTCGGTGATCAACGGTGGGGCTGATGTAGGCAAATGGCTTGCTGAAGACCATCGCGTGGCCCTGGTTTCTGCTACGGGTTCTACGCGCATGGGTAAAGATGTTGCCCAACGCGTCGCCGCACGTCTCGGAAAAAGTCTACTCGAGCTAGGCGGTAATAATGCGGTGATTGTAACCCCGGACGCAGATCTAGAAATCGCCATGCGGGCTGCAGTCTTTGGTGCCGTAGGTACCTGCGGTCAACGCTGCACCTCTACGCGTCGATTGATCGTTCATGAAAAAGTCTACGATCAGGTACGTGATCGCCTGGCAGCTGCTTATCAAAAAATACAAATTGGAGATCCGCTTGATCAATCCAATCACATGGGGCCCCTCATCGACACCGATGCGGTAGAGATGTATACTAAAGCCCTAAACGCTTCGGCAAAACAAGGAGGATTATTCTTGGTTGAAGGAGGAGTTTTAATCGGTGAGGCTTATTCTAGCGGATGCTATGTCAAACCAGCCATCGTAGAGATCGATCACGATGCTGATATCGTACACCAAGAAACCTTTGCGCCCATCCTCTATCTTTTGAAATACAGCGGCGGAGTCGAACAAGCCATCACCATACAAAATGAGGTCAAGCAAGGACTCTCATCATCCATTATCTCAAACAACATTCTAGAAACCGAGGCCTTCTTATCCCACTGGGGAAGTGATTGTGGAATCGCCAACGTCAACATCGGAACCTCAGGAGCCGAGATCGGAGGCGCCTTCGGTGGTGAAAAAGAAACGGGTGGCGGACGCGAAAGCGGATCAGACGCCTGGAAGGCTTATATGCGTCGACAAACCAATACCATTAATTACTCGAGTAAACTACCTTTAGCCCAAGGAATCAAATTCGATCTATAATGAAAAAATGGCTGTTCAGTGAGGTGCTGCTTTTAAGCATTATCCTCATCCCTGTAGTTTATCTCATCCTCATCTGGGGAGATCTCCCAGAAGAGGTTCCTATGCACTGGAATGCCAAGGGCGAAATTGATCGCTATGGAAGCAAAGACGAGCTCATCGGACTTTTACTGATGCTTAACCTGCCATTGTATTTCATCTTAAAATACGTTCCGCAACTTGACCCCAAGAAAAAAGTGACCCACGAACAGCTCGTAGGGCTGCGGCTTATTATGCACCTTTTCATGTCTGGGTTAGCCATATTTATTCTGAGTTCTACCCATTCAGGCGAATTCTCGAATCCCTTCGGGATCGTTGGCCTCGTAGGTATTCTTTTTGCCGCCCTGGGATGGTATTTCTCGCGTCTAAAACCCAATTATTTTATCGGTATCCGTACCCCTTGGACACTCGAAAGCGAAGATGTTTGGTATCAAACCCACAAAACGAGCGGACCTGTTTGGATGATAGGAGGTCTAATTATGGCTATTGTACCCCTTATCGCTGAAGACGTAGCCATTTACACGGTATTAGGAATCACCCTACTTTTAGCAGGGTTTTCTATTGTTTATTCTTACCTGATCTTTAAGAAAACTAAGGCTTAGTCTTTATTCTCAGTAATAACCACACGACGATTCAATGCCGCTTCGCGTTCGGTGTCTATAGCAGGCTCATCTTCTCCTAGGGCGCGAACTATGATACGAACTGGGTCTATTCCGCCTTCGATTAAGAAATCAGCCACCGCTTGCGCTCTGGCTAAAGACAGCTTAAAATCGAGTTCAGTTTTAGAAGGTTGAAATTTAAAGACAATAAAGTAATGGGTAAATTTCGTAGAGGCTAAAAAAACGAGAAAATCTCCTAAATAAATTGAGTTTCTGTTGGTAGACCAATTGTAATAGGTCATCACCAAAACAAGCAATATAGAGAATAGGGCAAGCCAGATCATAGTTCGCCGAGAAACGAATTAATTATTCGCAACCTTGCGCTCCACCACTTTAAGGGTCTCAGCAACCACATCGTAGTCGGCAATGCGCTTGATTTTAGTGGGCATCTTGGTGAAGTCAGCCATGATGTCGTCTAAAAGGTTGTCTTTACTTAAAGGGAGTTCAAGATCCATCGCCTCTAGACGTTCTGCAACAGCTCTTACCACAGCTTCGCTTGGGATGCGAATAGAGCAGTCGAGATTCTCGTTTGAACTGTTCTCGAAAAGCTTGCTGAAGATGCGTCCTTCTATTTTAGCAGAGGCATTAAGCATTACCTTTCCAGTGCAATAGATGTTGCCCTTAAGCGTTCCGTCAACCGTAATGCCGTCACAAATAAGATCACCGTTAAAGGTGGCCCCCTCTGAGATGTACACCTTGCCCGAAGAGACTACCGAACCGTGGTAGGCGCATTCGATACGCAGGCTCTTATTTGTTTTGAAATTACCCTCCATCACAGAAGGCCCTGACAAGATAATCGGAGAGGTTTCAATCGTGCGTTTTGACATGTATATTGGATCTTAAAAATTTCAAGATCTGCAATTTACATTTATTTTTACCCTAAAAAAATCTAATTTTGTTACAGCACTGACGCTCAGGTAGCCGCTGCACCGCATCTTTACAAACCAAAGCCGCCCCGAAAGGGCGGTTTTTCTTTGATAGCTATAGGGTATTCGAAGGCTAGACCCCTACAATTTTACGAATCTGATCTACCACGTCAGGGTTGAGCAGGGTAGAGACGTCTCCGAGATTTGAAACGTCATTAGAGGCTATTTTCCGCAAGATGCGTCGCATGATCTTACCTGATCGCGTCTTAGGCAACCCTGGCACAAAGACAATTTTGTCGAGTTTAGCAATCGGTCCGATCTTATCAGAGATGAGGCGGTTGATCTCTGCGCGAAGATTGTCTTGATTGCGCTCATGTGCCTCGTCTTTTAAGATCACGTATCCGAACAGTGCATTCCCTTTGATGTCGTGTGGAAAGCCCACGATGGCAGACTCTGCCACCGACTGATGTTCGTTGATGGCATCTTCGATTGGGGCAGTGCCCAGGTTATGCCCTGAGACAATAACCACATCGTCTACCCGGCCCGTAATGCGATAGTAGCCCACAGCATCGCGAAAGGCACCGTCTCCGGTAAAGTACATGCCTTTAAAGGCTGAGAAATAGGTGTCTCGGTAGCGCTCGTGGTTGCCCCAGATAGTACGGGCAATAGATGGCCACGGATACTTAATACACAGCCTACCTTCAACCTGATTGCCCTTCAACTCTTGGCCATTTTCATCCATTAAGGTGGGCTGCACGCCTATGAATGGCAGGGTCGCAAACGTGGGTTTGGTGGGGGTTGAGTAGGGTATTGGGGTGATCATGATACCGCCAGTTTCGGTTTGCCACCAAGTGTCAACGATGGGGCTTTCTTTCTTACCGATATTGTTGTTGTACCAGTGCCAAGCCTCTTCGTTGATGGGTTCACCTACCGAACCAAGTACCCTAAGCGAAGACAGGTCGTATTGTTCAACAAACTTCAAGTCTTCTTTGGCCAGCGCACGAATGGCGGTTGGGGCGGTATAAAACTGATTGACTTTATGTTTCTCAACGATTTGCCAGAAACGTCCAAAATCAGGATACGAAGGCACTCCCTCGAATATCACAGTGGTGGCTCCGTTGGCGAGTGGTCCGTAGAGAATGTAAGAGTGACCGGTGATCCATCCGATGTCTGCGGTACACCAATAGACGTCGTTTTCGCGGTATTGAAAAACGTTCTTGAAGGTGTAAGCCGTATACACCATGTAGCCGGCGCTGCTGTGGACCATTCCCTTTGGCTTTCCGGTCGATCCAGAAGTATATAGAATAAAGAGCGGCTCTTCGGCATCCATAATTTCAACAGGGCATTCGTCGCTAGCAGCTTCAGTTAGCGGAGCGAGCCAATAGTCGCGACCTTCTGTCATCACTACTTCGTTTTTGGTGCGCTCGGCAACTAAAACCGTACCCACTTGAGAGCATTCTTCGAGGGCCTGGTCAACGATTTTCTTGAGATCGATCGATTTGCTTCCGCGATATGATCCGTCTGAAGTCACTACAAGAGAGGCGTCGCAATCGTTGATGCGAGTGGCTAGAGCCGTTGAGGAGAATCCTGCGAAGACCACCGAGTGAATGGCGCCAATACGCGCGCAAGCCAAAGCCGTATAGGCCAACTCAGGAATCATTGGCAGATAAATGCACACACGATCGCCCTTTTTGACCCCTTTTGACTTGAGCACGTTGGCCATCTTGTTCACCTCAGCGTGCAATTGGCTATAGCTGATGTGCTGGGCAGGCTCGTCTGGGTTATTGGGTTCAAAAATAATGGCGGTCTTGTTCGCTCTAGTGTATAGGTGTCTGTCGATGCAGTTCTCTGATATATTGAGTTGAGCCCCTTCAAACCATCTGACTTCGGGTTTATCAAAATCCCATGAAAGCACCTTATCCCAGCGGTGACGCCACTGAAAGTGCTCCTCGGCAATCTCTTCCCAAAACGCTTCAGGATTGCCTACCGATTTGCGGTAGATCTGAAAATATTCTTCTAGAGTTTTAATGTGATAGTTGCTCATGTGTCTATACGAAACGAATAAAGCCCCGCATAAAACAGGGCTTTTAAAATACAAATTTAATGGGTCGCCTCACCAGCCCCACTGGGTATTCTAATGGTTTCAACCATCTCTTGAACCTCGTTTGGCGGATCAGGAGTAAAGCGATTTATGATTAACGAAACAGCGAAGTTCACGAGCATGGCGATAAAGCCAAATCCTTCAGGAGAAATTCCGAACCACCACTTCGATTGAAGTGCAGCGACTGCTTCCTTTCCCCCATCGAAGAGTCCGAACTTGAACTTTAGGATGTAGAAAATCATGAGCAAGATTCCGACCACCATACCGGCGATCGCCCCTTGCTTATTCATTTTTTTATAGAAAATTCCTAGAATGATTGCAGGGAAAAACGAGGCCGCCGCAAGACCAAAAGCCAATGCAACCACCGCTGCGACAAAGCCAGGCGGATTGATCCCAAAGTATCCTGCGATCACCACAGCCCCAACCGCAGAAAGTCGTGCTGCAATAAGCTCGTGCTTCTCACTGATGTTGGGTTTGAATACTTTTTTAATGAGGTCATGCGAAACCGATGATGAAATAACGAGTAAGAGTCCTGCTGCCGTTGAAAGAGCTGCTGCAAGACCTCCTGCAGCCACAAGGGCGATGACCCAAGCCGGAAGATTCGCAATTTCGGGATTGGCCAATACCATAATGTCTTGATCGACACGCAACTCGTTAATGGCAGGGTTAGCGGCGTATTGAATGAGTCCGTCGGCATTCTTGTCTTCAAAGCCTAGTAGTCCTGTTTTCTCCCAATTCGAGAACCACTGCGGCATCTGCGTATAGGGCTGCCCGCTAACCGTTTGAATGAGGTTAAGACGAGCAAACACGGCAATAGCCGGAGCCGTGGTATATAAAATCGCAATGAGCAAAAGAGCTAGTCCGGCAGATTTACGGGCGTCTCTAACCTTTTTAACAGTGAAAAAACGTACGATCACGTGCGGAAGGCCTGCGGTACCTACCATTAAGGCAGCTGTGATCGCAAAAACATCAAAGCGCGTCTTTGATCCATAAGTATATTCGGCAAAGCCGAGTTCGGTTGAAAGTCCGTTTAATTTTTCTAAGAGATAAGTGCCGTCTGCCCCAGTAGATCCGAATCCTAGCTGAGGGATTGGATTGCCGGTCACCTGAAATGAGATAAAAATGGCCGGAACCATAAAGGCAAAGATCAGCACACAATACTGGGCTACTTGGGTGTAAGTGATCCCCTTCATCCCTCCGAGTACCGCGTAGAAGAGTACGATGATCATCCCGATGATAACTCCAGAGGTGATGTCGACCTCTAAAAATCGTGAGAACACTACTCCAACTCCACGCATTTGACCGGCGACATAGGTAAAAGACACCAGAAGAGCACAGAAAACGGCCACCAAACGAGCAGATTTAGAATAATAACGCTCACCTATGAAGTCGGGCACCGTGAACTTTCCGAATTTTCGTAGATAAGGGGCGAGTAGCAGGGCGAGTAGCACATATCCGCCTGTCCAACCCATGAGATAAACCGATCCGTCGTAACCCATAAACGAGATGAGGCCAGCCATTGAGATAAAAGAGGCTGCCGACATCCAATCGGCTGCGGTTGCCATTCCGTTAGCAATTGGTGAAACTCCTCCGCCTGCTACATAGAATTCTTTGGTTGATCCGGCCCTAGACCATATTGCGATTCCAATATAGAGCGCAAACGTCAGGGCCACCATAATGTACGTCCAGATCTGAACACTCATAACACTAATCGTTGTAATAGTTGTGCTCCTTATCGAGCTTGTTCATGAGCCTCACATAAACAAAAATCAGTGCCACAAAAACATAGATAGATCCTTGTTGGGCAAACCAAAATCCGAGTGGAAATCCACCAATCTGAAAGGCATCTAACACATCTTTAAAAAGAATGCCAGCGCCAAAAGAAACGGCAAACCAAACCGTCAATAAGATCTTAAGATAGCGGAGGTTTTTCTTCCAATATTGAGAGGCGTCTTTTTGTTCAGGCATATAGAGTCATTAATGATTCTATCAATATAAGCGCTTCTCGAATAGGAACAAAACAGAGGGCGCTTTAAATCTCAGCGGCCGCGGCGCCGAAAGTCAAGACCATGTAGCGGCCATTTACATTTGAGATCAGCACATTCGAGACGCTCAAAAAATTTTCGTCACTCATAAGCTTGAGCAACTTGTCATGTGGGATAATCTGATGCTTCGCGCCCGCCTGAACGCCTTCGGGTCGAGTTATTTTGTGTTTTTTCACCCAATTCATCACACTCACATGAGAAACACCAAGTACTACTTCGATTTCACGATAACTCATCCCCTCTAGATAGAGTTGCAATGCGCGCTTTACCGTGTGCGCATCAATCGACTTACCGTCTTTACTCACCGTAAAATGGTAGCCGCATTCTTTGCACTTAAAACGTTGTTTGTCTGCGATGAGCCCCGCCTTGCTAAAAGATTCGCCGGCGCATTTTGGGCATTTTTCAATCATGGGTAGTTAGGTAGTCGATGCAATTTTGCTAAAGTGACGAACATTATTTCTTATTGCTTTACTCGTCACTCTTAAACAAAAAGGCAATTTTGTTTAAATATTACTGATTATTAGGCTTATTAAATATATAAAAGTTAAACAAAATAGCAATATTGATGATTAATTCAAGATTTAATGATCTCTTTATTAGTAGAAATTTTAACGATTACTACCCCTAATAACAATAGTCAAGTGCTATCCTCCATTTCTCTAAAGACATTGGAAAAGACTCCAATTATTAAATGAAAAATGAAATAGATAAAAATCTATAAAAAGGTCAATCACAGCCTTAATCTAAGAAGGCTCCACAAATAGAAAATATTATCAGACAAATATCAATTGAAGGGGATTTTTATCGTTTGGAGCTTCTGTAATACTCTTCACTCACACTAATTATGGAATTTAATAAATCTTTAGCCTCTAATAGTATATTAAAGAACAATGTGGTATTCTTCGGAGAAGTTTCACTAGATCTAGTTCTGGCAATTTGATTATCAATCTTTAGTGTAATTAAAGCGTTGATTTCGTTTTTCTTAGAGACTTCTTGAGATAAACCTTTAAAATTCTTTTCTAAGAAACATTTTTCAATAATTATAAGAAGCTTGGAAAATTCTTCTTGAATCTCATATAAGTCCTTGCTTTGATTGTAAGTCAATGGCTTATGCTGATTTTCTATATGTTTAAAAGATTTACGAGCAATGTAATCTAATGATTGTGCTATGTCTGTTAAACAAGCTAGTACTATCATATAAAAATTACTTCCGTTAACGCTCTTCTCGTCTAAATTCTTGATAAAATAGAAAAGGTGATTTCTTAAATCTTCAATTTCTGCTTCCAGTTTTGAAATTTGTTTTTTTGCTTTTCTGAGTTTATCAATACTCTGTTTTGTCAAACCATCAATAACATTATGATTGATTTTGTTTGCTCTTGAAATTACGTCAGCTACGTTTTCAGAACTCTCATTAATAATGCCTTGAACTGTTTTGCTTTTTGACTTTCTAAGAACTTTAGGATTTAGTTTTTCTACTTGTTTCTTCTTGTGATTAACATAGTTACGAACTAGCAGTGCTGCTGTTATCATAAGAAGAAGAATGATTGATATTACTTTTCCTAGGTAAATTAAATAGGTTAATATCCCTGCAAAAACAAATGCTATGAATGCTGTAAAGAACCATCCTGCGATAACATTGATCACTCCGGCGACACGATAAACTGCTGATTCTCTTCCCCAGGCTCTATCAGCTAAAGACGTACCCATGGCAACCATGAATGTAACATAAGTAGTAGATAACGGCAGGCTCATTGAAGTTGCAATAGAAATCAAAATTCCTGCAATCGTTAGGTTAATTGAAGCTCTGATTAAGTCGAATGCAGGAAGCTCTTTGGCTTTGTCAGAAGAAATATTATGAATAGGAACTTTAAAACTACTCTCAATTCTATTTTTGGCAAATTGAGGCAGTAAGTGTCCTATAACTGACGAAAGAAAAGTTGCTCCTCTAACAACAAGCTTAGATAATAAATTTGGTTCAAATCGTTCTGAACCTTCTGACTGTCTTGATAAGTTGATCTCAGTTTCGGTTACTGTTTTTGCTTTCTTAGACAGCCAAAGAGTAGCTACCATGATCCCTCCTGATAAAAACAGTAATAGTGGTTCTGCTGGTACTTTCTTAGATAAAACACCCATACTGAACTCTGAAGCTGGCACACCTGAAGCAGACCAAGCTTCAAAAGAATGGAAAGCAGCCATAGGAACTCCGATAAAATTCACTAGGTCATTTCCTGAGAATGCTAAGGCAAGACCAAATGTTCCTGCTCCAATAACTAAAACGAGAATATTTTTTTTAAATACTCTGTCCACTACCCAAGAAATTATTGTCCAAAAAAGAAACATTCCACCAACAACAAAGAGGCCTTTTGTCTCTAATATTTCGGAAATATCATTGTAGTATGGTGTTCCTTTTAACCCTTTGTAAAAAATAAAATAACTTATGCTTGTTAAACAAGCTGCAGCGAATAGAGCTCCGAAACTTTTAATTTTTCTCTCGTATTGAAAGGTAAACACTAACCTTGATATCCATTGTATGAGCGCCCCAATGGTAAATGATATGACTACCGATAGTAGTATGCCAGAGATAATCTCGATCGCTTTTTCATTATTAATGTACTTTACAATATCACCTAGCCCTTGAGTGTCGTCCAATCCAATTTTGATTAACGACATTACTACAGCAGCTCCTAATAAATTAAATACTATAGAAACTGTTGTGGATGTCGGCATTCCAATAGTATTAAAAAAGTCTAGTAACAATATGTCTCCAATCATCACCGCGAGAAAGATGAACATGATTTCATCAAAGAAAAACTCTCCTGGATTAAAGATTCCCTTTCTAGCAACCTCCATCATACCGCTAGAGAATACCGCTCCAATGAAGATCCCAAGGCTTGCAATGATCAGAATTTTCTTAAATGAAATGGCTCTTGATCCAATTGCCGAGTTTAGAAAGTTTACAGCATCGTTACTTACACCTACTATTAGGTCTATTATAGCGAGAACTGCTAGAGCCGCAACAATTAAAGTAAAAACTGTGTCCATATAGGTTATTTAAATGTGTAAAACATGGTGATTAATTACTCCTCTTAGAAGTGAAGCTCAAATCCAGTACGAACTTCAATCTTGTTTGGTTTGTTATCAATGGTTGCTTTAGTTAAGTCTGCTTGAAACTTCAATTTATGTCCTACAACATATTTTGAAACTCCTAAAGTAATCTCTTTAGGGTTAGTACTACCAGTAATCTGATTGTAGTTGATTTCAGAATAACGAAGCGCTAGTTCTAAGTTATTCTTGAACAGATATCCCATTTGAGTATTAAGTGCTTTTCCTATAAGGACAACATCTCCTGTGCTTGTGCCATCACTATTTTTAGCTACTGGCGCTACAGCATCTCTCTGGGCCAATTCAGTTAATAAAGACCACCCTTTGTATTTAGCTACAACATCTAAGAAATGAGTAGTAATGTCGGTTTGAAAAAGATGCGTGTCATTGTACATGTAATCTCCCATACCAGAACGAGTCTTAACCGCATTATTATTGAGGTTGTAGGTATATGCAAGCATTAATTTAAATTGCTGCTCTCGCTCTAGGTCTGCCTCAACATAGTCTCCTTTTTTCTTAAACTCTCCGAAAGGAAGAGCTTCTACTCTCATTGTATATTGTAACCCGCCTTCATTTCCCTTAGTAACATTTCTACCTTCACCCTGAGACAAAGCGAATTTCTCTTTAGTTATAAAACTTCCTCCCCATGAACTTTTATGACGAACTTGAAAACCAATATCACGATCTATGTTAAATCTGCTATTTAAAATTGATCGGTCTATGAATTGAAGGTTTGCCGAAGACACTACACGCTCTACGTTTCCTGGAAGTTTGGTTTGGCCTGCCCAAAGTTGCCAATTCTTTGAAAAAGACCACATGATAACGGCGTCAAGAATTTGGTTGGGAGCATTGTTGGTAAAGCTATTGATACCGCCTAAATCTCTATTTGAAAGACCAAGCTCAATTTTATATTTAAGTTTAGGACTGTAAGCCCATCCATCAAATTTTAAACGGGCACGTCTAACAATAAAATTATAGTCTGCATTTCCATAGTCGTTGTTTTCGTAGTTCCAAGTGCTGTTGAATCTAGACTGTATTCGAGCGGAAACCTCGGCGCTAAATGTACTATCTGCTGCGGTGTAGTTAAGAAGCCCCTTCCCAAAAGATGGTGTTGTTAAGTTGCTCTCCTGTGCATTTAGAAACTGAGCTAAAAGAAATGTTCCAACCCACAAAATTTGAACAGCGCTTCTCATTTAATTTATTACAAAAAGAACACAATTAGGGAATTGAAATGTTCAGTTTATATAAACATTAGGTTATATAATTGTTAAGGTTGCTTTCTTTGTTAAAAAGAGCAGCTGAGTACGCTAATTAACAAAGATGAATTCTTAACGACCTTGATTTAACAATGATAATAATAAATCTAAAAAAGCCAATTTAGAGACCTAACTCTATCAATTTTCATTGAATTTTCTTTTGGTAGAGAATTACAAATCTTTTGAAAAAGATGCAGAGCTGCATTTAAAACTTTCTTGAGTTTAGCGGCTACACCCCTGGTAGTCAATCATCCCAGGATTCATCGTCTTAAGGTATGCGATGATATAATCGGCCGTCGTCTTTTCAAAACTGACGGAGGGCGTACCGAACAAGTCTCCAAACTCGTTAGTGATGTAATCGTTAAGCGCAAAAGTGAGCATCATGTCATCAGGCAACTGCGTACCTCCTTGTGTCAACTCGATCTGATCACCGTACCGCTCAAGCGTAAAATCTGACGAATAGCTGTAACTCGTATTGATCTGCTCTAAGAGGTCTTCAAGCGCTCCTACACTTAGCTCGTAGGCCTCAAAACCATTTCCGAACGGATCAATGGTATAGATATCAAAGGGCGTAATGGGTCCGGACTCTAGATCTGCACGCACCCCTCCGCGATTTTGAATAGTAAAGTCAGCTTCGGCAACAAAACGTAAGGCATCAGTATAGAAACAGGCCGTTTCAGTGCGGTTGTGATCGTGTCCTGAGGTTCCTATAGTCTCATAGAATTCGGGGCGGTTATTATAGGTCTCTATAAGGCTAAGCATTTCGGAATCAAACGCCGATTCGGCGGCCAGGTCTATGATTTCGAAGTCGTAATCGATCGATCCGTCTTCTGCAATCTTAAGCGTAGTCTTACCCATGGTCTCTAAGTGTTTGCCTGACATCACCATAAATTTATTATTCAGCGAATAACCGTAGATCTGATTGGTATGGCCTCCAATCACGAGGTCTATGAAGTCGTAGCTGCTGAGTAACTCTCTGTCTTCTTCTTCGCCCTGATGGGTAAGTGCCACAAGCAGATCTGCCCCTGTTTCGGCCTTAAGATTTCTAAAACGGCTGAAGGCAGTGTTGCCATCTTGAAAGTCGAGTCCTTCAATCTTTTTTGGATGAGTGAGAGGGTAACCTCCACGGCTTCCGGTTTCTACCACTCCCACAAAGGCGATCTTAATAGGCCCCTTTTGAATCACTGTATAATCAGGAAAGTCTTCTAGTTGGCCCGTTCCGGGTTCAACGTTAGAACAGATGAAATCAAAGCTTGCCTGATTGACTCGGGCCGCTAACGCCTCTTGGCCATAATCAAACTCGTGATTGCCCACCACGTTCACGTCGAGTCCTGTCTTTGAGAGCAGGTCAACTAAAGGATACCCCTTTTCTGGATGAAAATCCACGATAGGATTTCCTGAAAAAAGATCTCCGGCACTGACAAAATATACCGATTGGTATTTTTTTTGTGCCGCCCAAAGAATAGGTTTGATCTTAGCAAAATTATCAATGCGTCCGTGCACATCGTTAACGCTAAAAATAACCACTTCTTGAACCACAGAGCCCCCTTGATTCTCGTCGGGGGCTAAAACGCTAGGTGGAGTGCTGTCTACTGAGCAAGAAAACAGCAATGAGGCCAACCAAAAGGCAAAAACAGAGATAGGCATGGGACTGATTTTAAGCATTATATTACGTTTACGCTAAAAGACTCTACGAAAAGCAATGTACCTTTATAGGGCCTATGAAAAATCTATACGTTGTAACCCTTATTGCTAGCGCCTTGACGCTGACAAGTTGTGGTACTGCTAAAGTAGTACCCTTTGCTCAGACCACCGTTCCTGAAGGGCTTGATTATTCAAAAAATGAAAGCTGGGCTGCCCTGCCCGGGGCATATCCTGATGCCCTAAATGCTGTCGTCTCGTCAAACGAAATTAAAGAAGCTGATGTCTTTTTCATCTATCCTACACTTTTTTCACACAAAAAAGACCCTGCCTGGAACGCCGACGTTACCGACCCAGAGGTAAGAAACGAAGTGATTGAATTGAGCGTGGCCAACCAAGCGTCTGCCTTTGCTGCGGCAGCCAATGTCTACGTGCCCTTTTACCGTCAAGCACACATCAAAATCTTCAATGAAAAGCATACTGAACTCGTCGGATCAAGTTGGGATATCGCCTACCAGGACGTAAAGCGCGCCTTTGAATATTACCTCAAGCACTACAACCATGGGCGCCCTATTATCATCGCTGGCCATAGTCAGGGCAGCATGCACGGATCAGCTCTAGTCAAGGAATTTTTTGACGGAACAGCCCTTCAAGACCAGCTCATCGCCGCTTATTTGCCAGGGGCAGGAGTGCCACTTGACTACTTTGAAGAATTACCCCTACTCACTGAGCCAGGAGCCATTGGCGGCTTCGTCAGTTGGAACACCTACAAAATGGGGAAGGTCCCAAAACACCGTTATGAGACCTATTATAAAGGTAGAAGCACCACCAATCCCATCACCTGGGATGCTAGTGTTTCAACCACCCTCAACCAGCACAAAGGCCTCTTGTATTTCGACAAAGAGATTTATCCCCAAAGCTTGAAGGTCGAGCTCATTGATGGGATGGTGTGGGCCACAGTGCCTGAGGTTCCTAAAAGATTCTTAATGAGCTTCATCAAAAATTACCACGCCTTCGATATCAACTTGTTTTGGAAAGATATAAGCGATAACGCCGAGCTTCGCACTCAAAACTGGATTAACGCGAGTAGCCAGTGATGCTCAAATCTGTTCTTCTGTCTTTCATTGCCTTCGCTGCGGTTTTGTCTTGTGAAGACGAGGCCTTAATCACAGGCGACAAGGAGTGCCCCCAAACCTATCAAGGTAGGCTGGCGCTTAAAGGTATCTGTATGAATTATGTAATTGAGGTACTTGATCCCATCAACCAAGAGTGGGTGGAGGCCCAGTGGGTTAACCCTTTCGACGAAACGACTTACATCAATGCCTTCAGACTCGGCTCGGTGTGTTCGTTTGACGACAGCATCAAAGAAGGAGACCTCTTTTATTTTGAGGCAAGCCTTGAGCCTTTTGAAGAGCAGCTTTGTGCGGTATGTGAAGCTTATAGCCCAACCCCTTCTAAAACCCTTTACGTTCGCGTTTGCGATTCGAGCAATTAAGCCTTATGAATGCTTCAATTACCTTTCAATCGCTCCCATGAAACGCCTTCTAGTTGAAACGGTACAGCGCTATGTGAATTTAGATTCCGATGAGCAGCGCTAACTCTTGAAGGGATTTACGCTTCAAACCGTAAAACGGAGAGAGGTGTGGCTAAAAGAGGGCGAAGAAACGCCCTGCCTCGCCCTTGTAGGATCAGGATGCCTCTACTCGTATACCTTAGACAAGAAGGGCAATCAAACCCACTTACAATTCGCAGAAAAGAGGTGGTGGATTACCGATCTATATGCCTATTTAACCGGTCAAAAGTCCACTCAAATTATTAAAGCGATAGAAACAAGCGAGATCTTGGTGGTTACTCGTGAGGCTCAAGAAAAGTTGTTTGAAGCTATTCCGAAACTTTAGCGCTTCTTTCGGATCATCACTGAAAACGCCCTGGTGAGTAGTCGCAAACCCGCCCTTGATTTAATCCACCTCGATGCGCGTCAGCGCTATCTTGAATTTGAAAACAAACACCGCGACCTCTTGCAGACACTGCCGCAAAAACTCATTGCCAAATACATCGGAATCACCCCCGAATTTCTATCTAAACTAAGACGCGAACTCATTAAAGAAGAGGGTCAAAAGCCCAAGAAATAAAAGGCAGTGCCGTATCTTTGCATTCAGAATAATTGCTATGAAAGACTTCTGGAATGCCCGTTACGGTAAAGAGGCATATGCTTACGGAACTGACCCCAACGTCTTCTTTAAATCACGTATTGACACCCTGCATCCAGGCCGACTCTTATTGCCTGCTGAGGGAGAAGGTCGCAACGCTGTGTACGCCGCATCCAAAGGATTTCAGGTGAGCGCATACGACTGGTCTGAAGCCGCATGTGCCAAAGCGGAAAAATTGGCTCAAAAGCACCAAGTCGAGCTCGATTACCGAGTGTGTAGTCTGAGCGACCTGACCTACCCTGAGGCACACTTCGATGCGCTTGCTATGATCTATGTGCATTTTCCGGAGCCCATCAGAACTTCAAATCTCAAGCGATTATTAGCAATGCTAAAACCCGGGGGATCTTTCATTTTCGAAGGCTTCAGCGAAAGTCATCCAGCATACCAGGCAAAGAATCCGGTAGTAGGAGGACCTAAAGAGCCGACCTTTCTGTACATCCTTTCTGACCTAAAAACAAATTTGACTGGCTATCACTTTGAGTACGAAGCTCAAGAAGAAACCCTTCTAGATGAAGGTGAATTTCATAGAGGCCTTGCAGAAGTGGTACGCGTTCACGCTATAAAATCTTAAGACTATGTCTACTCAAATTGAAGTCATTGAATCACGCCTCAAGCCCTTAAGAGAACAGCTAAAGAACCATAAGCTCTATGCCGCACTAAAAACCCTTGAGCACGTTAAAACCTTCACCGAATTTCATGTTTATGCGGTATGGGATTTCATGTCGCTACTGAAGGCCCTTCAAATGCAATTCACCTGTGTGCATACGCCGTGGGTTCCTGCAGCTGATCCGGAAATTGCGCGCTTCATCAATGAAATCGTGCACGGCGAAGAGAGCGACCTCAACGAAAAAGGCGAACCCAACAGTCATTTTGAGATGTACCTCGATGCCATGCATGAAATCGGAGCATCTACCGCTTCTATCGAGCACTTCATCGCATCGGTCCGCAAAGTCAGCTCTGTGCCAGACGCTTTACAACAGGCCAAAGCCCCTCAGGCGGCGCAAGATTTTGTGAACTACACCTTCAGCCTAATCGATGCGGGTAAAGCGCATGAAATAGCTTCTGCTTTTACGTTCGGACGCGAAGACGTTATCCCTGACATGTTCATTGCCATTTTAGACCGCTCAGGCGCCAGCGAAGAATCTTTCATTAAATTCAGATACTACCTCGATCGCCACATTGAACTCGACGGAGACGAACACGGACCAATCGCCCTCAAAATGATCGAAAAATTGTGCGGATCTAACCCCCAACACTGGAAAGAGGTAGAGGCTATTGCCGTCACTTCCCTCGAAAAACGCATCGCACTCTGGGATAGTATCTACAAAGCTCTTTAATCCATGGAAACTGCCCTGAACGTATATGGCGAAACCCTTGAGGTGTGCTGCAGTGCTCCGGCAACCGGATTTTATCGAGATGGCTATTGCCAATCTACACCTCAAGACCTTGGCACCCATACGGTATGCGCCCAAGTGACTGAAGAATTTTTATCTTTCAGTCTATCTAGAGGAAACGATTTGATATCGCCTCAGCAATTTTATCAGTTTGGCGGATTGCGTCCTGGAGATTTCTGGTGCCTGTGTATCTCTCGATGGCTCGAGGCCTATAAAGCCGGGGTAGCACCCAAAATAAAGCTCAAAGCCTGTCACAAAAAGTGCTTAGAATTCGTTTCGCTAGAAGTTTTAGAAGCCTATAGCTTATGAAAAAATTAATTTTTATACTGATCGGTATCTTAATAGCTTCTTGCGCTCAAAATCCGGCCAAAGCACTCGTTCTAAAATCGGTGGAATATCATGGATTCGATCATCTCAACACCGAGTCGGTCACCTTTACATTCAGAGACGCCACCTACACGGTTAATCGCAATTTTAATGGCGGAACTCTCTACACCAAATCGTTCAAGCAATTTGATACGATTCGTCAAGACAGCCTTCAACTCAACGATAGCCTATTCAACTCAAGACAGTTTAAGCGTTACGCGAACGGCCAGCTCTTGGACCTATCAGACAAAGACAACGATCGTTTTGCGCAGAGTCTGAACTCGGTGGGGTATTTCTTTCAGCTTCCGTTACCGCTGCTCGACGAAGCCGCCCAGCTCACTCTCCTTGAAAACACCTCTATTAAAGGAAAAACCTATGCTACCCTAGCAGTAAGTTTTACGCCTGAACAAGGAGGACAAGACCACCAAGACACTTTTCGCTATTACTTTGACACTAAGACTCACGCCCTCGGCTACCTGTCTTACGCCTATGAAACCAACGGCGGAGGCATCCGCTTTCGAGTCGCAACACCCTTACCCCACAACGGGTTCATTTTTCTCAACTACCTCAACTACAAACCCGCCGAAGAGGTCTCTCTCGACAGCCTCCCCGCTCTTTACGAAGCCGGCGCCCTCGAACTCGTCTCAGAAGTTAGTAATGCGATCGAATGAAAATTTTGTTTAACTCATAAAAACATATCTTATGTTAAACAAAACAATTATACCAACCGTTGCTCTAGCCCTATTCTTAACTTTCTTTGAGGACTTCTATAGAAAGTATTTTATAGATTATGAAATGGCTCCTCCAGTAATAACTATGGAAGAATTTAAAAAAGGTTTAGACTTGTAAACAAATAAATCTGCATAGAAGAATATCTTTGCACAAGAATTAAAACCTACCATGGAACTCCAATTCAACAGCAAAGAGATTCTCACAGCCTCAATGGTGCTTTTCGCGGTGATTGATATCCTCGGATCAGTACCTATCATTATCTCCTTAAGAAGAAAAGTCGGACATATTCAATCCGAAAAGGCCTCTTTGGTTGCCGGGGTGATCATGATTGCCTTTCTATTTGTCGGAGAAAAAATACTACGCCTTATAGGCATTGATGTCAACTCGTTTGCCGTAGCAGGTGCATTTGTGCTCTTTCTGTTAGGTTTAGAGATGATCCTTGGCATCAATATCTTCGGCGAAGACGCCCCTGAAACAGCATCGATTGTCCCGATTGCCTTTCCGTTAATCGCTGGAGCAGGAACCATGACTTCTCTACTATCACTACGCGCAGAATACGAGGTCGAGAACATCATCGTCGCCATAATATTGAATCTGATCCTGGTCTATATAGTCCTTAAATCTTCTAAAAAGATTGAAGAGGTGGTAGGCCAAAACGGACTCATGGTCATCCGCAAAGTCTTCGGAATCATTCTTATGGCAATCGCGGTAAAGCTTTTTGGCGGAAACGCTCCTCAACTCTTTTAACCCTTAGTCATGAACAAAATAACCAGTTACGTTTTACTTGGTATAGCAGTAGTCTTGTTAGGATTCAATCTCTTTACAATAGACTATTCAGATGTATTTGGAAAAGAAACTAGAGGGTCTTTATTCGGGGCTATTGCCAATCTCTGCGTGACACTAATTGTCTTCATCAATCTTACCTCACAGAAGATTAAAGAGAAGGTTAAAGAAACAAAAGACTAGTCCTTTATTTCGAGCTGTAAAATTTCTACGCCTGCCCGCTCTAGAAATTCTAACCCTAAAGTGTCTTTATATTTTTTGGCGTAAACCAAACGCCTAATACCCGATTGGTGGATGAGCTTACTGCACTCTTTGCATGGGGATAGGGTGATATAAAGGGTGGCTCCCTTGCAGCTCTGGGTAGATCCTGCCACTTTCAAAATGGCGTTGGCCTCGGCATGCAACACATACCATTTCGTGTAATTTTCTTCGTCCTCGCACGGGTTTTCAAATCCGGTTGGAGTTCCGTTATACCCATCTGAGATGATCATACGATCTTTCACAATTAAGGCTCCTACCTGCTTGCGTGTACAATGCGAAAGCTTGCCCCAGCGCTGAGCCATTTCTAGATATGCACGATCGTATTTGATTTGTTTTTCCACGTCATGCGATGATACGTAAAAAACTTCAAAACTCAGAATGCAGGATATTAAAGCTTAAAACCAACCCTCAGGGGCTGCCTTTAAAGCAATGCTGAAGGCCAGTAGCAGAATGGCCGCTGAAATGAGGCGCACGGCTATGGGGCGTTTTTCACGCAAGGTGAGTGCTAGTAAGGCAGAGAGGGCCAGGGTGATCGAAATGACGATGAGCTGGGCGACTTCGATGCCAAGAGTAAAACCGAGCAAGGCAGTTGCCTTTTCGTCTTCGCCTCCCATGATCATGTTGAAGTAGTTTGAAAATCCGAATCCGTGGATGAGTCCGAAGAAGACCGTGGCAATAAGCGGGATGCTGATTCCGCTTTTTCCGTTCGACGATTCGCCGAGCACGAGGTTGTAGAGTGCCGTGAGGGCAATGGTGACCGGAATCAGAAATTCGATGAGCCCTGCGTCTATTTTAAAAATATTGAATGCGGCGAGCGCAAGCGAAGTAGTGTGGGCCACGGTGAAGGCAGTGGCGAAAAGTAACAGGCGTAAAAACGATTTAAAAGCATAAGGGATTGCAAGGGCGATCATAAAGAACACGTGGTCGTATCCGTCAAGGTCGAGCACATGATAAATGCCGAGTTCGAGGTAAAAGCGTATGGTCTCCATTTCAACCTAAAAATTACGCTCTTTTTGAATAGTCTCGTAAGCTTTTTGAACCTGCTTGAATTTTTCTTCTGCGCCCGCTTTGAGCGCGGCATCGTCGGTGATGACTTTATCAGGATGGTATTTCTTCACCATGTCGCGGTACGCCTTTTTGATCTCTGCAACCTCAACGTCTTTAGAAACACCTAGCACTTTGTAGGCCTGGTCGCTGCTCTCTTCGAAAAGGGCTCTTAGGCGCTGCCAATTCTGAATACGCAAGTAGCCTGAGATCTCTGAGAGCTTTTGGATTTCAGAGTCGGTAATGTATCCGTCGGCCTTTGCGAGATCAATTAAAAAGTAAATGATTTGTTCACGTGTAGCGTATGAGGTGTACTGCGAAAATTCTTGACAAATACGACGCAGGTCAACATTCGCTTTGTTGATTTCTTGATTGAACTGCTTGAAGAGATCTTGGGCGCGTGCTTGGCCGTAATTGCGGATAAAAAACTGACGCACATAATCGAGCTCTTTCTGTTCAACTTTACCATCGGCTTTAATGACGGCAGAGGCTAGTGTGATGAGGTTGAGGCCAAAGTTGAGGGGTGCCGACTTGTTGCTACGGTAGAAGGTTTTCACGGTGGTTCCGCCGAGCATTCGCCCGATAAAATACCCGATGAGCGCCCCAGGAAAGCGCAGAACCATGTAGCCTAAAAGGGCTCCAATAAAAGGTGCAAATCGACCCATGGGTACAAAGATACACATTTGAAAAGCCTATCTTTGTAGCGTAAATTTTTCTTGCATAATGTACCCAGAAGAACTCGTAATACCCATGAAAGAAGAGCTCACCGTAGTCGGTTTTAAAGAGCTCACCTCGGCACAGGCGGTTGAAGAAGCCCTCGGCGCTGATGGCACCACTTTACTAGTAATCAATTCAGTATGCGGATGCGCTGCCGGAAGTGCACGCCCAGCGGCTCGATTGAGTCTAGTTCACTATAAAACGCCTGATCACCTTGCGACAGCATTCGCCGGATTCGATTTAGATGCCGTTCAAAAGGCGCGAGAACTGATGGTTCCGTTTCCGCCTTCGTCACCGTGCATGGCTCTTTTTAAAGATGGAGAATTGGTCCACATGATCGAACGTCACCACATTGAGGGGCGCTCAGCAGAAATGATCGCCGACAATCTAAAGATGGCTTTCGACGAGTACTGCTAACAATATTTTTAACCCTATGTAAACCACCTTTGCTAAAAAGGTGGTTTTTTTATGTCATGAAAACAGTCCTTGGTTACCTGCTTACTCCGATCTTTTACCTGTGTTTTGTGCTCGTGTTGGTCATCTTTGATCCCATACAACGCATCACCTTAAATGTGTTAGGGCATAATGCGCACGACAGGGTAATTTCAAGTATTAATTTTTGGCTGATGGCCTCAGCACGTGTATTGGGGGCGAGTTTTACGATTGAAGGTAACCGAGATTTGCCTAAAGATCGTCCGCTTATCATTGCGGCGAATCACCAGAGCATGTATGACATCCCCCCGATCTTCTGGTATTTCAGAAAGCACCACCCTAAGTTTGTGGTGAAGAAAGAACTTGGCAAAGGTATCCCCACCATTTCATATAATATTCGTCGCGGCGGATCGGTAATGATTGACCGTAAAAATCCAAGACAAGCTGTGCCTGAGATTCATAAACTGGGCGCCCTAGTGCAGCAACATAACTTTGCTGCGGTGATTTATCCTGAAGGAACACGCAGCAGAAGCGGCGCGATGAAGCCCTTTAAAGTCGCCGGACTTGAGGCGCTGCTTCAATCGACACCAGAGGCGCTTTTGGTGCCACTGACAATCAATCACACCTATAGGTTTACCGAAAAAGGGCTTTTCCCGTTAGCCATTGGGGTTCGTGCTTCGTATTATGTACATGATCCGCTCGAAAACCAAGGCGATCATACCGCACTCATCGCCGCAGCAGAAGAGGCTGTTCGCTCGAAGCTAAAGGCCTAAAAAACGAAACCTTGCACGTCTTAAGACGTGCAAGGTTTTATGACTTAATGAAAAAGTGTAGTGGTTAGACTATAGGTTGGCTAATTGCCATCCGTCTCTATACTCTTTAGTTACGAACTGGTTCGCATCGTCGAAGTTAGTCACCTTCATGTTTTCTCCGTCCCAATACAGTTTAGTACGACCGTAGTAGTCGAAACGTCCGTTTTCGTTCTGACGTCTTAACTGGTTTGAGCGAATCGCTAGGTTACCCATGAGCACCGTTTCAGTAAACGGCCCAGCGTAATCAAACGATGAGGTTAACGCTATGTGTTCTTTAGATCCGAATCCGGCCTTAACCGCTTCTGTCCAGAAGGTGTTGTGGGTAAGGTCTAGATTTTGCTGAACACGTGTGTCAAAATGTATTTGTTCTTGTCCTGGAATGAATAGACGAGGATTTCCTCCGTAATCTTCATGGGCAATAACTCCTTTTGTACCGATCAGAAGCGCACCACTTGAGCTCGCTCTATATCCTCTCTCTACGAGAAGGTCTGGTAAGGCGGGCTGAATTCCGCCATCTGTCCATTCAAATGTAACGCCCTCTGGATTGAATTCATCAGCAGGGAAATCAATGGTCACACGACTTGAGAGTGGGCAAGCCTCTGGCGTGTAGTCAGGCGTCCACATTTGAGAATACACATCAGCAACAGTCGCCTGAACCCCTGTTGGATATCCTAAGCGAAGCGCCTTGAACGGAGCATCCATAAGATGGCATCCCATGTCTCCGAGCGCTCCTGTACCGTAATCCCAGAATCCTCTCCAATCAAAGGGGTGCAATCCTGGTGTGTAATCCCGCTGAGGTGCAGTACCTAACCAAAGATCCCAGTTCAATGACTCTGGTTTCTCTGAAGGAGCCTCTTTCGAAAGGGCAACCCCTTGTGGCCAAACCGGACGGTTGGTCCAAATCTTCACCTCTTTGATAGTTCCGATACGGCGTTCATTAACCCATTCGATAATCTTTTGAACTCCAATGTTTGAACCTCCTTGGTTACCCATCTGAGTCACCACTTTCTGTGCGCGCGCTGTTTCAGTTAACAGACGGGCTTCAGCTATGGTATGTGTCAATGGCTTTTGTACGTAAACCGCCTTACCTCTGAGCATGGCTTCGTAGGCAATCTTAGCATGGTTGTGGTCGGGTGTACTCACAGTAGCCGCGTCAAATTTCTTCTCGTTGTCGAGAAGTTCTCTGTAGTCGTAATAGAACTTTGCCTTTGGATGTTCTTGAATTGCACGTTCTGCACGTTTTGAATCCACATCGCAGATAGCTACGATGCGGTTCACTCCCCCGTTATAGGCATTGGTCATATCAGAGTACCCTTTACCGCCCGCACCAAATGCAACTAAGGCAAGCTGGTCACTAGGGGCAATAAACCCAGGTCCTCCTAATACGTTTCGCGGAACAATAAAAAAGCCCACCCCGGCAGCGGTAGACTTCTTTAAAAAGTCACGACGACTATTATTCGACTTTGACATCTTTTTAATTTTTTTTGATTTCAGCAGTAGAATGTACTGAAAAATTTAAAAGAATGAGAAAATTTAACTCTTTAGATGCTAAATCTCAGTTGAAAGCGGGTACCTGTGTTCAAGGCTGACTGACAGTTTATGGTTCCGCCATTCTCTTCTACTAAGGTTCTGACCACTGCAAGGCCCAATCCCATACCGCTATTCTTTGTCGTGAATCGAGGCTCAAACATGCGAGACAGCACTTCTTTACTCATACCCTTTCCGTTGTCTATGACTTCTAATACGACCGTGTTTTTGTCGTTGAAGAGCTTCACCTTTACCTCTCCATCCTCAAGCCCTTCTATCGCCTCAAGAGCATTTTTGACAAGGTTATTCACGATCTGAACCAAGTGGTTGCGGTCAATTTTTAAGCTGATATCGTCAGACTCTGCCTGAATTGATACCCTCTCATCTGAGAACAATTGAACGGCCCACTGCACCACCTCGGTGGCATTCAACAGCACTTTATTCACCTCAGGCATCTTGGCGAAATCAGAAAAGGTCGAGGCGATAGCGCTCAAAGTGTCGATTTGCTGCAGCATTCCTTGGGTGAACTCTGTGAGTTGCTCTTGACGCTCTTGATCGTTTGCTGCAAAACTGCGTTCGAATTGCTGTACGCTAAGACGCATAGGAGTGAGCGGATTCTTAATCTCATGTGCCACCTGTTTAGCCATCTCTTTCCAGGCCGTTTCACGTTCTGATTGTGCCAATTTGCGCGCACTCTCGCCTAAAGCGTCTACCATTCCGTTATACGCCTTGATTAAGCTCTCTAATTCGGTACTCTGTGAGCTCAATTGAATCTTTTCATTAGTGTCAAGCACTGTATTAGCGAGGCGATCGGCAATGGTGTTCATCGGGCGGCTGATGTAGATCGACACCAAATACCCTAAGGCCAATGCCAACACCAATATCAACACGTAAACAAGGCTAAGGCGAATCAAAAATTCGCGAAGCTCAAAGTCGTTAAAGGTGTTGTCCTCAAAATAAGGAAGGTTGACAATCGCTACGGGTTCACCTTGACGGTCTTTCAAAAAGAAAAACGAGCTCATGACCGAGAGGCCGTCATTAACCTCTTCGACTACGAAGCGCTCATTGTCCATTACACGACGTAAGAGCCCACCAAACAAACGCTCTTGAGCATCTGGCAATGAAGATTTAATCAGTGCGCCGTCTATAGCATACAGGCTGAAATCTACATCTTGTATGTTAGAAATCTCATACACCGGTTCGTTGAAAATCCGAGCGAGGTTGTTCTGGGTAAGAGCGAGGTAGGTGCTATTGAGCTCATTTTCTAGACTCTTGAGCACCTGTTGTTCTTTGCGTTCAAGGCGGTCAGTATGATAATCTTTAGACTGCTCTTGATACTGATACCACGTGATCCCCCCAGTAAAAACAAGGGCCAACACGACGATAATAGTCATCGCCGCAAAAATTCTAAAACGCAGGCTTTGAAAATACATCAGATTTCTGGATTCTTATCGCGTATGCGCTTATACAAGCGGATACCTAACATCAACAACACAGCAAGCAAGAATAATGCCACGACTCCAAAGATCCAGTTTAGAGCGCTTTTGACGATAACCAAAAAAACCACAGAAAAGAGAATCAGCGTGCTCCCTTCATTATAGATGCGCATGAAGCGCGCTGTATAACGGACCTCATCGCGCTGTAACTGCTTATAGATGCAATGGGTGTATCCGTGATATACAATTAGCAAGAGCACAAAAAGCAATTTGACCTGCATCCAAGGTTGAGCAAGCCATCCAGGCATTAGGATTAAAAGCCAATATGCAAAAAAAATGCAGAGTATGGCCGAAGGCCATGTAATGATAAACCATAAGCGCTTACTCATGAGTTTAAGCTGCTTGGATAGTATGGTTCTTGCAAGCTCCTCTTCATCTTGGGCCTCAATGTGGTAGACAAAAAGTCGAGGTATATAAAAAAGCCCCGCAAACCAGGTCACCACGAAGATGAGATGCAGGGCTTTGATATAAGGATAGAGTTCCATGATAAGCACAAAGGTCTTAAAAACTCAAGGACGTGCCTTAATCGAGTTGCAAGAACTTCAGCTGCTTTTCATTGAACGCCTGGTTGAATGTCGCTATTTCTTGATCAACGAGCGTATTAAAGGTGTTCAATTGACCCTCAATGGCGGCCGTCAGTTCTTGTTGTACTGCGCGGTCTTGTTCCGTTGGTCCGAAGTCATCCAAAGAAACTAGGCTATTCAAGTGTGCCAACTTGTTGGTCAATCGAATAGGGAAGTTTAGCGGATCTTGCCCGCTGCTGTTTTGGGTTTGATACAGCGCCTTTTCAACCGTAGAGAAGCGCTCTCTAAGTGATTTCGATTGCTCTAGGAGTTCCGCTACCGAAGCGTCGTCTTTGTACTGAGCTTCGAAGGCACTTAGCTTCTCGTTGATAGCTCTGATTTTCTTAATCGCGGTATGCGCCTCATTCACCGTAGCGTTGATCTCAGTAATGAAATCGTACTGGGCTTGCATCTCTGCGACGCTCGCCTCAGCGCGCGGGTCTGGTAGAATCTCAAAGGATTGCGATTGCGATGTACCGTTGTAATTCAGATGTACATTATAGCTTCCAGGAACGGCCTTTGGTCCGCTGAGGTTGGCCCACCATAAAATCATTCCCTTAAGGCGTTCGGCGCCCTCTCCGCGTGTATCCCACACATGAGTGTTTCCGCCCGTCTTGACCGCTAGCTTCTCTTGTGGGTCTTTGGCGTCTGAGCTAAAATGCGCTAGGGTGTCTCCTGCCTTAGAGGTATAGGTCAACTGTACCTTGTCTGTTGCATTGAGATCCTTGAAATACAAATGAGTTACCACCCCAGCTGGCATGTTTTCACCCGCGGTTAACGATGGTCTCCCTTGGTCTCCCTTGGTACGATAAGCGTCTTTTGGCTTAAACAAGACGGCGTCTTGAGTCGCTGTATTACTATCGAGTTGATGCAGCACGGTAAGGTCGTCTATCATCCAAAGGCTGCGTCCTTGCGTAGCAACAATAAGGCTATTTTCTTTTAACGCTAGGTCGGTGATCGGCACAATGGGTAAGTTCAACTGGAACGGATCCCATGACTTGCCGTCATTGAAGGATATGTACATTCCGGTTTCGGTACCCGCATAGAGTAAACCTTTTTTGGCAGGGTCTTCGCGCAGCACTCTTGTGAAGTGTTCGCTTGGAATCCCTTTAGTAATCAGCTTCCAAGTCTTACCGTAGTCTTCAGTTTTGTAGAGGTAAGGCGTGAAGTCTCCGAGCTTGTAGCGTGTGGCCGCAACGTAGCAAGTTCCTTCGTCAAAGGTTGAAGGCTCAACACTGTTGATCATATTCCACTCAGGCATGTTCTTTGGCGTTACATTCTCCCAGTTCGCGCCTCCGTCTTTGCTGACGTGAATGAGTCCGTCGTCACTACCTACCCACAGTAAACCTTCTTTGATAGGGCTTTCACCTGCGGCAAAAATGGTTGCGTAGTACTCTACCCCTGTGTTGTCTTGAGTGATCGGACCGCCACTCGATACCAACTTGGTCGGATCATTACGCGTAAGGTCTGGGCTCATCAGCTCCCAGCTCTGACCCTCGTTGGTTGAAAGGTGAACCTGATTTGAGAAGGTGTACAGTTTCTTAGGATCGTGCTTTGAGAAGATGATCGGAAAGTTCCACTGAAAACGGTACTTCATTCCTTCTGCACCATAGCCCATAGGGTTGTCTGGCCATACGTTAATGGCGCGTACGGTATTATTGGCATGGTTGACGCGAGTCAAGAATCCGCCATAACTACCTCCGTAAACAATGTCGTTGTTGTTAGGGTCGACTGCGATATGTGCCGATTCGCCACCAGCGGTTTCTTCCCAATCGTCTTCGCTAATGTTTCTGCCATCTGAACGGTGGCGCACGCGGATGGTTGAATTGTCTTGCTGTGCCACATAAATGCGGTAGGGGAAGGCGTTGTCTGTGGTAACGCGATAGAATTGGGCCGTAGGTTGGTTGTAATAGGTCGACCAATTTTCTCCGGCATCAAAAGACACTTGAGCGCCTCCGTCGTCGGCGATGATCATGCGCTGATTGTTTTCTGGGGCGATCCATAAGTCATGGTGGTCGCCGTGAGGAGCGTTGTAAGTTGAGAAGGTCGATCCTCCGTCAGTTGAACGATGGTATTGAACGTTCATTACATAAACAATGTCTGCATCTTGAGTGTCTGCATAAACACGAGAATAGTACCAGGCGCGCTGACGCAATTTGCGCTCATCGTTCACCTGCTTCCAAGTCGCTCCACCATCTTCTGAACGGTAAAGCCCTCCTTTTTCCTTGTGTTCTACAATAGCCCAAACTCGGTCTTTTTGCACAGGCGACACGGTTACCCCAATAATCCCAAGCGTTCCTTTCGGAAAGCCGTCGTTTGATGAAATCTCTGTCCAGGTTTCTCCTGAATCAGTACTCTTCCAAAGCGAAGAACCAGGACCACCGCTGCTCAAGCTATACGGTGTACGCTGCACACGCCATGTTGAGGCGTACATCACACGAGAGTTGGTCGGATCAATAATCAGATCAACCGCCCCGGCCATGTCATTTACATAGAGTACTTTACGCCAGGTGTTACCTCCGTCTGTTGACTTATAGACACCACGCTCTGTGCTGGCTTTGTAAATATTACCTAAGACAGCAGCATACACCACCTCTGGGTTGTCAGGATGAATGCGCATACGCGGTATGTGTCGACTCTCAGGCAATCCTTTTGATTCCCAGGTCTTTCCGCCGTCAACGGACTTCCATACGCCGTATCCTGAAGAAACGTTCCCGCGCACGGTTACTTCTCCTCCACCAACGTAGATGATGTTAGGGTCGCTCTGTGCAACTTCAACAGCACCGATACTTCCGCCGAAGTATCCGTCTGAAATATTTTTCCATGTATTACCGGCATCAGCTGACTTCCACACCCCTCCTCCGGTAGCACCGAAATAGAAGGTGTTGGGTTGTTTTGGAACTCCGGTTACCGCAGCTGATCGTCCTCCTCTAAAGGGGCCTATCAAACGGTAATCTAAACTTGAATAGGCATCTGCAGCCTGCTGAGCCACTAGTGAAGTTATTGCTGAAAGGGTAAAGAAAAAGGCTAAAAAACTAGCCACGCGCGATGGTCTCATAAGGTCTTATTTTGATTAAGGCTCTCCAAATTAGAAAATATCGCGAAACGCAGATGTCTTAGTGCTAAAAATTCATCGAAGCGTTCACCAATTTTTAGACGGGAAGATGGCTGCTCTGTTCCCAGAGATGGATCCAGTTCGACATCAAAGCCACCCAGTTCTCATTATCATTTAGACAGGCGATGTGCTTAAAGGCTGAGCCTCCTGCTTCAAGAAACTCTTCTTCACCCTCCATGGCGATTTCTTCAAGCGTCTCAAGGCAATCAGCGACAAAGGCAGGAGTGATCACGGCAAGGCGTTTTTTTCCTTCTTTAGCGAAGCGCTCAAACTCGTAATCGGTGTAAGGACGCAGCCACTGATCTCCCGCCAATCGCGACTGAAATGAACTACTGACCTTTTCGACGTCTAGCCCCAGATACGAACGAACCGCCTCTGTGGTGGCAAAACACTGGTGGCGGTAACAGGTATGGTGCGCGACTGAGTTTACGCTACAGCATTGTCCGTCAATTTTACAGTGAAATTTGGTTGGATCTGACTTGCGGATATGTCGCTCAGGGATTCCGTGATAAGAAAACAATAGGTGATCGTATTCGTAGTCTTTCAATTGTGCTTTAATACTATCTCCTAACACCTTAATGTAATCGGCGCTCTTGTAGAAGGCTCCCAACGTATCCATCTTCATATGTTTGAAATGCTTTTGCTGCTCTTCAAGTGCCTTAACCACTACCGTTTCATAGCTGCTCATTGCGTAGTGCGGATAGAGGGGTACCAATAATACCTCATCAACCCCTTTGGCGTCCAGTTCTACCAATGCCTTATGAATACTCATGCGGCCATAGCGCATACCTAAGGCCACCGGGAGTTCAGTCTGCGCTTGCACTTTTTTCTGAAAACGCTCAGAAATCACAATCAGTGGAGATCCCTCTTCCCACCAAATCTTAGCATAAGCCATTGCCGAACGTTTAGGGCGAACGTTTAAGATTATCCCTCTCACCAACAAGGCTCTGAGCGACGCTGGCACGTCGATCACGCGTTTGTCCATAAGAAATTCATCGAGATAAGGCTTCACCGCTTTTTTGGTCGGTGCATCTGGCGAACCCAGATTTACAAGTAGTACTCCTTTCTTCACAATAACAATTTTTTGGTGGCACAAAAATACGGCCTAGCGCTTGAAATCGGCCAAGTACTTCTTAGGGGTAGTGCCAAATTTCTTTTTAAAGGCCGCTATAAAATGACTGGCCGTACTGTATCCGACGCGTGCCCCCACATCTGCTACACTATGGGTGTTGGTCAACAACAGCTTACGCGCATAATCGAGTTTATAGTCGAGTAAAAAGGCGTAGACCGAATCGCCGTAGACCTCTTTAAATCCTTCTTTTAGTCTACCAATCGGTAGGTCAACCTGATCGGCAAGTGCCTCTAAACTTGGCGGCTCAGCCATAGAGGCGATGAGCACGTCTTTTGCCTTTCTGATCTTTCTCATATTCTCATCGTCGGCCAAATACGGACACTTTTCAAGATCAGCATCGCCTACTCTATTGAAATAGAGCGCCATGATCTCGAGCGCTTTGGCCTTGAAGTACAGGCGTTGCACCGACGAATGCAGGCTGTAGTACATCATCTGATTGAGTGGAATAGCCATGGACGGACGGATTTCATCCTGGCTGTAGTATTTCTTCTCAGGCGCATTGCCTTCAAAAAACGGTATAACTTTGCTCTCTTCTGAAAACCAGATATGCAATTGTTCAAGGTCAATCACGATAGACAGCACAGACCCTCCAGCCCCCAATTCAAGGTCAATGGGTAATGCCTTCTGCGTATTAAAAAGTAACAACATTTGATCTTCTTGCGCCTCGAGTTGATAACTACGGTTGTTGTACCAAAATTGCGCATGACCCTTAAGCACAAAATGAAACTGCACCGCCTCAAGCGAGAGCTGATCGTGCTGATATCTTCTGCGTTCGTTTTCGCTCTCAAAACGGTAGACCGAGCAGCGGTCGTTAATTTGAAAAACTGAAGGCTTCATTTAGCGTTATTTTTTAAAAATTAAAGATACTTCAATTCGTGAATTGCTAATTTAAAAAGAGTCTAAATAAAATAATCCTCTTTTAAAGCTCTGTAATACTGCGAATTATAAAAAATACCGCTCGACCCAACAACAATTAACACCCTTTAGCATCTCCGCGACGTTTAGCGTTATTTTAAGCTAAGTTCTACTCTTAATTTTGTGTTGCTTTTGAAGCAGGTAACCTAAAAGATGCTCGAAAACTTTTACGCCATTGGCGTTAGCTATATCAAGACCGACGCAGAGACGCGAGGTAAATTCAGTATTGACGGAGCCCGTGGCGAAGCTTTAAGCCAGGACGCCCGCAAAATGGGCATTGAGGCTTTGCTCGTTATCTCTACCTGTAACCGCACCGAACTCTACGGATTTGCCACTTCACCAGAACAACTCATCGACCTATTGTGTATACACACCAAGGGAAACACCGCGCTCTTCAGGGCTGAAGGCTACGTTTTTCAAAACGAGAATGCCCTTAGCCATCTCTTTAGAGTGGGTACAGGACTTGATAGTCAAATCTTAGGCGATTTCGAGATTATCTCTCAAATCAAGCAGGCCTTCAGAAGGTCAAAGGCCTTGAAATTGAGCAACGTGTATTTAGAGCGCCTAGTAAACGCGGTCACTCAAGCGTCAAAGCGAATCAAAAATCAAACTGAAATTTCAAGTGGAGCCACTTCGGTTTCGTTCGCCTCGGTGCGCTATTTGCTCGAGAACATCCCTGACATCAGCGAGAAGAGCTTACTGCTTTTTGGAACAGGAAAGATCGGACGCAATACCTGTGAAAACCTTGTAAAGCACACGAGCAACAAGCACATCACCCTCATCAACCGCACCCGCTCAACCGCCGAGGAAATTGCCGGTAAGTTTGAGCTCAATGTCAAAGGGTATGAAGATCTTCAATCCGAAATCCGTAAAGCCGATGTGCTAATCGTGGCAACAAGTGCTCAAAAACCAACGGTCACTAAAGCCTTGCTTTACCTCAAGAAACCGCTCACCATTCTAGATCTTTCAGTGCCAAAGAACGTGGCCTCAGAAGTAACCGAGCTTGACAAAGTAAAGGTTGTAGATATTGATGACCTTTCAAAAATTACTGACGACACCTTAGAGCGCAGAAAATCTCAAGTGCCTATGGCAGAAGCGATCATTGCAGAAATACAGGGTGAATTTTTGACGTGGGCTGAGAACCGCAAATTTGCCGCTACAATAGCAGCATTAAAGGAGCGTCTCAGCCAATTCAAAGAAGAAGAGCGCGCCTTCCTCCTCAAAAAATCTAAAAACACTTCTGGAGCCAAACACAGTGAAGTCATCGACGATTTCGGTGACAGACTGGTACAGAAAATTACCAAGCAATTTGCCAATTTCTTGCGCGCAAGCGACGACGATCTTGAGCAAAAGATGCAGCTAATAGAGTCCCTTTTTGAACTCGAAAAAGAAGGCGAATGAGCACTGCAGTTCGCATAGGAACACGAGATAGTACCTTGGCCCTTTGGCAGGCCGAAAAGGTGAAGCGTGAATTAGAACTGCGCGGAACTTCTTGTGAAATCGTGACGATTAAGTCAGAAGGAGACCTCAATCTCAGCACCCCTATTTATCAAATGGGGTTGACGGGCGTGTTCACCAAAACTCTTGATGCAGCGCTGTTGAGCAATCGCATCGACTTGGCGGTGCATTCGCTCAAAGACGTCCCAACCCTTTTAGCAGAGGGGCTGACCCTTGCTGCCACACTCAAACGGGCCAATTCGCAAGACGTACTTGTAAAAGGCGGTAATCCGAATTCGCATACCATTGCAACCGGCAGTTTAAGGCGTAAGGCGCAATGGCTACATCGTTTTTCTAAAGATCAGGTAATTGGTCTGCGTGGCAATATTCATACCCGCTTAAGTAAGGTCGCCGAGCAACACATTAAGGGTGGAATCTTCGCGGCCGCAGGACTAGAACGCCTGGGCATAGACACCTCGGCTTTAGAACCCTTAGACTGGATGATTCCTGCTCCCGCACAAGGAGCCATCGCCATCGCCACACGTCAAGATGACGAACAAGTAATTAGCGCCTGTACACCTCTAAACGACGAGAACACGGCGCTAGCCGTAACCCTAGAACGAGAGTTTTTGAGAAGACTCGAAGGTGGGTGCAGTTCTCCGATCGGAGCCTATGCATCTGTCGAAAACGACACGCTTCACTTTAAAGGTGGGCTTTTCAGCCTAGACGGATCAGAGGCTATTGTCGTTGAACGCAATATGTCAAAATCAACCGCCATAGAGCAGATCGATGCCTTGGTTCAGGAAGTATTGGAAAATGGCGGAAGAGCCGTTTTAATAAAGATTCGTAATGGCTAAGATTCTTAGCACCAAAATACAAGAAGATGCCGTTTATGAGCGTCTGTTGGCTGCGGGCCATGTGCTCACACAATACAACGCGCTTGAGGCAGAAAGCTTTCCGTTCTGTGCGGCCCCTTATCCGGTTTACGTGTGCAGCAGTCAAAACGCCGTTGCCGCACTCAAAGAATACTGGCACCGCCAAGACCAAAATACCTTTCAGGCTGCGAAATGGTTTTGTGTGGGCGAAAAAACAGCCAAAGCATTAGAAGTGCTAGGCGTTCAGGTGATGGCCACAGCAGAGAATGCAACAGCCCTCATTGAAAATCACCTCAAACCACTTGAGACCAAAATTTTGTGGTTTACCGGGGTTCGAAAAACAACGGCTTTAGAAAACTTTATTCGAGAAAAAGGCTGCGATTACATGGATTGCTATATGACTCGTGCTGTTCAAAAATCTTTCTCTCAAGACTTCGATGCTGTTTTGTTTTTTAGTCCAAGCGGTATCGAAAGCTACCTTAAAAACAATCGCCTGAAGAGCTCTACGCTAGCCTGCTGCATGGGTGAGACCACTGCTGAGGCTGCTAAGGTACACACCACGAATCTGCTTGTCTCAAAGAAAGCAAGCAGCATGAGCCTCGTCGTTGAGGTGATCAACCACTTTAAAAAAGAACTATGACAACTCCTAAAAACGATCTTTATCTCAAAGCCCTTCGCGGAGAAGCCGTAAGCCGCCCACCCGTATGGATGATGCGTCAGGCCGGGCGTTATTTACCGGAATTCATGGAGCTAAGAGAGAAGTACGACTTCTTTACACGCTGTCAGACTCCTGAGCTTGCCTCTGAAATAACCGTACAACCCCTAAGACGATTCGGTATGGATGCTGCGATTTTGTTTAGCGACATCTTAGTAGTGCCGCAGGCCATGAACATTGAAGTTGAGATGCGCCCAGGCTTTGGCCCTTATTTGCCGAACCCTATTAGAACCAAAGAAGACCTGGATCGCGTCATTGTTCCTGATGTTCAAGAGACCTTGGGCTATGTTTTTGATGCGGTGAAAATGACCCTAGAAAAGCTCGACAATAGTGTTCCCCTGATCGGGTTCGCCGGTTCGCCTTGGACCATTTTATGCTACAGCGTTCAAGGCCAAGGAAGCAAGAGCTTTGACCTTGCCAAGTCACTTTGCTTCTCTCAACCCGAGGTAGCACATGCGCTATTGCAAAAGATCACTGTGACGACCATCGCCTACCTAAAAGCCAAGGTAGCCGCAGGCGTTCACGCCCTCCAAATTTTTGATTCATGGGGGGGCATGTTGGGCCCAGAGGACTACAACGAATTTTCGCTTCAGTACATGCGCCAAATTGTAGATGCACTCAAAGACTTGGCTCCAATAACCCTGTTCGGAAAAGGCTGCTGGTTTGCCCTTTCAGACATGGCCGAAACAGGGGCCTCAGCGCTCGGAGTAGACTGGACGTGTTCTCCACGAAATGCTCGCTACCTCAGCAAAGGCAAAATCACGCTTCAAGGAAATTATGACCCTGCAAGACTGCTTTCTCCGGTTTCACGCATAAAGGCAGACGTGCGCCAAATGATAGACGGATTCGGTAAAGATCGTTACATTGTCAACTTAGGGCATGGCATACTGCCTAACATTCCCGTCGAACATGCCAAAGCATTCATCGACGCTGTAAAGAGCTACCGCTAACCTAACCCTAACCCACGAGTGCCTTGAAAGATCAATTCTACGCCTACATCCAAACCCTGCAAGACCATATTTGTGCCGCCCTTGAGGCCGAAGACGGTAAGGCCGCCTTTCAAGAAGACCTGTGGGATCGGCCCGGAGGTGGGGGCGGACGCACCCGCATCATCGAAAACGGAGACGTTTTCGAGAAGGGCGGCGTGAACATCTCCGCGGTACATGGAGAGCTCCCCGATAGCATGAAGGCCTATTTCAATGTGAAAGAAGGTGACTTTTTTGCCTGTGGCCTTTCGATGGTGATCCATCCGAAAAACCCAATGGTGCCCACAGTGCATGCCAACTGGAGGTATTTTGAGCTCTACAACTCAGCGGGTGAAGTCGTAGACTCATGGTTCGGAGGGGGGCAAGATCTGACGCCCTATTACCTATTTGACGAGGATGCTGAGCATTTTCATAACATCTGCAAACGTGCCTGCGACGCCCACGACCCTGATTTTTATAAAACCTACAAGAAACAATGCGACAACTATTTCTGGAACACCCATCGCAATGAGGCGAGAGGTATTGGAGGGCTTTTCTTTGACTACCTGAAAGCGCGACCTGAGCGCAGCATGCAGCAGTGGTACGACTTTGTGACTGAAGTGGGTAACAGTTTCATCGAAGCCTATGTTCCAATCGTTCGGAAAAGAAAAGGTTTGAGTTACATGTCAGAACAAAAAGAATGGCAAGAAGTCCGCAGAGGTCGCTACGTAGAGTTCAATCTGGTACACGACAAGGGAACCCTCTTTGGCCTTAAAACAAACGGACGCATCGAAAGTATCTTAATGAGCCTTCCGCCACATGTTCAATGGAAATACAACTACAGTCCTAGACCAGGCACTGAAGAAGCGCGCCTTATAGAGGTCCTTGAAAAACCAAAAGCATGGGTGTAGTAGATCACCACATATTGCCACTGTATCAGGTCGACGCCTTCAGCGAAAACGTATTCGAAGGAAACCCGGCCGCGGTATGTATACTTAATGAGGCCTTAGACGTTGCAAGCATGCAATCCATTGCTGCTGAAAACAACCTCGCAGAGACCGCATTTGTTCGATTAGACACACAACCCTATGGGCTGCGCTGGTTCACTCCAACAACCGAAGTCGCGCTATGCGGTCATGCCACTTTGGCGTCTGCACATGTGCTCTTCAGTGAGAGGCTTGTGACTGCAGATCGCATTGACTTTCAAAGCCTACAATCAGGAGTTCTCTCAGTAAAAAGAGAGGCTGAAGGGAGATATACTCTTGATTTTCCGGCTGACCGCCTTGAGCCTTATGCGCTGAGCAATGTGCTCATGGAAGCTATTGGTGCACCTATAATCGATGCCGCTAAAGGGCAGACCGATTTAATTCTGAGATTAGACTCACCTGAGAGCGTTGCGCTCGCTTCACCCGATTTCGTTGCCATTAAAAGCTGGCCGTTTAGAGGAGTTATTGTAACCGCCAAAGGTGAAGGAGAGATCGATTTTGTTTCGCGCTTTTTTGGCCCCGCAGTGGGCGTCGATGAAGACCCTGTGACCGGATCAGCGCACACTTCACTAAGCGTCTATTGGGCAGAACGCCTTAAAAAAACAAATCTGTCGGCTTACCAAGCCTCTAAACGAGGCGGATCACTCATTTGCGAACTTGATGGCGCCCGCGTTAAACTATCTGGTAACGCGCGCCTTTATCTAAAAGGAGAAATTTATGTACCCCATCGTAAGAAATAGAAGGCTACGCCAAAATGCAGCTATCAGAGCCCTTGTTCAAGAACATCAACTTAGTGTCAACGATTTTTTAGTCCCCCTATTCGTCGAAGAAGGTAAGGGCATTAAAGAAGAGATTCTCTCAATGCCCGGGCAGTACCGCTACAGCCTCGATGAATTGCCTAAAGAACTCGCCGAACTCAACGACCTAGGGCTTAAAGCCGTGCTTCTTTTCGCCAAGACTCCTCAATCTGTAAAAGACAATAAGGGCACTGAGGCCTACAATCCGAATGGTCTTATGCAGCGCGCCATTAAGGCCATAAAAAGTGCTCAGCCCGAGCTGTTGGTCTTCACCGATGTGGCCTTAGACCCTTATTCGGTTTACGGACACGACGGAATTGTCGAAGGCGGAAAGATTTTAAACGACCCTACGATTGAGGTCTTGTGTAAAATGAGCGTTTCACATGCTGATGCCGGAGCCGATTTTGTGGCGCCCAGCGACATGATGGATGGTCGTGTACTTCGAATCCGCGAAGCCTTAGATCAAGCAGGATACCCTGATGTAGGCATTCTCTCCTACGCAGCGAAATATGCCAGTGCACATTACGGACCCTTTAGAGATGCCTTAGATTCTGCGCCTGCGGCTCTAAAAGATATTCCTACAGACAAGAAAACCTATCAAATGGATCCTGCGAATCGCAAAGAAGCGATCAAAGAAGCTCTTATGGATCAAGACGAAGGGGCCGACATCCTCATGGTAAAACCCGGAATGCCCTATCTGGATATTGTTAGAGAACTAAACCATGTAACAGATCTTCCCATAGCCGTTTATCATGTCTCAGGAGAGTATGCGATGGTAAAAGCAGCAGCCGCAAAAGGTTGGATTGACGAGCAAGCAGTGGTTATGGAGCAGCTCATGAGTTTCAAGAGAGCGGGAGCTTCTATCATTGCTACCTATTTCGCAAAAGACGCTGCAAGGCTACTTATTTAATCCCTTTAGCTTGCCAAAGAAATAAGACCTGTAATGGATTTGTTCTTTTAGGCGTACCACCTTAACGCGCTTGTCTTCAAGCCCTTTATCAATTTCAAAAATTGAACCTCCTCTGACTCCGATTGCTTTTTGTACTACTTCATCAATCTCCTTAATGGACGATCTGAGTTTTTTGATACGGCTCTCATAAGAAAGATCCTTCTCGTAAGAATTTTGCAAATAAGGATAATCAATAAAACTTGGAAAAGCTTCTAGGATCGACTTTAAAATAAAGAAGTCCTCGCTTGAAAGTTGGGTTTTTATTTCATTTATGCTTTCGTCTATTAGATCCCTTAATGACAAACTAGTGCTTTTTCTTGAAAAAAAGATTATTAAAGAAATCAGGGCTAGACCAATAATAGATAGGAAGAGGGTATTCGGTTTTTTTAAAGACAAATCAATTTCTTCATATTCCAATCCTAACAAATCGTTTTCACTAATAACATTTAAACGAGGCTTAAGTGTTGTTAAATCTATTCCAAGAAGAAAATTATTAGCCCTCTTATTGTATGCTGCTATATTGGTAAAATTCTCTAGACGATTTAGGTCGGGCTCTATAAATTTAAACGCCTTGTTTTTAATGATATCTATGGCTATTATCTCATTATCACTATAGATTAAAGGGATTCTATATTGATCAAAAATTTTATAATTATCTCTAGAAACCCCTACTCTTTTGAATACAGAAGAAAGTGGTTTAAGGTCGCCGGTTTTTGTTTCAATTTTTTCTTGAGTGTTAATTTGAAAGATATTTGTGTAGAGTACTCTTTCTTCCAATTCGAATTCATGATTGGCCGATTCCCCCGCTCCAATGTAAATAGAGTTGCCTATAGAATCGTATTGAATAATTGCATTGATTCTTGGTTCTACAATATTGTTTTTAGTAGGCAACAATGTCCACTCACGATAGTCTTTTTTAAAGGCGATTAGTTTATTATTGTATTGGAATTCACCATAACCCCCAAAAGAAAAAATAGTGTCGTTTACATTTATGATTGCTTCACCAAAACGACTTAAAAACCGATAAGAGTTATCAATTCGGTACAAGGTATCTAAGGTTTCATCGTATTTGTATACCTCACCCCCTCCAACTGATATTAAATATTTTACACTATTTTCTTTCAATTGTGGTACATACCTTAACCGATAAATGTTAATATTAAATTTGTGTTTCCTCTTCATCCATCTAGCTCCATCTTCGGTATAATAAATACTGTCATTAGAGATGATATTGAACCCCATTTTGGATGGGAAAAGAACAGCCTCTCTCTCATTTATTGAGGGTGGGTTAAGCAAAAATAAAATGAGTACTAGTGCTGTCATAATACAAGAAATATATAATAAATATCCTGTAAAATTTTGATCAATCCTAGTTAAATAAGTTAAGGCCGTAACAAATGCTCGAGAAAAAGAGAACCGTTTATGAAAGCAGTGTGCTCATCGGAGCAATTCACCGCAATCAGCCTGCTGAAAAGGTTGAAGAGTATCTAGACGAGCTCGAATTTTTGACCTATACCGCAGGAGGTGAGGTGAAAAAGCGGTTCGTGCAGCGCATTGATCTTCCCAACCCCAAAACGTATCTCGGCTCTGGTAAGATTGAAGAAATCGCACAGTACGTTGAAGAGCAAGAAATAGGCTCGGTGATCTTTGACGACGAGCTAACTCCTGCCCAGCAAAACAATATAGAGAAACTGCTTCGCTGCAAAATCCTCGACCGCACAGGACTCATCTTAGACATCTTCGCACAACGTGCTCAAACCAGTTATGCGCGAACGCAGGTAGAGCTTGCACAATACGAATATTTATTACCCCGACTAACCGGACTGTGGACCCACTTAGAGCGACAGCGTGGAGGTATCGGAATGCGCGGTCCTGGGGAGACTGAGATTGAGACTGACCGCAGAATTGTACGAGATCGCATCGCGCTTCTCAAAAAGAAATTAGAAAAGATCGATCGCCAGATGGAGACCCAGCGGGGCAATCGTGGCGCACTAGTACGTGTGGCACTTGTCGGTTACACCAACGTGGGTAAGTCAACCCTGATGAATGTGATTTCTAAAAGCGAGGTCTTCGCAGAAAACAAGCTGTTTGCTACACTAGATACCACAGTGCGCAAAGTAGTTCTAGGAAACCTGCCCTTCTTGTTAAGTGATACCGTAGGGTTTATCCGCAAGCTGCCTACCCAGCTGGTAGAAAGTTTCAAGAGCACCCTTGACGAGGTTCGGGAAGCAGATCTCTTATTGCATGTGGTGGACATATCTCATGGGCAGTTCATGGAACATATCGATGCAGTAAACCAAATTTTGCGTGAAATCGATTGTGAAGGAAAGCCAACCGTCATGGTCTTTAATAAAATTGATCAATACACACCAGAGGAGTTTGATGAAGACGATCTACTAGAGGAACGCGATGCGAGACATTACACCCTCGAAGAGTGGCAAAATACGTGGTACAATAAGATAGGCGACAAGGCAATTTTCATATCTGCCATCACCAAAGAAAACTTAGAGCACTTTAAGAAAAGTGTCTATAAAGCCATCCGTGAAATTCACGTCACACGCTTCCCTTATAACAACTTCTTATACCCTGAACACTTAGATGAATACGGAGATTCTTAAGACTAAAGCGGTACGGCCGAACAAGCCTCTCCGTACATCAGCTTTTTAGCGACCTTTTTTAAGGCCATAGCAGCGCTTACATAGGCCTGGTCTGGCACGGGTTTTTTTGAGCACCCTGTGAGGATAACTGGGACTTCTTTGTAGATCGAAAAATCAACTTTTGCAAGAGCGCGTTCATAAAGGACCACTTCGAGCTGCTCAAGATCTCCTACAATTATAGTTTCAGCGATGGGTGATAATGTGGCGGTAACCAATGCGTAGGTCCATTGTGGAAGAATGATGTCGCTACTGCAATGCAGCGCAATATGCGCTCCTCTATACCTTTCAAAGTCTGCTGTCTTGAGTGCATTACGAAGAGTAGATTCTCTCAGCAATTCTCCCTCTTCGAACCATTGCGCGATATCTAAAGCCATACGAGAACCCTCAACGTACAGCTCTTCAAGATCAAATGTCTTCAAGTGGCTGTTCGCCACCCGGTTTACAATGGGTTCTTTAGCGCTTGACATGACTACAGCAATCCGAGCTCTAATTTGGCTTCTTCACTCATTAGGTCCTGTGTCCATGGCGGATCGAAGGTGATCTCTACCTCAACGTCTTTAATCTCGTCTATCGATTTTACCTTCTCTTCGACCTCAACAGGTAGGGTTTCGGCCACCGGACAGTTCGGAGAAGTAAGTGTCATCAAAATGCGCACCTCATTGTCTTCATTGACGAGCACGTCGTAAATCAATCCAAGTTCGTAGATGTCAACAGGAATCTCGGGGTCAAAGATGGTTTTTAGCACCTTCACAATTTTTTCTCCTAAGGCTGAAGTGTCTTGTGTTTCACTCATGGCTACTCTTCAATTTGGGTTTGATAGGCAACGGCATATAGCCTGATTTGTTTGATCATGCTTACGAGCCCGTTAGCACGGGTCGGAGACAAGTGTTCTTTGAGTCCGATCTTGTCTATGAAATATAGATCGGCGTCAAGGATGTCTTTAGGGTGTTGTCCGCTAAATACCCGCAGCAGTAAAGCAATGATTCCTTTGGTAATGATGGCATCACTATCTGCGGTGAAATCAATCGTATTGTTTTTAAGTTCAGCAAACACCCATACCTTGCTTTGACAGCCTTTGATGGTGTATTCGTCTGTCTTGTACTGTTCGTCTATCAGCTGCAAAGACTTACCAAGCTCGATCATGTATTCATAGCGCTGCATCCAATCATCGAACATGCTAAATTCGTCTATGATTTCATCTTGAATGTCGTTTATCGATCGATATTGGCTCATGAATTCGTCAATTATTGCAGCATGCTTACGGCTTTTTTGACCGCCTCTGCTAAGCTATCAATTTCTTCTTTGGTATTGTAAAAGGCAAAGCTTGCTCTTACCGTTCCTGGTATTTGAAAATGGTGCATCACCGGCTGAGCGCAATGGTGTCCGGTTCGGACAGCTACTCCGAGTTTATCCAAAATTGCCCCGATGTCATAAGGATGTATACTACCTACATTAAATGAGATTACTGAAGCCTTGTTCTCAGCCTCTCCGATAATGCGCAGCCCTTCAATCTGTTTCAGTTTCTCAGTGGCATAGACCAAAAGCTCGTGTTCGTATGCCGCGATTTGCTCGAAGCCTATAGCGTTCATATAGTCAATGGCCGCCCCAAAGGCGATACCCCCAGCAATATTTGGAGTTCCTGCTTCAAACTTGTGAGGAAGTCCAGCATAGGTCGTCTTCTCAAAGCTGACTTCAGCGATCATCTCTCCTCCGCCTTGGTAGGGCGGAAGCTTTTCAAGCCAATCGAGCTTTCCGTAGAGCAATCCGACTCCAGTTGGTCCGCAAACCTTGTGAGCAGAAATCGTATAAAAATCAACATCTAGCTTTTGCACATCCGCCTTAAAGTGAGGCGCGGCTTGAGCGCCGTCAATCAATACGGCTGCGCCAAAAGCATGTGCTTTATTGATAATCTCTTCAATCGGGTTTATTGAACCTAAAGCGTTTGAAACGTGGTTACAAAAGACAAGTTTGGTCTTTGAATTTAAGAGCTTGTCGAAGGCCTCCATATTAAGCTCTCCACGCTCATTCATCGGAACAACCTTCAGGGTTGAGCCCGTTTTCTCGCATAGCATTTGCCAAGGGACTATGTTCGAATGGTGTTCCATTTCAGAGACCATAAGCTCATCGTCTGGCCCCAGCAATGCCTGAAAACCATTCGCAACCAGATTGATCGAATGGGTGGTACCCGATGTAAATATGATTTCTGAAGCTTCTTTCGCATTCAAATGTGCCCTCAAGATTTCTCTAGCCTTTTCGTAGGCATCCGTAGCCTCTTGTGAGAGCGTATGAACTCCACGATGTATGTTGGCATTGTAGCGCGAATAGTAGTCTACTATAACGTCAATGACCTGCTTTGGAGTCTGAGAAGTAGCGGCATTGTCAAAATAGACCAACGGTCTTCCGTTGACCTCGCGATGCAGAATCGGAAAGTCTTTACGGATAGCCTGAACATCGAAGGTCGTGTTGGTCATAAGTAACTTTTAAAGGTCGAATCCTAATCGAACGCCAAGCTTGTCTGCGATGACTTGCTTCACACGGCGCTCTAAAGCATTGTTTTTCACCGACTCGAGAACGTTGTTCGCAAAGGCATACATCAACAACGCACGAGACTCTTTCTCTGGAATCCCTCTTGATCTCAGGTAAAACAGGGCGTCTTGGTCAAGTTGACCAATGGTACATCCGTGCGAACAGCGCACATCGTCTGCAAAGATCTCAAGCTGGGGTTTGGTGTTGATCGTCGCCTTGTCATTGATCAATAGGTTGTTGTTCTGCTGAAAGGCATTGATTTTTTGCGCAATCTGATCGACAATAATCTTTCCGTTGAATACGGCGACAGAACGATCGTCGTATACTCCCTTGTAATCTTGGTGGCTCTCGCAATTCGGCTGAGCGTGATGCACCAAAGTGTAATGATCGATATGCTGACGCTCCGATGCCAAGGTAACCCCTTTCAACACAGAGTTACAGTGCTCTCCATTTTGATAGAAATTCAGGTTGTTTCGAACCAGTTTGTTTCCGAAAGACAAGGTATGTACGCGCACTTCACTGCCTTCTCTTTGGTCGATATAGGTGTTGTCAACTAGCGATGCGGTGAGTTGGTCGTTTTGAAACTTATAGTAATCTAGAATGGCATTCTTGCCTGCATAAATCTCAGTAACCGAATTCGTGAAGGCCTCAATCGGTGCAAGCGCTTGATGGCGCTCTATGATTTGAGCTTCTGTTCCTTCTTCTAAGACGATGAGGTTTCTTGGCTGTAGCAAAATCTGAGGGGTCGCCCCTGTCGCGAAATGCACAATTTCAATGGGCTTTAGCGGAGCCTTACCTTTAGGAATAAAAATATAGGCACCTTCGTTCGCAAACGAGGTGTTGAGGTTGGTGAGGGCGTCTTTTTGATTCGCCAGCTTATTGAAATACGTGTCTATTACCTTCTTGTATTTCGGCTTTTCAATTGCTGCGCTAAACAAGCAAACGTCTACTCCATCGTGGGTGGTTTCTGATAGAAATGAACTGTATTGCCCGTCTACAAAGACAATCTTGAAGGTCTCTATTTCATGTAAAAAATACTGACGAATATTGGCGTATTCAATAGGATGCTTAGCCTTAGGAAAAATGCTGTAGTCTGTTGCCAACAGGTCTTGTAAGGAGGTATACTTCCACGCCTCAAGCTTCTTGTTTGGAAACCCCTGCTTCTCAAAACGCTTCAGTGCTTCAGTGCGAATTTCGTGGACCGGATCGTTCACATTGACCTGGTCTTCAAAGGCAATGAAAGACGATAAGAGCTTATCTGTTAGATCCATAATTAGTCGTTTTCTGCTTTGATCCAGTCGTATCCTTTTTCTTCTAGCTCTTTTGCCAGCTCTTTGGTTCCGGATTTCACTATGCGACCATTGTACAACACGTGAACGTAATCTGGAACGATATAATTCAACAGGCGCTGATAGTGGGTGATGACCACAATAGCGTTGTCTTTGTTTCTCAGTTTGTTGACACCATTTGCAACGATGCGAAGGGCATCGATATCCAGACCGGAATCGGTCTCATCGAGAATGGCAAGCTTTGGCTCAAGCATCGCCATTTGAAAAATTTCGTTACGCTTCTTTTCTCCTCCCGAGAACCCTTCGTTCAAAGAGCGCGATAAAAATTTGCGATCAATTTCGAGCAGCGCAGATTTCTCTCGAATTTTAGAGAGCATCTCGTTAGCGGGCATCTCTTCAAGGCCTCTAGCCTTGCGAGATTCATTGATTGAAGCCTTGATAAAGTTCGTTACCGTGACTCCGGGTATTTCAACAGGGTATTGAAACGAAAGAAAAACGCCTGCGTGGGCGCGCTCTTCTGGTTCAAGGTCAAGTAAGTCTTGTTGGTCTAAGCTCACCTTCCCGTCTGTCACCTCGAAATCTTCACGACCCGCAATGACTGATGCCAAGGTGCTTTTTCCTGAACCGTTCGGACCCATTATAGCGTGTACCTCTCCGGGCTTCACGTCTAGGCTAATTCCTTTTAATATTTCTTTTTCTTCAACTCTTGCGTGAAGGTTTTCAATGTGCAACATGGTCAATCTTAGTTTATCCTACTGAGCCTTCAAGGCTGATTTCTAACAATTTTTGGGCCTCTACGGCAAACTCCATCGGCAGCTTGTTCAGCACCTCTTTGCTGAACCCGTTTACAATCAAGGCGATGGCCTTTTCGGTGTCTATTCCGCGTTGATTGCAATAGAAGATCTGATCTTCTCCAATTTTACTTGTGGTCGCCTCGTGCTCGACTTGGGCCGACTTGTTTTTGGCCTCGATATAAGGGAAAGTGTGTGCGCCACATTGATTTCCCATGAGTAACGAGTCACACTGTGAGAAGTTTCTAGCGTTATCTGCTCTTGATTGTATTTGAACCAATCCACGGTAACTGTTTTGAGAGCGTCCGGCAGAGATTCCTTTTGATATAATCGTGCTTCTGGTGTTCTTTCCGAGATGAACCATTTTGGTTCCGGTATCGGCTTGCTGGTAGTTATTGGTCACCGCTATCGAGTAAAACTCTCCGATAGAGTTGTCTCCTTTTAAGACACAAGACGGATACTTCCAGGTAACCGCAGAGCCCGTTTCAACTTGTGTCCAAGAAATTTTAGCGTTTCGCTCGCAAAGCCCCCTCTTGGTTACAAAATTGTAGACCCCTCCTTTTCCTTCTTTGTCTCCTGGGTACCAGTTTTGAACCGTGGAGTATTTAATTTCAGAGTCGTCTAATGCGATTAGCTCTACAACCGCCGCGTGCAATTGGTTTTCGTCGCGAGAAGGAGCGGTACAGCCTTCTAAATAACTCACGTAACTCCCTTGATCAGCAATCACCAAGGTGCGCTCGAACTGTCCGGTACCAGCTTGGTTAATTCTGAAGTAGGTCGAAAGCTCCATCGGACATTTCACCCCTCTCGGAATATAGCAGAAGCTTCCGTCTGAGAACACCGCAGAGTTTAAAGCCGCATAAAAATTATCTCTTGGCGGAACCACAGAGCCAATGTATTTTTTCACGAGCTCAGGATGTTCTTTAATGGCTTCAGAAATCGAACAGAAAATGATTCCTTTTTCGGCCAACGTCTTTTTAAAAGTCGTGGCTACAGAAACCGAATCCATCACTACGTCTACTGCTACGCCCGCCAGTTTTTTTTGCTCATCGAGCGAGATCCCGAGGCGCTTGAAAGTGTCTAAAAGCTCAGGGTCTATCTCATCAAGGCTGTCGTATTTTGGCTTTTTGTTCGGTGCAGAATAGTACGAGATATCTTGAAAATCTGGCTTAGCGTAATGCACATTAGCCCATTCAGGCTCGATCATTTTTTGCCATTGTTTGAAGGCCTCTAGACGCCAATCGGTCATCCATTTTGGCTCTTCTTTCTTTTCAGAGATTGCACGAACAATTTCCTCGTTGAGCCCCTTTGGAAAAGTTTCAGATTCTATATCGGTGTAAAATCCGTACGCATATTCCTTGGTCTCTAACTCTTTCTTTAATTCTTCTTCTGTATAGGCCATAGCGTTTTTTTAGGGACTGGTTAGAGCGAAAAGCTCTCGCCACATCCGCAGGTTCGCTGTGCGTTTGGATTGTTGAACACAAATCCTTTGCCGTTTAATCCGCCCGAATACTCTAGGGTAGTGCCTACCAAATAGAGAAAACTCTTTTTGTCAACGGCAATGCGCACATCGTTGTCTTCGAATACTTTATCGCTCTCATCGAGCGAATTGTCAAACTTGAGTTCATAGGTAAGGCCACTGCATCCACCGCTTTTCACCCCAACTCTCACAAAGTCGGTAGCGGCATCAAACCCTTCTTCAGTCATTAGGGTTCGAACTTTATCGCGAGCCGAAATAGCAACTTTGATCATAAAATTTGATTTTTTCGTCACTGCAAAGATAAACCAAAGCCCCGTTTTTTCACAGGTTTTGAACAAAACGGCTGCATTATTTAATGTGGTATTTTTGCGTCAAGTTTTGCCCAAATGATTGAAGAGAAAAACATGCCACTTAGATCTATTAAAGAATTAGGCGAATTTGCCTTAATCGACCATCTTACTAAAGCGTTTAAAATCACCCGAAGCGAGACCCTGAAAGGGATCGGAGACGACGCAGCCCTACTCGAGATGGGGAATGAAAAAACAGTGATCAGCACTGACATGCTGGTTGAAGGAATCCACTTCAATCTCAGTTACATGCCCATGAGGCATTTGGGTTATAAGGCGGTGGTTGTAAATCTATCGGATATCTGCGCGATGAATGCGAGACCCACGCACATCACTGTTTCAATTTCGGTGTCAAATCGTTTCACGCTTGAAGCCTTAGAGGCCTTCTATCAAGGCGTACAAGATGCCTGTGAGACCTACAAGGTTGACTTAGTTGGAGGCGATACCACTGCATCCCTCAAAGGCATGACCATTTCGGTCACCGCTATCGGAAAGGTGGCCAAAGATAAAGTGACCTATCGCAGTGGGGCAAAAGAAAACGATTTGCTTGTGGTCAGCGGTGATTTGGGTGGTGCATATTTAGGATTTCAGGTATTAGAACGCGAGCGTCAGGTCTTTGAAGCCAATCCCAAACATCAGCCAGACCTAGAGCCGTACCACTACATTGTACAGCGTCAGCTCAAACCCGAAGCACGCCTAGATATCGTAGACCTTCTGGAGGCGCTCGAAGTTACCCCTACGGCAATGATCGATATCAGTGACGGCCTATCTTCAGAGGCCATGCACTTGCATAAAGAATCTGGGGTCGGGGTCGTGATCTACGAAGAAAAGCTTCCTATTGACCCTACCGTCATCTCGGTAAGCGAAGAGTTCAGATTAAACCCTACAACAACGGTCCTGAACGGCGGTGAAGACTACGAATTACTCTTCAGTATCCGTCAAGAAGACTATATAAAGATCAAAGCGAATCCCAATTTGAGCGTAATCGGTCATATGGCAGAAAAAAACAAAGGAGCTCAACTCGTTTTACGCTCTGGAGAACAGTCAGAATTGAAGGCTCAAGGATGGACTTCATTCTAATACTCAATTGATTTTATCAATAAATATACCGATCAGTATTATAGCGGTCAGTTATTCATGAGCTCTTCTATCTCTTCAGTCTCAATCGGAAAAGATTGCATGAGGTTTTTAGGCGCTCCCTGCTGTTGAACCACCACGTTGTCCTCTAGGCGCACTCCGAAGCCTTCTTCTGGAATATAAATTCCAGGCTCAACGGTAAAAACCATGTTGGCCTTAATTGGTGTTTTGAGTTCCCCATAGTCGTGGGTGTTCAGCCCCAAATGATGACATGTTCCGTGCATGAAATACTTCTTATACGCAGGCCTATCGTCTGATTGCCCCTGAACATCTGCCTTGTCTAAGAGGCCAAGCTCTAGGAGTTCTGCCGTCATAATCTTGCCTACCTCTTTATGATGCTCAGCCCATAGAATACCAGGGCTAAGCAATTCGGTAGCCTCTTTTTTGACGCGTAGCACGGCGTCATAGACTTTGCGTTGTCTTTCGCTGAATTTACCGCTGACCGGGATCGTGCGCGTCATATCGCTAGAATAATTGGCGTATTCGGCAGCAACATCCATGAGCAGCAACTCTCCTGCCTGACACTGTTTATTGTTTTGGATGTAATGCAGAATATTAGCGGCATTACCAGAAGCTATAATCGGTAGATAGGCAAATCCTTTAGACCTGTTGCGAACAAACTCATGCAAGTACTCCGCTTCGATCTCGTACTCCCAGACGCCTGGCTGAACAAAACTCAAGACGCGTCTAAACCCTTTTTCTGTAATGTTGCACGCTTGTGCAATAAGCGCTACTTCTTCAGGTTCTTTAACCCCTCTGATTGCGTTTAAGATCGGAAAGCTTTTAGCAGTGATGTGCGCCGGATAGTGCTCCTTTACCTTTTTGATAAAACGCTCTTCACGCGTCTCGGTCTCTACCGCTTGCCGGTAATGCTCGTTGGTGTTGAAGTATACCGTGTCTGCCTCGCTCATAAGGTCAGCAAAAATGTTTTCAAATTGATGGGTCCAATACACCGTTTCTATCCCCGAAACCGCAGTGGCTTGACCTTTGTCGAGTTTGGGTCCTTCCCATACGGCAATATGCTCGTTGGTTTCTCGAACAAACAAAACCTCTCTGTGTTTTGGGTTAATAGCCCCGGGAAAAAGCACTAGAATACTCTCCTCTTGGTCTACCCCAGTGAGGTAAAACAAGTCGCGCTGCTGCTCAAACGGAAAAGTCGCGTCGGCACCAATGGGATAAATGTCATTTGAATTGAACACGGCCAGGCTTTTGGCCTTCATTTGGGCAACAAACTTGGCGCGGTTTTTCTCAAAGAGCGCCTGGGGTAAGTGGTGGTATTTCATCAGTCGTTTAGTTGATAAACGCGTACGTAATCGATTTCCATCTGGTCCGCTTCAAAGCTTGCGGGAACATCTCCACCAAGGCTACCCCCCATAGCGACATTTAACAATAAGTAATGCGGATTATCAAACGGCACATTTGAAGCGTTGTTCATGCGGACCACTAATTTGTCATCGACATAAATATCCATGCGATCAGCATCCCATATCAAGATGTAATCATGAAAACTGCTAGTTGAGGTAGGCGCTGATGTTTTAAGGCCGTATGTCCCATAGGAGTTGGTTCCGGTATCGTGCCAGTGAAAAGTGCCTAGCGTTTCATTCTTATTCGAGCCCAATTGCTCCATAATGTCCATTTCTCCGGCATGTGGCCAGCCCACGCTTCCGCGCGTATTGCCGAAATAGTTGCCTTTTTCATCGATGTTAGAGCCCAATGTCCAAATGGCCGGCCAGGTTCCTGCAGAAGAAGGAAGTTTTGCGCGCACCTCAACCTTTCCGTATTGAAAGTCGAACTTCGAATTCAATCGTGCAGAGGTATATTCCTTGGTCAAGCCCGCAAATTCGTAGTTCTCGCGCTTTGCTACGATCTTCAAGGTTCCGTCGCTGACGTAGGCATTCTCTTCTCGACTCGTGTAATGTTGAAGTTCGTTGTTCGCCCATCCGTTATCGGTAATAGGTTCTACTTGAAAGTGCCATTTTGCTGCATCTGGTGAGCCTTCGTAGTCAAACTCATCTCCCCAAACCATTTCGTACTCTGGGGCCTTGGGGGCTTCAATTGACGAATTGTCAGGACTGCTTGTGTCGGCATTAGCCGGCTGGTCTGAAGAAGAGCAACAGACCATAGCCCCAATCAAAAATAGTGTCAATGTTAAAGTTGTAGATTTCATAGTTATCTTTAGTTGTTTTCAATTCAAATTTCAACGTTCTCGTAAAGGTATTATAAAATGAACCGAACTCGAATTCTCTGTACGCTGCTTTCTATAAGCCTTAGTTTTTGTGCATTCGCTCAATATCAGTTTGAAGCCATAGACTTTAACCTCATCGGCCCAAGCGTCATGAGCGGAAGAGTCGTTGACCTTGAAGTAAATCCTGAAGACCCCACAGAATTTTACGTGGCCTATGCCTCTGGAGGCTTGTGGCACAGCACAGACAACGGCACTTCTTTTACCCCTATTTTTGACAACACCCCAACTCAAAATCTTGGTGACATCGCCATGCACTGGCCCAGCAGAACACTTTATGTCGGGACAGGAGAAAACAACTCATCTCGCTCTTCATATGCGGGGATTGGTCTTTTTAAAACCACAGACAATGGCAAATCGTGGATGCATATTGGCCTAGAAGACAGTCATCATATTGGGCGGATTGTAGTTGCTCCTTCTAATCCTGATCACGTAGTGGTTGGGGTAATCGGACACCTTTACACTCCCAATCAAGAGCGCGGCGTGTTTCGCTCAACAGATGGCGGTGCTAATTGGAGCAAAACGCTCTTTATAAATGAAAACACAGGCGTTATTGATCTTGCACAGGATCCGTCAGACTTCAATACGCTTTATGCGGCAACTTGGGAGCGCGAGCGCAAGGCCTGGAATTTCAACGGGAGCGGAGCCGGATCGGCCATCTATAAAAGTTCAGACGCAGGACAAACATGGGTCAAAATCAGCACTCCAGATAGCGGGTTTCCGCAGGGAGAGGGCGTGGGTCGAATTGGACTAAGCGTTTTTGATTCTAAAACACTTTATGCGGTGCTCGACAATCAGGCTAGACGTCCGAACCAACCCAAAAAAGCCAACGAAAACTTGGTCAAAGACGACTTTAAAAGCATGAGCAAAGAAGCGCTGCTCGCCCTTGACAACAAAAAACTCAATGACTTTTTAAAGACGAATGGCTTTCAAGAAAAATACCGTGCTGAAAACGTAAAACAATTAGTGCGCGACGGCATGGTCGTTCCTAAAGATTTGGCCACCTACCTCGAAGACGCCAACGCCATGCTGTTTGACACTCCTGTGATCGGTGCAGAGGTTTACCGCAGTGACGATGGAGGGTTAAGCTGGACGCGAACACACGAAGAATTTATAGACGGCCTGTTTTACAGTTATGGCTATTACTTCGCCCAAGTCCGAGTCGATCCTAACGACAAAGACAACCTTTATCTCGCAGGGGTCCCACTAATTCAATCAAAAGATGGCGGAATAACGTTCGCCAACATTGACAAAGGAAATGTCCACGCAGACCACCATGCCTTATGGATCAACCCCAAACGTCCGGGACATTTAGTCAACGGAAACGACGGCGGCATTAATATCACTTATGACGATGGTTCGCATTGGACCAAAAACAACAGCCCAGCCGTTGGACAATTTTATGCGATTCAAGTAGACAGCCAAAACCCCTACAACGTCTACGGTGGCCTACAAGACAATGGGGTTTGGAAAGCCGTTCATACTGCCGAAAACAATACGGATTGGTTGGCATCAGGGCTCAATCCTTGGCAGGAGCTCATAGGTGGTGATGGTATGCAAATAGAGGTAGACCCTCGCGGAGCATCGAAGGTGTTTACCGGATATCAATTTGGAAACTATTTTAGAGTTGATCAGGAGGGCAAGCGCACTTATATCACCCCTAAGCACACCTTAGGAGAAGCGCCTTATCGCTTCAATTGGCAAACCCCAATTTTGTTGTCAAAACACCATCCTGATGTATTGTATATGGGAAGCAACAAGCTGCACCGCTCGCTCAATCAAGGTGACGATTGGGAGACGCTTTCAGACGACCTCACCCAAGGCGGCAAAAAAGGCAATGTGGCCTATGGCACCCTCACCACGCTCAGCGAATCTAGTTTTCAATTCGGCATGCTCTATACGGGTAGCGATGACGGACTTATCCACTTAACTCAAGACGGGGGTCACAGCTTTAAGCGTATATCAGGTGCCCTTCCGCAAAACCTTTGGGTTAGTCGTGTGGCTGCCTCAACCCACAAGAAGGCACGAGTATATGCTACGCTAAACGGGTATAGAAACGACGACTTTACACCTCTTGTATACGTCAGTGAGAACCAAGGTGAAACCTGGAAAAACATTAGCGCCAACCTCCCGCAGTCTCCGGTGAACGTCATTGTAGAAGATCCGTTGAACGAAAACCTCCTTTTAGTGGGGTTAGACAATGGCCTTTACGTAAGTCTCGATCGCGGAGATTCGTGGAGTCTGCTTGATCAAGGCCTCGTGCCTGTGGCCGTTCATGACCTCAAAATTCAAGCAGAGGCTTCACACCTAGTTGCCGGAACGCATGGGCGAAGCATTTATGTAGCCGACATTTCGGCCCTACAAAAGGCCACCCCTAGCGTACTCGCCCAGGCCCTTCATATGTTCGAAGTTCAACCTCTGAAAAGGTCTAACCGATGGGGGGGCGTACGCTCTTTATTCGCTGAAGCCTATACGCCTAGCCTCTCAATAACCTTCTACAGCGCAAAAGACACTAAGGCTACATTCAGTGTAGGCCATGAAAATAACGAGTTATACAGCGTCCCCCTTGAGGCCAAAAAGGGCTTCAACAGTGTTTCTTATCCGCTAGAAATACAAGTTTCAAAACTTTCACGCCTTTCGAAGAAAGAACGAGCCTTATTCACCGCATCAGCTAACGGCACTTATTACCTTCCGAAAGGTAGTTATAGCTTGACTTTAAGCACCCCTGATGGCAAGAGCGGTCAGGTGTTTACGGTAGAGTAATCAAGAATTGATTTAAATAAGAAGGCATTGTTTTATTGAACTGCTCTTCTTTGCAGAATAAGCGTTCGAGGCTTAATTTTGTGCCGTTAAGTCACTATAGGCAAACAACATTCACATGTTTAGTTCTTCGCTGTTGCGTAAGTTGGTTATGGCTCTGTCAGGGCTGTTCCTCATCTCTTTTTTGGCGCTTCACCTCGCCATTAATTTAGCCTCAGTTTTTTCGATTGAGTTGTACAACGAGTGGTCACATTTCATGGGGTACAACAAAATCGTTCAGCTTTTACTTCAGCCCGTTCTCGTGGCTGGTGTTGTCGTACACTTCGTGATGGGCTTTGTACTTGAAGTTCAAAACCGAAAGGCAAGAGGCGCTCAGGGTTACGCGGTTAAAGGCGGGGGGACCAACAGCAGTTGGTTATCTAGAAACATGATCCTTTCTGGGGCGGTAGTCTTAGCATTCATTGGCTTACACATGTATGACTTCTGGTTGCATGAATTGACCTACAAATACGTGAAGCAATTGCCTGTAGATACAGGCCGTTACCACGAATTTACCGTAGCAAAATTCAGTACTATCGGAAGAACGGCTATCTACAGCTTGTCTTTCGTTTTACTCGCTATGCACCTCTATCACGGCTTTGCCTCTTCAATGCAAACCATCGGATTAGACAACAAATACGGTAAGGCTATCCAGGCCTTTGCAAAGGTGTTCGCCATTGCTGTTCCGGCTGGCTTTATTTTCATCGCATTATACCACCATTTAAATCCTCTTCAATAGCATGGCTTTACTCGATTCAAAAGTTCCTCAAGGCCCATTAACCGAGAAGTGGAGCAAACACAAAAATGACATTCGCCTGGTCAATCCGGCAAACAAAAGAAATATAGATGTTGTCGTTGTAGGAACCGGACTCGCCGGGGCCTCTGCTTCAGCTACACTTGCAGAGCTTGGATACAATGTCAAGACGTTTTGCTACCAAGACTCTCCTCGCCGTGCGCACTCTATCGCCGCTCAAGGGGGGGTGAATGCAGCGAAAAACTATCAGGGTGATGGAGATTCGGTCTATCGTCTGTTCTACGACACCATTAAAGGAGGAGATTACCGCTCAAGAGAGGCTAACGTTTATCGTTTGGCTGAGGTGTCGATAAATATAATTGACCAATGTGTGGCCCAAGGTGTTCCGTTTGCACGTGAATACGGAGGGCTATTAGATAACCGCTCTTTCGGGGGGGTTCAGGTGTCGCGTACCTTTTACGCAAAAGGACAAACCGGTCAGCAGCTTTTGTTAGGAGCCTATTCTGCAATGAACCGTCAGATTCAGCGTGGAAAAATTAAGTCGTACACCCGTCACGAGATGATGGACCTAGTCTTGGTTGGCGGAAAAGCAAGAGGAATTATCACTCGTAACCTCGTTACCGGGGAGATCGAAAGACATGGCGCACACGCAGTGGTTCTTGCCACAGGCGGATACGGAAACGTATTTTTCTTATCGACTTACTGTATGGGGGCAAACGTGATGGCGGCTTGGAGGGCGCACCGAAGAGGAGCGCTATTCGCCAATCCGTGCTTTACCCAAATTCACCCTACGTGTATTCCGGTATCTGGAGACCATCAATCAAAACTCACCCTTATGTCAGAGTCACTCAGAAACGACGGACGTATTTGGGTGCCTAAGAAACTAGAAGACGCTCAAGCGATTCGTGAAGGCAAATTGAAGCCTACCCAAATTGCAGAAGAAGATCGCGATTACTATCTAGAACGTCGCTATCCTGCATTCGGAAATCTCGTACCGCGTGACGTCGCTTCGAGAGCAGCAAAAGAGCGTTGCGATGCCGGGTACGGAGTGAACAAAACAGGAGAGGCCGTTTATCTCGATTTTCACTCGGCCATCATGCGTTACGGCCGTGAGAAGGCTAACACTTTGGGGCTCAAAGATACCGATGACAAAACGGTTCGAGATCTTGGCGAGGAGATCGTAGAGGCCAAATACGGAAATCTCTTTCAGATGTACGAGAAGATCGTAGATGAAAACCCCTACAAGACGCCTATGAAGATCTATCCGGCCGTTCACTATGCAATGGGAGGCCTTTGGGTAGACTACAACTTGATGACCACTATTCCTGGGTGTTATGCAGCAGGAGAGGCTAACTTTAGCGATCACGGCGCCAACCGCTTGGGGGCCTCTGCACTCATGCAGGGTCTTGCAGATGGGTATTTCGTATTGCCTTACACTATTGGTGACTACCTAGCCGACGACATTCAAACCGGTGCCATCGATACCAATACTGCCGCGTTCGATGAGGCAGAGAGCGCGGTCAAAGAAAAGCTAGAACGCCTCATGAAGGGTTCTGGGCAGCGCTCGGTAGACTACTATCACAAGAAGCTCGGAAAGATCATGTGGAACAAATGCGGTATGTCGCGCAACGCTAAAGAGCTACAAGAAGCTATCGAAGAAATTTCTGCATTGCGCAAAGACTTCTATGAAAATGTTCGAGTAACCGGATCTGCCGACAGCAAAAATCAAGAGCTTGAGAAGGCTGGTCGCGTAGCCGACTTCTTAGAGTTAGGTGAGCTTTTCGCGCTCGACGCGTTGAATAGAAACGAATCTTGCGGTGGTCACTTTAGAGAAGAATACCAAACCGAAGACGGAGAGGCGCTCAGAGACGATGAAAACTACCGATATGTGGCTGCCTGGGAATACAAAGATGAGCCCAAGGACGCCATTCTTCACAAGGAAGAGTTGGTATATGAAAACATTGAACTGAAAACAAGATCTTACAAATAAGGCTATGAAAATTCATCTTAAAGTTTGGCGCCAAAAGGACGCGAAATCTAACGGCCATTTTGAGTCCTATACCCTTGATCATATCGAGGCCGACATGTCTTTCTTAGAGATGTTAGACGTCCTCAACGAGTCTCTGATCAACCAAGGAAAAGAACCTGTTGAATTTGACCACGATTGTAGAGAAGGAATATGTGGAACTTGCTCTATGGTCATTAACGGCAAACCTCATGGCCCACAAAAGCGCACTACCACCTGTCAGCTTCACATGAGAAGTTTCAAGGACGGAGACAGCATTACTATTGAGCCGTTTAGAGCACTAGCCTTTCCGGTAATCAAAGATCTTATTGTCGATCGCTCTGCATTTGACCGAGTTCAGCAAGCAGGAGGATACATTTCGGTAAACACTTCAGGTCGCCCGGTAGATGCAAACGCTATCCCTATTGAAAAAGACTATGCGGATGCCTCGTTCAATGCGGCAACCTGTATTGGGTGCGGTGCTTGTGTAGCAGCCTGTAAGAACGCAAGTGCTATGCTCTTTACTTCTGCGAAAGTGTCGCAGTATGCGCTCCTTCCTCAAGGAAGAGTCGAGGCCACAACACGTGTGTTGAACATGGTAAAACAAATGGACGCAGAAGGTTTTGGTAACTGTACCAACACCGGAGCCTGTGAGGTAGAGTGCCCTAAGGGAATTTCTCTTGAGAACATAGCGAGAATGAATCGCGAATACCTAAGTGCAGTAGTAAAAGGATAAGCTAAAACGCTTTCATCATAAAAAAGCCCGGAACGTCCGGGCTTTTTTAGTTAGTTTTCTCTGGGTTTCATCTTAAAGCCCTCCATGAACTTGGTGGTGTAATTCCCTGAAATGTAATCAGGGTGGTCCATCAATTGTCGGTGGAATGGAATGGTGGTCTGAACCCCCTCAATGACAAACTCGTCTAATGCGCGTTTCATCTTGTTAATCGCCTCTTCTCTTGTGCGCGCTGTGGTGATCAGCTTGGCAATCATCGAATCGTAGTTCGGCGGAATAACATACCCACTATAAACGTGCGTGTCAAGCCGCACCCCGTGGCCCCCTGGCATATGCAAGGTAGTAATGCGGCCCGGTGATGGTCTAAAACCATTGTAAGGATCTTCAGCGTTGATTCTACACTCAATTGAATGCAGCTTGGGTTCATAATTGTTTCCTGAGATTTTCTCTCCAGCTGCAACTAAAATCTGCTCTCTAATCAAATCAAAATCAATAACCATTTCTGTAATGGGATGCTCTACCTGTATTCTGGTGTTCATCTCCATAAAATAGAAGTTGGCGTCTTTATCTACAAGAAACTCAACCGTTCCTGCCCCCTCGTATCCGATGAATTCGGCTGCTTTGATGGCGGCTTCTCCCATCTTCTTGCGAAGCTTAGGGGTCATAAACGGCGAAGGTGTTTCTTCGGTTAATTTTTGATGACGACGTTGCACAGAACAATCGCGTTCTGACAAGTGACAAGCACGACCGTATTGATCACCTACCACTTGAATCTCAATGTGCCGAGGTTCAAGGATGAGCTTTTCCATGTACATTCCGCCATTGCCAAAAGAAGCTTTGGCCTCGTGAACTGCTCCAGCAAACTGTGCTTCCATCTCTTGTTCGTTGAAGATGGCTCGCATTCCTTTTCCTCCACCCCCTGCGGTAGCCTTAATCATTACAGGATAGCCCATTTTCTTAGCCACCTTTTTGGCGTCGGTTAAATCTTTCAATAGTCCGTCTGACCCCGGCACGGTAGGAACCCCAGCTTCGATCATGGTTCTCTTGGCGCTTGCTTTGTCTCCCATACGCTCAATTTGCTCTGGAGAGGCTCCGATAAATTTAATGCCGTGCTCTGCACAGATTTTTGAAAACTTGGCGTTTTCTGACAAGAATCCATACCCTGGATGAATAGCATCGGCATTTGTTATCTCAGCGGCTGCAATGATGTTAGGAATCTTAAGGTACGATTCGCTACTCGGAGCTGGACCTATACAAACAGCTTCGTCAGCAAAGCGCACATGTAGGCTCTCTTCGTCGGCCTTTGAATACACGGCGACGGTCTTTATGCCCATCTCTTTACAAGTTCGAATGACCCGAAGCGCAATTTCTCCGCGGTTAGCGATGAGTATCTTTTTAAACATACCGAAGGGCTTAAGAAGGGTCTACCAAGAAGAGCGGCTGATCAAATTCTACAGGGCTAGAATCTTCAACTAAGATCTTAACAATTTTACCTGAAACTTCTGATTCGATTTCGTTGAAAAGTTTCATCGCTTCAATGACACAAAGCGTGTCTCCATTGCTCACCTGAGAACCAATCTCAACAAAATTCGGTTTGTCTGGAGATGGTTTTCTATAGAAGGTACCAATGATCGGAGATTTGATAACAGTGTGTTTGCTCTCATCTTTTTCGGCAGCAGGTGCGGCAGGCGCAGCGGCATGAGCTGGTTGGGCTGCTATAGGCTGAGCCATAACTGTATGGCTTGGTACAGGCATCTGATTCAATACTGCCACCTCAGAAGAGGCGGTGCTTTCAGGAGTAGTTTTAATGGTGATTTTAACATCCTCCATTTCAAGGCTAACTTCGCTAGCCCCGGACTTTGCAACGAATCGTATGAGACTCTGAATTTCTTTAATGTCCATTTATGTGTTGTTTTAGTCTTTCCAATTGTAGGCCCATTTCAACAGTGCAGCGCCCCATGTAAAGCCTGCCCCGAAGGCTGAAACTACGATATTATCCCCTTTTTTAAAAAGGTCTTCATAATCATTTAATAACAAAGGTATGGTAGCTGCTGTTGTATTCCCATAGCGCTCTATGTTCATTAATACTTTTTCTTCAACAATTCCCATACGCCTTGCAGTAGCATCAATTATGCGTTTATTTGCTTGATGCGAGACCAAATATTGAACGTCTTTGTTGCTCAATTCATTGCGCAACATGATCTGCTCTGCGGCGTCAGCCATGTGCGTTACCGCAACCTTGAACACGACCTGCCCGTCTTGATAAATATAGTGCTTCTTTTCTGCAACGGTTTTGGCAGAAGCAGGCATGACAGATCCTCCGGCCTCAATACCAAGATGATTTTTTCCAACACCGTCACTTCGCAAATACTCGTCTAAGTATCCGTTGCCCTCATGGTTAGGTTCTAATAGTACAGCGCCAGCGCCGTCTCCGAAAAGCACACATGTAGTGCGGTCTTCGTAATTGACGATCGAAGACATCATGTCTGCCCCTATGAGTAACACCTTAGTATATCGGCCACTCTCTATGTAAGCCGATGCTGTAGACAAACCGTATAAAAACCCTGAGCACGCTGCCTCAAGGTCGTACCCAAAAGCTTTGGTAGCCCCAATAGCCGTGATGACCTGAGCCGCCGTAGCGACAACAGGCATATCTGGGGTGGCAGTCGCCACAATGATCAAATCAATTTCTTTAGAGTCTACGCCTGTTTTTTGGAGCAGATTTTCTGCTGCCTTAGTCGCCATAAAGGCCGTGGCTTTGTTTGGCTCTTTTAAAATCCGGCGCTCTTTAATTCCCGTGCGGGTAACAATCCACTCATCGTTGGTGTCAACCATCTGTTCGAGGGTCTTGTTGTCGAGGATGGTCTCTGGGAGATAAGCTCCAACACCCGTAATCGCTGCACGTGTTTTTAGCATGACATTATATTAGGTGCATAAAAAAACTCTTGTTTTTGAAAACAAGAGTTCAAAAAGGTCTTTCCATTAAAGGCTATGCCTCTTCAGCTACGGCGTCAATAAGCACTTTACCTTTGTAGTAAAGCTTGCCTTCGTGCCAGTGCGCGCGGTGCATAAGGTGCACTTCTCCGGTAGTAGCGTCTTTTGCTAAAGTAGGAGCTACCGCTTTATAATGCGTGCGGCGTTTGTCTCTGCGCGTTTTAGATATTTTTCTTTTAGGATGTGCCATTTCTATTTGTTTTTGTAACCCTTATAATAATTTCTTCAGGGCGTCCCATCTAGGGTCGCCTTTTTCTTTGATTGGTTCCTCTGTATTCGTGTCTTTAAGGCTTAATTCTTCTAAGCGCGAAAGCGCCTTTGAAGTTGATGTGCCGGCAACTACGTCAGGATGAATTCTTTTCTGAGGAGCACCTAACACCACCATTTCATAAATGTATTGGGCAATGTTAAACATATATTCTCCATGAGGAAGAATTAATAACTCATCGTCTTCGTTGTTAAAGGTTTCGCCGAACTTGATTAACAATTCAAGCTTGCCATTAACATTCAGGTCAAACGGTTCATTGCTAAGATCGCAATCGACCCTAACCGTGCCTTTTGACTTCAACGAGAGCTCCATCGTAGTGCTGTTTTTCATCAGCGAGGCCTTGACCTCTATCGATACATTGGTAAATTCTTTATAGTCAAACCATTCAAAGAACGTGTCGTCGAGCATATACTCAAACGTGTGTTTTCCTTGTTTCAGGCCCTTAAAGGATATCTCAAACTCCTTTAACTTCATGATTTTCTGAATCGTACAGCCTTCATCAAGGGCTGCAAATATACTGCTAAATTAGAAAATTCAAAGTCTCAATATTAGGCGTTGCGTTCTATAGGTGCTTTTTTTTGACTGGGCTTCAATTTATTGGCTTCGTACTCTAAATGTGAGCTCCTTCTTTTTACGATATCAATGGCCGCGTATATCGCCTGAGTAAACGAGGCGGGGTCTGCCTCTCCCTTTCCGGCAATGCCATAAGCTGTTCCGTGGTCAGGTGAGGTTCTCACATTAGAAAGGCCTGCCGTATAGTTTACCCCCTGACCGAATGAAAGGGTTTTAAACGCCACTAATCCTTGGTCGTGATAGGCTGCCATTACGCCGTCAAAACTGGCATAGACAGAAGATCCGAAAAACCCATCGGCCGCATACGGACCAAATGCCATGATTCCTTCGTCAAAGAGCGATTGAATCGCTGGGCGCATGATGTTGTCGTCTTCGCTTCCTATAGTGCCGGCATCGCCGCTGTGAGGATTGATCCCAAGCAGAGCAATTCGCGGGCGGACCATTCCAAAGTCTTGGATAAGCGACTGATTCATGATTTTCACCTTGTCTCTGATTCGTTTTGTAGTGATGGCATTCGCCACCTCTGAAACAGCAATGTGATCTGTAAGCAATCCGACCCGCAACCCCTCTGATATCATGAACATCAAGGCTTCTCCTCCTAGCTCCTTGGCTAGGTAGTCGGTATGGCCAGGAAAGCTGAAGCGTTCAGATTGTACGTTGCTCTTATTGATCGGCGCGGTAACCAGCGCGTCTATCTCTCCGTCTTTAAGTGCCTTGGTCGCTGCCTCTAAAGAAGCTACGGCTAGCCTACCCGCTTTTGGCGTACTCGTTCCGAACGCCACTTCAAAATCTTCTTGAAAAATCGACAATACGTTGACCTTTCCGTGCTCCACCTTGTCAAGGCTTCTGATCCCGTGAAACTTGAGATCTATGTTAAAGGTCTGCTTTTGAAAGGCGATGGTTTTGTTTGACGCAAAAAATATAGGGGTGCAACTCGTCAAAATACGAGCGTCTTGCAAGCTTTTGAGGGCAACTTCGCATCCAATGCCATTTAGATCCCCAACAGAAATACCTAATTTTACGGGATGTTGTTGCTTCATAATCGTTTTTATTAACGCGAGTACTAATGTACTGAAATTTCATCCCCTCTAATGTTCACCGGAATCATAGAAACAGTAGGCCATGTTCACCGCTTAGAGCGCGAACAAACCAATCTTCACCTTGAAATCAAATCGCCTTTAGCGGCTTCCTTGAAAATAGACCAGAGCCTTGCACACAATGGGGTGTGCTTAACGGTAGTTGCCTGTAGTGCCTCCCATTACACCGTAACAGCCATTGACGAAACGCTTCAAAAAACAAACCTCAACGACCTTAAGGTGGGCGATCCGGTAAATCTTGAGCGTGCGATGCAATTGGGAGCAAGGCTTGACGGACATCTCGTACAAGGGCATGTTGACACTACAGCTATTTGCATAAAGACTGAACAGCGCGACGGAAGCTGGTGGTTTAGTTTCGAATATGAGGCGAGGCCTGAATGGGCCACCATCGAGAAGGGCTCAATCACTGTAGATGGCACCTCGCTCACGGTTGTAGACTCAAAAGAGAATGGGTTTAGCGTAGCCATCATCCCTTACACTTACGAGAGCACACGCTTCAAGCACTACCAAATCGGTATGCGCGTTAACCTAGAATTTGACCTTATCGGCAAGTACGTTGCTCGCTTGACTCAACCCTCTAACTAAAGCTTGTTTTCTTGACCGCTTTGCGCAGTGCCATTCCTGCTGCAACTGCCCCTACAAATAGCAATGCGGCCTGGCCGTAATTCTGATATAACAACTGGCCTACGGCAAAGAGTATTCCATATACTAATACGCATCCGTAGAGCATAGAAAGTATTCCACGCGACAAGAATCCGCTGCTTTTACGATCGGTAATCGCCTTCCACCCTGGTCCCGAAAGCTCGAGTTGGTCTACAAACTTCTTAAGCGTTTCAGGATTTTCGGCCGGGGTCATAAAGGTTACCGCCACCCAGGTAGCCGTGGTAACTAGAACGATAACCGGATATTGCATATACCCTGGCATGATTCCTTCTAAACCGAAAAGCATAGGTCCTACGGCAGTAAAGGCTAATAGCATAGAAACCACTCCAGAGATGATCATGGCGCTAATCTCTGACCAAGCATTGATGCGCCACCAGAACCAGCGCATCATAAAGAGCAGTCCCGTTCCGGCTCCGAACATCAGAATAACATCAAAAAGTTGTTTGGCGTTTTGGAGTTGTAAGGCCACAAATCCGCTCACCGCCATAAGAAGAAGGGTGGCAAGCTGCCCCATGCGAACCTTCGTTTTCTCAGAGGCCTCTGGTCGATGTTTCGCATATACATCATAAACCAAATAAGAAGCACCCCAGTTAAGGTGGCTCGACAATGTTGAAATATAGGCGGCTCCTAACGAGGCTAGCACGAGGCCCAAGAGACCGGTCGGAAGCTGGGTCAGCATGGCAGAATACGCCAAATCGTTTCCGAGTTTTGACGCCTCAACAGCCGGAAAGGCCGCTGATATTGCGGCGATATCGGGGTAGCGTATCAAAGAGGCCAGGGCCACCAAAATCCATGGCCAAGGTCTGAAGGCATAGTGCATAATGTTAAAAAAGAACGTCGCACCGACAGCGTGTGATTCGTCTTTGGCGGCAAGCATGCGCTGTGCGACATATCCTCCACCACCGGGTTCAGCGCCAGGATACCACGTACTCCACCATTGAATGGCTAGAGGGATGATAAGTAAAAGTATGAGGCTTTCTGTATCGCTGAAATCAGGAAGCATTCCGAGTTTTGGTGCCACATTTTCGTGAGTGATTAGGGCTTGTAGCCCGCCTATATCTGGTTGGTTCACAATGAAATAGGCCGCCCCAATCGAACCGGCCATGGCTGCAATAAACAAAATGAAATCGGTATATATAACGCCTTTAAATCCGCCTAAGGCGCTAAAAAAGACCGTAACAAGGCCCGCCACAACGACGACGGTTACAGGGCTTATGCCCAGCATCACCTGGCCAATCTTGATGGCCGCCAAGGTTACTCCCGACATAGCCAACACATTAAAGATAAGTCCGAGATAAACCGCTCTAAACTCGTGCAAAAACGAAGCGGCCTTACCAGAATAACGCAACTGATAGAAGCCCATGTCGGTGTCAACCCCGCTTTTTCTCCAAAGACGGGCAAAAACGAACACGGTCAAGAGCCCTGTAAGCAAGAATGCCCACCATACCCAGTTTCCGGCAACCCCTTGTGCGCGTACAATGTCGGTGACAAGGTTAGGAGTGTCAGTAGAAAAGGTGGTAGCCACCATTGAAAACCCCAATAACCACCACGGCATACTGCGTCCAGACAAGAAAAATTCAGAAGTGTTTTTGGAGGCCGACCTTGAGGTATAAAGGCCAATGCCTAAAATAACCAGCAAAAATCCGCCAATAATCAAGTAGTCGATAAACCCTATGTGCATAGTTAGGTGCGTTTACCGCTAAATATAAGTAAAGATGGCGTAGGGCCAAGGCCTTCTTATTGCGAGATGCTGTCTATAATCTTACCGCGTCCCTGCTTTTTGCCGACGCTGTCAATCTTCACACGCATGCGGACATGCTTCTAACGATGGGCGTTGAGGTGAGTGCCAGACATTCCTGACATAACCGCCTTGATCTGTTTAGGGCTGGCATTTTGCGAAAATTCAACCTTTGCCTCTATTTCTTCAGGAAAACAAACAGAGACGCCGCTGCTAAGCAAGGCTGCTGCCCCAAGAGCAAAAAAAGAAAGCCTTCATCTTTAAATAGTTTTAAAGATAGACGATGGGGGCTCGTGTTTTTTACAGCCCTATGATTTTAATATTCTTAGTAACGGGTAGTCAATCTTGATGGCTTTTGTGTACATTGAATCGATTTATAACATCCTAAACCATGAAAAAACAGCTTTTTCTGTGTCTTTTTACGGCCTTTTTTGCCATCAGTAATGCTCAAAGCTTCATTTCTGAGCGCCTTACTGTGCCTAGTAAGATCTTGAAACAAGACAGAAACTACTCTATATATCTGCCCGAGGGCTACGAATCTTCTTCAAGGGATTATCCGGTTTTGTATCTCTTGCACGGCTATTCTGATAATCACACGGGGTGGGTACAATTCGGAGAGGTTCAGCATATTGCAGATAACGCTATCGCTTCAGGAGAAGCCACTCCGATGATCATTGTAATGCCCGATGCAGATACCACGCGCCCAGGTTACACCAACAGCCTTGACGGCAAATACAATTACGAGGACTTCTTCTTTAATGAGTTAATTCCTCATGTTGAGAACACCTATCGCATCAGAAAAGAAAAGCGTTACCGAGCCGTCTCAGGACTTTCAATGGGAGGGGGCGGAACCTTAGTGTATGCCATGCATAGGCCTGACCTTTTCTCTGCAGCAGCGCCGCTAAGCGCATGGTTCGGACCCCAAACAATAGAAGAGCTCAAAGGCTGGGCAGAACGCAGCGGAGCATCATGGGATGAAAGCAAAGCTGAGGCTTATCTGAAGGCATACAATCCGCTAGAACTCGTGAAGAGTGTCAACAAAGAACAACTGAACAGTGTGAGATGGTACATGGATTGTGGCGACGATGACTTCTTGTATGAAGGAAACGCCAAGCTCCACATTGCTATGCGCCAACTGGGCATCAATCACGAGTACCGCGTAAGAGACGGGGGGCACACCTGGGTGTATTGGAGAGCCGCACTGCCTACCGTTTTAAACTTTGTAAGCAAAGGCTTTCACCAATTCTAGCACCTTATGAATCAAAAGAAACTCTACTTCTACAGTATAGTCGTTGCCATGGCAGGATTCTTGTTTGGCTTTGACACCGTGGTGGTGTCTGGAGCCGAGCAGCCCTTAGCCAAGATGTGGTCTAACTTTACCTTATTTGGCAAAGCAGAAGCCTTTCACGGTGTAGTGGTAATGTCTTCGGCTCTTTGGGGAACGGTAGTTGGTGCTGTGTTCGGTGCGTGGCCGACCAACCGCTATGGCCGCAAAAACACCTTGGTGTTCATCGGTCTCTTTTTCTTGATCTCTGCGATCGGTTCTGCAGTGGTAAGCGACCCATACTCTTTTGCCTTGTTTAGATTCTTAGGCGGACTAGGTGTAGGCGCGTCAACTATTGCGGCTCCTGCGTACATCGCAGAAATTGCTCCCTCTGCACAGCGCGGACGTTTAGTGGCGCTCTACCAATCTAACCTTGTTTTAGGAATTTTGATCGCATTCTTGTCAAACTTCTTGATCAATGATCTTATCGCTATAGATGCTTGGCGTTATATGTTGGGCGCAGAGGCCGTACCCGCCTTATTGTATAGCATCTTGGTCATGCGTGTACCAAAAAGTCCAAGATGGTTGTTGTCTAAAGGACGTTCTTCTCAGGCGCAAGAGGTATTAGGGCAGCTTTATAGCCCAAAAGACGCCGCCGATCAATTAAAAACGATAGAGAGCGACCTCAACTCCTCTTCAGGAGAGTCGGTTTTTCAAAAGAAGTACCGCCGCCAGCTCCTATTGGTGATTGCATTAGCTGCATTCAATCAGTTTTCTGGAATCAATGCCTTTTTGTATTATTCGAAACGCATTTTTGAAATGGCCGGTCTTGAAGAGAGTACGGCCCTGCTAAGCAGCGTTGGCGTCGGTGTGGTGAACCTTGTCTTCACCCTTGTAGGCATGGCCTTGATCGATCGCTCAGGGAGAAAGCGTCTCATGCTCATTGGCTCATTAGGCTATATCGTGTCTCTAGGACTTGTCACCTACAGCTTTTCAACCAACTGGCTTGGACTGCACATCCCATTTTTCTTTTTCCTGTTCATTGCGTCTCACGCAATCGGCCAAGGTGCTGTGATTTGGGTTTTTATTTCGGAGATCTTTCCGAACAAGCAGCGAGCCCAAGGGCAAGCGGTCGGAACTTCAACGCACTGGGTATTAGCGGCGATCATCCCCGCATTGGTCCCCCAGCTGTTTTCGTCAATAGGAGCACCTGTAGTCTTCGGAATATTTACGTTTATGATGGCCTTGCAGCTGCTTTGGGTACTATTTGTTATGCCAGAAACTAAAGGAGTAGCGCTTGAAGAGTTAAGCAAGTCGCTGAGCAGCTAGATTTTTTTATTCTACTTTTGGCCCCTCAATCAGGCCATGAATAAATTGTTTTTAATCCTCGCTGTAGCTTTTTTTACTTTTCAAGTCAATGCGCAATACGGCTCTGTAGAGCTGAGCAGTGGTGGCTTTTCGTTTATCCCAGATTTTACTTCTAGGGATCCTCACTTCATCTTACGCGCAGGAACCGGAACAGGAGGGCGTCTGTCTGCTCACTTTTTATCTCTAATCCGCACAGACAATCTGACGCCTAGAACCGTCATTTTCATCACCAGATACCAGCTGATCGATAAGCGTTTTAAGCTTTCTGTTGGGACGCATCTGCCCGGTTTTCAAATCAAAGACGATTTTACGGTCGACAGTTTTTTTGGACAAGAGGCGCTTACCACCTATCGTGTGAACGACAAATGGTCTATTCGCAGCATGTACTTGCACGGCAAGGGGCGCAATCTCGACTTAGAGATGAATTTCTTTACATCAGGGGCTGCTTATGCTAAAGGAAAGATTAATACTTATTCACAGTTTTGGATTCTCGATCTTGACAATGCGGTCGGAATTTCACAGTCTGTTGAATACCAGCTCGCTCCGCACTACTCCCTTAGGCTCTTTGCCAACCAAACCCTAACTGGAGAGAAAGGCTTTATAGCAACCATAGGTCTTAATCGGTCGTTTTAGGCTTGCCATCAAGGTTTTTGATGAAAAGACTTAGTGGGCCCATTCGGTGTCTTGTGGCAAAAGGCACACCACTAACTATTTCATAGTCTTCCCAGCTGGCCTTCACTCCTCCTATAGGAATAATAGACACCCACATTTTAAATGCGGTCGGACGATAGGTGTCATCCAGTAGCCATAAATAGCTATCTCCTGGGGTTACCCCGCCAGTGGTATGGGTTACCAGTAAGGCTTTTGTGCCGTTTTCTGTGTTAACGACTCTTCGCTCAACCCCCTTATCGTACACTTTGTAGGGAGCCGCAAGCCAATAGCTGTCGTTGTAGAAATACGCAATGGCTTTGTCGATCAACGCCTGCTTCTTTTCGACGGCCTTTCCGTTTTGATAAGCCTCTGAATTTGAAAGGTCGTCTAGGTCTAAAGCAGCTTGATAATCACCCCATGAAACATCAACCTTGTTTGCTGCTTTATTCCACAGATAGTAGTGTCCGCCATAAGAGAACGAGATCGTCTTGAGTTGATTGAACCCCTCCACATTAAGAGCGCTTAACATCTGATTAGCGAGCGCGTCAGCTTCGGGCCCTTCGGTTCCTTCGGGTATAGGGGCCGATAATGCATAGACCAATAGTGCACCTACCACTATTAGGCTCAAAAAGATGGCTGCGGCCTTTTTTAAATTTTTTCCCAATTTGCTTGCCACACCTACAGGTTAGGTGTTTTTATGTCGGAGTTGATTTTTTATTCCCATGGAAAATCCTTTGGTTCGAGTCCATCAGGGGGAGCAACTTATAATGATAAAACGGTTATACTGTTATAGTGTAGCGGTTTTTTATTTGGGGAAACCCATTAGGTATAAAATCTTTCCA
>JAYPUW010000002.1:0-248967 GCA_038134285.1 Flavobacteriaceae bacterium
TAAAGTCGGATGTTTTAATATCTCAGTTATCAAATATTAAATTTCAGCAGTTACTTTATGAGAGAAGACTTAAATCAAATTCTTTTGAAAACCTATTAAGTAATCTAAAAACAGAAAATGAAAAACTAGTCAATTATCTTAATTCATTTGATGACTAAATTATTTTGCTTTTTCAGCCTTAAGCTGTCTACGAATCTTTTCCTTTTCTTTCGCTTCTCTATCTAATTGTTCTCCTAATGCTTCAGATCTAAACAGACTCCTAATTCTAAAGAGTTAGTTTGTATATTGAAATACACTAACCCTACATCAAATCCAATGAAAAATTTTAGAACTATTTTGATTATCGCTCTAATCCTAGATCTAATTCAATTAATCCCTTTAGCACTAGCAACAATGGGTGGTGAAATGAAAAATCAAATGATTAGTGATTTTAATATTGAAGGGCTAGAAAGCAGTACAGCAGCCCTAGAAGTCTTAGATATGATGATTTATATCTTTGGTTTCATTTATTTAGGTACTATACTTTCGGTACTCTACACCTTTAGATTGAAAACCCTTGAAGGACTAAAAGCAGCAACTTTTATACTGTTTATAGTGCACTTATTTTGGACTCTACCAGATTTCATAAATCTCATTAGTGGTGGTTCAGCTCATCCTCCAATCATTATAATGATACTGACCTTAGTCCCAGTTGTAACCTTGTTTTATGTATCACAGAAAGGAGAATTAGAATGAAAAAATTATGAAAACATCATCCGCACTTTGTGCACTTTTGATGTTGTTAACCCATCAAGTGACAATGGCTCAGAAATACGAAACCCAACCTTTTGAACTGATCAAAACCATCGAAGAAGCAGAGCTCAGATTTTATCCTTCGGTGATGAAAATCCAGAGTAATGGGGACTTCGGATCCCTCTTTCGCTATATTTCAGGGGCTAATGAAACAGGTCAAAAAATTGCAATGACCACTCCTGTACAAATGGGAACCCCTGAAGGAGACCCTGTCATGCAATTTGTCCTGCCAAAAAAATTCAATAGTGAGAACACCCCATCCTCCATCAGCAGTACTGTTAAGGTGATTGAATCAGAAGAAGGTCAATATTTAGCTATCGAATATGGAGGATATACAACGGATTGGCGAGAACGCAAAGCTGCGAAACGACTAAGAGAAATCGCAGATCAGCATGGTATTGAATTAATCGGTGAGCCCATACGAATGGTGTATAATAGTCCTTATCAAGTTTTTAATCGAAAGAATGAGGTGTTATTTAAAGTCAATAGGAATTAAATAATAAATAGGGGTTCATCAATAGTTTAAACAAAGTAAAAAACGATTGAGATCCAACCTCTCTAACTGACTGAAAAACAAACACCTGAATCTTCCACAATCAAGATAAACGACTAAAGCAACGGCATATCCTCCTACTGTAATTCAGCTACATCAAGCCCTCTTAAATAGGTCAGGGATACCATTATGTTAGAATGCCCCATAGCAGCTTTTAGCTTTTCTGTAAAGCCTGTTCTCTTATATACATCAATGGCTCCTCTGTGTGCCTAAATGAGTAAAGCGTCTGATTATCCTCATAACAGCATAGAACGCTTATTAAAACTAAAGGACTTTTCTAGAATTTGCGAAGATTGGTTTGGAATAATATTTTATTTTGCAATTAACAATTTAAAAATTTATATTGGACAAATATTCAATGACACATGAAAAATTTATTACTCGTTTTGGTTTGTTTCTCATTAATTTATTCGTGCAGCAACAATTCTCATATGGCGGAATTTGAGAAAAACACAGATCTAGCAAAAACCTACTTTAAACTACATGAGGAGGAAAATGCAGAAGAAATGTTTGATTATCTGCATCCAGAAATGAATTGGCATATGCCATTTTACGGGATGAATATGGGTGGGATTAATGATGTAAAAGCAGCAATATCTGGATTTCAAAAGGAATTTGACAATATGAAATTTACTGCCGATTATTGGCTGCCTGGAGTAAATACAAACACAGGTGAACCTGACGGTAGCACACGTGTTTACGGCACTTGGACTGCAATGCACACTAAAACGGGCAAAAGGGTTAATCTAACTTCTTATCATTCATTTGAATTTAAAGATGGAAAGATTATTAACGGAGGAGATTGGTTTGACCTTGGTGGGATGATTGATACATATAATAATCATGAACAAGAAATTATAAATATTGTTCAGATGACAACTACTCTATCAGATGAAGAAGTAGAGGAGTTCTCTAAAAATTATCAAAAAGCTGTTTTTAACCTTGAACCCACTTCTTTAAGCTTTCGTTTTACTAAAACAGGTAAAAATCAAGTTACTCTAATTGAACGATATAAAGATTCAGACGCAGTCCTTCTTCATATTAAAAATGTTTCTCCTGGAGGACTCCTTGATGACGATTTTGAAATGTTCACCAAAGTATTTTCTATAAATAATATGACTATGTATGGAGATGTTTCAGAAGAGTTAAAAAATGCGATTTCAACATTTCAAATTCCCACATCCTACAAAGAAGTAATTGCTGGATATAGTAGGTAATAAGATTCTCTAAACCCATATCTAAAATGCAATAAATATGAAAAAATTAAGAAATTTCCTTTTTCAAATACCTATAGTATTACTTATTATTTCTTGCGTTTCACCTTCTGATAGAAATAATGAAAATTCATATGGGATAGTGCAAAACGATGATGATAAATCTCTGATAATTGAAACTCTAGCCGACTCTTATTTGGCTGGAGATTTTAATAAAGCAAGGGAATATTTTACAGCTGATAGTAAACATTATTTCAATGATTTAGTTTTTGATGTTGACGGTATAATTGAAGGATATAATTTCCATTCAATTCTATTTGATGATATTAAACATAATGACCGAAAAATATACACAGGATATTTCGCTGACGGATCTGTTCAAACTTTTCATGATTTTAATTGGTCAGCTAAATCAAAAATAAGTGGCAAAGAATATAATTACCCTTGTCATTGTCGGTGGGTTTGGGAAGATGAGAAAATAGTGGAGACAAGTTGTCTAGTGGATCCTGCTGCAATTTTCGCAGAGATTGCTCTCTATCAAGAAAATAATTGAATAGTAGGACAAGTATGTCTAGTATTAGAGTAGGCTTTTATTTTGAGAAGAGTTCAATAGTGTAACTATATAAAGCTATCAATTTAACCCTCCCATGTGGAGGGTTTTTCTTTTAAATCATTGGCATGTCCTCTTCCTTTAATTCAGGGACATCTAAGCCTCTTATATAGGTCAGAGAGACCATTATGTTAGAATGCCCCATAGCAGCCTTTAATTGAAAGACTTTAGGATAAGAAATGGTTTCATGATTTTCACCGTCAACGAATAAAAACCAGAATGAGAAAGGATAGTATTCTCATTGATTTGATTGAGAATGAAATCAACTAAATACTATTTTAGAAAGCCTAGATATTTAAATTTAATTACCACACGCCGCTTTTACAGCTTTTAATTCATCTAAAGAATTAATTCCCTTACTGGTTCCATCTTGAAATTTAATAACCACTGGTAAGTTCAAGCTTGCCCTTACTTGCATTTTTGGATTGGCTAAATGCCACCTTCTTATTAAAAGGAAATCCGCTCTTTTATTTACAACTATGATGGAATTATCAGGCATCGTAAATGATACAGGTAGCTGAAATTCAAAACATTTCCTTTTGTTTTGGTTTAAAGCACAAGCCTTTTTTACTTCTATAAATTCATCCCTATCCAATAGAGTTTGAATGGTACCATCCTCAAGTTTTATATCCACTGGAAAGCTTAATTGTGGACGAGTCTTTACTGATGCGTTTGATGAATACCATTCCTTAACTAACTTCCAATCTTCCTTTGATTTCAGTGTGATTGACGTGTCGTCAGGCATTACAAAGTCTAGAGGAAAAACAAATTCAAAACATTTCTGTCTTTTCATCATTCGTTTCTCATCTGTATCATTTAGAGACCTTCCTTTTTCAGAAAAATATACATTACTTTTTGCCTCTACCTTAGACTCATTGAAAGTGTCAACAATTACTTTATAACCTAATCCCTCAGCGAGCTGAATAGATTCAATGAAACTATCTCCAAATTCTTGATTAAGCGCAGCTTGAGCAACAGTAGGTATACTTGATGCATCTACCTCAACCCTTGAAGCCAGCTCTATTTTTTCTATTAGAGAAACATCATCAAGATTATAATCTTCTGCACTACAGCCTAAAAGTGCTATTGTTAAAAAGACTAAATAGAATTTGTTCATGACAAGAAATTGTTTAATTGGTAAAACTAAAGTACAAAATTGCATTTTTTGATTTTGGATTTAAGTCAAGAATGTGGCTTTCGCAAATCTAATCTAAAAGCTCAAGTACAGTTATATTAATGAGCTTGCTTGGAACAGGGGTGTATGCTAGACAAACAGCACAAGGAATGTCTTTTTTATTTTCAATGATAAACTCAAAACTATCCTCTTCGCTAATATTAGATGGGAAACGGCAAACATTTTTAACAGTAAAAACATTCGCATATTTTTTTCCTGAAAATTCATCTTTCCAATTCAGCTCTATCATATCCTTAGGAAAAGAAGGATCATTTACCTCAATTACATAATTCAAACAGATGCCTTTTTTAACCAGTTTACCTATAAAAACATCAGAAACTTCAATAGGGTCTTGTTTTGAACAAGATGTTAAAATAGTTAGCAATAGTAGAGCATACAAGCCTTTAATCATAGAATGAATTTACAATTATCTAATTTTTATACTTATATTGAAAAATGCAATTTTAATTTAAACCTACCTTGATTTATGAAAAAAATTACCATTTATATTGCGTTTTTACTTTTGGTTACATCATGTGCTAACCAAAATACTAGTAGTGATGAATCAGTAAATAATCCACTAAGTGGTAATTTTTCATCACACGATGAAAAATCAGAAATTTTATGGAGAAACATGAACTTATTTGCAGAAGCTGATTTCTCTTATGTAGAAGAACTTTTACCAGAAAATTTTACACTAAAATCTGCAGGTGATGTTAATGTTGTAGCTAACGGTCCTTCTGAGGCGATTGAATATTGGAATGGTCTTCATTCAATATTTGAAAATATAACTTTTGATTCAGAGGGAAGATTGATGACATTTAATCTTAATAACGGTGAAGTTTGGTCTGCTTATTTTGGAACTTGTTATGCCGATGGTAAATTTTCCAAAAACAAAATAGCATTTCCTCTACATGTATGGATTCAATGGGATGGAGATAAAATAATTCATCAAGTAGATATGGTTGATTCAAAATTCATTACTGAAGAGTTGAATGCTGGTACAATTGAATAGAAATTCACTTATTACTGATTTAACCCTCCTTTTGGAGGGTTTTTATTTTTATCAAAGCCGATAGAACCTTTAAGTAACTACCAACTTGCTATAGAAGAAAATAAATCGGTCATTCACATGGAACTTCTATCCGATCATCCGTAACATAGACATAGCACTTGTCTGAATCGGTGCACGAAATAAATATTGAAGCTGCTATAGCTACAAGAAGAGAAAGGCGTTTCATCGCTAAATTTTTTGAATTTAAAGTTACAATGTATCTCAATACTAAAAAATTAATGTATACCTAACGCCCTATAAATGAGGCATATCCTCTTCCTTCAATTCAGCTACATCTAAGCCTCTTAAATAGGTCAGGGAGACCATTATGTTAGAGTGAACCATTATTGCGATTGGGTAATTTTCTGAGAATTCAATTTAAAGAAGTAAAACCTTTATCTTTAGGAAGGTCATTAAATGAAAGTTTATGAAAAAAATATATTTAGTATTCATTGGAATATTGATTTTCGGTTGTAATCAAGCTCCAACGGATAAGTTAGATAAGCAATCTGAGCAAATTGAGATAGATGTAAAAATGTACTCAGAACTCTGGGATAAATTTCTGTCTGGGGAAACAGACGCAATTAGTGAATTAACTTTTACAGAAGACGTAGTTGTAGTAACCGAACTAGGTAATATCGTTGGAATAGAAGCGGTTAAAGAGTTCTATCTTAATTACTTACAAGGATTTTCAGAAATTGAATTTACAATAATTGATTCATTTGGGAGAGGAGATAAATTAATTAAGCACTATAATTTTAAAGGTAGACATACAGGAACCTTTATGGGAATTCCAGCTACAGGTAATTACCTAAATTTATCAGGCACAACCATCGTTACTATGAGAGATGGACGCATTGCAAGAGAGCAAGACTTTTTCAATATGAAATCTTTATTAGACCAACTACAAAATGGTAAAGGAGAAGTGACTGTAGATGAATATCAACCCATTAATTAGATTTCATCTTTTCCTTAAGGATATCCTTTAAGTCATTTAATGTTATTAGATAATACTTTAGCGCAGCAATGCGGGTATTATAATATCTCATTTGAACCAAAAGTTCGGTTTGTATTCTTTTATCTGTTTTAAATACCTTATGTAACTCTTCAAGATAGTTAGTTAGGGTTACTTTATTATTTTCTCCATATAAAATAATACTTGGATAATCAGAGGTTATTAAGTTGATTAAATTGATTTTTAATGACTTTTCATATTCCACAGTTGACTTGACTAAGCCTAGGTCTTGATTATGTAAACGAGTAAGCAAATCTGTTACATCCTCTGAATTAATATATTTCAAATCTCCTGTGTTTACTATAGATTCATATCTATTCATTGGAGGGGAAAAATCCCGATAGTAAATCAAATTATATTCCACTCTACTTTTACTGATTGCAATACTTTCAATTAAGTCTGTATCTAAATCATCTTTTAAAAGATTGGAATAAATCTCAATATCCTGATTCCAAATCTTCAATCTTTCATTAGAGTAATTTTCTATCTCCTGTACTTCAAGAAGTAAACTATTTAAAACCCTAAACCTTTCATTTTTTGTTTCATTATCTATAGAAACCTGATTTAACCAAAATGACACACTTATACCTGAAATAATGACAATAAACTCAAGTAAATATTTAATTAGATATTTTCTCATATTTAAATATACTTGAAATATGAAAGTAACACCTCTCCCCTTATATCATTGGCATATCCTCTTCTTTCAACTCAGCTACATCCAATCCTCTTAAATAAGTTAGAGAGACCATTATATTAGAATGCCCCATAGCAGCCTTAAGCTTCTCTATAGAGCCTGTTCTTTTGTATATATCAATTGCTCCTGTGTGACGAAACGAGTAAAGAGTCTGATTCTCCTCTAACAGCTTAGAACGCTTCTTAAAACGACTCCAAAGCCCTTTAAAATAGTCTGAAGCAAAAGGTTCTTACCTGCTAGAGAAGATGTTGAGGTGGTCCTCGCTTTTTTTCAAAACCTCTTTAATATAGTAGGGTACTGGAACGATTCTATTACGTCCTGATTTGTTTCTACTACCTGATAGTCGTATGTAGCTTAGATCCTCTGTGAAGTCGCCCCATTTAAGCTCTCTGACCTCTCTATGAGGTCTTAAGAGACATCCATAGGTAAGAAGACAGTAGAGGTATAGATTCTCGTTATAATGGCTTATCTCTTCTAACAGGCGCTCTAACTCCATAATTGGTCTATTAAGTTTTGCATCAGTTTTCTTTTTTCTAATTGAGGTAATATCCAATTCAAACCCAAATTGCTTAGCTGATCTAATAAGACTTGAAACATATCTTCTCATCATATTGTAAGATGTGCCTTTCTTAAAATGATTTAATGTTTCTTGTACCTGATAAATATTAATATCATATCCATTAGTTCTTTTCACCAAAGCTCTAAAGGCATATTTAAGCATAGTTTTATGATGACTAGAGAATGGCTGAGCTAGTTTGTAATCTAATCCTGCTTTTAAAGATTCTACATCAGTTAGTTTTTTTAAACTAGTTTTTGAAGGTATGTTTCCCTTTTGCAAGCTTTTAAAGATTTCAGATGCCAGTAGATTGGCAGCATTATATCTATCAGGCTCTGAAAAGGAGTTTGGATAAATATTTATTCCTAAACTACTTCCATTATACAACCTGTAGCGTTTACCCTTTAAGTAAACAGTTATATAGTATTTGTTTTCTTTAGTTAATGTAATTTTGGGGTAATGAAAGTTGCTTTCCATTTGACAGTTTTTTGACAGTTAAAAAATTGATTACCTGGAAAGCCCAATGGCTGCGTAGTTCAACTGGATAGAATATCAGATTTCGGCTCTGAGGGTTGGGGGTTCGAATCCTCCCGCGGTCACTTAAGGATCAAGAAAGAAGGCTGCGTCAGCAGCGGCGTTTTCTTGATTTAGACTACGGAGCGCCAAAGGATCGTGCCAACGATCAAAGCGTGGGACTAATCCGTACATTTGAATAGCTATGATTAAGAAAATGCTTCAAAAGAGGCTTAGCCTTCTTTTACTGCTCATCGGCGGACTCTCGTACGCCCAAAATATCTCCGAGGTTAAAGGACGCGTAATCGATGAATTAGGCTATCCGCTTAGTGGGGTAGCAGTATTCATCGAAAGCAGCACCCTAGGGGCACAAACGGATCCAGAGGGTTATTACTCTATAAGCGATGTTACCCCGGGCTCGTACAACCTTACGGCATCTGCACTTGGGTTTGAAACACAGACCTTGTATAACATACTGGTAAAGTCTAAAGGAACGCAGAACTATAACTTTACCTTGGTAGAGCGCGTTGAAGAGCTCGAAGGAGTTGTACTTGACCTACAAAACACCATCTCACGCCCTAGAGAGACACCACTTTCGACCCAGACCCTCTCTGCGGTCGAGCTCGCTACCTATCCCGGTGGAAACAACGACGTAGTTCAGGTGGCTCAAACCCTCCCAGGGGTTTCACCTTCGGTTGGTGGATTCAGAAACGACCTCATCATACGAGGTGGTGCTCCAAACGAGAGTGTATATTACCTTGACGGAGTTGAAATTCCAAACATTAATCACTTCAGCACCCAAGGAAGCTCAGGTGGGCCCGTAGGCTTAATCAACGTATCATTCATCGAAAGTGTTACCCTGTCTGCATCGGGCTTCGGTGCGCAATACGACAATCCGCTCTCAGGGGTATTGTTATTCAATCAGCGTAGAGGAAGTCTAGATAGGTGGAATCGCAACGTACGTGTGAGTGCGAGTGAAACCGCACTTACTCTGGATGGACCTATTTCAAGAAAGTCTGGAGCTGAAACGACCTTTATTGGATCTATCCGCAGAAGCTATCTACAATTTCTTTTTGAGCTCATAGGCCTTCCTTTTAGGCCCAGTTATTGGGATTACCAATACAAGATTGATCACACTATTGATGAGCGCAATACGCTCAGTTTAATCGGAATTGGGGCGCTTGACGACTTTACAGTAGAAGCACCTGATGCATTCGATCCCGAACAGCAGGCACGTTTAGAGCAAGCCCCTTACATCAATCAAAATACTCATGTGGCAGGATTGAGTTGGAAGCACTTATTTAAAAACTCACCGGGAGTACTCCAGGTAACGTTGAGTCACAACAGGCTTAATAACATATTCACCCGGTATCTAGACCCTGAGAACGAAACGGGGATTGTATTTCGTAACGATGCCCTAGAGGCCGAAACTAAATTTAGAGCACACCTGACTAAGTATCTAGGTGATTGGCGCTGGTTCAGTGGAGTAAACCTACAGCATTCTGACTACCAAAACAACACTCAAATTGCGGCTTTGAATACCTATTACAGCACAGATATTAACTTTATGAAGTATGGGGCTTTCAGCAATTTGTCGGCTCCTCTTAATGAAAAACTCGAGTTGTCTGTAGGTTTTAGATTGGACAGCGATAGTTTTACAAGAAATACGATTGTGGATAATTTCTCACCGAGAGCATCGTTGAGCTATGCAATCAATCCGAAACTAAAATTGAGTACAAGTGCGGGTCGTTATTATAAAATCCTTCCCTATACCGCACTCGGTTATCAAGAGAGGGGTGTTTTTGTAAACGCCGACAGTGCCTACACAAGATCAGATCATCTTGTATTGGGGATGCAATATTATTCTTCTCCTTCTACCCTATTTTCAGTTGAGGCCTTTTCGAAACGTTATGCGAATTATCCGGTTTCTATCGTAGATCAGGTTTCTCTGGCCAACAAGGGGGCCGGATTCGAGGTACTAGGTAATGAGGCCTTGAACACCGATAGTCGCGGACGAGCCTACGGTCTTGAGCTCTTATTTCAGCAAAAACTCACCAATCGCTTTTTCGGAATATTCTCATATACCTTCTTTTACAGCCAGTTCTCTGGGCTGAACGATCAAACCTATCGCAGATCGGTATGGGACAGTCGCCACCTGAGCTCCTTTACAGGTGGGTATAAACTCAATAAAAATTGGGAAGTCAGTTCACGCTTCAGATTCAGCGGGGCTACTCCCTTTGCCCCTGCAAATGAAGTAGAGACGCTAGCGCGCTATCCTGAAATCGTTTTAGATTACCAACAAATTGGATCGGGTGATGCACAGCTTAACCCTTTCAACCAGTTAGACCTTCGCATCGACAAAAAATGGGATTTTAAATCAAGTAGTTTCAACTTATTCTTTGAAATTCAAAACCTGCTCTCAAGCCAAATTCCTACACCTCCTGATTATGCCTTAGGCCGCGACGCTGATGGCACCTTGTTTCAACCGCTATCTCTTACACAACTTGAACAAACCGAGGGGCAGTTTATCCCGAGTATCGGGCTTGTGTTTGACTTCTAGTCTACGTTGTCGTGCAAGAACGAGTTGTTTGAACGAATTTGCGTATTCCCGTTACTGTCATCTCCGAGTGTGGTGCGCGACACTTTAGCATCGGATGGAATCTCGTCGAAAGAAACCCCAGCACGTTTGTATGCCGGAACATTTTCGAAGTCTTCAATCTTAGCGGTCTTCGCATTGAACTGATGATTGAACTCCTTAAAAACCTTTAGACGTTGATCCTTGCGAGCTGCAAGAATTTCTTGGGTTTCACTAAGACTCATTTCATACGGGCTCGATGACGTCTCAGAAGAGCGGAGGGCTTCGCTTTCTGCCGTAATTGTACTTAACGACTCTTTAAGCGGCTCTTCTTTTGTTTTCAACGCCATTTCTTGTTCGAATTCGGCATCAAAATCAAGCTCGTAAGCATTGATTGTTTTGATCCTTTTAGCAACAGGCTCTACCTCATGAAATTCTTCATCCTCGTTTTTTGCGTTCTCTTCCTCAAAAGTATCATTCAAATCGAACACAATAGTTGTCGCCTGTTCTTCGGCATCAGGCTGGTTGTCTACCACTAGAGGTAGTTCGAAGGCCATATCGCTAAAGGCATTATCCGATTCAGCGAGTACTTCTTCAGCCACTACTTCGATATTTCTCAATAGCTCGGTGGTATCAATAATGGTGAAGTCTTCGTCACTGAAGTCCTCTGTTTCGGTAGCCTCAATGGCCTCAAAATCCACTTCGATGGCTCGCAAGGCTTCCATAGCAATAGCCTCCGAGGCTAAAGTAATTTCTTCTGAAGCAGCTTCTTCTGATTCGACCTCCTCAGAGAATTCTGTCTCTTCACTCGAGAATTCAAAGGCAAAATCTTGCTGTTTCGATTCGAATACCAACTCGGTTTCTATGCGCTCTTCTTCATTAGACTCAAGCTCAAAAACCTCTTCCGCTAGAGGTGCAGTGGCAGGAGGTATTGGCTCTTCGAATTCTTCAGCATCAAATTCAAGGGTGTACACGATACGCTGCTCTACCTCTGTAACCTCTTCCTTTAGAGGTTCTTCAGGAGTTTTAGCAAGAACAAGTTCTTCTGACACTTCAATAGCGCGAATTTCTTGGTTGGTATCGAATCCCAACAAGGCAGCCTTGGTTTCGGTTTCGCCATCAAGGGTATGAATGATACGTTGAGTCTCATGGCTTACGATATAATCTTGCTGATCAAGATCAAATCCTGTAGCGATCACGGTAACTGAAATTTCATTTCCTAAAGATTCGTCTTCTCCTACCCCCATAATGATATCGGCATTGTAACCGGCCTCTTGCTGGATGTAATCGTTGATTTCGCCAATCTCGTCAAGGGTAATTTCCTCAGTGCCCGATACGATTAGTAGTAATACATTTTGAGCCCCTTTGATCTTGTTGTCGTTAAGCAGCGGACTGTCTAAGGCGTTTGATATAGCCTTGAAGGCACGGTTTTCTCCTGACTGCCTAGAGGCACCCATGATGGCGGTACCGCTATTCGATAGAACGGTCTTCGCATCTCTAAGATCGATGTTTTGCAGGTAGTGGTGTGTGATCACTTCGGCAATACCCTTTGCTGCTGTAGCCAAGACCTCGTCGGCTTTTCCGAAACCTGATTTGAATCCGAGGTTTCCGTAGATCTCTCGGAGTTTATTGTTGTTAATGACAATAAGCGAGTCTACGCACGCTCTCAATCGATCAATACCCTTTTGCGCCTGAGAGTGACGCGTGTTTCCTTCAAATTTGAACGGAATTGTGACAATACCCACCGTGAGAATACCAAGGTCTTTAGACAAGCTCGCAATAATTGGAGCGGCACCCGTGCCGGTACCCCCACCCATTCCAGCAGTAATGAAGACCATTTTGGTATTAGTCTCTAGCAGGTTCTTGATCTCGTCTAGCGACTCTAAGGCCGCCTGTTCTCCTATCTCAGGGTTCGCTCCTGCGCCTAATCCTTCAGTCAACGAAACACCTAATTGAATTTTATTCAGGACCGGACTGTTCTCTAGGGCTTGACGATCTGTATTACAAATCACAAAATCGACCCCATTGATTCCTTCGCGGTACATGTGGTTAATGGCGTTTCCACCACCACCACCGATTCCTATAACCTTGATTACGTTACTCTTGTGTTTAGGAAGATCAAAGGTGATTGACTCAAATTCTTGGCTCATAATTGGTTATTTGTAGGTAGGTTATTCTGATAAATCGTCAATGACATTTTTTATTTGATTCATGGTCTTTCCGAAAAGGCCACCAAACCCTTTTTTAGGGGCGGGAGGTGTTTCGGTATTGCCTTCTTCTTGATTGGCTTTGGGGATCTCGGGAGCCTCGCTTTCTTTCATCTGCTGAATTTCAATGGCCTCCATGAGTAAGCCCACAGCTGTAGCGTAAAGCGGACTGGCGATTTCATCACTCGAATTGCCAGCCAAATGTTCGTTCGGATATCCAATTCTAGTATCCATTCCGGTGATGTATTCTACCACCTGTTTGAGGTGTTTTAATTGACTTCCTCCTCCAGTAATCACGATTCCGGCAATGAGTTTTTTCTTTTGCTCGTCTTGTCCGTAGCGTTTGATTTCTGCAAAAACAGCTTCTATAATTTCAACTACACGGGCATGAATGATTTTAGAAAGGGTCTTGAGCGTTACTTCTTTAGGCTCTCTGCCGCGCAATCCCGGGATGGATACAACCTCATTTTCTTTATTCTCTCCTGGCCATGCCGATCCAAATTTAACTTTGAGAAGCTCTGCTTGTTTTTCAATGATCGAACATCCCTCTTTTACATCTTCAGTAATGATGTTGCCTCCGAATGGTATAACTGATGTATGGCGGATGATTCCGTCTTTAAAAATGGCTAGGTCAGTCGTACCCCCTCCGATATCGATGAGAGCTACTCCGGCTTCTTTCTCTTCTTGGCTTAAAACTGCCTTGGCAGAAGCTATAGGCTCTAAGCACACATCATCAACCCCAATATTGGCGCTCACGATGCAACGGTGAATGTTTCGAATCGAAGCCACTTGCCCCACTACGACATGAAAGTTGGCCTCAAGACGATTCCCATACATTCCAATGGGTTCTTTGATCTCGGTTTGGGTGTCTACTTTATATTCTTGAGGAAGCACGTGAACGATTTCTTCTCCCGGAAGCATTTGGAGCTTTTTCACCTGAAGCTGAAGACGCTTTAAGTCTGCTTCATTGATTACCTCTTCTGCATTCTCTCTAGTGATGTAATCGGCGTGTTGAAGTGATCGAATATGCTGTCCGGCAATACCTGCTACTACTGAGGCGATTTTTAAGCCCGAGACTCCTTCAGCCTCTTCAACGGCACGCTGTATAGACTGAACCGTTTGAGTGATATTATTCACCACTCCGCGATGCACTCCGAGACTCTTCGACTTGCCCATTCCTAAGACCTCGACCTTGCCGTATTCGTTAAGACAACCAATAATGGCAACTATCTTGGTGGTTCCGATATCAAGCCCCACTGAATAAGTTGTTACTTCTTGCATAACTTTTATTTTTTTGTCCCAACAACTTGACCCTCAAAGGCCAAACTTATTTTCTTGTAGCGGTCCAATAAATTGTCTTTAGTGGCCTTAATCATGAAGGCCGAATAATTATTTAATTTGCGCTCTAGCGCTTTCAATTCTCCTAGTTCTATGTTGGCCGATTGATCGCTCAACCGCAACTCAAACCATGAATCTCTTACTTCTTCTAAACCCAAAAACGCCTCTCCGTACAAAGGATGTCTTTTAATGAGTTGGACTGCATCTCTAACCGCAGCGTATTGTGTTGTCGAAATAGCTCCACTAATTACTGGTACTATAGCTGTATACGAGGGCGAGAGTGGCATTTTTTCAGCATTTAGGTCGATGTAATAGACTTCCTTACTGACGACCTTAGCAACAGGCTCTCGTTGATACACTTCCGCGAATAATTTTCCAGATATAGTGGTAAAAACCTGAGCGTCAGCAACCATATCATGTGCGCAAAGCTCAGCTTCGAACTCATTCAAATCTATCCCATCTTTCAGGGTCGCGCTTGAGGATTTTATTTTTTGTATCAACATTTTATTAACTGTATCAACAGTAATAAACGGGGTTTCGGCAGGATAGACCATCACTACCATCTCTTGATAAGGCCTTTTATTAAAGCCCCATTGCGCCTTAAAAAAGCACAACACACTCAAGCTCAGAGCCATTGCAAAAACAATAAGTCTCATCCACGCTTTCATAATCTCATGACTTCTTTAATAAGAGCGACAATGGCCTGAGCGGCCTGAGGTTTTGCCCTTTCTTTAAACCGCTCTCCCATACCTGTAGGGGTCTTGACTTCTTCAAATAAAGCCGAAAGCACCTTCTCACTGGCCTGAGGCATATCTTGCTCTCTTAAGAGCAAGGCGGCATTTACTTCTGTTAGAGCCAGAGCATTTTTGGTTTGATGATCTTCAGCCACATTTGGCGACGGAATGAATAAAGTTGGCCTACCTAATAAGGCGAGCTCAGAAACTGCTCCGGCTCCAGATCGAGATACTATGGCATCAGCAATTGCGTAAGCCATTTGCATTTCTTCTATAAACGAACAGATTCTAACTGATTCACCTTCGTGAATTTCATAGGTTTCAAAGTAGCGCGGACCGCATTGCCAAATCAACTGAAACCCTTGAGCAGTGATATAAGAAAGTTGCTCAGTCATCCAAGCGTTCATGCGCTCAGAACCCAGACTACCTCCCAATAGCAGTAGCACCTTGCGAGTGGGTTCGAGTTTAAAATAAGCGGCCGCCTCTTCACGTGTAACCTTAAACTTAGCTAAAGTCGGACGTACCGGATTCCCCGTTAGCTCTACACGTGTGTTTTTAAAATAGCGCTGCATCCCTTCGTAAGCAACACACACCATTTTGGCTTTGGGTCCTAAGAGCTTATTCACCAATCCCGCGTAGGCATTTTGTTCTTGCAACACATAAGGGATGCCACGTCTAGAAGCAGCATAGAGCAACGGAGCACTGGCATAGCCACCTGTTCCTATGACGACTTGAGGTTTTGTGCGGTCTAAAATCGCGAAAGATCTTTGAATGCTCGACCACAATCTAAACGGAAGCAATAGATTGCGCAGACTTAATTTTCGATCAAGACCGGTAATTGAAAGTCCTTCTATAGCATAACCCGCCTGAGGAACCTTTACCATTTCCATCTTATGCTTTGCTCCAACAAACAGAAATGAGGCATCCTGAAATTCTTCTTTCAAGGCATCGGCAATGGCAATGGCTGGGTAGATGTGTCCGCCCGTTCCGCCTCCTGATAAAACGAACGAATAACTCATGACGTAGCCACCACTTTTTGTTTGTTTTTATGCTGAGCGGCACTGAGCACAATGCCGATTGCGATACACGTCATCCAAATTGAAGTTCCACCCATACTGATCAGCGGAAGAGGCTGACCCGTTACAGGAACCAACTCTACTACCACTGCCATGTTAAGCAGGGCTTGAAAAACGATGGGGATTCCTAACCCTACCACTAAGAGCTTTGCGAAAACAGCCTCTGTGGTATGGGCAATCACCACGATTCGAATCAAAAACACAATGTATAAGAGCAATAGTAATAGTCCTCCAGCCAATCCGTACTCTTCTACAATAATGGCGTAAATAAAGTCTGAGGTACCCTGAGAAATGCGGTTCTTGATCACACTTTTTCCGGCTCCTTTGCCAAACAGTCCACCCTCAGCGACAGCAATCTTTGCTAGGGTAATTTGATGCCTGCTATCAGAAGAAGCCTCTTCAGGATTCATAAAGGTCTCAACTCGATTCCTCCAGGTAAGGGCACGATCAGAAGGAATGAGCTCTGGCGACTTCATGAGCACCGTCAAAAACAATGCCGCACCAGCTGTAAGGGCCAAGGCAATCCCGAAAAGATACTTGATCGGATAGCCTCCTATAAAGCAAAGAACAAACGCCATTGTTCCGATAATCGCCGCCGTAGAGAAATTTTGGCTAAATACTAGAAGAACGGTCATTACGATCGGAATCCACAAAGGAAGAATACTCTCAGTGAACATAATGGTCCGCGCCTTGTTCTTAGCGAGGTAACTCGATATACAAACCATGAGCACCACTTGGGCTAAGGTAGAGGGCTGAAAGTTCATGTTGATTAAAGGAACGCGTACCCATCGGTTGGCGCTCACACCCCCTATAGAGTTTTCCATGGTCAAGGTGTAAGCCAAAAGGGCGATGACCGGAACAAAAAAGAGCCACCCTAGTACTGCAATGCGTTCTATGGGAAGCTTGTGTGTAAGATAAATTAGAAAAAATCCGGCTCCAACTAAAAACATGTGTTTGAACAGCAAGGTGCTGATCACCGAAACCCCTTCTGCTGTGCTGATTTGTGTTCCAGCACTATATACCGGAAGAAAAGAGATGAGCGCCAAGAGTAAGGTTAATGCCCATAGCGTTTTATCTCCCTTAAGCACTTGAAACAATTTCATCTAATCGATGGCTTTTACGGTTTGACTAAATTCTAATCCACGATGTTCGTAGTTCTTAAATAAATCAAAACTTGCACAAGCTGGAGAAAGCAAAACCGTGTCTCCGCGCTCTGCTTGCAACATGGCTTGGGCGACTGCATCGCTCATCGAACGAACCTCAACAATAGGGTCAATCACTCTTGAGAAAGCATCCAAAAGCTTTTGGTTGTCTTCTCCGAGGCAAATAATCGCCTTTACTTTTTCTCGTACGAGCGGCATTAAGGCGCTGTAGTCATTCCCTTTATCTACCCCACCGGCAATCCATATTATTGGACGTTTCACCGATTCTAATGCAAAATAGGTAGCATTTACATTGGTGGCTTTAGAGTCATTTATGAAACGGACTCCTGAAAATTCTTCAATCACCTGCATGCGGTGCGGTATACCGGTAAAACCTTCTATGCTTTGACGAATGGCATCTTTATGAATTGATTTTAGCATGCCAATCATTCCCGCAGCCATGGCATTCTTAAGGTTGTGTAAGCCTTCTACAGGAACTGATGAGGCCGGAATCTGAATGGTTTGATCATATACATTCATAATCATTTTGTCATTATCGAGATAGGCACCTTGTGCCAATTTTTTCTTTACACTAAAGGGTAATTGGGTCGCGCGGATCTCATCGACCGAAGCGGCTAATCGCTGCTGAATCACTTGGCAATCTGCGTCGTATATGAAATAGTCCTTTTCGGTCTGATTCATGCAAATCCTAAACTTAGCATCGACATAAGCAGAGAAGTCTTCTCCATAGCGATCTAGGTGGTCTGGAGTGATATTAGTGATTACCGCAACATGTGGCCTAAAGTCTTTGATATGGTCGAGTTGAAAACTGCTTACTTCGAGCACATAAAGCGATTGCGGTTTATCGGCCAAACTGCCGGCAAAACTGTCCCCTATGTTTCCTGCTAGAGCTACATTATGCGACTGATCTGCAAGAATTTTATGCGTGAGTGCCGCCGTAGTAGTTTTTCCGTTTGTTCCGGTAATCGCGACAATCTCAGCTTGCGTATGCTTAAAGGCATATTCGATCTCAGAAACCACAGGAACGCCCTTAGTCTGAAGCCTTGTGAGTACATCGGCATCGTTAGGAATACCCGGACTTTTAACCACTAGATCTGCATCCTTAATTCGCTCCCAACTGTGCTTGCCACTCTCGTATGAGATACCGTAATGCTTCAATACATTTTCATAATGAGGTTGAAGCGCAGCATGGTCGCTGACAAATACATGTTCACCCATTTGTCTTGCCAATAAGGCAGCTCCGACTCCACTTTCTTGAGCCCCCAAAATCACTATGTACCTTGAACTGCTCACATTAACGGACTTTAAGTGTAACTACACTCACCACCGCCAACAAAATGCCGACGATTAGAAAGCGGATAACAATTTTACTCTCGTGATATCCCTTTTTCTGGTAATGATGGTGCAATGGCGCCATAAGAAAGATTCTACGCCCCTCACCGAATTTCTTCTTGGTAAACTTGAAATATCCGACCTGCATAATGACTGAAACCGATTCAGCCAAGAAGACTCCACAGAGGATAGGGATTAATAGCTCCTTGCGAACGATAAGTGCGATGACCGCGATGAGACCTCCAATAGTAAGGCTTCCGGTATCTCCCATAAATACTTGAGCCGGATAGGCGTTGTACCATAAAAAGCCTATCAGTCCTCCGATAAAGGCCCCTGAGAATACCACTACTTCACCAACACGAGGCAAATAGAAAATATTGAGGTAATCGGCAAATAACAGGTTACCTGAAACCCATGCCATGAGCATTAAAGTCAGAACAATTATGACTGAAGAACCTGCAGCCAATCCGTCTATACCATCAGTTAGATTTGCGCCGTTCGATACGGCTGTAATGATGAAGATTACCACCAAGATGAATACTACCCAGGCATAGGGCTCAAAGTCGGCTGAGAAGAAAGTCAAAAAGTCAGCATAATCGAGTTCGTTATTTTTGAAAAACGGAAGATTTGTCTGAATCGATTTCACCTCAACACTCTCTCTAAGCGAAACCCCTTCAGTCTCTTGTCTTAGAGTTACTTGTGGGTGAAAATAGAGGACAGCGCCTACTATTATCCCAAGCCCAACCTGTCCGATCACTTTAAAGGTTCCTTTAAGGCCTTTTTTGTCGTTTTTAAACCTCTTGATGTAGTCATCAATGAATCCAATGCTTCCCATCCAAACTGTCGTAAGAATGAGCAACTGTATGTATACGTTAGTCAGATTTGTAAAGAGAAGTACAGGAATGAGAGTGGCTACGATAATGATCAGTCCGCCCATCGTTGGAGTCCCAGCTTTTTGAGTTTGCCCCTCTAAACCCAAATCTCTGATACGCTCTCCGATCTGCTTGCGCTCTAAAAGAGAGATGATCGACTTTCCGAACACCGATCCGATTATCAATCCTGTTAATGTGGCTAAGGCCGCACGAAACGACAAGAACTGAAATAGCGAGGCTCCAGGAAATTGATAGTGGCGTTCTAAAAAATCAAAGAGGTGATACAGCATAGCCTAAGCGTTAATGAGTTCTTTTACCGTTTTAACATCATCGAATTCAAAACGCTCACCCCTGATCTCTTGGTATCGTTCGTGTCCTTTACCAGCAATCAGCACGATATCATTGGGCTGTGCCATTCGCATGGCCATTCTAATAGCCTGGTAGCGATCCGGTTGAATCAATACTTTTTGCGCATGCTCAACCGCCACACCGGCATTCATTTGAGTAATAATTGCCACAGGATCCTCATCACGAGGATTGTCAGAGGTAAACACCACAGTGTCACTTGCCTGAGAGGCAATTTTACCCATCTCGGGTCGCTTATTCTGATCGCGATTTCCGCCGCAGCCCACCACGGTAATCAGTCGCTCGTTTCTTGTGCGTATCTGTTCAATAGCCTGGTATACATTCAATAAAGCATCTGGGGTATGAGCGAAATCAACAATGGCGTGCACCCCTTCCTTACCTTTTATCAAATTGAATCGCCCTTCAACGGGTTTCAGCTGACTCAAGGTCACTAAGACCTCTTCAGCTTCGAAATCTAAGAGCGCACAAACGGCGTATACCGCTAACAAATTAGAGGCATTAAAGGCTCCGTGAAAAGGAGCATACAACTCGCGATCTTCAATGCGCAACTGCATTCCAGCAATCTGGGTCTCTAACACCTGCGCCTTGAAGTCACTGAACACCTTAAGCCCAAAGAAAAACGGACGCGCTTTAGTGTTCTGTAACATGTACTTGGCGTTTTTGTCATCGCTATTGGCTAAGGCAAATGCCTGAGGAACTAGGGCGTCAAAAAGTCTTTTCTTTACATCGCGATAGTTCGCGAAGGTCTTGTGATAATCGAGGTGATCATGAGTGAGGTTGGTAAATACAGCCCCAGCGAATTCAATACCTAGATGCCGCTCTTGATCAATGCCATGGGAGCTCACCTCCATAAAGCAATACGCCACACCTTGCTCACGCATTTGCGCGAGGTGAAATTGGATGCTGAGCGGATCTGGAGTTGTATGAGTGGCTTGAAACACCGTCTTACCGTAGCAAATTTTTATCGTTGAGATGAGTCCGGATTGAAAACCTAGACCTGTTACCGTCTCGTGCAACATGGTGGTGACCGAGGTCTTTCCATTGGTACCCGTTACTCCAACCACTTTCATTGATCTTGAAGGATGGTCGTACCAATTCGCTGCCATTATAGACAACGCCTCACGCGCGTTTTCAACCTGAATGCAGGTGATCCCTTCTTTACGATCCTTTGGCATTTCTTGACACACTATAGCCTGTGCTCCATTTTCAATAGCCGAAGTTATATGAGTGTGCCCATCAACCACCCCGCCCTTTATGGCCACAAAGAGCGATCCTTTACTGCAAGAGCGAGAGTCGAACGTCACCATAGCGATAGCGAGGTCTGTCCGACCCGAAATCGCCTCTATGCGCACTTTATACAAAAGCTCTTTTAATGTTTTCATTTTAAGCTAGGGGCGTTTACCTGGGTTAATTGATCGCTAACAATAGGTGTGACTTGGATCAAAGGTTTTAACTCGATCTTTTTTTCGACCTGCGTCAGCTGCGTATCGAGTCTAACGGCATCGACAAAAGGTGTATTCGCATAGATTTTCTGAGCGATTGATTTAAATACGGGTCCTGCTACATCTGCTCCATAAATCTTATCGTTCTTATCGGGTCTGTAAACTACTACGATACACGAATAGCGTGGATTATCAGCCGGAAAATATCCTGCAAAAGAAGAAATGTAATCCACTTTGTCTTTACCCCATTGATAGTTCACTTGAGCCGTACCCGTTTTACCGGCAATAGGAAAGTGCTTGTCGTATAACTTGTGTGCCGTACCATAGGGTTTCTCTACTACTTCAGCGAGTAATTGCTGCACGATATTGATGGTCTTAGAACTCGCAATCGCAGGATGGATCACCTCTGTGTTGAAGCGACGAATTACCCGCTCACCTCTTCTAACCTCTGAAACAAATTGAGGCTTGATGTAACGTCCGTCATTCGCAATAGCGTTGTAAAATGCCAGTACTTGAAGCGGCGTCATGAGTAGTTCGTAACCATGAGACATCCAAGCCAATGAGAGCCCTGACCATCCTTTTTCACCAGGATAACGAATCAATGGATCTTGTTCTCCCTCAATGGGTAATCCTAGCGGTTCATGCAACTTCATTGAATACAAGCGGTTCACAAATGCTTGCGGGGTTTCTTTGTACCCTTCATTAATCATCTCTGCAAAAGCAGTATTCGATGAAACTGCAAAGGCAGTCGAAAGGCTAATAGGGCCGTAACCTCCTCTTCGAGAATCGTAGATATACTTATCATACACCTTATATTGACCGTATTTGGCATGAAAAGTTGTGCTCGTATCCACTTTTTTATCTTCTAGGGCAGCTATGAGCGACATCAACTTAAAGGTTGAGCCCGGTTCGTAAAGGTCACCTATAGCGGCATTGTAGCTTTCGCTGTAAGTAGAATCGGCATTCATGGTAAGATTCGACATGGCGCGCACAGCTCCGGTCTTTACATCCATCACCACAGCTAATCCACGGGCTGCACGATATTTACGCAGCACCTGATTTAAAGTCGAATGGGTTATGTCTTGAATATTACTGTTAAGGGTGGTCACCAGATCGTAACCGTTCTTTGGTTCTTTAACGTTTTCCAAACCAATTGGCTTCCATAGTCCTTTTTGAATGCGCTGCACTTCTCTTAGACCATTATCTCCTTGCAAAACATGATCGTTGAATCCGCCTTCTAGGCCTACCTTGTAGGTTCGGGTACCTTCATCTAAATAATACCCAACTAAGCGAGAAGCCAATGGATCTAGCGGTTTCTTGCGAGTTATTTTACTGTCTACAATGATTCCGCCTTTGACGCGTCCCGCATTAAAAATGGGGAAGTTTTCAAGCCGCTTGTACAATCCGTAATTCAGGTTCGAGATAATCCGAACATAGCGATCCTTAGTGTTTCTTGCCTTTCTCAAACGCTGCTCAAGCACCCTAGCATCTACAGCCAACAATTGGGCAAGCGAGTCAGTTAATGCACCAATTTGATCATCGAACAAGCTTTCATGAGCCACTGTAGGATCAAAATGCACCGTATACGAAGAAACCGAAGTAGCTAATAATGCTCCGTCTGCAGAGTAAATCGATCCGCGTTTAGCTTCTATAGATTCAAGTTTGCGATTGTCAGATAGTGCCGATTGTTCCAATTGACCCTTTTCAACCCATTGAATCTGAAAAAGCTTATACGAAATCAGTGCTCCAAAGAGCAGCATAGCCGCTGCTACTAGCACTAGACGTCTCATCATGTTGGTTACTTTCTGATCCATGCTATTCGACTATTATTTTTACAGGAGGATTCTCTGAAGGCTTTAGCCCACGCACCTCTAAGGTTTGACGCATCGAAGACTCTAAACGCGACTGCTGTACAGCTCTACGCCCTTCAATATGTTCATTTCTAATTCCTTGTAATTCTTTACTTAATTGATCGATACGTACCACTTTTTGATCAGCACTGTGCGCAGCATAAATCATGACAACGAATAATGAGAAAACGTATAGAATGAATCGCCAGTTACTGGCTGCATCTTCGCTCACCAAAAAACTCCCCTTAAAAAGGCTTAGAAACCACTTTTTCATGAGGTAATTGTTTTAGGTTCAACACGCTCAGCTACTCTCAAAACGGCACTTCTGGCTCTAGAATTGATTAACACCTCTTCTTCTGTGGCTTCGATGGGTCTTCCTATCTTTTTGAAATACAACTGTGGATTGCCGAAGAAGTCTTTTTGGACCTCCCCATCTAAGCGAGAAGAACGAATGAAATTCTTCACTAAACGATCCTCTAGCGAATGGTAACTCAAAAATGCGATTCTTCCCTTGGGGGCCACTATTTCAATGAGCTGTGGCAACATCAATTCAATGGCCTCTAGCTCTTTATTCACTTCAATACGCAAGGCCTGAAAAACCTGAGCTAATTGCTGATTGCGCTTAGGTAGGTATATCGCAGAAGAAATGGCTTCTATCAATTCAAAGGTGGTGTCTATTGAGTTAGTGTTACGCCCTTGCACTATGGCTTTTGCTATGGCAAATGCATTCTTTAAATCAGCATAGGTTCTAAAAAGTCGCGCAAGATCATCAGCCGAATACGTATTGACCACCTCAGCCGCAGTTGTTCCAGATTGATTATTCATTCGCATATCTAGTGGTGCATCAAATCGCGTAGAAAATCCGCGTGATGCCGTGTCAAACTGATGCGAAGAGACTCCGAAGTCTGCCAAAACTCCGTCCACTTTTTTACAACCGTTGAAACGAAGCTGCGCCTTTAAGTGCCTGAAGTTTGAGGCAATCAATGTAAAACGCTGATCGTCTATCCTGTTCTCTTGGGCCTCTATATCTTGATCGAAGGCAAACAAGCGACCGTCTGATCCCAGTTGATTCATAATAGCCTTCGAATGGCCCCCACCTCCAAAAGTCAAGTCTACATAAGTGCCGCCAGGCTGTATCCCCAAGGCGTCGATACAAGCGTCAAGTAAGACCGGGTTATGATAAGTTGGAATCATCTGAGAATATAGATTCAGCTAAATCTGCGTATATATCTTGTCCTTCAGTTAACACCGCCTCGTACTTGGCTTTATCCCATATTTCTATGCGGTTGATCGCCGAAGCCAGTACCACCTCTTTTTGAATCGAAGCGAATGCGATTAAATTCTTTGGTATTTGAAGCCTTCCGCGCTCTTCAAGAGAGAGCTGCTGAGAACCTGCCAAAAAGTTCCTCAAGAAGGTGTCGTAATTTCTACTGAACTGATTTTTAGCCACAATCTTCGTCATCAATTCGTCGTAAGCCTGTTTAGGGTAAAATTCTAAACACTGCTGAAAAACAGATCTCTTGATGACAAACCCCTTTTCTAAGACGTCATTAAGCTGGGCCATTAGCGACGTGGGTATGTTCACACGCCCCTTGACATCAGCCTTACACTCGTACTGTCCGATTAAATGGGTCACATTCATTGAATTATAACTCAAATATAACTTTAAAATTTCCACTTTTTGACACTTTTTGACACTTTTATCCACAATTTTATAAAAGTTATCACCAGTAGTGTAGTTGCGCTATTTTTCTATCTTTGGGCTTCGCAAAACCGTAGTATGCAACAAGGCCAGAAGACTACACAATCAGGGAAGTTTAAATATTTAGATGAAGGAGAAGGAACACCTATGATCGTGCTTCACGGACTTATGGGAGGGTTAAGCAACTTCTCTGCAGTTACTGCCCATTTCTCTAGGCTTGATTACAGAGTTATTATTCCGGTGTTGCCCTTGTACGACCTTCCTCTTTTAAAGACGACAGTAAAGAATTTTGCACAATATATCGATACCTTCATTCAACACTTAGGTCTTAAGGATGTTATTCTTCTCGGAAATTCATTAGGCGGACATATTGGATTGCTACACCTCAAACTATATTCGAAAAATGTGAAGGCGCTAGTTATCACTGGAAGTTCAGGCTTGTACGAGAACTCTATGGGAGACAGTTATCCTAAACGCGGAGACTACGAGTACATCAAGAAAAAGGCTGAAGAGGTATTCTACGATCCGGCCGTTGCCACGAAAGAGATTATTGACGAGGTTTTTGATCTTGTCAACGATAGAGTAAAACTGGTAAAGACTCTGGCTATAGCAAAAAGCGCCATTCGTCACAATATGTCCAATGATCTTCCACAGCTCAAAAAACCGGTTTGCATCATTTGGGGAAAGAACGACAAGGTTACACCTCCAGAGGTTGCGGAAGAATTCAACACCCTTCTACCTGACTCTGACTTATTTTGGATTGATAAGTGCGGCCACGCCCCTATGATGGAGCATCCAGAAACCTTCAATCAGCTGCTAGAAGCCTGGCTGAAAGAACGGCAAATTTAAACTCTCAAACGGCATGAAAATTCACTCTGCCAGATTTGTGATGAGCAACTCGTCGGTTGAGCTCTGCCCCAACCAACCCCTACCCGAATACGCTTTTATCGGCAGGTCAAATGTCGGTAAGTCTTCTTTAATAAATGCCCTTACGCGACACAACTCATTAGCTAAGACCTCATCACGACCCGGAAAAACCCAACTCATTAATCATTTCATTATTAATGAAAATTGGTTTCTAGTCGATTTGCCAGGATACGGGTATGCCCGCGTTTCAAAGTCTACTAAAAAAGAGTTTCAAAGCTATATCCGCACTTACTTCACCAAAAGAGAGCAGCTTTTCTGTGCCTTTGTTTTAATTGACAGCCGCCACGAACCTCAACCGATAGACCTAGAATTCATGGCTTGGCTCACTTCAAAAGAAATCGCCTTTTATATGGTGTTTACTAAGGCTGACAAACTCAAGAAAGGCGGAATACAGAAAAAGATTGACGCCTATTGCAAGGCTATGACGGATGGTGCTTGGGAAGAGCATCCACCCTATTTTATAACCTCTTCAAGTTCAGGTTTGGGCTGTGATGAAATTTTAGAAAAAATAGATCGTCTCAACGAGATGTACGGAGTGTCACACTAACTAACGCTCATCGTACAATTTGAGCTGTTCAGCAAAATAGGCCGCGAAGTCTTTCATTCTTCCAGATATTTCGGTTTCTTGAGTTGCTTTTTCAAAGGTAGAAGCCATTCGCACTAGTGTTTGGTGAAAAAAGAGCTTCATCTCATCTACTGGCATATCCTTGGTCCACAAATCAATACTCAAGGTTTCTTTCGCTTCTGGATCCCAAATAGAAAGCAACATAGCCTTCGTTGCTGTATCCGCAACTCCACCGTCCTCTGCTGTCCAACTTAAGGTTTCGGGGATCTTATTTTCATCTAATTCTATACTTAGTTCTATCTTCGAGCGGTGTGTGTCTGCCATCTGTTATTTCTTTGTTCAAAATTACCCATTCTAAGCCTTAACTTTGCACAAAAAGCTCATGAAGGCCGAAGCAGTAAAAAATCACATCGTTCACTGGCTCAGTGACTATGCCATGAAGGCTAAAGCCAAAGGATTTGTCATAGGTGTTTCAGGCGGAATCGACTCTGCCACTACTTCAACGCTTTGTGCAGAAACCGGCTTAAAGGTTACACTGCTCAATATGCCTATCAGCCAAGCCAAGGATCAATTAAATAGAGGCTTGAAGCACATGAATGCCTTAAGCGAGCGCTATCCTAATGTTTCAGTACTAAGTGTGCCTTTAGACGGTGTTTTTGACGCTTTCAAAACGGCACAGAAGCTCACCGCTCCTGAAGAAGATCTAACCCATCTTGCTCTTGCAAATTCAAGGGCGCGTTTGCGCATGAGTACCTTGTACTATGTCGCACAATGCACCTCTTCACTAGTGGCCGGAACCGGCAATAAGGTCGAAGACTTTGGCGTCGGGTTTTACACCAAATACGGAGACGGAGGTGTAGATATAAGCCCTATCGCAGATCTCACCAAAACAGAGGTTTGGGATTTAGGAAAATACCTAGGCGTAGATCAAGAAATCATAGATGCGCCACCGACCGATGGCCTGTGGGGTGACAACCGTTCAGATGAAGATCAAATAGGCGCTACCTATCGCGAACTGGAGTGGGCGATGCAAATGCATGAAGCTCACAAATCAGTTGATAAATTCGAGGGTAGAGAGCGCGAAGTATATCAGATCTTTCTCAAATTTCACAATGCCAACAAACACAAAATGGACCCTATTCCGGTATGTGAAATTCCAACTGAGCTTCTTTAAGTTAAAGAGTTAAGACCCGATTCAAACGCTTACTAAGTACCTTATTAAGCATAAGGTAGTCAATCACTTCTTCTAAGACCTCTTCTTTTGCTTCTGCACTTTTCTTTTGTAGTTCTTCTAAGTGCTGTTGTACCCAGTATGAACGCAGAGAAAGGATCGTTTCAGAGACTTGTTGCGCAATCTGATTGCTTCTGTCTTTCGGATAAATATTTTTTCGTTCCCATTGGTGTAAGGCATAGCGTTCGTAGTCAAAAACGATAGTCGAGAGTGGCGCTACCAATTCTTCTTTTTGCTGCTTCTCAAGGTACTTGAGTAATTCGCCCACCTCTTCACCTTGCTCTTCGGTGTAAAAGCGAATAAGCATTTCGAATAAGCTATCATAAATCGGGTCAGAGAAGCGCATCTCATCTTGTTGGAGATCTAGAAAGATCTTTTCATACACCTTTGACTCCATCAGTGAACGCTTAGCAACCAGTCCTCCTGTTTTTTCATCTGGCTCAAGAAACTCGTCATCAAATACTTCTACCCGCGCCCCATACAACACCAAGGCCTCAATCAAAGCGCGCTCTAACTCTTTCTGCTGATCTTTCTTGTTGAGTACTTCGGGTTCCTGAACTAACTCTAGCAGTTTAGGCTGAGTACTAGCCGCACTGCTTCTAGAATCACGCTTCTCTTTTGCTTCAATTTCAGCCAAGGCTTTGTAGACCACCGCTTCACTTAACTGAAAGGTGTCAACGCATTGCCTTACATACAATTCACGCTTAATGGGGTCGTTAATATGCCATATACTCTTCACAATTTCTCGGATGGCTTCAGAGGTGGTAATGGGGTCTTTGGCTTCTTTGAGTAAAACCTGCCCTTTATAGGTAATGAAGTCAATTTGATTGGCTTCGAAATAGGCTGTAATCTCTTCTAGGTCGTGATGACGGGCAAAACTATCAGGATCTTCACCCTCTGGAAGCGAAAGCACACGAACGTTTAAGCCCTCGGCCAAGATCAGATCAATACTTCTCATTGATGCCCTGATACCGGCCTGATCTGCATCAAAAATCAAGGTTATTGTCGTACAGAGACGACGAATCATACGTATCTGAGACTCGGTCAACGCTGTTCCACTTGATGAAACCACGTTCTCAAGCCCGCGCTGATGTAGCTGAATGACATCGGTGTATCCTTCAACTAAGTAGCAGTTGTTAGCCTTAGCTATAGCTGATTTAGCGTAGTGAATGCCATAAAGCGCTTTGGCCTTATGATAAATCGGACTCTCAGGAGAATTGACATACTTGGCGACCTTCTTTTGAGAATCTAAGATGCGTCCGCCAAAGCCCAGAACTCTTCCGCTAGTACTTTGAATCGGAAAAATTACCCGATCTCTAAACCGATCTCTAAGACCTTCAGCCTCATTCACCTGCTGTGCACCATCAATAGCAAAACACACTCCAGATTCTTCGAGTAGCTCTGCGCGATATCCATTTTTAAGGGCCTCGTCCGCCAATCCATTCCAACCGATACCACCAAATCCTAGTTTGAAACGTTTAATAGTTTCGTCTGTAAACCCTCTCTCTTGAAAATAAGACATACCAATCGCCCTACCCTTTGGATCTTCGTGAAGTTGACGCTGAAAGTAATCGTGAGCAAATTCAGTGACCAAAAAGAGACTTTCTTGATGATCACTAGCTTCTTTTTGTTCTTCGGACTGAGCCGTCTCTTCAACTTCAATATTGTATTTCTGAGCGAGGTAGCGAATGGCTTCAGGGTAGGTAAACTGCTCCATCTCCATCAAAAAAGCGATGGCATTACCCCCTTTTCCGCTACTGAAATCCTTCCAGATTTGTTTTACCGGAGACACCATAAAACTAGGAGTACGTTCACTGGTGAACGGACTTAGTCCTTTAAAATTTGCTCCGGACTTTTTGAGTTGAACATAGTCTTGAATGACTTCCTCTACACGAACCGCCTCGTAAACCTTATCGATAGTAGATTTTGAAATCATAATTCCTCGTTGCATTCTTTATTTTTTGCGATCAACCACATAATTGACCAAATCGACCAGCGCTGTCTTGAAGGTGCTCTCGGGATAATTAACGAGAAGCCCTAGGGCAGCATCTCTATAGCGATTCATCTGACGAATGGCGTATTCAAGCCCTCCATTCTCTTTCACATACCCAATCACTTCTTTCACCCTCTTCTTGTCTTTATAGTGGCGCTTTACCGAATCTATGACCCAGCGTTTATCACGGTAAGAGGCTTGATTGAGCACATAAATTAAAGGCAGCGTCATCTTCTGCTCTTTAATATCGATGCCCGTCGGCTTACCTATCGCGCCTTCTGTATAATCGAAAAGGTCATCTTTAATTTGAAAAGCCATACCGGCATATTCACCGAAAGAGCGAAAGCGTTCGATTTCTTCATCACTGCATCCTACAGATGCAGCACCCATCGCACAACAGGCTGCGATAAGAGTAGCAGTTTTCTGCCGTATAATATCGTAATAAACGGCTTCATTAATATCGAGGCGTCTTGCTTTTTCTAATTGCAGTAATTCGCCTTGACTCATCTCTCTTACAGCTTCAGAAACAATCTTTAGTAAATCGAAATCATCGTGATCCAGTGAAAGCAGTAATCCTTTTGAGAAAAAAAAGTCTCCTACTAAAACTGCAATTTTGTTTTTCCACAATGCGTTTACTGAAAAAAAACCGCGGCGCTTGTCACTCGCGTCAATCACATCATCATGCACCAATGAGGCGGTATGAATGAGTTCAATAATCGAAGCCCCTCGGTAGGTACGGTCAGTCACTTTGCCCTCGCCTAACAATTTAGCCACTAGAAACACAAACATGGGACGCATTTGCTTCCCTTTACGGCTAGCGATGTAGTAGGTGATACGATTGAGCAGTGCAACCTTTGAAGCCATGGCCTCTTTGAATTTGACTTCAAAGAGATCCATTTCAGCAACAATAGGCTGTCTTATTTTGGCAACGGTCTGCACGTAGGGTGTTGGGAAATTTAGGATTATAAAGGTATCAATTTATTCGCCAATTGCCCGCAAGCAGCATCGATATCCTTTCCTCTAGAGCGACGCACTGTTACCGTAATCCGAGCGCGTTCTAAGGCTATTTTATACGCCTCAATTACCTTGTGATCTGCGGCCTCGAAATCACCGTAATCAGTAGGATTGTATTCGATGATATTCACCTTAGAAGGAACACGCTTGCAGTAAGTAACTAATGCGTCGATATCTTCTCTTGTATCGTTAATCCCTTTCCAAATCAAATATTCGAAGGTGATTTTTGAACGTGTTTGCTGATACCAATATTGAAGTGACTTCTGCAGGGTCTCTAGGTCAAACGAGGTGCTGAAGGGCATAATCTGGTTGCGCACTTTTTCGCGGGCAGAGTGCAGTGAAACGGCCAACTGAAAGCGCGGATTTTCATCGGCCAACTTCTCAATCATCTTCGGAATTCCAGAAGTAGAGATGGTAATCCGCTTAGGAGAAAGGCCTAGACCATCTGTAATGCGCTCAACCGCCGCAATTACATTCTTGTAATTCATAAGAGGCTCTCCCATTCCCATAAACACGATGTTCGAAAGCGGTCTTCCGAAGTACAACTGACTTTGACGGTCTAAGACCATAACCTGATCGTAAATCTCATCAGGGTTTAGGTTGCGCATGCGCTTAAGTTGAGAGGTCGCACAAAAGGTGCAGTCTAAACTACACCCTACCTGACTTGATACGCAAGCCGTGCTCCGTGTTTCGGTCGGAATCAAGACCGATTCAACGGTTAACCCGTCATACAATCGAATGGCGTTCTTAATCGTTTGATCTAAACTGCGTTGTTGACGGTCTACTGCAATATGATTAATAACAAAATGGGTGTTTAAAAGTTCTCTAGTTGACTTTGAGAGATTGGTCATTTCATCGAAGTGATGCGCACCCTTTTGCCACAGCCATTGATAAACCTGGTCTGCCCTGAAAGCTTGTTGGTTGTGTTCTGCAAAAAACGCTTTTAACGCTTGAAGATCAAGCGCACGAACATCTCGTTTTGTCGCGTTTTCAGCTGACATTCTAGAGAATCATCATCGCGTCACCGTACGAGTAGAAGCGATACTTCTCTTTCACTGCTTCTTCATAGGCATGCACGACCATATCGTGATCTGCAAAAGCAGAAATCATCATGAGTAGCGTAGACTTAGGCAAGTGGAAATTAGTGATCATGCGATTGGCGATCGAAAAATCGTAAGGAGGAAAGATGAACTTGTTAGTCCATCCGTCAAACGGATTCAGCATACCGTTAGAAGACACTGAACTTTCTAAAGAACGCATCACCGTAGTTCCTACGGCACACACATTTCTCTTAGCACGTTTAGCCTTGTTTACAATCTCAGCAGCCTTCTCTTCGATCTGCATTTCTTCACTGTCCATCTTGTGTTTAGAAAGGTCTTCTACCTCAACCGGATTGAAGGTGCCTAATCCAACGTGCAAGGTGATTTCTGAAAAATCAATCCCTTTGATCTCAAGACGTTTCAGTAAATGTTTCGAAAAGTGAAGTCCTGCAGTAGGCGCAGCAACAGCTCCATCGTATTTGGCGTAGATGGTTTGATAACGTTCTTCGTCCTCGGGCTCTACTTTGCGCTTGATGTATTTAGGGAGAGGAGTCTCTCCTAAGCATCTCAGTTTTTTTCTAAAATCCGAGTAAGATCCGTCGTATAAAAATCTCAAGGTGCGCCCTCTAGAGGTAGTGTTGTCTATCACTTCAGCCACTAACGAATCGTCATCACCGAAATACAGCTTGTTTCCGATGCGGATCTTTCTTGCAGGATCAACCAATACATCCCAAAGACGTTGCTCTTGATTGAGCTCTCTTAGTAAGAACACTTCGATACGCGCACCAGTTTTTTCTTTGTTACCATAGAGGCGAGCCGGAAAAACCTTGGTATTATTCAAGACCATCACGTCTCCTTCATCGAAGTAATCGATAACGTCTTTAAACATTTTATGCTCGATCTTTCCGCTGTCGCGATGCAATACCATAAGGCGTGATTCATCGCGATTTTCTGCTGGATACTCGGCTAATAATTCTTTAGGAAGTTTGAAATCGAAATTTGAAAGCTTCATAAGTTCTGCGCTGCGTTAAAAGGGGTAAAGATACTATTGCGAAAACCCCAAAGTCAAGGGAAATTAGATTATTCTGATTTTGATGTGCAGTCAAAACCCAATGACTCAAGGTCCTTCCAAAAGTCTGGGTATGATTTTTCTACTACCATTGGATCTTCTACAATCAGTGGGACACAAAGGGCCATAGGTGCGAATGCCATTGCCATACGGTGGTCATTGTAGGTTGAAATGGTTGCTGAGACTAAAGCTTGTTTACTTGCCTGTACCTCTAAAGATTCAGCGGTAATCTTCACTTGAATACCGCACTTCTCGAGCTCTGCTTTCATGGCTGCCAAGCGATCCGTTTCTTTAATGGGTAATGTGTGCAATCCAGTCATCGTGCAATGCGTTCCTAGAACACCGGCAGTTACAGCAATCGTCTGAGCAATATCAGGGGCGTCTCTCAGATCGTATGTCACCGAATCTTTAGCAGAGCCACTTTTCTGAAGGTGCACGGTATTCGAATCAAAGCGTGTTTCAACACCGAAGTCGGCATATAGATCAGCAAGAATTCGATCTCCTTGAAGGGAGTCATTCTTTAATACGCTTAAGCGCAATGAGGTACCGACAGGAGATAAGGCCACAATGCTGTAGTAATAGCTTGCGGAACTCCAATCAGACTCTACAGCCAAGGCTTGATCTTCGATGGCATCTTTACTAAAAACTCGAACGCCATCTTGATTCAATTCTGAGGGTATACCTATAGATCTTAAAAGTTTGAGTGTCATTTTGAGGTAAGGGATAGAGGTCAGCTCGCCCTCAAAAGTTAAGGATAGACCCTTCTTAAACTTAGGTGCCACCAAACACAAAGCAGACAGGTATTGACTACTGACATCTGCTCTCATTCTTAATCTCCCTCCTTCTAAAGCCTTTCCTTTTATCTGTAAAGGCGGAAACCCTTCGTTTTCAACATAGGCCACCTCCGCACCCAAATCCCTCAACGCTTCAACTAAAATTTTAATCGGTCGTTGTTTCATTCGTGCGCTTCCTGTAAGAAGCACATCTGTACCCTCAACAGTAGCAAAATAGGCGGTCAAGAAGCGCATCGCGGTGCCCGCATGGTGTATATCAACCGTCCCCTTAGTCTTTAATAGCCCCTGTTTCATCATAGCCACATCATAGGCATTTGAATCGTTCAATAGCTCGAGATTAGGATAGAGTGCCTTCAACAAAAGCAAACGATTCGTTTCACTTTTAGACCCCGTTAAGGTAATGTGTCGTTGCGCTATGGGATGTGCGCAATGCACCTGCAATTCCTTCATGATTTTAATTTAGGATTGTTGTGATGCCTTTCGTGATCTCGACTGGACTTATGCTCTAATTTTTTATCAAAGGCTGCTTGTAAATCTACCCCCGTCTGATTTGCCAGGCAGAGCACCACAAATAAAACATCTGCGAGTTCTTCACCTAAATCCGCCTGTTTGTCTGATGGCTTCTCACTCTGTTCTCCGTAGCGTCTTGAAATGATGCGTGCCACCTCACCTACTTCTTCTGTAAGCTGAGCCATATTGGTCAACTCGTTGAAATAGCGTACACCATGTTCTTTAATCCAGCGGTCTACACGCTCTTGAGTAATAGTTATTGCATCCATTATTCTTTATTTTTTGTATCCATAATTAAAGTAACCGGACCATCGTTAACCAAAGACACTTTCATGTCGGCCCCAAATACCCCGCGTTCAACTGAGGTGCCTAGACACTCCTCTAGAAAAGAGGTGAAGAATAGGTATAAGAGTTCTGCGTGTTCTGGCCGTGCCGCATTAATAAAAGAAGGACGATTTCCTTTTTTAGTAGTACCATACAAGGTGAATTGAGAAACGACTAAAACCCGACCACCTACCTGGCTAATATCTAGATTCATTTTGTCTTCTTCATCTCTAAAAACGCGCATTTGAGCTAATTTGGAAGCCAACCATTTAGCATCTTCTTCTCTATCTTCATTCGTCACACCCAGGAGCACCATGAATCCGTTTTCGATGGCTCCTACAATCTTACCCTCTACCTCAACCGAGGCCTTAGATACCCGTTGAATTACTGCTCTCATTGTCCGTAATTATCCGTTCGATAAGGACCTTCAGGGTCTTTGAGTAATCCGATATAGCTGTCGTAGCGGCTTTGAGCGATATCACCGCTCTCGATTGCCTGCTTCACCGCACAATGGGGCTCATTGTCATGAAGGCAATTGTGAAATTTACATTCTGACTTTAGGGCGAAAAACTCTTTGAAATATTCGCCAATTTCATGACGTTCTAAAGTCGCCACACCAAAGCCACGTATACCTGGAGTATCAATGATTCTTCCGCCAAAACCAATATCATACATCTGAGCGAAAGTTGTAGTGTGCTGTCCTTGTTGATGCTGTTCAGAAGTGCTAGAGGTCTTTAATTCTAGGTTGGGCTCTACGGTATTGATGAGACTCGACTTTCCTACACCTGAATTTCCGGCAAAAATGCTCGTCTTGTCTTTCATGAGTGCCTTGAGTTCTTCACACCCCAATCGGCTTTTTGCACTTGTTTTTAGCGTTTGATACCCTATTGAATTGTAGACCTCTAAAAGCTCTAATACCTTAATTACTTCGTCTTCATGATAGGTGTCCCACTTATTGAATAATAAGACCACCTCAATGTGATAGGCCGCCGCGCTCACTAAAAAACGGTCGATAAACGCCGCATAGGTGAGCGGATTTTTTAAAGTGATCACTAAAAATATCTGGTCGATGTTGGCCGCAATGACATGCAATTGCTTTGACAGATTTACCGATCGACGGACGAGGTAATTCTGGCGCGGTTCAATAGCCGTAATTACTCCAACCTCTTCGTTTCCGATAACCTCGGTAGAAAAAACAACCCGGTCACCTACAGCGACAGGGTTAGTAGATTTTATGCCTTGAATGCGAAACTTGCCCTTGATGCGGCAGGAGTATTCACGTCCTTCGTAAGACTTGACCTGATACCAGCTACCGGTTGATTTATATACAAGTCCGTGCATTCAGACTATTGCTTCATGATCTTCTCTTGATGACGAATCGATTCTTGGTGAATGCTCTTGAAGAGTTTCAACACGAACTCTTCGCTCAATCCACGCTGCTCTCCTTCGAGAATCATACGTCCAAGAATTTCATTCCAACGATTGGACTGCAACACCGCCACATTGCGGTCTTTTTTCAATTGACCGATCGACTTGGCCACCTTCATTCTATCGCCCATGGTGTCAAGCAAGGAAGAATCTAGTAAATCGATATGAGAACGCAATTGGTTCAATGCGGCGTGAAATTCTGCCTCATCGTCTCCTGGCTTGCGCACTTTCAATGTCTTAAAAATCTCTACAAGACGCTCAGGAGTAACCTGCTGAGCAGCATCACTCCACGCGTTGTCTGGATCACAATGGGTTTCGATCATTAATCCATCAAAATTTAAATCCAGCGCTGTTTGTGACACGTCAAAAATGAGGTCGCGACGTCCAGAAATATGACTTGGATCATTGATGATCGGTAGGTCAGGGAGCTTAGACTGCAAATCAATGGCGATCTGCCATTCAGGGAGATTGCGGTACATGGTCTTCTTGTAAGAGGAGAATCCACGATGAATCACCCCTAATTTTTCAATGTTTGCGTTATGAAGGCGCTCTACAGCTCCGATCCACAACGACAAATCAGGATTCACCGGATTCTTAACCAAAACGATCTTATCTGTTCCTTCTAAGGCATCTGCAATTTCTTGAACGATAAAAGGACTCACGGTCGAGCGTGCTCCGATCCATAGCAAATCGATATCGTGCTCAAGCGCTAAATCAACGTGTGCACGATTGGCCACCTCAGTCGCCGTTTTCATGCCCGTTTCTTCTTTGACACGCTGCAGCCATTTCAATCCTATAGCTCCTACCCCTTCAAAGTTTCCTGGGCGGGTTCTCGGCTTCCAAATTCCGGCTCGATAATAGTTGACATCTGTATCCTTAAGATGGTGTGCGATCTGTATGACCTGAGATTCAGTCTCAGCACTACAAGGGCCAGCAATAACAAGAGGGTGCGTCAATTGCATCTCATCTAACCAGTTCCGTAACTTCTTCGAATTTTCCATGATTGTGATTTAAGGCTTTAAAGGTAAAGGGTTTAATATTTTTTCTATGCTATTTATGAGTTTCATTTCATGCAAGAGTGACTCGAGATTCTCTTCGGCGATGAGTGTTCGAAAAGCATTGAGATTTTCGATATAGGCGTCAAGGGTTTCTAAAAGCGGCTCTTTGTTCTGGACAAAAATGGGAGCCCACATCTGAGGTGAACTTTTAGCTAGGCGGACCGTTGAGGCGAACCCACTTCCTGCCAAGTCAAAAATGTTTCGATCATCTTTTTCTTTGCCCATAACAGTTTTACCCAACATGAATGCACTGATGTGAGATAGATGTGAAACGTAGGCCACGTGAATGTCGTGCTCTTTCGCTCCCATGTAACGCACGCGCATTTGAAGTGCTGCAAAGGCATTCATCGCGCGCTCTTGAAGGTCAATTGCCGTCTTTTCGACTTCGCAAACGATAGCCAATTTACCCTCGTATAAGTTATCAATGGCAGCTGAAGGTCCTGAATATTCTGTACCCGCAATGGGGTGAGCTGCTAAAAAATTTCTTCTTTTCGGATGAGAGGCGACGGATTCACAGAGTTGAAGTTTCGTTGAACCCGCATCAACAACTACCGTTTGTTCTCCGACGGCATCTAACACCTTCGGCAATTCGAAAACCATTTGATCTACCGGAATACTCAAGAACACCATGTCAACCGCGGTGAGGTCGGCATAGGTAGCTTTGTCGTCTACAATTCCAAGGGAAATAGCCTGACTCAAATGCTCTTCACTGCAATCAATACCTAAGACAGAAGAGACCAACCCTGATTTTTTCAGGGCCATGGCCCAAGATCCGCCGATCAATCCTACTCCAATGACAGCTAGCTTCATAACGCTCCAGTTTTTACGCGCATGAAAGCTTTCTCAATTTGATCTGCACTAAGACAGAGAGAAAATCGCACAAATCGCTTTCCTTCGGATCCGAAAATGAATCCAGGAGCACAAAAAATGGCATGCTCTTCTAAAAGTTTCTCGGTAAACGCTTCACTTTTTATTCCCTTAGGCAAGCGACACCAGACAAACATACCGGTTTGATTGGGCATTACTTCAAGGTTTAAATCCTTGGCTAAGAGCTCAACCAGTTTTCGGCGTTGTATATATATATCATTGAGTTGGCTGAACCAAGACGCCGATTCAGCTAAGGCCTTCGCAGCAGCACTCTGAATACCAAAGAACATTCCTGAATCCATATTCGATTTCACCTTGAGTACAGACTGTAAGAGGTCCTTAGAACCCAGTAGAGCCCCCACGCGCCATCCGGCCATATTGAAGACTTTACTGAGCGAATTTAGTTCAAGAACCTTAAGGTACTTCCCTGTTTCTGCTAAAATGGAAGTCGGATGTGTATTTCCGATGAAGCTGTAAGGATTATCGTTTATCACTAAAAGATCGTGTTCTTTGGCCAGGCTGATAATGCGTTTGAAACCATCCTCTTTTAAGGTAATTCCTGTAGGCATATGCGGATAGTTCACCCACATCATGACCGCGCGGTCCATTAATTTTTCGTCAATAGCACTGAGATCCGGCAATCCTTCTTCGTCGAGGGGGTAACCCACTGCGCGAGCACCAAGCAATTGAGCCACTGAAGCGTAGGTCGGATAACCAGGATTCGGTATCAAAACAACATCTTTTGGATTCAGAAAAGCCATACTGATGTGAAAAATACCTTCTTTAGAGCCCATTAAAGGCAATACCTCGTTCACAGGATTCAAGCGAACACCGTAATGTGTGGCATAGAACGAAGCGAATGCTTCTCGCAACTCATCCCTACCCACATAGCTCTGGTATTGATGAACGCCCTTTTCAGAAAGCGCTTCAATGAGTCCTCTAATAGCCGATGAAGGGGCGTCAAGATCTGGGCTACCTATACCCATGTTGATTATAGGTATTCCTGCAGCCACTTTTTCCTTTATCTCTTTAAGCTTCTTCGAAAAGTAATATTCGCTGACGCGATTTAATCGTTTCGCCTCTCTCATAGTGCAATTATCTTTAGCTGATTTGTGTAAAGCCCTAATACCGTAAAACTTTCGGCCATGATATTCAAAGCTGCTGCAGCCTTCTCAAAGGCACTTAATTCATCGAAGGTTACATCGACAAAGAAGGCGTACTTCCATGGCGTTTCAATGATAGGCAGAGACTGGATCTTGGTTAGATTCAAGTTGCAATCGCTCATTACATTCAAAATGGTGGCTAAACTTCCTCGCTTATGTCCGGTTATAAAACGTAATGAAGCTTTATTTGGACCCTCACTGATAGCTTCTTGGAAGTCTGAAGAACAGCGAAGGCGCACAAAACGGGTCGTATTTGAGGTCAAGGTTTGTATGTCGTTAGCCAAAATATCAAGCCCAAACAATGAGGCAGCCTCGGCGGGTGCAATCGCGGCAACACCTTCTAGATGTTCATCAGCTATGCGACGGGCCACAGATGCGGTATCGTCGGCTTCTACCAATGTAATTGATTTGTTTTCAAAATAGGTAGCGCATTGCAGCAATGCCATAGGATGAGACTCCACTCTTTTAATATTCTCTAGGCCTTGCCCTTTAAGTGCCATCAAGTTATGGGAGATACTTAGGTAGAATTCAGAGAGAATCTGAAAACCATTTGAGTAGATCAGATTGTAGTTGGGAAGAATGGCTCCGGCAATCGAATTTTCAATGGCCATTACCGCCTCATCGAAAGTTCCCTTTACTAACCCTTCAGCTAATGCCGAAAAAGAAGTGCACTCGACGCATGCTACGGCTTCACCATAAAACTCCCGAGCCACCTTGTGGTGGTTCGATCCGATTGTACCTTGTATTCCTACTTTCATCCTATTTAGGTTCAAAAAAAAAAGCCCCGATAAATCGGGACTTTACTATTCTTTGATACCACAAAACCAAAAGCCCCTCTTATCGCTTCACGCGGTAAAAAGTAAAATAGGCAAATGAATTTTGGGTAGTGTTTTTCATATCTCGCGCTAAATACAGAAAAGCTTTTATAAAAAACAAGGACATCGCCATAAATTATTTCAAAAATTCCTCTTTTTTTAAACCGCTCAAGCGCAAACAAACCTTTTAGAATAGCTATATTGGTGAGCAAAAAAATAAAAGCATGCATATTGCAGTTGCAGGAAATATAGGTGCGGGTAAGACCACTCTGACTGACTTACTTGCCAAACACTACAAGTGGGAGGCTCACTTTGAAGAGGTAATCTCTAACCCTTACCTAAATGACTTTTACAATCACATGGAACGCTGGAGCTTCAATCTTCAGGTCTATTTCTTAAATACACGATTCAGACAAGTACTGAACATTCGTGAAGGTTCTAAAACAGTTATTCAAGACCGTACCATCTACGAAGACGCTCGCATTTTTGCTCCCAACCTGCACAGTATGGGACTAATGACTAATCGCGATTTTGAGAATTACCTCAGCCTTTTCGAGCTTATGGAGTCGCTAGTAGATGCTCCAGACATTCTTATATATTTAAGGAGTTCGATAGAGAACCTTGTAAGGCAAATCTACCAAAGAGGACGGGATTATGAGAGTGGCATTTCGATAGACTATCTCAGCCGCCTTAACGATCGGTACGAAGAGTTCATAAAAGGCTACAACAAGGGAACCCTTCTGATTTTTGACGTAGACAACCTCAACTTCGTAGACAATACAGAAGATTTTGGGCTGATAGTCAATCGCATCGATGCCGAAATCAACGGCCTTTTTAAATAGGAATACCTGATACTACAAAACAAAAAACCCTGGCCGTGGCCAGGGTTTTTTAATAAATAAATCTTCATACCAGCTTAATGACTGTCTGTAGATGAAAATTCAACTTCGATTTCTGGGTGATTTTGCTTTACTTGCTCAAGAACCTCCTCTTTAGAAGTTCCCTTATAGCGCTTTTCAATCACCTCTTTACTTCCATTTTCATCTGTTATGATGCGAACAACTACCGCTGCCGTTGCTCCCTCTTCAGTTGAAGAAGCCTCTTCGACTTTCACCGTAATTTCTTTACGCACCTCTTGAGCTGTAGCGGCAGCAGCAACGGCATCAGCGCTCACTAAACTTGGAGCGATAACAAGTGCTACCACAGACATAAGCTTCAATAAGATATTCAATGATGGTCCAGAAGTATCCTTGAACGGATCACCGACTGTATCTCCTACAACCGCAGCCTTGTGAGCGTCAGATCCTTTGCGACCTTCTTTTTCAATGGTCTTCTTAGCGTTATCCCAAGCACCTCCAGCATTCGACTGAAAAATAGCCATAAGAACACCAGAAGCAGTAACACCTGCTAACAGACCTCCAAGCATTTCTGCTCCACCAACAAAACCGATAGCAACAGGAACGATGATGGCTAAAAGACCTGGGAATACCATTTCTTTAATTGAAGCCTGTGTTGATATAGCGACACACTTATCGTATTCAGCAACACCGTCAGCTGCTTCAAAAATCTTGCGATCAGCAGCAGAGAATTTTGACGGATCAGAATCGTTCTTACGCATGACCTCTAAAGCTGCCTTGAGTGCTGGAATATCTTTAAACTGACGTCGCACCTCTTCGATCATCGCCATGGCTGCACGTCCTACAGCGTTAATTGAAAGCGCTGAGAAAACAAACGGAAGCATAGATCCAATGAGTAATCCAGCCATAATCGTAGGCTGTGACACATCGATCGAACTCACTTTTGCCGTCTTCATAAAGGCCGCAAATAAAGCAAGTGCAGTAAGGGCTGCAGAAGCGATAGCAAATCCTTTACCAATGGCTGCAGTAGTGTTTCCTACCGCATCAAGCGTATCTGTGCGCTCGCGCACTTCTGATGGGAGTTCTGCCATCTCAGCAATCCCTCCTGCGTTATCAGAAATAGGTCCGTAAGCATCCACCGCCAATTGAATACCTGTATTGGCAAGCATACCTACCGCTGCAATTGCAATACCGTATAATCCAGCGAAGTGGTAAGATACTAAAATCGCAGCTGCGATAAGAATGATCGGAATAGCGGTAGACATCATTCCTACACCTAAACCGGCAATGATATTTGTAGCCGATCCGGTTTCAGATTGTCTCACAATGCTATTTACAGGTTTTGTTCCTGTACCCGTATAGTATTCGGTCACTTTACCGACTAGAAGTCCGGCAACGAGTCCTGCGATAGTCGCATAAAAAACACCCAATGAAGTAAAGGTTACTCCATCTTCTACCCATGACTCAGGCAACATTCCTTGAATCAAGAAGAAAGAAGTAACAAGCATAAGTCCAGCAGAACCAAATTCTCCAAAATTAAGAGCCGTCTGAGGATTTCCGCCTTCTTTCACACGAACAAAGAACGTCCCGATAATCGACATCACGATCCCCGAAGCAGCAAGCGCCATCGGAAGGTAGACCGCTCCTAAACCATTATAGGCATAAGCAAACTCAGGAAGTCCAGCGAAGGCAGCACCAAGCACCATGGTTCCGATAATTGACCCTACATAAGATTCAAATAAGTCAGCACCCATTCCAGCTACATCTCCTACGTTATCACCAACATTATCAGCAATAGTCGCTGGGTTTAAAGGGTGATCTTCAGGAATACCCGCTTCTACTTTACCAACAAGGTCAGCTCCAACATCGGCAGCTTTGGTATAAATTCCTCCACCTACGCGCGCGAAGAGCGCAATTGAAGAGGCTCCTAAAGAAAAACCTGAAAGCACATTAAGCACCTCGTCAATTCCCCATCCTTGTGCGTTGTAAAGGGCGAATAAAAGTCCAAGACCTAAAACCCCTAATCCTACCACACCAAGACCCATAACAGATCCTCCTGCGAACGCTACCTCAAGTGCCTTAGGCAATGAAGTACGCGCCGCATTTGTGGTTCTTACGTTTGCTTTTGTAGCAACGCGCATCCCGATGAATCCAGCTAAAGCTGAACAAATCGCACCGACGATAAACGAAACGGCAACGAGTCCATTAGAACCTTCTTCGTTTTGTCCCTTAAAGAACAATAACACGGCTACTGTCGCAACGAATACACTTAGAATTTTGTATTCAGCCTTTAAGAAAGACATGGCTCCGTCTGCGATATTTTTTGCGATACGCGCCATCTTCTCGTCTCCAACTTCTTGCTTAGATACCCAGGCATTTTTTACGAAAACGTAAATAAGACCCAAAATACCAAAGGCCCATAAATAAGGAACGACTGCTTCCATATAGAAAAGTTTAGTTTCAGTTAGTTTATTTTCAACGCAGGCAAAAGTAGTAAAAGTTAAGCTTTAACGTTTTTTAAAAAGCCTCTTGCGCGGTCTAAAGTTTGACTAATAATTTAGATTAATCGCAGTATAAAACCTTTTTGACGGCCTTGACTACATCGTCTTCATTCGGCAACCACTCTTGCAAGAGTACCGGTGAATAAGGCGCAGGGGTGTCGGCGGTATTCAGCTTCACCACAGGGGCGTCTAGATAATCAAAGGCTTGATCCTGTACCTGATAGATGATTTCAGTGGCTATGTTACCGAATGGCCATGCTTCTTCTAACACGACGAGACGATTCGTTTTCTTCACAGAATTGATAATCGTCGCATGATCCATAGGACGGATGGTTCTCAGATCGATAATTTCAACAGATATACCTTCTTCAGCCAAGCGATCAGCGGCCTTAAAGGCTTCTTTAATGATTTTTCCAAAAGAAACGATGGTCACGTCTGTACCTTCACGCTTGATGTCAGCGACCCCTAGCGGAATAATATATTCGCCTTCTGGCACCTCTCCCTTATCTCCATACATCTGTTCAGACTCCATGAAAATCACAGGATCGTCATCGCGAATAGCCGATTTAAGTAAACCTTTCGCATCTGCAGGGTTTGAAGGAACAACAACCTTCAATCCAGGACAGTTGGCGTACCAGCTCTCAAAAGCCTGAGAGTGTGTAGCGGCTAATTGCCCGGCAGAAGCTGTAGGACCTCTAAAAACGATTGGAATATTGAATTGGCCAGCAGACATTTGACGCATTTTGGCCGCATTGTTTATGATTTGATCGATTCCGACTAAAGAGAAATTGAAGGTCATAAACTCGATGATCGGGCGGTTGCCATTCATAGCAGATCCGACACCTATACCCGAGAATCCCATTTCAGAAATTGGTGTGTCAATGACACGCTTTGGGCCAAACTCATCTAGCATGCCCTTTGACGCTTTGTAAGCCCCGTTATACTCGGCTACTTCTTCTCCCATCAAGTAAATCGTTTCATCTCGGCGCATCTCTTCAGACATGGCCTCAGCGATTGCCTCTCTAAACTGAAGTGTTTTCATAATTTCATTTAGAATATGAGGGCAAAAATAAGACTTTTTAAGTGTTGATTCTTCATAAGAAAACAGGAATAAATTTATTATGCATGCATAATAAATGGTAGAGAATTGCTATCTTTGAAATGAGATAAAAATCCAATGAATTATGAAGATTTTGGTATGCATTAGTGCGGTCCCTGACACCACTTCAAAAATCAATTTTACAGCAAATGATACCGAGTTTGACACTCAAGGAGTACAGTTTGTCATCAACCCCAACGATGAATTTGGCTTAACCCGTGCCATTTGGTTTCAAGAGAAGCAAAGTGCAGAAGTACATATAGCAACTGTCGGAACCTCTAGCGTAGAACCTATTATGCGTAAAGCCCTTGCCATCGGAGCAGATAAAGGCTTTCGCATTGACGCATCACCCTCAGACGGATTTTTCGTTGCCACTCAACTGTCTTCTCTTATTCAACGCGAATATTATGATTTGGTGATTTGCGGACGTGAGTCAATCGATTACAACGGTGCCATGGTGCCTGGATTTATTGCCCAACAGTGTGGATACGCCTTTATTAACACCTGCGTCAATCTAGAGATCGAAGGTGCCCAGGCGAAGGCGGTGCGCGAAATAGATGGCGGAAACGAGCGTCTTAGCGCTAGTTTACCACTGGTGATTGGAGCACAAAAAGGATTAGTCGAAGAGTCTGATTTAAAAATTCCGAACATGCGCGGAATTATGATGGCAAGACAAAAACCCATAGATGTATTACCCGCAGAAAATGTGGCAGCTCGAATCACCGATGTGCGTTTTGAACGGCCTGTGGCCAAAGGAGAAGTAACACTAGTTGAGCCCACAGACCTTGATACCCTAGTCGATTTGTTACATAAAGAAGCTAAAGTTTTATAGTATGGCCCTACTTGTTTACCTCGAAGCTGAAGATTCAAAGTTGAAAAAATCAGCGGCAGAACTTGCTTCATTTACCGCTGCCCTAGCAAACGGAGATAAGGTCTTCGGATTGACCATTAACGCATTAGACGCCTCAGATTGCGGCGCGTACGGCGTAGATGAAATTCACGTCCTCAAGACAGCTGCCACCGCATTAACTGCTGAGCAAACGGCACAACTCATCGCTGAGACCTCTAAAGAAATTGGTGCCAAAACGGTGGTGATTGGCTCAAGCGCAGATGCAAAATACTTCGGCGCATTAGTCGCTGCACAACTAGAAGCTGCATACATACCGAATGTGGTAGGACTTACTGAAACACAAGACGGAGCTCCATTATATAAACGCAGTGTGTTTACAAACAAAGGTTTTGCCTACACCAAGGCAACTACCGAAACCGTTGTTATTGGTCTCGCTAAAAATGCCTTTGGAGTTCAACCCAATGAAAAATCAATTCAAGTCGTTTCAAAGACAGCCACTTTAACGGATGCCAAAGTAACCTCAGAAGGTACTGAAAAAGCAAGCGGAAAAGCCACCATTGCGGATGCCGATATCGTAGTGTCAGCGGGTAGAGGACTAAAAGGCCCCGAAAACTGGGGGATGATCGAAGAATTGGCAGAGGTATTAGGTGCCGCAACAGCTTGCTCAAAACCTGTATCAGACATGGGATGGAGGCCTCACGGAGAGCACGTGGGTCAAACCGGAAAGCCGGTCGCCACCAACCTTTACATTGCCATTGGTATCTCAGGAGCGATCCAACACTTAGCAGGAATCAATGCTTCAAAAGTAAAAGTGGTGATTAACAATGACCCTGAGGCGCCTTTTTTTAAAGCAGCAGATTACGGCGTAGTCGGTGATGCCTTTGAAGTCGTACCTCAATTGATTGAAAAATTAAAAAACTTTAAAGCACAAAACGCCTAAAAAAAACGCTTATTTTGCCCTTTATGCATACGGTTCCACTCATCATAAAGGGCATTTCATACAGTCAGGCACAAAACGGTGCCTACGCACTTATACTTGCCGAAGAGTCTGGAGACCGCAAACTGCCTATTGTTATTGGTGCTTTTGAGGCTCAGGCTATAGCCGTGGCGCTAGAAGAAGATTTCAAGCCGCCACGACCCCTCACCCACGATCTGTTTAAAAACACCTTAAGTCGTTTTGACATCACCCTAGAATACGTGCTCATTCACAAACTTCAAGAGGGTGTGTTCTACGCAAGTCTTATTTGTTCAAGAGATGAAACCGAAGAGATCATCGATGCGCGTACCAGCGATGCTGTAGCCTTAGCCGCGCGTTTTGGAGCCCCTATTCATACCTACAACGAAATTCTTGACGAGTCCGGAATCACCTTTTCATCCATTGATATGACGGTGACTCAAAAGCCTCAAGAAGACATAGAAACAGCAACCTCTGCTCCAAATTCGACTTACCAATCGTATTCTGAAAAACAACTGTGGGCAGCCCTCAAAAAGGCCGTGACAGATGAAGACTATGAAAAGGCCGCAGGGATCAGAGACGAACTCAAAAGAAGAAATCTTTCCTAACTTTAGCTCTTTTTAAAATTTAAGATGGCGATACTTAGAGGAATCATTGGAATCATTGTTTTATTAGGCATCGCCTATTTATTGTGCTCACAGCGCAAAGCCATTAAATGGAAAACCATTTTAATCGGTCTTTCTCTGCAATTTCTTTTGGCCTTCGGGGTTCTCAAAATAGGATGGGTCAAACAAGTATTCAACATAATGGGGGGATTCTTCACCGCTGTTTTAGAATTCACTGAAAGTGGAAGCCTATTCTTGTTTGGCAATCTTATCGATGCCTCTAATCCAAACATTGGATACGTTTTTGCACTTCAGATTTTACCCACAATTGTCTTTTTCTCTGCCCTAACTTCTATCCTCTATTACTTCGGAATCATTCAGCGTGTGGTAAGAGGCCTAGCATGGCTGCTTACCCGAGCACTGGGGATCTCAGGAGCTGAGAGCCTTTCGGTGGCCGGAAACATATTTTTAGGCCAAACCGAGGCCCCATTGCTTATCAAGGCCTACCTGCCCAAGATGAACCGCTCTGAAATCTTGCTCGTAATGACAGGAGGAATGGCTACAGTTGCAGGAGGGGTTCTTGCCTCTTATGTAGGTTTTTTAGGCGGATCTGACCCTGAAATGCGTTTGTCCTTTGCTCGACACCTAATTGCCGCATCGGTGATGGCTGCTCCAGGAGCAATAATTATTTCAAAGCTCATACTGCCCCAAACAGAGTCGGTGGATGAAAAGATCGAAATCTCAGATCAATCTGTGGGATCAAATGCCCTAGATGCGCTCGCCAGCGGAACAACCGAAGGGCTAAAGCTTGCCCTTAACGTTGGAGCTATGCTCTTAGTTTTCGTGGCCTTTATCGCTATGATTAACGGAATTTTAGGGTATATCGGCGGGATTGGAGGCCTTAATGAAATGCTTTCTCCAATCTGGGGATACAACAGCATTTCACTCGAGGCCATCTTAGGTACCATTTTCGCACCGCTCATGTACATCATAGGGGTAGCAAAAGAAGACCTCAGTCTTATGGGGCAATTATTGGGGATCAAATTGGTAGCCTCAGAATTTGTAGCTTACACCCAACTCGCAGACCTTAAAGATGCGAGTAATATTGTTCACCTCGCTTATGACAAATCAGTACTCATGGCAACCTATATGCTGTGCGGATTTGCCAACTTTGCATCTATTGGGATTCAATTAGGAGGTATTGGAACCATCGCACCTTCTCAGCGTAAAAACCTTTCTGAATTGGGCTTTAAAGCGCTGATTGCAGGTTCGATCGCCTCGCTACTTTCGGCCACCATTGCCGGAATGATATTGGGTTAAAGCACCGTTAATAACCTGAAGATAATCTATCCCCTAGCGGGTTTATAGATGCTCATCTAGGTGGTATCTTTAATGCTCAAAAGCACTTCATAGACTATGCAGGCCTACCATAATTTGTTACAACACGTATTGGATCACGGACACTTTAAAAGTGACCGAACCGGAACAGGAACCTACAGCACCTTTGGCTATCAAATGCGATTTGATTTGAATGAAGGATTCCCTTTAATTACCACTAAAAAGGTGCACCTCAAATCGATCATCTATGAATTACTTTGGTTTTTAAAAGGAGACACCAATATTACTTACTTGACCGACAACAAGGTGAGTATTTGGAACGAGTGGGCCGACCCAAATGGTGATTTAGGACCTGTTTATGGACATCAATGGCGCAACTGGAATAGCGAAGGGATCGATCAGATCAAAAATGTTATAGAAACCATTAAAACTAACCCCGATAGTCGCCGAATGCTCGTCAGTGCATGGAACCCAAGTGTCATGCCCGATAGCAGCAAGTCGTTCGAAGAGAATGTGGCGAACAGCAAAGCGGCACTTCCTCCTTGCCATGCCTTTTTTCAGTTCTACGTTTCAGACGGTAAGCTTTCATGCCAACTCTATCAAAGAAGTGCAGATGTTTTTTTAGGAGTACCATTTAACATTGCCTCCTACGCCCTGCTCACCATGATGGTCGCTCAGGTTTGTGAGTTAGCCTTAGGAGACTATGTCCACACCTTCGGCGATGTTCACATCTATAGCAACCACCTTGAGCAAGTCAAGCTACAGCTGAGCCGTGAGCAAAGACCCTTGCCGTCTATGAAGTTAAATCCGGCCATCAAAGACATAGACACCTTTGATTTTGAAGATTTCGAGCTCAATGGATACGATCCTCATCCCGCTATAAAAGCACCTGTAGCAGTTTAAATTGATTGAGCTCATGAAAGAAATCATCATTGTTGCTGCTCTGGCTGAAAACCATGCAATGGGAAGACAGAATGACCTACCTTGGCACTTACCCAAAGACTTCGCACACTTCAAATCTCTAACCTCTGGGCACCCTATCATTATGGGGAGAAAAACACTGGATAGCCTTCCGGGAAAATTAAAAAACAGAGGGCATATCGTTATTAGTAACAATCCAGAGTACAAGCCTAAGTTTGAAGTAGAAGGAGTAGCTACCAGTATTCAAGGGGCCATTGACCTTTGTAAAGACTCCACTGTTTTTATTGTTGGTGGAGCGCAAATTTACGCTCTTGCCCTCCCACTCGCGACGAAGATGGTATTGACTCACGTGAAGGCTACCTTTGAAGCAGACACCTTCTTTCCTGAGTTTGCTTCAGCCGAATGGAAGCGCACCCACAGCGAATACTTCTCCAAGGACGAACAGAATCTATACGACTTCGAGATTGTAACTTACAAAAGAGTTTAGAGCGTTAACTTTTCTATGTATTTAACAAAAGCTATTTCGAGATGCTTTACCACTGCTTCCAGAAGTTCGGTTGATCCGCTCGTATAACATTCGACCATTTGAAAAACTTCTATAATAGGTTTTGCAATTTCTTGAGTGCGGCGTGCAACGGCCTCGTTAGCATCTAAAAGAGTCACCGGCGTGGTAAAAAGGCTTTCAAATAACGGCTTAATCAAAATATAATGCGTGCAACCTAAAACAAGGGTGTCAATGGCTTGGCACTCAAAGTCATCGACAAAAGACTGCACAAGCCTTTTAAGTACAGGACTGTCAAATACACCCTTTTCAATTTCCTCTACAAGCCCCAACCCAGGGCGTTCTATTACCTTAAAGTTCTTTGCGTACTTATCTCTAGTGCGCTTATACCCCCTACTTTGTAAAGTACGGGCCGTAGCTAAAACACCAATAGATTTGTTTTGAGAGTACTTTGTGGCAGGCTTAATGGCAGGCTCGATGCCTACAAATGGAAGGGGATATAGCTCTCGTAATTGATCAATTACTTCAGTAGTTACAGTATTGCATGCAACTACAATGAGGTCTACTTCTCGACGAATTAGATACTGTACTATGCGCTCACTGTAGGCTAACAAGGTACCCACATCCCGTAAACCATAAGGAGCATTTTGCGAATCGGCATAATACACAAAATGAGCCTCAGGCAGACTTTGCTGAAGAGACTTGAGCACTGTCAACCCCCCAATACCCGAGTCAAAAACCCCTATGCGTAACGACAAGCTCTTTTGCATTTGAAGACAAAAAAACCGCCTCAATGGGCGGTTTATCTATTCGATTTTACTATTGTTTAAAATCCAAGTTCTTTCTTTACATCAGCCATTAAATCTTTTCCGGTAAACACGATAAGACCAGATCCTGGGCTAGCATCAATGACGTAATTGAACCCTTGCGATGCAGCTACCTTCTCAATGGCGACTTTAGCCTTTTCAGAGATAGGGGCAAATAAATCCTGCTGCTTGCGCTGAAGCTCTCCCATGGCAGCCTGCTCTGCATTTGCAATATTGCGCTCTGCACCTTGTAATTCGTCGGCACGCGCCTTGTTTTCTTCAGCTGTTTTTGAAGCTGCTTCGTTTTGATAGGTCACAAGCTTTTTCTGCAATTCAGCTACTGAAGACTCGATATCGGCACGATAAGTGGCCTCTAGTTTCTTCAATTCTTCTTGTGCAGCCTTCATTTCGGGCATATCCATCAGCAACTGCTGCACATTGATATGAGCAACTTTAGATTGTGCAACTGCTGCAGTCGTTGCTAAAAATAGCGCTACAAGAGCTAGTAAGTAATGTTTCATGATTTTCATATTCAATTAATTGAGTCTTTGTTTTGCGTTTTTTGTGCTTCAATTTCTTTTTCTCGAGAGGCTCGAGCCTTCAACACTTCTTCGCGCTTGCTAATATAGGCCTTTCTGCGCTGCTCTCGTTCACTTTCTATGCGTTCAAGAGCCTTTTTTCGCTCTTCTTGGGCTTGAATGGTTTCAGTGGCTGTGTTCTCTATCTCTTGGGTGTTCAATCGGTCTTGAACTGCGCCCTGATTTCCGGTTAAGCGCACCTCATAATTTCGTGCTAACTCACGTAAGACAAGATCGCTAATATCGAACTGAGGATCGGCAAAAAGCATTACCACCTCAGAAGACTTGTCTAGAATGAGATCAAACTTTCGAGTAGAAGCGATGTCTTGTACCGCTTCAAAAATTAAATCCTGAATCGGACGCACCACAGTCATCTCTTGCGTAATGAAATCTCCGCTAGGTCCGAAACGGTCTTGCTGAAGTTGCATCAATTCTTGCTCGAGTCGATTCAGAGAGTGTTCTTTATCCTCGATTATCGATAAGGGCAGTAGCACGCGTCTTGAGGCAAAATCTCTTTGTTCACGCTCGAGCTGCATTCTTAAGGAATCAATTTCAGCCGACCATGCCTCGGCCTGAACTAGAAGTCGCGCACGCATTTCGTTGTAAGGTGCGATTTGAGACAGAATATAATCAGTGTCTAAATACCCAACACGGGTAGCCCTTTGGGCTGTAATTGTGTTCAAGCCCAAAACTACAAGGCATATGGTAATGGCATTTCGCATTAGAATTGCTGACCGATGATGAAATGAGTCTGCCATCCACTAGGGCCGATAGATCCTGGGTTTGCGTCTGTATCAAATCCGTATCCGAAATCAATTCCGAGAAGACCAAAGGCGGGCATGAAAATGCGCACCCCAAGTCCAGCAGATCGCTTTAACTGAAACGGGTTAAAAGTTTTGAAATCTGTATAGGCATTTCCTGCCTCTAAGAAAGCAAGGGTATACACCGATGCCGAAGGCTTCAAGGTTACCGGATAGCGCAATTCTAAAGAAAACTTATTGTAAATCGCACCTCCGTCTTGTTCCTGTCTACCGCTGATCGGATTCACGGTGTACGGCGTAATCGAACTATTCTCGTATCCGCGTAATTGAATGTTTTCGCGTCCGTCTAGAGTGAAGTTCCCTAAACCATCACCCCCCACATAGAAGCGCTCGAAAGGAACATTACCGATCTCATCGTTATAGTTTCCTAAAAATCCAAACTCAGCATTCGTTCGCAAAACAAGCTTATCAACTAGACGGGTGTACCAGTCTCCCTTAAACTTGACCTTGTAAAACTCTAAGAGCTTGAAGCGCTCTTCTTCAAGTGCTTCTAAATCTTGACTGAGCTCGGTGTAGTTTAAACCATCAATTCCTTCATCAAGGAGTTGAATAGTAACCTCTGTAATCTTATCTCTAAGGGCTCCGTAATCCTTTTTAGAGAAGGCAGAGAACGGAGGAGTCACACGCACCGTTAATTCAAAATTCGAACCTGTGAGCGGAAAAATTCTACTTGGTCCTTGAGAGCTACGTTGCAAACCAAAAGAGTAAGAGAATGAATTCGAGCTCCCGTTACCAAAATTGAATAGACCTAAGTTATAATTCTGAAAATCGTAGTTCTGAAAACTAAGAGCATGCGAGACGACAAAGAAATCATCTGGCCATTGAACCCGTTTTGAGAGGCCTGTATTTAATCCAATGATTCCGAAACCACGCGATTTATCAACATCAAACCGTCCGTTTCTGAACTGTGAGGCAAACTGCTGGGTTTGTTGTAGTGAGACATTGAATCGCACAGGCTTTTGTCCGCCCAACCAAGGCTCTGCAAAATTCAAGCTGTAAACTCTAAAGGTTCTACTCGCCTGAAGGCGCAAGGCAAACGTCTGCCCGTCTCCCATAGGTACGGGTTTATAAGCTTCTTTGTTAAAGATGTTACGCATAGAAAAGTTGTTGAACGACAACCCCAGTGTACCAATAAACCCACCTCCACCAACACCCCCTTGGAGCTCGATCTGGCTAGACCCAGCCTCGACTAAAGAATAGTTCAAATCAACTGTACCCGCATTCGGATCTGGATTCACCACATCAGGAGAAATTTGTTCAGGATCAAAGAATCCCAACTGACCCAATTCTCTAATGGTCCTTACAATATTGTCTTTGCTGTACTTTTGACCAGGTTTAGTGCGGAGTTCACGATAAATAACGTGGTCATTGGTCTTATCATTTCCGGTGATTTCAACATGGTCGAGATAGGTCTCTTTACCCTCTATGATACGAATCTCGAAGTTGATAGTATCGCGCTGTGCTGAAACCTCAACGGGGTTAATGCTCGAAAATAGATATCCGTTGTTTTGATAAAGGTTAGTCAAATCTTCGGCGTCGGGTTTTGTATTGTCTGCGATACGTTTCTTCAACTGTACACCATTATAAGTATCGCCCTTTTCAATCCCTAGAACCGAGGCAAGGGCCTTGTCATCATAGACCGTATTTCCGACAAAATCAATATCACCGAAGTAATACTTGTTTCCCTCTTCTACCGCAATTTGAATGCCAATGTTCTCTTCATCAATTGTATAGACCGAATCTGAAAGCACACGCGCATCTCGGAATCCGCGCTCTGCATAGGCATCGACCAAAAGTTCGAGGTCGTCTTCAAAGTCTGCGGCGATGTATTTTGATTTTTTCCAGAAACGATATGCTTTTTTGCGCTTAGTGTTTTTTAAGGCCTTCTCTAAAGTCTTAGACTTGAGTTCAGCGATTCCGTCAATGACAATCTCTGAGACCTTCACCTTGCTTCCCTTGTTGACATTAATCACCATGTCTCGAGAGTTAATAATGGTAGTGTCAATCTTGGTTGCAATATTCACCTTAGTATTTAAGTATCCCTTTTCTCTGTAGGTGCGCTCAAGATAGTTTTTGGTGTTCTCTATAAGACTCTCGGTGATCTTCTTTCCTTTCTTTAAATCGGTATCCTCAATAAGGCCCTCAACCTTATTGCTTTTAACCCCATAAAAGGTCACATTATTTAGCGTAGGACGCTCAACTACAGAGAGTTCTAAGAAAATTGAATCGTTTCGGATGTCGGTGTAGTAAAGGGCTACATCACTAAATAGCTCGAGATTCCATAGTTTTTTGATACTGGCACTAACTTCTTCACTAGGGATTGTCAGCAATTGCCCCTCTCTGAATCCGGCAAAACTCTTAACAGTTTGTTCATTATAACTCTCAATACCCGTTACCTTAACCCCGCCAATGATGTACGAAGTCGGACGCTCCACCACCTGCTCCACTTCTTGAGCAAATAGGGTAAACGCTGGGTATATCAAAAAAAGGCTTAGGAAAAATAAATCCTTAAACCACTGGTGTCTTTTCAAGCTGTTCGCTAGTCTTTCCAAATCGGCGTTCTCTGTTTTGATAATCTGTCAGCGCCTCTAAGAGGTGCTCTTTTCTAAAGTCTGGCCAATACCTCTCTGTAAAATACAACTCGGCATAAGCGCTTTGCCACAATAAAAAATTGCTGATGCGCATTTCCCCACTAGTGCGAATGAGCAGGTCTACATCTGGCATTTCAGCGGTGTAAAGATGCTCATTTACGACAGACGCGTCGATATCTTGCTCGTGAATTAAGCCATTTTTAACTTTTCCAGCCAAGACTTTAGCCATAGAAACCAATTCTTCTCGTCCTCCGTAGCTAAGCGCAAGGGTCAATACCATACCGGTATTATCCGCAGTCTGCTCTACCACGCGCTTTAGCTCCTCAAGAATGACCACGGGAAACGTAGAAATTCCACCAACCGTCTGAAGTTTAATATTGTTCTTCTGCATGGTCTCTAATTCAGACTTCAATGCAGATAGCAGTATGCGCATGAGGATGTCTACCTCTTTCTTGGGTCTGAACCAATTCTCAGTAGAAAACGCATAAAGGGTTAAATAGGGGATCTCAAGTCTCGCACAAGATTCCACTATGGCCCTTACAGCACGAAAACCCGCCTCATGTCCGAAAGCTCTAGGCTTACCCTTTGCTTTAGCCCAACGACCATTACCATCCATAATGATAGCTAAGTGTTTGGGTAAATGTTCTTTAAGCAGGTGATTCATGAACAGTTAGGTCTAGCCAAAATGTGGCTTAAAAGTTGGGGGCAAAGGTATAAGTTATTGACAAATTAGGAAACACATACCAATCATTGATTAGCGATTTAATATAGGACGGAAGACGAACACCTGCGGCAAACTCAGCAGAGGCGGTTAATCTCTTGTATTTCTTTTTCGCTCCAAAAGTCATTATAGCCGAAAATCCTGCTACCCTGCGTGCAACGGACTGGTTATATGCCGCACCTAATCCGAGGTAAGGCGTGAGCGTTGTAATAGACTCATAAGCATTGTAATCGTTGAAGTGAAATTCACCTATCAAACCCGCCTTTACTAGTTCTTGAGTTAGTGAATAGCTCCCCCTCAATGCAAAGCGATAAGGCATATTGTAGCGAACCACCACTGCAGGAACGACATCCAATTGACTAAAAATACCCGGAGCTCTAACCGTAGTGCCGGGAATAGTTATAGGATAAAGGTCTGTATAATCTGAAAGCCCTTGTGCACTAACCCCAAACTCTATTCGATTTAGTAAGGATTGTGCCGTGAGGTCAACTGCAGAAAAAAAGAATAATCCCCATACCCCAAGAAGAAACAATCGATTCATAGTTTAATTTCTTTTGTCTTCACCCCAGAGCAACTTGTCTCTGAGGGTTTTAAAGAAATGGTCTTCTTCAAAAGCAATAGTCTTAAGGCTAAAATCTGCTTTTTTGATGTGAAGCTCAACACCGTTCTCTACCGTCTCTATTCGAGAGTCCATAGATACCAAATGATGGGGCTCCCTAGAATCTACTTTAATACGTATGCGAGTTTGGTTGTCTATCACAAGCGGACGTGCGTTGAGATGATGCGGTGCAACAGGGGTGATCACTAGAGACTTGGCATCAGGAGTGAGTACAGGTCCTCCGCAACTCAGTGAATATCCGGTAGATCCTGTAGGCGTAGCGACGAGTAAACCATCGGCCCAATAGGTGGTTAGATAAACATCATCTAGCCAGGTTTCAATAGTAATCATGCTTGTGGTGTCTTTACGGCTCACCGCAATTTCATTCAAGGCAAAGTTCTGTGAACCAAAAGCCTCTGATCCGCCCACAATTTGGAGTTCCAACAACTGACGTGATTCGTAGCGGTAATTTCCAGAGACAAATCGATCTAAAAGCGACTGAGCCTCCTCCACTGATATGAGCGACAAGAACCCTAACCTTCCGGTATTGACCCCGACCAATGGAATTTCTTTTTCACCTATATAGGTAACCGCTCTAAGCATCGTTCCGTCACCGCCAATGCTCACCATAAGGTTCACGTCTGCGTCTAACTCTTCAGGAGTAGAGTAGGATTGGATAGAAGACGGTAGCTCGCAGCCCTTCAGCTGTTCGAGGTAATCAGCCTCAACATAGGCATTATACCCAAGTGCAATCGCCTTTTGAATCAAACCTTCTATTAGGGGGCAATGCTCAGCTTCGAAGTGAATACCAAAAAAAGCAATGGCTTTCGGCATAAGGTTATAGGTTTAAAAATTTTTCAAAATAGGCAGAACGCTCCTTTAGCTGCTCTGCAAATAAATCTTCGTTTAACGCCTTTTCTATTCTGAAGTCGTAACGCCTGAGTTCGCTTAAAATCGTATGTAGCGATTCAGACACAAGCTTAACCGTAATTTCTATGCGCTCGCCGTAGTCGGCAGTTTGCATTGCACCTAAAACGCGCGCATTATTGCGCTCGAGAATCTGGGTGAGTTGCCCTATCGAGTATGCCGCCTTCTGTACCGAGAGCACAAGTACCGATCCGCCCTCAGTTAAAAAAGGAGTACGCGCCAAGAACAATTCTAAATCCTCGAGTAGATAGTACCCTAAGAAATGGTGTTCGGTATCCACTACTGGTACAATATCTGCCTCAGCACGTAGAGCGGTCTCTAAAGCCTCTAGCCAGTATGCATCTTCATTTACAAAGAAGTGTTCTACCTCTTCAAGTAATGCCCCTATTAAGGCCTCATCTTCGTAAGGGGTTAGAACAAAATTCGGAATACAACCCACAAAGATGCCATGCTCAGTCAACGCTGCATGCGAATAATTTGACTGCTCAAAAAAAGATTTTAGCACGGCGATAGACTGATCAAGCTCAAAGCTTTGAAGCTTGTCGTTTCTCAGTTGAGACAATGTGTATTCTTGCTCTTGCACATTGCAAATTACGGATATTCACAAGACTTTATTCCCTTTAAGATTCGCTATTTTTGCAAGGCCTTAAAGCCACATAAAACAATTTAGACCATGGCCACCAAACTTAGCGTGAACGTCAACAAGTGGGCTACCCTTCGAAACGCCAGAGGCGGAAACAATCCAAATCTTATTCAAACGGCCCAATCGTTAGAATCTTATGGAGCTCAAGGGATAACCGTCCACCCTCGTCCAGACGAACGTCACATCAAATACCAAGACACGAGAGACTTAAAAAAGATTGTGACGGCCGAATTTAATATTGAAGGAAATCCCATTCCATCTTTTGTCGATTTGGTATTAGAGGTGCAGCCTACCCAAGTGACACTTGTTCCAGACGCGCCAGAGGCCATTACCTCTGATTCCGGTTGGGACTGCAAGACACACCAGAGATTTTTAAAAGACACCATTGCAACCTTTAAGCGTGAGGGTATCCGTACTTCTATTTTCTTAAATGCCGATGTTGACATGGTTCCTTACGCTGCAGAGACTGGGACAGATCGTATCGAATTGTACACCGAACCCTACGCGCTACATTTTAATTCAAATCGCGAAAAGGCTATTGAACCCTTTATCGCCACTGCTTTAGAGGCACAAAAATTTGGACTAGGAATCAACGCGGGACACGACCTTTCACTTGACAATATTGCCTATTTCGCTGCACAAATACCTGATTTATTAGAGGTTTCTATTGGACACGCTCTCATCTGTGAGGCCATCGAAAATGGGTTAGAAGCAGTGGTAAATCGGTACCTTACTCTGATTAAAGAGGCTCAGCAATGATCATACACGCGAACGTTCTAGGTGAGGGCAAACCCCTATTTGTGCTGCACGGATTCTTAGGAAGTGGTGATAACTGGAAGACCTTTGCCAAGAAATGGAGTCTCTCAGGACGCCAAGTGCACCTGCTCGATGCCCGCAATCACGGCAAAAGCTTCCATAACGACACTTGGGACTATCCTACCATGGCTGCCGACGTTATTCAATATGCCGAAAGCATAAACATCTCAAGCTTCGAGGTATTAGGTCATTCTATGGGCGGAAAGACCGCGATGTATCTCGCCCTGCACTATCCAAAATATATCGAAAAACTTGTAGTGGCCGATATAGCTCCGAAAAGCTATTCGAGTCAACACCGTGAAATTTTAGAAGCCCTATGGGAATTAGATCAACGTCGATTCGCCAGCAGAAATGAGGCTGAAGACTTTTTAGAACCGCTTTTTGAAAGTCAACAGTTACGCTTCTTTTTGCTTAAAAACTTAGAACTTGACAGCACACAAGAGCTCAGGGTACGCTGCAATATCCAGCGTTTTATGGCAGACCAAAGCACTGTTACTCAAGAGCTCAACCCAAAGGCGAAAAGCGAAGTTCAAAGCCTCTTCATTAGAGGATTAAACTCAACGTACATCTTAGACAGTGACTTTGAGCGTATACACCATCAATTTCCGAAAAGTCATATTGCCTCTCTTGAAAATGCCGGACACTGGTTACATGTCGAACAACCGGAAGCCTTTGATCGACTTGTTACGACCTTTTTAGATTTGTGAGGCGCAGCGAAATAGACTAATTTTGCCGCCTGTTTTAATTCCCTAAAGGATACATGAAAATTACCAAAAAAGAATTAAGCCCACTGCACGCGATTTTGACCGTTGCAATAACCAAAGAAGACTACAGCGAAAAAGTAGAAAACTTACTGAAGGATTACCGCAAGCGTGCCTCAATTCCTGGCTTTAGAAAAGGACAGGTTCCGATGTCATTGATTAAGAAACAATACGAGAAAGGCGTAAAGGCTGAAGAAATCAATAAAATCCTACAGCAATCACTAAGTGAATACATCCAAAAAGAAAAACTAGATCTTTTGGGTAACGTACTGCCGAAAGAGGGTGAAGACTTTGACTGGAACAATGATCCGCTCACTTTTGAATACGAAATTGGACTGGCACCTGTCGTAGAACCTGCGTTCCCTTCAAAGAAAACGATCAACCATTATGAGATTACAGTCTCTGACAAGAGCTTGAAAGAGCAAGTGGAGCGTTTGAGAAAGCAATACGGAACGTTAGAAACACAAGCTGAAGCCATTGCCGACAGCGAAATCACGGCAACAGTAATTTTTGAGGATCAAAGCAACAAGGCCACTTTTAGGGTAAAAGACCTTAAAGGAAAGAAAAATCAATCCGCTTTTGTTGGAAAAAAAGTTGGTGAAAGCCTAAGCCTAAAAACCAAAGGACTTTTCGAAGAAATATCGGTGTTAGCCCGGGTATTGGGTGTAGCTGCTGATAAAGCAGAAAAGCTTAGTACAGAGATCAGCTTCTCTATAGAAGAGATCAACCTTAGAAAGGCTTCAGACCTTAACCAGGCGTTTTACGATAAACTCTTCGGAGCCGAAAAGGTCACTTCTGAGGCTGAAATGAAACAACGCATCAAAGAAGATTCAGAGGCCCAATTCGAGCAACAATCTGATCAAAAATTGATGAATGATGTTACTGAAAAATTGGTCGAAGAGAGCAAGTTTGATTTACCCAAAGAGTTTTTAATCAAATGGATGCAACACGGCGGCGAAAAACCGCTCACTGAAGAAGAGGCCCTAGCCGAATACGAAAGAACAGAAAAAGGAATCCGCTACCAGTTACTCGAATCAAAGCTGATCGAGCAACACGGTATCAAGATCGAATTTGAAGACCTCAAAGAATTCACCAAAGGCTATGTAGCGAGTCAAATGGCTCAATTCGGAAGAATGAACCCTACAGATGAAGAGCTCGAGTCTATCACGGCATCGATTATGCAAAATGAAGAAGAGGTAAGACGACTTTCTTCTCAGCTTATCAATGAGCGCATACTCGACCTCTTTAAAGAGAGGGCTAAACTGAAGAAGAAAAAAGTAACCTTCGAAGAATTCGCCAAAGAGGCATACGCTTAATTTTAAAGTATCTTTGAAAGAAGCACATTAAACGAACATCAGCACATGGATATTCACAAGGAGTTTAAAAAATTCGCTATCCAAGATCAAGGGATTAATTCATTGTATTACGATCAGATCGTTTCGAGTATGTACCCTATGGCTATGACGCCAAACATCATCGAAGAGCGACAAATGAATATTGCGATTTTCGATGTGTTCTCTCGTCTCATGATGGACCGCATTATCTTTTTGGGTACTGCGGTAAACGATCAAGTAGCGAACATTATTCAGGCACAGTTACTGTTCTTAGAAAGCACAGACTCAACTAAAGACATTCAGATCTACATCAACTCTCCGGGGGGTAGCGTTTATGCCGGTTTAGGTATCTATGACACCATGCAATTTATACGCCCTGATGTAGCTACTATTTGTACAGGAATCGCAGCCTCAATGGCGGCAGTTCTATTGTGTGCAGGAGCAGACGGAAAGCGAAGCGGACTAGAGCACTCTAGAGTTATGATTCACCAACCTCTGGGAGGTGCTCAAGGACAGGCTTCTGATATTGAAATTACTGCACGTGAGATTCTAAAGCTAAAAGACGAGCTCTACGAGATTATCGCTAAACACAGCAAACAACCTTTTGACAAAGTCTATCAAGACAGCGATAGAGATTATTGGATGCGTGCCAAGGCCGCTAAAGAATACGGGATGATTGACGAAATCCTTACGCGTCAACCTAGTAGTTAATTCGCCACCATGAGTGCCGACAATCTTCAGTGTTCGTTCTGCGGACGAAAGAAACAAGAAACCAACTTGCTGATTGCAGGTATAGATGCGCATATATGCGATGATTGCATTGAACAGGCGTATCACATTGTTTCAGAAGAACACAAAGGCAAACAAAAAGAGAGTATTGAAGAGGCTTTTGAATTGCGCAAACCCAAAGACATTAAAGCCTTTTTAGACGAATATGTCATCGGTCAAGAGAAAACCAAACGCGTTATTTCTGTAGCCGTTTACAATCACTACAAACGACTTCTTAAACCCAGTAACAAAGACGAGGTAGAAATTCAGAAGAGTAACGTAATGCTTGTGGGGCAAACGGGTACAGGAAAGACCCTAGTAGCAAAAACGATAGCCAAGCTATTACATGTACCATTAGCTATTGTCGATGCCACCGTATTAACAGAGGCTGGATATGTAGGTGAAGATGTAGAAAGCATACTTACCAGATTGCTTCAGGCCGCAGATTACGACCTTGAAAAGGCACAACGGGGTATTGTTTTCATCGATGAGATCGATAAGATTGCGCGTAAAAGTGACAACCCGTCTATCACCAGAGACGTGTCAGGGGAAGGCGTGCAACAGGGTTTACTCAAGTTGCTTGAAGGTACCACCGTCAATGTGCCGCCAAAAGGTGGCCGCAAACATCCCGACCAGAAGTTTATTGAAGTTGACACTTCTAACATCTTGTTTATAGCTGCCGGGGCATTTGACGGAATAGAGCGTCATATTTCACAGCGCCTCAATCGACAAGCGGTTGGATACAGCAGCGCAGTGGTTAAAGATCAAATTGATTCAGAAAACCTCTTGCAATACATCAGTCCTAGAGATTTAAAGAGCTTCGGGCTTATTCCTGAAATCATCGGCCGACTTCCGGTTTTAACCCACATGAATCCATTAGACCGAGATAGTTTACTTATGATTCTTAGCGTCCCGAAGAATGCACTGCTCAAGCAATATCAAAGACTCTTCGAGATTGACGGCATAGAAATGGAGATAGACGATGAGGCTAAAGCTGACATTGTCGATAAGGCACTAGAATTCAAGTTAGGTGCTCGAGGTCTTCGCACACTCTGTGAAGCAGTGTTTACCGAGGCAATGTTCGAGATGCCTTCAAATGGAGAAAAACACCTCAAAGTAAACAAGGCTTACGTGCAAGAACAATTAAACACCCATTCTGCTGCCTTAAATTCTCTTAAAGCTGCTTCGTAAGCAGCAGTAATTCTTCGATATAGTCTCGTGAATTTGAAAGACGTGGTATTTTATGCTGCCCTCCTACCTTTTCTTTTGACTTTAGCCACTGATAGAACAAGCCTTTCGGAGCGACCTGAACGATAGGCATACGAAGTGTAATATCAGATTGGCGTTTCGCCTCGTAGTCTGAATTGAGGTGTTTCAAGGCTTCGTCGAGCACTAAGGTGAATCGTTTCAAATCCTCTGGAGCTTTTCGAAATTCAATCATCCATTGATGTGCCCCTTTTTCTTTGTCACTCATATACACAGGGGCAGCCGTGTAATCAATAAGAGAGGCTCCGGTCTGCTCACAGGCCGTCCTCAATGCCTGCTCTGCATTCTCAACGATCAATTCTTCGCCGAAGGCATTGATGTAGTGCTTTGTTCTTCCTGTAATCTTTATACGAAATGGAGAGAGCGAAGTAAAACGCACCGTATCACCAACGGTATAGCGCCAAAGTCCTGCATTCGTTGAAATGACCATGGCATAATTCACGCCCAACTCTACCTCCCAGATCGGAAGCACTTTGGGATGTTCTTTCCCCCAATCGGCCATTGGAAGGAATTCATAGAAAATTCCGTAATCCAACATGAGCAGCAGATCGCTATGGTAGTTGCGGTCTTGAATGGCAAAGAATCCCTCCGAGGCATTATAAATCTCGTAGTACTTAAAATTGGTCCGTGGCAATAACTTGTCGTATTGGGTTCTGTAAGGCGTAAAGCTTACCCCTCCATGAAAATAGACCTCTAGGTTTTCCCAGACCTCAAAAAGGTGATCTGCCTTGGTTTCTTTTAAGAGTTCAGTCAATAACACCAGCATCCAAGAAGGAACCCCGGCAAGCGAGGTCACGTTTTCTTGAGTACTTTCGGCGATGATGGCCTTTAGTTTTTCCTCCCAATGTGACATCAGCGAGACACGGTTACTCGGGGTGCTACTGTATTCAGCCCACTTTGGAAGATTGTCGATTAAAATCGCTGAAAGGTCTCCGAAATAGGATCCCTTTTCTTTGTAGAGCTCTTTGCTTCCGCCTAACCTCAGACTCTTTCCGGTAAAAAGCTTAGAATCTTCATTGTTGTTAAGGTAAAGCGACAAGAGATCTTTACCTGACTTGTAATGGCAATCGTCTAGCGCCTCTTGACTTACCGGTATAAACTTGCTCTTGGCATTAGTAGTTCCACTACTTTTTGCAAACCATTTGATAGTATTCGGCCAAAATACATTTTGCTCTCCTTCTCTGCAGCGCTGAATCATGGGAGCCAAATCTTCGTAAGAACTGATCGGAACCCTCTCTGCAAATTGCCGGTACGTTTCAATCTCGTCAAATCGATACTTCGTTCCAAACTCAGTAAAGGCGGCCATATCGACTAACTTAAGCAGAAGCTCGTTTTGAACATCTGCCGGATACTTGACAAATAATTCGATTTGATGCATGCGCTTTTTAAGCAACCAAGAGGCAATCGAATTGAACAAGGGCAGAGTCATAAATTGTATCTTTAAGGCTAGCACTCAAATATACGCACAGCGCTTATGCTTTATCAAGGAGTACTCACCAAAATGGAGGCCGAATCTACTTCGCCAATCAACTATTTTCTGCACCTAGGTGATGAATTTGTGAAAGTCAATGACTGTATCGGTAAGATCATTCAATTCAATCCTATTGGATATCAATGTTTGAGTTGCGGCGATAACACATCCATTTTCAAACAAGGACTATGCAAAAAGTGCTTTTTTGAGTCTCCTCAAGCCGGATCGTGGATCATGAAGCCAGAAGAAAGTAAGGCACATTTAAATATCGAAGACCGCGATTTAGCCTTTGAAAAGAAAATGCAATTGCAACCACATATAGTCTATCTCTCCAATACCGGAGGTGTCAAAGTAGGAGTAACACGTAAAAGTCAGGTTCCAACGCGATGGATTGATCAAGGGGCACATCAGGCACTGGCCTTCTTAGAAGTGCCGAATCGCTATTTAGCAGGTGTTGCTGAGGTTGCGCTTAAAGTGCATATTAGCGACAAGACGCAATGGAAGACTATGCTCTCACAGCCCGAGCAATCACGTGATCTCATTCAGCAGTTCAATGCCCTAAGACGATATCTTCCTGAAGAATTACAGCCCTTTGTAATCGATGAACTTCAGGTTGAAGAACTCAACTTTCCGTATACACCCGACGGTCAATTAGGAGTACGCCATAATCTAATTGAAAATGAACCCCTAAAAGGAAAGCTTAAAGGAATTAAGGGGCAGTACCTGATTTTTGACGACTACAGCATCTTTAATGTTCGATCATCAGAAGGGTTTGTGGTAGAACTCAATGTACGCTGAGCACAGAAACTTAATCGCCAAATAAATCGATCTCTTCGTTCAAGCCGAGATTGAATTTCTTTCTTGCTGCAAATACCAATAAATAGAGTACTGGAGTATCTGCTATCGCAATTAGTACTTTAAACAGAAATCCTGCGATAACTAGCCCCCAAAACAACTCCCCTGACAACTGGCCAAAAGCACTTAGTAAAAATACCACCGAAAACGTATCGATGAACTGAGAAGAAAAGGTAGAAAAGTTATTGCGAAGCCAAAGGTGCTTTCCTTGGGTAATACGCTTCCAGAAATGGTAAATCTGAATATCTACAAATTGGGCCAAGAGATATGCCATCATAGAGGCGAATACAGCCACAATGGTATTTCCGAAAACCGTATTGAACTGTGTATCGTCTACAGGTGACCATACTGTCGCGGTTGAAGCCCCTGCCGTATATACGATAAGTAGCGAAAAGACCGATGCAAAAATACCGGCAACCACCACTTTGTTCGCCAACTTTTTTCCATAAATCTCAGAAATCAAGTCGGTGATCAAAAAGGTAATCGGATATGGCAAAATACCCACCGATATCTCGAAAATTGGAGCTCCAAAAACTTTTAAATCTCCAAACGGTTGCCACACAAAAAACTTCTGAAAAATCAGATTTGAGACCACCAATGAGGTAATGAACAGCGCAGCCAAGAACAGGTATAGCGTAAAGGCTTGTTTTTTAAGGGCACTATTCATTTACTCGATATTCAGATCAAATGGCATGCGCGCTTGTATCTCAAATTGCTCATCTGAACCCTTGATGCCTTTCCAAAATTCGGCGTAGCGTTGTGCCCAAGAAGGGGTGTATTCTGCAAACCAGCGCTGGGTAATTGCAGAAGGAAGATCTCCGAGTAGGCGCTCAATATCAGATTTGTATCTAGGGTATTTTCTCACCTTGTAAGACTCAACGCTTGCGAGCTCAGCCGCCTTTTCAAGGGCACGATGGAGTCCTCCAATTTCATCTACCAATCCCAATTCAAGCCCGTCTTGAGCGCTCCAAACGCGGCCTTGAGCAATGGTATCAACTTCTTCAGGGGTCATCTCCCTTCCCGCAGCTACACGCTCTATAAACAAGTCATAGGTGCGATCAATTCCATCTTGGAGCTCTGCACGAAACGAATCACTCAAGGGTTGAACGACAGAATAGGTAAACGAACGCTCATGTGTTCCAACGCTATACGAGTTGATTCCCCACTCTTTCGCAATGGAAGAAGCGTTCGGAAGTGTTCCAAAAACTCCGATTGAACCTGTAATGGCCGTCTTATCGGCTACAATATAGGTGGCAGGTGTTGCGATATAATAGCCCCCTGAGGCAGCAATATCAGAAATCGAAACCACCACAGGCTTTACTGCCGCAGTCTTTTCTACTTCACGCCAAATCAGGTCTGAGGTTAACGCACTCCCTCCGGGCGAATTGATACGCAAAACAATGGCTCTTACTGTGTTGTCTTCGCGTGCAGAGACTAAGGCCTTGTTCATAGTAGTCTGCCCCATTAGAGTTGGCGAACCCTCTCCGTAAAGGATGGTTCCCTGTGCATAAATCAGCGCAATGCGCTCAGAAGTAGTAGGTGCTGTATCAGTCTGTACTCTACTATAGTTACTGACGCTTATAGTATTTAAGGCAGAACCGGCACTTACCGGATTACTATCGGCATTTACTGCGCGCTTTAAGGCTTCTTCGTAGGAGTCTTTGTAGGTAATGCGATCTACAATCCCCAACGCCAATGCACGCTCTGGTTCTCTAGCCTCAGCAGAATGCACAATGGCCTCAAAAGAAGCTGAATCTAATCCTCTGTTGCTGCGAATTTCATAAGAAACCTCATTCCAAAGAGAAGCAAGAACTTGTTTAATTTGCTCGAGGTTCTCTACGCTAGGCTCATCCTCCAGATAGGGCTCAACCGCAGCTTTGTATTTACCGTGACGGATCACCTCCATTTTAAGACCGGTCTTATCTTGAAACGACTTATAAAAGGTCAATTCTGAGGCTAGTCCGCGTAAATCGATGGCCCCTACGGCAGGGATGAAAATACTGTCTGCAACACTCGATAGATAATAGGCGCGTTGGGTGTAGGTATCGGCATAGGCATACACAAACTTTCCGCTTTCTTTGAATCGCGCTAACGCCTCTCTGATCGAAGTAGTTTGTGACCAGCCTCCAATCACCACTGGAGTTTCTATGCTAATGCCCTTTATTTTTTCATCTGTTGCAGCCTTATCAATGGCTTCTACGATCTCGTCTACGGCCATATACTCTTGAAAGAAGGCACTAAGAAGGTCGTCTTTAGTTGAGCCTTGATAATCCAGTAAGGGGCGATTTAACTTTAGAAGGAGTACCGTATTATTAGACACCGTTACTGCAGAATCTATTTGACTCAATCCCACCAACAAGATCATTCCGATTAAAAAGAAAAACCATAGAGCAGCCAAAGCACCCAAAAAGGCGGCAAAAAAGCGCTTCAAAAACATCATAATTCTATGCGTTACAAATCTTAAAGATACTTAAAGTTCAGGGCTTTTTGTACTTTCAACCTCCGATGAATTTACAACGCTATTACCTAGGTCTTGGCAGTAATCAAGAGCACAGACTCTGGCACATCCAAACCGCTATTTTACAACTCAATACTGAAGACGTTCACGTGATAGGATGTTCTAAAGTTTACGAGAACGCTGCCCAAGGTTTTCATGGTGCCCCCTTCTACAATTGCTGTGTAGCTGTTGATACCTCACGAGACCCATCTGAGCTCCTGAGTCTCACACTTGAAATAGAACTTGATCATGGCCGTAAGCGCAGTAAAGTGGTAGAGGGCTATCAAGACCGTCCACTTGATATCGATCTTTTGATTGGCTCTCAAAGCCTTCAGACAGCATCCCTAACATTGCCGCACCCGAAATTGGCTCAAAGAAGATTTGTACTCGAGCCATTAGAAGAGTTGATGAGATTAGTCAACGATTCTATTCATCTTAAAAGGATTTCAACTTGGCTTTCTGATTGCGAAGACCGAGCTACCTTAACCCCTGTTACCTATGAACTAGTTTGCACAGAACGAATGCTCTGGAATACTGCAAAAACCATCGTAATCGAGGGGTGTATTGGGGTTGGAAAGACCAGTTTATGTAGGCTGTTATCTGAGCGCTACGGACTTACAGAGCACCTAGAAGCCTTCGAGTCAAACCCCTACTTGAATCAGTTTTATCAAGACCCATCGACCTATGCGCTCCCAACTGAACTGCATTTCTTGGCTGACAGACACCGAGCACTGCTGCACCTAAAAGGTAAACGCGGGGTGATTGCCGATTACCATATCAGTAAATCAAAACTCTTCGCTGCATTGAATCTGTCGGGTGAAGATCTTGTGCTCTTCAATCGCTTTTTTGAATGGTCTGAGCAGCTCACTGAAGCTCCAGAATTATATGTCCTTTTAGACGCGCCGACACCTATCATTCAAGAGCGCATCATAAAAAGATCCCGCGCAATTGAAAAAGGAATAGAAGGAACCTACCTCGAGCGCATACGAAAGGCTTACCACAACCTTCATGACAAAGAAGACGAACGCCTACTAATAGATACCACCGAATTCGACTTTATTGGCGACCCTCAGACCCTGGATGCCCTATGCAAAAGAATTACTGAGGTCTTAGTTGATAAACGACTACGCGCGTAAAGCAATGTGAAAGTGCCAAAGCACGATACCTGCACTTACCGAAACGTTTAGAGAATGTTTGGTACCCGACTGTGCTATTTCAATGACAGTATCGCATTTATTTAATACTTCTTGGTCGACGCCATTCACCTCATGACCAAAAATAAGTGCATATTTCTCATCCACCTTAGGAGAAAAGGCTTCTAGAGCAACAGAGTGCTCAGCCTGCTCAACTGCCACAATCTGAAAACCCTCTTTCTTTAAAGCTGAAATGGCGTCGGCCGTGGTGGCAGCATAATCCCAAGCCACGCTATCGGTAGCACCGAGTGCCGTTTTTCTGAGCTCTTTATGCGGAGGAGTAGCGGTAATCCCACACAGCAATAAGCGCTCAATGCTAAATGAATCCGAGGTTCGAAAGACCGAACCGACATTGTGAAGACTGCGCACGTTGTCTAATAGCACCACTACAGGAATTTTTGATGTGCTTTTAAAGGCTTCTAAAGACAGACGCCCCAAAGAATCAACTGACTTTTTGAGAAAATGAGTTTTCAATAGGTGGGATCAAATTTCTATTTTCGGTAAAATTATGGCAAAAAATTGCAAAACGACGACTCCGTTGATGCAGCAGTATCACGAGATAAAGGGCACGCATCCTGAGGCACTATTGTTATTTAGAGTGGGCGATTTTTACGAAACCTTCGGCTCAGATGCAGAAGAGACCTCTCGGATATTAGGAATCGTCTTAACCCAGCGCAATAATGGTGGAGATCAGACTCCTCTGGCTGGATTTCCGCATCATGCGCTTCACACCTACCTCCCAAAACTAGTAAAGGCCGGAAAAAGGGTTGCCATATGTGAGCAAATTGAAGATCCTAAACAGGTAAAAGGCATCGTAAAGCGAGGAGTGGCAGAACTTATTACCCCAGGAGTGGCCATTACTGAAGAATTACTTGATGCGAAGCGGAATAACTTTTTAGCAGCACTTAGTGCTCATAATGATCGCTATGCTCTGGCACTGTTAGATGTTTCTACCGGAGATTTTCAGGTAGCAGAAGGTCATGCAGCGTATATAGAAAGTCTCATTACCCATTTCGATGTTGTTGAGGTGATACTTCCTAAGAACCAGAATTCAAATTTGCAAGAGCGCTTTGACCTTCCACATCCCTTTAGTCTAGACCCTTGGGTCTTCGAGCATGATTTTGCTCATGAACTCCTCACAGATCACTTTCAGACGAGTAGTCTAGAAGGCTTCGGTATAGCCCCTAAATCGTCGAGCATTGGGGTTGCAGGAGCACTATTGCATTACCTCAATGAAACACAACACCAGCAAAAATCCCACATTCAAAAGGTCACTCGACTCGATCGAGACGATCACTTGTGGATGGACGCCTTCACCTTTAAAAGCCTAGAACTCTTTCATCCGCTTAATCCTGGTGGGCATGCCCTGATTTCTATCATTGATCAGACGCTCACATCTATGGGGGCGCGCATGCTGCGGCATTGGATCGCCAGGCCGTTGACCCGAATTGAACCGCTACTCTACAGGCACGATCGTGTAGCCTTTTTCAAGACCAGCAAAATTTTGCGATCACAGATTCAAGAACATTTAAAAAAGATGTGTGATCTCGAAAGGATTAGCATGCGTATCGCCACGAAACGCATTGGACCGAAGGAGCTCAAAAGTCTTGAATTAGCCATCACCCATAGCAATGCGCTACAAGCACTCTTAAAAGAACACGAACTATCATTAAATTTTAATGAAGAGGCCATTCAGCAAGTGGCCCATTCGATTCATACGAACCTAAAAGAAGAGGTGCCAGCAGTCGCCGCTAAAGGAGGTATTATCGCCCCAGGAATCAACGAGCGCCTAGATGCCTATCGAGCCCTCGCTTATGATAGCGAGGCTGCCCTAAAAGAAATGCTTCAAGAGCAAATCAAACAAACTGGGATTAGCTCAATGAAGATCGACTCAAACTCGGTTTTTGGGTATTACTTTGAGGTTAGAAACACCCATAAAGACAAGGTTCCTGAACATTATATACGCAAACAAACCTTGGTCAATGCCGAGCGATATGTCACTGAAGAACTAAAGGTCTTTGAACAAAAAATCGAAGAGGCCAAGCTTCATATCGACCGTCTCGAACAAGAACTCTACAGTGCTTTATTAGGTAGGCTTGAGCCGCACATTGGAACTATCCAAGAATTGGCTCAAGAGGTGGCTGAATTAGATTGTCTCATAAGTTTTAGTACCCTCGCCGATCAATATAACTACTGCCGGGCGAGTATTGACGACAGTAAGCAACTTGTATTGAAAGGATCTAGACACCCTGTGATTGAGCATTTGCTTGGAAGCCAGCAGTCGTACATTCCGAATGATGTACAATTAGACATCCAGCAGCAGCAACTCATGATGATCACCGGACCGAACATGAGCGGAAAATCTGCGCTACTGAGACAAACCGCCCTCTGCGTCATCTTGGCGCAGGCTGGTGGCTTTATTCCTGCTCAGGCAGGCCAAATTGGAATCGTAGACAAACTCTTCACTCGCGTTGGAGCTAGCGACAACATCAGTGCCGGAGCTTCAACCTTCATGGTAGAGATGAATGAGACAGCAGCCATCCTAAACAATCTGAGCGATAGAAGTTTAGTGCTCATGGATGAGATCGGACGCGGTACGAGCACATACGACGGGATCTCATTGGCTTGGGCCATTGCCGCCTATCTACACGATCATCCTATGCGCCCAAAAACACTTTTTGCAACGCATTACCATGAGCTTAATGGGATGAGTAACCACTACGAGCGAATCAAGAACTTTAATGTCTCGGTCAAAGAGACAGCCGGAAAAATCGTTTTTCTAAGAACTTTGGCCCTGGGCGGATCGGAGCACAGTTTCGGTATTCACGTCGCTAAACTGGCCGGAATGCCGAGAACCGTGGTGCAGAAAGCCGAAAATATGCTTGCTAAGCTTGAGCAAAGTGAAACCCGAGAAGAACAATCTAAACGCGTCGCGACACCTTCTACAGATGTACAATTAAGCTTTGTTCAACTCGATGATCCGGTTCTTTTAGAAATTCGAGACGAACTCGCAGATTTAGACATTGATCATCTTACTCCGGTTGAGGCACTTATGAAGTTACAGGAGATCAAGAACAGACTTGCCAAACTGTAGTTCAAGACCTTGTAAAATTTAGCGAGCATTCTTTCAAATTCAGCTAAATGTTTTAAATTTGCCATCCTCTAGAACCTCTACTCCTAGAGGAGTTTTGACATCAATGCGAAAATAGCTCAGCTGGTAGAGCGCAACCTTGCCAAGGTTGAGGTCGCGGGTTCGAGCCCCGTTTTTCGCTCCATAGCGCTGCGACAGTCGCAGCGTTTTTTTTGACAGCTCATCGTTATGATGAGGTCCGGGCTCGGGTGGTGGAATTGGTAGACACGTTGGACTTAAAATCCAATGGCCATTAGGCTGTACGGGTTCAAGTCCCGTCCCGAGTACAATAAAAAACCCTGCATACTATGTGCAGGGTTTTTTTGCATTTTATCCCAATGAATTTTCCCTTAGTTGGCTGCGCAACCTATCCGTTTTTGAACTAAGTTTACGCGCTTTTTTAGGAGCCTTTATGATTCAAAAATTTTAGGGTTTGTCTGCTTACATTTCATTGAAAACAAAGCAGTTCGGAGATCAAAAAAGAAAGTTTCTTTTTATCTCAAAATGGGGCGACTCATTAGACATCGCCTATGGTATTAGGTGCGAAGGACACCAAGTACTAATGTACATTGCCGACAAGCGTTCTCGTGAAATCGGATTCGGCTTCGTTAAAAAAACGAATGACTACTCCAAACACCTTGATTGGGCAGACATTATTGTTTTCGACTATACAGGGTTCGGAGAGCTAAGCGACAGTTTGCGTCAATCCGGAAAGGTGGTCTTCGGCGGATCTTCATACACGGATGAGCTAGAGCTAAATCGGAACTTCGGTCAAGAAGAACTCAAACGACACGGAGTAAAAACGTTACCGTTCAAGGAGTTTGACAGCTTTCAATCAGCAGTTCAGTACATTGAGAAAAATCCTGACGCTTACGTCATTAAACCTAGTGGCGAAACTCAAGAACTCAAACAGCTCTTGTTTGTAGGTCAAGATGAAAACGGAGAAGATGTCATCCGCATGCTTAGAGCCTATGAAAAGTCTTGGGGAGATAATTTCGGAGCCTTTCAACTGCAACGTAAAGTGAAAGGGGTAGAGGTAGCGGTTGGCGCCTTTTTCAATGGTACGCATTTTATTCCACCCTATAATATCAATTTCGAGCACAAAAAGCTATTTCCGAATGAATTGGGCGTTTCGACGGGTGAAATGGGAACGAGCATGTTTTGGACCGATGATTCTCCTCTCTTTGACCGCACCCTCAAAAAATTCGAAAAAACCCTCAGCGCTAATAATTTCAGAGGACATATTGATATCAACTCCATCGTAAATCACCACGGCATTTATCCGCTTGAGTTCACTTCGCGCTTTGGCTATCCGCAGGTACATATTCAGCGTGACGGACTGCTCACTCCCTTCTCGAAGGTGCTATGGGACACGGCTACTTGTGCTGAAACCAAGTTTAATTCAAGAATAGGCTTTCAGTTGGGCGCATATTTGGTAGTACCCCCATTTCCCTATGAAGACCCTAAAAGCTTCAGGCTTTTCTCAAAAGATTCAGTGGTTATTTTCAAGAAGCCCGGAGAAATAGGTATTCATCCGATCAACGTTAAAAAGGTAAACGGTCATTGGCTGGTCACCGGAGATAGAGGCATTGTTACGCTGGTCACCGGAAACGGAACCACCATGAAAGAAGCACAAAAGAACATGTATAATCGCATATCGAACTTGCTCATCAACAACTCGTACTACCGCAACGATATCGGAGACCGCTGGACAGAGGACTCAGACAAATTAAGATCATGGGGCTACCTGTAGGCACCACTACCTTCAGAAATATTGAGCTGTCACTAAAAGACATTGAATCGTTATATCCCGCTGATTGGGCTGCGCTACTGACTCCTCAATGGTTAAGTATAAGAAATACCGCTGAGGTTTATGGGTTATATACAGATGAAGACCTGGTATGCATAGGAATTATTTTTACAGACAAATTACCCACCCCATCGGCACTCGAGCTCACTCACAGTCAGACCTTCTCGGAATACAATTATCTCGGTTACCTCTACACCCTATCAGCTTACAGAAACCGGGGATGCGGTTCGCTTTGGATCAAGCATCTAATTAAATTAGAGGCCTACCCAAAACTCTGGTTAACCATAGAATCAATCGACCTAGGCAGATTTTACACTAAAAACGGATTTGTCTTCTTGAACCCTATACCCCACCAGGCCGAAGAATATATTATGTACCGGAGAGAAGGCCTGTAATCTGATTACACACCCCTTTAATGATCGCTGAAACTTGCTGGTGTTCGATCAAAAAGGCGTCGTGTCCGTGATCGGAGTAAATTTTATAGTGATCTACCTTCTTTCCTAACTGCCTGAGTTGTTCTACGGTTTTATCGTCTTCGGCAGGAATGAATAAAAGGTCTGAGGTAATGGTCACCAAATGAATTTGAGTCGATAGAGGTTGCAGCTTCTCTGCAAAGGTTTCACCTTCGCCAATAGCGTTTATCTGCCTTAATATCTGGTTCAAATGGCGGTATGCCTTGGCATGAAAGCGATCAGATAGAGTATCTCCGTGATAATCCAACCAAGACTCAACCGCGTATTTTGCACTCTTGCGTTCACGCTGAAATCGAGAATCGAAAGACTGTGGGCTGCGGTAACTCAACATCGCAAGCTGACGTGCTAACTTCAACCCCCAATTGCTATTCTCTTTAAGCAAATTCTCTTGAATGTGACAGTGGGCAATTATCCAATCGGTAGACTTCCAGTCAGTGGCTATGGGAACAAAGTGTTTGAACTCTATCTTGTTCTGAGTGAGCATGCTCCAGGCAATTCCACCCCCAACAGACCCGCCTATAAAGAGGTCTACGGCTGAAATTTTCAGCTGATGCAATCCCTGAAGAAAAATCAGAGCCACATCGGAAGAAGTCAATTGAATGGCATCGTCAAAAAAGAAATTATCGTATCCGTTACCAGGAATATTGAAACACAAGACCGAAGCTTTATCGGTATCAACAGCCCTTTTAGGCCCAACGATTTCGTTCCACCATCCGTTTTGGCCTGTGAGCGTAGAGTTTGCTGTCAGAGCATGATTTACCAGAATCAGGGGTGCCTCACCGAGTGGCTTTCCGAAGCATTCATAGCTTAAGGGAAAGGGCTCAAGCTGCACTCCTGATAGCGTGGTAAATGATGATATGGTCAGTGATTCTAACATAGACAACTAGGCCTTCAACGCATGCTTTAAATCATTGATCAGATCGTTAGGATCTTCCAGGCCTACCGAAAGACGAATCAAGTCGGCCGTAACACCTGTTTCAGACTGCTGACTTTCCTCTAACTGCTGATGCGTGGTTGAAGCCGGATGCACGATGATAGACTTTGAATCTCCAAAATTAGCTGCAATTTTAAACAAACGAGTAGCATCAGTTAGTTTTTTAGCCGCTGCAAACCCGCCCTTTAAGCCAAAAGTGACAAGCCCACTTATACCTTCTGGCAGGTATTTTTGTCTAAGAAGTTGCTGACGCTCGTCTTTAGCTCCGACGAAGTTGACCCAAGCAACCTCTTCTTGCTGCACTAGCCAATTGGCAATCTTCAGTGCGTTTTCACTGTGCCTTTTGATGCGCAATGAAAGGGTCTCTAGACCTTGTAAGACCTGGAAAGCATTCAGCGGACTTAGGGCTGATCCGAAATCTCGTAAGCCCTCTATGCGGACCTTAGCAATAAAGGCAGCCGCACCCAACACGTCATGATACACCAGACCGTGATAACCAGGTGAGGGGGTGGTAAATTCTTCAAATTTTCCGCTCGACCAGTCAAAGGTTCCGGCATCGATGATGACCCCGCCTAGGGCGGTACCATTTCCATTGATGTATTTGGTTAGCGAATGAATCACAATATTCGCCCCAAATTTGATCGGATTCAATAAGGCTGGTGTTGCCACCGTGTTATCGACAATCAATGGAATCTTATGCTTTTGAGCAATCTTGGCGATACCCTCAATGTCGAGTACATCTAGTTTTGGGTTTCCTATAGATTCAAGAAAAATAGCACGGGTTTGGGGCTCAATCGCCTTTTCGAAGTTTTCGAGTTCACTCGGATCCACAAAAGTAGTTGTGATTTCTAAGCGCGGTAAGGTAACCCCAAGCAAATTGTAGGTTCCTCCATAAATGCTATTCGAGCAAACAATGTGTTCTCCGCTCTTCAGCAGGGTTTGTAGCGTGGTGGCGACCGCTGCGGTTCCGGATGAAGTCACTACAGAGGCGATTCCGCCCTCTAGGGCAGCCAATCGCTCTTCGAGAATCCCATTTGTTGGATTGTTCAGTCGGGTATAAATGTTACCCGCTTCACTCAGATTAAACAATGCAGCCGCATGGTCGGTAGAATCAAACCTGTAGGCTGTTGTTTGGTAAATAGGCACGGCAATTGTTTTACCATGCTGAGACAAGTCATGTCCGGCTGTTAGGGCCAGCGTTGAAAATTGGTGTTGTGCACTCATTACGATGTAATTTTTTTAGGTTAATACTGAAATGAGGCAACTGCTAAAAAGAAAAGATGGACAGCCAGAAATGGCTAGCATCGTTATCTCTCCCTTTCGGGGTAGAATGTAGCACCTTCTCGTAGGAACGAGGGTTGCTAAGGCTTCATAGGGTCTATTCCCTTCACCTTTCTTGATAACAATTACATCATGTGAATGAACAGGTCAAAGATGCTTTCAAATTTGACAACTTCCAAATCCGACTCAAAAAAAATAGGTTTTAGGCTGAATTACGACTGGCATTAATATTGCCAAACATGGAGCGAGTCACCATTTTCTCGTACCATTCCCGCCTATCAGCATTTGTCGTTTTCTTTACGCGCTGCAAAGCGTATTGCTGAATCGTGAGCAAGGGGTGTACGATTCCTTCTCTCATTTGTATTGAGGCCTTGTTAGCACCTTCGTTTTCAAGTAAACTCATAAAGCCACTCAGCTCCAACACCATCGACTTTGAACGCTCATATTCATCGTGAATCAGTGTCCAAAACGGTCCGAATCGCTCGTGATGTTGCATGTAAGAGGTCAGCTCAAATTTTGACTTTGTCAAACTCATCATCGAATTGGCAATTAACGTTCTGAAGAAGGCATTGTTTTCATACAATCGCTTCACTCTGTTGAACTCCCCACGCTCTTTAAAGAGGCTTAAGGCATGACCAACCCCGTAAAAACCAGGTACATTCTGACGCAGCTGACTCCAGCTCCCTACAAACGGAATTGCCCTTAGATCTTCAAATCTGAACTCTTTCTTTTGTCCGCGTTTTGCAGGACGACTTCCGATGTTGGTTTTTGCGTAATACGGCAAGGTGGTCATCTCTTGCAGGTAAGGCAAGAAAAGATCATGGCTTTTGAAAGCTACATAGGCCTGATACGAGAGGCCTGCAAGTTCTTCAAGGGTGCTGCGATCTTCTTCACTTAGATTATTGTCTCCGCGAGCAAAGAGCTGGTTTTTGATTCCAGAACTCAACAATTGTTCGAGATTGTACTGCGATGACTCTAGCGTTCCAAAGTTTGAACTAATAGTTTGTCCTTGCACAGTAAGCTGAATATCATCTGCATGTATTTGCTCTCCCAATGAGGCATAGAATTCATGCGTTCTACCTCCACCTCTTGCCGGTGGTCCTCCTCGGCCGTCAAAAAAGGCCACGTGAACATCGTATGAAGTTGAAAGCAAGCTAAGGGCCTCCTTCGCTTCGTAAATCCCCCAATTGGCCATAAAATACCCTCCGTCTTTTGTTCCGTCAGAAAATCCGAGCATAACCGTTTGCTTATTTCCTCGAGAGGCTAAATGATGTCGGTAGGTCTGATTTTCGTAAAGGGCCTTCATGATCTCAGGTGCCGCTCTTAAATCGTCAATCGTCTCGAATAGCGGAATGATGTCTACTGTGGGTTGTTCCCATCCGCTCAAGCGAATGAGGGCATAAAGTTGCAAGATGTGCTCTAGAGATTGGCAATTACTGATGATGTATCGGTTAGATCCCCGCTCTCCATTTTTAACCTGAACCTCTTGCATCACCCTAATGCTCTCAAGCGTCTGAGCGGTTATCGTTTCTGAATCGAATAGTGCCAGATCTATATCATCTTGAATTGTGGTGAGCAAGGCCACGCGTTGATTAAAATCAAGGGCATCATAATCTATACCATTTAGCGCTTTCACCTTTGATTGTACCTCTTTATGTGAAATGATTTCTTTGAATACTGCCTCATGTACCCTTGAGTCTTGACGGATATCAAGTGATGCGAAGTGGTATCCAAAAAGATTGACTTTATCAATTAAATCTAACACTAGGTCTTGATAAAACCCATTGTAGTTGGCGCGCAAGGCTTCTAGTATCTCGTGTAAGCCTTGAATAAGCTCTGTCAGGCTTAATGCCTTTTTCTTCGGAAAGAACAAGGTGTGATAAAGCGCCGTTTCTAGCGCCTCAACCTGTTGCAAAACTCCATCGAAGGTGAGTCGCGTCTTTAGATAGCGGAGTTCGCGGTAGTAATTTCTTATAATGTGATGGTTCAGCGTTTCAGCCGTTTTTCTGGTGATATCTGGGGTCACATAGGGGTTTCCGTCCCGATCGCCTCCTGGCCAAAATCCGAAATCAAAAATCTGATGGTCAACGCTTTGATTGTCAAAGATATTTTTCCGCAAGTAGCTAGAGATCGCCCCCGCTGAATGGTAAAATACGTTTTCGAGGTACCAAATTAGGCTATTAGCCTCGTCCAGCGGAGTTGGCTTTTTCTTGTTGTAAAAGCGCGTCAAGCCTAACTGATCAAGCAACTGCTTGATCTCATCGAGTTCGTTGTGACGTATGGCCTTAGCCAGATTTCGAATGATGGTAAGAACCGTATTCGGGTAAAACTGTGTAGGGTGAGCCGTAAGTACAATGCGCACCTTAAAGCGCTCTAAATACTCTTTTAAGGCCTCGAGTTTATTGTTGTTCTGAGCCTCCTCTTTAATAAAGCGCAGTGTACCGCGTCCGTGCATGTTATTGACGTAAGAGTATCCGGCATCCTCAATGGCATCAAATAAAACCACTTGACGCTCGATGTATTTGATAAAAGCGAAAAGGACATCCTTTTGTGCCACCTCATCGAGCTCTGGTAAATAGCTTTTGAAGAAATCTTCAACAATTTGTTCGGGTGACTGTTGTTTTTCAAACCCTTTGACACAGGCATCCGCAAACAGCGGAAGCATAAGTGTAGTATCTTTAATCGTTTTAAAGGGTAAGGTTAAAAACAGGCTGTTGTACACCTGATATTTAGATCGAACGACCTCGTCAAAGCGTTCTATTTGAATTTTTCGTGCCATTAATGATGATTGATGATCTTCAAGTTTAGGTATTTCAAGGCGAAATTGAAAGTAAAGACCCTAGAATTCAGATAAATCGTAAAGCAATTCACAGAAGTCTATCAAAACATGTAAGATCTTACCGAATAGGCAATCGTGCGACCTCTTTCAAGAAGGCCTTAGAGGCTTGATAAACACCCTCTACATTTTTAGAAGCGAGCGGACTTGCCAAGATATGATCTCCAGCTTTCGGAAAGGCAACCTTCTGCTTAAAACTATCAGGAGTACCCAAATATTGATACATTTCGTGCATGGCCTCTACCGACACCACCTTATCTTGTTCCTTTTCATTTTTATAGTAATACCCCAAGAAAACAGGCACTTTAACCGCCCTGAAGGTACCTGGTCGCATGGTGTAATGAACGAATGCCAGCAAATGCGTAAGGCTTTCTAATCTATATCGATCATACCAATAAGGTTTTCGTGTATCGGGCATCTCTATTTTATTGAAATCTGAACCCTTGATTAGTCGTGCCAATTGCAGCCCCCAAGGGTCGTCTAACAATTTAGCTGTCCAGTCGTAGATTTCGATGTTCGGAGAATAAAGCACCAAGGCATCTAAATTTTCTACCGCGCGGGCCAAATGCAAGGCAAGTGCCCCTCCATTCGAGGTAGCAATAATTACCACGCGCTCACCAAGCAATTGGGCTATAGCTAGAGCATCTTTAGCAGAGTCAATGAGTGCATCTGCCGTAATATCTAGCATCGCATCTTCTACATTCAGGCCGTGACTGGCTAGGCGCGGCAAATAAAGGTTCGCGCCTAAATCTTGAGCAATTTGACGGTGTACAGGGTTCCCTTCTTCTGAAGATGCAGACCATCCGTGAAGGTAAACAACCGCATATTCTGTTTTTTCGCCTGGAATATTGGCCCAAACCACACGAGACTCGTTGTTTGGCTTAACCGGAAATTGCGCCTCTTTCTCTTTTAGAAACGCATCAACATTTTCTGCTGTAATTTCTAATTCGGGCAAGGTGACATCCATAGACACTCCTTCTACCCTAGGGCCAAGAACATAAATGAGAAAAAGAAGATCGAAACCGATCACGAATCCAAAAAATAGTCGTCTTGCTTTCATAGTGACACTTCCTATTGAGAAATGAAATATATTGGCCTTGGTAATGTAACACCTTGGATATTGAAGATACAACGTTTTTTTCATCAACTAGGACCGGGCCTCTTATTTGCCTCCTTAGCAATTGGCACCTCACACCTAGTGTTATCCACCAAAGCAGGTGCCATGTATGGTCCGCTAATGGTCATTCCTATACTTTTAGCAAACTTGCTGAAGTTTCCGTTTTTTGAGTTTGGTGTGCGTTTTACCCATGCCACTGAAAAAAGCCTAACAGAAGGGTATGCAACCCACAGTAAATGGTTTGTTTTTTTATACGCCTTAGTAAATCTAGTTAGTGCTTTTACTATGCTAGCTGCGTTATACAGCGTTACCTCAGGAATGACGGTTAATGTATTTACAGCAGTGGCACTCTCTCCGAGTATTGCTACAATTGGGCTTTTCGCTTTGATTAGCACGGTGCTCATCATAGGACGCTATAGACTACTTGAAGAATCATTGAAATATATTGTATTCATATTAATCATAGCACTTGTGGCTACCGTTTTTATGGTCACTTTCAATGCTGAACCGCAATCAAATCCAAATTTTCAAGCTCCAGCCTGGTTCGATACAATGGGAGTGCTTTTCATCATTACTCTTGTAGGATGGATGCCTACTGCAGTTGAAGCGTCTGGATGGGTGAGCCTATGGAACCTTGAAAAAATCAAGCAGAGCAAAGAAGAAATCAGTGTAAAAAGCGCGCTGAGGGAATTCAATTTAGGATACATCATCACGGCTATTTTAGCGGTGTTATTTTTCTACATTGGATATATGACACTGTACTCTTCAGGTACAGTGCTCAGCGATAGTAGCGTGAAATTTGCTTCAGAACTCACAGATATTTTCACCCTTCAGCTCGGAAATTGGGCACGAGTTTTTATTTCAATTGCGGCACTTGCCGCCATGTTTAGCAGCTGTCTGAGCGCACATGATGCCTTATCCCGGGTATTGGTAGATCTTGCAAACCGTCTAAAAATCACAAAAAAGAATCCCTATAGTTTAGTCGTGCTAATTCTCTCTTTAATTAATTTATCTATAATCTTGTTCTTATCTGGTTCTATGGGCGAAATCGTAGCTATTGCGACACTTGCTTCGTTTGTTTTTGCCCCCTTAATTGGGTACATGAATCACGCTCTTATCTTTTCGTCACAAACGCCTAAAGCGGATCAGCCTTCAGCACTGATGAAAATTTTAAGTTGGAGCGGAATCGTGTTTTTAGGCGCCTTTGCCCTCTACTATCTCTACTTGGTACTACAAGCTTAGATTACAGTTGTACGGATGATACCTCGGCCTCGCACTCGATCTTTTTAACCAATCCTTGGAGGACATTTCCTGGGCCACATTCTACAAACTGCACAAAGCCATCGCCCCACATATTTTGAACACTTTGAGTCCACTTCACAGGAGCTGTAAGTTGAGCTACTAAATTCTCTTTTAGCGTCTGAACTTCAGTAACGGCAGTAGCGGTTACATTTTGATAGATCGGAACCATAGGCGCATTAAATGGAATGTTCTCAATGGCAGAGGCCAGTTCTTCTCGAGCAGGTTCCATAAGTGGTGAATGAAATGCTCCACCTACAGGAAGCAATAAGGCACGACGTGCTCCAGCCTCCTTTAGGGTTTCACAGGCGCGTTCAACAGCTTCGAAGGCTCCAGATATCACAAGTTGCCCCGGGCAATTGTAATTGGCTGCGACAACCACCCCATCAGCTGAGGCACAAACTTCTTCGACAACCTGATCTTCTAAGCCTAAAACAGCCGCCATGGTACCGCGTTCAATTCCACAAGCACGCTGCATCGCCATGGCACGTTTTGACACAAGGGACAATCCGTCTTCGTAACTGAGTACTCCTGCGGCAACTAAGGCTGAAAATTCACCTAGTGAATGACCGGCTACGGCTTTAGCATCAAAGGCATCCTTTAAAATCTGCGCGGTGATCACTGAATGGATAAAAATAGCCGGTTGAGTCACCTCAGTCCTTTTCAAGGCTTCGGCGTCGCCTTCAAACATGATGTCTGTAATTCTGAATCCGAGCTGTTCATTCGCACGCTCAAAGAGCTCTTGCGCTTCTTTATTTGCCTCATAAAGAGACTTGCCCATTTCAACAAATTGAGATCCCTGACCAGGAAAAACATAAGCCTTCATATCCATTCATTTTTAGAAACCACAAACTTACGGGAAGCATATGAATTGCGCTAGTTCGTAACTTTGCATAAAATCATTGCCATGGAATACAACATTACCACTATAGAAACCTCAAACCCGGCTATCTTAAAGTTTCAATCCAACCATTTTTTGGTAGAAGAGGCGCACGAATTTGACTCGATTGAAGAGGCAAAAAACGCGCCTTTGGCCTATGAGTTGTTTCAACTTCCGTTTGTCAAAAAAGTATATATCGCAAGCAATTTCGTCGCCCTAGAAAAATACGATATCGTTGAATGGAATGCGGTCAAGGATGACATCGCGCAACAGTTGGTAGAATATTTAAATGCCGGAGAACCCGTGGTTCATGAAATGGCCAAAGACCAACCCACAGCGGTTACGGTATACGCCGAAGCCACTCCTAATCCTTCAGTAATGAAGTTTGTTGCAAACAAACTCATTGTTCCAACGCTTTATGAATTCAAGAATATAGACGAAGCCAGACACTCTAAATTAGCTACCGAACTTTTCAAGAAGCCATACGTCAAACAAGTGTTCATGGATGAGAATTACATCTCAGTCACTAAATACGACATCGGAAACTGGGATGAAATCACGGTTGAACTGCGCGATATGATCAGTGCATTCTTGGCTTCTGGAGCACTCGCAGTTGATTCTCATAAGGCGCATGGGGGTGTTAAAAGCAGTACCAACACTTCAACTGAAGAAACAGAAACTGCTCCACTGACCATCAATGCCGACGATCCTATTAGCGAGCAGATTGTGGCGATATTAGATGAATACGTCAAGCCAGCAGTAGCTAGTGATGGTGGAAATATTCAATTTGAGAAATACGACCCAGAAACCAAAAAAGTTCATGTATTACTGCAAGGTGCTTGCAGTGGATGCCCTTCTTCTACCTATACCCTCAAAAACGGAATTGAAACCATGCTCAAAAACATGATGGGGGATACCGTTGCTGAAGTGGTGGCCATTAACGGTTAATCCATGAACCAAAGGTCCAATGCGCTTTCTAAAGCCTCATCGCTTTACCTGAAACAGCACCAACACAATCCTGTTGATTGGATCGAGTATTCAGATGACGTTTTTGAGCGGGCTAGAAACGAACAAAAACTACTGCTCTTTAGCATAGGATATTCCGCCTGTCATTGGTGCCACGTTATGGAGCACGAGTGCTTTGAGGATGAAGAAGTGGCGAATCTTATGAACACCCACTACATCTGTGTCAAGGTCGATCGTGAAGAACGACCCGATATTGACCACATCTACATGGATGCACTGCAACTCATGACCGGTGCCGGAGGATGGCCCTTAAATGTCGTAACCCTTTCAGACGGAAGACCTTTCTGGGGGGCAACCTACCTCCCTAAAGAGCGTTGGATGAGCGCCCTAAAAGATCTTCAGCATCTCCATGCCGAAGACCCTGAACGCGTATTAGAATACGCCACCCAATTATCGAATGGCCTTAAAGCCATGGCCGAAACTCCTAGCATTATTGAAGAAGAGTTTCAGTGGACGAGTAAAGAGCTAGAAGAGGTCAAAGAAACTTTTCTATCGCATACAGACACCGTAAACGGCGGGTTTAAAGGAGCACCAAAGTTCATGATGCCTAACACGCTTGAACTCGCATTACACCTCAACGCCCTATTGCCAGACGATCGTCTACTTCAACACGTTCAGACCACCCTTGATCGAATGTCGTACGGGTCTCTCTTCGACCCGATCAACGGCGGATTCGTCAGATACAGCGTTGACGCAAAATGGCATGTCGTTCACTTTGAAAAGATGGCCTACGACAACGCTCAATTACTAAGTCTTTACGCAAAAGCCTACGCGGTCACTAAAGACAGCTGGTATCAAAAGGTGTGCGAACAAACCTTGGCCTTTTTCGAAGAATGGCTATTCGATCCACAATCTGGCGGTTATTTCTCTACTCTAGATGCGGACTCACTTAACCGTCATCAAGAGTCAGAAGAAGGGGCCTATTACACCTTTACCCGAGAAGAATTACAAGAAACCTTAGGCACTCAATTTGAACTCTTCGAAAAAGCATACTCCATCAATGAGATAGGGCATTGGGAAAATGAAAATTACCTGCTTTATAGAACCGCCTCGTTTGCAGATTTAGCCGCAGCATCAAATATCAGCGAAGAGCACCTCATTGCCGAACTTGATAAGGGCCTCCAAAAACTTAAAGCCCTTCAACGTAGACGAGCGAAACCCTCGCGCGACACTAAGATCATCACCTCATGGAATGCATTAGTATTAAGCGGATTTTCACATTGCCTGCGCTATTTAAACCTTGAATCAGAACTTAAAAACAAACTGCTCACTCGCGCCAATGCGCTCTATGCAATGCTATACGAACGTATTCAAGAGAATCAAAGTCTCATCCGCATTCTTCAGACAGATGAAACCAAAATAGACGGATTTTTAGAAGATTACGCTTTCACCATACAAGCCTTTTTAGATTTCAATGAGATAACACATCGTATAGAAATGATAGAAAAGGCCGAGCAATTGACCCGTTATTGTGTAAACCATTTCGATGAGCCACAAGGCTTTTTCTATTACACAGCCGATCATCAACGAAAACTTGTTCGAAGAACCGTAGAACTCGAAGACAATGTGATCAGCAGTTCAAATGCGGTTATGGCCCGAAACCTATTAAGACTTGCCGTACTGTTGAGAAACGAAACGTATCGCTCTCGCTCTGTACAAATGTGCAAGAGTATAAAAGACCAGTTGAAGAAGCATCCTAGAAGCTATAGCGAGTGGATGCAAGTAAGTTTAAATCACAATTTTGATTTTCATGAAATCGCTGTAATAGGCGGTAATTATGAATACGAGGCCACTCTAGTAGCGGCTCATTACCTACCCAACAGTGTGCTCGCTGCCACCCAAGAACCTTCAGATTCTGGCCTCTTAAATCAAAAGGCACATTTAAACCAAACAACTATCTTTGCATGTATAATGGGGAGTTGTTCGCTACCCGTTCACAGTAGCGAAGCACTCTTTACACAGCTCAAATACAGTTGAGGTTATGATCGAAAAAACTTTTAGAGATTACGAACAGCATCTAGAACAACTAATCGCACTAATGTGGAATGTTCTGCCGAATATTATTACTGCTCTTATTACTGCCTTTATAGGATGGTGGGTTATTCGGCTGGTCGATATAGGGGTAGCCAAGTTCTTTGATAAAAAGGATTACGATCGCACCTTAGAACAGTTCCTTGAGGACTTCATCAGTATTGCTTTAAAAGTGATACTTATGGTTATGGTGATTACCCAATTAGGCGTTGAAACCTCTTCTCTTATCGCTATGTTAGGGGCTGCGGGCTTGGCTTTGGGTCTAGCCCTACAAGGATCGCTTTCGAACTTTGCCGGAGGAATCTTGATTCTAATCTTCAAACCCTTCAAGGTAGGGGACTTTATCTCGGCACAAGGAGTTGAAGGAACGGTCAAACAAATCACCGTATTCAACACTAAACTGACCACCTTTAGCAATCAGGCTGTGGTGATTCCGAACGGAAACCTCTCGAACGATAAAATCATCAATTTCTCTACTGAACCTATACGAAGAGAAAACCTCATCATTGGTATAAGCTATTCTAGCAATATCCAAAAAGCTAGAGAAGTGGTTTTAGAATTGTGCACAAACGATTCGCGCATCATTAAAGAAGAAGAGAAAATGCCTGCAGTTCTCGTAAACGAACTTGCAGAAAGCTCTGTCGATCTTTCGATCCGTTATTGGACCAATACCGATGAATTCTGGCAAACTCGCTTCGAGATGTTTGAAAATATCAAAAGAAGGTTTGACGAAGAAGGAATCGAAATACCATTCCCTCACCGTGTATTAGTAAACGCCGCCGACTAAGAAGTCCCAGACTTTGGTGGTGTGATGTATGCAGGTTTGATATAGTTCGGCTCGAAAGAGATAAGTGATTCAAACGCCTGATTTTCGAATGCAAATTTAATGAAGCTTCCCATAAATTTAGCATTGGGAAAGGCCTCCAGGTATGTAATGACATGATGCGATTCATTCGCTTTTAAATAGGTGCGCATCTTGTCAATCGCATCCCCAACAACCATAAGTCCTGAAAAGGCAGTTATAAATGGTTCAAATGAAAATTCTTCTAAATCAATAGAACAGGTTTCTAGCAGCACCTCTCCTGACAAACGCTGAATTCTGGCATATACCTCTTGTCGTCTTGAGTTGATCAGCGAAAGAATGACCTCTGCACCTAGCTTATTCGTTTCTACCTCGCTCCTGCCGTGTTGTGCTAGCAAGGCCAAACTGTCTACTCCGATTAGTGGTTTGTCTAGTGCAAAGGCGAAGCCCTTTGCCGCTGAGACACCAATTCTAAGACCAGTATACGAACCCGGTCCTGCCCCTACAGCCACCGCATCAATATCTTGTAGGGTATAAGGCGCCTCTTTAAGGAGAGACTCTACGATTAGGTGTAACTGTTCTGCATGCACAAAACCATCTTCTATCACCTGGCGGTGAACAAGGCAGTCTTGTCCATCAAAAAGGGCTGCCGAGCAGCCCTTGGTAGATGTATCTAACGCTAATACAATTGGCATATTCAAAGATAAGCCTTGATTTACTAAAGGAGCATTTAATCTATAACTCCCATAGGAATTCCAAAATAGAATTCTAGAATTTTCAACCTAAAGATGTAATCGTATTTGGTACGGATCACCGTAGCTTCAGCATTATCTAATCGTGCCTGAGCTTGGCTAAAATCAAAAGAGTTCATGAGTCCCACCTCGAATCTTTCTTTAGCGTATTGGTAGGCCAGCCTTCTGGCATCAAGTGACTTTTGAGCAGCCTCGTATGCCTTAGCAAAGGTCTTCACATCATTATAAGCTTGATTCACCGCACTTTCTAGATCCAATTTGGTTTGCTCGTATTGCAATTCTGAACGCTTGACATTCAATGCTGCCCGCTCGATGCTATTGGTGGTCGAAAACGCATTAAAAATCGGAATATTCAACGACAACCCGTATGAAATACCGTCGTTACCTTCAAGCTGTGCAATAAGATCAGGGCGTACAAGATTACCCGTCTCATCTAACTGAAAACGATCACTTGCAAAGGTATTGTAATTCATAAATGCATTAAGCGTAGGCAAGGCAGCTCCCTTTGCGATCTTCAAATCTTGCTCAGATAGAATAACACTTGTCTCGGCCAGCTTTATGTCATTTCTAAAGCTCATCGCCTTGGTGAAAATTTGTTTCGGAGACTTGTCAAGAATAGTAGAACTTGGAACATCAAAAGACTCGTCTGCTATATCGAAGTTCTCGTAATCGGTGATCTGCAGCAGCTGTGCCAGATTGATGCGCGAAAGGATTACGCGTGCCTCTGCATTTACGATAGATTGCTCTTGGTTGGCAGCGGTAGCCTCAATCTCTAACAGATCTCCGTTTGGAACCACTCCTAACTCCACCAATTCTCTAGTCCGCTTGAAGTCTTGCTCTGTAACCGCAAACTGAGCTTGAGCCACTTTTAAAGACTCCTTCGAAGAAATTACATTAAGGTAAGCGTTCGCAACGTTCAGACGTATATCGTCTTTGAGATTCGCTAAACGGTACTGATTAGAGATCGTATTGATCTCAGCGCGCTGAGCTCTTCTAATATTTCTCAATCCATCGAAGAGCGTATACCCCACAGATAAGTTGAAATTTCCTTGTAAAACAACTAAAGATGGGTTGGCTGTGTTGGTTCTTGGATCAATACCAAAACCTTTACTCTCATTGAGTCCCATCGACCCGTTAAGTCTAGGTAAGAATTGTCCAAGCCCTTCGAGCTCTCCGAGCTCTGCAGATTCGAGATCCAACTCGAATTGCTTAATGGTAATATTGTTTTCTAACGCATACTCTACACACTCTTGTAAGGTCATTCGCTTGGTTTGAGCGAAAGAGAATACACTGATAAGCGCGAGCAAACTAAGTAATCTAAACTTCATAGTTACAGCTGGTGTTAGTTTATGGCTTTAGTTAAACGCCTCTATTACGAGACCCTTCTGATTCAATCTTAATCGGCTCTGTTTTGTTCCATTGTTTCACCTTATCAGATTCTGTTAATCCTTCAAGGATCTCAACATTAATACCATCGGAGATTCCAATCTTAATATCACGGCGCTCAAACTTTTGCTCACCTACCTGAACTTCAACATAAGGTTCGTCAGTTACCTTATCAAACTGCAATAAGGCCTCTGGCATCACCAAGATGTCTTCTTTACGATCTAAGACTAACGATGCATTTGCACTGTATCCGGCTCTAATTGTAAAATCATCCTCAACGGTTACATCTCCTTCTATCTTGAATTTCACCGCACCTGACTCTTCAACTCCTTTAGGAGCGATAAAGCGTAAACGCGCATCAAATTCTTTGTCACTGATGGCTCCAAGACTTACCACTAGAGGCATACCAACTTTCAGCTTGCCCACTTCACCTTCATCTACCTTTCCTTCGAAAACCATCTTAGTCAAATCCGCAACTGTTGCAATTGTTGTTCCAGCGTTAAAGGAATTCGACTGAATAACCTGGTCACCGATCTCGACTGGTATCTCTAAGATGGTTCCTGAAGTCGTCGCGCGGATATTCGTATTTGCCGATGACGATCCACCGACAGAACCCTCTTTAATGATTTGATAGTCGGTCTGGGCATTGCGCAATTCTTGTGCCGCCTGCTCATAAGTCAATTTCAAGTTGTTGTAATCTTGATTTGAAATCACCCCTCTTTCGAAAAGTTCTTCGTTGCGATTGAATTCTAATTCCGCATTGTTTAAACGCAATTCTGCGTTTTTCACTCTACCCATGGCTGAATTCAACGACTGTTCATTAGGGACCACCTTGATCACAGCTATGAGATCGCCTTGATTCACATAATCTCCTTCATATTTTACAATTCTATCTATAATACCTTGAATCTGAGGCTTAATTTCAACTTCATCTTCAGGAACTACTGTCCCTGTTGCGACAGTCTTTTCTTCTATAGTACCGTAAAAAGGACTAATGGTGTCGTAAGTGATCGAAGCTTTGCTGTTTGATTTGACAAAGTAGGCTGCAGCCCAAAGAGCGGCAAGTGCGATCACTGCAATGATACTATACCGAACGGCTTTTTTCATAATAGTAGGTATTAAATAATAGGTTTGTTTAGATTGTTATTCTTCTCTTAATGCTTCTATAGGTCTAATACTAACTGCTCTTTGCGCAGGGATTAATCCAATTAAGGTTCCCAAAATCACCATAAGCGCAAGAGCTCCAACAACGTAGGGGATAGGAACTGTAGGATTGGTGTAAGGAAAGTCGCTCCCCTCCGTCAGATTATTGACCAAGCTGAGTGTGGCCGCACCCAAGATGATTCCCATTACCCCCGAGATCACAGTCAAAAAGACTGATTCAACCAAAATTAAATTACGCACCTCGGCAGGAGTAGCTCCTAATGCTCGCCTTACTCCGAGTTCTTTAGTGCGCTCCTTTACAGAAATTAAAAGAATATTTCCAATTCCGATTACCCCAGCAAGAATAGTAGCTACACCAATCACAAGTGACAAGAAGGTAAGACCATTTGCGAATCCTTTAATCCGCCCAAAAACCTCACCAAGATTAAACGAACCAAAAGCTCTCTCATCAGTAGGATCGACCTGATGAATGGACTTAAGTACTGCCTTTACATCCTTTTCTACCTGAATAATGTCAGCATCATCAAAGGCGGCAATACTCATGAAATCTACCTCATCTCCTTTATTATACAACCTATTGAAGGTGGTAAAAGGAACAAAAATATCACTGTCCGTCTCAAAGCCTCCGCCCGGAACGAACTTGTGTACACCCACTACTCTAAAGTAGATGTCATTGATTTTGATAAATGATCCGACGGCCTCCTCTTCATCATTAAATAATTCTTTCTTAGTGCGCTCACCTATTATACATACTCGACGGTTATAATCTATATCCGACTGATTGATAAAGCGACCCTCATCGTAGATTTTCTTTGTAGCAATTTTCGTATATACCGGAAAGTCTCCATATACGTTATAGCTCCCTGACTTCTGACCACGAACGGTTAGAGCTGGTGTACCTCCAAATACCCCAGTCGCATTTCTAGGAGCGATGTATTGAATCTCTGGTATACGTTTTTTTAGAACATCAATATCCGACAACTTCAATTGAATTCGTCTTCCGGTTCTAAATCCTTTGTAAGGCTTGCTAGTTGATTGAGACCAAGCAAAAAGCGAGTTCATTGCAACCGATTCAAATTGACGATCGAACCCATTGTCTAACCCTTTAGCAGCACCAGACATTGCAATGTAGACGAAAATTCCCCAAAGCACCCCAATAACAGTAAGTACAGTACGAACTCGATTCTTATTGATCGAACTGAATATTTCTTCCCAGGTATCTGCTTTAAATAATAGCTTCATTATTCGTCTCTTAAGGCAATAATTGGTTTAATACGAGCTGCGCGCTTTGCAGGAACATAGCCCGCAATCGTTCCGAAAAAAATTAATACTATGGTTGCCCCAAAGGCAAAGCCCATATCGATATAAGGATTGGTAATAAAGTAGTCCTCAAGTCGATCCCCAAGGTTTTGAAGAATAGCCAGTCCAGCTAACATTCCAGAAAATCCAGATAAGGTTGTTATAGTCGTAGCTTCAAGTAGAATATCGCTTATCACGACTCGTGGGGTTGCTCCTAGCGCCTTTCGAATACCGATCTCTTTGGTACGCTCCTTCACCACAAAAATCATGATATTACTCACGCCAATGATACCTGCAATAATCGTACCTATGGCAAAAAACAGTGCTATAAATCCTAAAACCTGTGCAAATTGTTGATTTTGCTTTAGTTCATCAGCAATATTGCGAATAAAGATTCCGCTTCGATCCTCGCGGGCGATCACCTTCTTATCTTTAAGCAGCTTTAAAATATTCTTTTCTAGAACCATCGCACCCGCATAACCAATGGCTGGATTAAACCCAACAATGATTTGCTCAATACGATCGGTTCCCTTTTCTATAAGCTGCCTAGTTGTATACGGAATGTATATAAATCGCTCCTCATTATCTCCACCGTCGTCTTGAAAAACCCCAATTACCTTAAATGCGCTATCTCCTAAGGTGATGTATTTTCCGATCGGGTCTTCTCCATTAAAGAGGTCCTGCTCCACTAGTCTCCCAATAACGGCAAACTTACCCTTGATTTTAAGATCGTTCTCGTTGATAAAGCGCCCCTTCATGATGATGGTTTTCTCACTGAACTGATGAGCTGGGGATACCCCTCTATTGGTGTAATTGTTTGACTCTCCCTTGTAACTAACTAGATTTGATCTGGTGATTCGAGGAGTAATGTATTCCAGTAATGGCTCAAAGTTCGCTTTGATATCGGTAAGATCAGAATTGTCAAAGCGAATCGAACGATTTGACTTATACCCTTTATAGGGCATCGAAGTACGACCAGGAAAGATAAAAAAGGTATTGGTGGCGTCGTCCCCGAAGAATTCCTCAAAAGTATTCTGAAGACCGTTCGTAAAACCTACTAAGATCACCACGATAAAAATTCCGATGGCCATAGTAAAGCCCGTAAGGAAGGTCCGCAACTTATTCTTGCGGATCGTATCAATTATTTCTTTCCAGGTATCTCTATTAAACATAACTTGAGGCGCGTACCTGGTCCACTATTCTATCTTCTACAATCACACCATCCTTGAGATAAACAATTCGCTTACACATGTGAGCAATATCCTTTTCATGGGTGACCACTAAAATGGTATTCCCTTCATCATTGATCTTTTGAATCAAGTCCATCACTTCGAATGAGGTCCTACTGTCAAGTGCTCCCGTAGGCTCATCCGCTAACAAGACTTTAGGTTGAGAGGCCATCGCTCTTGCAATGGCAACCCGTTGCTTTTGACCACCTGAAAGTTCACTAGGTAAGTGTTCTGCCCAAGGCTTTAATCCAACGCGTTCAAGATAATCGAGTGCCATAGCATTGCGCTCCTTTCGAGGCATGCCTTGATAAAAGAGTGGCAAGGCTACGTTATCCTTAGCAGACTTGTAATTGATAAGGTTAAACGACTGAAAAATAAATCCTAAAAATTTGTTGCGGTATTCTGCGGCTTTGGTTTCATTGAGGTTTTCAATGGGTACACCGTCGAGTGTATAGATACCTTCATCGGCCTCATCTAACATTCCAAGAATATTGAGTAGCGTCGATTTTCCTGACCCAGAAGAGCCCATAATAGCAACCAGCTCACCTTTTTCAACAGAAAAATTTATACCCTTTAAAACGTGAAGCGAATTGCTTCCCATTTTATACGATTTGTGAAGTTCCTTAATTTCAATCATTTAGAGTGGTCGATTAGTCTCTTATAAGAGACGGCAAAGATGCGAATTTGTTACAGTAGAGAAGGAAAAAGTTTTGTTAAATCAAGCGTTACACTCCTTTGGCTCAATAATCATAAAGATCCCTGACCACAAAGCAACAAACATCCGCTTTCGAAACTATTTCACTAACAGCGATTTAAAAAAATGTTTGAAGAGATTTATAAAATCCTAAGCCGATTTAAAATGAGCTTATTCTTTCACTCTATCAGAGCGCATTTTTCGATAGACCGCATAAAAAACACCAGCAACGAGCACATAAGGTAGCGCCATTAAATACACAATGCCGTTATTAATCCCTTCAGCTACCGAGGTATCCGCTCCACTCTCTAATACCGCCCTGCACATAGCACATTGACCATAGCTTGAGGCACAACTAATAAGAAGTAAAAGTGGAACGAATTTAGTGCGCATAATAAGGTGAAATCATGAGGTAAACGACAACCCCTGTTACGGCAACGTATAACCAGATAGGGAAGGTATAGCGCGCCAATTTTTTATGTTCTTGGTACTCCCCTAAATAGCCCCTTAAATAGGTGTGGAGCACAAAAGGAATCACCACGATTGAAAGAACAATATGTGAAATCAAGATGAAGAAATACACACCGCGCATAAACCCTTCTCCGCCGTAAGGTGTAGAATCAGAAGTCATGTGGTAGGCTACATACATAACAAGGAACGCCAATGAACAGGCAATGGCGACGTTCATCAATGTATTGTGAAGCGAACGCTTTCCATTTTTAATCGCCCATAGCGCAGCAATCAAAAGTACAGCAGTGACACCGTTTATTGTGGCATAAATCGGTGGCAGAAAACTGAGAGCTTCAACATTTGGAATACGGACCCCAAATAAAACGGCGACTACAATCGGTATGAGTACCGATACACCGTTTATTGCGCGTTTTGCCTTCTTTCCATTAATACTTGCCATATTATTCTTCAATTAAACGATTAATATCCTTTACGAGCATGCGGATTTGCTCTTCTTCTCCGTTCTCATCTGCACCTTCTTCAATAGAAATAGTAGCTCTGTAATAGATTATGGGATTTCCAAAGCCATCTAAACTCGATCTAAGAAATCCTTCCTCATCAATAAGGGCAAATAAACCCGAATGCTCAAATCCGCCTGGTGCCTGTTCATCTTCTTGAGCAATCATGAAGAATCCTTCTCTTGCGAGTGCATAAACCTCTTTAACCGGACCGTTTAAAAGGTGCCATTGGGTGGTAGAAGCATTATATTGCTGCTTATACTTTGATAGCCGCTCTATTGTATCATAGTGTGGGTTGATACTAATAGATACGAATTGAACCTGATCATTAGCTTCAAAAACCGAAGCCAAATGACTCATATTCTTACTCATGATAGGACAAATAGTAGGGCAGGTAGTAAAGAAGAAGTCTAAAACGGTGATCTTTCCTTTGAGATTCTCTTGAGAAAATACGCCTCCATTGTGATCGATAAACTGAAAATCAGGAATAGATCTTGGGCCATTCTCCCCCATAACGTAACTCAATTTAGCAGCACCATACAACGCGTCCTGACTCATGGTGATGCGATTGGCGTCGACCACCTTATCTTCTTTAAGCCGCTTTAAGATTGAAGGAATAACCAGGAATCCGAAGATCAAAACGATCACCGAAATCCAAATAAGGGTCATTTTTTTACTTTGCTTCTGTGCTGTAGGCATTATTTTTCTTTAGAGCAAGACGATATTCGGCCAAGATGACCTTCATATCGTCTTCCATTTTATTATTGAGCTCCGCTACCGATCTCATATCGTATCCGTATTTGATTCCATCATCTTCATCCTTTAAACGCCCTCTTAATGCCGCGTTCTTGTCTACAATTAAGACATAAGGGCTCGAAATATTGCTGTCAAGACTAAGTGTAGTTTCTATGCCATTAAAAAGTGCTTCAATTTGATTGTCGGAGGTGGTGTAGTTGATGTATCTAGAAATATCACTTAATTGCGCTAACTCTGAGAGTATTGCTTCAACCACTTCTTTCTGGCTGTCACTGCTTACCAGAATGATCTGAAAGTCGTTAAATTCTGAGAATCTTTTGTAAATCTTTTGGTTGAAATTAAAGAGGTAACCCTTGTTCTCATTAGCGGCCTTACCTAAGAAGATCAACAGACTTATTTTACCCTTAAGTGGGGGAAAGGTCTCTTCAACAGGCCAGCTGATATTATCGTTAAGCACCGGGAGTCTTCCGAAATTTGTAACTCCTGAGGCAAAAAAGAGGTACACCACTAAAGGCAGTATAAATAGAACACCTAAGACAAGAGATTTTTTCATAGCAAATCAGCTTTGCAAAAATAAAAAAAGGCGTCCATAGTCTGGTCGCCTTTTCATTGAATCCTCTGCTAGGAAGACTTCGATTAAAAATCCCAAGTCATAAAAGTATTATTGAACATTTCGTATACGTAGTCCGCTTCAGAGAGCATTAGGGTTATCAAGTACACAATCAAGAAAACAGGCGTCCACACCACTACTCTTCTCAGTGAGGCGCGTTCATCTCTTAAGTGCATGAAGTCCCAAGCAATGTAATAGGCCTTGACCAGTGTTAGAATAATAAAGATCCAATTTAACAATTTAGTACCTAACAAGCTGCTCTTAGTTAAGAACTCAGGTTTTGCAATACCCAGTCCTACCTCGAAAGCGGTAACAACCGAAAGAAAAAGTAAAACACCCCAGATCTTTTGCTGATTATTTTTAAAGGTCACTAAGCCCCTAAATATTGTGAGTTTATGTTCGTGTGCCATATTTAAACGAGATAGAAAAAGGTGAATACAAATACCCATACAAGGTCTACAAAGTGCCAGTAAAGACCAACCTTCTCAACCATTTCATAATGTCCGCGCTTCTCGTAAGTTCCGATCAATACATTGAAAAAGATAATGATGTTGATCATTACTCCTGAGAAAACGTGAAAACCGTGGAAACCTGTTATAAAGAAGAAGAAGTCTGCAAAAAGTCTGCTTCCGTATTCGTTTCTGATTAGGTTAGCTCCTTCGACCACACGAACAGCATCGCTGAGCTTCGCAATCGCTTCGTCACGTGACAAAACGGTTTTTTCTCCCTCTTCGTTAATTTTTTCTGTTCTAATGGTAACCGCGTCGTTTGCTAAAAATCCGCTAGTAACCTCTTCTAAGCTATAAGTCGAAGGCTTTTCTCCGCTCTCAAACCATACCCCTTGTGATAAAGAATGATAAACAGCCGTTTCTGAAGGATCTTCAATAGCCAAGTCTGAAATAGCGACACGCTCGCCGGTATTGATGTCTACAAATTGAAGGATTCGGCCTCCTTTTGTTTCGAGAGCTCCGTAATCTCCTTTGATGAAAGTCGCCCATTCCCAAGCTTGAGAACCTACGAAAATTGCCCCACCAATAATGGTTAAGAGCATGTATAACACCACTTTCTTTTTGTTCATTGAGTGTCCTGCATCAACCGCAAGCACCATAGTTACCGAAGACATAATAAGTACAAAGGTCATGAAGGCCACGTAGAACATCGGGAAGTTTCCGTGAAAGAAAGGTACGTGGGTAAATACCTGATCAGCTATTGGCCAAGTTTCTATAAACTTAAATCTTGAAAACCCGTAGGCGACAAGAAAACCCGAGAAAGTCAAGGCATCAGAAACGATGAAAAACCACATCATGAGCTTTCCGTAACTCGCATTTAGTGGTTTCTGGTCTCCTCCTCCCCAGAGGTTTTCGTCAGCGTGTTGAGAGATTGAACTATCCATAAGTACGTGTTAACGGCGCAAAGGTAAAGGTTTGGTTGATTTTCAAAAATAGGTTGAAAGAATTACTTTACGAAATGCATAAATAAGACGAGGTAAAGCCATAGTAACCCTAAAAAGTGCCAAAAAGTTTCACCCAATTCAAACCCTAAAATATTAGACGGAAGATAGCGCTGTTTGAAGGTCTTATAAAAGACCACAGCAAGCACAATGAGTCCGGCAAATAAGTGAACTAGGTGTACAAAAGCGATTAGAAAGATGTATGAAATTTTAATACTACTCGTAGGACCCGTAAAATAATAGCCATTGGCAATCATAGCACTGAATCCTAAGAATTGAAGCATTACAAAAGCGATACCCAGTAAAGCCGTAAGCCCTAATAGACCTACAGACGATTTATAGTCTTCTTGACACAATCTTTTACGAGCGATATAAAAGGTGAAACTGCTTATCAGAATCACCGCAGTCGAATTCCAAAAGGAAGAAGGGAGATCAATCTCAGCTACCCAGTCCCTGCGTTTACTGCTCACGATATAAGCACTTGTCCATCCAGCAAATCCCATTACCAGACTAATCAAAGAAAACCATAGCATCATTTTCTTTGCTCGTCTCTGTCTTTTGAGTTCTTCTGCAGCTTCCATTAAAAAATTTTAAGAGGTTAAGAAACGATCTATAACGAAAGTAATTTGAATAAGAGTTAAATAAACGACACTCCTTAGCATGAGTGCCTTAGCATGATTCTGATCAAGGGTTTGAAAGAGCTTCAAAGCAGGAATCAACATATAGATTCCAAGTAAAAAAATGAATCCAGCTGCAACTGCTGATAAGTGCAGTCTTCCAGTAAATCCGAAAACCGGAATCACCGCGGTGACCATAGTCCAAATAGTATATACCATAATTTGAAAGGCCGTTTTCTTATCCCTAGATCCTGTGGGCAGCATTTTGAAGCCACCCTTTGTGTAGTCTTCATGAAGAATCCAGCCCAAGGCCCAAAAATGTGGAAACTGCCAAAAAAACTGAATCATAAAAAGGGTGCCGGCCTCTATGCCAAATTGATTGGTAGCGCCCACCCAACCTAACATGAACGGAATGGCTCCCGGAAAAGCCCCTACAAAAACAGCTAGAGGCGTTCTCGTTTTTAAAGGTGTGTACAGGGCAACATAAAGCAAGACAGATAATAGCCCAAACAGGGCTGTCTTTAAGTTGAGAAAAAAGAGCATCGCTCCTCCCAAAAACGTCAAACTAAAGGCCACCACCAAAGCAAATGAAACCGTCATTCTTTCGGTGACTAAAGGCCTTGATTGGGTGCGCTTCATTAGAGCATCAAGCCTTCTTTCTATCACTTGATTGAAGGCGTTAGAAGCAGAGACCAATGACATACCCCCAACACCCAGAAAAAATAAGTTTTTTAGATTAATGGGATCAGCTGCCAGCAGATAGCCGGCTACCGCCGAAAAGACAACACTTATAGATAAACGGATCTTGATCAAGACCTTTAATTCGGCCAAGAATTCGCTGAAAGAAGTAAACGCAAATCGATCCACTGTAACCATTCAAAGCGCAAAGATAAGCCCTATAAAAGGCATAAAACAAAAATCCGGATGTTGGTCCGGATTTTAATTTTAAAAAAGCGTTTAACCTTATTGTAATCTAAAGGTGATTGGAATACTAAAAGGAACCTTAACCGGTCTGCCGCGTTGCTTACCAGGCGTCATTTCTGGAAGAAGTTCAATAATTCTCAAAGCTTCTGCCTCAAGATTTTTATCCGGACCTCTCATTCGGATTCCCCCGATACTTCCATCCCTTTGAATAACGAACATCACATTTACACGGCCTTCAATCCCCATTTCTTGAGCGATTTCAGGATATCTAAAGTGCTTGCGGATGTGTTTTTGCATTTGCTCTTGGAAGCAAGCCTTTTTATCGCTAGCCCCTTCACAACCAGGAAACACAGGTACGTCTTCAATAACAGCAAACGGAATCGAAATATCTTCGTCTATTTCATCTACCTCGACCTCTTCAATTTCGATTACCTCTTCATCTTGAGAGGTTTCTGTAGACTCAATTACGGTCTCTTCAACTTCTTCTTCATCTTCAACAACCTCGATCACTTCAGGAGCAGCCGGTGGTGGTGGCGGCGGCGGAGTCTTAAGTTGCTCGGTCAAAGGAACTTCCTCATCTAATTGATCTTCAACATTTAAAGCTATGTCGTAGTTCGTTGCCTCATCGTATTTTTTCCATTCGAGGGCACGCCAAACAACGAACATAGTGAAAGCCAATCCTATTGCGAAATACAATCCACTATTACGGTTTATATCGGCTTTTGGATTCTTTTTTGGTTCCATAGACTACATTTTGATGTTCGCTAATTTAAATATTAATTCGAAAAAGGAACTAATTATTTCGGCTTTTTGCATTTAACAAAACCCTTGATAAATAAGGATGCAATACAACACCAACTACAACACCGAGCGCATTGGCATAAAAGTCATTCCATTCGGCTTTCCTGTAGGCAGTTAGCCACATTTGAGCGAATTCAATCATACCGCCATAAAATAGACTGTAAACAACAACCCAAAAGCGAAGGGTTACTTTTTTAACCTCCTTAAAGCCTTCAATAAAGGCTTGGGCAAGCAACACACTGAATCCTAGATAGAAACAAAAGTGCACCACCTTGTCGAACCCATCGAAAAATAATTCAGAAGATGAGGTACTCTCAAAGTTAATGAGGCTTAAGGCCGCAATGAGGGTAGCATAGAGTGCAAAACCTATTCTAAATAAATAGGTGCTAAGCCCTTTCATTTAAGCAGAAATGAGTTCTTCGTAGGCTCCCGCATCTAGAAGTCCATTGTATTGTGAAAGATCGCTCACCTCAACCTTTATCATCCAGCCCTTACCGTAAGGATCACTGTTAACAAGTTCAGGTTCTTGATCTAAATCTTCATTCAATTCAATGATTTTACCACTCATAGGCAAAAAGAGATCTGAAACTGTTTTCACAGCCTCAACAGTGCCAAACACCTCGTCTTGATCAAGAGACTCATCGAGGGTTTCTACCTCTACATAAACGATGTCACCTAGCTCTGATTGAGCAAAATCGGTAATGCCAATAGTAGCGATGGCTCCTTCTAACTTTACCCACTCGTGGTCTTTGGTGTATTTCAAATCTTCTGGAATATTCATGTCCTTTTTTCTTTTCGACAAATGTAAGATTTTAGGTGACTTTTTCTTTGCTAATTTCCAAAACGGAATCGAAGACTCAGCCCCGCTCGAAGCGTCATCTGAGGAAAGGCGGTAGAAACCTTAAATCTAGAGAAGGTGTGATCGTAAAAGGCCATTATATTTAACTGATTGGTGAATGCATAATCTGCAGTGAGGCGACCTGAAAAACGCTCCTGTCCTGCGGTGACTTGAGGAACCAAGGCGTCATCTAGAGCCCTTAAAATGGTTGCATTGTTGCGATACGAAATATCCCCTTTGAGCACCAGGTCACCTGTAAAGTATTGCCTAGTGCCACCGAGCATCATGCTCCATTTGAGTTGTGAAAAACGCTTACCCATTCCGAACACATATTCTTGTCCCCTGATCTCGGTCAACAAATTATTTGAAAAACTAAAGTTGAGCATGCGATCAAGGATAACACTTGACTGAAACTGCCACAATCCATTGGTTTCAAAATCAACACCGATTAAGGGATTAAATTGATCGTTTAAAACCACTGAACCTATAATATAGTCTGGCTTTACATCTAGGTTTTCGGCATTGAACAATCCATCGTTCTTGCCGAGATTATTCTGGTACTGATTGACCGAGTAAGCAGAACGATACCCGTGGTTAAGCGTAAATCGTGAAAACACCTCAGGCAAAATTTGATTTACAGAAAGCGTCCAATTCGGAAGTCCAAAGCGATGAAAAGGCGAAAGTGAAGTCGTATTGATGTCTTTACCTGAATAAGCAGAGACCAAAGCGGTCAACAACACCTCTGGATGCAGTGAACTGTAGGCTTCTGGGAAGCCCTCTGCATCAACCTTTCCGTTGTCTAATCCGTTCGTTGTGGCAAGTCTTCTGGCGGCATCAAGGCGCAAGATTTTAAACTCTTCAAACACGGCTGATTCTACTGAGGAAAAACCAGAACTAAAGATTGAACTGAGCAATACAGCTGTACTACTGTAACTCCCTTGTTCATTGGCAAGAAGCGATTCAAAGCTTAACCCTTGGCTGCCGTTTAACACCCTAAACTGCTCTTGAATTCGATCGCTTTGACGCTGCTGATAATTTAGATTGAGCACAATCTTACTTCCAAAATTTATCGTAGCGTCTGTATTTATAGTAGTATTCGCATCATAAATAAAAGGGTTATTAAATTGTCCAAATTGTGTAAGATAACCCCTTTGGGCAGCCTCAAATCGTAGGTCTGAACTAGGCCTGCCAAAAGTGAGCATTGGGTCTAATTCAAAAAGGCTTCTATCGTTTACTATACGATTATATCCGGGTAAAGCAAGCCCTTCATTTTGCGTCCAATTGGATCTTACGTTTGCTGAAAAACCTTCCCATTTTATACCCAATTTTTCAAAAAAACCATTGACATTCAAGGCACCTAAAGCATTCAGGGTGCTCGCCGTTTGTATTGTATTAACGGGTTCGCCTGCCAACTGAAGGAGTACGTCAGATCCGCGTTGTGCATTAAAGCTACCGGTGTAATCTAATTGGGCTGATAAGAAATCAGTCCATGAGATGGCACTAAAGGGAAGCTCATAAGAAGCTCTTATCGTTTGATTGTAGGTGTTAGGTTGACCCCAATCTAAAAACGAACTCCAAACGGTAGCCGTTGTAGTCGCATCTTCTGGGAGCACTGTTACTATATTACTTTGCGTCGCATTCAATACCACAGAAAAGCCTTCTAAAGGATTGGCCGAAATCGATCCCTGCCAATTTGTTCTAAAATTTTGCTGAATAAGTACAGGAGGTGCAATGAACTCAACAGACGGATCGTAAAGTTGTCGGTATTGCTGTTGACTATACAAGCGGTTTATTGCTGTTTGCAGAGAAGCGCCAACTGCACTACCTGAATAAACATAAGTCAAATTCGCATTTGCCGAAGAACGCTCTGAAAATGCCGTTTCAAAATCACTTTGAAAGGTTTTAGACCCATTGATAGAGGCTGAAAAATTCTCAAAATCAAAAAATTCTTCTTTACTATTGGGCTTGCGTTCAACACTTAACCCCTGGAGGGCAAAACTCTTGATTTCATTGCGTTGCTCGCCTTGCTCCTTGATCGCCGCTGCCTCTTGTGGCGTAGAGGCTGCGTTCATACGATCAACCAGAGTGAGGTCTTCGTAGACCGGATCGTATTCTGGTGTGCTTCTCGCATCGACCCAAGAAAAACTAAATGGGGCCCTTAATCGCAACCCATGAGGCAGAAATCTACCCAAATCAGACTGGAAGTTAAGGTCAAAGCTTTGGGTATTATCTAAACTCCTTAGGTTCGGATTGTCGTCGATAGCACCAAAACCAACCGTCGACCTTGAATATCCTGATCCCACGCGAATCACATCAGAAAGACTCAGTTGAGCACTAGCATTCAAGGCCCATCCGCCTCTATGATTAATTCCGCTCAAGCGAAATTCATTAAACCATAACTCGGCGTTAACCGCAGTAGGTGAGTTCATATTTTTAACACCAAGCATAGCCGAACTAATGCTTCCAATAGAAGGGTTCCCTCTAACGCGGATGGTGTAGCCTTCAAACGCTACAGTGTAGTCAAGAGAACCGCTTGACAACTGCAAAGACTTAGCTCGACTGAGGTCTTTCAGGTCTATATCTAGCGCATTGTAATCGGGCCATATTTGTTCTGGATCTAAAGCACCATGAGGGGTAAACCGAATAGGCCATTCAATCTCATAAAAGTTTTCAGTATAATCTGTACCCATGCGTATGAACGCATTTAGCACCTCTTCTTGAAGACTATTCATTGGAGACTCTGCGTGAACAAACAACTTTAAGCGATCGTGCCTTCTCATGTCAAACTGAACTCTTCTGAAAACTGCCTTAGACTCTTGAGGTTTTAGGTTATCAATATAAACTCTCAACGACTGCTCATTTTCTCGAATAATAGTGTTTGTGTTGTTCAAACGCTCACGAACTACGCCAGGAGGAAGCACATATGGTATTGGACTTCTATTGCTGTTTTCTTCAATATTGACAGCTCCTATTTCAATTTGAGCAGCGGCTCCACTTGGTGGAGGCACATCTAACTCTAGCGGTTTATCGTAAATCCTCCAGCTACCTTGCACCAAATCAACCCCTGCAAACCTCAACACCACAGGGGCGTCAAAGTCCTTTAAAACCATTCGCATAAACGGAATCGATCTGAAGTCTTGAATGCCTCCTACTGCAGCGGTGAATTCTCGAAGTGGAATTTTGTATTGCACCCAAACTGTTTTCGTTGGATTCTCTACGGTTCTCACCGTCGCAACATAAGGCGCACCCTCATTAACCACCGCCTGAATCGGAATCTCATATTGAAAATAGCTCTCGAAAGTATTGGTTGCATAGTCACGGTCTACATCTTCTACATCGGGAAGCACGCTTGAACCTCTGGTCACGTCTGAAGCCTCAACCGGAGAATTTCCTTGGGTATTATTAAAGAATTTATAGCGTTGGATGATAGATCCATCGGTCTCGAGATAGTTTTGATAGTTGTCTCTGGCGGGATCTTCAGCGGGCCCCGAATAGATCAATGCCTCTTGCGCATCATCGATTCCGTCTAGTCCTAAATCTTGCGATTCTCTCAAGGCTAGATCATTATCAAAATTGTAGATCAAAGCATTTCTTAAGGGAACCCTTCCGAAGGGTACCGCTGTTGCCTGCGCATCAAGTCCATTCTCGAACTGAGCCGCCTGATCGGGTAAAATATCTTCGGATATGTTTCCAAGGTCAATCACCAGCTTTCCAGAAACAGTAGACCCTGGTTCAACCGGATGCATCATCCAGAACTGCAGATACTCTATATTACTCTGTTCAAAGTTGGTGTTGGCAAAAGCGCGCATCGTTCCTCCCCAACGCCTAGAGGTTGTATTTGGATTGAAATCGAAGGCTGTATTATATGGGCCGGCTTCATTCGGAAAGTAGGCCAAATCTAGGGTTCGCTGAACAGCGGTTTGACCCTGAACAACATCGGTTTCAGGGTAAACCTCATTAATAAAAACTCGTCGCATTCGATTGTCACTAAGCATTCCTTCTGTAATACCTGCAGGCCTAGATCTACCATAAAAAAGTGGATCGATGGTGTACCAAGCAAGACGCGCGCGATCTCGCATCGCCTCGACGCCAGTCAACCCATCAGGGTGACTTGAAAGCACCCATTCTTTAGGATCGGTGAGATCGATGAACTGTTGAGTGTCTTCAAAATCGTCAATATAACTGGTGACCTCTTGGTTAAATGAAGTAGTTACGGGCGCGCTTGGAATCAGGGCTGCAACCTCTGCCTGAATAGCGATTTCAGAGGGAGCATCAGAATCAATAGTCGGCCACTGATTGATCAGTCGGGTTAAAAAAGGAACTTCTTTGCGGTACCTTAAGGTAGCGCCTATCATCGTATTATTGATGGGTTCAACCCCATAGGCCGCTTTTTGAGACAATGGTCGCTCTCTTAAGTTCATGACTGCTCCGCCAACTTGGAAGTCGTCTGAAAACTCATGGTCTAACGTTAAGCCAAAAAAACGCCTAGTCAATTGTCCTAACTGTCCGGCATCTTCAGCGCTAACATCAATAGGAACTCCAGAAGCTGCAAGACTTGGATCTAGAAGGATTACCGAAGAGGTGGTATAATCGACCTCATAATCAATACCCTCATTGAGAAGTCGACCTCCAGCCCTCACCTGAACAGATCCGGGCACAGCGTAGAGTACCCCGAGCGGGATACGACTTTGATCATTCAATTGAGAACCTGAATACGAACCTTTAATAGCAAATCGATTAGCGCTCGCATCTTGAAGTGCTGCAGCCTTAGTCAATCCATAAAGGCTTTGATAAACAAATTTCTGCTGGTTTGCATTATAAGAGGTCAGATTATCATAAGCCTCCTCACTAGAACTTTTAAGGGCTGAAAAAAGAAAAAATCCAAAGGGCTCTGTTTTTGTAAATATGATTCTACCGTTCTCGGCATCCACTGTAATACCGTCTACAAAATCAAAAAAGCCATCTCCTTCAGCTGAGACATTGTCATATGCGTCAAGGCGATCGAAATTAAAGATGCGCAAAAGACTTTGATCACTGAATTCATCTGGCCAAGGCAGGTTCTCATCGGCAGGCGATAGAAAATTGCGAGGGCTAGGGTCTTTGTAGAGCAATTGAAGCTGAAAATCAGCCGCTGTCAATCCAAAAGCACCAATGGCATATATATTCTTCATCATCAGATCCCAAATCGGATCTTCTACCCTTGTAATGGTACTCTTTAACAGTTTCAATACCAGACTTTCTTCAGATCCGAGTCTGTTGTCGTTAGAGAATTCTCCTACGGTATACACCTGACCGTTATAGGTATATTGAAAGGCTACCGCAAGTACCTCATCGGTACCCAAGGGTTGATTTAAAGACAGGTATCCGAGTTGTGTATTGAAACTGTAGTGCACTCCGGCCTCAAGCTTTCTTGCGTTATTCAAATTCGCGAAATGCACTCCATTGGTAAGGCGTTGACCAAGTAGATTTAACTCCGCAAAATTAGAACGCGGAGCACGAATCGCTTCAGAAATTCCAGTCCCCCCAATTAAGGAGGGATCTAAGACATTCACTCGATTATCTGGAAGCGAGGTAGCCGTGGTATAAAAAGATTCTGGCGCCTCGAATGAAACGTTTTCAGGCGAAGCTTCTCCGAGATCTTGAAAGGCGACGATACTTCTAACGTTGTCTGTTTGCTGTTGGCGATTGGTCACCCATACCTCCATTCGGGTGATCTGAACATTACTGGCAATAAAAGGATAATTTTCTAAGGCCTGATCGTATTGATCCCTAAAGTAATGTGCGAGAAAGAAGTGAATGTTTTCTTCGTAGTCGATAGCGCTCAATTCAAAGCGATTCACCACGTTGCCGTTTTCTGAACGAACCGAGGTACGCTGAGCACGTTGCTCCCCATAAATCGCAGAGAGACGGGTTCTCCCGAATTGAAACTCAGTCTTAACCCCAAAAACATTTTGGGCACCAGAAATAAGGGTACTTTGAATCGGCAGACTTACATTTCCGAATTCAATAGAGCGTAGCCAATCATCTTCTTGAGGAGTATAGCCGAGTTTAAAGAGATTTTCAAAGCTAAAGGCTGATCGGCTATCAATGGCTGCGCTGACAGTTAAACGCTCACCGATTTTCGCATCGAGATTAAAGTCAAATTGCTGGTCGATATCAAGCAAGGTGGAGCGCTGATTGCGCAAGGCTAATCCTGGGTTCTCAGTGCGCTGAACAAGAGCACCGGTATCGAAATTGAATCCTCCGCTTGTAGCAACTGTTATGGTATTACCTCCGAAGACTGATTCAAAAAAATCAGAATTCACATAATAGGTAGGTAATAAATCTTTCATAGAGGCATTAAGCGAATCGTTCGCTTTAGACAAAGCGTCCGTTTTGTCGCGATAGTTATAAGCAATGGTTTGTCTTCTTACGGCTTCATAAAATGCGGTGACAGACAAATACGTGGGGTAACCCGAAGTTTGCTCAACCAGCACAGGACGTTTAACAAACCTGGTATTTACCGGGTCGTACTCATAAATCTCTTGAATAGGGTAAGGAGATAGAACTGGGAGATCTTGGCTATAGGTACACTGAGAATAGGCTGCTAAGGCAACACAAATTACAGTAATTACAGCATGGATTCTCTTACCAATCAAAGTGCGTTTAAAGTGTTTTTGATTAATTCTTCAACCGTTGCCGATGGATTTTCTTTTGCAAAGCGCTCAACGACCTTGAAGACGGCTTTCCTAGAAAAGCCTAAGACCTCTAAGGCAGCCATTGCCTCTTCAGCTTGTGCCATTTGAGAGGCGCTCGCCATAATGACATTCGGCTGATCATGCATTAGCAAGACGGCCTTATCACGAAGATCTAATAATACGCGCTGTGCCGTTTTCTGCCCAATACCCTTTACAGATTGTATCTTCTGCACCTGCTCATTGACAATGGCCTCAAGAATCTCTTCTGGAGCCAGCGAAGAAAGCATTGTTCTAGCCGTGTTCGCCCCAATACCACTCACAGAAAGTAGCAATCGAAATACACTTCGCTCAAAAACTGAAGTAAATCCGAATAAGGTGTGAGCATCTTCTCTAATTTGAAGATGGGTAAACAATCGGATCTGTTCTTCGTCTTTTATCTGCTGAAAGGTATAGAGCGAAATATCTAAGTGATATCCTACTCCAGCACATTCTATGACCACATGGGTTGGACTTTTCTCAACAAGTTTACCTGATAAATGCGTAATCATGATGAGATTCTATTTAGATTTTTCTCTGAGTTGCGCGTCGATTACTGCAATAGCGGTCATGTTGATAATTTCTTCTACACTAGCACCAAGCTGAAGAATGTGAATAGGTTTTTCGAGCCCAAGCATTACTGGTCCAACGGACTTTACTCCGTGTAATTCCTTTAGCAGCTTATAGGTAATATTGGCGGCATCTAGGTTCGGAAACACAAGGGTATTAACACGTCTATTCGCCAATTTTGAGAAAGGAAAAGTATTGGCTCCCATTTCTTGATTGAGCGCAAAGTCTGCCTGAATCTCTCCATCGACAACTAAGTCAGGATGATTTTGATGCAGAAATCGTACTGCCTCTTTCACCTTCTTGGCTTCTGGATGTTTAGACGAACCGTAATTTGAGAACGACAACATAGCCACAATTGGCTCAAATCCGAAGGCCTTTACTTCTTTAGCTGTCATGACGGCGATCTCTGCCAACTCTTCTGCTGATGGATTGATGTTAATCGCTGTATCTGACAAGAACATAGGTCCTCTTGGCGTTATCATGATGTTCATGGTTGAAGCGCGTTTGACGCCAGGCCCTCTACCTACGGTTTCAAGCACCGGAAGCAACACTTTAGGGAACGAACGCGAATAACCAGAAATCATCGCATCAGCCTCTCCGCTTAATACCATCATAGGGCCATAATAATTGCGGTGCTCCATGCGCACACCCGCGCTATATTTTTGAACCCCGCTGCGTTCTCCTCGCTTCCACAAAAGATCTGCGAAAGTATCACGTCTTTCTTGCTCTTCGTCTTCGCCCGGATCTAATACAAGTAGATCGGCATCAAACTCTAGCTCCTCTTTTAGACTCGTGATTACTTCTTTGTCTCCTAATAAAATAGGAATGGCTATACCCTCGTCATACACGAATTGGGCCGCCTTGAGCACATCGATCTGATCGGCCTCGGCAAACACAACCTTTTTAGGGTTTGAGCGGGCCTTATCATGAAGCGAGCGAATGAATTTGTTATCTGTCCCAGACCGAGCCATAAGTTCATCTTCATACCGGAACCAGTCCGTAATATCTTCTTGGGCGACCCCTGAGTCTATCGCCGCTTTTGCAACGGCAACGGGAATCTTTATAATCAATCTCGGATCAAATGGTTTAGGAATGATGTACTCTCGTCCGAAACTCAACTTGGTGATATCATAGGTGATATTGACCTGTTCAGGAACGGGCTCTTTGGTCAATTCGGCCAATGCAAGTACGGCTGCCATCTTCATTTCTTCATTGATCTTAGTAGCGCGAACGTCAAGCGCACCTCTAAAGATGAATGGAAACCCTAGAACATTGTTGACCTGATTCGGATGGTCAGATCTACCGGTGGCCATAATGACATCTTCGCGTGCGCGTACAGCCAAGTTATAGTCAATTTCTGGATTAGGATTCGCCATTGCAAACACAATAGGATTCTCTGCCATGCTTAAGAGCATCTTTTCAGAAACAATGTCTGCAATAGATAGGCCAATGAATACATCTGCATCTACCATGGCCTCTTCCAAAGTCTCAATAGTGCGGGAGGTCGCAAATTCGAGTTTTGAAGGATCTAGATTTTCTCTAGTCTTTTGGATAACTCCTTTGCTATCAAGCATCACTATGTTTTCACTGCGCGCACCAAATGCCTTATACAACTTAGTACATGAGATAGCGGCAGCTCCTGCTCCACTGACTACAATGCGCACATTTTCTATCTTCTTTTCGGCGAGTTCTAAGGCATTTAACAAGGCTGCTGCCGAGATGATGGCGGTTCCGTGTTGATCGTCATGCATCACCGGAATATCGAGCTCTTCTTTAAGTCTACGCTCAATCTCGAAGGCTTCAGGAGCCTTTATGTCTTCTAGATTAATTCCTCCAAAAGTTGGAGAGATGCGTTTAACCGTCTCCACAAAAGCATCAACATCTTTGGTATCGACCTCGATATCAATTCCGTCTATATCAGCAAAAATCTTGAACAACAAGCTCTTACCCTCCATTACGGGCTTTGAAGCCAAGGGGCCAATATCGCCCAAGCCTAGTACGGCTGTTCCATTAGAAATCACCGCAACCATATTCCCTTTGGCGGTGTACTTATACACATCGTTGGGATTCTTCTCTATTTCTAAACAAGGCTCAGCAACTCCAGGTGAGTAGGCCAATGCCAAGTCTCTTTGTGTTTGGTAGGGCTTAGTCGGAACAATCTTGATTTTACCGGGCTGAGGTTTGGCGTGGTAGACCAAAGCTTCGCGCCTTAATCGCGCTTTGCTCATATCGAATGCAATTATAGGATTGAGTAATCAAAGATAATTGAAATTAGCAGCCTTACTGCCTCAAAAAATCGATATTACGCTTTAAGCCACTGAACTTGGTGCGTTTCAAGGCTGATTTCGAAAATACCTGTTTAAAGGTTTCTTCGGTGAGCTCTATCATAGCGGCTGCATCTAATTCTTGCAAAGCAGGCGTGGGTAATAACCGGGGTTCATTGTGAGGAGAAGAAAAACGATTCCACGGACACACGTCTTGACAGGTATCACAGCCGAAAGCCCAATCATCGAAAGATTTCTTGAAAGAAGAAGGAATGGCTTCTTTCAACTCAATTGTAAAATATGAAATACACTTACCGGCATCTACAACCATTGGGCTGACAATAGCTTCGGTCGGACAGGCCTCTATGCAGGCCATACAACTACCGCAGTGATCAGTGGTTATTGGAGTATCATAAGCGCATTCAAGATCTATAATCAATTCTGCCAAAAAGAAAAATGAACCTTGACGCTTATGAATCAAGTTGCTGTTCTTAGAGATCCATCCTAGGCCTGAACGCTCTGCCCATGCCTTTTCTAGGATGGGGGCTGAGTCTACAAAAGCCCTCCCCTCGATTTGACCTATTGAATCACGGAGCTCACTGAGCATAGCTTTTAGCTTGTCTTTGATCACCCGGTGATAGTCTTCGCCATAAGCATACTTTGAAATCTTAATATGACTTTGACCTAATCGGGCCGATTCAGGAGGATAGTAATTAAAAAGCAGTGAAACCACCGACTTTGAACCTTCTACCAGTTTGCGGGGATCGAGCCTCTTGTCAAAATTCCGCTCCATATAAGACATCGTAGCTTGACGTTGATCTTTTAGCCACTGCTCTAATCTCGGCGCATGGTCAGCTAAAAATTCAGCCTTGGAAATTCCGCAGGCCATAAACCCATGGCGTTCAGCCGCTTGTTTGATCAAACTCGATCGATGAGCAAGCTGTTCGTCTTTTTGCATGAGATAGGCTTAATGTTTAAAATAGGCCGGTTTGGGTGGCACCCCTGTCTTTACCGAGATGTTTGTAAGCAAGTGCTGAAGCCTCACGGCCTCTTGGGGTGCGGACTAAAAATCCTTCTTGAATTAAAAAGGGCTCATAGACCTCTTCGAGCGTTTCTGCATTTTCAGAGACAGCCATTGCCAGGGTATTGATTCCAACGGGTCCTCCTTGGAACTTATCGATTAAAGTAGAAAGAATCTTATTGTCCATCTCGTCTAATCCATAGGCATCTACATTCAAGGCCTTAAGTCCGTATCGTGCAATTTCAAGGTCAATTTTTCCATTCCCTTTGATCTGAGCAAAATCTCTAATTCGCCTGAGTAGCGCATTACAAATCCTTGGCGTACCTCGGCTTCTGCGCGCAATTTCAATGGCAGCATCCTCCTTTATTTCAATCTTTAGAATCTCAGCACTGCGGGTCGCTATGGTAGACAGAAGTTCTATACTATAGTAAGAGAGCCTTGACTGAATACCAAAACGAGCACGCATAGGGGCGGTAAGTAATCCCGAGCGAGTGGTGGCCCCTATTAGTGTAAAGGGTTTTAGGTGGATCTGTACTGATCGTGCATTGGGCCCAGTTTCGATCATGATATCAATCTTGAAATCTTCCATAGCAGAGTACAAATATTCCTCTACCACCGGACTCAATCGATGAATCTCATCGATGAAAAGTACATCACGTTCTTCAAGATTTGTAAGCAATCCGGCTAAATCACCTGGTTTATCTAGTACAGGGCCAGAGGTAACGCGGATGGCAACATCTAACTCATTAGCCAAAATATGAGCCAAGGTGGTTTTACCTAAACCTGGAGGCCCATGAAGCAATGTGTGGTCTAAGGCCTCATCTCTCTGGTTAGCGGCTTCTACAAATATTTTGAGGTTTTCAAGTACCGAATCTTGCCCTGCAAAGTCATCAAACCCTTGAGGGCGTAAAACACGTTCTATGTCAAAGTCCTCTTTGCCGTAGTGGGCCCCTGAAGGATCAAGATGTTCATTCATCGTTTGTATTCTAAACTTCTTAAAGGTAATGGTTTCAACAAAAAAGCCCCACATCTAAGAGGGGCTTTCTATTTGATTTGAACTCAAAATCTTAATGATTCAATTCATCTTCGTTCGGTTGAAGCGGAACCGTCTGCGGAACAAAATCTTGTCCCTCTATGATGTACGATCCGTCTTCATAGGTTTTACTATAGTCATAAGACCAGCGGTGAACCTCTGGGATCTCACCATGCCAATTACCGTGAATATGCTTCATTGGAGCTGTCCATTCAAGCGTATTCGAATTCCAAGGATTCTGATCTCCACGCTTACCGTAGAAAATAGAATGGATAAAATTGTAAACAAACACTAATTGGGCAGCCGCCGCAATCAATGCAAATACAGTCATAAGTATCTGAACATCTGCTAACTCATCAAACATAGGGAAGGCAGTATTTTCGTAGTAACGTCTTGGCACACCCGCCATACCAACAAAGTGCATTGGGAAGAATACACCGTATGAAGCAACCGCAGTCACCCAAAAGTGAATATATCCAAGGTTTTTATTCATCAATCTACCTTGGAAAAGCTTAGGGAACCAGTGATAAATCCCAGCAAAAAGACCATAGAGTGCAGAGATACCCATTACCAGGTGGAAGTGAGCAACTACAAAGTACGTATCGTGAACGTTGATGTCAAGCGTACTGTCTCCTAGGATGATCCCTGTCAAACCTCCTGTAATGAAGGTTGAGACCAATCCAATTGAAAAAAGCATGGCTGGATTCAACTGCAAGTTACCTTTCCATAAAGTAGTGATGTAGTTAAAGGCTTTAACTGCAGATGGAATCGCAATTAAAAGCGTGGTAAAGGTAAACACCGAGCCAAGAAACGGATTCATTCCAGAAATAAACATGTGGTGTCCCCAGACAATCGTTGACAAGAAAGCAATACCCAAGATTGAAGCGATCATGGCGCGGTAGCCAAAAATAGGTTTACGTGCATTGGTCGACATCACTTCAGAGGTAATACCAAGAGCAGGAAGTAATACAATATATACCTCAGGGTGACCCAAGAACCAGAAAAGGTGTTCGTATAACACCGGAGAACCTCCTTGATAATGCAAGACCTCTCCTTGGATAAAGATGTCTGATAAAAAGAATGAGGTTCCAAAGCTTCTGTCCATGATAAGCAATAAGGCCGCTGAGAGCAAAACTGGGAAAGAAACAACACCAATAATTGCAGTCACAAAGAATGCCCAAATGGTTAGCGGCATGCGCGTCATGGTCATTCCTTTTGTTCTCAAGTTGAGTACTGTAACGATATAGTTCAATGAACCTAAAAGCGATGATGCAATGAAAATGGCCATTGATACCAACCAAAGGGTCATACCCATTCCTGAACCAGGCTGGGCTTGGGGTAATGCTGAAAGTGGTGGATACACCGTCCATCCCGCAGCGGCTGGCCCAGCTTCTGCAAATAACGAAGCAAGCATGATGGCCGAAGAAAGAAAGAACAACCAAAATGAGATCATATTCAAAAGACCAGAGGCCATATCACGCGCTCCGATTTGCAATGGAATCAAAAGGTTAGAAAACGTACCACTCAAGCCGGCCGTAAGCACAAAGAAAACCATAATTGTACCGTGTATCGTTACCAGTGCGAGGTAGATATCTGCATCCATAACACCATCAGGAGCCCATTTACCCAATAGGGCCGAAAATACTGCCGATGATTCACCCGGCCATGCCAATTGCATTCTAAAAAGGAGAGACATAGCAATACCTATTGCTCCCATAATAAGGCCTGAGATCAAATACTGTTTAGCGATCATCTTGTGATCTTGGCTAAAAATGTACTTTGTGATAAAGGTTTCTTTGTGATGATGTTCTGCTGCGTGGGCCATAATAGCTTTACAATTTTTTGTTCTCTTATTCAGTTACAAATTTAAGGAAGAGCAGTTACGGTTTCTCCAAATGTTTTTTGCTCCTTTAACCATTTGTTAAAGTCTTCTTCTGATTCAACAACGATCTTCATCTGCATATTGTAGTGCGATTTTCCGCAAATCTTGTTGCACAGTAATACATAATCAAATTCCCATGGATCACTATTCGGGTCACCTTCAGCAGCTCGCGCAGCTCGAAGAACGTTTGTGCGTTTTACCTTGTCAACAACCTCAGGTTGCAGGCGCATTTCTTCCGTAGTCACTGTAGGTGTAAATGAAAACTGAGTAACCATTCCGGGAACACAGTTCATCTGTGCTCTAAAATGAGGCATGTAAGCAGAGTGTAGAACGTCCTGCGATCTCATAAAAAAATTCACCTTGCGCCCTACAGGCAAGTGAAGTTCTTTTACAATTACATCATCAAAACTGTTAGGATCTCCTGAATCTAAACCAAGCACGTTTGCATTATTAATATCGATCAAACGCACGCTAGCATCTCCTAATACGTTATCTTCTCCTCCATATCGAGCTGTCCAATTGAATTGTTGAGCATATAACTCAACATAAAGCGGATCGTCCTCATCGTTAATGTCCATAATATTTACCCATGCATACAGCCCATAAAGGATTAGAATAGCTAGTGTGATAACTGGTATAATGGTCCAAATGAACTCAAGTTTATCATTATCCGCATAGAATAAAGCCTTTTTACCCTTCTCGCCGCGGTATTTGTATCCGAAATAATGCAACAAAAACTGAGTTACGGTCTGCACAAAGAAGATTATGGCAAACGAAATCCACATCAATTGATCATAATCAGCTCCGTGCTCTGAAGCCGGTATAGGTAATAGTGTTTTGCCGTATTTAGCAAAGCTGAAAATGGTGATTCCATAAATGAATACAAGGAATGCAAAAAGCAAATACCCATTGTATTTGTTGTCTGAATCATTGGCTATCTGATCGTTTGCGCGATCAGCACCCATCTGAGAAAGTTCGAAAATCTTAGCCAGCTGCCATATGGCAATCGCAACTAAAACAAGAACGGCAAGAATCAAGGGTGAAGTCATAGTAATTAACTAAGTCGTTTCAATTAATAGTGAAAATGTTTACTCTCTCCTAAGAGCGGACTGCCCTTAGGGGTTAACGGAACCTTAGTAAGCGCTGTAGCAACAACGAACAAGAAAAGTCCGGCAATGAATAAGATACCTCCAAGCTCTGGGATACCGATTGACCAATGAGCTCCAACCGTACCCGGCATGATCATGATATAGAAATCTAGGTAATGTCCTGTCAAAATAATGATACCTACAGTCTGAACAAACCAAGGAATGCGCTTGTAATCGCTTCTCATGATAACCAATAATGGAAATAAGAAGTTTAACGCAAGCATTCCAAGGAACGGAAGCTTGTATGATTCAAAACGCATAGCGTAATAGGTGACCTCTTCAGGAATATCTGCATACCAAATAAGCATAAACTGGCTGAACCATAGATACGTCCAGAAAATGCTGATACCAAACATGAACTTCGCTAGGTCATGAAGGTGAGAGTTGTTTACCTCTTCTAATAGTCCTTTAGATTTCAAATAAAGGGTGAACAGGGCGATAGTAGTAATCCCCGACACAAAGAAGCTCGCAAACACATACCATCCAAATAGCGTACTGAACCAGTGTGGATCAACACTCATAATCCAATCCCAAGACATAATAGACTCAGTCACTAGGAAAAAGACCAAGAACCCTGCTGACACTCTGAAATTGAGAACAAAACTTTTATGATCAGTAGCTATCTCTTCGGCAAGAGATAATTTTCTAGAGAATTGCTGATAGAATATCCATCCTCCAATGAAGAGCGCAGCTCTAATCAAAAAGAAAGTCGAATTCAAATAACCGCTCTTGTTCTGAATCAATTCGTCATGTGCTACTACTTCAGGGTCCATCCAAACAAACACATGATTCATGTGTAAAGCAGAGAGTACAAAGAATACGAAAAGAATAATCCCTCCAGGAATGAGGTAAGAAGTAATCCCCTCCATCACCCTAAATAAAAGGGGAGACCATCCGGCCTGAGCTGCTCGATTTACCGCATAAAACGCTAGAACACCAAGTGCGATAAGGAATGCAAATAATGCGCTAACGTAAAAAGCAGACCATGGTCTATTACGCATTTGATTAAATACGTGCTGATCGTGCTTAGCATGTTGATCTTCAGCTACTGTTGCAGCTTCGTGATGCCCTTCTGAAGCTGTTTGTGCGTCATCAGACTGATGTTGTGCAGTAGAGTGATCGTCGTGCGCTGCCGATTCGTGAGTGGCATTCCCATGATCTGAACTAGAGTCATGGGAATCACCGTGTCCATCAGCGGCATGGGCAGCGACAATCGCTTTAGCTTCTTCGACTGTGCTAGGGGCAGACAAAAAACCGTAAGCAAGCCCAACAAGACCAAGCCCCATGAGCACAAGTGTTGTTATTTTGAAACGTTGCGAAAACTGATACATGTTCACTTCGGTTAATTAGTTAGGTCGTTTTTTAATTCCATCACGTAGGCGGCGATTTGCCAAATCTCCTCTTCACTACTCAACTGAGAAGCATAAGAGCCCATAGAATTAAGTCCGTAATAAATCGTGTGATAGGTACTTCCGATGTTAATGTTTCTTCCTTGATCTGCATAACTCGGGACCCCTAAAATCTTCTCGTGCTTAACTAGGGTACCTTGACCGTCGCCCTTTGCGCCGTGACATATAGCACAATACACATCATACAACTCTTTACCCTTAGCAAGATCAGCCTCTTTGTTTTCTTCAGCTAATGGGCTTACGTCTTCGCGGGCCATTTCTTTACCTGCTGGAGTATTTTCAAAGGCATAAGGCATCCATCCTCTTGGAATACTACCTTCAGCAGGAGTTAATGCAGAAGAATTCTCTGGTAAAAAGTTCACCTTAGCATAAGTTTCGTATCCCACCGCCTCATACATATCTGGGAAATACTGATAATTGGGCTTGTTCCTGTTGAAGCATGAGGTAGTCAACAAAGCGACAACGAGCGTAACAGAAAATAACTTCATCAATTTCATAGCTTATGCTTTTGGTTTTTGAACCTCAATGGCTCCGGTGTCTAACAATAGTTCTGTCAAGGCTTTTTCTTCACCTTCTTTAACCGCGACTTCCATTAAGAACAGATCGTTGGTAGTTCTTGGTAGCGGATTTTCAGCCTTTTTAAAAGGCCACATCTTACTTCTTAAGTAAAACGTAATCACCATAAGGTGAGCAGCAAAAAACACTGTCATCTCAAACATCACAGGAACAAATGCCGGCATGTTTTGAATAAATGAAAAGCTAGGCTTTCCTCCAATGTCCTGCGGCCAATCTTCAATCATTATATAATTCATCATTACGGTTGCTACTGTAAGACCTAAGCATCCGTAGATAAATGCAGCCATTGAAATTCTCGTCTCATCTAGACCCAATGCCTTATCAAGGCCGTGAACCGGAAAAGGAGTATAGACCTCTTCGATATGATGCTTTTCTTCGCGCACCTTTTTGACGGCATTCATCAAAATGTCATCGTCGTTGTATAGTGCTCTAAATATCTTTGATGCCATAGCCTTTACGAATGAGTTTGATTAGTGGTTGAATTTTCCTCAATAGAGTAAGTCGTTACCTTTCCTCTCTTAGGCATTGTATATAATGGCTTTCCCTCTTCTCTAAGCGCTTTGTATTGGTCTCCTGAAGACTTTAAAATAGACTTCACCTCTGCCTGAGCAATTACAGGGAATGTTCTCGAATACAATAAGAAAAGCACAAAAAAGAATCCGATTGTTCCAATAAAGATTCCTATATCAACAAAGGTCGGAGAGAACATGGTCCATGATGAAGGTAAGTAATCACGGTGAAGTGAGGTCACAATGATCACAAAACGCTCAAACCACATCCCAATGTTTACTACAATAGAGATAAAAAATGAAAACATGATACTTGTTCTCAATCGCTTGAACCACATGAATTGCGGCGAGAACACGTTACACGACATCATCGCCCAATAGGCCCAAGCATAAGGACCGGTAGCACGGTTCAAGAATGCGTACTGCTCGTATTCAACTCCTGAATACCACGCAATGAAAAGCTCCGTTATATATGCACAACCTACAATCGAACCTGTGATCATGATCACAATGTTCATCAATTCTATGTGTTGAACGGTGATGTAGTCTTCTAATCCTACCACCTTTCTCATGATAATCAAAAGCGTATTCACCATGGCAAAACCAGAGAAAATCGCCCCCGCCACGAAGTAAGGAGGGAAAATCGTGGTGTGCCACCCCGGAATCACAGAGGTTGCGAAGTCAAAGGATACAATGGTGTGAACCGATAATACCAGTGGTGTAGCTAATCCTGCAAGCACCAATGAAACCTCTTCAAAACGCTGCCAATCTTTGGAGCGACCCGTCCAACCAAAACTGATCAAACTATATAATTTTTTCTGGAAAGGCTTGATCGCACGATCACGAATCATGGCAAAATCAGGTAATAAACCTGTCCACCAGAAAACCAATGAAACCGATAAGTAGGTTGAAATCGCGAATACGTCCCACAACAGCGGCGAATTAAAGTTTACCCAAAGAGAACCGTATTGATTTGGAATCGGAAGTACCCAAAAAGCCAGCCATGGTCTACCCATGTGAATGATAGGAAACAGCCCTGCCTGAATAACCGAGAAAATGGTCATTGCCTCTGCAGAGCGGTTAATAGCCATACGCCATTTCTGTCTAAAGAGCAGAAGCACCGCAGAAATCAGGGTCCCCGCGTGACCAATACCTACCCACCAAACGAAGTTGGTAATATCCCAGGCCCAGTTGACTGTTTTGTTAAGTCCCCAAACGCCAATACCGGTAGAAATGGTATAGATAATTGCTCCAAGACCCCATAAGAAGGCCGCTAAAGCAATACCGAAAACAATCCACCATTGCTTATTTGCTCTTCCTTCTACAGGTCTAGCGATATCATTAGATACGTCACTGTAACTCTTTGAACCGGTTACAAGTGGTTTACGTATCGAAGCTTCATAATGCGACGCCATAAAATGGTTTTGTTTAGTATTAATTAGGCTTTTTCTGTATTTCTAATTTTAACGTGATAGAACACGTTCGGTTGTGTTCCAACATTTTCTAGAAGGTGATACATGCGCTCACTTTCTTTCAGTTGAGCCACTTCGCTATCTTTATCATTTACATCTCCAAACACCAACGCTTCTGTATCACAGGCGGCCGAACAAGCCGTTTGGAATTCTGCGTCTTTCACAGCACGTCCTTCAGCTTTCGCATCTAGAATTGCTTTCTGAGTTCTCTGGATACAGAAAGAACACTTCTCCATCACCCCTCTTGAACGAACGTTCACATCTGGATTGAGTACCATTCGACCTAAATCGTTGTTCATATGGAAGTCAAACTCATCATTCTGATTGTATCTGAACCAGTTAAAGCGGCGAACCTTATAAGGGCAGTTGTTAGCACAGTAACGTGTTCCAATGCATCGATTGTAGGCCATGTGATTGTGTCCTTGACGCGAGTGCGAAGTCGCAGCTACCGGGCAAACTGTTTCACATGGAGCGTGATTACAGTGCTGACACATTACAGGCTGGAACGCCACTTGAGGATTCGCAGACGGATCTTCTAAGGTTCCAAAACCTCCAAGACTCCCCGTCTCACCGAACAATCCATCAAAACTCTCCTTCTTGGCATCATCAGCCGCAAAAGACTCTTCAGAAGAATAGTAACGGTCAATACGCAACCAGTGCATATCGCGAGAAACACGGATTTCTTTCTTTCCTACAACAGGAACGTTGTTCTCTGCATGACATGCAATCACGCATGCTCCACATCCTGTACAGGCATTAAGGTCAATCGATAAATTAAAGTGGTGTCCTACCGAACGATCGAAAGATTCCCATAAATCTACAGTAGAGGCTGGAACCTCTTGATGGTCTAATGAGACCACAGGAACTTCATTCCACTCTGAAGCAGGCTTAGTTATAAAATCTTCTAAGGTCGTCTCCTTGATGATATCTCCTCTACCCATTAGCGTTTTATGCAACTGAACGCACGCAAACTCGTGCATACCAGATTGCTTTTCGATAGTTACTTCTTGAACCTTTGAGCCGTTGAAGTAAACCTTATATGCGTTAACTCCAGTTTGCATCTCTGACTGCAAACCTACTTTGCGACCATAGCCTAGTGCTAAACCAACAGTACCTTTCGCCTGACCTGGTTGGATCATAACGGGCACATTTGAGATACTAGTTCCGTTGACAGTTACTTTAACGTAGCTTCCGTCTAGCCCTCCATTAGCAACGTTTACATTTTTTAGCCCATAAGCCTCCGCATCCGCCTTCGAGATGGTAAGGTAGTTATCCCAAGAGGTGCGTGAAATTGGATCAGGGAATTCTTGAAGCCATGGATTATTCGCCATTTGACCGTCTCCCATTCCTGTTTTGGTGTAGAGAACAAGCTCCATTCCTTCGCTCTGAGCGACAGCTAATGAGCGATGTGCCGATTGAAGAAGGGTCTCATCAATACGAGCATCCAATGATTTAGGAGCAGCGGCTTCAAATACACCATCTTGAACAGCTTTATTCCATGCATTACCTCCGAGAACGTTTGCAGTCCAGTGGCCTTTTATGAAATCGTGATACGTATCAGAACTACCTGACCACTTCAATAGGCATTCTTCAAATTGACGCGTATCAAAAAGATTTCGAATTACCGGTTGAGTTAAGGTGTAGTAACTTTTCTTAGGTTGGGCGTCTGCCCAAGACTCTAAATAATGAGAATTGGCTACAACAAAAGAGGCAAGTTCAGCCGTCTCGTTCATTGAGAAGGCACTGCAAACGGTAAAACCGACTTTCTGCATCGCTTCTGCAAAGGCAGCACCATTGGCTAAACTGTATACCGGATTCACCTTGTCAATGAATAAGGCCCCAACAGCGCCGCTATCCATATCTGCAATCAATTGGTCCATAGCAGAAGCGGTTGAGCTTCTGAGGTTTCTAGGAGCTGCAGGATCAAAAGCATCGCTTTTAAGGTACTCGTTGATGGCTAATGTTAGTAGTTGAGCGTTCACATCTTCAACACCACAAACCACAACAGCTTTTGAACCTACCGTACGAAGCTTATCTGCCAAGGCGTTCATATGACCGGCTATTGAAGAATCAGACTCGGATACCGCTTCACCATTTAATGCCTTATAAAGGGCTGCAAGAGCTCTCTTAATTTCAGCAGTGTTGAGTGGAATGCGCTTATCGGCATTCGCACCCGTTAGAGTCATATTTGACTCGAGCTGAACGTGGTGCGACATGTGACCGTGTTTAGGTATACGGTTCGCTACATATGATTTAGCATAAGAACCTCCTTGCCAATCTCCTAAGAAATCGGCGTCAAAAGAGAGAATTACATCTGCCTTAGAAAAATCGTAATCTGCCAGCCCACTTTCTCCGTAAACTTGACCGAATGCTTCTAGAGCAGCGCCAGAAGAAACAACATCGTAGCTTACATGCTCAACAGAAGCATAGATTTCTTTAAGCTGAGTTACAAGCGCTTTGTATGAAGGGCTCGTAGTAGAAGCAGAGAGTACAACAGCTTTTTGTCCCGTTGATAAAAGCGCGTCAAGACGGGCCTTCACAGCAGTATCTAAAGTATCCCAAGAAACATCAACACCGGCAGCAAGAGGACCTTGTAAACGGAACTTATCGTAAAGGTTTAGCACCGAAGCTTGAACTCTTGCATTAGCTCCGCCAAACAGTCTAGCTCTGTCGTTATTTTCAATTTTGATCGGACGTCCTTCACGGGTTTTTACTAGGATAGACGCAAAGTCAAATCCGTCTGAGATAGTAGTAGCGTAATAATTGGCTACCCCAGGAACGATCTCATCTGGTTGAATAACGTAAGGAATAGATTTCTTAACTGGCCCTTCGCAAGCCGCTAAAGTTACTGCAGCCGTACTAAAACCAACAAACTTTAAAAAATCTCTTCGAGAAGTTTCAGACGACTGAAGGCTAGCCTCGTCTTCTAAAAAATCATTGACGGGAAGGGTCTCAGCAAATTCATTGTGCTTGAGGTGCGAAACCGCCTGATCCTTTTCAAAGAGTTCTGTTTCGCTTTTCCAATAAGTCTTATGTGATGCCATAATCAGTTAGGATTCCGAATAATTAATAGTGGCACTTACCACATTCAAGGCCACCCATTTGGGCTGCTGTTAATTCTTTAACTCCATATTTCTGAGATAACTCTTCGTGAATTTTCTCGTAATACGGATTAGAGGTTAACTGCACATTCGTCTCTCGGTGGCAGTTAATACACCAGCCCATGGTTAATGGTGCGTGCTGGTACATTACCTCCATTTCTTCAACCGGGCCATGACACGTCTGACACTCCACTCCAGCTACACTGTAGTGCTGGGTGTGATTGAAGTAAACAAAGTCTGGTAGGTTGTGAATACGCACCCACTCAACGGGTTGAGCATCTCCCGTATACGACTGGGTCTCTTCGTCCCATCCAACAGCCTTATATAATTTTTTGATTTCGCCAGTGTAGAATTCATTGGTGTATCCATTTGCCAAATCTTCAGCAGATGGCCCCTCTGGATTTCCTTTGTACTCATAAATCGATTTGTGACAATTCATACACACATTCAATGAAGGAATTCCCGAGTGCTTAGAAACTCGAGCAGAGCTGTGACAATACGTACATTCTATTTTGTTGTCCCCAGCGTGGATTTTATGCGAGTAATGAATCGGTTGAACCGGAGCGTACCCTTGATCAATTCCGACTTGCATCATGTAAGCATAGGCGAAATAAGCACTAGCCAAAAGCAATACCACAGCTGAAACAAAAACTAAAAACTGGTTATGAACAAAAGCCTTCCATATCGGAGTGCGTTTAGCACGCTCTTGCACCTCAATACCATTGGCTGCAGCGATTTGTCTCAACGTTTTATTAACGAGATACAGCATCAAAATCAGGACAACTAATACAAAAGAGAGAACCGCTAAAACGATGTCGTTGGTACTAGAGGCCCCTTCTGCGTTTACCGCAATCTGGGCTGCAGTAGCTACAACTGGAGCAGCAGGTAGAGGAGCTGCTGTGTAAGCTAGAATGTTGTCAATATCTTCATTTGACAGCGTTGGAAAGGCGGTCATCGCCGCTTGATTGTATTCGTTGTAGATACGGTTGGCGTAGGCATCACCCGAAGCAACCATTCCGGCACTGTTCTTGATCCAAGCGTAAAGCCATTTTTTTTCTAGACCCTCATCATCGTACAAACGCTTCTCTACGTTTGCCAAAGCCGGACCGGTCATTTTACGGTTAAGTGCGTGACAGGCAGCACAATTTTGGTTGAACAACTGCTTACCCTTAGCAGGGTCTCCTAAAGCTTCAATATCTTGTGCTATTGCTGGGATTACAAACAGCGCGAATAGAAGAGCCGAGAATATTGAAGAAAGGCGGCTAGGAATAACTTTCATAAAATCTCAATTAGACAAAACGTCATTTTCGTTAGGGTATAATGTCCCCTTACAAATTGGCCACAAAAATAAGACCAAGGGGAGTTAAAAAAAAGCCTCCAAGTAGCATTAATTAATTTTTTTTAATTCTAAATAAAGAAGTTGTTTATTCACCATTTCTGACGACTCCTGTATCTTTGACTCAAGGATATGAGAGAGGCTTTAAGACATAAGTTCGCTGGCACCGCAGCAACCCTAATCTTAACGGTAATAGGATTAAATGCTCAAGACCAGAGCGTTGCGTCTAGGCGTCAACAAATCCCATCAGAAGTTTCTACAGAAAAATCATACGAAATGATGGCTGAAATTTATGCCGCTCACCTCAAGGCGCTACCCGATTACCAAATTCAATTGGGATTCGGAACTCTTGAACAAGCCAATAAAATCATGAGTCAGTTTCAATCCATTCGCAAAAAAGACTCGCTTTTCTACCCTACAAAAGAATTGAAATTGACCTTTGAGTCACCCACCTATCGAGTGCGATTACAGTTTTTCCCAGACCGCATTGAAGCAGAAAAAGCGTTCGCGGATCTGCGAACGCTTTTTCCGTCTTCTATACTCATAAAACCAGGAAGTCGAACATTAAATTAAAGTTTCTTCTGAACAGCTACCTCACTGTAGGCCTCTAACTGATCGTCGATCTGAATATCATTGAAGTTCTTGATCTGAAGACCACAATCGTATCCTTTTGCTACTTCTTTAGCGTCATCTTTGAATCGCTTCAGAGAACTTAATTCTCCATCGTAGATGACCACACCGTCACGGATGACACGGACCTTGGAGTTTCTGAATATTTTACCAGTCACGACCATACATCCAGCGATAGTACCAATTTTCGAGATCTTAAAGGTCTCTCGAATTTCAGCCGTACCACTAACTTCTTCTTTCATCTCTGGACTGAGCATACCCTCCATAGCCTTTTTGATATCATCGATAGCATCATAAATGATAGAATACGTGCGAACATCCACTTCTTCTTTCTCGGCTACTGTTCTGGCATTACCCATAGGCCTTACGTTAAAACCAATGACAACCGCAGATGAAGCGCTGGCAAGAAGCACATCAGATTCTGTAATAGCTCCAACACCCTTATGAATGATCTTTACTTGAATTTCTTCGGTGGACAACTTCTGGAACGAGTCACTTAAGGCCTCGACTGAACCGTCTACATCACCTTTTAAGATGATATTCAATTCTTGGAAGTCACCAATGGCGATTCGTCTTCCAATTTCATCAAGAGTAAGTTGTCGCTGTGCACGAACGCTTTGCTCACGCTGTAACTGCATACGCTTCAGTGCGATTTGCTTCGCTTCTTTTTCGTCTTCTAGCACCAAGAATTTATCCCCTGCTTGTGGAGCACCATCCAATCCTAAGATCGATATAGGCGTTGCCGGACTCGCGACTTTAACCGCATTTCCGCGTTCATCTTGCATGGCTTTCACCTTACCGCTAGAAGTACCTGCGAGCACATAATCTCCTATGGCGAGTGATCCGTTCTGTACCAATACGGTAGAGACATATCCTCTACCCTTGTCTAAGAAAGCTTCAACCACTGTTCCCGAAGCCTTGCGTTCTGGATTTGCTTTAAGCTCTAGCAATTCTGCCTCTAATAGCACCTTCTCTAATAGTTCTTTAATCCCTTGACCAGTCTTTGCTGAAATGTCTTGAGATTGAATCTTTCCACCCCAGTCTTCAACCAGCAAGTCCATACCTGCAAGACCTTCTTTAATTTTATCTGGATTCGCTTCAGGGCGGTCTACCTTATTGATCGCAAAAATGATTGGCACACTTGCAGCCTGAGCGTGAGCGATAGCTTCTTTTGTTTGAGGCATGATGTTGTCATCGGCAGCAATGACAATAATTACAATATCAGTTACCTGTGTACCTCTCGCGCGCATGGCCGTAAAGGCCTCGTGACCGGGGGTATCTAAGAAGGTCATACGTTGTCCGTCTTCAAGTGTTACTGAATATGCCCCAATATGCTGCGTGATTCCACCACTCTCTCCGGCAATTACATTTTCTTTACGGATATAATCCAGAAGTGAGGTCTTACCGTGATCGACGTGACCCATAACGGTCACTATCGGAGCTCTTGGTTTTAAGGCCTCTTCTGGATCCTGAGCATCCGTTTCAATATTCTCTTCTAGTTTGGTTTGAACAAATTCAACTTCGTATCCGAATTCTTCTGCAACAATAGATAGGGTCTCAGCGTCTAGGCGTTGGTTCAGAGTTACCATTATCCCTAACGACATACAGGCAGAGATAATCTGCGTGGTTGATACATCCATCATTGTCGACACCTCATTCACAGTTACGTATTCTGTAACCTTCAGGATCTTACTTTCGAGTTCTTGTTGTTCTAGCTCTTTTTCTGTCTGCTGCTTATGCAAGTCTCTCTTTTCTCGACGGTATTTGGCACCTTTTCCTTTTGAGCTCTTTCCTTGAAGTTTTTCAAGCGTTTCTCTTACCTGACGTTGCACCTCTTCATCACTAGGTTCAGCGCGCATCGCTTGAGATGTTCTGTCTTTTCCAGACTGTCCTCGTTGCCCACTGTTACCCTTTTCATTTACTATACGCTTGCGCTTGCGCTTGCGATCTATATTTTGTGCATTCCCGCCAGAAGAGATTTCTTTCTTCTTCTCGAACTGCGTTAGATCGATAGTAGTTCCGGTCAATTTCGGACCCGACAACTTCTGATATTGCGTTTTTATTTCGTCTGAACCCTCTTCTTTTTTAAGAACTTCATTTTCTAGAGCTGGAGCTTCAGGTGTCATTACTTTAGCCTCTAGATTAGCCTCAGGAGCCTCAGCTACCAGGGTTTCAACAACCTCTTCTTTTAGCGCTTCTTCTTCCTTCGCCGCTTTTTTAGGCTCTAAATCAATCTTGCCAACAGTCTTAGGCTGCACATGGGTGCTTTTGGCCTTGATGACCTCTGTTTCATTCTTTTCTTTGGCCTGTCGCTTCTCTTCTTGCTCTTTTTCAATTTGCTTTAGAAGCGCTTCTTTTTCTTTGCGTTTTTCTTCACTCACCTCTTGCGAGGCGGCTTTCTTAGACATGTCTGTTTGAAATTCATCAAGAAGAACCTGATAGACCTCTCCGCTAATTTTTGTCGTAGGACGAGCCTCTATCTCATGACCTTTCTCTTTCAGATACTCTACAGCACGGTCAAGCGAGATATTCAATTCTCGAAGTACTTTGTTTAATCTTATCGTTTCTAAATCAGACATACAATAGTTTTCATCTATAACTTACTTATGGAAGGCGAAATAGTGCAAATATAAAAGTTAGTCTTCAAACTCAGATTTGAGTATACGGACTACCTCGCGCACTGTTTCTTCTTCTAGATCTGTACGCTTAATGAGGTCCTCAATGTCTAATTCGAGTATACTTCGTGCCGTATCCAATCCTATTTTCTTGAATTCCTGAATGATCCATGCATCGATCTCATCTGAGAATTCTGTCAATTCAACATCTTCTTCAACCCCTTCTCTAAAGACGTCAATTTCATAACCCGTAAGCTGTCCCGCAAGACGGATGTTATGCCCGCTTCGTCCAATGGCTTTTGAAACCTCTTCGGGTTTTAGATATACCTGGGCGGTCATTTTATCGTCGTTAAGCTTCACTGAGCTTACTTTTGCTGGACTTAATGCACGTGTTACCAAAAGCTGCTTGTTATTCGTCCAGTTAATAACATCGATATTTTCGTTCCCCAACTCACGAACAATTCCGTGAATTCTAGAACCCTTCATTCCGACACAGGCACCAACAGGGTCTATGCGATCATCATAAGAATCAACAGCAACTTTTGCCTTTTCTCCAGGAATCCTTACCGCCTTCTTAATCGTGATCAATCCATCAAAAACCTCTGGGATTTCTTGGAAGAAGAGTTGCTCTATGAACCTAGGTGAGGTTCGCGATAAAATAATGGTAGGCTTTGTTCCTTTTAATTCAACGCTTTCAATCACACCTCTCACATTGTCGCCCTTTCTGAAAAAGTCCGAAGGGATCTGCCGGTCTTTCGGCAAAATGATCTCATTTCCTTCATCGTCGAGCAGAATGATCGCTTTATGGCGGATGTGGTGCACTTCAGCAGTGAACAATTCACCTTCAAGGTCCTTGAATTGCTTATAGATCGTTGTATTGTCGTGTTCTTGAATTTTAGCCACGAGATTCTGTCTCAACGCCAAGATTGAACGTCGGCCAAGATCTATAAGCTTCACTTCTTCTGACACATCTTCACCCACTTCAAAATCTGGTTCAATTTTTCTGGCTTCAGAGAGTGAAATCTCTTCGTTCTCGTCTTCAACCATTCCATCATCTACCACTACCCTATTTCTCCAAATCTCAAGGTCTCCCTTGTCTGGGTTAATGATGATATCGAAATTATCGTCAGAACCAAATTTTTTCTTCAGTGTATTTCTAAACACTTCCTCTAGAATGACCATAAGCGTCACTCTGTCAATAAACTTATCGTCTTTGAACTCAGAAAAAGATTCTATTAATGCTAAATTTTCCATGATCAGGGTTTGAACGTTATTTCTATTTGTGCTTTTTTAATCTCATTAAAATTAATCTGCTGTGAACATTCTACAGTCACTTTACCTTTTCCCACCGGTTTAGGTTGGCGCTCTTTCCATGACAAACTAATCATTTGGTCGTTAACTTCGGTCAAAACACCTTTGTATTTGACGGCTGCGGTCTCAACCTTGAGCACCCTTCCGACATGTTGTTTGTATTGCCTGGGTAGCTGCAATGGAGCGGTGGCTCCGGCCGAAAATACCTCTAGTGAAAAGTCATACGCTTCACGATCCAATTGGTGTTCTATAGCCCGTGAAGCTTCAATGCAGTCGTTTACTCTTACGCCATTGTCCCCATCGAGGACCACTTGAATACTGTGATCAGAAGAGATCGAAAAATCAATTAAAAAAAGATCGGGACGCTTCTGTAAAAAAGTATCTAACAAATCGTAAACCATATTTTTAAACTCTTCTGCCATAGTAACAAAAGAGGGGACTACCGTCCCCTCTTTTAAGCTTTTAGAGCGCATTAAAAAGCACTCTTGAAAAAGATGTTGGCCTACAAGGACTCGAACCTTGAACGACTGAACCAAAATCAGCTGTGTTACCAATTACACCATAGGCCACTACTCAATCGAGGGTGCAAATTTAAACTATTCTTAGAATCTGCAAAAATTAAAAACGCTAATTTCGTTGACCTTAATTATACTCAAAAACGGGTACAAATGAAGATTGAATTACAGCGCGATCGCCGTATAGTTTCTTGGATCATTTTTGTTTTCGGACTCGTAGTCTACGGATTGACCGTCGAGCCCACCGGAAGCTTTTGGGATGCCGGAGAATACATATCAACCTCAGCGAAATTACAAATCGGACACCCCCCAGGAGCTCCCCTTTTTCAATTGATTGGGGCCTTCTTGGCCACCTTTGCCTTCTCGAATGTCGAGAAGATCGCCTTAATGGTGAACTGGGTTTCTGTAATTTCCAGTGCTTTAACCCTCTTTTTTACCTTTAAAATCATCGTTAATCTTGGAGAAAAGCTACTGCGCAAACGCAACAACTTAAAGTCCGATGATCCCATTACTGAAACCGCCTCTATTGTTGAGATATTGGGGGCCGGAGTTGTCGGTGCGTTGACCCTTGGTTTTTCAGATAGTTTCTGGTTCAATGCCGTTGAAACAGAGGTATACGCTATGGCGAGTCTAGTGATGGCGCTCTTACTATGGCTTGGTCTGGTTTGGACCGACCGTCTGCATCAACCAAACGGAGATCGTTACCTCGTGTTGATTGCCTTTGTTGTTGGCCTAGTTTTCGGAATTCAGTTCATGGGATTCTTAGCCATTCCGCCTATAGGGCTGCTCTATTATTTTAAAACCACTGAAAAGATCACTCCTAAAAATTTCATTATTGCGAACTTCAGTGTAGTGAGTTTACTGTTTTTAGTATATCGCTTTTCTCTTACTTATATATTGAAATTCTTCGGAGCAGCCGAGGTGTTCTTTGTGAACCAAATTGGTCTACCCTTTAATTCAGGATCTATTTTAACCGGATTTGCCTTAGCAGTCCTCATTGTATACACTATTCGAAAGAGCAAGCAAAAGAACTGGCATAAAATACATGTGGTTTCTCACATGGTCTTATTTTTTATCATCGGATTCTCTACTTGGCTTATGTTGCCGATCAGAGCAAACGCTCAAACCGTGGTCAATGAAAATAATCCTGAGGATGCACGCGCTCTGCTCGCCTATTATAATCGCGAACAGTATCCTGCACCTGAGAGCCCCTTATACGGATCCTTTTATTCAGATTACTTTGCTCCTGCAGGACCCGATCAAGACGGCACCCCAAAATACGAGAAAAATCAAAAATTACAGCGTTATGAAATCGTGAACGCCTACAAAGGGGCAATTCAAGGGCCGAATCCGGATCACGTTGGGTTTTTACCACGCATGTGGAGTGCCTCATCTGCAGAAAACTACATGCGCTATTACGGTCGTCTCGATTTTTCAATCAATCCGCGCTACCAAGGAGATAGCGAATTACGTTCAGCCATTACACAATTCAGGCAAATGAGTGCCGAAGGCGATATCGATACAGCTCAATACATTGATTTCTTAAAAAACTTTGCAGAATATATAGAGGTACGTCCCCCAAGCTTCGCACAAAATTTTACCTACCTCATCGATTTTCAGTTCAATTACATGTATTGGCGTTATTTCTTTTGGAATTTTATAGGACGCCAAAATGACGAGCAAGGCCGTTTTAATGCGAACGGAGAATGGCTAAGCGGCATCTCTTTCGTAGATAGCTTACGCTTAGGAAACCAATCGAACCTTCCTGAAGATCTAGAAAACAATAAGGCCAGAAACACCTATTACTTTCTGCCCTTTATTCTGGGTTTAATTGGACTCTACTTCAATGCAAAACACGACTGGAAATCGCTTTACACCCTTTTAGTCTTCTTCCTTTTCACCGGACTTGCCATTCAATTCTACACAAATCCAACCATTTTTCAACCAAGAGAGCGCGACTATTCTCTAGTAGGATCCTTCTTTATTTTCAGTATTTGGGTAGGTTTAGGGGTGCTTGGCATTATGGATGTTTTAAGCCGCTCTACCAAAGTATTTAAGCCTTCATTTTCTTTAGCCGCGGTGGCACTTTGTGTGTTAGCAGTCCCTGGACTCATGGCATTTGAGAATTGGGACGACCACGATCGCTCCAATCGCAAGACTGCCCGCTCAACCGCTATGGCTTATCTAGACTCTACTGCTGAAGATCAAGGGGCGCTCCTTTTTACTATAGGAGACAACGACACCTTTCCGCTTTGGTACGTTCAAGAAATCGAAGGATACAGAACAGATGTACGCATCATCAATTCGAGCCTTCTTGCCACTGATTGGTATATCGATCAGATGAAGCGCAAAGCTTATGAGAGTGACCCTATTCCTTCTAGGCTATCGCACAACCAATACCGCTTCGGAACACGCGATGTAATCTATTACCAATCCATTCCAGAAGTAGCCGAAGAACGTTGGGATATTGAAAGATTCATGGATTGGGTCAGCAGCGGAAAACATGAAACCAAAATTAGCTATCTCATGCGGCAACGTGGCGTGGATATGACTGATTTTACCGACGACCAACTCGACATCGTCTATTATCCGACGCATAAGATTAGAGTTCCTGTAGACAAAGAAGCCGTCCTGGCCTCAGGGTTGGTAGCTGAAAAAGACAGCTCCCTTATTGTTCCTTACATAGATATTGACTTGCCTCAAAGTGCGCTTCCTAAAAACCGCCTCTTAATGCTCGACATTCTCACCTCAAATCAATGGCAACGCCCGATCTATTTCTCAGGCGGTAGCCTTGATGCTGGGGAGTATCTCTATATGAAAGACTATCTGCAATTGGACGGACTAGTATTCAAACTTGTCCCCATTTTCACTGAAGACAAGGGTGCTTTCGATATGGGAAGAATTGATACTGACCTGATGTACGACATCGTTATGAAATGGGAATGGGGAAATTCAGAGGATCCTTCTGTATATATCGATCCGCAAACGCGAGCACAGGGTATTTCATTTAGAAGCAATATGGCGCGCCTGGTAGAGCAGTTGATTGTTGAAGAAAAGTTCGAAAAGGCAGAGAAAGTTATTGATCTGGCCGTTTCTAAAATGCCTCTCAAAGCCTTTAGATTTTACGCCTTTGTAGAGCCGTTTATTCAGGGTTATTATGCCATAGAGGCAATCGATAAAGCGCAAGCACTTTCAACTGAATTACTAACGCTTTATCTCGATCACTTGGAGTACTACACCACCCTTAGTGCAGATGAAAGCTATAGACGAATCGAAGAGATCTACAGTGACCTTGAAGCCGCACGAAGAGTTTTGGATTTATCTACCGAGGCCGATGACGAAGACTTCATAACGCCCTTCACCGAGCGCTACAACGGATACATCAATGATCTTGTGTACATCCTAGAAGGAGCACAAGCTCAGCTAGAAGAATAAGAGGTTAAACGTATTCGCTGATAATGCCTAGCAAAGTGTTTGCATCAAGCTCACCACTTTGACGCCACATCATCTCTCCTTTCTTGTAAATTATAAGGGTAGGAAGACCCTTGATGCGAAGCGCTTGAGAAAGCTCTTGATTTTTGTCAACATCTATCTTGATCACCTTACCCTTATCGCCAAGGGCAGCTGCTACGTCTCTTAAGACCGGAGACATGGATAGCGAGGCGTCATTCCACTCTGCATAAAAATTGAAGAGTACAGGAACATCTAGGTCAATTAATTCACCAAATTTTGACATGTCTTGTTCAATTGGTGCTGCAAGTTAGTAAAATTGCCATTGAACTGAATTCAATCAGCTTGATTTTAACCGTATTCTAGTGATCTCAGGCCAAATTCCGAAACGACCCGGGTACCCTAAATATCCAAAGCCCCTATTCACATTTATCAGTCGTTCGTTCTGTTCGTACATTCCGGCCCATTGAGGATATCTGTATTGTGAAGGACTCCACTTGTAGCCCGCAATCTCTACCCCGAATTGAAATCCGTGAGTATGCCCACTAAGACACAGATCGATTTTCTTTTCAAACCCAACCACTTCGGCCTCCCAATGAGAAGGATCGTGAGACATGAGTAAGGTAAATACAGAGGTGTCAATAGCCGCAGTGGCCTTGGTCAGATCACCTGCTTTTAAAAATCGCCCCGTTCCCCAATTTTCTACCCCAACCAGGTTAAAATAGGCGTCTTGTCTCTGAATAAGAGCACTCTCATTATTGAGCGTCTTAAAGCCCATTTGTGTTTGAATTTCTAGAAGCTTCTGCACGTCTTCATCCGCCATTTCGTCGCTAAAGTCTCTGTTATAGGCGCCGTAATCGTGATTTCCTAAAACCGCGTATTTGCCGTCCTTGGCCTTTAAGTCAGCCAATGCCTGAATGTATGGCAAGGCCTCTGCAGATTGATTGTTTACCATGTCTCCTGTAAACAACAAGAGATCAGCCTCTTGTTCATTTACTAGGTTAAGCCCAGGCTGAAATTCTTCGAGTGAGGAAAAGCTTCCTAAATGAAGGTCAGAGATTTGAATAATGGTATATCCGTCGAAGACCTTAGGAAGGCGATCAAACGTGAGTTCGTAAGTGTGAAGCGTATACTTATTTCGCGCACCCATTCCGATGAGTAAAGAAGAAAACGGAAGGGCCCCCACGCCTACAGCCGTTGCACTCAAAAAGCGACGGCGATCTATATTCATGGGCTGATCTTTACCTAAAACTTGTAGCACCTTCTTCTTTAAGAACACCCCTAAGCGATAAAGATCTTCTAGCAAAAGAAGTGTACTAACTAGTAATAGACCTGTGGTAATAGCAAACAATAAACCGGTTAAATAGGGGTCCCATTTTGTACCTAGAGAAAGTCCCATGTAACGAAGAGGAGTTCCTATAAAAAAGGGAATAAGCGTGAGTATCCAGTAGAGTCTTTTCTTTACCGTCGAAGAAAGCAAAACGCGCACAGCCCCATATCCGTAGACCACTAAAAACAAATAAAAAACACCAAAAACAAGGTAAAACACAGCTTTTTTTTATCCTGCAAAAGTACCATTTATCTCGCCCGTTTAGAGTTAAAATTCTGCTATCTTGCATCTCCTTGACCCTGTTTACTATGAGTAAAACTGATGTAAAGAGACTGTTTCTCGTTGACGCCTACGCATTAATCTTCAGAGGGTATTTTGCCCTGATTAAAAATCCGAGGATCAATTCTAAAGGAGAAGACACCTCAGCTATAATGGGCTTTATGAACGCTCTACTCGATCTCATAAAGCGCGAACAGCCTGAATACATAGGTGTATGTTTCGACAAAGGCGGTAGCACCGAGCGAACAGAAATATTTGCAGATTACAAGGCAAATCGTCAAGAAACTCCAGATCCCATACGTTTTGCTGTTCCCCACATTGAGGCCCTGCTGCGTGCTATGGATATTCCGATAGTCGTTCAAGAGGGCTACGAGGCAGACGATCTTATAGGAACACTGTCAAAGCAAGCTGAAAATCAGGGTTTTAAAGTCTACATGGTTACCCCAGACAAAGATTTTGGTCAATTAGTAAGCGAAAATGTATTTATGTATCGTCCATCAAGAATGGGCAATGACGTAGAAATATGGGGGATTCCTGAGGTTCAAGAGCGTTTTGGAGTAGAAAGACCTGAGCAGGTGATCGACTACCTTGGAATGATGGGAGATGCTAGTGACAATATTCCTGGTCTTCCTGGAGTCGGAGACAAAACGGCTAAGAAATTTATCCAAACCTACGGATCACTTGAAGGCCTGCTAGAAAATCTTGAAGAACTAAGCGGAAAGCTCAAAGAGCGCATTGCTGAAAATGCAGAAATAGGCATTCTTTCGAAGCAATTAGCCACCATTAAAACCGATTGTGATGTGTCGTTTGATCCGAAGTCATTTATACGTTCTGAACCTCATCTAGAGGAGCTTGACCGCATCTTTGACGCCATCGAATTCAGAAGAATTAAGGACCAATTTTACAAGCTATTAGCTCGCAAAGACGACTCGGGCTCAGACACCTCTCCTTCGAATAGCATCGTGCAAGCAACTATCGCTTCTGATACCGCAGGTAGTGGTCAATTCTCACTCTTCGACGTTCAAGACCCTTATGAATCTAAAGTTGACAAAGGTCATCTTTACCAACGCGTAAACAGCCCCAGAACTCAAGAACTTTTTCTTCAAGGTCTCCAAAATCAGAAGGTAGTCAGTATCGCCTTGCTAAATACCTCTGAGCATGCTATGGAGGGTAAGCTCTTAGGTATAGCTTTTTCTTGGTATGCGCACAAAGGGTTCTATATTCCCTTTGAACCTGAGGGCCCGAATCAAAAACAATTTTGTACTCAACTCCAAGAAATCCTCAATGGCGGTGTGACAGTCATTGGTCACCAGCTAAAAGAAGCACTAAAAATTCTGCGTCGCTTTGACGTCAATCTGAGAGCAGAGCTATTTGACAATACCTTGGCGCACTATTTGATCAATCCGGATATGCGCCATGATTTTGGCACTTTAGTGAAAAGCTATCTGGGTCTCGACTTAAAGTCAACCGAAGAAATTTTAGGGGTCAAAACCATGAAAACTGCCGAGCTCGAATCGCTTGAATCAGAAAAAGCGACCGAGTACCTCTGCAGTCTTAGCGATTTTAATCTGCGCTTGTATCCTTTACTTCATGCCGAGCTCGAGAAGTGGGGTCTACTCGAACTTTACACTACGCTAGAAATTCCTCTTCTACGAGTGCTTTCTCGAATGGAATTCAATGGTATTGCACTGGACGAAAAATACCTTGAGTCTTTGAAAGAGACCTTCAGCAAACAACTCAATGCCCTAGAAGAATCTATTTACGCCCAAGCTGGCGAAACCTTCAATCTTGCCTCTCCTAAACAAATGGGAATTGTCCTTTTTGAAAAATTAAAACTGGTAGAAAAGCCCAAGAAAACGAAGACCGGTCAATACGCTACATCAGAAGAAATTTTATCTGAGCTTGCAAAAAATCATCAGATTGCAGCAGATATTCTAGAATACCGTGGTCTAGCCAAACTCTTAAACACCTATGTAGAGGCACTTCCTCAACAAGTCAATGCACAGAGCAAACGTATTCATACCCAATTCATGCAAACTGTAGCCGCTACTGGTCGATTGAGCAGTGTACAACCGAATCTTCAAAACATCCCCATTCGAACAAACAATGGGCGCCTTATCCGAAAAGCTTTTGTTTCAAGAGATTCTTCATGGACCTTAGTTGCTGCAGATTATTCACAAATCGAATTGAGAATCATTGCGGCCTTGAGCAAAGAAGACAATATGATCGAGGCCTTTAAGAAAGGAGAAGACATTCACCGTTCAACAGCCTCTAGAGTCTTTGACGTGCCCCTTTCAGAGGTGACACGTGAACATCGTAGCCAAGCCAAGACTGTTAATTTTGGAATCATCTACGGCGTTTCAGCCTTCGGATTGAGCAATCAAACGACCTTGAGTCGATCTGAGGCCAAGGAACTGATCGAAACGTATTATGCTACCTACCCTAAACTTAGAGCCTACATTAATGATCAGGTAGCGTATGCTAGAGAACACGGCTATGTAGAGACTCTTTTTAAACGGAGACGTTACCTCAAAGATATTCATGCAGCAAACGGCATGATTCGATCTGCTGCCGAGCGGAATGCTGTGAATGCACCTATACAGGGATCGGCTGCTGACATTATTAAGAAAGCGATGATTTCAGTTGACCGACGTTTGCATTCAGATGGGTTGGCTGCTAAGATGTTGCTTCAAGTGCACGATGAACTTGTTTTTGAGTGTCCAAAAGAAGAAATAGGCCTCCTTAAAAACCTTGTCGTTGAAGAAATGAAAAATGCGGCAGAATTAGGTGTTCCGCTAGAGGTTGATGTCGGAATTGGGGCGAACTGGTTTGAAGCACATTAAAGTATGTGCAACATCATTTTATCAATTTGTATTTCAAACGAATAATTGTACATTTGCAGCCCGTTAGATTTAACGTGTAGCGAATAAAATTTCATTAACTGTGGATACATTAACTTACAAAACCAAATCTGCCAATGCCGCTACTGTAGACAAACAGTGGGTTTTAGTAGATGCTGAAGGGCAAATTTTGGGACGTTTAGCCTCAAAAGTGGCGACAATTTTAAGAGGTAAAAACAAGCCTAGTTTTACTCCTCACGTTGATTGCGGAGATAACGTGGTAGTTATCAATGCTTCAAAAGTAGCGTTGACAGGTTCAAAAGCAACTGATAAGAAATACTTGCGTCACACCGGGTATCCAGGTGGTCAGCGCGAAACAACCACCAAAGAACTCTTTGAGAATCATCCAGAACGCATTATAGAAAATGCAGTAAAAGGGATGCTTCCAAAAAATAAATTAGGAGCAGAACTCTTTAGAAATCTAAGAGTTTATGCAGGCGATTCGCATGATCAAGAAGCACAAAAGCCAATTCAAATCAATTTAAACGATCTCAAATAGCTAATCTGTAATGGGAGTAATACACAAAATAGGACGAAGAAAAACAGCAGTAGCTAGAGTTTACCTCTCTGAAGGAAGTGGATCTATTACAATCAACAAAAGACCACTTGATAGCTATTTTACTACGGGAACGCTACGATATAAAGTAAATCAACCCTTCGAATTGACCGAAACTATCGGAAAATACGATGTAAAAGCATCGGTTTTTGGGGGCGGAATTACAGGACAAGCAGAGGCATTGAGATTGGCGATTTCTCGCGCTCTATGTGAAATCGATCAAGAATTCAGAGCAGCTTTAAAACCAGAAGGGCTTCTTACGAGAGATCCTCGTATGGTTGAGCGCAAGAAGTTCGGTCAGAAAAAAGCAAGAAAGAAATTCCAGTTCTCGAAACGTTAATCTCGAGATTGGAACGAACACCTGGTGTTCAATTTACATAGTGATAACCAGTTTAGTTTAGCATCTAAATAGCTAGGGCGATTTTTTTTAAATGACCACCGAGCTATTGCTAAATCAGAACGTAAACTAAATTCAAAATGGCAAAAGTCGAAGTTAAACAACTTCTTGATGCAGGTGTACATTTCGGTCACCTGACAAGAAAATGGAATCCAAACATGGCTCCTTACATCTACATGGAGCGCAATGGAATTCACGTAATCAATCTTTACAAAACCGCTGCAAAGCTCGAAGAGGCGAATGAAGCACTTAAGAAAATTGCTGCCTCTGGGCGCAAGATTCTATTCGTTGCTACTAAAAAGCAAGCTAAAGGCATTGTAGCTGAAAAGGTTTCTACGGTAAACATGCCTTACATCACTGAGCGTTGGCCAGGGGGTATGTTAACAAACTTTATCACTATCCGTAAAGCCGTAAAGAAAATGAGCGCCATCGATCGCATGAAAAAAGACGGTACGTTCAATACTCTATCTAAGAAAGAAAAACTTCAAGTAGATCGTCTACGTGCCAAACTAGAAAAGAACCTCGGTTCAATTTCTGACATGACACGTCTTCCAGGAGCACTATTCATCGTGGACGTAATGCGTGAGCACATCGCAGTGAAAGAAGCACGACGCTTAAACATTCCTGTTTTCGCAATGGTAGATACCAACTGTGATCCTAGAGATATTGATTTTGTGATTCCAGCAAACGACGACGCTGGTAAGTCAATTGAAATAATCCTCTCAAGCGTAACAGCGGCAATTAGCGAAGGGTTAACCGAGCGTAAAGCTGAAAAACTAGACGCTAGCGAAGGTGCTGTTGAAGAGGCTGAATTAGATGAAACTGAAACCTCAGAGGTAGGGGCTAATCATGATTTAGAAAAGGATTCTGAAGAGTTTGGAATATCTGAAGAAGGTGACGAAGATAATGACTAAAACTAATTAGTGATTAACCTTTCCTTAAACTGTGCCTTATTATAGGTCGGACCTGAATAGAATCAATTAGAAGAATTAAATACAATTTGATATGAGTGCAATTTCCGCAGCGGATGTAAACAAATTAAGAAAGTCTACCGGAGCGGGTATGATGGACTGCAAGAAAGCCTTAGTTGAAGCAGAAGGTGATTTTGAAAAAGCAATCGAAATCCTTAGAAAAAAAGGTCAAAAAGTAGCAGCCAATAGAGCAGACCGTGACTCTTCTGAAGGCGCCGCAATTGCTGTTGTTAACGGTGATGCTACTAAAGGTGTTGTGATCTCACTTAACTGTGAAACGGATTTCGTAGCGAAGAATGACTCTTTTGTAACCATGGCAAATGATTTCGCCCAGTTGGCACTTGATGCTTCTTCATTAGAAGATTTGTTAACCAAAACATATGGTACTATTACAGTTTCAGAGAAACTTACCGAGCAAACAGGAGTTATCGGAGAGAAAATCGAGATTGGTGCATTTGAAAGACTAGAAGCTCCATTTGTAGGTTCTTATATTCATGCCGGAAACAAGATTGCTACCCTGGTAGGATTATCAGCAAAAGTAAATCAAGCTGACGTAATCGCTAAGGATGTAGCGATGCAAGCTGCGGCTATGAACCCAGTAGCCTTAAACGAAGAAGGCGTTGATCAATCGATTATCGATAAAGAAATTGAGATCGCTAAAGATCAATTGCGTCAAGAAGGTAAACCGGAAGAGATGCTAGACAATATTGCTAAAGGTAAACTCAAGCGTTTCTTTAAAGACAATACCCTTGTCAACCAAGACTTTATCAAAGACTCTAAATTGAGTGTTGATCAATATGTGAAGACAGCAGACAAGAATCTAAGTGTGACTGCATTTAAAAGAGTAGCGCTAGGATAATCTGAGCTGCTTTTCGTTTAAACCAAAGCCATCCCAAAAAGATGGCTTTTTTGTGTACTTTTGAAATAGAATAATATTAGCAATGCGCTACCAACGAATACTCCTCAAACTTAGTGGAGAGTCCCTAATGGGGGGCCAACAGTACGGAATAGACGCCATAAGACTTGAGCAGTATGCTAGCGAGATCAAAACCGTGATCGATCGCGATATTGAAGTCGCTATCGTCATTGGTGGCGGTAATATTTTCAGAGGTCTGTCAGGAGCGATCCAGGGAATGGATCGGGTCCAAGGAGATCATATGGGAATGCTCGCCACAGTAATCAATGGTCTTGCACTTCAAAGTGCCCTTGAAAACCAAGGCGTTGAAACAAGGCTTCAAACAGCTATTAAAATTGACGAAGTGGCGGAGCCCTTCATTCGTAGACGGGCTATGAGGCACCTTGAAAAAGGGCGCGTAGTCATCTTTGGTGGGGGTACAGGAAACCCCTATTTCACTACAGATTCTGCTGCGGTATTACGGGCTATTGAAATCAAGGCAGACGTCATTCTAAAAGGTACACGCGTAGATGGCATATATAGCGCTGATCCCGAAAAAGATAAAAGCGCTGTCCGATATGATAAAATCAGTTTTCAAGATGTTCTCAGCAAAGGGCTAAAGGTCATGGATACGACAGCCTTCACCTTGAGTCAAGAAAACGAATTACCTATTGTAGTTTTCGATATGAATAAAGATGGTAATCTACTCAGAGTAGTTACCGGAGAAGATGTAGGTACTGAAGTAAACCTCTAATGCTATGAACGAAGAAATTGAATTCATTTTAGAAGAAGCAAAAGATCAAATGCAAGGGGCCATAACCCACCTTGAAAAAGCCTTTATCAAAATACGCGCTGGAAAAGCAAATCCGGTGATGCTCTCAACGGTACAAGTGGATTATTACGGTTCTCTTACCCCCCTTTCTCAGGTGGCAAATGTCAATACTCCTGATGCCCGAACTTTAACTGTTCAGCCTTGGGAGAAGGCACTGCTTCCTGAAATCGAGAAAGCGATTATTAGTTCAAACCTAGGGTTTAACCCTATGAATAACGGCGATTTCATCATCATTAGCGTTCCTCCGCTTACAGAAGAGCGTAGAAGAGATCTCGTAAAACAGGCCAAGGCAGAATCTGAAGATGCAAAGATCAGCGTAAGGTCGGCACGACAAGAGGCCAATAAGGAGCTTAAAAAAATTGAGATCAGCGAAGACGTTTTAAAAGACGCCGAAGCAGATGTACAAGAACTAACAAATTCATTCATCACCAAGATTGACGACGCTTTGAAATCAAAAGAGTCAGAAATCATGAAGGTATGATTCTATGGGAAAGCTGGCCGCATTCTTCGAAGGTTTCTGGCCTGCAGTAGCCCGTATTATTCTCAGGAACCGCATCCCTTGGGTAGTTGGTATTGCGATCACTACCCTCTTTTTTATCAGTCAATGGAGCAAAGTTAAGTTCTCTAACGCAGAAACCTCTGTTCTCCCTAACGATCACCCTGAGATTGTCAAATATCAGGCATTCACAGATATCTTCGGCATAGAAGACAATGCAATTTTGATTGCCGTAGAAGGGCGTGACCTCTTTACTGCAAAATCATTCAATGCCTTCAATAGATTGAGCAAACAACTCGAGGCTGCCCCCGAAATCACTAAGGTGATTTCGCTTGACAATATCGATGAAATTGTAAGAGAAGGAAAGTCAGGACAGCTCACCACAGCTCCATTTAATCCGCGAGAGGCACTAAGTGATGAGAATGCTAAATCAAAACTTTACCACCTCTTCGAACGCCTTCCGTTTTACGAAAATATCATATACGACCCCAAGAGTTTAGCGATTCGAACGATCGCCTATATGGATCCAGACCTAGTCAACACCAAGGTCAGAAGTCAATTCATCTTAAACGACTTTGAGGGAATGATCAAAACCTTTGAACGAGAATCAGGTGTTCAGGCACGCATCTCGGGTATGCCCTATATCAAAACCAGAAATGCTGAAACCCTAAAAAAAGAGATGATCTTGTTTGTCATTGGTGCATTACTGGTCACCGCATTGCTCTTTTTCTTCTTTTTTAGGAGTTTTAGAGCCACGTTCATCTCAATGATCGTGGTACTTATCGGGGTAAGCTGGTCTTTTGGAATCATCGGATTGCTCGGCTATGAGATTACTATACTCACCGCCCTCATCCCACCTTTAATTATAGTCATTGGGATCCCTAATTGTATCTTCTTAATCAATAAGTACCAGCAAGAGGTCAAAAAACACGGAAACCAGGCCAGGTCTCTGTTTCGTGTCATCTCGCGTGTCGGAAACGCTACCTTAATGACTAACATTACCACGGCCTCAGGTTTTGCAACTTTTATCATTTTAAGTAGCTCATTACTCAGAGAATTTGGAGTGGTGGCATCCATAAATATCCTAGGGATCTTTTCACTTTCTCTACTTATCATTCCTATCATATACAGTTACTTACCCCTGCCTCAAGACAAGCACCTGCAACACTTGAATACGCCATGGATTGACCTATTTGTCTCTACCATGGAGCGAATTGTGAGAAATCATCGCATCGCTGTGTACGGGACATCAGTAGCCTTACTCGCCCTAAGTATCATTGGTATATATCAAATTGAAATCACCGGAAGTCGAATCGAGGATCTTCCAAAGAATACTGATTTTTACGATGATATTTTGTTCTACGAAAATCAATTTAGTGGTATCCTACCGGTAGAAATCTTAGTAGATACGGGGCGTGAAAAAGGTGCTTTAAACACAGCTAACCTTAATAGAATAGAACGCTTATCAGAAGAAATTGTGCAAAACGATGAGCTCTCTAAGCCCCTATCGATATCTGCGGTAATTAAATATGCCAAACAAGCCTTTTACAAGGGTTTGCCCAGGTACTATCAGTTACCAACATCCCAAGAACGAAATTTTATTTTGGGTGCGATCACCTCTCCCATTGATTCAGAATCAAAAGGCGACCTTTTAGGTTCGATGGTTGACAGCAAAGAGCAAATTGCCCGTCTATCGCTCATGATGAAAGATGTAAAAACCAGTAGAATGGAAATCCTCGAGGAACAACTCTACAGGTCTATTGATCGCATTTTTCCTTCTGATCGCTACAATGTAAGCATCACCGGAAAAGCCTTGCTGTATCTAAAGGGAACACGCTATCTGGTCAACAATCTATTGATATCTCTGCTGCTAGCCGTGATCTTAATTTCTTTATTTATGGCCTACCTCTTTAGGTCGTATCAGATGATTATTATCTCCCTCATTCCGAATCTCTTACCCCTTTTGGTAACTGCCGGGATTATGGGTTTTGTAGGAATACCCATCAAACCTTCTACCATTCTCATCTTTAGTATCGCTTTCGGAATATCGGTAGATGATACGATTCACTTTTTAGCAAAATACCGTCAAGAATTGGTATTGAACGACTGGCATATCAAAAAATCGGTCTTCGCGGCACTCAAAGAAACAGGGGTGAGTATGTTCTATACCTCTGTGGTTCTCTTCTTCGGATTTTCGGTTTTTATGATTAGTAATTACGGAGGTACGAAGGCGTTAGGAGGATTAATCTCAGCTACACTTCTTCTAGCAATGCTCGCCAATCTCGTACTGCTTCCTTGCCTTTTACTCTCCTTAGAGAGAAGTATAGCGAACAAAAAGGTATTGAAACAACCTAAAATTAATATTCTACCTAAAGAAGTCGACTCAATCGACTAAACAAGCCGAGTGCAAAAATGTATCTTTATAGCCCTAAAATTGCCTGTTTATGTATAAGTCTGAAACGATAAAGGAACTTTTAGAGCGCAATCCATTAAACCAGTCCGTCACTTTGATGGGCTGGGTGAGAACATTCAGAAGCAACCGTTTTATTGCGTTGAACGACGGATCTACGCTGACTAACCTCCAATGTGTAGTTGATTTTGAACAATTGAATGAAGAGGTGCTGAATGCAATACATACCGGAACGGCAATTAAGGTTGAAGGTGAATTGGTAGAAAGCCAAGGAAGAGGGCAAACGGTAGAGATTCAAGTATCTAGTTTATCGATTTTAGGCGGATCTGACCCAGAGAAATACCCAATTCAACCCAAAAAGCACAGTCTCGAATTCTTAAGAGAAAAATCGCATCTACGTATCAGAACCAACACCTTCGCAGCAATCATGCGTGTGAGGTCTGCTTTAGCCTTCGCAGTTCATCGCTATTTTAACGAAAGTGGGTTCTTTTATATGAATACTCCTATCATTACCGGCTCTGATGCCGAAGGTGCTGGAGAAATGTTCAAACTAGAGAACGAAGACTTTTTCGGTAAAGCCACTCATCTCACCGTATCAGGGCAACTAGAAGCCGAAACCTATGCAATGGGACTCGGAAAGGTATACACCTTTGGTCCAACCTTTAGAGCAGAAAACTCTAATACTTCAAGACACCTTGCAGAATTCTGGATGATAGAACCTGAAATGGCATTTTACGATCTAGAAGACACCATGCAATTGTCCGAAGACTTCATCAAATACATACTTGGCTATGTGTTAGAGCATTGCAAAGAAGATCTCACCTTCTTAGAGCAACGCCTTGAAGATGAAGACAAGACGAAGCCACAAGCAGAGCGCAGCCCTATGCGCCTCATTGAGAAACTCAACTTTGTGGTAGACAAGCCCTTTATTCGTTTGAGTTATACAAAGGCCTTTGAGATTCTTAAGCATTCTAAGCCTAATCAAAAGAAGAAGTTCAAATACCCCGTCTCAGAGTGGGGTGCAGATCTTCAGAGCGAACACGAGCGCTACCTAGTAGAAAAGCACTTTGATGCACCAGTGGTACTCTTTGATTACCCGGCAAAGATAAAGGCCTTTTACATGCGTCTCAATGAAGATCAGAAAACAGTGCGGGCCATGGACGTACTATTTCCAGGAATTGGAGAAATCGTTGGTGGTTCGCAACGTGAAGAGCGTCTAGAGGTGTTAGAGCAAAAGATTCACACTATGGGTATAGATCCTCAAGAACTCTGGTGGTATCTCGACCTTAGACGATTTGGTTCTGCCGTGCACAGTGGCTTTGGACTTGGCTTTGAACGCCTTGTAATGTTTGCCGCAGGTATGGGAAATATAAGAGATGTGATCCCCTATCCAAGGACTCCCCAAAACGCAGAATTTTAAAGATGTAAGTTCATGCTTAAGCAGCAGCTTCAACTCAAACAAAGCCAAAAACTATCTCCGCAGCAGATTCAGCTCATGAAGCTTATTCAGCTACCGACCTTAGCCTTTGAGGAGCGGTTGAAGCAAGAAATTGAAGAAAATCCTGCTTTAGAACACGGAAGAGAAGAATTAGAAAACGACGACCTCTTTGAACCACAAGAAGAGGAATGGGAAGATCGGGAAAGTGACACGCATGACATGGAAAGTTATCTCACAGATGACGATATTCCAGATTACAAAACAACAAGCTCAAATTATCCTGAAGAGTCGAAAGATCACCAGGTACCTTATGCTGCTGGTATAACCTTTCACCAGCATTTAATAAGTCAACTCGGCACCTTTGATATAAGCGAAAGTATTTTCTTAATCGCAGAGTATCTCATAGGAAGCCTTGATGAAGGCGGATATCTCAGAAGACCAGAAGAAGACCTCATTGATGACATGGCCTTTCACATGAATCTCATGGTTGAAAAGGAGCAGTTTGAAGAGGCGTTAAAACTTATCCATCAACTAGATCCCGCTGGTGTTGGAGCTAGAAATATCTCTGAATGTCTTGTCTTGCAACTTGAACGCCAAGCCACTAGTCCGTCAAATGAACTGGCTAAAGCTGTTATAACGGATTCTTTTGAATTGTTCTCGAAAAAGCATTTTGAGAAAATATTGAGCAAGCACAAAACAGATCAAGCACTTCTGAAAGAGGCTTTGCACAAAATCGAAAAGCTCAATCCAAGGCCAGGAGCAAGCTTTGCAGGACAGAACAAAACCACGACTTATATCGTTCCTGATTTTACGATAAGGGTTGAAGATGACACCATAGAAGTACTCTTAAATGGACGTAATGCGCCAGAGCTTCACGTGTCAAAATCGTACCAAGAGCTGATACGAACGTATCAAGACGGAAAACCTACTAAGGAACAAAAAGATACGGTTCAATTTGTAAAACAAAAACTAGATGCTGCTAAGTGGTTTATCGACGCAATTAAGCAACGTCAGAACACCTTACTGGTCACTATGAATGCTATAGTCAATCATCAAAAAGACTATTTTCTAAGTGGAGATGAGCTAGATTTAAAACCCATGATTCTTAAGGATATCGCAGAGGCCATTCAGATGGATATTTCTACCGTTTCTCGAGTGGCTAACAGCAAATATGCCGATACGCCTTATGGAACAAAATTGCTCAAGTCTTTCTTCTCAGACGCTATGACTAATGTAGAGGGGGAAACCGTTTCAACGCGCCAAATAAAATCTTTTGTCAAAGAACTCATCGAAACTGAAGACAAGAGTAGTCCTCTGACCGACGATCAAATAGGGGTGGCTTTAAGAGAAAAAGGATATAAGGTTGCTCGAAGAACCGTAGCCAAATACAGAGAACAATTAGAATTACCCGTGGCACGCCTTAGAAGGAGTCTATAAAAAAGCCCCGGCAGAACCGAGGCTTTTATAAAACACGTTACTAATTGTTACTGCAAGTTTGCGAAAGCGTTGCCCTCATAAGTTGTATAGTTCACTTTCAAGGCATTCACCTTGCGCAACTCTTGTTTTATATCCATCACAATACCCATATTAGCATTCCTATCCACTTTCAATGCAGTAGTCAATACATTCTGCAATTCTTGAGGCTTTTTAGCACGTTCTGCAAGAATATAAGGACCTACTTCAGGAACATTGGCAAACTTATCATTGAGCTGAATCTTTGGCTCATCACCAAAAGTCTTTGAGTACTCTTGAGTTGGCTTACCCGCATAAATATAAATAACCCGATCTTTCTTCTCTAACTTTTTAGTCTGATCGGCATTCGGAAGAATGTTCTCAACAAGCAGTGAACTGTCTTTCATAGTAGTTACCGTCATAAAGAAGAAGAGAAGCATAAATACGATGTCCGGAAGCGAGGCAGTTGAAACCGCTGGCAGATCTCCGTCTTTCTTTTTTGCAAATTTTGACATGATGCTCTTTTTCTTAAAAGTTAAATTTTACTAGTTTCAGCTTCAGAAAGTTTTTGCGGAAAGAGCTCTTGAATACGCTGTACTTTTTCCTTCAGTTCATCACGTACACTTGAAGGAGTTTCTGGATTCAAATACTCTGATTCCATCTCTGTGAAGTCACGTCCGTACAGTCTTCTAGACTCACGATTTCTCAAATCATTATATGCCGCAACAAGCTCATTCTGTACGGTGATATACGTACTGTACGGTGTTTCACGGTCATTCTTCAATGAGATAATGGCCTTTTGTGGATTATCAGACGAACTGGCATCTCGCTTTCCTTTGCAATAGTTGCAGTATTCTGGCGTTCCAGAAGGACTACCTCCATTGTCTAAAAAGGCAATAGCCTCAGCACGAAGATCTTGGATATCTATTAACTTTTCTTCAACCAATAACTGGCCATTTTTGTTAATGTTCACCGTAAAAATGTTCTTCTGCTTAATAATTACATCAGTATCTGGCGGCTCGATAGGAGGCAACATACGATCTAATCCTGCATCTGTTTCAATGGTGGTAGTCACCAAGAAAAAGATAAGCAGTAAGAAAGCAATGTCGGCCATAGACCCGGCATTTACCTCAGGTGCTCCTTTTCTTCTAGGCATAGCTTAATTATTTTCCAATTAGACGCTTAAGGCTTGGGAAGACCATAAGAACAACAGCAATCAATACCATTCCGAAGAAAATATTCAGAAGGGTTCCGATTGTTTTAACTGTTCCAACCGAAGTGGTAAGACCGCGTTCAGTCTGAACCGCCTCAACTACTTGCTCTTCTCCGCCCGCTGCAGCATAACCTACAATAGTAAGGACTGCTGCAAAACCAACGGTTTTAAGAATTCTCATTAGTCCTCCAGGAGAAGTGAACGTCTTTTTTAGACCAAAGAACAAAGAAGCAGCTGTAGCAACGAGTAGCAATAAGAATACTACTTTGAACATTAGATCCATAGGTACACTTTGGATGGCCTCAGAAGGTGGCATATCAGCCTCTGGAAGACTTGACCATAGAACTGCCGAAAGCACTCCTAGCACTATGAGAACAATTTTAATAATTCTGTGCATGATTTCGTGTTTTGAAAGTTCTACTAAATTATTTCTTAACAGCAGCTAACATATCAATAAGAGAGATCGAAGAATCCTCCATATCGTTTACGATAGCATCGATTTTAGCGATAATGTAGTTGTAGAAAATTTGAAGAATAATTGCAGTGATTAGACCAAATACTGTAGTCAAAAGTGCCACCTGAATATCTCCAGCTATAAGTGAGGCTGAAAGGTTACCCACGGCAGCGATCTTTTGGAAGGCCTGGATCATACCAATAACCGTTCCCATGAACCCAAGCATGGGAGCAATTGCGATAAAGAGAGATAGCCATGAAACGTTTTTCTCAAGTTGTCCCATTTGAACACCCCCATAAGAAACAACGGCTTTCTCTGCAGCCTCAACTCCGTCTCCAGCGCGCTCAAGACCTTGGTAGAAGATTGAAGCTACTGGGCCTTTAGTATCTCTACAAACTGATTTTGCTTCCTCTAAACCACCTTCGGCTAAAGCTTGTTCTACTTTTTCTCTAAGAGCAACAGTGTTAGTAGTGGCCATGTTGAGGAATAGAATACGCTCAATAGCTACGGCAAGGCCAAGAATCAAACAAAGAAGTACGATACCCATAAATGCAGGACCCCCTTGAATAAATTGCTCTTTTAGTACTTGAGTAAATCCTTTAGAAGCAGCAGCTTCTTCTTGTAAAACAGCAGCAGAAGCAGATGCTGTACCAAAAATGAACATTCCAGCTGTAGCTAGAGTTAAGGTTAATCTTTTCATTTTTTAAGACTTAAAATTTGTTAGTAACGGTTTAAAGATAAAAAATTATTGATTCGAGCTTTTGCAAGCGAGCACCAAGAAACAAAAAATAAAAGACCTAGAAAAGGTGAAGGAATTATTTTACTGAAATTTCACCGCACAAAGGAGTTTCGAAACGCGATTTGAAGTCCAAATAAGGGGTTTCCAGTGCGACCAAATAGTGCGCCTTCGCCAAGGCCGCTTCGGTAGTCATGTCTCTACCATTTATCACTCCAGTCGAAACGAAAGCGCTACTAGAGGCATACCTTCCCATCTCAACTGAACCCCCTAAACACTGAGAAACATTGATGATCGGTAGCTTTTGTTCAGCAGACCGTTTCAAAAATGAGATGAGCGAAGGCCGCTCCATGCTATTCCCAGATCCGAAGGTTTCAAGGATTAAAGCTTCAGCATTTGGAAATTCCATTTCGAAAAATGCATCGGGAATATTAGGATACAACTTTAACACATATACCGACTTTTTAAGCGTCTTATCATCAAATTCATCACGCCAAACTGCTGTGGGTCGGAGCAGCAAATCGTGTTGAATTTCCATGTGCACCCCTGAACGCATGAGCCACGGATAATTCGGAGAGTCAAACGCCTTAAAATGATGGGCATTAACCTTAGTACTGCGATTGGCACGATACAATTTGTATTCAAAATAAATGGCCACCTCTTGAAGTAAGGGGGTTTCATTGTGAATTGCCGATGCGATCTCAATGGCGGTGATAAGGTTTTCTTTAGCATCTGTTCTAAGCGTCCCTAAAGGAAGTTGAGATCCTGTAAAGACAATGGGCTTTCTAAGATTGAGCAATAAAAAGCTGAGCATTGAGGCCGAAAAACTCATAGTGTCAGTTCCGTGAAGTACCACAAAGCCAAAATAGGTTTCTGCGCGGTTTAGAATCACCTGGCGCAATCTCAACCAATCGTTTGCTTCAATCGATGACGAGTCTTTTGGCGGTTCTAAGGTAAGGTGATCGATGTCGCAATCTAACAGACTCAATTCGGGTAGATTTCTAATTAGCTCGCTGAAATGCACCGGAACCAATCCTTCATTGGAAGCTCTTGTTTGCATACCAATCGTACCTCCGGTATAAATAATCAATATGGATCTGGGCGCACTCATTGAATCTTAAATAAGTTAAAAGCATTCAGCGTCGTTTGTCTTGAAACCTCTTCAATAGAAAGGCCATAACAAGACGCTACCTTTTCTGCTACCCTAAAGATATAAGAAGGTTCGTTGCGCTTTCCGCGATGCGGTACCGGAGCAATATATGGGGCATCTGTTTCCAATACGATTTGTTTTAGGTCGATCTCTGAGAGAAAGGTATCAATCTTTCCGTTTTTAAAAGTTACCACCCCTCCTATACCTAATAATAAATCAAGTTCAATGGCCCGCTTTGCCTGTGCTAAGGTCCCAGTAAAACAGTGCAGTATACCTTTAACCGCAACTCCTCTTTCACGAAGGTTCTCTAGCACCTCAAAAATCTCGTCGAAGGCCTCTCGGCAGTGAATCACAATAGGGAGCTTGCGCTCATAAGCCCAATTCACTTGCTTCTCAAAGGCGTATTGCTGAAGGCTTAGTGTTGAGGTCTCCCAGTAGAGGTCAATCCCGATTTCTCCTATGGCGACAGCATAGTCTTCGTTCAATTCTTTCTCTACCCTTGAAAGTTCGGCTTCAACCGTTTCATTCACATGGGTAGGATGCAAACCAGCCATGAGATGCACCTGTTCTGGATAAGCCGTCTTCAAAGCCTTCATGGCATCGTAATAAGAGCCGTCGATTGCCGGAAGAAAAAATCGCTCTATTCCGAGCGTTCGGGCTTTAGCAATTAATTCGTGTGCGTCTTGCGCAAATTCTTCTGAATAAAGATGAATGTGCGTATCGACTATCATTTAGAGTTCAAGGGCCTTTTTGATGTCACCGTTCATCAACAATTCAACCGGATTTTCAATGGCTTCTTTGATGGCTACCAAGAAACCAACCGATTCGCGTCCGTCTATAATGCGATGATCATAAGAAAGCGCAAGGTACATGACAGGGGCGATTGTGATCTCTTTATTTTTTACAATTGGCCGCTCCACAATGTTGTGCATTCCTAGTATAGCACTCTGTGGCGGATTAATAATCGGCGTGCTCAACATTGAACCAAAGACTCCTCCGTTAGAGATGGTGAATGTTCCTCCGGTCATCTCGTCTACTGTGATTAGTCCGTCTCGTGCGCGAAGAGCAAGAAGTTTTACCTTACTTTCAATTCCCTTAAAGGTCAACTCTTCTGCATTGCGAATAACCGGTACCATTAAGCCCTTCGGACCCGAAACCGCAATACTGATGTCGCAAAAATCATAGCTGATCATTTCTTTGCCGTCAATCATAGAATTTACGGCAGGATATTCTTTAAGCGCACGAATCACCGCCATGGTAAAGAATGACATAAGGCCCAATCCTACATCGTGTTTTTCTTTGAAGAGATCCTTATACTGAGCTCTAATCTCAAAAACTGTTGACATATCTACCTCATTAAAGGTGGTCAACATCGCTGTCTCATTTTTAGCTGACACAAGGCGTTCTGCTACCTTTCTTCTCAGCATAGAGAGTTTTGTGCGTGTCTCTTTACGATTCGCATCATGCGAAACAGTCCCCATCGCCACCTTAGCGTTCAATACATCCTCTTTGGTGATTCTACCATCGCGACCAGTGCCTGTGACTTGATGCGTATCGAGGCCTTTCTCATCCATGAGTTTTTTCGCTGAAGGAGAAGGGGATCCTGAAGCATAAGTCTCCGCTATAGGTGCAGAAGGAGACGGAGTTTCTACTGCAGGAGTAGACGGTGCTGGCGCCGCTTTTGCTGCAGGGGTAGTTTTTGCTCCTTCAGGGGCAGATGCAGCAGTATCAATATGACACACCACCTGACCTACAGCTACGGCATCTCCCTCTTCAGCCTTAAGCGTGATAACACCGCTTGCCTCAGCAGGAAGCTCAAGAGTGGCCTTGTCAGAATCCACCTCAGCAATAGCTTGGTCTTTTTCTACATAGTCTCCATCTTGAACGAGCCAAGTTGCAATTTCAACTTCTGTGATGGACTCTCCCGGTGAGGGAACTTTCATTTCTAAAATCATGATATGGGCAGAACTAAATGATTAAAATTTAAAATTATCGCGTGATTTATCGAATACATAGTCGATGACTTGCTTGTGTCTTCTTGCAGCGCGAACCGCGCTTCCGGCTGCAGGAGCACCGTAGAATCTTCTTGAAGCCACTCTAAATGCTCTCACTTTGTCGTAATGAAGAAGTAAATGAGAATACGCTCCCATGTTTCTAGGCTCTTCTTGAGCCCAAACTACCTCATCGACCTTATCGTATTTTGCTAGCAAGGCATCGAGTTCCTCTACAGGAAGAGGAAACAGCTGTTCGAGCCTCACAAGCGCAATATCCATGCGGTTTTCTTCTTCTCGACGTGCTAGCAAATCATAGTAAAATTTACCGGTGCACAGTACCAGCGTCTTGACCTCAGAAAGCTGCACTTCTAAATCGTCAATAAGCGGCTGAAAAGAACCGTTTGCAAGCTCTTCTTTAGTAGAGACTACTTTGGGGTGTCTCAATAAACTCTTCGGAGTAAATACGACTAAAGGCTTTCGAAATGGGGCCTTTTGTTGGCGCCTTACGATATGGAAGAGGTTTGCAGGAGTTGTCACATCTGCAATAAACATATTGTCTTTGGCGCAAAGCTGAAGATAACGCTCCATTCTTCCGGATGAATGCTCTGCTCCTTGGCCTTCGTATCCATGGGGCAAGAACAGCACCAAACCGTTTTGCATCTTCCATTTGTCTTCTGCGGCCGAAAGGTATTGATCGATCACAATTTGTGCCCCGTTTGAGAAGTCACCAAACTGTGCCTCCCATATGGTTAAGGTCGAAGGGCTCGCCATGGCATAACCGTAATCAAAAGCCATAACAGCGTACTCAGAAAGTAGCGAATTATAGGCGTGGAAATCTCCGTTTTGTAACTCCCCTAATTTATTGAGTAACACTACCTCTTCTTCGTGCTTTTCAGTTTTAAGCACTACGTGCCTGTGAGAGAAAGTTCCGCGTTCTACGTCTTGACCTGTAATACGCACATTGTTACCCTCTTCTAATAAACTGGCATAAGCTAGAAGTTCTCCCATTGCCCAATCGAGCTGATTGCTTTCAAAATACATCTTATGACGGGCATCAATCAAACGTTCTGTTTTTCGAATGAGTTTTATACCCTCAGGAAGGGTGGTGATGCGCGCTGCTAGCAGGTCTAATTTATCTTGTGGATAAGAAGTGTTCACCGCTTTTAGCATAGCAGATGCATCGGCTAAACTTTTGAATGCCTCCCACTCATCCTGCATAAATGGAGTAATCACTGTTTTTTCAACCTTACGCGAATCAATCAAATTAGATTCTAGATTGTTTTTATATTCCTCTTCAATTTGAGCAACGAAATCAGTTGAGATAACTCCTGAAGCGATTAGTTTATCAGCATAGAGATCTCTTGGATTTTTATGTTTGGCAATGGCACTGTACAGCAGAGGTTGAGTGAACTTCGGTTCATCTCCTTCATTGTGTCCGTACTTGCGATACCCCAGTAAATCGATGAAAATATCAAGTGAGAAGCGCATCCGGTATTCTAAGGCCAATTGTGCTGCATGTACCACAGCCTCGACGTCATCTGCATTGACATGCAGTACCGGAGAAAGGGTCACCTTAGCAACATCGGTACAATAGGTCGAAGAACGCGCATCCAAATAATTGGTGGTAAACCCGATTTGATTATTGACTACAATATGAACGGTACCCCGTGTGCGGTATCCGTCTAGTTTTGCCATTTGAATCACTTCGTAGACTACACCTTGACCCGCAAATGCGGCATCTCCGTGAATTAAAATCGGAAGTACCTCTTGCGGATTTTCGCGGTGATCATTGTCTTGCTTCGCACGCGTGATTCCTTCTACAATACCGTTAACGGTTTCAAGGTGAGAAGGGTTCGGGGCAATATTCATATTCACTACATGGCCCGAGAGGGTTTCTCTCTTTGAAGTCCATCCCAAGTGATACTTCACATCCCCGTCAAAGATAGTCTCTTCGTAGTCTTTACCGTCAAACTCAGAAAAGATGTCCTTAGGCGATTTTCCGAAAATGTTAGTAAGCACGTTCAGTCTTCCGCGGTGTGACATACCCAAAACAAACTGCTTTACTCCCTTCGTGGCAGCACGTTCAATAATGGCATCGAGCGCTGGAATCAAAGACTCATTTCCTTCAAGCGAGAACCGTTTTTGACCTACGTATTTGGTGTGTAAAAAGCTTTCAAAGGCAACCGCCTCATTCAACTTTTTAAGCAAGTAAATCTTTTCTTCGTTTGAGAATACCGTACGGTTGTCGTTTTGATTCAGTTGTTCTTGAATCCAAGCAATGCGCTCTGGATTGCGCATATACATATACTCTACCCCGATAGACTCGCAATAAATGCGCTCGAGATGTTCAATGATTTTTCTAAGGGTCGCTTTGCCGATCCCTATGATCTCCCCGGCACTAAACTCAAGGTCTAAGTCTGAATCTTGAAATCCAAAGTTTTCTATTGCTAGAGTAGGAGCATATTTTCTGCGCTCACGGACGGGATTGGTTTGAGTGAATAAATGGCCTCTAGTTCGGTAACCGTCGATTAATTTGACTACCTGAAACTCCTTCTGTACCGATTCGGGAACAACATGAGCGGTGCCGTTCTGCAGGTGATGAGCCAGGCCATTAGCGGCATCTTCGAGATCCCAATCTTCAAGAACACTTTCTACCCCAAAGTCAAACCCTTGAAAAAAAGCCTTCCAACTTGGCTCTACACTATCAGGGTTTTCGAGGTACTGCTCGTACATCGTATCAAAAAACGTCGTGTGAGCGGCATTTAAAAATGAAAACTTATCCATCTAAAAAACCATAGGATTTCGACCTACAAAAATAAGACCTTTAAGCGGCCTAACGCCATGTTTTGTAGTGAATTGGTAATTATTTAATTCCATGCGCTTATCCGCGTACTTTTTGTTCCCATTTCCAGGCCGAGCGCATGGCATCGTCTAGAGTGAATTGCGCCTTCCATCCGAGCACCTCATTGGCTCTTGTCGTGTCTGCGTAGGCCTGGATGATATCACCTGCTCTGCGTTCAGCTATACGGTAGTTTAGCTTTCGGCCTGAAACGCGCTCAAAGCTTTCAATAACCTCGAGCACTGAGCTCCCTTTTCCGGTGCCTACATTGAACACCTCAAACGGCATTTCTTGCTGTTTTTGGATAAGGCGTTTCAATGCGGCCACATGGGCATTGGCAAGGTCTACCACATGAATATAATCGCGAATGCAAGTGCCGTCGGGAGTAGGATAATCATTTCCCCAAACCGAAAGCTGAGCTCTCATTCCTATAGCCGTTTGGGTGATAAAGGGCACCAAATTTTGAGGAACCCCAATGGGTAATTCTCCTATTTCAGCCGACTCGTGAGCCCCTATGGGATTAAAATAACGAAGAGCCACTGCCGAAAGTCGAGAATGTGCAGCCACGGTGTCCCGTAGAATCTCTTCACCAATTTGTTTGGTATTACCATAAGGCGACTCGGCAGGTTTAATCGGAGCTTCTTCAGTGATGGGCATATGATCAGCTTGACCGTATACGGTACAAGAAGAACTAAAAATTACACCTGAGGGTTTTGAGACCAAAGGGATCAACAGGTTAATCAACCCTATCAGATTGTTCTCGTAATACAACAAAGGGTCAGACACACTCTCACCCACCGCTTTTGAGGCGGCAAAATGAATGGTGTATTTCAGATCGGGATGGGCCTTAAAAAATAGGCTTACCGCTTCTTTGTCTCTGAGGTCTATTTGATGAAATTCAGGAAGTACTCCCGTTATAATTTGAATGCAGGTCAATACCTCTTTTGAGGCATTGGATAGATCGTCAATTATAATCACTTCAAAACCAGACTCTATAAGAGCAACAGATGTATGTGATCCGATAAATCCCAACCCTCCTGTAACCAGTATTTTTTCCATACTTAACGGCTTAAGAAGCTTCGTATTTCTGAGGTGATAAAATCAATCTGCTCTAAAGTTAGCTCTGTATGCATAGGCAGTGAGATTACCGTATCACTCAAAGCGTTGGTCACTGAAAAATCATCTTCGTTGTAACGCGAATCGCGATAGGCTTTCTGGCGGTGAAGTGGAATCGGATAATAGATTCCAAACGGAATACCTTTTTGAGCTAAGTGCTGCGCCAGCCCATCTCTGCGATTTCCATTAATTTTCAACGTGTATTGATGAAAAACATGGCAGTTGCAGGTATAACAAATCCCTTTACATGCGCTCACGGTCACCGGGGCTTCGACCCCTGAAAGGCTCGAAAGTGCGCTATTATAGGCACGCGCTGCATCCTGTCTCTTTGCACTGTACTTGTCTAGGCGCGATAACTTTGCATTGAGCACCACCGCTTGTAAACTATCTAATCTTGAGTTTACCCCAACCACGTCGTGATGATAACGCTCATACATTCCGTGATTGACAATCCCGCGCAAGATATGGGCCAGGTCGTCGTCGTTTGTGAACAAGGCACCACCATCGCCATAACACCCTAAATTTTTAGAGGGAAAGAATGAGGTGGAACCTACATGCCCTATCGTTCCGGCCATTGGACGTGCTCCAGACGGATCGAGAAACCGTGCCCCAATAGCTTGGGCATTGTCTTCGATCACCTTGAGGTTGTGGCGCTCAGCCAAATCCATGATCGCCTTCATATCGGTACATTGCCCGAACAAGTGAACGGGTACTATCGCCTTTGTTTTGGACGTAATCGCTTTTTCTACCGCTACTACATCAATGGTAAAATCATCCCATTTTACATCGACTAAGACCGGTGTCAACCCGAGCAATGCGATGACCTCAACCGTTGAGGCAAAGGTGAAATCTGCGGTAATGACCTCATCACCTGGTTTTAAACCCAGTCCCATCATGGCGATTTGAAGCGCATCGGTTCCGTTGGCGCAAGGGATCACATGTTTGACTCCTAGGTATTGCTCCAATGAAGATTGAAATCTCCTAACAGCAGGTCCATTAATAAAAGAGGCTGTCTCAAGCACCTCGTCGAATCCTGCCTTAATTTCATTTTTGATTTCCTCGTATTGACCTACTAGGTCAACCATCTGGATGTTATGTTCTTTCATGAACCGAAGTATAGAATCTCAAAGGTAGCAATTCACACTTTTCTAAAGATTGTACCTTCGCTAAAAACAACCGGATGTTTACAGTATACGGTTTTATAACCTATCTCGTCCAAGGATTGTTAGGGCTTGTTAGCCTTTTCAATGCAAAGCTCAGCATTTGGACAAAGGGTAGGAAGCAAACCTGGAAGGTCATCACAGACCTCCACAAACAGGATCGCAAGACCGTATGGCTCCATGTAGCCTCTTTAGGAGAATACGAACAGGCTGTACCCATCCTTCAGGCGCTAAAACGTCATGCAACACCACCCTATATACTGGTTAGTTTTTTTTCGCCCTCAGGCTATGAGGTGGTGAAGAACAAGGCACTGGCACATGCAGTGTGTTACTTGCCCTTAGATACTCTAGCGAATGCCAAACGTTTTTTGAGTCATCTCAATCCTGATGTTGCCCTTTTCGTGAAATACGAATTATGGCCAAATTACCTCAAAGCCTTACGCCTTAGAGGGGTGCCTCATTTTTTAATTGCCGCCCGATTCTACAAGGGCCAAACCCTCTTCAACTATAGCTTTGGTCGAAACCTACTCGCTTCTTTTGAAGCCATCCTTTGTCAAGACCCACAATCTATGGCTCTCGCCCAACAAATGGCACCTGATACAAGCGTTTCTCTAGTAGGAGACACCCGTTTTGATCGTGTCTATCAATTGGCAGAACAGCTCCAACCCATAGAGCGCATTGAAAACTTTGTAAATCATAGGTTTTGTTTAGTCGTTGGAAGTTCTTGGCCCGAAGAAGATCGGCTGATTGTCCACTATTTGAAAGAGTACCTTCACGACGATTTTTGTGTGATTATCGCCCCACATCGTCCGTCTAAATCACACGCTGAAGCCTTGAGAAACATGCTCAATGAACCCGTGGCACTATGGAGCGAAAATGAGTTGCCCCCTTCTAGAGTTCTTATTATAGACCACATCGGACTCTTGAATCAAGTTTATCAAAGTGCAACCATAGCTCTAGTAGGTGGGGGATTTAAAACAGGACTACACAATACCCTCGAACCCGCAGCTCTTGGCATCCCAGTGCTTATAGGCCCTCAATACGACAGCTTTCCTGAGGTGGTCGAATTGATCAAACAAGGCGGTCTACTCGTGGTTCACGACTATGAAACCTTCGAAGAAGCCCTATCTAACTTTCACAAACAACCTCGACTCATTAATGAAATGGGGGCTTTAAATAAGAAGGGAATCACCGAGTACCTTGGGGCCACCCAAAGGGTGATGCAAGCCATAGAAAAATACCTTTAAAAAAGAAAGAAGTTAAGAGAAGTTTAGTGCGGGCGGGGAGACTCGAACTCCCACACCTCGCGGCACTAGATCCTAAGTCTAGCGTGTCTACCAATTCCACCACGCCCGCGACTTCTCTAATAAGGAGGCGGCAAATATACTTATTTTTTGAAATTTCAGCCCACGATTTCCATTTCTTGTTTTGTAATTTCGGCAAACGTTTTAAACGAGACTCCATGCAAGACCCAAAGGCTTATATAGCGACTCACAAAGAGCGCATGCTCGATGAACTTATCGAATTGCTTAAAATCGCTTCAGTAAGTGCCGATCCGGCCTATAAAGAAGAGGTACATCGTGCTGCAGCCTACACCAAAGAACAATTGGAGCGCGTGGGGTGCACCTTATGCGAAGTCATTCAAACCCCAGGTTATCCTGTGGTTTATGGAGAAAAAATAATAGATCCGAACCTTCCGACTGTGCTGATATACGGGCACTACGACGTGCAACCCCCAGACCCAATCAACTTGTGGGATTCTCCGCCTTTCGAACCGGTAATCCGCACCACTCAAACCCATCCGGAAGGGGCTTTTTTTGCGCGCGGTGCTTGTGACGACAAAGGGCAGTTCTACATGCATGTAAAGGCGGTTGAATACATGACCCAAACCAATCAGCTTCCGTGTAATGTGAAATTTATGATTGAAGGAGAAGAAGAGGTCGGAAGCAACAACCTGGCGGGATTCCTCAAGGATCACCTCGACAAACTCGCCTGTGACATCATTCTAATCTCAGATACCGGAATGATCAGTAGAGACATCCCTTCTATTCAAACGGGACTACGCGGATTGAGCTACGTAGAGGTAGAAGTAATCGGACCAAATCGCGATTTGCACTCAGGGGTTTACGGAGGAGCCGTGGCCAATCCGATCAACGTACTTTCTCAAATGATTGCATCGCTCCACGATGAGAAGGGGCATGTCACCATCCCACAGTTCTACGACAAGGTTATAGAACTTTCAGCAGAAGAGCGCGAAGCCATGGCACGAGTGCCCTTCGATGAAAAGGAATACAAGGAACACCTCAACATAAGTGCGGTAAGAGGAGAAGAGGGTTACACCACTAATGAACGTGCATCTACCCGTCCGACACTCGATGTAAACGGCATCTGGGGTGGCTATATTGGTGAAGGCGCAAAAACAGTTTTGCCTTCAAAAGCCTATGCAAAAATTTCAATGCGTCTAGTTCCCGATCAAGATCACGAAGAGATTACGCAGCTCTTCACTGATCACTTCAAAGCGATCGCTCCTGAGGGCGTTGAGGTTAAGGTAAAACCGCATCACGGTGGGAAGCCTTACGTAACCCCTATCGATAGCATCGGGTACCGTGCAGCAGAAAAAGCCATTGAACGCAGTTTCGGTATCACCCCAGTACCGCAGCGCGGTGGAGGCAGCATTCCGATCGTAGCTCTTTTTGAAGAGGTTCTCGGGGTTAAATCGGTTTTGATGGGGTTCGGATTTGACAGTGATGCCATTCACTCACCTAACGAACACTATGGGGTGTGGAATTACTTTAAGGGGATAGAAACCATTCCTTATTTCTATCAGTACTACACTGAGCTCACGAAATCCTAATTTTCGTCTTTGGGAGATTGCAGTTCGAGCATAAAGAGCTCACTTGCTATCCCATCTACCAGAAACTTACCTTTTCGTGTAGCCCGAATCACACCCTCATCTTCGAACAGTAAATTGTCGAGTATAAATGGGGTACTAATCATGGTGAAATAGTCTTTGAATGCCCGTCCAAAAGCAGTAGTTAAATAGTCCAAAGAAACTCCCCAATGCGTGCGCAAAGCAGTCATCACGTATTCGTTATAGTGATCTCGCTTGCTCAGTGTTTCAGTCTCGAAAAAAGAGGTTCCGTCTTTCAATGCGTGAATGTAAGTAGGGTTATTTGACACATTCCAACGTCTTTCATGTTCTTTAAAACTGTGGGCCCCCGGACCAATCCCTAAATACGGTTTACGCATCCAATAAGCTGAATTGTTTCGAGACTCGTGACCAGGAAGGGCATAGTTAGAGAGTTCGTAATGCAAAAACCCTGCATCTTCTAACCTGTCCATGATCAAATTAAATTGATGCGCTGCTTGCTCTTCGTCAATCGGATCGATAATCCCCTTGGCGATAAACCGCTCTAAGGCAGTTTGAGGTTCTACAGTCAGCGCATAGGCAGAAACATGGGTGATTCCGAAATCTAAAAGCCTACTTACATCGTTCATAAGCTGCGTATCAGATCTTTCGGGTATGCCGTAGATCAGATCGACAGAAATGCGTTCGATAAAAGTGGTGGCCAATTCCAAGGCATGCATCGCGCGGGCTGCATCGTGCACGCGGTTCATTAAGGTCAATGCGCGATCGTCAAACGCCTGAATACCGATACTCAATCGATTGATTCCCATCGACCTCCAGGCCTTCAGAGAGGCTTCGTCTATGTCTTCGGGGTTGCATTCGAGTGTTACCTCTAATTCAGACTCAAACTGAAGAGAAGACTTTGCTGTATCGATGAGTTCAACCAACAAATCTGGGGCGATTAAAGAAGGAGTTCCTCCGCCGAAATAAAGGGTCTCAAAGCGCTCTCCCTTCCACTCAGGAGCACGCCGTTCAATCTCTGATTTCATTGCCTGAACCATTGGACCAATCTTGGCTAAAGAAGTAGAGAAATGAAAATCACAGTAGTGGCACGCCTGTCGGCAAAAGGGAATGTGAAGATACAATCCGGCCATACCTAACTGATGCGATCTTTATTCTGAGAGATAAAACTAGACCAAGAATGGTAGGTCTTTATAGCTTCGGGCTTACCCGCGTTGTAAAAGTGACATACCGCAGCAGCTAAACCATCAGTGGCATCTAGGTTTTTAGGAAGGGTCTTGAGGCCAAGCATCCCCTGAAGCATTTTAGCTACCTGTTCTTTGGAAGCATTTCCGTTGCCCGTGATGGCCATCTTTATCTTCTTCGGAAGGTACTCCGTTACCGGAATTTGACGCGACAAACCCGCGGCCATCGCCACGCCTTGTGCCCTTCCGAGTTTGAGCATCGACTGAACGTTCTTGCCAAAAAAAGGAGCCTCTAAGGCTATTTCGTCGGGATGAAACTGATCGATCAGGGCTACAGTTCGTTCGTAGATCATCTTAAGTTTGACGTAAGGATCTGAGATCTTGGTTAGCTGTAGCTCGTTCATATCAATAAACTGCATTTCAGCTCCCTTTACCTCGATCAAACCAAATCCCATAATGGTGGTTCCTGGATCGACCCCTAAAATAATCTTTGATGCTGCCACAGCAACGAAGTTACCGAATTAGTTGTCTAAATAACGTATCACCTCATCTAGAGATAGACGCTCTGAATCTCTAGGGGCCTCGTCGTAATAGCCCATGTAGAAGAATCCTAGACAGCGCTCTTGCTCATCGAGTTCAAGAAAGTCGTTGAGATGTGCGATCACCCCAGGAGAACTCCAGTATCCGCCTATCCCCTTTTCATGACTCACAAGCCAAAGATTTTGCACTGCCATTCCTACGGCCGCGATTTCTTCCCACTCAGGCAGAGACTCTTTTGGATCGCGTTTCATACAAATAGCTATAGCCACCTGAGATTTTATGGGGTTACCTCTTAGCTTATCGAAAGTAATCTCACTGAATTTCTGAGTGTGTGCTTTATAGACCTCTCCTATGGCGTCAGCCAATCTCTGCTTAGCGGCATCTCGGATGACCACAAACCTCCAGGGCTGTGTTTTCTTGTGCGTCGGCGCCCAACGTGCTGCCTCGAGTATTTCTTGAATGTCTTGTTCAGCAATGGGCTTATCGTTATAAGCGGGCGGATGCACACTTCTGCGGCTTCTAATAATATCTTGTAGTGACATAACTTTCGTTTTTATCCTTTTTAAAAATAGGCTATTTGCAAGGCTTCAGATAGGGTGTAAAGAAAAAAGCCTCCCCTAAGGAAAGCCTTTCAAAGGTCAGCATCGCATTTGCGAGGCCGCTCTTAGCGTGCAGTGTGTACTGCACAACACAACACTGCAAATATAGCCCGAAGCACCTTTACTATTATTTTATTTTTTATGGAATTATTCCTTTATAAATGGAATAATTCCATATTTTTATTTTCTTTTTTAACGCTTTTGGAACGCAGTATTTTACATCTAGATCTCGACAGCTTCTTTGTCTCGGTAGAGCGTCTACTCAATAGTCGTCTAGCCCGAAAGCCACTACTCGTAGGAGGTGTGGGCGATCGCGGTGTAGTGGCGGCTTGCAGCTATGAGACTCGAGGGTTTGGGGTGCATTCAGGTATGCCCATGAAAATTGCACGTCAACGCTGCCCAGAAGCCATCATTATACGTGGAAACGCCGGAACCTACAGCAAGTATTCTGACCTCATTACAGAAATCATACAGCAAGAAGTACCTGTGTTTGAAAAGTCAAGTATCGATGAATTCTATGCCGACCTAAGCGGTTTAGATCACTTTTTTGGCAGCTATAAGTTCGCCAGCGAATTGCGTCAAAAAGTAATGAAAGAGAGTGGACTCCCCTTGTCTTTTGGGCTCTCAACAAGCAAGCTCGTTTCAAAAGTAGCCACCAGTGAGGCGAAACCTAACAACCAACTAAAGGTCGATTTCGGTTACGAAAAGCCTTTCTTGGCCCCGCTACCCATACAAAAAATGCCAATGGTTGGCGTTAATACTGAACAGTTGTTGAGACGTCTAGGCATCCGACATATTCACGACCTACAACAGCTTCCTGAACAGCTCATGATCAACACCTTGGGCAAGAACGGGCAAGCGCTATGGAGAAAAGCTCAGGGTATCGATCCTTCTCCTGTAATTCCGTACAGCGAGCGCAAGTCTATCTCTACAGAACGAACTTTCGACCGCGATACCATAGATGTAGCGCACTTAAAGTCACTTTTGGTAGCGATGACCGAGAACCTCGCCTTTCAGCTGCGCAGAGGAAACAAGCTAACTGCCTGTATCAGTGTGAAAATTCGATATGCAGATTTTGAGACGCACTCTAAGCAATCACGCATCGCGTATACCAGTGCAGACCACGAACTCATACCCAAAACACTAGAGCTCTTTCAGACCCTGTATCACAGGAGGCTAAGGGTACGTTTAATCGGTGTACGTTTCAGCCATCTCGTTGCCGGAAACTATCAGATTGACCTCTTTCAAGATACCGAAACCCTAACACGCTTGTACCAGGCCCTAGATCACATCCGTGTAAAATACGGTGACAGAAGCGTGATCAGGGCTTCAGGAATGAATGCAAAAACCATAGGACGACTCGACAATCCGTTTAACGGTAAGCCGCCTATAGTGCTTGCGCACCGAAAGTATTAGTCATGCTGCTGAATTGCCACAGTTACTACAGTCTGAGATACGGAACCTTTTCAGAAGAGGCGCTCGTCGACCTCGCCATAGAACAAGGTTATAGCAGTGTGGGTCTAACGGATATCAACACCACCTCTGGAGTACTTTCATTTCTGAGGTATGCGCAGCACAAACAGATAAAGGGCATCGTGGGTATCGATTTCAGAAACGGGACCTCTTGTCAATTCGTCGGAATCGCCCCCAACGAAGACGCTTACTTTGAATTGAACTCCTTTCTCGCCAAGCACCTTCATGAGGGCAAAGTATTTGAAGCAAAGGCTCCCGCCTTTGAACACGCCATTATCATCTATCCTTTCGAGTCTGCGCTCAAAACTTCAGGATACTCATTGAGAGCCAACGAATACATCGGTGTCAGCCTTCGAGAACTCAGAAAACTAAGCCTTAATAAACTGATCAAAACCCCCGATAAACTCATACTACTGCAGCCCGTAAGTTTCAGATCAAAGCGCGACTTCAACACACACCGCCTGCTCAGGGCTATTGACAACAACACACTGCTCAGCAAGCTCAGCAGTGAAGAACAGGCAGACCCTGCCGATCAAATGCCCTCGAGATCGATACTCTATGAGCAACTCTCAGATGTTGAATTCTTACTAGAAAACACCTCTGCGCTTATCGATCGTTGTCAGCTTGATTTTCAATTTGATCAGCAGGCTGAATCGCAAAACCTCAACACCTTCACCGGCAGTACCCGTGAAGACATCCGTTTGCTTCGCAGACTCTGCAACCAGGGGCTCCACTACCGCTATCCCGAGCTTACTGAGGTCTTAAAGCAACGTATAGAGAAAGAACTTTCACTCATCGAAAAGAAGCAGTTCGTCTCGTACTTTTTGATCAATCACGACATTGTAACCTATGCACAAAAAAGAGGATTCCATTATGTCGGTCGCGGAAGTGGCGCCAATAGTGTAGTAGCTTATATGCTGCGCATCACCGATGTAGATCCCCTAGAGCTCGATCTGTATTTTGAGCGTTTTATGAACGAGTACCGGTCAAGTCCTCCGGATTTTGATATCGACTTTTGTTGGAAAGAGCGCAACGAAATCATCGACTACATCTTTCAGCGCTTCACACACGTTTCATTGCTGGGCAGCTATGTGACTTTTCAGAAGAAAGCGGTTATACGAGAGATCGGAAAGGTATTCGGACTACCAAAAGATGAGATCGATCACCTCGTCGAAACGCTACGACCTCTTTCGCGCAAACACCCCAACGAATCACTCCATCAACTGGTACTGAAATACGCTGCTTATATACACGGATTACCCAATTACCTAAGTATTCACGCCGGAGGAATCCTCATCAGCAGCAAACCCATACACCGTTTCGCAAGCACCTTTATGCCCCCAAAAGGGTATCCGACCGTTCAATTCGATATGCACATCGCAGAGGCTGTTGGCCTGTACAAGTTTGATATCTTATCACAACGCGGCGTCTCAAAAATACAAGAGGCTATAAGGCTGGTGGCTTCTAACCAAGCAAAAACGCTAGACATTCACCAAGTCGATCGCTTTAAAAACGACCCTCAATTGAATGCTTATTTGAGTCGCGGTGATTGCATGGGCTGCTTCTACATCGAATCTCCGGCCATGCGCATGCTTCTACAAAAACTAGAGACCAACAGCTACTTAGAACTTGTGGCGGCGAGCTCTATCATACGCCCAGGGGTGGCACAAAGCGGCATGATGAACGAGTACATCTTGAGACATCGCGACAAAGAACGAATGCGGAAGGCGCATCCTGAACTGCTCAAGATCATGCCAGACACTTATGGCGTGATGGTCTATCAAGAAGACGTCATCAAAGTCGCTCATTTATTTGCCGGTCTATCCCTAGCAGAAGCCGACATTCTTCGAAGAGCCATGAGCGGAAAGTCACGCTCTAAGTCAGAATTCTTGATGTTAGAGAGAAGCTATTTCGAGGGATGTGCACGTCGTGGCCACTCGAAAGAGGTCGCCCAAGAGGTTTGGAAACAGATTGAGAGTTTTGCAGGCTACGCCTTCGCCAAAGGACACTCCGCCTCGTACGCCATAGAAAGTTATCAGACCCTTTACCTCAAAGTCCACTATCCACTAGAATACATGACCGCCGTGCTCAATAATGGAGGAGGATTCTATAGCCCCGAATTCTACCTCAAGCACTTCGAACAACTCGGAGGCACTGTCGAACTCCAATGCGTCAATCACAGCCGTTACCTCAACACGCTTGTAGGCAAGCGCCTGTACCTCGGCTTTATGTATCTGAAAGAGCTCGAAGACCGCAGCTGTGAGCGGATACTCAAAGAGCGCCAACACAGAGGAGCCTTTAAGAGTCTCACCGACTTTATCGACCGCGTACCGTTGAGTACCGATCAAATTAGCCTGCTTATTCGTAGCAACGCTTTTCGTTTCACCAATAAAACTAGGCACGAACTGCTGTGGCAGCTCTACAGCTACAGAAACCTACCTGCCGTGAAAGGTTCAGCACGCCTCTTTCCTACCGACGAGCAGAAATTCGAGCTCAAGCATATAGAAGTCAATCCTGTAGAAGAGGTATTTGAAATATGGGAGCTCTTAGGTTTTCCGCTCAGCCTCACTTTTGAACTTCTAAAAACTCCGCTACCCGAACATCCGAGTGCTAAGGAACTACATGTATTCGAAAACCGCTGTGTTACCCTTTACGGATACTTGGTTACCGTGAAAAATACCAAAACACATAAAGGCGAACACATGCAATTCGCAACCTTTCTCGATCGAGAGGGAACTATTTTCGACAGTGTATCTTTTCCGGATGTCGCACAAAAATATCCCTGTCGAAGCAAAGGAATTTATAGCTGCTACGGAAAAGCCGTGAACAGCTTTAACCACTATAGTATAGAGGTTATTCGTCTCGAGCGACTCGATTATGTTCCTGACCCTAGGTACAGTGTAAAATCACTGGCACCTAGCCCTAGAAGTTTAAATAGAATGGGGCAGTAAGCTCACGGTACTCTTCAGTATACACATTGCGATCAAGCTCGATCACCAACTCTTCTCGGTGTGCAATGATAGGCGCTGAGGTCTTTACGAAATCATACAATACACGACGAACAGGAGTATCAAAGCGTCCTTTTACCATGCAGTAACGTTTTAATTCAAGTCCATGTGAAGCCGCTATACGTTGAAGATCTGTGGCCCGCTCATAAGGTAAAATCACAGAAAAAGATCCGTCAACTACAAGCAGTCGTGCCGCGCCCTTCACCAAAGTATCTAGCGGAAGATATGCCGAGTGCCTTGCCAGATGGCGCGCATCGTGTTCGTCCTTGGGAGATTCATCAAAAAAGGGAGGATTACTCACCACCGCACCAAAACGCTCTTCACAATTCGGATACCAGCTTACAAAATCATCCTCAAGGATAGCGATGCGATCCGAAAACGAACTATTTGAAATATTCGCTAATGCAGCCGAAACAGCCGCTTGATCTCGCTCGACACCCAAAATCTGGGTCGTCGGATAACGCTGTGCCATCTGTAGACAAATGAGACCCGACCCCGCACCAACATCAAGAATACGAGAAGCCTTATTCGAAACCTCGGCCCAGGCACCCAATAAGACTCCATCGGTACCGACCTTCATCGCAACCTCAGACTGATCGATTGAAAAGTGTTTAAAGCGAAATACAGACATTCCGATTAAGATAAATAAAGCGCAATTAATCCTTCAGGTGAGTCAATAGTAAGCACCTTTTGTTCGCGATCAACACCGAGAAAAAGTTCATCAACGAGCGGAATCAATACCTCTTTACCCGATTCATGAGTAATCACAAGAAGCTCCTGTGCGGCACTGTCATTGATAGCACTAAGCCTACCCACCTCGCCATAGGTGCGATCTGTAACGGTATACCCAATCACTTCGTGAAAATAAAACTGATCTCCCTCTAACTCAGGAAGCTCTGAGAGTGGTCTGTACAATGATTTTCCTATTAAGGCCTCTGCTTCTTGCTCAGTGTCCACCCCCTCAAAGCTCACTCGTAGAAAATCGCGATGCCATCGAGAGGATTCAATAAAAAATGGAACCAGTTCGTGGTCTAATTCCACAAAAACTGATTCCATTTCTTGATACGTATGGGGATCATCGGTATCTAACTTGAGTAGCACCTCCCCCTTAAAACTATATTTAGATGCGATGTGACCTAATCGATAACAGGCATCTTTCTTCATCAGAAAATGAGATTTACTCTACTGGCTTCTCTTCGTCTGACTCTTCTTCAGCAGGAGCCTCAGCAGTAGGGGTCTCTTCAGTTGCAGCTTCCTCAGTGGCTGGAGCTTCTTCAGCAGGTGCCTCTTCAACTGCAGCCTCAGCAGCAAGTGCCTCTTCAGCAGTTTCTTCAGAAACAGCAGCTTCCTCAACAGCCGGTTCTTCGCTTACTTCTTGCTCAGGAGCATTAGCAGCAGCAATCGCAGCAGCGCGTTTTTCATTGGCTTCTTTTTCGGCCTCAAGCGCTTTAGCCTTAGCATCTGCTTTAGCTTTATCAAGTGAAGAGTTGAGTGCTTGAACCGCTCTTTCTTTCTCAGCTAACCATTGAGCGAAACGCTCTTCTACTTGCTCTTCAGTAAGTGCACCTTTCGCAACACCTTTAACAAGGTGATGCTTCAATAACACTCCTTTGGTCGAAAGAATTGCCTTTACAGTATTCGTAGGTTCAGCACCGTTTTGCAGCCACTTAACAGAAGCGTCAACATCTAAGTCAACAGTTGCTGGATGTGTGTTTGGATTGTAAGTACCTAGTTTCTCAAGGTATTTTCCGTCTCTTTTTGAGCGCGCATCAGCGGCTACTACCCAGTAAAATGGTTTTCCTTTTTTACCGTGTCTTTGAAGTCTAATTCTAACTGGCATATCACATTAAATTTTAAGGTGCCCGACCTTAGGTTATTAATACATTGTTTAAAAGTCGTGCAAAGATAAACGAATTCACGAGTTTCTAAAGCATATTCATTCACTAAATTTAAAGTTCGTTTCTCTCCTGCATGTTTTTAATATTTGACACTGAAACTACTGGGCTTCCGAAATCATACAAAGCCCCATTGAGCGACTCAGCGAATTGGCCTCGTATGGTTCAACTCGCCTGGCAGTTGCACGATGCGTCTGGAGCAGTGGTTGAACAACACGAATACCTCTTAAAACCAGAAGGATTCACCATTCCATTTGAATCTGAACGCATTCATGGTATTTCTACTGCGTTGGCAGAAAAAGAGGGAATAGTCCTCGGTGAACTCTTAGATCTTTTTGAGGAAGCGCTTGCAAAAGCCACCTTCGTAGTTGGCCAGAACATCGACTTTGACATCAACATTATAGGTGCAGAGCTTTACAGAACGGGTAAACCCACAGCTCCATTAACGGATAAGCCCGTTCTTGATACCTGTACCGAAACAACCGCCCAACTCTGTCAATTACCTGGCGGAAGAGGCGGGCGATTCAAACTACCCACCTTAACCGAATTGCACCAACACCTTTTTGGAGCAGGCTTCGACGAGGCACACAATGCCAGTGCAGATGTTGAGGCTACAGCACGCTGTTTCTTTGAACTAGTTCGGATCGGATCATTCAACCTAGAACAGCTCGGGTTCACCCCAGCGCAAAAGGAATCCTTTCTTGAACTCCATCCTGGGCCAGTGCCAACCTATGGCTTTAGCCACCGTAATTTAAAAGAAGCTTCAGAGGTACTGAAGCAACAAGAAACTCCGTTAGTACCTGCCACACCAACCAGTAAACAACAAGAAGCTGTAGCTGAATTCGCCTTTGCTCACCTACACGCACACTCACAATTCTCGATACTACAGGCAACAATGCGACCAGAGGCCCTTTTGCGCAAGGCAGTTGAAGAAAGAATGCAGGCAGTCGCGCTCACTGATAGTGGAAATATGATGGGTGCATTCAGTTTTGTAAATGCAGTGCAACAGCACAATAAAGCCCATCCTGAAGATCCAAAAAAAGGAATTGTTGGATGTGAACTTCAGTTGGCAGAAGACCGACTAAACAAAAACGTAAAAGACAACGGCTACCAAGTCGTTTTGCTCGCTAAAAATAAAAAGGGATACCAAAACCTATCCAAGCTTACCTCAAAAGCTTATACTGAAGGTTTCTATTATGTACCTCGCATAGACAAAGCTTTACTCTTAAACCATGCTGAAGGACTTATTGTTTTATCAGGCGGATGGTCTGGAGAAGTAACCAATAAAATCTTCAGTCAGGGAGAACAACAAGCAGAAGAGGCCCTGATGTGGTTCAAAGAACATTTTAAAGAAGACTTTTACGTCGAGATCATGAGGCATGGCCTTGAAGAAGAACGGGCCGTAAATGAGGTCTTAGTACGGCTCGCTAAAAAGCATCAAGTCAAATTAGTAGCCACTAACGATTGCTTTTTCGAGACGGCAGACGATCACGAGCTTCAAGATTTGCTGCTTTGCGTCAAAGAAGGAGAGCTAAAAGAAACTCCTGTAGGGCGCGGTCGCGGATTCAGAAACGGGCTGCCCAGCGATGCCTATCACTTTAAATCGTCTAAAGAAATGCGCAGTCTCTTTGCAGACCTGCCAGAGGCGCTATTAAACATAGCAGAAGTCATTGATAAGGTCGAGAACTACGAACTTGCTAGAGACGTTCTCTTACCACAATTTAATATTCCTGAAAAATTCATCGATCCTCTTGACCAATTCGACTCAGAAAAGCGAGGTGAAAATGCCTATTTGAGGCATCTGACGTACGAGGGGGCTAAACGTCGCTATGACACCATAGATGAGGTGCTCAAAGAACGGATTGATTTTGAGCTTCAAACCATTAAAAACTCAGGCTACCCAGGATATTTCTTAATTGTAGAGGATTTTATTAGAGAGGCGCGCAAAATGGGGGTCTCAGTAGGGCCCGGAAGAGGATCAGCAGCAGGATCAGCCGTGGCCTATTGTTTGTGGATCACGAACATTGATCCAATCAAATACGATCTGCTTTTCGAGCGTTTCCTGAATCCGGATCGTGTTTCACTCCCTGATATTGATATTGACTTTGATGACGAAGGGCGCCAGCGCGTAATCGATTACGTCATCAACAAGTACGGATCCAATCAAGTCGCTCAAATTATCACCTACGGAACCATGGCCGGAAAATCGGCCATTAGAGATACCGCTAGAGTACTTGATTTACCTCTACCAGAGGCAGATCGCTTAGCTAAGCTCTTACCAGATATGACCAAGCTTGCTACGATCTGGGATCTTGATGTTAAGGAACTAAATCAACAGTACCGAAGTGACGACGCCAAAAAGATTGCAGAGCTTCAAGAGCTTTCTAAGTCAAATGACGACCTAGGTAAGACACTGAAGATCGCCAAGCGTCTTGAAGGAACCATCCGAAATACAGGCATACATGCCTGTGGTGTCATCATCACCCCTGATGATATTACTAATTTTGTGCCGGTAACCACCGCGAAAGATGCCGAGATGTGGGTCACTCAATTCGATAACTCGGTGGTTGAAAGTGCAGGACTTCTTAAAATGGACTTCTTAGGCCTGAAAACCCTGACCCTTATAAAAGACACGGTGAAAATTGTAAAGGCGCGCTCAGGAGAGCTCTTAGATCCTGACCAGTTTCCGCTCGATGATGCACCTACCTATGAGTTGTTCCAACTCGGTGAAACTATTGGAATCTTCCAATACGAATCCCGAGGTATGCAGAAATACCTCAAAGATTTAAAACCGACCAGTTTTGACGATCTGATTGCCATGAATGCGCTCTATCGTCCTGGCCCTCTTGAATACATTCCGAGTTTCGTCAATCGAAAACACGGCAAAGAAGAGATCACCTACGATTTACCCGAGATGCAAGAATATCTCGAGTCGACTTATGGTATTACCGTTTATCAAGAACAGGTGATGCTCTTATCTCAAAAACTTGCCGGATTCACCAAAGGTGAGGCAGATGTCTTGCGCAAGGCGATGGGTAAAAAGAAAAAGGACCTCATTGATCAACTCAAACCCAAATTTATCAACGGGGGTATCGAAAAGGGGCATCCGAAAGAAATCCTTGAAAAAATCTATACCGATTGGGAGGCCTTTGCAAGCTACGCGTTCAACAAAAGCCACTCGACCTGTTACGCCTATATTGCCTATCAAACCGCCTACCTCAAAACCCATTACCCTGCCGAATACATGGCCGCAGTGCTGTCAAATAACATGAACAATCTAGATCAGGTAACCGTGTTCATGGAAGAGGCTAAACGAATGGGGATTGCCGTTCTTGGTCCAGATATTAACGAGTCGTATTACAAGTTTTCGGTGAATAAAGAAAGTGCCATCCGATTTGGTATGGGAGCCATAAAAGGGGTCGGACGAAGTGCCGTTGAGGCTATAGTTGAAGAACGCAAAGAAAACGGCCCTTATACGTCTGTCTTCGAATGCGCCAAACGCGTGGATCTCAGGGCAGCCAACAAAAAAGCCTTTGAGAATCTTGCCATCGCTGGAGCCTTCGACTCCTTTGGGCCCATGCGCAGTCAATACTTTCAGTTTGGTTCAGACGAAACGAATTACCTCGAAAAGATTTTACGCTCGGCAGCACGACTCAAAGAAAGCGAACAAGCAGCACAGGTCAGCCTCTTTGAAGACGACCCCTCTGCACAGGTCTGTGAGCCTGAAATACCTACTTGCGAACCATGGCCGACCATGGAATTACTGCGTAAAGAAAAAGAGGTCGTAGGCATTTACCTGAGTGGCCATCCTCTAGATGATTTCAAGCGCGAACTGCAACTGTTTACCAAAGCTGAAGTTGCAGCCCTTTCATCGGATCTTGAACCCTATATCGGACGTGAAATCACCTTAGGCGGAGTCGTTACGGAAAACGAAGATCGACTTTCACGCAACGGGAAGCGATGGGGTACATTCACCCTTGAAGACTACAGCGGAGCGCATATCTTTAGGGTTTTCAGTGAAGAATACCTCAAATACGAGCACTTCTTTAGACCTGGGAACTTTTTATTCATCCGCCTATCCATACGCGAAGGCTATATGAATCGTGACACAGGAACCACCTCTGAGCCTCGTCTACAATTCAATGACGTCAAATTGCTGCAAGACATCATGGAGCAGCAATCCAAACGCCTTACACTGCATTTGAAGGCTGCGGACATTAACCAAGATCAAATCGATAAGATCGACAAGGTCTTAAAGGCTTATAAGGGTAAAAAGCCCATAAGCTTCACACTACACGATGAAGATCTTAACCTTCAATTAAAGAGTAGAAAAAACCAGATCACCATCTGCAACGAACTACTAGAACAACTTGATAACGAAAACATTCATTACACGGTGAATGCCTAACATTTAAGCTGCATAATTGCATAACTTTGCACGATAAACAATTTTAGTATTATGGCAATAGAAATAACTGACGCAACATTTGAAGAAGTCGTACTAAAATCAGACAAGCCTGTAGTGGTAGATTTTTGGGCTGCATGGTGTGGTCCTTGTCGTATGGTAGGTCCGATCATCGATGAGCTTGCACAAGACTATAAAGGAAAAGCTGTCGTAGGTAAAGTGGACGTAGATAACCACCAACAGTTCGCTGCGAAATACGGCGTACGAAACATCCCTACCGTTCTCGTTTTTAAGGACGGAGAGATCGTAAATCGCCAAGTAGGAGTAGCTGCCAAAAATGTCTACGCAGATGCAATTGAGGCTGCGATGTAAACCCTATAGATAAGGGGCGATCTTTTTAAACTTTTTTTGGTGATAGGAACCATAATAGTTTATATTTGCCCCCGCTTAAGCCTCATATAAGGCTATGAAGCTAAGGTCTGGTAGTTCAGTTGGTTAGAATACCTGCCTGTCACGCAGGGGGTCGCGGGTTCGAGTCCCGTCCAGACCGCATCAAAAGAAAGAAAACCGGCTCACAAAAGTGAGCCGGTTTTTTGCATTTATAGCCTGAATGAAGCCAACGATTTCAATGAAGGATAGAAGCGCAATAAACAATCGCAGCGTCTAGCTGCGGTAAGTTTTTTTTCTTTTGATGTGTTGGTCCCCCACTTGGGCCGCTTAACCGAAAGGTTAAGCAATCCCGTTCCGTTATCACCAAACAAAAAAGCCCGAACCAATCGATCCGGGCTTTTTCTATTCTAGAAACAGAATCTTAGTTCTGCTCGTTAATTAACGGGTTGTAAAGAATCTCCGCCTCAGGAATCTCTAAGGTGATCAAATTATCATTATGCGACAATTGTCTGCCTGGGAAATCCAAGTGGTTAGCAGGAAGGGTAACCGTTCCCTTGCGACGCTTAAGTGCGAAGTAAGACTTTCCTTCTCCCCAAAGCTCAATACGTGTTTGAAGATAAATCTCATCCAATAACTCAGACTGAGAAAGTGCATCTACGTAAGAAGAATTGTCTACCCTTAAATCCAATAACTTTTTTAATGAGCTTTGAGCCGCAGATAAATCTCCTAACTCTGCCGACGCTTCAGCATGAAGTAGCCAAAATTCTGAAATTCGCATATAATGAATATCTGAAGTAAAGCCACTTGATGGTCCACCAAATCTTCTGAATTCAGGTGCTGCACCTTCACGGTAAAACTTACGAATTGGTGCAAACGGACCATTACGAGTAAAAATTGTATATCCAAACTGACCTCTTCTAGCATCACTTGGATCCATGGCATTATACAAGTCTGAATTGATAATCTTTGGATCTCCAACACCAGCGTAGCTATAGCTATAATAATCTACGTGACCCCAGAAAGAAAGAAGGTTCATACCGTTATCAGTGGTGATGTCAGTTCCCCACATAATGCCTGGATGACTGTTCACGGCATTAAAACCTGCGATTATTTCATCTCTATCCATAATAGGATATTTACCTGATAATACAATCGCCTCTGTGGTTTCCTTTACTTTTGACCACTTGTTTTGGGCAGCATATACATAAGCAAGTACTCCGCGCGCCACATCAGCATTAATTTCAAATTTTGCCGAACGTTGAAAATTTGCAAGATAAGAAACTGCATCAGTCAGATCCTTCTCCATCAAATTATAAATTTCACCTAGCGAGCTCTTCCCAACATTTTCCGTAGAGGATGTGTAAATTGGTAACACCAGTTTATCTCGTAAATGAATATCATCTACATAGAGATGAACTAAATTGAAGTATGCCCATGCTCTAGCTGCTTTGGCCTGACCCATTAGAGCTTTTGCACCATCTGTTTCAGGAACAGCATCTGAGCCTCCCTGGCCATCGATAACCAAGTTCGCAAGGTTTACTACACGATAAAGAAATCTCCATGGAATATAATTTTCTATGGATACAAAATCAGCTCCTACAGTAAGTTCTGAATTCCATCTCCACCATCCGTAGCGTTTTGCCCCTAAAATCATGTCTCCTGAGAGCATGTCCATATTCATATCATTACTTTTCACTCCAAAATCAGAATGACGAGAAGAACCTCCTACTCCAGAAGAATAGAATGTTGTATAAATACCACCTACTGTTGCATTACCAATTTCGGTATTCACTTTGCTCACCTCTCCAAGTTCATCGGATGAGATCAACGAGCCTCTTGGAACTTCTTCCAAGAACTCTTCAGAACACGAAAAAAGGAAAACAGTAACAGCTGCAAATAATATACTTTTAAATGTTTTCATTGTGTTATAGATTTAAGTTTATACCCAAAGTGATTGTAGAAAGCGGGTTGTATTTGTAATAGTCCGAGTTACCAGTCTGAGAAGTGGTAGGGTTCAAACCTTTTCTGGCTGAGGTAACAAATAAATTATCACCGGTCACAAATATATCGGCCTTTTTGAAACCAACTTTGTTAATAAAATCAGAAGGTAGATTGTACCCAAGACGAATATTATTAAGCGCAATATAATCACCCTTAATTAAGAATCGAGTAGATGAACCGTTTTGATTTATTTGAAGATTTGTGTCATAGAGGGGGACATCAGTAATGTCGCCATTTTTTTGCCAACGATCACGAATATCAATATGGAATGCGTTATTTCCTGGGTTGGAATTACTCATCAATAATTGATAACCGTTATCGAAAATATACCCTCCTAAAGAATAGTTAAAAAGCATAGTCAGGTTGAAGTTCTTATGGCTTCCCTTTAATCTAAAGGCTCCACGTAAATCTGGTATAAATTGTTTATCAACAAATCTCCTAGTTGCGTCATTGTATACATCAGTTTTTGTTTCTGAAATAGCTGCTGTAGGATTATCCAGTAAATACTGTGTAAGAGACTGAACTATTTCATCGCCAGTAGTGAACTCACCATCAAAGTCATTATCAACGAAGTTCATATACCATTGAGCTTTTCCAGTTTTTGGATCCACCCCTGCAGACTCCCTTAGATAATACTCATATCTGGATCTACCAACTTCCCATCCAAAATTCCCATCAACTTGAAATTTTTGTTCAAACCCAGTAGATGGATCTAGTGGTAATGCGTTGAAGTTTTCCGCGAATGATTCCCCAATAAGACCAATAGAAAGTGATGATTCTCTGGTATTTATAAGATTGAAATCAATATCAAATTCAATACCTGAAGTACTTAGGCTTCCATCATTAACATCTAATAAGGCGTATCCTGCAGATGGACCTACTCTTCTTGAAAAGAACATGTCGTTAATAGTTTTTTGGTAGTAACCTATTTCACCGTCAATCAATCCTGAGAATAGTCCGAATTCAAGACCCAAGTCAAGCATGTCCGCGCGTTCCCATGTAAGATCCTTATTTCCTTTTGTATCAAAAGAAAGCGAAACCTTATCATTTAAGTTTTGGATAGAGAAAAGGTCATAGCCAGGATAGAAACCGTTTCCGCGTGCTTCTCCAATGCTTCCGTAACTACCTCTTAATTTCAAATAATCTACACCATTCACGTTAAAGAAGGCTTCATCACTGATTACATAAGAGAGACCTAATGCATAGAAATCACCCCACTTTTCATTTACGAATCGTGAAGATCCATCACGATTAAAACTAGCAGTCAAGAAGTAACGATCTTTCAATCCTAGGTTCATGTTACCGACATAGCTCTCTAAAGAGTAGGCTGTTGTGTTTGAGCCTGGGTTGAATGGAAGTACAACTGCATTATCTAACTCTAGACCGTCAGGACGGACTAGGTTATTCATTTGAGCAGCCATAAAATTATTCTCATATTTCTGAGACAAATGATTTACAAACATGTCCATTGTAAAATCATCCCAATCCTTTTCAAAGCGCAAACCGGTGCGGATAGAATAGTTTACAGTTTGCGACTTAGACTTATAAATACTTCCTCCGGCTCCTTTAGAAGGGCTGTAAAAAGGTTCGTTCAAATTGTCATAGTTCGACATGGTGTATTGAACTGCTGTATTGTTCTCAAAGGTTAATCCTTTAAAAAGGTTAACACGTAATTCCTGGTTAAAATTAATGGCATGTGCCTTGGTTCTATTAACATCTAAAAAGGAGTCAGCTACTCCATTAGTTAAGGGACCAAATCCTCTTTGAAGTCCATAATCGTATAGGTATCCTCCATAAATGGGATCTTCAATTTTTTTGCCATCATCACCTCTTAAGAACAAGGGATAAATAGGAGGTAAGTTATTAACCCACCAGAACTGGCTGCTAGAGTTACTTACATTACCTGCATTATTCGTAATGTCGTAATTGTAAGCCAAAGTGTTTGAAATTTCTATTGACTTTCCAAACTTTTGGTTAGATCTCATTCTAGCATTTATACGCTTGTAATCTGAATTAATAGCATAGGACTGATCATCAATGTAACCAAATGATGAATAAACCGAAGATCTGTCTGATGAATTTGAAATACCTACAAAAACTTCTTGGCGGCTAGCATCTTGGAAAGCATATTCATTCCAATTCTCAGGCGTATACCTTCTAGAGTAATACCCCCAATCCGGTTTTGTAGTTGTTCCTGCAGGAGATTTGGCCCACATGTTATACATAGGGTCAATACCTGCTGGGCCAAAAATTCTTTCATTTGCATAAATGGTTGCATTTGCGTAATCGTCTGTGCTTACATCACCCGAATCAATTAATTGACGACCTCTTTGATATAGACCATCCCAAGTGATATTCATATACTCCTCAGGCGAAGAAATTCGGTCATACCTCGGCATACCCTCATAGTTGGTACCCGATTTAATCGTAACATCAATTTTATCACCTAAGTCAGACCCTTTTTTGGTCGTGATAACAATTACCCCACTTGCACCTTGAGAACCGTAAAGGGCAGTTGCCGAAGCGTCCTTTAGCACCGTTACTGAAGCTATATCGTTAGGGTTAATGTCGTTTAATGATCCTTGGAAGGGTGCATCATCTACAATATAAAGGGGATCGGCATTTCCATTAATAGAACCAAAACCACGGATTCGAACTGTCGAGCTAGATCCAGGAAGTCCAGATGTTCTTATAACGTTTACCCCAGCTGCCTCTCCTGCAAGTGCCTGCGAAACGTTAGTGAAGGATTTTTGACTTATGTTTTCCCCAGTTACAACCTTGGCAGCACCCGCGAATGACTTCTTTGATTCACGTCCAAATCCGGTTACAACCACCTCGTCAAGCTGGTTTCCAAGTTCTAGATAGACCTCTAAAATCGATTGTGAACCAACAGTTACCTCTTGACTTTTGTAGCCAATATAGCTCACCACAAGTACTTGGGTGTTATCTGCGTTTATTGAAAAGTTCCCATCAAAATCGGTGGCTACGCCAAATGACGTTCCTTTTAAAGCGACTGTTGCTCCGGGAAGAGGTTGTCCGGTCTCGTCGTAAACTGTACCAGAAACTCTGCTCTGCGCAAACGTCACAGAAATTGTGGCAGTAATAAGCAGAATTGTTAATAAAATTTTTTTCATCTCATTAGTGTTTAGTAGAACAAATTTAGCATGTTTTAATGAATATCAGCGATTAGATAATTTGTATTGTTAATATTTATAATCAAAAAATTAAACAAAGAACGGTTGATAAATATATTAATGATTTAATATGGACTTTACAATTATAGGTTTTGTAGACTTATTTTTGCTTAATAAACGTAAAAAATCTCATTTAACATGAAAAAATTCTTTTCACTGTTGGCCTTCTCAGCTGTTCTAATTGCTTCAGCTCAAGCGCAACAAGAAAGTGATTCAATGTTGATCCAACAATTAGAAGAAGTTGTTGTTTCTTCTCGTGTGATCGACATTGCAAAGGAACGTGTTACTCCTGTAGCTGTATCCACCATTACAGCAAATGATGTTGCATTTAAAGTGGGTAACTTAGAGTTTCCTGAAATTATGAACAACACCCCTGGGGTGTATGCCACCAAACAAGGTGGAGGATACGGAGATAGCCGTATCAGTCTCCGCGGATTTTCTCAGAGCAACACTGCTTTCCTTATTAACGGTCAGCCCGTTAACGACATGGAGAACGGATGGGTGTACTGGTCAAACTGGCAAGGTCTTACCGATGTGACTTCTAGCATCCAAATTCAGAGAGGTTTAGGAGCATCGCGTTTAGCTGTTCCTTCTGTCGGAGGTACCGTTTCAATCTTTACTAAAGCTGCAGATCGTCAAGCTGGTGGAGTATTCGCTCAGATGTTGGGTAACGACGGTTACACTAAAACTACTGCGGTTCACAACACAGGGACAAACGAGAAAGGATGGGCTACTTCATTACTTCTAACCTATTGGAAGGGTGACGGTTACATCAATTCAACTCAAGGTGAAGGATGGACTTATTTTGCATCTGTAGGTTACAGTCCTGAAGGGTCAAACCACAACTTCAACCTAACAATGTTAGGAGCTGGTCAATGGCACCATCAGCGTGACGCCTGGGTTTCTATCCGTGACTACCAAAATTTTGGTACGGACCACAAAGACGGTATCGATCGTCGCTGGAACACCAACGGAGGTATTTTGAATGGGGAAGAATACAACATGAGAAGAAATTTCTACAACAAACCGTTGGCTACTTTTAACTGGGATTGGGATATTTCTGACAACGTTCAGTTGAACACCTCGGTATACGCATCAGCTGGTCGCGGAGGTGGAACTGGGCCTCGAGGAAGCAACTTCCGTAACAAAGCTATCGATATGTATCCCTATAATATCGATCTAACCACTCATTATCTTGATAATGGTAGAGGAACTCGATTCCCTGACGGAACTATTAATTTTGACGCAGTAGTTGCTACTAATAGAGCTAATGCACAGCCCTATTCAGGCGCTATTTCTGGATATTCAGGCAAACTGATTGGATCAAATGGATTTAGAAACGATGGAGTGAGTCGAGAAATTATGATTCGTCGTGCCTCAATGAACTCACACGACTGGGTAGGCGCGATCTCTTCTTTAGATATTCGTGCCGACAAATTCCGTTACTCTCTAGGAGTTGACTTACGCTCTTATACAGGTTACCACTACAGAGTACTAAATGATCTATTAGGTCTAGATGGATACTATTCCACTGGAAACCGTAATACATCAGGTTTGATTATAGAAACTACTGTAGCCGCTGATCCCTTTAGAAATACTGGAATTCGAGGTCCAAAAATCGATTATTACAATATAGGTGTTGTTAAATGGGCTGGATTTAACGGATTGGTTGAATATAACAACGATGATAACTTTACTTCAGTATTACAAGCGGGTCTATCAAGCCAAAGCTATCAGCGTATCGACTACTTTGACCAAGTTGGAAATCCTATTTCTGAAGTTCAAAATTCACCTGGGGGATATGTTAAGGGTGGAGCAAATATCAATTTGGATTCAAGTAACAACCTTTTCGTAAATGCTGGATATATTGCTCGTCAACCATTATTTGACGCTGTTTTTCCAGGTTTTGCAAATAAAATAAATCCTGATTTGCAGAATGAAAAAATCACTTCTATAGAAGCAGGTTATGGATATATTGGTTCAGATTTTAAATTAAATGCTAATCTTTATTCAACCGTTTGGGGTAATCGTTTCATCTCAAGAGGTTTTACTTTGGATGGGGGCACTTCAGGAACAGCTCAATTTAAGGATGTAGATGTATTGCATCAAGGACTGGAACTTGAAGCTACCTATTACACCACCCCAGACTTTAGATTAAAAGGTATGCTTTCTGCTGGGAATTGGAAGTACACCAAAGACTTCTCTTCGGAAGTATATGATGATACCAATCAAAAAGTTGGTGAAGGAACAATTTATATTAAGGATGCCAAAGTGGGGGATGCCGCTCAATTTGTATTCTACGCTGAAGCCATGCAGAAAGTGGGAAATAATATCTCCTTTGACCTAGGATATCGTTTTGTAGATGGTCTTTACGCTGACTACAGTATAGTTGATTCTGCTTTCCTAGAAGCTAATAATTCTGGAGCTGTTAAGCTTCCATCGTACGGATTACTAGACTTCGGAGCTATGGCTCGTTTCGATCTTTTCGGAAACAACGCAAGCTTCAGAGTAAACATCAATAACTTACTTGACACCGTATACATCGCTGAGTCAAATACAAACATCCACGCTACTTCAGGTTCTCAAACCTGGAACGGTGTTGACGTTCGTAACTCAGTATGGTTCGGATTCGGAAGAACTTGGAACGCTACGCTTCGCGTAAACCTCTAAGATTTTTCACTACAATCTTAAAAAGCGCCCCCCGTGGGCGCTTTTTTTATTATACACCCCAAGTGTAACCAAAGTCACTTTTGGTGAACCCATTAGGGTTTAGTTTTATGCTCGCAAAACAATTCTTCATTAACTTTCGAGAAAGCACTTTTATCACCTAAGCATGATTAAAGAACTCACTACGACCTACGGAGGAATATTTGAATCCGCCTTACTTCAAGAAATCAATCAGGTTGGAACCTTTCGCGAGATAGAAGCGGGATCTGAAATTATACGAAGTGGAGAATACATCAAAAGTATCCCTTTACTATTGACCGGAGCGATTAAAGTCTTGCGCGAGTACGATAACGGCGAAGAACTACTTCTTTATTATGTGGAAGAAGGAAACACCTGCTCTATGTCTATGAGCTGCTGTGTCGAACAACGAAAGAGTCAAATTTGTGCAGTGGCCGAATTAGACACCCTACTTATTATGATACCTGTTCAAAAGATGGAAGAGTGGCTCGGTCGCTATCAAAGCTGGCGCACCTTCGTGTTCTCAAACTATCAAAATCGTATTGAAGAAGTTTTAGAAAGCCTAGAAAAAGTGGCCTTTGAACGCCTTGACGAAAGGCTTGAAGACTACCTCAAAGAAAAATCTAGAATCAACAACGACAACTCGGTGTATCAAACGCACAAAGAGATCGCTGAAGAGCTTCATAGCTCTCGCGTGGTTATTTCACGCCTGCTCAAAAAGCTAGAGAAAGTGGGTAGCATTAAACTGCATCGAAATCATATCGAAATCATTGATTTGTAACCCCTATCCATGAAACTGAAGATCTTTATACCTCTGTTAGACTGGCTGCCTAAATACAAAAAAGAATACCTAGGTGGTGACCTCTCGGCAGGAATCACTGTGGGGATTATGCTCATTCCGCAAGGTATGGCTTATGCTATGATTGCAGGCCTACCGCCGGTATTTGGACTATATGCTGCGCTTATCCCCCAGGTCATCTATGGTATACTCGGAACATCGCGTCAGTTAAGCGTCGGACCTGTTGCAATGGACTCGCTGCTCGTCGCCTCAGGACTAGGAGCCCTATCGCTTTCGGGAATTGAGGAATACGCGAGGATGGCTATTTTTTTAGCACTGTTCATGGGAGTCATACAGTTTGTTTTAGGAATGGTCCGTATGGGATTCTTGGTCAACTTTCTCTCAAAGCCTGTAATCAGCGGGTTTACCTCAGCGGCTGCTCTTATCATTGGCTTAAGTCAACTCAAACACCTTTTAGGGACGCAGATAGAACGAAGCAATCAAATACACATTTTGCTTTTAAATGCCCTTAAAACCATAGACCAAACCAACCTTATTGCGTTAGGGCTTGGAATAGCAGCCATAGTGCTCATCAAAGTATTGAAACGACTGAATAAACGCATTCCCGGAGCACTCATTGTAACTATTTTAGGGATAGTCCTCACCTACTTGTTTAGACTAGATCAATTAGGGCTCTCCATTGTGCAAGAAGTTCCCTCAGGGCTTCCCTCTTTCAGAATCCCTTCAGTCACACAAGATAGTATTTCAGAACTATTTCCTATCGCCATGACCTTAGCACTGATCGCCTTCATGGAGGCTATATCGGTTGCCAAGGCTATAGAAGAAAAGCATAGACTCAATGAAGTAAGACCAAACCAAGAGTTGATCGCACTCGGACTCTCTAATGTGGTGGGTTCATTCTTTCAATCCTACCCGACTTCAGGCGGATTCTCTAGGACTGCTGTTAACGATCAGGCAGGAGCCAATTCTACCCTAGCCTCACTTATTAGCGCAGCTATTGTCGGATTAACCTTGTTGTTTCTTACCCCCCTATTTTACTACCTTCCGAACACCGTACTTGCCGCTATAATTATGGTAGCAGTTTTTGGTCTGATTGATGTTCAGTATCCTCTAACCCTGTTGAAAAACGGAAAGGATGAATTTGCTCTATTGATTTTCACCTTTGTGATCACATTAACAGTAGGAATCAAAGAAGGGATCTTGTTTGGAGTGCTTCTCTCACTGTTACTTCTTGTTTACCGCAGCTCTAGCCCTCACTTTGCCGTTCTAGCCCGAGTGAATCAAAGCCCTTATTACAGAAATGTGAAGCGCTTTGCCGATGAGGTCACCATAGATCCGGCCATATTACTCTTTCGTTTTGACGGACAACTCTATTTCGGAAACAAAGAGTATTTCAAGTCTAGTCTCATGGCACCCATAACTGAACGAGGAGCTTCATTAAAGCACCTCATTTTAAATGTAGAGCCTATGAACTACATCGATAGTTCAGCAGCCTTTATGCTGCGTCAACTCTTTGAAGATTTAAAATCGAAAAATATCACTGTTTCGATCGCCGGACCCATCGGACCTATTAGGGATATCCTTAAGCGAAGCGGTATTGTATCTCTTCTCGGAGAAGACTCATTCTTTGAAAATACACACAGTGCCTACCAAGTTGCATCGGGTGAGCATGGCGCAGAAGATTTGGGCAAAAAAATCGCGCTGGAATCAAAATCCTAGAAGATGTAACTTTAGTAACATTTTGAAAATTAAGGCTGTTCTATTTTAGCCTTGCAAAACATAAAAAAACACTATACATCATGAAAATAGAACAGATATACACTGGGTGCCTTGCTCAAGGAGCTTACTATATTGAAAGTAACGGAGAGGTGGCAATAATCGATCCATTACGTGAGGTTCAGTCATACCTTGATAAAGCGAAGGATTCAAATGCTTCGATCAAGTACATTTTTGAAACGCATTTTCACGCTGATTTCGTGAGTGGACATGTTACCTTAGGAAAAGAGACAGGAGCTCCCATTATCTATGGACCAAATGCGAACCCAAGTTTTGACGCTATTATTGCGCAAGACGGGCAAGAGTTTAAATTAGGAGATGTTACCATTGTTGTTATACACACCCCAGGACACACAATGGAATCGACGACCTACTTGTTGAGAGATGCATCGGGTAAAGACCATGCCATCTTTAGTGGTGACACACTATTCTTAGGCGACGTCGGAAGACCCGATTTGGCGCAAAAAGCGGCACATATGTCTCAAGAGCAGTTGGCAGAAACCTTATACGATAGCTTACGCAATAAGATCATGCCATTAGCCGACGATGTGACGGTATATCCAGGTCACGGAGCAGGTTCAGCATGTGGAAAAAACATGATGAAAGAAACAGTTGACTCGTTGGGCAACCAGAAAAAAATGAACTATGCCCTTCGCGCAGACATGACCAAAGAAGAGTTCGTTAAAGAGGTAACCGACGGATTGTTGCCTCCTCCTCAATATTTTCCTCTAAACGTGAAGATGAATAAAGAAGGATACGACGATTTTGATAAAGTACTTGAGAGAGGATCTCGTCCGTTGAGCCCTGAGGCCTTCGAAGACGTTGCGAATCAAACGGGCGCTATTGTTCTTGACGTTCGTAACGAGAGAGACTTTGCACAGGGCCATGTGCCTCGTTCAATTTTTATTGGGCTTGATGGAAGCTTTGCTCCATGGGTTGGCACCCTTGTAGCAGACACTAAGCAGCCTATTCTTTTAGTGACTCCAGAAGGTCGTGAAGAAGAAGCCATCACCCGCCTTGCACGCGTAGGGTTCGACAACACACTTGGCTATCTAGAAGGAGGTTTCGAACAGTGGAAAAAGTCAGGCAAAGAATACGACAATCTAAGTACTATATCTGCAGAAGAGCTCAAGAAAGAAATGGCCTCAGGCCCATTAGAAATCTTTGACGTTCGTAAAGAATCTGAACACTATGCACACCGTGTTCCTGATTCACACAACACCCCACTTGATTTCTTAAATAATTACCTAGAAGAATTCCAAGAAGACGGATCGTTCTATATCCATTGTGCTGGAGGATACCGTTCAGTTATTGCGGCTTCAATTTTAAAGAGCCGTGGAATTCACAATATGATCAATGTAGACGGTGGATTCAAGGCCATTGAGGCTGCCGAAATTAAATTGACCGACTACGTTTGTCCGTCAACAATGCCATCGGCATAGGACACTAGTTTTCGGTTTTAAGTCAACCCTTTGCTTATGTAACTTACGTTACACAAGCAAAGGGTTATTTTTTTACCATTTTCAAACCTAAACACTTAGCTAAAACCTAAACAGATGCCTAAATCATTTGAAATCCTCATCATTGGGGCAGGAACTGGTGGCTTAATGACGGCCGCTCGATTAAGAAAACTAGACAAGTCTTTGTCTATTGGAATTATTGACCCTGCCGACACTCACTACTATCAGCCTGCATGGACCTTGGTTGGCGCCGGTACCTTCGACTACAAGAAAACCGCAAAGCAAATGGCCGAACTCATTCCCACTAGTGTTGATTGGATTAAAGATGCCGTTACGTGCTTTGATGCACAGAACAATGCCGTACAAACTGCGAGTAACGGAAGTATCTCTTACGACTTTCTTGTCGTTTCTCCAGGGCTTGTGATGGAACCTAGCATGATCAAGGGCTTAGAGGATGCCATGAAATCAGGGGATATTTGCAGTAATTATACAGATCCTGAACACACCTGGAAGCTTTTACAAGAATTCAAAGGCGGTAATGCAATCTTTACGCAACCCGCTACTCCAATAAAATCCGGTGGTGCGCCTCAAAAGATCGCCTATCTAGCAGCTGATTACCTCAGAAAAAAAGGCCTTGCCAAGAAAACCAACATGATGTTTGCCACACCGGGCAACGTCATTTTTGGGGTGCCGGTTATTCGAGAAACCTTGATGAAGGTCATCCGTAAATACGGCATTCATTTTCATCCGTATCACACTCCAATAGAAATTGATGGAAAAAATAAGGTCGTATATTTTATCGATAAAACTCCCGAAGATAAAGCCTGCTTTAGTCAAAAAGAAGAATGCTCTTGGGATCCTCAAAATGCTTTCGGAGCTACGAAAACTGAAGATGGTCGCATCGCTGTGAAGTTCGATTTTCTTCACTTGGCCCCACCCCAAGCGGCTCCAAAATTCGTGCGTGAATCGGCTTTAGCGAATAAGGAAGGATGGCTTGATGTAAATAAACACACACTTCAACACCAAAAGTTTGCTAATGTCTTTGGCATCGGAGATGTGGTCGGAGTGCCGACAGCCAAAACAGGAGCTGCGATACGTAACCAGGCACCTATCGTAATCGATAATATTCTTAAGCTCAAAAAAGAGAATAAGCTCGGCACTAGGAGTTATAATGGATATTCTTCATGTCCGCTAGTAACGGGGTATGGAAAAATGGTTCTTGCAGAGTTCGACTACGACAACAACTTCACCCCAGATCCGAAATTAAAGCAGATGCTAGTATTCGACAGTTCAAAAGAACACTGGAGGTTGTGGATGTTAAAGAAGTTTGGGCTTCCTTACCTCTATTGGAATAAGATGCTCAAAGGAGAAGATGTTTAAATTCTAAAAACCTCCCAATGGAGTTTTTTTTATTTCTTTATTTCGAAAGGTAACCTAGGTTACCTTTTTGTCAATCGAATTCCTTTTATTTTTGGAATAATTAAATTCAGAAATTTATGTTAGAAGCTATACTTAATCCATGGCCTTGGTACGTGTCGGGCCCGCTTATCGCGGCGGTGATGTTTTTTCTCATCCTTTCGGGTCGCAATTTCGGAATGTCAGGAAACCTCAGAACCCTTTGTGCGGTCATTGGCGGAAATAAGGCGTGTGATTTCTTTAAGTTTGATTGGAAGTCTCAGCGCTGGAATCTCGTTTTCAGCGTTGGTGCTATAGTAGGTGGATATATTGCGATCACTTTCTTGAGCACTGACGTATCGGTTGATATTTCAGAAAACACCATTCAATGGCTTCAGCAATACGGATTCAATGATGGAGGAAGAGCTTATTTACCAGAACAACTTTTCTCTATTGAGGCGCTTTCGAATCCAAAAAGTTTAATTCTCATTGCCGTTGGAGGCTTTTTAGTGGGCTTTGGATCTCGCTATGCAGGTGGATGCACCTCAGGTCATGCCATATCAGGTCTCAGTGATCTTCAGCTTCCTTCATTAATTGCAGTAATTGGCTTTTTCGCTGGAGGACTTTTAATGGTTCATTTTATTTACCCACTTATATTCGCTTAATTCATGATACAAACTATAAAATACCTACTTACCGGAATCGCTTTTGGCATCATTATGTTCAAGTCAGAAGCAGCCTCTTGGTTTAGAATTGTTGAGATGTTCCAGTTCGATTCGTTTCATATGTACGGAATTATAGGTTCAGCCCTAGCCGTAGGAGTCATCGGAATTCAGCTGATTAAACGCAATAAAGTGAAATCCTTTTCAGGCCAAGAAATTATCATTCCACAAAAAACAAAGGGATGGAAAAACTATTTGTTTGGCGGAACCATTTTTGGTCTTGGTTGGGGTCTTGCTGGTGCATGTCCTGGCCCGATTTTTACGCTAATAGGAGCAGGATTTTTACCCGTAATTGTTGTTTTGGCCTCAGCCATTGCAGGAACTTTCGTTTACGGAATGCTTCGCCCCGAGCTACCTCATTAATTTGTTTAATAAATTTTAATTAAAGTTAAACAGAATTAGTATCTTTGGTAGTGTTGCGTTAATAAAACGATACACTGCTATGAGCAATTCAAAAACACTTGTTGAAAAAGCGCTTTCGTCAAAGGCGTTTGTTGATCTAGATATAGACGAGATTGGTGACGATCACCTTTACACAGGATTAGAGACACCCCTAAGAGAAGACGCTTTCGAACAAAGTGATTCCGAGAAAAAAAAGCAAATTGCTGTGCTTTTCGCGGAAATCATGCATGTAATAGGACTCGATCTCACAGACGATTCATTGAGAGGCACTCCTATGCGCGTCGCCAAAATGTTTATCGACGAGATTTTCTCAGGGCTGAACCCAGCAAATAAACCTAAGGTGGCGTTGTTTGAAAACAAATACGAATACGGGCAAATGCTAGTAGAAAAAAACATCACCTTTTATTCAAACTGCGAACACCATTTCGTGCCAATTATTGGGCAGGCTCATGTGGCCTATATTTCTTCGGGTAAGGTAATCGGGTTATCTAAACTCAACAGGATTGTTCAATATTATGCCAAGCGACCTCAAGTTCAAGAGCGCCTCACAAATCAGATTGGCACAGATTTACAGGCCATACTTGGCACTGAAGATGTTGCTGTGATCATCGATGCCAAACACCTTTGCGTTTCTTCGCGCGGAATTAAAGATGACACCTCGGCTACAGTCACCTCATTCTACGGTGGACAATTTGAACAAACAGAAAAATTAGCTGAATTACACCGTTATATCTACGGATAATGAAACTGGTCGATTCGATAAAAAATAGTTTGCTTAAAATGAACAGTACGCCTAGTACGCCACGGCCCATGCCAAACATAAAAATCAGAAAGCTAAACGGTAAATCCATCGAATGGGAAGAATTTGAAGATAAATATTTGCTTATTGTAAATGTAGCCTCGAACTGTGGTTTTACCCCCCAGTACAAGAAGCTTCAGGCGCTATATGAGCAATACCAAGAACGACTTGAGGTAATTGGAGTTCCCTGCAATCAATTTGGGGCTCAAGAACCGGGGTCGGCTGAAGATATTCAGTCTTTCTGCTCTTTTAATTTTGGAGTGAGTTTCACGATGACGGAAAAGGTAAAAGTAAAAGGTCCTCAAGCGCATTCACTTTACAAATGGCTGACCTCAAAAGAAGAAAATGGGGTAAAATCTAGCACGGTGAAATGGAATTTTCAAAAATACCTCATCAGTCCAGAGCGTGTTTTGATCGATTTGTATCTTTCTACTACAGATCCGACATCATCAAAAATAACCAAGCACTTTGAAGGATAAAAAGCCCGATTCAGTTGTTTATAACGAAGAAAGCGCACAATTCGATGCTTACTTGAAGCCTTACGCTACCAACGTAACAGGGCCAGTAATCAAACCCACCGACCTAACTGGATGGAAGCAGCGGGGTGCACATCAAGTCAATGCTCGCTTTAAGGCACGTATTGATGAATTGAAAAAGGCATACGAGACTATGATGAAAGAGGTTGAAGACAACCGCAAGGTGTATCAGGCCTCATTCAGTTTTGAGCCTGTGGTGGGTAAAACGTACCACTTGTATTCAAAGCCTGGAAAAGGGCTCTTCTTATCCATCTTGAGCCCTGAAGAATGCAACTTCGAACTCGAGGGTTCTTACCGCTTAGACGCCGACCAAACCTGGACACGGGTTGGAGATCATTGACCTTACGGCCAATTTTCCCGCTGCGAACATGATGAAAATAGGTTCAAGGACACCGGCTGCGCTGGTGCATTTGACAAAAACAAAAGCCCAAACAAGCAAGGCTTGATGGGCTTTAATTTTTTTATCAAAACAGCCCTACGGGCTGCCTTAAAGCTGCTTATTTGTACCTTGGGTGGGAATCGAACCCACACTTCCGAAGAAACTGGATTTTGAATCCAGCGCGTCTACCAATTCCGCCACCAAGGCAAGTGGACGGCAAAATTAGTAAATATTTTGTGTTTAACGCCTGGTTTTTTTAAGTAGGCATGATGGGTAGGTGAATAATTTATTTAAATTTGCACCTCTCTTAAAATGAGGCGATTTGCATGTCTAGCACTACACTCACCCCGAAGATTTTTGCCTGTACGCAAAGTACTGCTCTCGCAGAGCGCATTGCAGAGGCCTACGATATGCCTTTAGGCCAGGTGAATTTTTCTAGATATTCAGATGGTGAGTTTCAGCCTAGCTTTGAAGAATCAGTTCGAGGTACACGTGTTTTCATTATCGGTTCTACAAATCCGAGCTCTGAGAATTTGATGGAAATGTTGCTAATGCTTGATGCCGCAAAACGCGCTTCAGCAAGGCACATTACGGCAGTTATGCCATACTTCGGATGGGCACGACAAGACCGCAAAGACAAGCCAAGAGTTCCGATCGCAGCAAAACTCGTTGCCAAGATGCTCGAGACGGCTGGGGCAACACGTATTATCACTATGGATCTTCACGCAGATCAGATCCAGGGTTTCTTTGAGAAACCTGTTGACCATCTTTTTGCTTCTACTATATTTCTGCCTTACATCAAGAGTCTAAACTTGACCAACTTGTGCATGGCTTCACCTGACATGGGGGGTTCTAAACGTGCATATATGTATTCAAAGGCATTAGAATCTGATGTAGTTATTTGTTACAAGCAGAGAGAGAAGGCCAATATAGTCACTCATATGGAGCTAATTGGTGAAGTTGAAGGAAAGAACGTAGTGCTCGTAGACGACATGGTAGATACCGCTGGTACACTGACTCGTGCAGCCGACCTCATGATTGAGAGAGGAGCATTGAGCGTTAGAGCGATTACGACTCACGGAATTCTATCTGGCGATGCCTACAAGAGAATAGAACAATCGAAATTGAGTGAATTGATCATTACAGACTCGATTGACAAGAAACACGAATCAGAGAAGATTAAGGTACTTGGATGTGCTGAATTATTTGCCGATGTCATGCATCGTGTGCACAACAACACCTCAATCTCATCAAAGTTTATACTTTAATTTTTATACATGCAATCAATTACAATCAAAGGATCTAAAAGAGAAAGCGTGGGCAAGAAGGCTAGTAAGGCCCTACGTAATGCTGAAATGGTCCCTTGCGTGCTTTACGGGGGGGATGCGCCAATTCATTTTATGGCAGAAGAAAAAAGCTTCAAATCCCTAGTGTACACTGCTAATGCACACACTGTGGTAATTGAGCTTAATGACGGAGGACGTTTTGAGGCAGTACTTCAAGACATTCAATTTCATCCGGTTACCGACAGAATTCTTCACATTGACTTCTATCAATTATTTGAAGACAAGCCTGTAACAATGAACATTCCCGTTAAATTAAACGGTAATGCTCCTGGGGTGATGAATGGAGGACGCTTGATGTTTAGAAACAGAAAGCTTACTGTCAAGGCTCTTCCGGCAAACCTTCCGGATGTCATCAATGTTGACATTTCGAATCTACGTATTGGAGGTACCATTTCGGTTGGTGATGTGCTCTCAGAAGAGTACACCTTTATGCATCCTGACAATACTTCTATCGTTCAGGTTAAAACTTCTAGAAACGCTGTTGAAGAAGAGGAAGAAACTGAAGAAGGTGCAGAAGGGGCCGCAGAAGCTACTGCTACTGAAGAAACTTCTGAAGCGGCTGAATAACAATAGTCAGACTTTATATTTGAATAACGCAGGCCTAGCCCCCTTTCACAGGGGGCTAGTCTTTTTTCTAAATTTGCTTTACTTCTAGTCATTGCAATCTAGCTCATGAAAAAGTTCCTCATCGTCGGTTTAGGAAATATCGGTCCAGAATACGAAGAGACACGCCACAATATTGGCTTTAAGATCGTTGACACCCTAAACTCAGATCTAGAGGGTGAATATAAAGAAGTGAAACACGGAAGGCTATCACAGGTGCGCTATAAGGGCCGTGAACTTTACTTGCTGAAGCCGAACACCTACATGAATCTCAGTGGAAAGGCGGTGAGCTATTGGATGCAACAAGAGAAAATCAGACTCGACGGATTGCTTATTGTAACTGATGACTTGAATCTCCCGTTCGGAACCCTCCGAATCAAGGCGAAAGGAAGTGATGGAGGACATAACGGCTTAAAGGACATTCAAGCGTGTTTAGGCACCACCAACTATCCGCGTTTTAGATTCGGCATTGGAGCAGACTTTTCTAAAGGGGAACAGGTTGACTATGTTCTCGGAAGTTGGGATTTAGCAGAAAAAGATCAGCTAAGAGAACGACTCGCTAAAGCGACCGAAGCCATCAAAACCATTGTCTTTAATGGACTAGAGGTAGCTATGAATACATTCAATAATACATAGTTGACATATTGCAATTAATGGAACGATTCGACCATATCAATGACTTTACAAACACTAAAGGAACCGTATTGACGATCGGAACCTTTGACGGTGTGCATATTGGCCACCAAAAAATCATTGAGCAGGTAGTTCAAGTTGCTGCTAAAGAACACCTAAATCCCTGCCTCCTCACCTTCTCACCACACCCTAGAGAGGTATTGCAAAAAGATACGAATATCAAGATGCTTACTACCCTAGAAGAGAAGGCCGATCGATTGGAATCCCTGGGGCTGCAAAGCATGATAGTACACCCTTTTTCTAAAGAATTCTCAAGGCTTACTGCAGGCGAATATGTAGAAGACGTCTTAGTGTCAAAATTAAAAGTCAAGCACCTCATCGTAGGATACGATCACCGTTTTGGCCGCAACCGAGAGGCGGATATAGTAGACCTTTATTATTTCGCCAAGCGTTTTGATTTTAAAGTATCCGAAATCGAAGCCCAAGACATTGATGATGTAGCTGTGAGCTCCACTAAAATTCGAACAGCGCTTTCTGAAGGCGTGGTTCACTTAGCCAATCAGTACCTCGGTTACCACTACAGTATTAGCGGTACCGTATCAAAAGGCAAGGGTTTAGGCAAAACACTAGGTTTTCCGACTGCAAATCTTGAGCAAATCGATCCAAAGAAACTGCTGCCGACAAATGGGGTTTACATTATAAGTGTCAACCTTGAAGGAAAATCAGTAAAAGGAATGATGAATATCGGTATCAATCCCACGGTTAATCAAGGAGGATTGCATGCTGAGGTACATCTTCTTGATTACAATTCAAACCTATACAACAGGCGCATAAGCGTTTCTTTTCACAAGCGCCTTCGCAACGAAAAACGCTTTGAATCCTTAGAAGCGCTTAGCATCCAGCTGAGAGAGGATAAATCCATGACGCTTAAGTACTTCAAAGAAGGGCTTCTTTCTTAGGTTTTTCTACTTTTGCTCCAAAATCTAATTCATGCTTGAACTTCACACCCTACGCGAGTCGAAAGAAACAGTGGTGTCCGCCCTTAAAAAAAGAGGTCTTGATGCCGCTGAATCCATTAATGCAGTACTTGCATTAGACGAATCGCGCCGATCACTTCAAGCAGAGCTAGACAATGTTTTAGCCGAAGCTAACCACTTAGCGAAAGAGATAGGTATGCACTTTAAGGCCGGAAAAGGTGCCGAAGCCGAAGCACTAAAGACCAAAACGGCCGACCTCAAAGAGCGCTCTAAAGTGCTTCAAGAAGAACTAAACGAAAAGGCTGAGGCATTAATTGATGCCTTGTATCTCCTTCCGAATACTCCACACGAATCGGTTCCTTCGGGAAAAAATGAAACAGACAACAAAGAAGTTTTCAGCGCAGCTGAGCTTCCTGAATTGGATCAAGAGGCACTACCACATTGGGAATTAGCTAAGAAATACGACCTCATTGATTTTGAATTAGGGGTGAAAATTGCAGGTGCTGGATTTCCAGTTTATAAAGGAAAAGGCGCGCGTTTACAACGCGCACTTATAAGCTTTTTCTTAGACAAAAACATAGAAGCTGGATATCTAGAAATTCAACCTCCTCACGTGGTAAATGCCGCATCGGGTTATGGTACTGGTCAATTACCAGATAAAGAGGGTCAGATGTATCACATCACCAACGACGACCTCTACCTTATCCCGACTGCTGAGGTCCCTATAACGAATATTTTGAGGGATGTCATGCTCAACGAATCCGAGCTTCCGATTACTATGACCGCATATACGCCGTGTTTCCGCCGTGAAGCCGGAAGCTACGGCTCTGACGTGCGCGGATTGAATCGCTTGCATCAATTCGACAAGGTAGAGATTGTTCGCATAGAGAAACCTGAAAATTCATACCAAGCCCTCGAGGGAATGGTTGAACATGTCAAAACCATACTTGAAGCCCTTGAACTGCCTTATCGCATCTTACAATTGTGTGGTGGAGACCTTGGATTTACCTCTGCGCTAACCTATGACTTTGAAGTCTATTCGGCGGCTCAAAAACGATGGTTAGAAATCAGCTCGATTTCAAACTTCGAGACTTTTCAGGCGAATCGCTTGAAGCTTAGAATCAAAGACAATCACGGAAAGAAGACCCTAGCACACACCCTTAATGGAAGTGCTCTAGCACTGCCAAGGGTTTTAGCGGCCTTACTTGAAAACCATCAAACTCCTGATGGGATATACATTCCAAAGGCTCTAGTGCCCTATACCCATTTTGAGCGCATTAATTAAGGATGGTTATTTACAACGTCACCACGTATATAGACAAACACATTGAAGAAGAATGGGTTGCGCATATGCGTGAGACTCATATTCCAATGATGCTCTCGACCGGCAAGTTCAGAGAAGCTACATTTACTCGAATTTTATCTGAACAAGAAGAAGGCGGACTGAACTTTTCAGTGCAATACCTCTGTCCTAACAAAGCCACCTTGTATCATTTTTTAGCTGAAGAACATCCGCGTTTCGAGCGTCAACTTCACGACCTATTCGGCACCAAAGCATTGACCTTTACCACAGAGCTTGAGCTTATTGGAAGGGCCCAATTAAATGTCCCCTCGTGAGCGGAATACACAAAATTTCTGACGGCGTTCGTCCAAAAAAGCAACTCGGTCAACATTTCTTAACTAGTGATGTGATCGCTGAACGTATTGCCAATACCCTGAGTCTTGAAGGCTATAAGCATGTCATTGAAATCGGACCAGGAACAGGGGTGTTAACCAAATTCCTTGTCCAAAAGCCTATTGAACTTGAAGCTATAGACCTAGACGAAGAATCTATTGTCTATTTAAATACCACATTCAAGAGCACGCATCAGCCTTCAAATCTACATGTCCGTTATGCGGATATTCTAAAATTGGATTTAGATACCATTTTTCCCAGTCATCCCATCGCTATCACGGGTAACTATCCGTATAACATCTCTTCACAGATCGTTTTTAAGATGTTAGAACACAGAAATCGCGTGGTAGAATTTACCGGTATGTTTCAAAAAGAGGTTGCAAAGCGAATCTGCGAGAGACCTGGATCTAAAACCTATGGTATATTGAGCGTGCTCGTTCAAGCTTATTACGACGCCCACTATGATTTTACAGTTCATCCTGAGGTCTTTAATCCGCCACCGAAAGTACAGTCAGGAGTAATTGTTCTTAAGCGTAAAAGCGCTATCGAATTGTCTTGTAGCTATAACGCCTTAAAACTAGTGGTAAAAACGGCCTTTAATCAAAGGCGCAAGACCTTGAGAAATAGCCTAAAAGGTCTAAACATTCCATTAAGTCTTACAGAAGATGCTATCTTTGATCTGCGACCTGAACAGCTTGCTGTCGACGCTTTTGTAGAACTGAGCACACGCATTGAACATGGAGCCCTTTAAACTCACCCAAGAAACTCTAGAGGAGATCAGATCGTTGATTGGGGTCCAAAATACAGCCGCGCTCCAAGAATTCTTTAATGACTTTCACTATGCCGATATTGCAGAGATCGCGAATGAACTTCAACTCGAAGAAGCCTTATTCTTAATTCGAACACTTGATTCAGAGCGCACTGGTGACGTGCTGACAGAGTTAGACGAGGACCTACGCGAAGAGATACTCAGCGAATTAAGTCCAGTTGAGATCGCATCAGAGCTTGCAGAATTGGACACCGATGATGCTGCCGATATCATCACAGAACTTCCGTCGGAATTAGCGCAAGAGGTAATCTCTGAAATTGAAGACCGCGAACACGCTGCTGAAATCATTGAACTCTTACGCTACAATGAGAACACAGCTGGTGGACTGATGGCTAAGGAACTCATTAAAGTAAACGAGAATTGGACAGTGACCACTTGCGTTCGAGAGATGAGAGCACAGGCTGAATACGTTACCCGTGTCCACTCGATTTATGTGGTAGACAATGAGAACATCCTAAAAGGAAGACTCTCATTAAAAGATCTACTTATCAGTCCAAACAACGCTCACATCAAGGATGTTTACATTCCTAAGGTAGATTACGTCAGTGTCAATGAAGACCCTGAGGAGGTAGCAAAGATCATGGCCAAATACGATCTTGAGGCCATTCCTGTGGTTGACGAAATGAAGCATTTAGTGGGTCGTATAACCATTGATGATATTGTCGATGTGATCAAAGAAGAGGCAGACAAAGACTATCAACAGATGGCGGGTATTACGCAAGATGTCTATGCCGATGACAGTATATTAGATCTTACTCGTGCCCGCTTGCCATGGCTTATTGTGGGTTTGATTGGAGGATTAGGAGCCGCCTTTATCATGGGAACTTTCGAGTCAATCATCAGTGAGCACGCCATTTTGTTTTTCTTTACTCCACTAATCGCGGCAATGGCTGGAAATGTGGGGGTGCAATCTAGCGCCATCATTGTTCAGGGTATCGCTAACGACGACATCAAGGGAAGTATTGGGGCAAGACTCTCGAAAGAGTTGTTTCTCTCACTCCTTAACGGGTTAATTTTGGCTGTTCTTTTGTTCCTGAGTACATGGTTATGGAAAGGTGAGTTGCTAACCGCTTCTGCTGTATCTTTATCTTTGATCGCCGTGATCATCATTGCTGGTCTCATCGGAACCTTCATACCACTTTTTTTAAACAAACGTGGAATTGACCCTGCAGTAGCTACCGGACCTTTCATCACCACAAGCAATGACATCTTCGGAATCCTCATCTATTTCTGGATTGCAAAATTGATCTTAGGTCTATGAGAAAGGTGCTGCATCTCGACGAAAATCACGAGGTGCTTTGGAATGGGCTTGAAGCACTGAACTACCATAACGAAGCAGACTATACCTCTTCATACCAATCACTCTTAGAGAAGATAGCCGACTATTCAGGGCTCATTATTCGATCTCGTGTCCCGATAGATCGTACGCTTTTACAAAAAGCAGAGCAACTGCAGTTCATTGGTCGCGTGGGGGCCGGACTTGAAAATATTGACCTTAAGGCAGCTACTGAACAACAGATAGCGATCGTCTCAGCACCTGAAGGCAATCGTAATGCCGTAGCAGAACATGCCCTCGGAATGCTTTTGAACTTGCTCAACAACCTCAGAAGAGCAGATCAAGAAGTCCGCTCAGGAGTATGGAAAAGGGCTGAGAACCGGGGCTTAGAGCTTTCGAATCTTACAGTAGGTATAATCGGATACGGTAATATGGGAAAGCAGTTTGCCAAACGCCTCTCAGGCTTCGACTGCGAAGTACTTTGTCTTGATATTCTTGAAGGCATCGAGAATGAGCACGCCCGTCAAGTCAATTTTAAGGAATTTTCAGAAAAGGCTGATGTGGTGAGTTTACATACTCCTCAGACTCCTCAAACCAATCACCTTATTGATGCTGATTTTATCGCAACTATGCACAAACCTTTTTGGCTCATCAACACCGCTAGAGGGAGCGCCGTAGATACTCAGGCACTAATAGAAGGCTTAGATAATGGAAAGATTAGAGGTGCCGGACTCGACGTTCTTGAATATGAAAACAAGGCATTCACTTCACTCTTTGACCAAGAAAATAATTCTGGAGAACTCAAATCACTCTTAAAACGTAATGATGTATTACTGAGTCCTCACATCGCTGGATGGACACACGACAGCCATTATCTTTTGGCTAAAACAGTCCTCGATAAAATTACCAAGTTGTAGAACATCACAAGAAGAGATTCCGGATTATATGATTATTTTTAATGACGATTTTTTAACCTAGTGGTTTTTTGGGTTTACCGCTAGAAGAACCTAAAAGGGCAACAGAAGGTCAGCTTTAAATTGGGTTTTTTTGGTATCATTTTAATGATATTTGTTGACCTTCTGATCTTTTTTAGCTCTACCAAGCAATCAACCCTTACTTATTCTCCGGCTACAATCTGCATTGTTTCTCCTGTGCGTTGTTCCATTAATATTTTAAATCCTTCGGGTAATGCCTCGTAGGCCGTTTCATCGAAATGACGTATGGTATAGAGTGAGACCCCTTTTTGAAACTTCATGGCATACTGACCCTCTAATTCTTGAGTAAATGCATCAAACTTATCGAAGCGATTATCTAGACACACCCTAAAACTAATAGCCGAATTCTGAATCAAATCTACCTTAAGGCGGTACTTCGAAAACAGTTCAAATACAGAACTTAAATGATGCTCTGCTATAAAAGAGAAATCTTGGGTAGCCAACTCTAGTAACACCTGATTCTTTTTGACAATATAGCAGGGTATCTCGGGCACGAGCGGTGAACCCGCAGTAACACAAGTACCTTGGTTTTCGAGATCGAGAAAGCTTCTTACGTAAAGAGGAATACCTTTGCGCTGAAGAGGCTGTAGCGTTTTGGGATGAATCACCGAAGCCCCATAAAAAGCCAATTCAATAGCTTCTGTATACGACACTTGATGCAGCTGAATAGCATTCTTAAAAGCACGTGGATCAGCATTGAGAACCCCTGGCACATCCTTCCAGATGCTTACCGATTCTGCATCGAATCCGTAGGCCAAAATAGCTGCAGTGTAATCCGATCCTTCGCGGCCCAATGTAGTGGTGAAATTATTCGAATCACTCCCTAAAAACCCTTGAGTAACAAGCAATTCTTTTGAAGAAGAAAGAGCCTTTAAACGCGCGTTGGTCTCTTCCCATTGCACCGAGGCGTCTCGATACGAACTATCCGTTTTAATATATTGACGAATATCTATAAATCTATTGGCAATACCTTGATGCGAGAGATATGCGCTTACAATAGTAGTGGATAATAATTCACCGTATCCGATAATCTGATCGTAAATGAATGAATGGTTCAACGATTTGTTCCAGGCTAGAAACCCAAACATCTCTTCAAAAAGTACCTCCACACTGGCTTTTACCTCCTCAGCTGATGACCCAAACAGATCATCAATGATCTGTTTGTGATAAGCCTTAACCGGATCAAGTGTCTCATTGACGATCGGAATCAATTGATCGGAATTCGATTTTTTTGCTTTGTAATAGCTCGATACCACCTCTTCCATAGCGTTGGTGGTTTTGCCCATGGCAGATACAACCATACACACATCTTGAGCACCTTGATGCTCCAATACTCGCAGCACATTGCGAACGCCTTCTGCATCTCTTACAGAGGCCCCTCCGAACTTAAAAAGTCGTTTAATCATTTTTTGGTTGTGTTGAAGGCGATTCCCTTCTCATCAAGTTGAACAACATACCACTCTTTGAGCACTTTAGCACCCTTACTTTCATAGAGTGCTATAGCTGAAGTATTCCAATCGAGCACCTCCCATCCTATGCGTCGAACCCCCAGAGAGGCTCCGTAGTGGATGATGTGGTCGAGCAGTGCACTACCGATTCCTTGTCCTCTAAAAGTGTCCTTCACAATAAGATCTTCGAGGTGAAGTGCCTTACCCTTCCAGGTAGAATAGCGCAAATAGGTCAATGCAATTCCGACCACCTCTTCGGTTGATTTCATTTCAGCAACGAAGCAATGAAAAAGTGGGTTTGAACCAAATCCGTCTTCAACGAGCTCTTCTAGTGTAAGCACCATTTCATCGGCCGCTTTCTCAAACACCGCAAGATCTTTGATCAGTTCAATGATTTTAGGGCCATCTGTAATCTCAGCCGGGCGGATTGTGTATTCCATGGGCGCGAAGGTATACTAAATGCGTATTTGGTTCAAAATAGGAGCGCTATTGATCACAAAAGGGGCGTAAAATGTTGTAGTTTAGAGTGCTTGACCTCCAGTCAGCGGCTATGAAAAAAACCTTACTAGAATTTACCGATTCAGGCATTTATTGTCCGAAAGCAGACGTGTATTTAGATCCGTGGAGACCCGTGTCAAAGGCACTTATTTCGCATGCGCATGCAGACCACAGTAGGTGGGGACACCAACACTATATTTCGCATGAATTCAGCACCCCCATCATCAAACATCGATTGGGAGGTGTAGAAATTGCCTCAAAGAAATGGGGAGAGCGTTTCTCCATTCAAGGTGTTCACTTCTCGTTTCATCCCGCCGGACATATTGTGGGCTCTTCTCAAATCAAGGTAGAGCACAAAGGTGAAACCTGGGTCTTTTCAGGAGATTACAAAACCTATGACGACGGATTTACCACTCCCTTTGAGCCTCAAAAATGCGATGTGTTCATTACCGAGTGCACCTTCGGAATACCGTCATTTAAATGGCCCCGTCAAGATCTTGTCTTTGAGCAGATTCAGCAGTGGTGGAAAGAAAATGCAGAAAAAGGTATCACTTCGGTACTCTTCGGATACTCCTTAGGAAAAGCACAAAGACTAAGCTTTCATCTTCGTGAAGAGGTGGGTCCCCTCTTATTGCATCCCGTAATTCACGCACACAACGAAGTGGTAGGATCCGTCAAATCGCTACCTCATCATCAAAAACTTGACAAAAACATAGACCCGAAAAAATTAAAGACAGCATTGATTCTTGCTCCTCCAAACGCTCAAGATTCCAGTTGGCTGAAAAAATGGATGCCCTATAAAACAGCTGCAGCAAGTGGGTGGATGGCCACCCGCGGAGCAAGGCGAAGAAGAGGATATGATACTGGCTTTGTACTGAGTGATCACGCTGATTTTTATGAGCTAACCAATGCAATTAAGGCCACAGAAGCACAACACGTCATCTGCACTCATGGCTACACCGATATCTATTCGCGCTTTTTGAATTCAAGAGGAGTTTACGCGACTACCGCAGACACTCCTTTTGAAGATGAACCGGTCACCACAGAAGAGGAAAAACCATGAAAGCCTTTTCCCAGCTCATCGCTTCACTCGACCAAACCACCAAGACCAGCGAAAAGATCGCGGCGCTTGCCAATTACTTCGATACGGCCACCAACCAAGACAAGGTTTGGGTGATTGCATTACTCTCAGGAAGAATACCCCCTAGAGCGATCAATACGCGTTTGCTTCGCGAATGGGCGGCAGAGCTTTCTGAAATAGAACCTTGGCTTTTTGAAGAGACCTATCACATTGTTGGAGATCTTGCAGAAACCATCGCCCTGCTTGTTCACAATGCTCAGCCAAAAAAGTCAAGTACTACCCCCCTTTATAGCATTTTAAACCGACTGCATACTCTTAAGACTGAAGATGAAACTAAAAAGAAAGCCTACGTCCTCAGTTTCTGGAAACAAAACGACTATCTAAGCTGCTTCGCCTTCACCAAATTTTTTACCGGAGGATTCAGGCTTGGAGTGAGCCAACGACTTATGACCAAAGCCTTAGAAAAGAGTACGGAAATTCCGGCTGATGAACTCGCCATGAAGCTCATGGGTGATTGGGATCCGCGCACTATAAGTTTCGACAAACTTGTAATAGCCAAAGAAGATGCAGCTCAAGAAGCAAAGCCTTATCCGTTCTTTCTCGCCTACCCACTCGAAGAAGCTTTTGACGCACTCGGTGAGGCAACTCAATGGGCCATTGAACACAAATGGGATGGGATCAGGGCGCAACTCGTATATCGAGGCGGAGCTGTATATCTATGGTCTCGTGGAGAAGAACTAGTCAACCATCAATTTCCAGAAATTGAAGCAATTCAAGATCAATTACCCGTAAGCTGCGTATTGGATGGTGAGCTTTTGGCACATGACAAAAACAAACCATTATCTTTTGGGGCTCTTCAAAAGCGTCTAGGGAGAAAAAATGTAAGTGAAAAGCTAATAGCTGAGTACCCAGTAGTATTCAAAGCGTATGACCTATTAGAATACGACCAGAAAGACATGAGAAGCCAAACCTATGAGGTACGTAGAACACTTTTAGAGCGCTTCAATTTTAATGGAAAGCTGCTACTTTCAGAACGCATCATGCCGCAGCATTGGGATCAATTTAGGGCCGAAAAAGAACGCGCTTCTGAAGTAAGAAGTGAAGGGCTAATGCTCAAACGCCTCGATTCAATATACCAAGTGGGCCGAAAGAAAGGAGGCTGGTACAAATCAAAGGTAGATCCGCTGACCATCGATGCTGTGCTCACATTTGCGATGCGAGGGCATGGAAGGCGAAGTAATTTATACACCGACTTTACCTTTGGGCTCTGGCGTGAAAATGAGGATGGAATAGCTGAACTTGTGACATTCGCAAAAGCGTATTCTGGACTAACTGATAAAGAATTTGCAGCGGTGAATCAATGGATAAAGAAGAATACAGTAGCGCGCTTTGGGCCCGTGCGTCAGGTAAATCCAGAACTGGTATTTGAAATCGCCTTTGAGGGTATCTCAAAATCAGGGCGCCACAAGAGCGGGTACGCGACCCGTTTCCCTAGAATTTTGCGTTGGCGCACCGATAAAAGTGCCGAAGAGGCGAATAACATCAGTGATCTAGAATATTTGGTAATCGAATGATAAATAGCTCTGCCATATCATTCTACAAAGCCCTTGACTTCACTCCCCACGATTTTCAGGTGGAGTGCTGGGAGAAGACCTCTGTAGGCATGAATGGACTGCTCATGGCACCTACAGGTTCAGGAAAAACCTACGCGCTAGGTTTACCCATGCTCTTAAAAGCCGATCCGAAACAAAAGCGTTTGCAAGGTATCTGGATTACCCCATTGAGGGCTTTATCTCATGAAATTTATGCAGCGCTAGAAAAAGCTAATCAGACCCTGGGTTTAGGACTATCCATCGCATTGAGAAATGGAGACACCTCAACAAAAGAGCGTCAGAAGCAACAGAGACAATCACCGCATATTTTGGTAACAACTCCTGAGAGTCTACACCTGTTATTGGCCTCTAAAGGATACCCCAAATACTTAGGCGCATTAACAATGACTGTCATTGATGAATGGCACGATTTAATGGGTAGCAAAAGAGGAGTACTTATAGAATTGGCCTTATCAAAACTGAAGTTCCTCAATCAAGAGCTAATGATCTGGGGAATTTCAGCCACTTTGAAGCATCCCAAACAAGCCATTGAAGTATTAGCAGGCAATGCGCATATCCAAAATGAATGGACGCTTATTAAAGCCCAATGGGGAAAAAATATTGAGATCCATTCCCTACTTCCCAAGACCATGGAGCGTTTTCCTTGGCGCGGTCATTTAGGAATTCATCTTATCGAACAGGTCATCCCCTTGATTGAGGCCCATAAAACCGTTCTTATTTTCACCAATACCAGAAGTCAATGCGAGATTTGGTATCAGAAAATACTCGAAACGGCTCCTGAATATGCGGGGCAGATTGCGATGCATCACAGTTCTATCGACAAATCGACTAGACTTTGGGTAGAACAGGCAATCAAAAATGAATCGCTTAAAGCAGTGGTTTGTACATCAAGTCTCGATCTTGGCGTTGACTTCGCGCCGGTTGAAGCTATCATTCAGATTGGAGGACCGAAAGGTATAGCACGCTTTATGCAAAGGGCCGGAAGAAGTGGACATCAACCAGGAGCTAAAAGTATAGTGTACTTTGTACCCACTCATGCCATTGAACTTATAGAGGCTGCCGCACTTAGGAGGGCTATAGCCGAACAACTCATTGAAAATCCTACCCCCTATTTACTGTGTTACGACATTCTTATTCAGTACTGTTGCACGTTAGCGGTGTCAGAAGGATACCATCCACACCAAGTATTCGAAGAGATACAATCGACTCACTGTTTTCAGTCCATGACGATAGACGAATGGAAGTGGATTCAAAATTTTCTCGAGTATGGGAGCCAAAGCTTAGCGAGCTATGACGAGTACAAAAAAGTAACACGAAGCGATGATCAGCGTATGGTAATTGAAAATCGTGGAGTGGCTATGCGTCATCGACTACAAATCGGTACCATTGTTTCTGACGCTTCTCTACAAGTGGTCTTTCAAAGCGGAGGCCATATAGGTACCGTTGAAGAGTGGTTTGCCTCACAGCTTAAGGCTGGTGATCTCTTTACATTCGCAGGCCGAACACTTGAATTCATCCGTCTAAAGGAGCTCAAGGTTATCGTTAGGCGCTCTTCTGCAAAACCGACTAAAGTTCCTTCATGGATGGGTGGACGACTTTCTTTTACCTCTGAAATGTCTTGGCTTTTAAAGAGCAGTCTGCAACAAGCACTAGACCCCGATACTATAGAAGATCCAGAACTTCAGGCATTGCTTCCTATTTTTGAGCGGCAGACCAAAGAGAGTTATCTTCCTAAAACGGACGAGTTTTTAGTTGAAGTGTTTCAAACTCGAGAGGGGCATCACCACGTTTTCTATCCATTTGAAGGACGCTTTGTTCATGAAGCAATGGCCAGTCTATTGGCTTATCGTATCAGCCTACTAGGTCCGCTGAGTTGTACCCTTGCCTATAACGATTACGGATTTGAAATCTTGAGCGATCAGCCCATAGCGATTGAAACCATTTGGGATAATAACCTTTGGGACACCAAGTACCTGAACGAAGACCTTTATCAGAGCATCAATATCACAGAAATGTCGAGAAGAACCTTTCGAGATATAGCAGTAATCAGCCAACTCGTTTTTAGCGGATACCCTACTAAAGCCGTTAAGACAAAACATCTTCAAGGAAGTAGTCAACTGCTTTATGAAGTGTTTAAGTCACACGAACCCGACAACCTGCTTTACCTGCAGTCTTTAAGAGAAACATTAGAGCACAAATTAGAAGAGGGAAGGCTGCAACAGGCCCTAAAACGAATCAATAAGGCGAAAGTTTTAATTGCTCATTGTGTAACACCCACCCCTTTCTCGTTTCCGATCATTACAGATAGATTGAGAGAGAAACTTTCAAACGAGAGTCTAGCCGAGCGTATTCGAAAAATGACCGAAAAACTAGAACGTACATGAGCACCCCCTTTTCTTTTGCAGGAGAACAATTTGAGCTCGATTCGAGCGGAGCACTCTATTGGCCTAACCAAAACTGTTTGATTTTAAGTGATGTTCATCTCGGAAAGATTCAGCATTTTCGGAAGAACGGCGCTGCCATACCGCTACAAGCACAAGAAGAAAATTACCTGCGACTTGAGCAGGTCGTCAGTCGATACTCCCCTAAAACCTTACTGGTAATCGGTGATTTATTTCACTCTGAATGGAACCGCGAATGGACTCTTTTTGAAGCCTTTGTAAAGAAACAACAGCTTGACATCATTCTTATTGCCGGAAATCACGACGTCATTGATCACAAACATTTTGAAGCTTTGGGCATTGAGGTTGCATATGCCAAACAACTCAAAAACATTCAATTTTCACATTATCCAGAGTACGATACTTCACATTTTCAAATTAGCGGCCATCTGCATCCCGCGGTTCGCGTTCAGCTTGGGGCCAAAGAGAAAAGAACACTAAAGTGCTTTTATCGCAAGAACAACCAATTTGTCCTCCCTTCATTCGGGTATTTCACCGGAAACGCGCGCGTAAATAGGCGCGATCTTGATGAGATCTATGTGATTGCCGAAGATGAGGTAATTCGCATTTAGCACGTATATTTGGCGCGCGCTATGAGTAAGGGTCTTGACGATATTTTACAGCTATTTTCTGAAGGAGATACCTTTAAAGAGCTTATAGCTCAACTTTCCTCTAAAAAGAACTTAACCGTAGACGGTCTTGTGGGTAGTGCCTTCGCGTTGAACAGCGCTGCGCTGCAACAACAGCAAAACAAGTCACAACTCATTATCGCTCAAGACAAAGAGCAAGCAGCATACCTACAAAATGACTTGCAACGCCTCTTACCTGATCGCGATATTTTATTTTATCCCGCCTCACACCGACGTCCATATGAAATAGAAGAAGTTGACAATGCTAATGTTGTGCTAAGATCAGAGGTGATTCAGGCACTGCAACAAAGGAAATCCACTCAGTTGATGGTGGTCACTTACGCAGACGCTCTTTTAGAAAAGACCATTAGCAGTCAACAGTTTGAACAGAAGCATCTCAGCCTCAAAGTGGCCGATAACCTCTCACTTGATTTTTTGAATGAGACTCTTTTCGAATACGCCTTTGAGCGCGTTGACTTCGTAAGCGAACCCGGTGATTTTTCGGTGCGTGGAGGAATAGTAGATGTCTACTCATACGCTAATGATCTTCCGTTTAGAATAGAGTTTTTCGGAGATCAGATCGAAAGCATTCGAACCTTCGATCCGCAAACACAACTATCGACAGCTTCGTTTGATCACATTGAATTAGTTGCAAATATTGATCGTTATGAATCTAGCGAAGTAAAAACTCGTATTCCATTTCTAGAACACTTCAATCCTGAAGAAACGCTGCTAATTACGCAAGAAAGAGCGCTCATTAGCGAACAAATACAACGTCTGTATGAGAAAGGAGTAAAACGCTTTAAAGAACTCAAAAGTCCCTTAAAGCATGCCGCACCTGAAGACTTGTTTTGTGACGGAGAGGCTTTTGAAGCCTCATGTTGTGTGTTCGGTGGTTTTGATCGCAGTGCCCAATCGACTGCAGCAATACGCTTTAATCAAAAACCTCAACCCGCTTTCAATAAGCGCTTCGATCTTCTTTGGGAAGACCTCGATCAAAAGGCCTCAAAAGGATATAAGAACTTTATTATGTGCTCTTCAGCACATCAAGTAGAGCGCTTTCACGAAATTCATGCCTCACACGACAACGAGGTATCATACAATGCCATTATCCTCGCCCTGCATGAAGGATTTATTGATGCAGAGCTTAAACTTTCATGCTATACCGATCACCAAATTTTTGAGCGCTATCACAAATTCAGCGTGAGAGGCTCTACTTCAAAGAACCAAGGCCTATCTCTCAAAGAGCTGAATAATTTAGAGATCGGAGACTATGTTACACACATGGATCACGGTATCGGTAAGTTTGCTGGTCTTCAGAAGATCGAAGTAGAAGGCAAGTGGCAAGAGGCTATTAAGCTGATTTATGGCGACAGAGACATGCTTTACGTAAGCATACATGCACTCCATAAAATCTCAAAATTCCACGGAAAGGATGGCGCACCAGTAAAATTGTATAAACTGGGAAGCGGAGCGTGGAAAAAGGTCAAACACAAGACAAAAGAGCACGTCAAAAAGGTAGCCTTTGATCTGATTGAGGTCTACGCTAAAAGAAAGATGCGAAAGGGTTTTGCCTACGCCCATGACAGTTACTTGCAGCACGAATTAGAGGCTTCGTTTATTTACGAAGACACCCCTGATCAAGAAAAAGCCACTCTTGAGATCAAGGCAGACATGGAAAGCGAGCGCCCAATGGATCGACTTGTTTGTGGTGACGTCGGATTTGGTAAAACGGAGGTAGCCATACGAGCAGCCTTCAAGGCCGTTGACAACGGCAAACAGGTAGCCGTATTGGTCCCCACAACCATCTTAGCCTTTCAACACGTCAACACGTTTCGCAAACGCCTCGAAAACCTTCCCGTCACTGTAGACTTCTTAAACCGATTCCGAACAGCAAAAGAGAAAAAAGAGGTACTCGAAAAACTCGAAAAAGGTCAAATTGACATCCTCATTGGTACCCATCAAATTGTCAATAAAGGAGTGAAGTTTAAAGATCTTGGTCTACTTATCGTTGATGAAGAACAGAAGTTCGGAGTGTCTGTAAAAGAAAAAATAAAATCTTTTAAAGCCGAAATAGATGTGCTCACGTTAACGGCTACTCCTATACCACGTACGCTTCAATTCAGCCTAATGGCCGCCAGAGACCTGTCGGTCATAAGTACCCCGCCACCGAATCGCTATCCTATTGAGAGTAGAGTGATTCGCTTCGATTTAGAAGTGATCAGAGACGCCATCCGTGAAGAGATAGAGCGCTCTGGTCAGGTTTATTTCATCCACAACCGCATAGAGAACATCAAAGAAGTAGCGGGTATGCTACAGCAGTTGCTACCCGATGCACGAATTCGAACGGGTCACGGACAGATGGACGGCAATGCACTCGAAGAGTTAATGCTAGATTTCATAAACGGAACCTTTGACGTCTTGGTCTCAACTACCATTGTAGAAAGTGGATTGGATATCCCAAATGCGAACACTATCCTCATTCACAACGCACAAACCTTCGGATTGAGTGACCTCCATCAGATGCGCGGACGTGTAGGTAGAACAAACAAAAAAGCCTTCTGCTATTTCATTACAGATAGTTTTGAGGCCCTCACCCCAGAGGCCAGAAAACGCATGGAAGCCTTAGCACGTTACACTGAGCTCGGGAGTGGGTTCCAAATAGCCATGAAAGACCTAGAAATCAGAGGTGCCGGAGACCTATTAGGTGGTGCTCAGAGCGGATTTATCAATGAGATCGGATTTGATACCTATCAAAAAATAGTAGCTGAGGCGATAGAGGAGTTGAAGCAGAATGAATTCAAATCGCTGTATAGTGAAGAAGAGAAAGACGAATCCCCTGTCTATGTGAGTGATGTGACTATCGACACTGACAGCGAACTGCTCTTTCCGGACCATTATATCAATGCTGTCACCGAGCGTCTTGCCTTGTACAGAGAACTCAGTGAACTGCATACTCAAGAAGAGCTATCGGCCTTTGAATCACGCCTTATTGACCGTTTTGGTCCATTGCCCGAAGAAGCTGAAGGTTTACTGCAGTCGATACTGCTCAAAGAATACGCAAAAAGTCTCGGCCTTGAAAAGGTGGTCTACAAAAGTGAAACACTTCTGGGATACTTTATTGCTGACGGTCAATCTTCATTTTTTCAGAGTTCAACCTTTCAAACCATTTTAAAGAAGTCTGCCACCCTGGATTGTCAACTTAAAGAAAAGACCACCAAAGCCGGACCAATGCTACTGATCCGATTCGACAAAATCCTTTCAATGACCGCAGCCATTGAGGCACTGGAATCTCTTAAAGAATAACTTATAAAGTTTTAAGCGCCTTAATTACCGTGAAGGCACGATCGGCCTCAGGATCGTCGACGATGATGGTGAATTCATTCGTGGTGGATATCACTTCGTGAAGCACAATCCCCTCCCAGGCTAAACGTTGAAAAATGAAGTAATAGATACCGGGGACCACCACGTTTTCATTGGGCAATCGTACCGTGACAGAGGCTAGGTTCTTCACCTTTTGCGTAAGGCGCTCGTGTTTGAAAAGCTCATCGATATAAGACTCTAATCGCTCACTAGTCACAATATTGATCTCGTTTACTCCCCTTGAAGAAGTGTAAAATACATCAGGAGTACGGTGAATTTCACGCATCAACTCGGCCTGTTTCTCTAGAATCGATTCAGAGGTCAAAAAAGTGTAGTCTACTAGCGAAGAACGAACTGTAATCTCACCTATATCCTTTAATACCTTCACTATTTTATGTGTCGCTCTAAACTCGAGATGCTCAGAGAGACGTTTCAATGCCATGACTATCGCCCCTTCACGCACATCCTTACCAAGGACCTCTTCAATCTCAGGTTTAATCTGACGTGAGAGAGAGGTTAGATTGATGATACCTTCCGCAAGAGCAGACTGTAAAAAAGGCTTTCTGTGAATGACGTTTTCAACTACAGAAGAAATTGTTTTCATGGTAGATAAGTATTATTCAACTAGTTGTTTTATTTAAAACATTTTGTCAAATATAAATCGAAATGTCTTCATAATGCACAATCTGCTCTAGTCCCTTTAAAGGCAAATGAATCATTATCAGAACTATGCGCAATTCATCCACATCTTTTCTTTGCATTATCACATAAGATCATATCCCCAAAAGTCGTGCATACTGTGCCCTAGCAAAACGTGTAGGATCAAAAAGCGCCAGCCTCCTTTTACTGGTCTTGACCTCGACGATGACAAGTGTTTTGTATTTCTTTATTACCAAATCGGCCTCCCAATGCCCTAAACGCATATTTTGTTCTAAAGCAGTGTAGCCTTTTTCGTCAAGAAAAGCGAGAGCCATTTGTTCCCCTTGAATTGCTATCGATTTAACGGCACAAACTTATACCTCACCCTAAGATTGAAAGATTTTTAAAACGTCTATAAACGTTTAGCCTGTTAAAATGGTATTTTTGGAACTCCTCAAAGTCGATCAGAATGAGTCATAAAAGGAGACGTATAACGATAACTGCAGCACTCCCCTATACCAACGGTCCGATACATATCGGCCACCTTGCAGGGGTTTACATACCCGCTGATATTTATGCCCGTTACCAGCGTCTAGAAGGGAACGATGTCGCCTTTATTTGCGGAAGTGACGAGCACGGGGTGGCCATCTCCATGAAGGCTAGAAAAGATGGGGCAACCCCTCAGCAGATTATCGATACCTATGATGCAATCATTAGAGAATCATTTGCTGACTTTGGAATATCATTTGATAACTACTCGAGAACTTCAAGGCAAGTTCATCACGATACGGCAAGAAGCTTTTTTATCCAACTTTATGAAAAAGGGGCCTTTGAAGAGCACACCAATCAACAATTATACGACGCCGAAGCAGACCAGTTCTTAGCAGACCGTTTTGTCTTAGGTACTTGTCCGCGCTGTCAAAACGAAGAGGCCTACGGCGACCAATGCGAGAAATGTGGCGCATCTTTAAACGCGACTGATCTTATTAACCCGAAAAGTACCTTAACAGGTAGCATTCCCATAATGAGAGAAACCACGCACTGGTACCTTCCGCTAGATCGAAGTGAGGCGTTTTTAAAATCTTGGATTTTAGAGAGCCATAAAAGTGATTGGAAGCCTAATGTTTATGGTCAGTGCAAGTCTTGGATCGAGGATGGTTTAAAACCAAGGGCAGTAACACGTGATTTAGATTGGGGGATCGATGTTCCTTTAGAAGAAGCAGCAGGCAAAAAACTATATGTATGGTTCGAAGCACCAATCGGCTATGTTTCATCCACAATTGAATGGGCAAAAGAAAAGGGCGTAGATTGGGAACCTTACTGGAAGGATGAAAACACTGAGTTAGTGCACTTTATAGGAAAGGATAACATCGTTTTTCACTGCATCATATTCCCGGCCATACTCAAAGAACACGGCGGATACATTCTTCCTAAAAATGTACCCGCAAATGAATTCTTAAACCTTGAAGGACAAAAGTTATCCACTTCAAAAAACTGGGCGGTTTGGCTTCACGAATACCTTGAAGACTTCAGCGATATGCAAGATGCTTTGCGCTATGTATTAACCATTAACGCTCCAGAAACCAAGGATAATGATTTTACCTGGAGTGACTTTCAGGCACGCGTGAATAATGAACTTGTTGCTGTCTACGGAAATTTTGTGAATCGCGTGGTGGTTCTCACACAGAAATACTATGAGGGCCAGGTGCCACAACCCGAAGCGTTCTCTGCAGAAGACCTTGCCTTGTTGCGCGAAATCAAAAATTTACCCAGTCAACTAGCATTGGCATTTGAGCGTTATAGGTTCAGAGAATCTGCTCAAATTTTCATGGGGCTCGCAAGAAGCGGAAATAAATACTTGGCCGACCAAGAGCCATGGAAGCTTATCAAAACTAAACCTTCACGAGTTCAAACCATTTTATATGTCGCTCTTCAGGTGTCAGCTGCTCTAGCTCATCTTGGTGAGCCGCTTCTACCGCATAGCTCTAAAAAACTAAAAGAAATGCTAAATCTTAAAACAGACACACTCTCCTTTGAGTCTATTTCAGCAGCTAACGAGCTTATTACCCCTAACCATAAGCTCGGAACTTCACAGCTTCTGTTTAGAAAAATAGAAGACTCAGAAATCGAGAAGCAATTAGAAAAGCTTCGCTCTACTGATGAACCCTCTAATGAAAATCAACAAACATATCCTCCTTTGAAAGAACTTATAAATTTCGATCAGTTTAGCGCCTTGGATTTAAGAGTTGGAACAATTATTTCGGCTGAAAAAATGCCCAAAGCGAATAAACTTCTCGTGCTTAAGGTTGACCTAGGGTTTGAAGAAAGAACCATTGTTTCTGGTATTGCAGAATTTTTTGATCCTGTTGCCATTGTCGGACAACAGGTGAGCGTTGTTGTTAATTTGGCACCAAGAAAATTAAGAGGTGTTGAAAGCCAAGGGATGATTCTTATGGCTACTCGCGCTGACGGTCAACTTGAATTCATGGCGCCTAAGAATCAAATCGAAAACGGGAGTCTTATTTCGTAAATGATCTTTATTGCGTCTGACCCTTCTTTCGCTCACCCTCTTCCTGAAGGCCATAGGTTTCCAATGCTCAAATACGAGCTATTGCCTAGGCAACTTTTGTTCGAAGGCACCTGCACAGCAGAACAATTTTTTAGCCCCGACCTCATCGATTTAAGTCATGTTCTGAACACTCATGACGAGGCCTACGTGCAGCGGCTTCTCAAAGAAGAATTAGACCCAAAAGAGGTAAGAAAAATTGGGTTTCCGCAGAGTGAAGCCCTTGTACAACGCGAACTTAGAATCGCCCAAGGAACCTTAGATGGAGCATTGAAAGCGATCGATTACGGGGTGGCACTGAATATAGCGGGTGGCACTCACCACGCATACCCCGATCGAGGTGAAGCGTTTTGTTTACTAAATGATCAAGCCATCGCGGCAAACTACCTTCTCAATCACACGTCAACTGAACGTATACTGATCGTAGACCTAGATGTACACCAAGGGAACGGTACAGCAGTTATTTTTCAAAATAAGCCCGAGGTCTTTACGTTTTCAATGCATGGCAAAGCCAACTACCCTTTCAAAAAAGAAGCATCAGACCTCGATATTGAATTGGAGCGTGGTACCGATGACCATACTTACCTTCAGCTGTTACAAGAGCAACTTGAACTCCTATTTGAAGGCATTAATCCAGACTTTGTATTCTACCTCAGCGGAGTTGACATCTTGGCCACCGATAAACTAGGTACGCTTGGCCTAACCCTTGAAGGCTGCAAAAAAAGAGACGCCCTTGTCTTTCAAATGGCCTATAACAAAGGCGTCCCTATTCAATGTTCAATGGGCGGAGGATATTCGAAAGACATACGCATCATTGTAGAAGCGCACGCGAATACCTATAGAATCGCCAACACCATTCACGGCTAAACGAGCGCTTCTATGTTTGCCTCGGGCTTTCCTAAGAGTAACAATTCAGCACATTTAATTTCTGTGATGTAATTTTTTACTCCTGCTGCGTCCTAATAAGAGCGTGTTTGATTTCTTAATGCATTCATATGATTTGATTTTAGGCCAAATTAAAGGGCTCAAAAAACGTCAAACGTTTTTAAATCGAATACAATCGTTTATATGCGTATAGCAAACTAAACACCCTGCTGCATGTTACCTTCAGCCCAGACCTTGAACTTGCTAACAAAATCATATCATGAAGCGCAGCTGTATAAAATGCGATGAGCCATTGTACTGTAGAAGCAATCAACGCTTCTGCAGTAATTCTTGCCGCAGCCACTATCACAATCACAAACGAGAAGTCGAGAATAAGATTTTTATGCCGCCCATAAACACCTCATCGCAAACTATAAAATGTTTTCAAAGATCCTTGAACAACATCCGCACATTGCTAGCGTCAGCCAACTTGTACGCTTTAGGTTCGCCCCATCAAAAATAACAGAGATAGAACTTGAAGGATCTAATGCAAGACCCTTGTTTTATCTGTATGATATTGGTTACAGATACCTAGATCAAAAACATATTGAGGTGTTCAGGTGTTTTAAGAACCGCTCATGGCATTCCAGTAAGCAATTAAGGCCTGATTGGTTTGATTCGCTTCAGAAAGCGCCTCTTTAACACTATCGTTTTCTTCGAGTGCCCCCTTGAGTTGTAAAAGGTAGGTCCGGAGCAGTTTCAAACGACTTTTTAATCCGCGATTGGTCCAAACTTCAGGTTCAGATCGCGCTTCTAACTCTTGAACCTTTAGCGCAATACTGCTCAACTGATCAATGAGTTCTTCGGGCGAGGTGAATCCCGAAAGGGCATCTAATTCTTGCTGAAGCGAACGCATCGGAAAGTTTTGTTCATACAAAGTATCCAAGACCTCTTCGAATCTAATAAATACCACTTCATAGGAATATTCAGCTAAAGGTTTATGCTCTGTATTGGGAGCAGAAACTGAAGTGCATGAAACAAATCCTAATAGAAATAGAACAAAAAAAAACTCTTTCACGTAGACGAAATTACGATAATCTAAAAGAGTATTTTTGCTGCTTTGAAAGGTTTAAATTTACTTATGCAAAAGTCGGTTTTAGTTATTGGATCTGAAGGACAAATCGGCTCAGAATTGTGTGAAGCTTTAGGGGTTCAAGGTTTCAAGGTAATCCATGCAGATATTCGCTTACAGACTGATGAAGCGAAGTTACATTATCAACTAGATGCAACCGACAAAGGCGCAATCGAAAGTATTATTCAAGGGCACGGGATCGAGGTAGTGTATCTTATGGCTGCAATGCTAAGCGCTACTGCTGAAAAGCATCCTCAAAAGGCATGGGAACTCAATATGCAAAGCCTCTTGCACGTACTAGATCTGGCTAAAGAAAAAAAAATCAAACAGGTCTTTTGGCCTTCAAGTATTGCAATTTTCGGACCTGATACTCCAAAGAAAAACACTCCGCAAGAGACGGTGATTCACCCAAGTACGGTTTACGGTATTAGCAAAAGAGCGGGAGAGATGTGGTGTGCTTATTACTATAGAGTTTTCGGAGTCGATATTCGCAGCCTAAGGTATCCGGGTATCATAAGCTATAAGACGGCTCCGGGCGGGGGTACTACAGATTATGCAATAGAGATTTTTAAATCCGCCAAAAGTAAAGGCAAATACACCTCCTTTATCGAAGCTCAAACGACTACACCCATGATTTATATGAGCGATGCCATTACAGCCACTATCGCCTTAATGCAAGCTCCTGCTGAGTCCATTACCGTACGAACCTCCTATAACCTTGGCGGTCTGGCGGTGAGTCCGCATAAGCTCGAAGAAGAAATCAAAAAGCAGCTTCCGGATTTCAAAGTCGACTACACCACAGATTATAGGCAAGCGATTGCCGCTTCATGGCCAGAAAGCATCAATGATCAGCATGCAAGATCTGACTGGGGTTATACCATACACACCAACCTTCAGCAACTAGTGCAAGAGATGCTCACTCATATCGAGTAGCTCAATCGCCTGAAAGAATTTAATTTTGCACTATGCTTAGCACTATAGTATCCGTAGTTTGGGAAAGCTTTATTGGAACCATTAGTTATTACAGGGCATCGTTCTTATTTGAGGTTCCTTGGTATCAAAACTATGCCTACGGTTTACTCTTAATTTCACTTGTAATTTGGGCACTCGAAATCGCTTTTCCTTGGAGAAAAAACCAAGCGGTCTTTAGAAAAGATTTCTTCTTAGATCTAGGCCACATGTTATTCAACTTCTTTTTGTTCTCGGCAGCCATAAGCGGTTTTTATGCCCTCGCCGAAAACGGATTTGCCGCGGTTGGAATTCAACTCAACACCTTCGCGCTAATCTCACTCCAAAGTCTGCCCGTAGGGATTCAATTGCTTCTCTTTTTTGTGCTGCTTGATTTTGTACAGTGGGTCACTCACGTGGCGCTGCACTGCTTTGAATGGCTCTGGCGCTTTCATCAGCTTCACCACAGTGTGAAAGAAATGGGGTTCGCCGCACACTTTAGATACCACTGGATGGAGAACGTTTTGTACAAGCCGCTAAAGACTATTGCAATAATACTTTTAGGCGGATTCGAGCCTGAACAAGCTTACATTGTTCACTTTGCAGCAATCACCATTGGGCACCTAAATCACGCCAATTTAGGCTTCACCTACGGACCTTTGAAATACCTATTGAACAATCCAGTAATGCACCTCTATCACCATGCCAAGGCACTACCCGAAGACCATCCCTACGGGGTAAATTTCGGGATTAGTCTAAGCATTTGGGATTATTTGTTTAACTCTTCGTTTGTTCCAAAAAAAGATCCCAATCTTGAACTAGGTTACAATGGAGATGAAAAGATGCCGAGCGGATTTTTCAAACAACAGAGCTACGGTTTTAAACAGCATTAATGATTCAGATTGGCGATACCCTAGTTTCTAACGAACTGCTTTCAGAGGCCTTTGTTTGCGACCTGAATGCATGCAAAGGCGCCTGTTGTGTTGAAGGAGAGTACGGAGCTCCACTAGAGCAAGAGGAGGCCAATGAGCTAAAAGAAAAAGCAGAGCGTATTGCTCCTTACCTGAGTGAAAAAGGGCGCAAGGCTATCGCTCAACAAGGTGCCTGGGTCAAAGGAGAAGACGGTGATTTAGAAACTCCACTGATGCCAAGCGGTCATTGTGCTTATGCGATAGAAGATGAAAATAAGACACTGAAATGCGGCCTGGAACGCGTTTATGAAGAAGGTCAAATCAACTTCAAAAAACCCATCAGCTGCCATTTATATCCAGTACGCGTAAAGCGCTATACTTCGTTTGAAGCGGTCAATTACCATCGTTGGAATATCTGCAGTCCAGCCTGTTCACTCGGAAGCGCATTGAACACCAAAATCTATGTTTTCGTCAAGGAGGCTTTGATTAGAAAATACGGACAAAACTGGTACGATCAACTCGAGCAAGCAGCGGCACATTGGAACAAAAAATCCTAGTCTGTTTAAGGGATTTTTTGGGCCGTTAAAAAAATGAAGTCTCGTATCGCAGCGCTGACAAGTGCTCAACTCACATTTCAACATTTTCTGTTAAAAACTTATCGTTGAACGCCTTAAAAGGCGCTTTCGGCGAGGGAGGTATTTGTTCATCTTTGTTAGTCCCGCGAGGGTTCAATTCCTTTCTTTAATTACTAAAATAAATTGCACTATGTCAGCAGCTGTTGAGCCTATTCTACAAGACAATCCAGACCGATTTGTCATCTTCCCTATCCAACATCACGATTTGTGGCAATGGTATAAAACCTCTGAAGCCTCTTTTTGGACCGCTGAAGAAATTGATCTGTCTCAAGACGCAAACGACTGGGAAAATAAGCTGACAGATGATGAACGCTATTTTGTTAAACACATCCTCGCTTTTTTTGCAGCATCTGACGGAATCGTAAACGAAAACCTAGCTGAGAATTTTGTTAACGAAGTGCAGTATTCAGAAGCCAAGTTCTTTTACGGTTTTCAGATCATGATGGAGAACATTCATTCTGAAACCTATTCGCTCCTCATTGATACTTATGTAAAAGATGAAAAAGAAAAGAACACGCTGTTCAAGGCGATTGAAAACTTCCCAGCGATTAAGAAAAAGGCAGACTGGGCGTTGAAGTGGATCGAGTCTCCGAGCTTCGCTGAAAGATTGATTGCATTTGCGGCTGTAGAAGGGATTTTCTTCTCAGGAGCATTCTGTTCAATCTTCTGGTTGAAAAAACGTGGGCTGATGCCAGGACTTACTTTCTCAAACGAGTTGATCTCGAGAGACGAAGGAATGCACTGTGACTTCGCGGTTCATCTGCACAACAACCACCTGGTAAACAAAGTACCAAAAGAGCGCATCAAAGAAATCATCACCAACGCACTTGATATTGAGCGCGAATTTATCACCGAGTCGCTGCCAGTGAGTCTCATCGGAATGAATGCCAAGCTGATGACGCAATACCTTGAATTCGTTACAGATCGTCTACTCGTTGAATTAAACTGTGAGAAAGTTTACAATGCGACCAATCCTTTCGACTTCATGGATATGATTTCACTTCAAGGAAAAACCAACTTCTTCGAAAAGAAGGTGAGTGAATACCAAAAAGCAGGAGTCAAGCAACAAGAAAATCAAGCGAAAGAAGAAGATCCGTTTGCATTCGATGCCGATTTTTAAAATGGAATAAACCTAACTACCTCATCACCCCTTACAACCCACAACTATGCAAGTAATTAAAAGAGACGGGCGCCATGAACCCGTAATGTTCGACAAAATCACGACACGTATTCAAAAGCTTTGTTACGGATTGAACGAACTCGTTGATCCGGTTAAAGTAGCGATGCGCGTGATTGACGGGCTTTACGATGGCGTAACCACCTCAGAGCTAGACAATCTAGCGGCAGAGGTAGCGGCAACCATGACGACGACTCACCCAGATTTCGCCCAACTCGCAGCGCGTATCTCTGTGTCCAACTTGCATAAGAACACCAAGAAATCGTTCTCAGAAACGATGGCAAATCTTTACAATTATGTCAATCCGAGAACAGGAAAAAAGGGGCCGTTACTTTCAGATGAAGTACACGAAATCATACAAGCAAATGCCGAACGATTAGACTCAACCATAATTTACGATCGTGACTTCGGATACGATTATTTTGGATTTAAAACCTTAGAGCGCTCTTACCTGCTCAAGATCAACGGTAAGATCGTAGAACGTCCTCAACACATGTTGATGCGTGTTTCTGTAGGGATACATCCGACAGATCTCGATGCTGCAATTGAGACCTATGAACTCATGTCGAAGCGTTACTTCACGCATGCAACACCAACCCTTTTCAATTCAGGTACACCAAAACCACAGATGTCTTCGTGTTTTTTGCTCACCATGAAAGACGACAGTATTGATGGTATCTACGACACCCTAAAGCAAACGGCAAAGATTTCTCAATCTGCCGGAGGAATCGGGTTATCTATCCACAACGTTCGCGCCACCGGATCATACATTTCTGGCACTAATGGTACCTCTAACGGAATCGTCCCTATGCTTCGCGTATACAACGACACGGCGCGCTATGTAGACCAAGGAGGCGGAAAGAGAAAAGGAAGTTTTGCGATTTATGTAGAGCCATGGCATGCTGATATCTACGACTTCTTAGATTTAAAGAAGAACCACGGTAAAGAAGAGATGCGCGCACGCGATCTATTCTATGCCATGTGGATTCCAGACATATTCATGAAGCGCGTTGAAGCGAATGCGGAATGGACCTTGATGTGTCCGAACGAATGTCCTGGTCTTTTTGATAACCACAGTGAAGCCTTCGAAGAACTTTACCTCAAATATGAGTTAGAAGGTCGTGGAAGAAGAACGGTAAAGGCGAGAGACCTCTGGGAAAAAATCTTAGAATCTCAAATCGAAACAGGAACGCCATACATGCTTTACAAAGATGCAGCAAACCGCAAGAGCAATCAGAAGAACCTCGGAACAATCCGTTCTTCAAACCTGTGTACAGAAATATTAGAGTATACCTCTGAAGATGAAGTGGCGGTATGTAACCTAGCGTCTATTGCGTTACCTATGTTCGTGAAAGACGGACAATTCGATCACCAAGAACTCTTTGACGTTACCAAACGTGTAACCCGCAACCTTAACAAGGTGATCGATCGCAATTACTACCCAGTGAAAGAGGCCGAGAACTCAAACATGAGACACCGTCCGGTGGGTCTTGGGGTACAGGGCTTGGCAGACACTTTCATTTTGATGCGTCTACCCTTCACCTCTGACGAAGCCAAGACACTCAATCAAGAGATCTTCGAGACACTCTATTTTGCCGCGGTAACCGCATCTATGGAGATGGCAAATGAAGAAGGACCTTACAGCAGCTACAAAGGGTCTCCTATGTCAGAAGGGAAATTCCAATACGAGCTTTGGGGAATCAAAGACGAAGATCTTTCAGGGCGTTGGGACTGGGAAGGCCTTAGAAAGCAAGTGCTCAAAAACGGAGTACGTAACTCGCTACTAATAGCGCCAATGCCTACGGCTTCAACTTCTCAGATTCTAGGAAACAACGAATGTTTCGAACCATACACCTCAAACCTCTATACCCGACGTGTGCTCTCAGGAGAGTTTATCGTGGTAAACAAGCATCTACTTCACGATCTCGTAGAACGCGGGCTATGGAACGAGGCGATGAAGCAAGAATTGATGCGTGCGAATGGCTCAGTACAGCACATTGAAGGTATTCCTGAAGATCTCAAAGAACTCTACAAGACTGCTTGGGAGCTCAGTATGAAAGATATCATCGACATGAGCCGTCAACGCGGGTACTTCATCGATCAGTCGCAATCGCTGAACTTGTTTATGGAGAATGCAAACTTCAGCAAACTCACCTCGATGCATTTCTATGCATGGAAGAGCGGACTTAAAACAGGAATGTATTACCTGAGAACGAAGGCTGCTACAGATGCGATCAAGTTTACCCTTGACAACACCAAGAAGAGCGCTCCGGTTGAGGTCACTGCAGAAGCAACCGTTAAAGCGGCAAAGCAGGATGAAAAATCGATTCGCGAACAAGAGGTAGATATTCAACCTATGAGCGAAGAAGAAATGAAGGCTCTTATCGCTAAAGCCAAAGAAGGACAGGGCGACGATGATTGTTTAATGTGTGGATCTTAATCGTTGATTAGATTAAATTGCACAGGGACTAACCTCCAAACAAAAAACCCCGCCAATGGCGGGGTTTTTTATGATCACATTCTAAACGCTTATTCAGCCCAAGCAACTCCACCTGTAAGGGTGTCTAGGTCGTCACAAGCAATGTACTCGCCAGGAACTGGTAAGTAAGCAAGAACGTTTTCTCCAACATATTCAGTGCTTTTGTATGCATCAATCACCATACCTCTGAATTGTCCAGCAAAACCATATGCTTCAGCATCTAATGCATCGGTGCGCTCTCCGTAAAGGACTTGATAAGCCGCGTCAATTTGGGCTTCACTTACGCTTGATAAAGAAGATGAGCCTGAAATAGAGAGAATCGTAGCAGTGAAAGCGTCGAATCCTTTTCTAACACGTGCTTTTGCCTCTTCGTTATAGGTCTCAGCAATCAACTTATCCATAAACACATGAACGTTTACTTCAGAGGCAGATGGGGTGTCTGTTTTCGGAAGCAATACATCCACTGCTTTGGTTAAGAAAGATCCCTCTTCTGCGCTAAAATAAGCAGGGGTCCAACTTGCAGTATCAACTGATCCACAGCTTTCGAGAATCGAAATAACCGTTGGGGTGGCTACGGCAAATCCGAAGGCCTTTCCGATGTTCTTAAGGGCTATTCTTCTTTCCATTATATATTTCCGTTTTTAAGTTCAGAAACCGCGTGATTTGCGGCACGTGCTGTAAAGGCCATGTAAGTAAGTGATGGATTCACACAGGCAGCAGAGGCCATGAACGATCCGTCAGTTACATAAACATTTTTACAGGAGTGAACTTGGTTATTACCATTGAGTACAGAAGTCTTAGGATCGCGACCCATACGAGCCGTACCCATCTCGTGGATACCTAGACCTAAAGCGTATGGACGATCGTAAGGAGTAATGTTTTTAGCACCTGCAACTTCAAGCATTTTAACGGCTTGATCTTGCATGTCCTTACGCATCGCATATTCGTTCTCTCCAATTTCCGCATTGAATCGTGCGGTCGGAAGACCCCATTGATCCAGGTTGTCATAGTCGAGCACGAAACGGTTGTCTTCATTCGGAAGCACCTCACCAAAGGCTAAGAAGTTCGCAGTCCATTTTCCTGGATCGAGAATGGCATCTTTAAGTTGAGAACCGTACTTCGCCTCAGCAACCAATTCAGAGATGTCACCGCGACCACCGCCACCTTGGTAGCCGTATCCGCGTTTAAACTCTTTCATGTTAGTGTTACCTCCGATATTTCTGAATCTTGGAACGTACCATCCGTTAGGACGTCTTCCTTTATAGTATTTGTCTTCGTAGCCCTCAAAGGTTCCGGCCGCTCCTACTAAGAAGTGGTGATCCATGATGTTTCTACCAAGCTGACCTGAATCGTTACCTAATCCATTTGGGAAACGATCAGAACGTGAATTCATTAAGATTGAAGTAGATCCGATGGCAGAAGCACACAAGAAAATCACCTTCGCTTTGAAAACGAATTCTTCTTTTGTTTCAGCATCGATCACTTTAACACCGGTAGCTTTTTGAGTATCTGCATCGTAAATCACCTCACTCACTATTGAATCAGCACGGAGGATTAAATTCCCAGTACGCTCAGCAACAGGAAGTGTAGAAGAAAGGCTGCTGAAGTAGGCTCCAAAAGGACACCCTCTCACACAGCGGTTACGGTATTGGCAACGGATACGTCCGTCTCCGTCAAATTTCTTGTCGCTTGTGATGTGAGCCACACGACCAGAAGTCACCACTCGGTCCTCGAATGCAGCTTCAACACGCTCACGAATATCTTGCTCTACGCAATTTAGTGGCATTGCAGGTTCGAACTCACTATCCGGAAGTTGTGGCAGGTTAAGGGCCTCACCCGAAACACTTATAAACTTCTCTACCTTAGAATACCAAGGCGCAATGTCTTTGTAGCGCACTGGCCAATCTACCCCAATACCTTCGCGACCATTGGCCTCGAAATCGATATCGCTGTGACGGTACACTTGGCGTCCCCACATGATTGAACGTCCACCCACGTGGTATCCGCGCATCCAGTCGAAACGCTTGTCTTCGCTATAAGGGTGTTTAATATCATCAACAAACCAATGCGAGCTCGCAAACCCAGTCGTGTATCCTGTGCGCGCTTGCTTTTGTTGACGCTCTTGACTCTCAAGGGTTGGTCGTCCCCCATTTGGCATATCCCATTTGTCTAGATTAGCCGTTGGATAGTCTTCGCGGTGCTTCTTCATCGGTCCGCGTTCAAGCACAAGGGTCTTCAAACCATTCTCGCACAACTCTTTAGCAGCCCAGCCCCCGCTGATACCAGAGCCGACTACTATCGCGTCGTACGATTCTTGCTCTTCATTGAAATAAAATTTGCTCATTGTTTTTCAATAGTTTAGATGACCCAATTTATAGAAAGCAGCCTAATTTTTCTACATTTAATTCGCTTTACTTTTAAATTTTAACGATAAATCCGCAAAATTTTTAGCATTTTACATTCTTGAATGAAAATCTAACCTTATGAACACTACAACTCGAATTCAACTCTCGTTTATGATGTTCCTCGAATTTTTTATTTGGGGAGGATGGTTTGTCACCATGGGAATCTTTTTGCCTAGTACTTTAAACGCGAGCGGTGCCGAAAGTGCATTAGCCTATTCTACTCAATCATGGGGAGCCATCATAGCTCCGTTCATCATCGGTCTTATCGCTGACCGTTACTTCAACGCCGAGCGCATCTTGGGAGTATTGCACCTTTTAGGAGCTGTACTTATGTATCAAATGGCCACAGCTGAAAATTTTGCAGTCTTTTATCCCTATGTGCTTGGATATATGATCGCGTACATGCCTACGTTGGCACTGGTGAATTCAGTTTCGTTTAATCAAATGACCAATCCGGCAACCGAATTCTCTCCAATACGTGTGTTCGGAACGATCGGATGGATTATCGCTGGATTATCGATCAGCTATGTTTTCAAGTGGGATTCTCCTGACGCCATAGCGAACGGCGCACTACGCAATACCTTTTTAATGACAGCGGTGGCATCGCTCACTCTAGGAATTTTTAGCTTTACCCTTCCTAAAACACCGCCAAAAGGCAAGCAAGAAGGGGTTACTGTTAGTGGGATTCTAGGTCTTGATGCGCTCAAACTCTTAAAGGATCGTAACTTCTTCGTATTCTTTGTTTCTTCGGTTCTTATCTGTATCCCGTTAGCCTTTTACTACCAACACGCCGCCCAATTCTTAGGTGAGATTTCAGTAGAAAATCCGGCGGGTAAGATGACCATAGGGCAGATCTCAGAGGTGCTTTTCATGCTTTTACTGCCGGTATTCTTTACGCGCTTTGGCTTTAAGAAAACCATATTGGTCGGAATGCTCGCATGGACCATTCGCTATTTCTTGTTCTCAATCGGAGATGCAGGCTCTGGTGTTTACCTACTCTTGATCGGTATTGCTCTACACGGGATCTGTTATGACTTCTTCTTTGTTTCGGGTCAGATCTATACAGATTCAAAAGCTGGTGTCGCGGTGAAAAGTGCCGCTCAAGGACTCATCACCTTGGCAACTTATGGAGTGGGAATGCTCATCGGATTTGCGATTGCCGGACAAATCACTGACTCATACGTACTCGTAGAAGGCGGTCACGACTGGAAGCAAATCTGGACCTTCCCAGCCCTTTTCGCGATTGGCGTATTTGCCCTCTTTGCACTATTTTTTAAGAAAGAAAAAGTAGTCTATAAATCATAAAAAACTATGCCGAAAAAAATCAGACTAGGAATACTAGGAGGAGGCGGTGATTCACTTATTGGAATCGTCCATAGAATCGCCTCATATATGAATGACAACTACAGTATCGTCGGAGGGGTCTTCAATCCCGATCCGGCGATCAGTGTTGAGTTTGCCAAGGAGATTGATATTCCTACCAACCGCATCTACCCTACTGTAGAAGAATTGGTTGAAAAAGAAAATGCACTTCCTGAAGACGAGCGCATGCAAGTAATTAGCGTCTTGACGCCAAACTTCTTGCACTTCCCGATGGCAAAAGCGCTTCTCGAAGGCGGATTCAACGTCATTTGCGAAAAACCGATGACTACCACTTACGAAGAAGCTAAAGTCTTGTCTGCACTTCAGAAAAAAAGTGGAGCCGTATTTGCCTTAACGCACACCTATACGGGCTATCCTATGGTTCGTCAAATGCGCGAAATGATTCGTTCAGGTGCTATTGGTGCGGTCCACAAGGTCGATGCACAATATTATCAGGGGTGGATCAATCCATTGATTCACAGCGAAAAAAGCAGAAAGGCGACCTGGCGTTTAGATCCTGAAAAATCAGGAATCAGCTGCTGTATCGGAGACATTGGAGTGCATGCGTTTAACCTTCTCGAATACACCTGTGGTCTTGAGGTTAAGGAAATCTTGAGTGACTTTAACTATCTCTACGATGACAATGTGATGGATGTCGACGGAACCGTTCTGGTACGAATGGACAAGCACGTCAAAGGCGTTATTAGAGCTAGCCAAATCGCAACAGCCGAAGAAAATAATATTAGCATTGCGGTGTACGGAAGAACAGGGGGGCTCAAATGGGAACAAGAAAATCCAAATTATCTCTACCTGATGGAAGAAGGTAAGCCGCTGCAAGTGCTTAAACCGGGTCACGAATACAACAGTAATATGGCGAAAGACGCCACGAAGCTTCCTCCGGGCCATCCTGAAGGAATTTTTGATGCAATGGCCAACATCTATTTGGGTGTAGCGAAAGCGATTCGAGGCGAAAAGATTCACGAAGGTGAGTATCCTACTGTTAGAGACGGGGTGCGCGGAATGAATTTTATTGAGGCTACAGTCGATTCAAATAAAAAAGGAAATGTCTGGGTAACCCTAAATAACGACTAAGACGAATGAAGACGATAAAAGGACCTGCTGTATTTCTTGCGCAATTTGTAGATTCAAAGGCGCCGTTTAATACCCTTGAAGGAATGTGTAAGTGGGCTGCCGACCTGGGGTATAAAGGAATTCAAATTCCTACTTGGGAAAAGTTTCTGATCAATTTAGACAAGGCCGCTGAAAGTCAAACCTATTGCGATGAGCTCAAAGGAAATATTAATAGCTATGGATTAGAAATCACTGAACTTTCGACCCACCTTCAAGGGCAATTGGTGGCAGTGCATCCAGCCTATGACATCATGTTCGACAACTTTGCCCCTGACGTGGTGAAGAACAATCCAAAGGCGCGAACCGAATGGGCTATTGAAACCGTAAAAAAGGGTGCGACTGCAAGCAGAAGACTTGGGTTAAAGTCGCATGCGACCTTTTCTGGAGCACTGCTATGGCATACCGCACATCCATGGCCTCAGCGCCCTAAGGGTTTGGTTGAAATGGGATTCGAAGAGCTTGCGAAACGTTGGCTGCCTATTCTAAATCACTTTGACGAAGAAGGCGTAGACGTATGTTACGAGGTACACCCAGGTGAGGATATTCACGACGGAGACACCTTTGAGCGTTTTTTAGAAGCCACAGGCAATCACAAACGCGTCAACATACTCTACGATCCAAGTCACTTTGTACTTCAACAACTTGATTACATCGAATACATCGATCACTACCACGAATTCATAAAGGCATTTCACGTAAAGGATTCAGAATTCAATCCAACTGGTAAAAAAGGAGCCTTTGGCGGGTACAATGATTGGGGAGATCGCGCAGGACGCTATCGCTCTCCTGGCGACGGACAAGTTGACTTCTCTACCATCTTCTCAAAACTCACCCAGTACGGGTGTGACGTTTGGGCGGTAATGGAATGGGAATGCTGTATCAAAAGCCCTGAGCAGGGTGCGAGAGAAGGAGCAGCATTTATTGCCTCTCATATTATTGAAGCCACTGAGAAGACCTTTGACGACTTCGCTGGTGGAGACATTGACAAACAACAACTCAAAAACATTTTAGGATTATGAAATTCAACTACGCTTTAATCCTGCTTGGTTCAGCGCTCCTAGTAGGAAGCTGTGTACAAAGTGGCACATCAAGTCAGGCACAAACATCTACCGAGCCCGAATGGGAGGTACTTTTCGATGGAAGCTCGCTCGACAAATGGCAACTTTATAACGGAGGAGAGGTATCTGATGCCTGGAAGATAGAAGGCGATGCCATGGTATTTTATCCGCCCGAAAAACAAGGGGGTTGGAGAAAAAGTCAGAATATCGTCACCAAAGAATACTTTCACAGCTTTGAATTAGAGCTTGAATGGAAGGTGGCTGAAGGCGCCAATAGTGGAGTGTTCTATGGGGTGGTTGAAGACCAGCGTCTCGGAGAGCCTTACCTAACAGGTCCTGAAATTCAGGTGCTAGACAACGAGCGCCATCCTGACGCGAAAAATGGTGAAACCCATCAGGCCGGGGCCCTATATGACATGGTAGCTCCTAGTTCAGACGTTTCAAAACCAGCCGGAGAATGGAATAGTTTCTCTATCCTCATCGATCATTTTGAGAATATGGGACACGTTATATTGAACGGCGAGAAAGTAGTAGAATTTCCAGTACACGGAACGGCTTGGGATGAGATGGTCGCACAATCTAAATTCGCAAACTGGGACGCTTTTGGTGTCTTTCGTACCGGAAAAATTGGGTTACAAGATCACGGAGACAAAGTGTCTTTTAGAAACATCCGCGTGCGTCGCATTGCTAAACCTGAGCTGACTGAAGAGCCCACCAATCCAGAGGCCACAGAGCTTTACGAGCCTTTTGTAGAAAAGGTGACCCCTGGTGCAGGTCATGACGCTCCTAGCGATGCTATTGTTCTCTTTGACGGGACCAATCTTGACCGATGGGAAAGCATAAATGGTGGAGCCGCTACATGGACGCTAAACGAAGACGGCAGTATGACGGTTGCCGACAAAACGGGTGATATTCGCACCAAAGAATCGTTTGGAGACATGCAATTGCATATCGAATGGCGTTCACCGGCCGAGATTAAAGGAAAGAATCAGTCTCGCGCTAATAGCGGAATCTTTCTACAAGAACTTTATGAAATTCAGGTTCTTGACAACAACGACAATCCAACCTACGTAAACGGTCAAGTAGGTTCAATCTATAAGCAACACGTCCCGCTGGCAATGGCTTCAGCTCCGACCGGAGAGTGGAATAGTTTTGATGCTATTTATCATGCTCCTATCTTTAATGAAGCTGGTGAAAAGGTGCAATCGGGCACCTTGACGCTTATGCATAATGGAGTATTGATCCACGATCATATTGAAATTAAGGGAACCACTCCTTACATTGGATGGCCTAAGAATGAAGCTCATGGTGAAGCGCCATTGCGCCTTCAAGACCACAGAGATAACTCTGGGGTGAGTTACCGAAATATCTGGGTGCGCAGACTCTAAAACGAGAGCAAACGTTTTGCTACCTTTGCCGTCATGGTACACTCAATGACCGGATACGGCAGAGCCGAAAAGACTTTTGATCAAGAAACGCTCAGTGTAGAGATCAAATCGCTTAACAGCAAGAATCTAGATCTATCTGTGCGCCTTCCTCATGCACTTCGGATTTTCGAATTGAACCTGAGAAAACACCTCTCCTCTACCGTGATTCGCGGTAAAGTAGAGGTGTTTGTGCAATACACCAGTCAAAAACTCCCTCCTCAAGCCCAATTGAATGCCTCTATCATTGAGGAGTATCTCAATCAAATCAATTCAATAGCTCAGGGCGAAAGACTTGATCAATTAGCCATGGCCTTAAAATTACCCGATTCAGTTTCACAAGAAAAAGAACGAGCTATCGACGCGGTTTGGGAAGATCGCTTACTCGAAGTCAGTTCTAAGGCACTAAAGGGATTAGAAGCCTTTAGAATTCAAGAAGGGGCAGAGCTTCATGCCGATTTGCTGAGAAACCTACAAATCATCGAAGACGGTCTTGAACGTATCAGTAAAATGGATCCAGAACGCGGTAAACTTCAGCAAGAAAAGCTTAGAGAAGCCTTGAATGCTCTAAAGCAAAAAGTAGACGAGAACCGCTTCGAACAAGAATTGATCTACTATCTAGAAAAATTTGATATCAACGAAGAAAGAGTTCGATTAAAAAATCACATCGCCTATTTCAAAACCACCATTGAAGAGAAGGCTTCTGGAAAAAAACTTGGATTCATCACCCAAGAACTTGGACGTGAAATCAATACCATCGGATCAAAAGCGAACCACGCGAACATACAACGCGAGGTGGTGCAGATGAAAGACGCACTCGAAAAAATAAAAGAACAGTCCTTAAATGTACTCTGACACGCGAAAGCTGATTGTCTTTTCTGCCCCTTCAGGAAGCGGCAAAACCACCATCGTGCGTCACTTACTGAACGCTACTGACCTCCCCTTGTCTTTTTCAATTTCAGCGACAACACGCAAACCGCGACCAGGAGAGGTTGACGGCATAGACTATTACTTTCTATCGGTTGAGGCATTCAAAAAACGCATTGCAGACGAAGCCTTTGTCGAATGGGAAGAAGTCTATGCAGGAGTCTTCTACGGAACTCTTAAATCAGAGATAGAGCGCATTTGGAAAGCTAATAAAACCGTTGTATTCGATATGGACGTTGAGGGAGGCATCTCAATCAAACGCTACTTTGGTGATCAAGCGCTCACCATTTTTGTGCAACCTCCGAGTCTTGACGACTTGAGAAAGCGCCTTGAAGAACGTAAAACAGAGGGTCCAGAACAACTTAAAACTCGAGTCAATAAAGCTAGTCAAGAGCTTCAAAGAGCCCCAGAATTCGACACTATACTTATCAATGATCAGCTCGAGGCAGCACTCGTCAAAGCTGAACAAATCGTAGAACAGTTCTTATCCGAATGAGCACTCCAAGAAAAAAAGTAGGCCTGTTCTTCGGAACTTTTAATCCTATGCACAGGGCGCATCTCTTTCTGGCCAATCACATTGCAGAAAATCTAGACCTAGATCAGGTCTGGTTTGTCATTACGCCTAAGAGCCCTTTCAAACAAAAAGATATCCTTGCGAGCAATCAAGACCGCTATCAAATGGTCTATGACGCAATCGCTAGTTACCCAAAGTTCAAGGCGATAGATATTGAATTTTCACTTCCAACACCAAGTTACACGTCCGATACTTTAGCTCATCTTGAAGAAAAATATGAATACACCATTGATTTTAGCCTCATCATGGGCGAAGACAATATTGTGCATTTTCACAAGTGGAAGAATTTTGAGACACTCTTAAAACGCTATCGCATTTTGGTATACCCAAGAGTGAAAGTGCCTGACGTATCAGCCACCGAGGCCGTAAAAAATCATCCAAACGTGCAGCGCATCTCAGCCCCCATTATTGAATTGTCTGCATCTTATGTTCGCGAACAGATTCGATTGAGACATGAGGTTAGACCCTTGCTTCCTGATGAAGTTTGGAGCTATATTGACGCCAAAGGATTGTATCAATAAGGACTGCTCATATGAATTGGGAACAACTTTTATCGCTACAAAGACACCTCGATCCCCAACCGCGACTGCGCAGAGAACAAGACGAGGTAAGACTTGGCTTTGAGGTAGACTACGACCGGATTATCTTTTCAAACAGTTTTCGTAGCCTGCAAGATAAAACCCAAGTAGTTCCATTACCCGTGCAGTCAGCTTCGCATCGCAACTTCGTTCACACACGACTCACTCATAGTCTCGAAGTCTCAGTGGTCGGAAGAAGTCTAGGGCGTTTAGCAGGATCGATTTTACTTGAACGCCACCCCAACCTCAAAGAATTAAGCTATCGATTCAACGATTTTGGAGCCATAGTTGCAGCTGCAGCACTTGCACACGATATCGGAAACCCTCCTTTCGGACACAGCGGTGAAAAGGCCATCGGCAATTACTTTGAGTCTGGTCTCGGAAAAAGATTTACCTCACAACTCGATGCTCAAGAATACGCAGATCTCTGTCGCTTTGAAGGAAACGCCAACGGATTTAAATTATTAACCGAAGATCGTGAAGGGATTCCTGGAGGCTTGCGCTTGAGCTATGCCACCCTTGGCGCATTTACGAAATACCCAAAAGCCTCATTACCCCACAAACCTAGCAAGCACATTACCGACAAGAAGTATGGTTATTTCAAGGCTAACCAAAGCAGTTTTGAGAGCATCGCAACTTCACTAGGACTCAAAAGACGGGCTGATTACGGATTCGAGAGGCATCCACTCGTATATCTCGTTGAGGCCGCTGACGACATCTGTTACACCCTTATCGACTTTGAAGACGCCATTAACCTAAAGTTGATCTCTGAAGATTATGCCCTAGAAAACCTCATCAACTTGGTGAAGGACCAGATCGACACCGCAAAATACCGAGGACTTCAAACCACAGCTGACCGTCTTAGTTACCTTAGAGCATTGGCTATTAACACGCTCGTTCAAGATACCGTCAAAATATTCGAATCTTATGAGTCAGATATATTAGCGGGAACCTTTTCGACTAGCCTACTTGATAAGAGTATCTACAGTGCTCAAGTGAGAGACATTATTAATCTCAGTGTGAAATACCTTTATCAATCCGATGAAGTGATCGAGAAAGAGATTGCAGGATACCGTATCATAGAGACCTTGCTCGATGTGTTTTGCACCGCATTAATCAATGAAAGTAGCGGTCAGATGACGGCTTTTGATCGACTCGTATTGGAGCGCTTTGAGTTTCACAAGCCCATGGCTGAAGAAGAGAGTACCTACCACCGTCTATTGGCTGCCTCTAGTTTTGTCGCAAGCCTATCAGACAGTCAGGCCATTCAATTACATCAAACGCTTAAGGGTATCTTGTAAAAACAAAGCGACTCCGTTAGCATCTATTCTTAATTCTTTCCGCAGCACACTCACAGGGCCATGAGCAACAAAAACATCTGGAATCCCTAGACAATGAATGGGTAGATGGCATCCCAATTCTTGCGCCAATGCTACGACAGAGGCGCCAAAAGAGGTATTTACAGCAGCATCTTCAAGGGTTACTACCGCTTGGTAACCTTCGAAAATAGCCTTTAGACCGTCAGCGTCGAGTGGTTTGATGGCCAAGCTATGGTAGTGATCTACTCCCTCAGGAAGCATTTCGATAGCCCTTACCTCCTCGCCAATGGCCCCGCTTGATACTAAGGCAATTTTTGAAACTGTCGGCGATGTGCGAAGTTCGCGAAGTCGATACAGGTCTACCTGCTGAGGATGAGGATAATTTTTCAAGCCCGAAGATCCGCGTGGATAACGCACAGCGACTGGACCTTTCAACTCACCTCGACTAAAGCGATCGGCAAGTTCATGTAATACATCGGTAAGCTCTTGGGCATCTAAGGGAGCAAAAATTTCGAATCCAGGGATCGCTTTGAGCATAGCGCTATCGAAAAGTCCGTGATGCGTAGGACCATCCGCCCCCACAAGACCAGCTCGGTCTATTGCAAATAGAACCGGAAGTTGTTGAAGCGCCACATCGTGTATAAGTTGATCGTACGCCCTTTGGGCAAACGTGGCGTACAAGGCACAGATCGGAAGGTAGCCTTCGGTTGCCAATCCGGCCGAAAAAGTAACAGCATGTTGCTCTGCGATTCCGACATCAAACACACGCTCATCATAACGCTCCTTGAGTTGTATCAATCCACTACCCGATAACATGGCAGGAGTAACTGCAACGATTTTAGCGTTCTTTTTGAAAATCCCTTCGACAGCATGCGCGAAGATATCTTGATACTTCAGCATACCGCTAGAGGCTGTACGAGTACCTGTTGAGGGCTCAAACTTTCCAGGTGCATGATAGGTAACCTGGTCGGCCTCAGCAGTGGCAAGCCCCTTACCTTTAATGGTTTTAACGTGCACAATTCGCGGACCTCTAAGTATTTTCTGTGCTTCGAAGGCTGCACACAGCTGATGAAGATCGTGTCCATCAAAAGGTCCGTAATAAGCAAGGCCTAAGACTTCAAAAAATGAAGGGCCTTGAGTTGAGATATTTTCGAGATGAGTACGCAAAGCACCAGTGGCTTTGTCAATCCCCATGGCATTGTCGTTTAATACGACCATTACATTTGCATTGGTTTCAGCTAGGTTATTTAGCGCCTCAAAGGCCATACCAGAGGCCAGCGAGGCGTCTCCGATCACTGCAATATGATGTCGCTCAGTATTACCACTCCGTTCAGCGGCAATGGCCATACCTAAAGCAGCAGAAATTGAAGTAGAACTATGGCCTGTACCAAAGGTATCGTATACCGATTCGCTTCGCTTCGGAAAAGGACCAAGACCCCCGTGCTTTCTCAGTGTAGCAAAGGCATTATTTCGGCCCGTTAAAATCTTGTGTGCATAGGTCTGATGCCCTACATCCCATACCAAGCGGTCTTCAGGGGTTTCAAATACATAATGTATGGCAAGGGTAAGTTCAACGGCACCGAGACTAGCTCCTAAATGTCCTCCATTTTCTGAAACTACTTCAATGATGCGTTGCCGAAGTTCTGCAGCCACCTCAGACAAGACATTCTCTGAGATACTGCGGAGCGCATATGGGCTTTCAAACTGTGTCAACCACTTCATAATACAAAGGTAAGACCTTAGTGAATTTGAATACCTTTACTAGTGATGGAAACACCCTTTGACGACCGATATTTCATGAAAAAGGCTCTTGATCAGGCCGAAATCGCTTTTGAAAGCGATGAAGTCCCAGTGGGTGCCATCGTGGTTGTTCAAAATCAAATCATAGGAAGAGGACACAATCTCACCGAACGCCTGAATGACGTTACCGCTCATGCAGAAATGCAGGCCATCACAGCCGCTGCGAATTATCTTGGGGCTAAATTTTTAACGGACTGTACCTTGTATGTAACCCTTGAGCCATGCGCCATGTGTGCAGGAGCTCTGTATTGGTCTCAACTATCTCGTGTGGTGTATGCCGCAAAAGATCCTAAGCGCGGATTTCTAAGTACCGGTCCGATGTTGCACCCTAGAACCGTCTTAGAACAGGGTCCGTTTGCCGAAGAATCTCAAGAGTTACTGCAACGCTTTTTTAAGAAAAAACGCTAAAAAATCCTATTTTTTGAGGTTTTTTGAGCTCTTTTTGGTCTTTTTTGACTGATTTTCGCGCATTTTTAAAATATTCTCTTCATTGAGTAAATAGTCTTTTATCTGCTTAGTGCGACTTTCAAGTACCAAAAAGAGAGGCATTGTCACCAAGAAAATAAGAACGGTACCTGCACCAATGTAGCGATTGGCCTGAGCAAGGTGATCTGCCTTGAGGGTAAAACCGTAGAATATGATTCCAAGACAACTTAAGAAAAGTACCAAAAGAGCATACCTTAACACCTTTTTTGAGGGCTTCATGCCTTATTCTTTAAGGGGATTAAGATTGAGGTTCAACTCATCTAGCTGTTCTTGATTGATTGCGGCTGGTGCGTCGATCATCACATCGCGCCCACTGTTGTTTTTCGGGAAGGCGATAAAGTCGCGAATCGTCTCTGCTCCACCGAGAATTGCCACGAGTCGGTCAAGGCCAAAAGCAATACCTCCGTGAGGTGGCGCACCATATTCAAAGGCATCCATCAAGAATCCGAACTGATTGCGCGCTTCTTCTGGAGTGAATCCTAAATGCTTAAACATCAATTCTTGAGTAGGACGATCGTGAATACGAATAGACCCTCCTCCGATCTCATTTCCGTTTAAAACCAAGTCGTAGGCATTTGCACGCACTACTCCTGGATTAGTATCTAGAAGCTTGATGTCTTCTGGTTTTGGTGCAGTGAACGGATGGTGCATGGCGTGATACCTTCCACTTTCTTCATCCTTCTCTAAGAGTGGGAAATCTACTACCCAAAGTGGAGCAAATACCTTTGGATCTCTCAATCCAAGACGTGTGGCGAGCTGCATGCGCAGCGCACTCATTTGAGAACGCGTTGATTCGAGGTCACCTGAAAGTACACAGATGAGGTCTCCAGGTTGAGCTCCAGTGGCCTCAGCCCATTTTTTAAGATCTTCTTCTGAATAAAATTTATCTACTGAAGATTTTAGGCTTCCATCTTCATTATAGCGCGCATAAACCATTCCTTTAGCCCCAATTTGAGGTCGCTTTACCCAATCGATAAGGTCGTCAATTTCTTTTCGCGTGAAGACAGCCGCTCCGGGTACGGCAATACCCACCACATATTCGGCACTGTTGAATAATTGAAAGTCTTTATACTGCGCAAGTGCATTCAAGCGCGTGAGTTCCATGCCGAATCGAATATCGGGTTTGTCATTACCGTAACGATCCATCGCCTCGTCGTACGACATGCGCGGAAAAGCTTTCTTCTCAACACCATGAATCTCATGCAACAAATGCGCAGTCAACCCTTCGAACGTATTTAGGATGTCTTCCTGAGTAATAAATGACATTTCGCAATCGATTTGCGTAAACTCTGGCTGACGGTCTGCTCGTAAGTCTTCGTCTCTAAAGCATTTCACAATCTGAAAGTACTTGTCTATACCCGCAACCATAAGCAACTGCTTAAAGGTTTGTGGTGATTGTGGTAGGGCGTAAAACTGACCAGCATTCATTCTGCTTGGCACCACAAAGTCACGTGCTCCTTCAGGGGTAGACTTTATCAAATAAGGCGTTTCTACCTCTAAGAACCCTTGATCCGAGAGATAGTTACGCACTAACATGCTCACCTTATGTCTGAAGATCAAATTGTTTTTGACCGGGTTACGACGGATATCTAGGTAGCGGTACTTCATGCGTAATTCGTCACCCCCATCTGTTTGGTCTTCAATGGTAAATGGCGGAAGTTTTGCTTCATTAAGTACTTCAATAGAGGCAACTAAAACTTCAATAGCACCGGTCGGTAAGGCGTCGTTTTTTGCATCGCGTTCTACAACCTGCCCATTCACTTGAATGACTGTTTCACGACCCAAATCTCTGGCCTGTTCTATTAATTCAGGTGCACATCGCTCTGAATCCAGCACAAGCTGAGTGATTCCGTAACGATCTCTAAGATCGATCCAAACCATAAATCCTTTATCTCGAGAACGAGAAACCCAGCCCGAGAGGGTTACTGATTTTCCTTTGTCTTCTAGCCTTAGCGCTCCGCAATGATGTGTTCTATACATGCTTCGTATTTAACCTCGCAAAAATACGAAGGCCGATTGAAGATCAGATGAATTGAGAAAAATTAGTCTATATGTAACTTTTTGTAAACTAAATCAAAAGCCATGGTTAACAAAAAATTTTTTACGTTGCTGCTAATAGCGGGCACGAGTTTCGCTATGGCCCAATCGACACAGGTTAAAGAGGCACATAAAGTGACCTCTGCAGATTACGAAACGGAGCGTTTCGGCGACTTTGTCCAAATAACCTACAAACACACCCTAACGGTGCGATATCACAACAGGGATATCGCGTAAACGGAAAGCCAGATGGGGTATGGAAGCAGTTTGAAACAGAGGGCCACGTAACGGCTAAAGGACTTCAACGTGCCACCTTTAAAAACAACAAGCTTGTATCCCATCAAATGGCAGGAGATGGATACGCTCTAATGGACTAATGAGGTTTAGGAAGTAGAAAAAAACCCCTTTGGTAGAAGCCACAGGGGGTTTTTTAGTGGTATTCCTTTTTAAATCGGTCTTCTATCCTTGAAAACGGCCCACTTCAAGCGATAACTCATGTGGAAGAGCACCGGTACAATAATCAAGGTCAAGAAGGTAGCTACCAAAAGACCAAAGATTACTGTCCACGCAAGCGGTCCCCAGAAAACCACATTATCTCCACCGACGTAGACCTGTGGATTCCATCTTGTAAACAGGGTGATAAAGTTGATGTTGAGTCCAATTGCCAAGGGCACTAGACCTAAAATAGTAGTGATTGCAGTAAGTAGAACAGGTCGTAATCTGGCCTTTCCGCCTTGAACCACACAGTCTGTAAGGTCTTCTAAGGGCAACAATTGAGAATCCTCTTGTTTCAATACAACCTTTCTTCGGTCAATGAGAATCTGCGTGTAATCCAATAAGACCACTCCATTATTTACCACAATTCCGGCTAAAGCGATAATTCCCATCATCGTCATCATGATCACAAAAGGCCATCCGGTCAACATGAGTCCGCCGAATACGCCAATCAGACTCAAGAAGATAGCTGTCATTATGATGATAGGTTTTGATATACCACTAAACTGGAAGATCAAAATAAGTAAGATCAATCCAAGCCCAGTAAAAAAGGCACCCATTAAGAAGGCCTGTTGTTTATTTTGCTCCTCAATTTGACCCGTGTAGTCGATCTGAACTCCTTCAGGAAGGTCTCCGAAAGACTCCATCTCTTTTTGAATCTGGCTCACAATTTCTGTAGCGTTACCTCCAGGAAGCAGCGCTGAATAAAGGGTGATTACACGTTTCCCATTTTTGTGCTTGATAACTGAGAATCCTGCGGTATTACGCTCTCTCGCAATAGCTGAAATAGGTACCTCTTTGATCTTACCGTTGGCAGGATCTCTGAAGATGATGCGCTGCTCAAACAGCGCACTCTTATTGTACTTCAAGTCTTCATTAAAGCGAACGTTGATGTCGTAATCGTCGCTTCCTTCTTTATAGATTCCTGCTTTTTCACCAAATAGCGAGCGTCTGATCTGCATGGCCACCTGGCCCACTGCAACACCCAGATCTCCTGCTTTTTTACGATCGACATAGACCTCTAGGGAGGGTTTATCTTTATTGACATCAAGTTTAATGCCTTCCATCCCGTCAATGCTCTTTCTATTGATAAAAGCCTGAATTTGAGTTCCGAGCATCATGAGCTCGTCGTAATCCTCTCCTGTAATTTCAATGTTTACTGGATATCCTGCTGGCGGTCCTACTGGATCCTTTTCTACCGATATCACTACACCCGGATACTTCAGCGTTAGCGCCTCTTGAATGCTCAATCTGAGCTGCTCGCTATCAAGTCTATTGCGGTCTTTAAACTCCCGCATTTGAATGACAACTTTGGCACGATGAGGCATCTCAGAGGCCGATCCGCCTTCAGTAAAGGGATTCTCAGCACCCTTACCGACTTGAGCGATTGAAGTTTCTACTAGCGCATTTCTACCATTAATAATGTAAGGGTCGTCATTAATAATTTCAGCGATCACTTGCTCAATATCGAGTGATAGAGCATTCGTCTTTTCTATGGCTGTTCCTTGGGGGTATTCAACATAAACCACTACTTGTTTTGGCGTGTTATCAGGAAAAAACTCGATTTTGGTGCGACCCATACCAATGGAAGCTCCAAAGCCTATAAATGCTACCACTAAAAGCACCACCATAGCTGAGAAGTAGTAATAGATATTTCTACCTCTCAACGCCTTTTTAAGTGCGCCTTCATAGGCGTTTTCAAGACGCATCAAGAAAGTATTCTGAAAACTAATAGTCGACTTGAAAATAAAAAGGCGATAAAACCACATTAAAACGACGGTGACTACCATTAAGGTTCCAAAGCCTCTTACCGCTCCTCCTATTACAGCCATAAATATCCCAATAGGAACAAAAATCATAGAGATCCGCTTCATTGTTTTGAGCGATAGCTCTTTTTCATCAATCACCATGAACTTTGAAACCAGCATCGAGTTCATGAAAATGGCGACAAATAGTGATGAACCAAGCACCACAGAAAGCGTGATCGGGAAGTAGATCATAAACTGCCCCATTACTCCAGGCCAAGTGCCAAGCGGAACAAAGGCTGCCACAGTTGTTGCCGTAGAAATAATGATAGGAAGCGCAATCTCACCGATTCCTTTTTTAGCGGCTTCTATGCGGGGCATCTTTTCTTTGTCCATCAATCTATAGACATTTTCAACTACTACCACCCCATTGTCTACAAGCATTCCAAGCCCCATGATGAGTCCGAACAGAATCATGGTGTTGAGGGTATAACCCAATGCGTTCAATATCATAAATGACATGAACATCGACATGGGTATGGCGAATCCGACAAATAGAGCGTTCCTAAATCCTAAGAAGAACATCAATACGATTACCACTAGTATGATTCCGAAGATGATGTTATTGACCAGGTCATCAACTTGATTAATGGTTGAAGCACTCGTATCACTGGTAATTGTAACACTTAAATCGTTAGGGAACACCTCTTCTTTTGCGCGATCGACAACAGCATAAATCTGTTCTGCGGCTTCTACTGCATTCAGTCCGGCGCGTTTTTTAACGTCTAGCATCACCACTGGGGTGAGCGATTCACGTGCATAGGTATTGCGCTCTTCTTCTTTAAATGAAACCGTTGCAATATCCTTTAAGAAAATGGCTCCATTTTCAGACTTCACCACAAAATTCTCTAGATCTAATGGTGACTCAATCTCACCTAAAATACGAACGGTTCTGCGCTGCCCACTAGCTACTAGACTACCAGCAGACATAGTCATATTTCCGTTACCAATAGCACCAATGACATCGTTGAAGCTCACCTGAGACGCCATCATCTTGTAAACGTCTAAGGCCACCTCAACTTCCATATCTTGAGCCCCACGTATATCGACCTCTTTAATTTGAGGCAAGTCTTCGATTAGCTCTTCTAGGTATTCTGCATATTCTTTTAACTGAACCGTGGTGTAATCTCCTTTGAGATTTACATTCATTATCGGCTGAGACTCTGAGATATTCAGATCAAAAACATTAGGTTCGACCTTTGCGCCATTGAAGACCGGCCAATCTTCACTCGCCTTTTCAACGTCTACCTCATTCTGAACTCTAACCTTGGCTTCTTGAATCGAAATGCTCTCTTCGAATTCTACTACCATCATCCCGTAGTCTTCAGAAGAAGTAGAAGTCGTTTCAACAACTCCTGAAACCGTTTTGATGCGCTTCTCTAGCGGATCGATAATAAGCTTCTCGATATCCTCAGCGGTATTTCCAGGATAGATGGTACTTATGAAGATCTTCGTTTCTACAACCTCAGGAAACTCCTCTCTTGGCATCGCGAAGTAGGAAGTGATCCCAACGGTAAAGAAAATGGCGATCATGACATAGATAATCGTCGGATTATCGATTGCCCATGAAGCCCACTTAAATTCTTTATTACTATTCTTTTCTGCCTTTTTCATGAAACAGTCTTATCCCTTTATCAATTGAACCTGTTGCCCATTGGTCACCTTTTTAGACCCATCTGTAACGAGCAATTCACCCGCTTGCACCCCATCGATGAGTTCGATCACATCTCCTTGAGTCTTTCCGGTGATCACAATGCGACGCTCAACTTTGTATCCGTCATTTTCTTCGCGTAAGGCAAAACAATATTGTTGCCCCTCAGCATTTTCAGAAACAATAGACTGAGGAACCAAAATTGCAGACGGATTCGAATAATCATTCAAGCGCACTGTGGCAGTAAGGTTGGGTTTAATCGCCGCATTTTCATTTGACAATGCCACCTCGATCTTAAACGAGCGATTAGAGGTGTTGATCACGTTAGAACTTTGCGTCACCTTTGCCTCAACCACCTTACCTAGCGCTCCAATGGTTACATGAGCGGTTGTACCGATTTGGATCGTTCTTATATGAATTTCGGGCACATCAACTTCTACAAAAACCCTATCGAGATTGACTACCCTAAACAATTCTGCACCAGGTCCGGGTGAAACAAACACTCCTTGCTCTTTGAATACCTCATCAACTATCCCATCGAAAGGAGCCCTTACAATCGATTTGTCTAGCTGGGTCTCAAGCGCAATTACTGCGCTTTGAGCCGATTCAAAATTCGTCTTTGACTGGAGGTATTGAATTTCAGATCCTATCGCATTATTCCATAGGCGCTTCTGACGCTCGAAAACCGTTTTTGCCAAGGCCAACTGACTCTTCGCTTGCTCAAATTGAGCAGCAAGTCCTCCATCGTCTAAATAAGCTAAAACTGAACCCTTTTTTACACGCTGACCTTCTCTTACTACTACCGATTTCAAAATACCAGGCATTTCTGGATACACCATCACGTTTTGTAAGGTCTTCACCGTTCCTTGTAATTCGACGTAATGATCGAAAGCAGCTGGTGTTGCATTGATTGCCGCCACCAAAGGGAGTGCTGCCCCAGAACTCAGTTTGGCAAGTGCCAAATCAAGTTGTTCAATCTGCTGATCAATTGCGCTTCGCTCGTTGTTCAAAGCAGCACGAGCTTCACGAATAGCGCTTTCATTGTTTGATTTAATCAGCTGATCAATTGAGGCTTCGTTGGCCCTATGACAACTGAATACAAGAGCTAATACGATAGCGGATAAGAGAAAAGGAAATGTTTTCATGAGAGTTATACTGGGTTTCAAAAAATCGATGTTATTAGAGCGTATCATTTAAAAAATTGGCCAATTCAGTATGCGTATTGATCACCTTAACCATTGAAGACAAGTATTCTTGTTGGGTTTGATACAATTGTAATTGGGCCTGCCTTAAATCAAAGCTGCTTGCGACCCCTTCTTTAAATTTTACTTCGTTTTTGTCTGCAATACGCTGCGCCAAATCGAGATTGTCTTTAGCCGTTAAAAACTGTTCTTTAGAAAGTGCGAAGGCGCTGCTTAATTGCTCAAACTGAACACTTAAAATGCGCTCTGTATTGCGCTTGGTATTCTGAGCTTTAATGTCGGCGATCTTTGCGCGCTGTGTATTGGCCGAGCGCAATAGCGAACTGAAAATAGGAACCTGAAGATTTACCCCTAGAATCGCTGTGTTGAAATACTCTTTATCTGATTCAAAAAAATCAAAGCGTTGACCAAAGGAATTGGTGCCTAAATTTAATGAAGCACTTAGTGTTGGTAGGGCTTTACTTTTAGCAAGCTTTAATTCAAGGGCAGTTTTCTTGGTTAAGTTATCTACCATGAGGTAATCAATGTTCTGCTCGAATTCAAAGGCTTCAGGCATAGCACTCACCATCTCAACTCCTACTAGTGCCTCAAGTGAATCTAAGAGTTCAATAGAGGCATTGATTTCTCTACCTAATAGCGCATTCAACATATAATGACTAATGCGCGCCATACGATAGGCGTTCTTTTCATTGCTTTTCAACGTGCCATAGGTGATTTGCAATTGATCAACAGTTTCTTGTTCTCCTAAGCCATTCTCAACAAGGGCTTGAGCTTCAAAAAGGTTGCGTTCAACCTGAGCGACATTCTTTGACAATAAGTCAGCACTTTTTTCTGCCATCAACGCATTAGCGTAGGCCTCAACCACTGCCGCCCTAACTTCTAGTGAAGTCTTGTTGTAAAGGTTTTCAGAATACTCTAAAAAGGTCTTGGTAGCTTGAACCCCAACGATGTATGATCCGTCGAACAATAATTGATTCCAAGACACGCCTGCATTGAAAGTTTGGGGCTGTCCAAAAACAACCTCTTCAAAAGTGCCAGGCTCTCCACCAAAAAACTGGGCCGGAATCTGAGCCACGGGTTGCTCTAATTGATTTTGATAATTTACCGATCCACTGATCTGCGGCAAACCTGTAGCAATGGTGGCCCACTTTTGCGCCTGAGCATCACGTCTATCTTGAGCCGCGTTTTTCATCTGAATATTGTGCTCTAACGCAAAATCTACTGCCTGCTCTAAGGTGACTTTAAGAGATTGCTGTTCTTGTGCTAAACTGAAGAGCGTAGCAGACAGAAATACAACCCATCCTACAATTAATTTCTTCATGATATCTGATGTTCTTTTAGGTAGTCTTCTAAGAATTGTTGGCCTGCCAGAGTTGCGATACCTCTAATATGGTATTTCAAATGTTCTAGAATGGCCGTATGAGGTTCAATGAGTTTTTCTGGAAAAAGCTCTTGGTCTTTAAGAGTGAAATAGGTGAAAAAATGAAGTCTAAAGACGAGCTCTGGATTTAAGTCGTTTCTATAAACACCCTCGCGTACACCGCGTTCAAGGTTTCGCATTAAAAAGTCTCTCATGATCAACAGCTGACGCTCTTTGAGTTTCTTGAATAAGCGCGGAAAGTATTTCTGAAGTTGATATTGAGGGGCATTTTTCTCATTCTTCAGAAAACGCTTCACAATAGATCGCATTCCAAACAATTCGTCTATCGGATGGCGTTGTTCCTCTGAGAGTTCTTTAACCGCTCCGTAGATAGCCTCAGAAAGATGAAAGGTGCAGTCTTCGACGAGCTCAGTCTTATTGCTATAAATCGAATAAATGGTCTTTTTCGAGATCGCCAACTCTTTGGCCAAGTCGTCCATAGTGACGCTCTTGAAGCCCAAATCAAGGAACATTTTAGTGGCTTTCTGAAGGATTTCGTTTTTCACAGCGGCGCAAAGTTACAAAACAGAAAACTTTAAAAACGAAAAAAGTTTCCAGAGTCAATAAAAATTTAACCTATTGCTTTTCGCTATTTTTGAACAAATTGCTCCATGGAATGTTTTGCCCCTTATCAACGCGCCTTTGAAAGCGCTCAACAGACCCTAAGACTCCCAGAGACTCCTGAAGGTTTATACGATCCTATCCGCTACATTCTTAGCCTCGACGCAAAACGCCTAAGACCTTCGTTACTTTTAGCGGCCTGCCAGGCGTGCAAGGGCAATCTTAAGGAGGCCTATGCGGCAGCATTGGCTATAGAACTCTTTCACAACTTCACCCTGATTCATGACGATATCATGGATGAGGCTCCACTCAGAAGAGGAAAGCCCACTGTGCATCACAAGTGGAACCTAAATACTGGAATTCTTTCTGGCGATGCCATGCTTATCGTCGCCTACCAGCAGTTCGAAAGCTATGCACCCGAAATTCAAGCGTCATTGCTCAAACTTTTCAATACGACTTCTCTTGAGGTTTGTGAAGGGCAAGAATACGACGTGGCCTTTGAAACCATGACTTCAGTAAGTGAGGAGACCTATCTAAAAATGATCCAATACAAGACGGCGGTTTTAGTTGCCGCATCCCTTAAAATGGGGGCTCTAATTGCTCGTTCTTCTGAAGAAGTAGCAAGCCTATTTTACGATTTCGGAATGGCTCTTGGTACTGCGTTTCAGATTCAAGATGACTACCTGGATGCTTTTGGAAACACCTCTTCATTCGGAAAGCAGGTGGGTGGAGATATTATAGAGAACAAAAAAACCTACCTAGTCATTAAGCTTCAAGAATTGGGTAACCAAGAGCAACAAAAGGCCTTAGATCAGTGGTTTACGGTAAATAACAGTGATCGACAAACCGAAAAGATTAAAACAGTCAAGCAATTGTTTCAAGAAAGTGGAGCCGCCGATGCCACCCGAAATGCAGTAAAGGAATATACCATTCAAAGCCAAAACATTTTGGATCGTCTCGAAGAAAAGCAGGTCAATACGAGCGATTTCAAAGCCTTTAGCGAAGCTTTATTGGTTAGAAGCCTTTAAGTAGTCTGCGTATAAAAGCGGCCAGAAAAGGCAGAGGTTTATTTGCCGCCATTATCGACAACTCTTCGTTAAATCTAGTTTTTTCCCCTAAAAATCGAAGGATGAGTTGCGGCTTTCTTTTGCGAAATAAGCGACTAAAAATTGTAGCACCTTTATGGTTTTGACGATCTAATATGTCAAGCAGCAATAGATCATAGAGCCAAAACCGGTCTTTGCGCTGTACTCGAATCGAAGGATTAACTTTTTTAAGTTCTTCTACAATGCGCTTTACGCGAACAAGGGTTCTGTCAAAGGTAAAACCGGTTGAGGGTTTGGCCCATCCGGCCGACAATCCAATCGGAATAACCCTTTTCGATTGCCGTTCCCAAAGTGGAGTGCACGACATAGGAATGCTTCCGCTCTCGGTTTTAACCACCTTATATGCGTCAATGTTTTTTTTACTCAGATAGGTCTCAATCGCCTCAGTGTACGCTTCAGGCTTCAAAGGTTGATGAGAAAATAAAGTGTACTCCACTAAAGCCTCTCGGTTTGAGGTAGGCAGTAAATACATAAATCGAGTATTGCCCATTTGGGGGACACTAAAGTCCATAAAGAGCGCCTGATCTGGATTGAACTGTGGCGCTTCGGTTTCAATAAACCAGCCCACAAAATGCTGTTGCAAAACAGGGTACTTTGTATGCTCTTGAAATAACTTATAGTCAAATCTAGAATCAAAGACCCTGGCAGCGGTGTAGGCTTCAGTAGTGGTTTTGATTTCAACGACAGTTTCGCCTTCAGTTACAGCTACCACCTCTTGCTCAACCCAATTTACTTGTTGGTGTTTTTTGATTTTAGATCTAAAATAATTGTGAAAGTCAACCCCATGAATCATTTGATAGGTATATGGAGCTATAGCTTGATAGTTAGGGTGATCTGAATCGCCAGCGTAGATCTCTGACCACTGGTGCGAAACAAGATGATCTAGGGCGTGAGTGCGCTCAGACCAGAAACACCATGTTCTATCTTTATACTGGTCTCCAAGACGATCTAGAATCAATACCGAACACTTCTCAAAATGAGGGTCAGTAAGCAGGGCGTCGGCTAATAGCGTACCTGCTGCCCCTGCCCCGATAATAGCATAATCGTAGATCATTTGTTAAAGATAACCGCTATTTAAGTCAAATCGATTAGTTTTGTATACCAAAACAAAACCTTATGTCTTCGATTGTTTCGTACTTTGAAGGGATTCATCCAATAACCGGAGCACTCTACGCCACTCTATTTACGTGGGGGGTGACTGCCGCTGGTGCTGCCCTTGTCTTTCTATTTAAGACAATGAATCGCGCAGTATTAGACGGATTTCTCGGATTCACCGGAGGTGTGATGGTAGCCGCGAGTTTCTGGAGTCTATTAGCACCGGGCATTGAAATGAGCCCAGGTGACGGATTTGTCAAGGTCATTCCTGCGGCAACAGGGTTTCTACTCGGAGCACTTTTCATCTTTCTGCTCGACAAGGTTTTACCTCACATTCATATCAACTTTAAAGAATCTGAAAAAGAAGGGGTAGAAACCCCCTGGCATCGCACTACCCTGTTAACACTTGCCATTACTCTTCACAACATTCCAGAAGGACTAGCGATAGGCGTATTGTTTGGCGGAGTGGCAGCAGGATTTGAAGGGGCCAGTATAGCAGGAGCCCTTACCCTTGCCATAGGTATTGGTCTTCAAAATTTCCCTGAAGGTTTTGCTGTAGCCATGCCTCTGAGACGTCATGGTTTAAGCCGCACTCGAAGTTTTTTGTTAGGGCAATCATCTGCCATGGTCGAACCCGTTGCTGCTGTTATAGGAGCTTGGGCGGTATACACCTTTCAACCCCTTCTCCCCTATGCACTCGCTTTTGCAGCGGGAGCCATGATTTTTGTGGTTATAGAAGAAGTGATTCCTGAAACACAACGCGACCAATACACCGATATCGCCTCGATGGGATTCATTGGTGGCTTCATCGTGATGATGGTCTTAGATGTGGCATTAGGCTAAGAGGTTGTATCTTAGCTAAAATGCTATGAATCATATCCTTGTACTTTTTATAGGGACAGCTATGGCTGTCTTCGGAACGACTCGCGACCTGACGGATGAGAATGACAAATTACGTCTCGTTTTAAAGACCAATGTTCAAATTAAAGGAACCCTGGTAGTGGTTGTTTACACGAATGCGGCTGATTTTTTGACCGAAAAGGGAAGGGTGCTCAAAACCCAGGCGGTAGCTGAAGAGGCCTTCACTTTGGAGACAGAATCTCTCGACAAAGGCATCTACGCCCTGGTCGTTTTCGAAGATGTAAATAACAATGGATTGTTAGATCAGAATAAGCTGGGAATACCTAAAGAACCCTTTGGTTTTTCAAAGGCCAAGCTTAGTATTTTTGGCCCTCCATCTTTCAACAAAGCCTCGTTCAACTTTCCTGAAGAATCTAAAATAGAAGTGGTTTTAAAGGCCTTCTAATGGCATGAAGATTTATCGCATCCGCAGTCGTTTGAAGACCTAGACTTAGGCCATATCCCCCAACGCCTTAGCAAGTAAACTACCGCTGCTCCGAGAATAAGGTAGGTGATGACAGTCTGAACATTCATTACACAAGCAATTGATAGGTGATTAATGAAGCTACGTAGGCTAGTACGGTCATGAAACCCAATTGAATCAAAGGCCATTTCCATGAATTCGTCTCTTTACGCACTATAGCTAAGGTACTCATACATTGCATGGCAAAGGCGTAGAAAATCAAAATTGACACCCCTGTAGCAAGATTGAAAATCGGGCGACCTACCGCATCACGCTCCAAAGCCATACGCCCTACAATGGTAGACTCTTCTGAATCCGCGACACTGTATATTGTCGCAAGGGTGCCGACAAAAACCTCTCGAGCGGCGAACGAGGTGATTAAGGCAATTCCAATCTTCCAATCATATCCTAAAGGCTGCACGGCTGGCTCAATAAATTTTCCAAGTTGACCGATGTAAGAGTGCTCTAGTTTGTAACTCGAAATTTTATGTTCTATTTCAAGGTCGGATACAAGTTCGGATGTACTTTCTATTTGAGCGATCACTATTTCTTCAGCATTTTTAAAATCGTCTGAATAGCCGTTAGACCCTAAAAACCAAATAACGATCGAGAGGGCCAGAATGACCTGACCAGCACCAAATACAAAACTCTTGGTCTTTTCAAATACCGTAAAGCCAACGTTCTTCAATTGAGGCGTCTTGAAGGTGGGCATTTCGACCATAAAGAAGTTCTTACGGTCTAACTTTAGGTTTGCACTGAGTATGGCTGCCGCTAGAAAGGCAGACAAAAAGCCTAAAAAGTAGAGTCCTGTGAGCACAAGAGCCTGGTATCCTAGGCCAAAGATTCGACCCTCAGGAATCACCAAGGCGATGATAATCAAGTAGACAGGCAGGCGTGCTGAACAGGTGGTAAACGGTACCACTAAAATGGTAATCAAACGCTCTTTCCAGTTCTCGATGTTACGGGTCGCCATCACTGCCGGAATTGCACAGGCCATTCCCGAAATTAGAGGCACCACACTTTTACCGCTCAAACCGAACGGACGCATGAGGCGATCCATCAGAAATACGACTCGAGACATGTATCCAGATTCTTCAAGAAGAGCAATAAACAAAAACAAGAAGGCGATCTGAGGGATGAAAATAACTACACCGCCAATCCCAGCAATGATCCCTTCTGCAATGAGATCAGTTAAAATACCCGTAGGCAAATTGTCTTTAAACCATTCTGACAGCCATCCGAAGAATCCGTCAATGGCATCCATCGGGTAGCTACTAAAATCAAAAATGACTTGAAAAATGCTGAAGAGTATCACAAAGAAAATCAGGTATCCCCAAATTTTATGCGTGAAGAGTCGGTCTAAAAAACCCTGAACTCCTTCGGCCTTTGTAAAGTCTTTTTGATATGCTTTTTTAAGTGCTGAATTGATGAACTGGTAACGCAATACCGTTTCGCGATGCTGCATTTTCTTCAGCTCATCCTTAGATTTCGTGCTAAAGCTCGATTGATCGGCGATGCTCTGACGTTCAATGGGCATGAAATTGACGTCTTGAGTAATTGCTAACCATAACTTGTAGAGGCTAATTTTCGGAAAGGTCTTTTTGAGTCCTTCAAAATAGATCGCATCTATTCGATTGACATCTAAGACTTCTGATTCAGAAAGCTGTGAATGCTCTGATAGTAGCTTTTTTAGTGCATCAATCCCTTCGTTTTTGCGGGTGCTGATCAATGCAATTTTAGTGTCGAGCTCTTGTTCAAGTGTTTGAATATCAAGAGCGATACCTAAACGTCCCATGCGATCAGCCATATTAATGGCTAAGACCGTTTTAATACCAAGATCTTTGATCTGAGTAAATAAAAGAAGGTTACGTTTTAGATTCTCAACCTCAGCAATGACCACCACAACATCAGGAAAATCCTCGTTGCGCTTGTTAAGTAAAAGCTCTACCGCAACACTTTCGTCAAGTGAGGTGGTGTTCAGGCTATACGCCCCAGGAAGATCGATGATTTTGGCCTCTAGTTCATCGCTCAGCTTGCAGTAACCTGTTTTCTTCTCAACGGTGATTCCGGGGTAATTACCCACCTTTTGGCGCAAGCCAGTCAGTGCGTTGAATATCGAAGATTTTCCGGTATTCGGATTCCCAATTAACGCTACTTTCAGTGCTGCGCTCATCTTAAGATTTCAGATCGATTTTAACGTATTGGGCCATTTCACGTCTGATCGCAATACGCGAGCCGTCTACCAAAAAGTAAAGTGGATCATTGAGCGGCGCGATTTGAATAAGCTCAACTTCGTTGCCAGGGAGGCATCCGATCTCCATGAGTTTTACGGGAATATGTGCATCTAACTCTTCGACGATCACTCCTTTCTGCCCTACCCGTAAACGATCTATTGAGATCACTACTCTTATTTAGAATAATTAAAGAAATGTAAAATTAACCCAAATCTTCGGTTAGACCTATTTTCTATAAGAGGATTTCAACACCTTCAAGTCTTCGAGTAGTTGAGCTATTTCGTCTGGGTTGGTACCGTCGTAAAATCCGCGTATTCGGCGCTCCTTATCTACCAAAATAAAGTTTTCGGTATGAATCATGTCGTACGGACCACCATCTCCGTCGGTGAGCACCGCCAAGTAAGATTTACGAGCCAATTCATAGATCTGCTTCTTGCTGCCGGTGACAAAATTCCACTTTGAGTCAATAACTCCTTTTTTAAGGGCATAATTTTTGAGCTGCTCAACCGAATCGATCTCTGGTGTGACAGAATGCGATAATAACATTATCTCATCGTCTTCTCGAATAACCTCTTGAATGTCGGCCATATTCGCCGTCATTACCGGACAGATGGTCGGGCAGGTGGTAAAGAAAAAGTCAGCGATATATATTTTGCCTGTGTAGGTCTCTTGAGTAATGGTGTCTCCATTCTGATTAACCAATTCAAAGTCAGCAATGGTGTGATACTTTTTAACGTAAACCAAAGTCGAATCGACCAACTCAGGATTCACCATAGAGGGCTGATAGATAGGCAAACGCTTTTCAGGTTTAAGGGCTTGGTACATCAGTACTATAATAACGCTTGATAAAAGCGTCATTACCATAAAGAAGAGCTTGTATTTCGCAAAGAATCTTCGCACCATACAAAGGTACGATCTGCTACCGGCAAATTCACTGGGTTTAGGTAACTTTGTGCTCGTTTATCACAAATCATGACCGTACAGATCATTCAATTTTTTGTCAGCCTTTCTATCCTCATCGTATTGCACGAATTCGGACACTTTCTGCCTGCTCGTTTGTTCAATACACGCGTTGAAAAGTTCTTCTTGTTTTTCGATGTCAAGTTTGCCCTTGTCAAGAAAAAGATTGGTGACACCGTTTATGGTATAGGTTGGCTTCCGCTAGGCGGATACGTCAAAATCTCAGGAATGATCGATGAATCAATGGACAGAGCCCAAATGGCAGAAGAGCCTAAGCCCTGGGAGTTTCGCTCAAAGCCTGCCTGGCAGCGTCTGATCATTATGATCGGAGGGGTAACAGTAAACTTCTTGCTTGCGGTGATCATTTATATTGGACTTTCTTATGCCTATGGAGAACAGTACATCAAAAACGACTCGCTCAAAGGAGGTGTTTGGGTACTTGAAGAAGAAATCGGAGACAAAATTGGCATCCAAACCGGAGACGAAATCCTTACCGTGGATGGGAAACCTTTAGATCGTTTTAGTGCGGTCTTTTTGGAGCTTGTTAACGGATCAGAAGTAACTCTTAGACGCGACGGAGAAGTGATCACTCAGCCTATTCCGGTTGACTTTATCTCTGCACTTATTGACGACGAAAGCAAGGCAAGATTCTTGAATTATCGCATTCCGTTCATGATAGGCGAAGTCCCTGAAACCTCTCAGAATTACAACGTCGGATTACTGCCTGAAGACCATATCACCCGAATTGGAGACTCTTCTATTGAATTCTACGATGAGGCGGCTTCAATCATCGCACAATACAAGGGCCAAGAAACCACGATTGCTGTGCAGCGTAAAGACGACGCCTTTGAAACTGAGATTCGCATACAGGTGAGTGATAGCGCAACACTGGGCGTGATTCCTGGAGTGGCATCGGTGTATAGACTAGAAGAAATGGGCTACCTCAGCATTCAAGAAGTAGAGTATGGGTTCTTCGAGGCCATTCCAGCCGGTATTCAAAAGGGGGCGTCAACCCTGAGCTCTTATGTGAAACAATTTAAGAAGATTATCAATCCGGCTACCGGAGCTTACAAAGGAGTAGGCGGATTCGCTGCCATCGGAAGCATGTTCCCCAAAGAATGGAATTGGCAGTCGTTCTGGTCGACCACTGCATTGATCTCTATCATCTTAGCCTTCATGAACATTTTACCAATACCTGCGCTTGACGGCGGACACGTCATGTTTCTGCTATATGAGATCGTTTCAGGGCGCAAACCTAGCGACAAAGCCCTTGAAATAGGTCAAATGATTGGATTTGTAATGCTAATGAGTTTGCTGCTTTTTGCAAACGGAAACGACCTGTTCAGATTTTTGTTTAAATAGGGATCCTTAAGAAGAGAATTACAAATGCAAACTTTTTGATAGAATCATATTTAAAAAAAAGTTTAAAATGTATATTTGCACCCACCTATTTAGTTAGGCACCATTCCTCCTTAGCTCAGTTGGTTAGAGCATCTGACTGTTAATCAGAGGGTCCTT
>JAYPUW010000003.1:0-210635 GCA_038134285.1 Flavobacteriaceae bacterium
TGACGAATGGACATTAGCTTTTCGATTTAAAAAAGGCGAGTAATTTTTTTACGTGATCGTCATTAATTTCACAGCGCACCACGGGTGCGCCGACCTTTTTAAAGGTGTCTTCGAAATAACTTTGCTGCCTCTGAATCTTTTCTTCATAGGCCTTTCTGAGCTTTGTCGAAGAGGTGTCTATATAAGCCGTTTTGCCACTCTCAAGGTCTTTGATCGGAACCAACCCCAGTTGAGGCAACTGCAATTCATTGGCATCGTATACACAGATTGCATTGAGGTCATGTCGTTTATTTACAATTCTCAAGGCCTTTTCGTAGTTCTCGTCAATGAAATCAGATAGCACGAAAACAATAGTTTTCTTTTTGAGGTATTTAGAAATACCACTAAAGGCCTCATTCAGATTGGTGCCTCTCTGGCTGTTCATCCGCTCTCTATCACCTAAAACAAGTAGTTCTCGAATGATTCTAAGCAGGTGAGACTTCCCTTTTTTTGGAGCGATAAAACGCTCAACAGTGTCTGAGAATGCAAGTAAGCCTACCTTATCGTTGTTTTGTAGGGCTGAAAAAGCTAGAATAGCAGCGATTTCAATACTTTTTTCGATTTTGGTTTGGCTTGAAGTCGAAAAAATACCAGACGGGCTAACGTCTACTACGAGCATCAGTGTGAGCTCTCGCTCTTCTTCAAACACTTTAGAATAGGGCTCGCGGTTGCGTGCAGTCACATTCCAGTCGATGGTTCTAACGTCGTCTCCGTACTCATATTTTCGCACCTCGCTAAAGGTCATACCACGACCCTTGAATGAAGAGTGATAGGCACCTCCAAACAAATCGTCAGAAAGCCTGCGCGTTTTAAGCTCAATCTTGCGAACGCGGGCGAGAATATCAGATACGTTTTTATCCATTGCGTTAAGGCACTTGAACGGCGCTTACAATCTTATCGATGATGGCTTCTGAAGTGATGAGATCGGCTTCTGCTTCATAGGTCAGACCGATACGGTGACGCAATACGTCTTTAATAATAGCACGCACATCTTCAGGAATCACAAACCCTCGGCCTTGGATAAAGGCATAGCACTTCGCTGCCTTGGCCAGTGAAATACTACCACGAGGAGAAGCTCCAAAATTGATGTAGGCCTCTAATGAATCTAAACCATATTTCGCAGGATATCGCGTGGCGAAGATGAGGTCTACAATGTAGGTCTCTATTTTTTCGTCTAAGTACACTTCAGCGGCAGCCTCCTGAGCTTTAAGCAGGGCTTTAGCGGTCATCACGGGCTTGATAGCCTCACCGGCTTGGTCAAGGTTTTGGCGGATGATCACGCGTTCTTCCTCAGCTTGGGGATAGTCAATTACTACCTTAAGCATGAAGCGGTCTACCTGTGCTTCAGGTAGGGTATAGGTTCCTTCTTGTTCTACAGGGTTTTGAGTAGCCATCACCAAGAAAGGGCTTTCAAGTTTGAAGGTTTCGTCTCCAATTGTGACCTGGCGTTCTTGCATCGCCTCTAGAAGCGCAGACTGTACCTTGGCAGGAGCCCTGTTGATCTCATCTGCCAAAACAAAATTTGCGAATACCGGTCCTTTCTTTACATCAAACCGCTGTTCGTTCATATTGTAAATCACCGTTCCGATGACATCAGCAGGTAAAAGGTCTGGTGTAAATTGAATTCTGCTAAAGCTTCCTTTTACGGCCTGTGCAAGCGAGTTGATTGCCAAGGTTTTGGCCAATCCAGGGACACCCTCTAGCAAAATGTGTCCTTTTGCTAAAAGCCCAATCAGTAAGCTGTCAACCATATGCTTTTGACCCACAACCTTTTTAGAAAGCTCGGATCTTAAGACACTTATAAATGCACTTTCTTGTGCAATTTTCTCATTCAAAGCAGTTATATCCACGATCTTAAGTTTTTACTCAAATTTTTGTGGGCGCAAATTGATAATTCTATCTCGACCTTCTTGTTAATTATTGGTTAAAAAAGCCCAATTTATCTAGGCTTAAGGCTTATTTAGACCGTTTTAAAAATCGTATTTTCAACCCAAATAATTTTTCACATGCACTTTTCAGAGATTATTGCGGGCACCATGACTTGGGGAAAATGGGGAAAAGCCCTGAGTAAAAATCAGATAACAGAACGCATTGAATCCGCTGTTTCTATGGGGGTTAGCTCATTTGACCATGCCGACATTTACGGCGATTACACCACGGAGACTGAATTTGGCGCTGCCCTTGAACAGAGCAAAATTGAGCGTTCTTCTGTTCAACTGATTACAAAATGTGGAATTCAAATGACTCGAGGTCGAGACCATCAGGTGAAGCACTATCAGTACGACTACGATTACATTATGTATTCGGTGCAACGCAGTCTAGAACAGCTAAGAACATCTTACATTGATGCGCTACTGCTTCACCGACCCAGCCCCCTCATGGTTCCTGAAGAAATTGGTAGAGCAATTGCCGCCCTGCTAGAAAGCGGTCAAATTAAATCGTTTGGATTGTCGAATTTCTTGCCTCACCAGGTAGATGCTATTGCGCGCTTTACTCCTGTTCAATTCAATCAGGTGCAGTTTTCTATAACTCATACCGACGTGATGCTCGACGGCACACTAGATCAAGCACTCGCTCAATCTATTGTTCCTATGGCTTGGAAGCCTCTTGGCGGACTCTTCGACGCCAAAGACGAGAAGGCAGGGCGTATTCGTGAAGTGGCCGAACCACTTTGTAAGAAATACGACCTTTCATTAGCAGGCCTTGGTATCGCTTTTATCAAAAAACACCCTGCTGGAGTACTCCCCGTGGTAGGAACTACCGAGCCCGAGCGACTCGCCGACCTGCTAAACGCCTCAAAGGTAGATCTCGAACTTCAAGATTGGTTTGTACTTCTAGAGGCAAGTCAAGGAAGAAAAGTCCCATAGTCCTATGATTAATAAACGCCTTCTGATAAAGAATCTTCTCGCGCACAACGACGAGAATAGTTTTTACGACAAGAAGCGCTTTATCGCTATTGGAGAAAAAGAAGGCAAAGCAAAGTTCTTAAAGCACGTATGTGCTCTAGCGAACAGTAACCCGAAGAACAATTCTTTCATCGTAATAGGGGTTGAAGATCGCAACAACGCGATCGTAGGAGTAGATTTCTTTGATGATAGTAAAATTCAAAATTTAGTTAATGCTTATCTCGAAAACCCTCCATTGGTTTCCTACGAGAACATTCCCTTTCCCCACTTGCCTGAGAATAAGGTGGTGGGCCTAGTGACTATACGCTCTATCGGAAAGATTTGCGCCTTGCGAAAAAATATATGGAAGTATTACGGCGGATCGGTCTTCTACAGAGACGGAAGTATTAGCATGCCGAAAAACTTCAAGTCAGACCTCGTCGATGTTAATTCTGAGGTGGTGGCTGATCTCGAGAAGCAGGCCGAGAACAATATAGAGTTGACGCTAGATGGAGTTATTGACTTCATGAAAAATAGACATCCTGACCTCCCTAGTTTTTATAAGGTTTTTAAAGAGCAGTTTGTGGTGTGTTGGGCCGGTCAATCTAAAAAAGTCAAAGGAAAAGAGCACTTCTCTCGTGTCGATATTGAGCTGATCAATGAACAGGTTCGACTTTTCTTTTCGGCCCTTGACGAGGTTGAAATACAGGTCAACGAGGACAGCTTTAGCCTCTTAGAGTATGTCTACATGGGCTTGGGTTCCAAAAAATACTATCCGCTCGAACGCCTTGACATTACCTTTAACAATAACGGATCTTACACCATGAATTCAGAGCTGGTGTTTGAGCCTCCTCGATACGAGACCAAGGACCTTTTTCACGTGTACAACACCAATAATACTTTGCTTCAGTTGATTAAGCAAAAGACAGCATTGACCCAGCAACAAAGGGCAGACCTTAACCAATTGCCCGACACTTATTTGATATGTTATCTCAATGGTTTCGATGCGGCTAAGGATCAAATGGAGTTGGCTAAAGAGCTGCTAAAGTCTGTTGATGAAAATGTATATAGGGCAACTAAACAGGCGCTTCGCATTTTGCGCAAGGTGCATTACAATTGAACGGCATTACAACCTTTCAAGGTCTTTTGCACGGGGTAAGGCCTCAATGGCACCATATGATTGGGTTGTATAGGCACCAGCTTTGTTCGCATAACGAACCATCTCCTTTATGGTTTCTATGTCACTCATGCAGGCTAAGGGATCTTCTTGTTGCGAAAATTGATACAAGAGGGCTCCAATAAAGGCATCTCCGGCAGCCGTGGTGTCTACAGGGGGCACTGTAATACTCTTAACATAGCCTGCGGTACCGTCAACACTCAGAAAAGTACCTTTTTTGCCTAGGGTAATGCAAATCATACGGGTTCCTAAGCGATGAAAAAATGCCGCAGCTTCTTCATAGGATTCTTGCTTAGATATAAAGTAGGCCTCTTCTTCGCTGAATTTACAGAGATGAGCCTTTTGGCTAAACTCAAGGCATTGTTCAACAAACGAATTGCTGTTAAACTTCCATAAATCCGACCGATAATTTGGATCAAAACTCACGAGCTTTGCCGAAGAAAGAGAGTCGTTTAGATAGCGGTGATAGGTTTCGTTTAGCGATCCTTCAAGAAATGCTGTAGCTGAACCAAAGTGCACGATAGAATTCTTGAACTGGGCAGCTAATTTCGAATCATATGCCAATCCCGCATCTGCGCCTCGTGAGAAAAAAAAGTCACGCTCTCCCTCGTCTGACAAGGCTACAAAGGCAAGCGTAGTAAATCTTGCGGTTCGTTGTATGAACGAAACATCTATATCTTCAGCTTTGAGCGTATGGACTAAAAAGTTACCCATTGGGTCATTTCCTACCGCTCCGGCAAACAGTGCTTTCTGCCCTAACCGCCGCACTGCACAGGCAACATTGGCAGGTGCTCCTCCCGCTTTTTTTGTGAAATTTAAGGCTGATTCAATGGCCGCCGAATGGTGTTTTGCTACAAAGTCGATCAGCAGTTCTCCAACACAAATTACTTGTGACATAGACTAGACATAAGGGTTCCAAAGTACTACTTTTGGGCAAAACTTTTGATTTGGGAAGAACCCTAGTTGTCGGAGACGTTCACTCAGGAAAACGAGCGCTTGAGCAAGCATTAGAAAGAGCAAATTTAAAGCCCGACGACCACCTCATCTTTCTTGGAGACTACGTAGATGCATGGAGTGAAGCGGCCGAAACGGTTGATTTCCTAATCACACTTGGAGGCACTATCAATTGCACCTTTTTGAGAGGTAATCACGACGATTTATGTTTGAATTATCTCACTAAGTCTGAAGCTCCTGAGATGTGGCTCTTGCATGGCGGACAACAAACGAAAGACAGTTACGATGCCCAGATTCAACAGAAAATCGATCAGCATATTGCCTTTCTACAGCGTCTAGAAGACTATCATTTAGATGCTGTAAGCAATCGTTTGTTTTTGCATGCCGGGTTTACCAATCTAAGAGGAGTGCAGCACGAGTATTTTGCGAAAATGTACTATTGGGATCGTACTCTTTGGGAGCTCGCTACAGTAGTGGAGCAGGCAGGTGCTAAAAAACTACCTCAAAGGCTGAACAATTACCACGAAATCTTTATCGGGCATACACCTATCTCAAAGAAAGAAGTCGTGACACCCACACGCGCAGCGAATGTTTGGAATATGGACACCGGAGCGGCATTCAAAGGGGCGGTAAGCGTACTTGATGTGCAATCAAAAGAATTTTGGCAAAGCGACCCCGTTGAAAAGTACTATCCCGGAGAACCCGGCAGAAATCTAGCTCCTTAAACCAAAAAACCCTCTCCGGTTAAGAAGAGGGTTTTAACGGGTTTGTTTGGTATCGTCAAGGCTGACGAATTGTATCAAACAAAACTAATCTAACACACCTTCTAATCTAATTCTAAACCGTGTAGATGCGATTTTTATGGGTACTATAAAAATTAGAAAATACTGTATTGCGCATAATATGTGCCTAATTTTGTATCATGAGTGAGTCTAAGACCCTAAAAGAACAATACGACGCCTTGGTGCTGAAGTTGTCAGATCAATTCTCAGATGCCGACCCACTTGAGCTAGATCAAATTCTGTTTATTGTAGGACTACAAGAGCTCGGGCAGTTACACCGTAAGTTTAATAAAGACGAGAAGATTAACGTGATCCATATCGCTATTTGCAGATTACTTGAACCCTACGGCTATTATGATTTCTCGCATTATGACGAAGACATGTGGCCTCATTATAATGTCGTTGAAGAACTTCCTTTTTTAAAGGCAGGGGAACAATCACGGCTCATGAAAGAGGCCTTAGTACACTATTTTGTTGAAAAAGAATACCTCTAATTAGTTGAGCTTAAGCTTTAGCGCCTCAAAAACTTTCTGAGGGTCTTGCTGATTTGCTAAAACTTCATAGACTGCATCAAGTATGGGGGTCTTTAACTTTCGATCTTGTTTTTTGGCAATCGCATATAAAGGTCTAACCGCATAAGCTCCTTCTGCCACCATCGTCATTGACTGTTTAATTTGGTCTTCGGTCTTGCGCTGAGCTAACAAAAGCCCAAATTGTCGATTTCTACTGTGTTTTGAATAGGCGGTTACCAAAAGATCTCCTAGGTAGGCTGAATGATTAATGTTCCGTTTGATTTTGTGGACTCTTGAAATAAAAAGCTTCATCTCTCGAATGGCATTTGAAATCAGAACGCTTTGAAAATTATCCCCAAAATCTAGGCCATCTGCAATACCCGAAGCGATGGCATAAACATTTTTCAATACTGCCGCATATTCGATACCTACGGTGTCAATATTGAGGTTTACTTTGACATAGTGATTTGACAGTGCTTGTTGGACGATGAGCGCCCATGGTGTTGCATTAGAGGCCACGGTTAAATAAGACATGTGCTCTAAGGCGATCTCTTCAGCATGTGCCGGGCCAGCGATCACTCCAAATGTTTCTTCGCTGACATTGCAATGATCGATAAGGTATTCTTGGATGACTTGTCCGGTCTCAGGAACGATTCCCTTAATCGCAGAAAACACCACCTGATCTTTGAGTAAGAACTTTCGATCTTGCAGTAAGCTGTGCACAAATGCAGAGGGTACCACAAGAAAGACCACAGACACTCCATCAAGGCTTTCTGAAAGTGAAACACTTGTACTAACAAGATCTGTATTTAGGCTGACTTCCTTAAGGTAATTTGGATTCTTGCCTGTGGCGTTAATAGAATTGGCCACGGATTCTTCATGCACATACCACTGCACAGGGTATCCGTTGTCATTGAGAATTTTAGTTAAGGCGGTCCCAAAACTTCCACCCCCAATAACGCCAAAAATTGGCTTTGTGTGCATGGGACTTCTTAAAGTGTTCTCAAGTACTCTGTAACGGCTTTCGCCTCTTCTTCAGAGAGGTTTTGGTTGTTCATGATTGCATTATTGTGCTCTTTAAGGAGTGCAATGGTAATGGGATCTTTCTTCAACATCTCATCTGTATTCAATAGTAAGTTAAGCACCCATTCAGGACTTCTTCTTTCATACACTCCACTAAGGGCTGGTCCGATCATGCGCTGATTAGCCATGTGACAGGCAGTACATTTAGAGTTGTAAATGCCTTTACCTTGTTCAGACAAAGCAGTATTTACTTCAGGTGAAAAACTGTAAGAACTAATTGGGCCAATACCTTTATTATTCAAATCAACCGGTACACCGACAGATTTATTGGCACTTGCTTGAGTTTTGGTTCTCGACATTTCGAAGCCTTTGCTTTCTTCTTTCTTAGGGCTTTCTCCGCAGCTGAAAAGAACGAATGATAGGGCGAGTAATAAGGTTTTTTTCATTGAAATCAGATTAGATGCGTAAAGGTAAACTACCCCTTTGGGCAAGGCAAGTTACGCTAATGATTTTAACCAATCTAGTCGCTGTTGTTGGGCTTCCATAGCCTCCACAAGTTCAGCTCTTAGGCGGTCAATGAGTTCATATGTTGAAGGAATATCGTCAATCGCACTTACTCCATGTCCTGCAGACCATATTGTCTTCCATGCCTTGGCCTCAGAATTCATGTCGAGCCCTGGATCTAATTTGCCCTCTTTCTTATAGTCTTCTGGTTTAATTCCGGCAGCCTCAAGACTGGCCTCCATAAAATTGGCAGGGATACCCGAAACTGCGGCGGTATGAATGATATTGTCTGAGGTGCTATTTACAATCATCTCTTTATAATCTTCTTGCGCTCGGCTTTCGGTAGTGTTGATAAAACGCGTTCCCAAATAGGCCATGTCAGCACCCATTTGCAAAACACTAGCGATATCTGTACCGGTGCTGATGGCTCCGGCAACTACAATTGTCTTGTCAAATACCTTTCGCACATCTTTAATGAGTGCCATTGGATTGATGGTTCCGGCATGTCCTCCCGCTCCTGCAGACACAAGAATAAGCCCGTCTACCCCTGCCTCTGCCGCCTTCTCGGCATGTCGCTTTTTGACAATATCATGGAACACGAGTCCTCCATAACTGTGAATGGCATCTACTAAAATTGAAATTGCACCCAAAGAGGTAATCACCAAAGGGACTTTATGTTTGATGCAGAGCTCTACATCTTTTTGGAGTCGGGTATTGGTCGGATGCACAATGAGGTTCACCCCAAAAGGAGCAGCTTTCTTTCCGGTTGTCTTCTCGAATTCCGATAGGGTCTCTTTGATTTCAATCAGCCACTGTTCAAATCCCTCGCTTGTTCTTTCATTTAGGGCGGGAAAGGTTCCGACAACTCCATTTTTACAACACTCGATGACGAGTTCGGGTCCTGAAATTAAAAACATTGGAGCTGCGATCACGGGCAAGGATGCTCCGTCGAGACCTTTAGGAATGGTATTCATAGCATTTTGAATTTCTTAAAGCTACGAAACTTCTTTGGGTTTGGCCTTTTTACGGGTGGCCATAAATACCCCCGTGAAGACCATGGTAGCCGCGGCAATTTTAGTAGCCGTAAAGCGATCCTTTCCGGCAATAACAGCGAAAACGATAGCAATGACAGGTTGCACATAAGAGAATACTCCAATCGTCGAGGCTTTTAATTCACTCATGGCGTAGGCATTAAGCAAGAAGGTCATACATGTAACTCCGATCACCACAAAGGCTATGGTGCCGTACCCCCAAAGCGGAATACCTATCCAATCTATAGCCATAAAATCATTCAAGGTTATAGGTGTGTTGAGCAGGAGCGAAAAGGTGAAAATCCATTTGAGGATAGTAAAGGCATTGTATTTCTGCATCAGGTTGCGCACAATGATCAGATAGATGCTGTACGAAATGGAGTTTAGCATGATTAAGGCGTTACCCAATGCAGGGTTCGGGGCGTCAGAGCGCACCTCTTGGCCAAGAAGTATGAGGCTTAAGGCGCCTAAGAAACCAAGAGCAATCCCTGAGGTTTTGAGTTTCGTTACTTCTTCTTTAAGAAATATGACTGAGAGTACAAGGGTTGTAATCGGAGTAGTGGTTACAATAAGAGCACTATTGATAGGAGTAGATAGCTCTAAACCAGAGAAAAACGCGAGCATATTGATAAACGCCCCGAAAACAGCAGCCAAGAATATGTTTTTGAAATCCTCACGGTCTATTCTCTCTTTAGGAGCAAACCAGGTTGCGGCCCAAAAAAATACAAATCCGCCGATTACGCGAAGCAAAATAAAGGCAAAAGGGCTGAGGTGCTCTGGCATAATCCCCTTTGCCACCGTGTGATTCAGACCGTATAAAGTGGTCGCTCCAAGGGCTGCTAACAGCGCAAGTATCCTTTTTTTCATGAATGTAAGGCCGTCTTCGCAGCCTCTAATACCGCTTTTGAATTTCCGATGAAAATCTCGCTATCAGTGACCACAACCGGACGTTTCAGAAAGGTGTAATGCTCCAATATGAGGGCCTTATAATCGTCTTCGCTGAGCTGTTGTTCTCCTAAATTTCGTTGGCGATAAAGAATGGCTTTTCGGCTAAAAAGCGCCTCATAGCTACCTGCGAGTTGCGCCATGTGTTCTAACACTTCTTTACTTATGCCTTGAGACTTAATCTCAATGACTTCTATTTCTTGATCCGGACTAAGAAGCAACAAAGATTTTTTGCAGGTTTTACAAGTTTCAAGGTGGTAAATCTGTTTCATAAGCAGGTGTTAAGGACCTTTACAAAAGTAAGAAAGCCCTACCGCTCAAGAAGGTGAAAACTTTTGCGAATTTGAAAATTTAAGCCCCCTTTCAGATCGGAAATAGCATAATTTTGCATCATAATTATTAAAAAGTTCAAAAAATGCACTCAGATACCCAAAGCGCGATTGACAACTTCATGCAAGAAGTACGCAATCGAAACAGTCATGAACCCGAGTTTTTACAGGCGGTTCAAGAGGTGGCCGACACCGTGATCCCTTACATTGTGCAGCACGATATTTACCATGGCAAGAACATTCTTCTGCGTATGGTTGAGCCTGAACGATTGATTTCATTTCGGGTAGCCTGGGTTGACGACAGAGGTGAGATTCACGTGAATCGCGGTTATAGAATACAGATGAATTCTGCGATTGGCCCGTATAAAGGAGGATTGCGCTTTCACCCTACAGTGAATGCCAGCGTGCTTAAGTTTTTGGCTTTCGAACAGGTGTTTAAAAACAGTTTGACAACCCTTCCGATGGGAGGGGCAAAAGGCGGATCAGACTTTGACCCTAAAGAAAAGTCTGACGACGAGGTGATGCGTTTCTGTCACGCCTTCATGGCTGAATTGTGCCGACACATTGGGCCAAACACCGACGTACCGGCCGGGGATATCGGGGTTGGTGCGCGCGAGATCGGATACCTTTTCGGCGCCTACAAAAAGACCAGAAATGAATTTACCGGTGTACTTACGGGTAAAGGATTGAGCTGGGGTGGTTCTCAAATTCGCCCTGAGGCAACAGGATATGGAACAGTCTATTTCGCACAAAGCATGCTTCAAACCAAAGGAGAAAGCATAAATGGAAAAGAGGTAGTCATCTCTGGTTCTGGAAACGTGGCACAGTTTGCTGCTGAGAAAGTGCTTCAGCTAGGAGGAAAGGTGTTGACGCTCTCAGATTCTGGCGGATTTATCTATGATCCGGATGGGATTGACGCTGAAAGGCTTGAGTTTGTGAAAGATCTCAAAAACAATAAGCGTGGACGTATTATGACCTATGTAAAAGAGTATCCCAAGGCCACTTACCACGAAGGAAAACGCCCATGGGGGGTAAAATGTCAAATTGCCCTGCCTTGCGCGACTCAAAACGAACTCACAGGTGAAGACGCGGCTTTACTTATCAAAAATAGCGTTCTTGCTGTTTCTGAAGGAGCCAACATGCCTTCAACCCCAGAAGCTATCCACACCTTCCATCATCACAAAATACTTTTTGCTCCAGGTAAGGCTTCAAACGCTGGGGGCGTTGCAACCTCAGGACTAGAGATGTCTCAAAATTCGCTGCGCATTAGCTGGACACGAGAAGAAGTAGACGTGAAGCTCAAAGGAATTATGGCGGACATTCACGAAGCCTGTACGCGATTTGGAATGGAAGAAGACGGATATTGCAATTACGTGAAAGGCGCAAATATTGCAGGATTCGTAAAAGTCGCTGATGCCATGTTAGCGCAAGGAGTGATATAAAGCCTATTGAGCACCCAGACCGTACACACCGACCTCATTGTTCTGAATAGACTCAGGTATGGAGAAACGAGTCTGATTGTGCGTGCCTTTACGAGAGAGCTGGGCCTGCAGTCTTATCTCGTAAAGGGCGTGCTCGGGGCTAAAAGAAAGGGATTAAGGGCCTCTTATTTTCAGTCTTTGACCCTGCTTAATGCGGTGGTCACTACTTCAAACAGTTCTCAGTTATATACTATCAAAGAGGCTAAGTCTTTGTTGATCGGACAAGGTTATCTTTCTGATGTAATAAAGTCTAATGTTGCGCTTTTCATGGCTGAGGTCATTGCCTCTGTGCTCTCTGAGGGTCATCCAGAGCCAGAGCTATTCGACTTTGCCATAGATCAGGTTACGCTTCTTGAAAGAGAAAAACCTCGCTCTGATTTTCTTATTAGATTTTTAATTGGAACCACTCTATTTTTAGGGTGTTATCCTGACCAAGAGTACAAGAAAGGACAGGTTTTTGATTTGAATGAGGGAACATTTACCGACCCATTCTCAGCCACTCAGGCTCTTTCTGTTCACGCTTCTGCACGGTTGGCCGTTTATTTAGGCATAGATTTTGATAAAGAATCGCCGCATAATGATGTTAAAGCGATGCGAAAAGAACTTATAGAAGGTCTGTTGGCCTACCTATCGGCTCAAATCGCAGGGTTTAAATATCCTAAGTCGCTTGAGGTCATTCAGTCAATTTTTTAATGAAGAACCTTGTTCTACTTTTTTTATTCTTATTCAGCCTATTTGCTAGTGCGCAGAGGGTGTTGGTAAAGGATTCGCTGAGCGGAGATCCGCTTTCAGGTGTGATCATCTACAATGAATCACGCAGTACGTTCACCACTACCGATGGGGCTGGACGCGCCGAGCTGGATCGTTTTAACCCTAAAGAATTGCTCTTTTTTAGACACATGGGGCATGGCTTGGTCACGCGATTAAAATCTACCATAAAGCAACGTGAGACCATTTTACTTTCTACCCAATCTGAAGGGCTAGACGAAATTGTCATTTCAGCCTCAAGATTTGCCGATCTTGCTCGAAAGATTCCTTTGCATATTAGAAAAATCGGATCACAAGAGATTCAACTCTATCAACCCCAAACGGCGGCCGATTTACTGCAGCGTTCAGGAGCCGTTTTTGTGCAAAAGAGCCAACTCGGAGGTGGAAGTCCAATGATTCGCGGATTTGCGACTAATCGTGTTCTTATCACCGTAGATGGCATCCGCATGAATAACGCCATCTTTAGAGGTGGAAATATCCAAAATGTAATTTCTATAGATCCGTTTGCACTTGATCGTGCAGAGGTATTGTACGGACCAGGGACCGTAATTTCAGGTAGCGATGCGATTGGAGGAGTGATGAATTTTTACACCAGAACTCTCGAGGAGTCTGAATTGACGGACAAAACCTTGCATCAGACGGATTACGCATTGCGCGCGGCTACGGCCTCTTCCGAACGTACCATTCATATCTCTCACAAGGTAGTGAGCCCTAAGATATCGGGCTTGATAAGCGTCTCGCGCATGTCGCTCGGAGACCTAGAGATGGGCAAAAATGGGCCTGAAGAATACCTCCGCACTTTTTATGTTAGCACGACATCAGCAGGTGATCGGGTCGTCGAAAATCCAAATCCAAGACGCCAGGTTTCAAGTGGCTTTGACTCGTATCATTTTTTGGCAAAAGCAAAACACCGAATTAGTAAGACCCTTGATCAACAAGTGGGGGTATTTTATAACACTACCTCTAACGTTGTACGATACGATCGCTTGATTCAAACTCGAGACGGACTACCTCGGGCGGCAGAATGGTATTATGGACCACAGCAATGGTTCATGACCTATTACAAGCTCAATCACGAGGTCGAGAAATCAAGGCATCAATTGAGTTCGGCTTATCAGCGTTTCAATGAATCGCGATTTGACAGAGGATTTCAGTATCCCATTCTAAATGAAGCCTCAGAAACGGTAGAAGTGGTCAATCTCTCTTTAGATGGTGATCGCATTTTTTCTGAGAAAAGCCTAGTTCGTTATGGGGTCGCTTTAGATTTAAACCGTATCGGTTCAAGTGCTGCTATGCTTGATCTAGAAAGCGATGCGCGCACACCTATCGTCTCACGTTATCCAGATGGAGCTGAGTGGAATGCAGCAGCAGCATATCTCGCACTTCAACACGAACTTTCGAAACGTCTTGTATTTAATGGTGGGATGCGTCTGAATCATATTCAAAGCACTATAGATTTTTCTAATAATACCTTTACCGAGATGTTCGGCCTACAAGAGACAGACGTATCAGCCCTTACTTACTCGGCCGGACTGAATTACGATCAAAGCAGAGAATGGCACTTTAGGTTGAACACCTCATCTGCCTTTCGCGCACCTAATATTGACGACCTCGCCAAAGTGTTTGATTCTGAACCCGGAAGTGTGGTGGTGCCTAATCCAGACCTAGACCCTGAAAGGGCTTTCTCTACAGAGGTAGGGATACGCAGAAGATGGAAACACAGGCTATGGTTTGACACTAGCTTTTTTCACTCAGTCTTGAATGATGCCCTCATCCGTAGGCCTTTTACATATAGAGGGGCGTCGACTATTGATTATCGCGGTGCATCGAGTGAGGTGCTCGCCATACAAAACGGATCTGATGCGCGCGTTTATGGGGCAGAGATCTCGCTCTACAGTGCGATTAGCCGACAGTTTTCAGCATGGGCCTTAGCCAATTTTACCCGAGGGATTGAAACTGATGAGAAAGGGGTAGAATCGTATATGAGGCATGCACCCCCCTTTTTTGGAAGGTTTCAGATGCGTTATTTGAACGGAAGATTTAGCGCCTTAACAGGATTTGATTTGAATGGTGCTATACCTTTCGAAAAACTTGCCCTTTCTGAACGCTCAAAAGCGTTCATGTACGCATTGGATGCAGAGGGGAACCCATATAGTCCATCATGGCATACTCTGAATCTAAGATTCAACTATGAGCTTCGTAAATGGCAGGCTTTTATGGCACTTGAAAACATCACCAATCAGCGTTACCGCTCTTATTCTTCAGGAATAGCTGGCCCGGGCAGACAGCTTGTTCTAGGCGTTCAAACTCGTCGCTAGGCAGTTTGAATTGGCGCTCAATTGCTTACTTTTGCTTCTTCTAAAATGAAGCGGTCAAGGTGAGCAGTAATTTTAACACATACAAGCAGTTAGACCTACCAAGGGTAGCCGAAGAAATTCTTGACTTCTGGAAGAAAGAAGGTGTCTTTGAGAAAAGCGTGAGTACGCGATCTGAACACCCTTCATTTGTCTTTTACGAGGGTCCGCCTTCAGCGAATGGAATGCCCGGAATACACCACGTAATGGCACGTACGCTCAAGGATATCTTTCCGCGCTACAAGACGATGAAAGGCTTTAAGGTGAGTCGCAAAGCCGGATGGGATACCCACGGACTTCCGATTGAACTTGGTGTCGAAAAAGAATTGGTTATCACCAAAGAAGACATCGGAAAATCTATCTCTATTGAGGAGTACAATCAGGCGTGCCGTGAGGCGGTCATGAAGTACACCGGAGTTTGGAATGAGCTGACCGAAAAGATGGGATACTGGGTCGATATGAACGATCCTTATGTGACCTATACCTCAAAATATATGGAGTCTGTTTGGTGGTTGCTCAAACAGATTTATGATAAGGGGCTATTGTACAAAGGGTATACCATTCAACCCTATTCGCCAATGGCCGGAACAGGATTGAGCTCACACGAGCTCAATCAGCCAGGAACCTATCAAGACGTAACTGACACCACGATTACAGCTCAGTTTAAGGCCATTTCTGCTAGCCTGCCAGAGGCATTTAGTCAGGCGTATTCAGGCTCTATTTACTTCTTGGCCTGGACAACTACTCCCTGGACATTACCGTCTAACACCGCACTAACGGTGGGCCCATCGATCACCTATGAGTTGATTGAAACCTTCAACCAATACACCTTTGAGCCCATAGCGGTGGTCATGGCCAAAGATTTAGTTGGTGCACAGTTCGGTTCAAAATACGTTGAAGTCGAAGCATCTGAGAGCCCATTTGCCATTGACCCTTCGTCAAAGACGATTCCGTTTAGAAGATTGGCAAGTGTATCGGGTAAAGATTTGTCAGGTGTGCGCTATGAGCAGCTTCTAGATTTTGTGCAGCCCGCTGATCGACCAGAGGACGCCTTTCGTGTTATCCTTGGAGATTTTGTAACGACTGAGGATGGAACCGGAATTGTGCACACTGCTCCAACCTTTGGAGCTGACGATGCATTGGCCGCAAAACAAGCCAATCCGCCCATTCCACCTATGCTCATTTTAGACGAAAGTGGCGTAAAAGTTCCGCTTGTAGACCTTCAAGGACGCTTCAGAAAAGAGGTGGGTCCTTACGGCGGCAAGTTCGTAAAGAACGCTTATTATTCAGAGGGAGAGGCGCCTGATAAATCAGTAGACGTAGAAATTGCCATTCAGCTGAAAACCGAGAATAAGGCGTTTAAGGTCGAGAAATACGTCCACTCTTATCCGAACTGCTGGAGGACGGATAAACCCGTATTGTATTATCCGCTCGACTCTTGGTTTGTGAAGATGACCGAGGTCAAAGAGCGTATGGCCGAATTGAATACCCAGATCAATTGGAAACCCAAGTCTACAGGAGAAGGAAGATTTGGAAATTGGCTTGCCAACGCCAACGACTGGAACCTATCGCGCTCGCGCTATTGGGGAATTCCACTCCCAATCTGGAGAACCGAAGACGCAACTGAAGAGCGTATCATTGGATCGGTAGCCGAGTTGAAAATTGCGATTGAAGAGGCGATTGAAGCAAGGGTAATGCAGACTAATCCGTTGGAGAACTTCGATCCAAAGGACATGAGCGAGGAAAACTACGATCAGATCGATTTACATAAGCATGTCGTTGATACTATCGTTCTCGTTTCGCCTTCAGGCAAGCCAATGCATCGTGAGTCTGATTTGATCGACGTTTGGTTCGATAGTGGATCTATGCCTTATGCCCAATGGCACTATCCTTTTGAAAATAAAGACCTGATTGACGAAGGCATATCTTTTCCGGCAGATTTTATTGCCGAAGGCGTTGACCAAACACGCGGATGGTTCTATACCCTCCATGCGATCGGAACACTAGTGTTTGACAGCATCGCCTACAAGGCAGTGATTTCGAATGGATTGGTCCTTGACAAAGAGGGAAAGAAGATGTCAAAGCGCTTGGGCAATGCCATTGATCCTTTTGAAACCTTAAATGAGTATGGGGCGGATGCCACACGTTGGTACATGATTTCGAACGCGAACCCTTGGGACAATCTCAAGTTCGACCTTGAGGGTGTCGCTGAGGTGAGACGTAAGTTTTTCGGAACCCTATTCAACACCTATTCATTCTTCGCTCTTTACGCCAATATCGATGGGCTTTCGACAATAGAAGACGAGGTTCCGTTAGAAGACCGTACAGAGCTAGATCGATGGATTCTTTCTGAATTGAATACTCTGATCGATCAAGTGTCAAAGGCTTATGACGACTATGATGCGACAACGGCCACACGCCTCATCTCGTATTTTGTACAAGAAAACCTAAGTAACTGGTATGTTCGACTGGGTCGCAGAAGGTTCTGGAAGGGGTCTTTCGGACAAGACAAGCTCGCGGCCTATCAGACCCTATACCATTGCTTGCTTCAAACTGCTAAGCTCATCGCACCGGTAGCGCCTTTCTTTGCAGAACGCTTATACAAAGACCTTGCAAAGAAAGATGCATCAAAATTGAGTGTTCATCTCGAAGATTTTCCGGTAAGTGAAGACCGTTTTAGTGAATCTGAATTAGAATCAAAGATGCAGCTAGCTCAGAAGCTGACTTCTTTGGCGCTTTCGCTTAGACAAAAAGAGAAGATCAAGGTGCGTCAACCACTTCAGCGCATGATGATTCCACTTGATAGCAGCACGGTGACCCGCGCCGCAGTAGAGCCTATACTCAACTTACTCGCCTCAGAGGTAAATGTAAAAGAAGTAGAGCTCTTAGAAGACGCAAGTTCGGTGATTGTAAAGGAAATCAAGCCAAACTTTAAAACCTTAGGTCCGAAATACAAACCTCAAATGAAGGCGATTGCCGCTGCAATCGCCCAAATGGGCGCTGAGGATATTGCTCAAATCGAGCGCGAAGGATTGTTGAACATCACAGCAGACGGTCATGCCATCTCACTCGAACTTGACGACGTCTTAATTACAAACAAGGATATCGAAGGCTGGCTCGTAGCCTCGTCTGGAAGCTACACGGTTGCCCTCGATGTCGGTTTAAGTGAAAACCTTGTAAATGAGGGTATTGCAAGAGAATTAGTCAATCGCATACAAAATTTCCGAAAAGATAGCGGACTTGAGGTAACCGATAAAATTTTGCTTAATATTGAAGGCGATGAAGGTATTCAAAAAGCGGTTGAACAAAACCGTGAGTACTTAATGAATGAAACGCTCTGCGAACACCTAGAATTAAAAGAAACTTTTGAGCCTAGCATTGAGGTCGCATTTGATTCTTATCAAGCGAAGCTCTCTTTAAAAAAGCTATAGTTATGTCTGAAATTGTACGTTATTCTGATGCCGACTTAAAAGAATTTAAGACCCTTATTGAAGAAAAGATCGTCAAGGCACAACAACACCTAGACTTGCTTAAGAGCGCCTATATGAATGACGGAAACAACGGTACCGACGACACCTCTCCTACATTCAAGGCATTTGAAGAAGGTTCTGAAACCATGAGCAAAGAGGCCAACACTCAATTGGCATTACGTCAAGAAAAATTTATCCGCGACCTAAAGAGCGCCCTTGTGCGTATCGAAAACAAGACCTACGGAGTCTGTAGAGTAACCGGAAAATTAATCTCTAAAGAGCGCCTAAAACTCGTTCCTCACGCTACCTTGAGCATAGAGGCGAAGAAGATGCAGAAATAGTGTCTAGAGCTATTCTTTGGTGTATGCTGTGCATGGGTCTACTGGCCCATAGTCAGGTTCAATGGAACAAAACCTTATCTGACCTTGAATTACGCGGAATCACCATCGATATGCGTTTCATCCAAGGGCTGCAGCTCTCTACGCATGCATCAAAAGATGTGTTACTTAACACCAAGAGTGAAGGTGAGTACCAGATGCAATATGTGGTAGTCACCCATCAAGAAGACCAATGGCTTACTGTTTATCCACAACGTTTACCTGCATTTAATTCCCTTAACGATAAATTGAGTGCGCACAAAATGATTGCAATGACCCTTGAGATGTGCATACCTGAAGCCGTTCTTGTTGAAATTGAAGCCCAACAAGGGAGGTTAGAGGTGAGCGGATTGTACCGTGAATTAAATGTACAGTTAGATGAAGGCAGTCTATTCATGTCGCATAGAGCTGAACAAAGCACTATAAAAACTAAGACCGCCGCAGTGCACCTCAATGTACCTTCGGGTCATTTGGATTCTCATTTAGAAAAAGGACAGATCTTTGGGGTTATAAATCCGAATGATAATTACCGCTATACAGTAAGTAGTCAGTCAGGGTCTCTTTACCTAAACCAATTGTAGCATGTCTTTAAAAAAGTCGTATTTCTTAGCATTTCTCATTTTAATCATTGATCAATGGTCTAAGATTTATGTGAAAACACACTTTCGCTATCAAGAACAGGTTGAGGTTTTTTCTTGGTTTAAGCTCTTATTTATAGAGAATCGTGGCGCCGCATGGGGGACGCAACTCAGTGATTTTTTGCCGATTTCTGAGGCCAATGCAAAGCTTATCCTTACCCTCTTTAGAATTGTTGCCATTATCGGAATTGGTATTTGGATGTACCGCTCTTCAAGACCAAGAGGACGTTCGATGCTACTAAGCGTTTCTATTGCACTCATCTTTGCGGGAGCCTTGGGTAATCTCATTGATTCAATTTTCTACGGCCAACTGTTCACAGAGAGTACCCACTATAGAGTAGCTGAAATGGTATGGAACTCTCCTAGGGAGGCCTATGAGCGCTTTTTTTTCGGAAGAGTTGTTGACCTCTTTTACTTTCCCTTAATTGATGCGGTTTGGCCTGAATGGGTTCCGGGATTAGGCGGCAAGTCGTTCCGGTTTTTCGAACCCGTTTTTAACATCGCAGATAGCGCAATTAGTTTAGGGGTCTTCATTCTGATCGTGTTTAACAAGAGAATCTTTAAGGCGTAAATTGATACACCGTTTCAGGAGTGACCGCCATGTGTAACGCGATGTCGTGGGCTGCAGGTTTGAGGTCATTTTCAAGCACATCGAGTAGGCTCAAGCCAATGAATAAAGTGTTGGGTTTAGTTTTAGAGAGAAATCGATCGTAAAATCCCTTTCCGTATCCCAGACGGTTTCCGTTTCGATCAAAGCACAATAGGGGTACAAAAACAACGTCTATCTGCTCCTCTGAAATCGTTTTTCCATTAAGGGGTTCTGGAACTCCAAATCGCTGTATCGCAATCGCGGTGCTTTCCTCTAACAAAATGTGTTCTAGCTCATTGTTTTCAACCATTTTTGGAACGACAATGGTTTTGTCTTTGCCCTGAAGAAGGGTGAGCAAAGGCTCTGTCTGAACTTCTTTTTGATGGGCTATACTCAAGAAAGTGTGGTACACTTCATGCGTCCAGATGTCAAGTCTAAGAAGCTGATTGGTGATCTTTAGACTTAGCTCTTGGACGTAATCTGAAGTTAGGGCCTTGCGTTTTTCAAGGGCCTCGGTACGAAGTTCTTGCTTGTTCACGATTTAAAGCTATCTCAAAATTTTGAAATCAATGGCTACTTTTACATCATGTCTGAACGCAAGTCTTCTGCTCCTCTGGCTATTCAAGTTGCCTCTTTACCCAATACCCCGGGGGTCTACCAGTTTTTGGACAATAAAGAAGCGCTGCTGTATGTCGGTAAGGCTAAAGACTTAAAAAAACGCGTCTCTTCTTACTTTTCTAAACATCACGAATACGGAAAGACCCGAGTGATGGTTTCAAAAATCGCCTCGATTCAACACATTGTGGTTGCCACAGAGTCAGATGCATTACTGCTAGAGAACTCGATGATCAAGCAGCATCAACCCCGATACAACGTGCTTCTGAAAGACGATAAGACCTATCCTTATATCTGCATCAAGAACGAGGCTTTTCCTCGTGTATTTGCAACGAGAAGGCGGATCAATGACGGATCAAAGTACTTCGGGCCTTACACTTCAATAAAGACTGTAAAGACCTTGCTAGAGCTCATCCGTTCGGTGTATCCGCTCAGAAGTTGTAATTACGATTTAAGTGTAGAGAAGGTGCAAGCCAAAAAATACAAGCTGTGTTTAGAATACCATATTGGAAATTGCGGAGGACCTTGTCAAGCCTTGCAGTCAGAAGAATCGTATGACGACCAGATTGAGGCAATTATAGCTATTATTAAGGGAAACATTCGCCCCTCGTTGCAGGTACTTGAGAAAAAGATGCACGATTACGCCTCTACACTTGAATTTGAAAAAGCACAAGCCTTAAAGGAGAAAATACGAATACTGAAGGCTTATCAAGCTAAATCAACCGTAGTGAATCCAAAGATCACAGCAGTAGATGTGTTCACCATTCTCGAGGATGTCCAGCACGCCTATATCAATTATCTGCAGGTTCAAGAGGGTGCCGTTGTAATGTCGAACACCTTCGAGTTTAAGAAAAAGCTTGACGAGAGTCAAGACGATCTACTGAGTCTAGCCATTGTAGAATTGAGAGCGCGCTATAACACCCAATCGAAGACGCTATTATTGCCGTTTGCGGTTTCTGTTTCTGATGAGCTAAAGGTTGAGATACCCAAGTTAGGAGATAAGAAAAGCCTAGTAGATCTTTCATTGCGCAATGCCAAATTCTACAGGCAAGACCGCCTCAAGCAAATGAAGGTGGTTGATCCAGACCGTCATGCGAACCGCATTTTAGAACAGGTGAAAGTAGACCTTCGACTCAATGCACTTCCGGTCCATATCGAATGCTTTGACAATTCGAATATCCAAGGAACGAATCCGGCCTCAGCATGTGTGGTATTTAAAAACGCGAAGCCTTCGAAGGCTGATTATCGCAAGTTTATCATTAAGACGGTCAAGGGTCCTAACGATTTTGCGAGTATGGAAGAGGTCGTCTACAGGCGATACCGAAGACTTTTAGAAGAAGGTGAGAACCTTCCGCAATTGATCGTCATTGACGGCGGTAAAGGCCAGCTATCGTCTGCCTTGAAGTCACTAGAAATTTTAGGCTTGCGCGGAAAAATTGCCATAATTGGTATTGCAAAGCGCCTCGAGGAAATCTACTTTCCTGGAGACAGCGTTCCGCTCTACTTAGATAAGCGTTCTGAAACCCTAAAGCTTATTCAACATCTCCGCAACGAAGCGCACCGTTTTTCGTTAAAGTTTCACCGTCAAAAGCGAAGCATTACCGCCATTCAAAGTGAGTTAGAGCAAGTGCCTGGGATAGGAACTAAAACCGCCGATAAATTGTTGCGACATTTTAAGAGCGTTTCGAAGATCAAGAAAGCCCCAATTAAAGCGTTGTTATCTGCGGTTAGCCCTTCTCAAGCTCAGGCGATACGATCGTTTTTCGACGCTCAGAAGTGAGTAGTAAAAGATTTGATTATCAATTACTTCAAAGGTTAAATAACGTTAAAATTTAACCTTTTGGGGACGCCTTGTTGTAAATTACTACAAGAATCTCAAAAGTGGTCGATACCAAGCTATCTTTTGTTATTTCATGATTTAAAGTTTGGTTGGTTAGTAAGAAAAGCCCCGGCAGCCTGTCTGGGCTTTTTTAATGCTAAATTTGCAGAAAAATAAAGCCATGATGCGCTACTTTTTGGTTTTACTCTTCTCGGCTTTTCACCTCTCTTTTGGGTATGCACAGGAGAAGGACCTTCATCAAACCTTTCAGTCAGGAGAGTGGTTGAAGTACCGCCTACACTATGGATTTCTAAATGCGAGCTACGCCACCCTTTCGGTAAAAGACACGGTTTTTGAGGGACAACCCGCCTATCATGCTGTTGGAGAAGGTCGAACGACCGGATTTGCCTCAATTTTCTTTAAGGTTGAGGATGTCTATCAGAGCATTTTCTCGGTGGAGCCTATCCGTCCGATATATTTTATAAGAGATATTGACGAAGGCGGATACACCAAAAACATCGACATCGATTTCGATTTCAAAAAAGAAGCGGCATTGATCAGAAACAAGAAAAAAGATAGCTCTTTTAGTATTCCGATTCATCGAAAAATTCAAGACATTCTCTCTGCCACCTATTACTTGCGAGAGAGTTTTGACAAAGAGAATACGGCGGTTGGAGAAGAGGTGGCCTTAGACATGCTCTTTGATGACGATGGCATTTACGATTTTAAGTTGTTATATCTAGGCGAGGAGGTTGTTAAAACCGCCTTTGGTAAAGTAAAATGTCTTGCCTTTCGACCCATGGTAAAATCAGGGCGTATTTTTCGTGCCGAAGAATCCTTAACCCTTTGGGTCAGTAATGATGCCAATCGCGTTCCAATTCGAATTCAGGCCGATCTTCGATTTGGGTCGATCAAAGCTGATCTGGATGCCTTTAAGGGGCTCAAGCACTCTTTTATGATCCAAGTAGACTAATTCTGTCACCACAAGTTGACAGCTCATGGTAAATGCTCGAATTTTGTGAAATGTCTAGATCTTATTTTTTATTAGTTGCTTTAGTCGGATTGCTCTTTTCATGCGGATCATCTAAAGAAGCAAAAGGCACATCAGCAGGAGAGGTTGAAATGCCTGTTGATATGCAATTTGGGTTTGACATGATTTCTTATGAAGTGGAGTACGACACGATTCGCAGAGGAGACACCTTCGGAAAGATCATGCTTAGTCGAGACGCCGATTACCAAAAGGTAGATCAAGCGGCACGGGCTTCACGCTCTTCTTTTGACCTACGAAAAATTCAGGTCGGAAAGCCGTATCGCATCCTTAGAACATGTGACGACGAGCAACGCCCGGTAGTCTTCATTTACGAAAACGATTTCCTTAACTACACCGTCGCAGACTTACGAGATGAGGTCAAGGTATACGAAGAAAAACACCCTTATGATTTGGTGGAGCGTCAGCTCTCAGGGGTGATTGAGGGATCTTTGTACGAAACCCTGCAACGTCAAGGAATTGATCAAAACTTAAGTCAAGAATTGGCTAATATCTACGCATGGAATATTGACTTTTTCAGACTATATGAAGGAGACAAGTTTAAAGTCATTGCCCATGAACGCAGACTTCGCGACGGAACTATGGCGGGCATAAAGTCGATCAAAGCCGCGGTATTTGAGCACCAAGGAGAAACGTATTATGCCTTTGCAGCGAATATTAATGAGAAGACACTTCAGACTGAATACTACGATGAAGAAGGAGAAAGTTTGAGAAGAACTTTTCTAAAGGCCCCATTAAAATTCAATGCCTACCGCATCTCTTCTCGCTACAACTTACAGCGGAAGATTGCCTATTACGGGAATCTCACTAGGGCTCACAAAGGAACCGACTACGCCGCGCCAGTGGGCACACCTATCATTGCCACGGCAGACGGAGAAGTCATTGAAGCAACACGCAGAGGAGGTAACGGGATTTATGCCAAGATTCGTCACAACGGCACCTATAGCACCCAGTATTTACACATGCGTGCTCTGAATATCAAAAAAGGACAGCGCGTAAAACAAGGTGATATCATAGGTTGGATTGGAATGACCGGTAACACATCAGGCCCCCACGTTTGCTATCGCTTTTGGAAAAACGGCAGACAGGTTGATCCTTTACAAGAGAAACTTCCTGCGGCCGCTCCTATAGCCAAGTCTTTCGCTAAGGATTATTTCGACTACATCAAATTACCCTTTGAACAATTGGCATGTATTCCATACCCTGGTGAAAATGACTTAAATTCATGGCCTCAAATCTCGATCAAAGACGATAATGCCCTTACCTCAAAATAATCCAGAGCTAAGCCCGAGTTGGGCAATGCTCAAGACGCTGGCGAACACCCTACATTCTACAACCCTCACCGAACTCTTTAAGGATGACGCGAGTCGCACGTCGAGGATGAGCCTTGAATGGAAGGACTTCTATGTCGACTTCTCAAAAAACCTGATTATTGAAGAGGTATGGAACACCCTTTATGATTTGGCAGAATACGCTGATTTAGATGCGGCAAAAAAAGCCTATTTCAGTGGAGACTTGATCAATGAAACCGAGGGAAGAGCCGTTCTTCACACGGCCTTACGAGCCACTCATAGCAGCGCTAAGGTCAATGGAAAAGAGGTGAACGAAGAAGTGGCTGATGTCAAGCCTCGCATTCAAGCCTTATCAGAGGCTGTCATTTCTGGAGCAAAAAAAGGGTATACCAACAAGACTTTCACAGATATTGTAAATATTGGAATCGGCGGATCTGACTTAGGCCCAGTAATGGTAACTGAAGCCCTTACTCACTATAAAAATCACCTGAAGGTGCATTTCATGAGCAATGTCGATCCAGACCATAGCGCTGAGGTTCTAAAAGGATTAAATCCTGAAACCACTTTATTTCTTGTGGTTTCAAAATCTTTTGGTACCCAAGAAACCTTAATGAATGCCCAAACCGTTCGACGTTGGTTTGTCGAAAAGGCTTCTGAAGAGGCGATAGCGGCACACTTTGCTGCAGTCTCAACAAACTTGGCTCAAACCTCAAGCTTTGGGATTTCTGATGACATGGTATTTCCGATGGCAGACTGGGTTGGAGGGAGATTCTCGTTGTGGAGTGCTGTAGGTCTGTCGATTGCATTAAGTGTAGGCTTTGAAAATTTTGAGGCCTTGCTCGCAGGAGCAGCAGCCATGGATCAGCACTTTGCAGAGGCTCCTGTAGCAGAGAACCTTCCGGTGAAAATGGCGCTACTTGGAATATGGTATACCAATTTTATGCAGGCAGAAACAGAGGCAGTCATACCTTACACCCAATACCTACATCGTTTTTCAGCCTATCTTCAGCAGGCTTCTATGGAGAGCAACGGAAAATCGACTTCACGTTCTGGAGAGGCTATATCGTATCAAACGGGTTCTATTGTTTGGGGGGAGCCCGGAACAAATTCGCAACACGCCTTTTTTCAATTGATTCATCAAGGAACAAAACTTATCCCTTGTGATTTTATAGGCTTTAGGACTTCTCTCAATGAAAACCAACCCCACCAAGATGCCTTAATGGCGAACTTCTTTGCTCAAACTGAGGCACTCATGAAAGGAAAGACTATTGAAGAGGTGACTGCCGAATTCGTAGGGAAAGGGGTTGATCTGAAGTCAGTAGAACACATTATCCCACATAAGGTGTTTGCAGGCAATAAACCTACCACTACCTTCTTAATTGAATCCCTGACCCCTTATAATCTCGGGGCGCTTATCAGCGCTTATGAGCATAAGATATTCGTTCAAGGAGTTGTTTGGAATGTGTTTAGCTACGATCAATGGGGAGTAGAGCTTGGCAAGCAGCTGGCCGACCGTATATTAGGTGAATGGCAAAATGAAACCCCTGCTGACCACGATCAGTCGACCCAAACCTTGTTGAAGCGTTACAAAAATTGATTAAATTCAGAGTACCAAATCACCTAAACCTATGAATACAATTATCTCTCTACACTCTTATATTGCTTTTCTAGCCTTGAGCGTCGTGCTATTGGCCTTCGTCAATGCACTTAACGGATTTCTTACGGGTCGCGAATTCATAGACTCTAGAGACCGCAAACTATCTTTAGCTGGAGTTGCTTTCTTTCACTTGCAGTTTCTAATTGGCGTGGTGGTTTACTTTACTTCGGCGAAAGGATTTCATGCGATTGCTGAATTGGGTATAGGGGGATTAAACGCTGCTGCGCGCCTGACGGCACTTGAGCACCCAGTAACCAACATTGTCGCTGTTGCTCTAGTTACTGTGGGCTGGTCACGTCATAAAAAGACGTCTGATAATAAGGCGAAGTTCAAGAGTATTGCTCTTTTCTACGGCATAGGACTACTCATGATCCTCAGTCGTATTCCTTGGGGACAGTGGTCTTAAGCAGGGCTAATACCCGAAAGTGATCACTGTATTCTCCGCTGTATTGAGTTCCGACATAGGTCCTGAACAGATAGTTTTTATACCTCCCATTTTTCTGAATTAAGAAGGGCCGTTTAAATACGCCTTCCCCTTTGAGTTGTAGGGCACCCTCTGTCATAAAGTTAGGGGTAAAGATGAGTTAGTCAAATCGGAATCGACGGTAGCGGCACCGCTAATGAGTTTGAAGACGGCAGAGCCCTAAGAGTCCCCGGGGTGTCGAAAGGTAAGCCCTTAGAATGGATCATTCACAATGATACGGAGCCTCAGGAACGATTAATCAACCTTTAAGCGCTCCTCAAGATTACAACCCAGGAACGCACTTAATCGAGTAGTTTGAAGCGTAGGCGCTCCTCCCAATTCGCTCGAACTTCTATGGTTTCAGGAATATAAATTATACGCTCTGGTTCGCGCTTTTGAAGAAAATTCCCGGTATCATAGCGCCCATTTCCATTACTGTCGATAGTGATTCTGATCGAATACGTTCCGGGATTCAAGTATTCAAAGATGGCGTCTTGTGCTGAAGTGATATAGACCTGCTGTACGAATGCATCTTTCTCATCCAAGAGTTCGATGAGCATAGGATAGTCTTTGGGCTTTGAGTTTTCAAGTTCAAAGCGCAGGGTTCCAAAATCTTCTAGGGCTTTAAAGTTGAATTTAAATGAGAGACTGTCATTCGTCTGCTCGAAGTAGTCATGAATGGCTCCAGGCAGCATGGCCATTCGGAAAGAGTCCTCTGGCTTTGACTCAAGCTCTAGTGTTAGCGTTCTACGGTCTGACCCGATTGCATAGACGGTACTGAGTCGGATGCTGTCAGATAAAGTCAATGCAATTCGACTATTGTCTATTTCCTTAATCGGTGTGCTGCTTCGAAACTGCACACGTTCATTTAGGGCTAGACTTGTTTTTGAGATCATATTGAAGGTGAGGGTGTCTTTGGAAAGACGTCCAACCGGTTTGACATTGAAAGTGTCAATCGCCTGACCTCCTGCTAACGTGAATAGTAAAGAATCAATCTTTGAGGGTGCTTCAAACCAGAAGTTAAGGCTGTCTTTGTCTGCTAGTTTTTCTGTAAAACTCCATAAAGAATCTACTTGAGATAAGAGTTTGAGTCTGGGCAGACTATCTAGATCAGATTGATAGCCGAAGGTGATATGATTTGAGCCTGTAAACTTTGGACGCTCAGCCTTAAAGAGAATTTTTTCTTTGAAGAGTTCCAGTAAATAAAGGCTATCTGTAGGCAGCGTGATCGGCTTTTTCAAGAAGGCGAGCTTATCGAGATAAGGATCGTATTTGTTGTTCTTGTTCTCGTCCTTTAAGGCGAACATGTAGTAAGAACCTTTGCTTAGAAAGCTCAATTCAAAAGTGGGTAGACTATCTAAGGTGGTGGTCAGGTAACGCGGCGGCTGTTTATAAATGATAGAGTCGGTATAACTTGTATCATTGGCGTATAAGACAACGTTGATGTACTCCTCGGCCTTTCTCAGGTTAGCATCTTTCACCATCCCTTTGAGGTTGAGCGAGTCTATTTGTTCACCGGTCGCCATCACATAATTCAGGTAGGGATACGGATTCTCTTCGTTATTGTCTACCACAGCATTCCCAAAGTAAAAGCTGTAGGTCGTATTGGGCAGCAGGCTGTCTTGAAGTTCTATCTCAAGGTATTTGCTCGGGCTCGCCTGGGGACTTATAATTGGAGCTGTTCTCATTGGCGGAGAAACCAAGAACTGATCTTCAACGCCTTTGAATTTAATATATTCATCGAAGTAAATTCGAATGCGTTCTCCTTTGAAATTAGTGCTTCCTAAAGGAGGATCTGCTTTAATGATGACTGGGGGTATAGTGTCTTTATCTCCCCCACTCGGCGTACCACGTTTTGCACAAGACATTGCCGCCAGCATAATAATTATTAACCCCAGAAAGGGAGTTGCTTTTGAAAACCAAGAGGTGTTGTGCTGCTGTTTCACAAAGGCAAAGAAACGAACTTTATGGGTCAAGTTTAGCCTTAATCTCATATTCTAAAGGCATAAAGAACAGGCTCAAAAAACTGATCCTTTCAATACCTTGCTTTTTAGAGCCCAATAGCATGCCCCTAAGGTGTCACCAGTGGTGCATACATCATCAACAAGCAGCATATGAAGCCTTTTTTGGTTTTGTGACACCTTTGCCCTAAACGCCTCAGCTTGTATCTGAGTTCGTTGATGTTTGTCGTTCAAGGCCTGTGCTGCTTTTCTTTTGGGTTGCAAAAGCAGCTTTGAACTGAGGGCCAAAAAGTGTTCTTTGGCAATCTCGTGTGAAAGTAATTCGGCAGGATTATATCCTCTCTTTAATTTTTTCAATAAGAGTGAGGGAACGGGAACGAGGATGTCAAATTTGTGATGCTCAAAAAATGCGCTTAGTTGTGGACGCGCTAAAGCGCATAGAATTTTAGCGGCAAACGGTTGTTTCTTGTATTTCAAGGCGTGTAAAATCCGAATCAATTGTGCCGCATAGGGGGTATTGATGAAAGAAGTATAAGCAGTCTCTACAACGACTTGATTTGTAAGTTGCAGGTGCATGGGGTACATGTTGTTATGCGCATAGGTTGACAGGTAGAGAGAAGATGCTCACGATACACATAAATGAGAAGAACTATGCTCAATAATGCGTTCACAGATCATACAATGTTTTGGAAAAAAGAGTGCTGCCAGCCCCATTGGATTAAAATTCTGTTTCTTTTCTGCCAAAACCCTTCAGTATTTTGATTTGTTGAGGTTTTAGCCTTTTGAGTCTATGTGATTGTTCTATTTTTGCCTAAACAACTCTAAATGAAGCCAGCTGAAGATCTTTTTAAGAATGTGGTGTCTCACGCAAAGGAATATGGATTTATTTTTCAATCGAGTGAGATATACGATGGCCTGAGCGCGGTTTATGATTATGCCCAATTGGGTGTGTTGTTGAAAAACAATATCCGAACCTATTGGTGGGAAGCCATGGTGCGCCTACACGAAAACATTGTTGGGCTTGATGCAGCCATTCTCATGCATCCGACTACATGGAAAGCTTCAGGGCACATAGACGCCTTTAACGACCCGCTTATTGACAATAAAGATTCGAAAAAGCGTTACCGCGCCGATGTACTGATCGAAGATTACGTGGCCAAATTAGAGGCCAAGATTGACAAAGAAGTTCAGAAAGCTGAAAAGCGATTTGGAGACGCCTTTGACAAAGAACAGTTTTTAGCTACCAACGGAAGAGTGATTGAGATTCGAGAGCTTTCAGAAACCATCATCAAGCGCATGTCAAAGTCGCTAGAAGAGGAGAATCTCTCCGATGTTAAGGCGCTAATTGAGGAGCTAGAGATTGTCTGTCCGGTATCAGGTTCTAGAAATTGGACAGAGGTCAAGCAGTTCAATTTGATGTTTGGAACAAAGCTGGGCGCTTCGGCAGAAAATGCGATGGAGCTTTACCTGAGACCAGAAACGGCCCAGGGGATATTCGTTAATTTCTTGAACGTTCAAAAAACAGGACGAATGAAGATTCCCTTCGGAATTGCTCAAACCGGAAAGGCCTTTAGAAATGAGATCGTAGCGCGACAGTTTATTTTCAGAATGCGCGAATTCGAGCAGATGGAGATGCAGTTTTTTATTCCACCTGGAACACAAAAAACTTGGTACGAACACTGGAAAGAAACCCGCCTAAAATGGCACCTGTCTCTGGGAATGGGTCAAGAAAATTACCGTTTTCACGACCACGAGAAGCTGGCACACTACGCCGATGCCGCTGCAGATATTGAATTTAAATTTCCATTCGGATTCAAAGAACTCGAGGGAATACATTCTAGGACTGACTTTGATTTAAGCCGACACGAATCGTTCTCAGGCAAAAAGATGCAGTACTATGATGCCGAACAAGAGCAGTCTTACACTCCTTATGTCATTGAGACCTCGATAGGTTTAGACCGTATGTTCTTGGCGGTTTTCTCTTCGTCGTTGCAAGAAGAAGAGCTCGAGAATGGAACGCGCACAGTGATGCGTATCCCAGCAGTACTAGCTCCCTACAAAGCAGCAGTCCTGCCGCTCGTTAAAAAAGACGGTTTGCCAGAGTTGGCGTATCAGATTATCGCAGATCTCAAATTTGATTTCAACGTGGCTTACGATGAAAAGGATGCTGTTGGCCGCCGATACCGTAGACAAGATGCTATTGGGACACCTTTTTGTATCACCGTAGATCATCAGTCGTTAGACGATCAAACTGTGACCATCAGACATAGAGATTCTATGGAGCAAGAGCGTATAGCCATTAGCGAATTAAAGAATGCGCTTGATCGCGAAGTCTCTATGGCAGCATGGCTCAAAAAATTAGAGCCTTAGATGAAGGTCATTTCGTATAACGTCAACGGTATCCGAGCTGCACTCAACAAGGGATTAGACCAGTGGATGTCTGCAGTGAATGCCGACGTTGTTTGTCTACAAGAAATCAAGGCTACCGAAGATCAGATTGATAAGTCGGCCTTTGAGACCTTAGGATTTGAGCATCAATATTATTTCTCTGCACAGAAAAAGGGCTATTCTGGCGTTGCTATTTTGAGCAAGATAAAGCCTGACAAGGTGGTTGTGGGTACTGGTATCGACTACATGGATCACGAGGGTCGAAATCTCAGAGCAGATTTTGGTAATATTTCAATTATGAGCATGTATTTGCCGTCGGGTACAAATACCGATCGTCTAGATTATAAGTTCACCTATATGGACGACTTTTTGAACTATGCGATGGACTTGATAAAAGAGCGTCCAAAGTTGCTAGTGGTAGGCGATTATAACATCTGTCATCAAGCCATCGACATACACGATCCGATTCGCAACAAGAACGTCTCTGGCTTCTTACCTGAAGAGCGCGAATGGATGACGCGTTTTCTAGACGCTGGATTCATTGATTCGTTTCGTCATTTTAATGAAGAGCCACATCAGTATACCTGGTGGAGTTATCGCTCAAACGCCCGTTCGAACAATAAAGGATGGAGACTCGATTACGCCATGGCTTCAGAAGCCTTAGGGGCGCATTTGAAAAGGGCAGTCATTCTTTCAGAAGCGGTACATAGCGATCACTGCCCTATTTTAACCGAACTCGCATAAACGATGAAATACAATACGCTTCCGAATACAGACATCAAAGTAAGCGAGCTTTGTTTAGGAACCATGACATGGGGTCGCCAAAACACTCAAGAAGAAGGATTTGAACAAATGAATTACGCCTTCGAACAAGGGATACAGTTTTGGGATACAGCCGAATTGTATCCCGTACCTACCCTTCCTGAGCTCTACGGTGACACAGAGCGGATCATCGGAAATTGGTTAAAAGCCAACGGTAAACGTTCAGAGATCGTGCTTGCCACAAAGATTGCCGGTAAGGCCCCTTTCACCAAGCATATTCGCACTACCGGATTTGCGCCTGAGGCCATTGATGAGGCCATTAGCAATAGCCTAAAACGCTTGCAAACTGATTATATAGATCTCTACCAGCTGCATTGGCCAACGCGGAACACCAACTTTTTTGGAAAGCGTGATTATCCGTCTGAAGCCTTCAGTTCAGACGAATGGAAAGACAATATTTATGAGGTCTTAGCTGCGCTCGCTGAGCATATCAAGGCCGGACGTATTCGTCATATTGGCCTCTCAAATGAGACTCCTTGGGGAGTTATACGTTTCATTGAGGAGCACAAAAAAGACAGTTCATTGCCGAAAATGATTACGGTTCAAAATCCATACAGTTTACTGAACCGCCTTTATGAAGTGGGATTGGCCGAGGTCAGTCATCGCGAAAACGTCGGATTGCTTCCGTATTCTCCTTTAGGGTTTGGAGTGCTATCGGGCAAGTATCTTTGGGGTAAAGAACCTAAAGATGCCAGGGTGACGCTCTTTCCGAATTACAACCGCTACAGCGGTCCGGTTGCTACTTTAGCGACTGAAGCCTATGTTGAGATTGCTAGAAAATACGAATTGTCTCTGCCTCAAATGGCCCTTGCGTATTTACGTACCAAACCTTTCGTGACTTCAACGATAATTGGGGCAACAAGCATGTGGCAATTGATCGAGAATATCGATAGTGTACACCTTGAGTTGAGTGATGAGGTGGTAGCACAAATTGAGGCCGTCCACCAAACGCACCCTAACCCTGCGCCTTAGCGAAGATCTTAGCGATAACTTCTTCGATCTTAGTGACCTGGATTACTCGGATGCTTCTTTTTTGGCTGGTGTTTGTTGCCGTTGAGGCAATGAATATGGCTTTGAATCCTAGTTTTTCAGCTTCACTTATGCGTTGATCGACCCGCTGAACGGGGCGTATCTCTCCAGCGAGACCAACCTCTGCAGCAAAGCACACCCCCTTGGGCAAAGGCAGGTCAGCATTGCTCGAAAGAACCGCCATGACTACCGCCAAATCGGTAGCAGGATCATCTACCGAAATTCCTCCTGTGATATTCAAGAACACATCTTTAGAGGCGAGGTTGAATCCAGCCTTTTTCTCTAGAACCGCAAGCAACATGTTTAAACGTTTACTGTTGAATCCAGTAGCCGAGCGTTGAGGAGTTCCGTATACTGCAGAGCTCACCAAGGCCTGAATCTCGATGAGTAAAGGGCGTTGCCCTTCAAGATTTGCTGCCACAGACACTCCGCTCAAGGGCTCATTATAATTCGAAAGCAAGAGCTCTGAGGGGTTCTTGACCTCCCTCAGGCCAGAGCCTTGCATCTCGTAGATGCCTAGTTCTGCCGTGCTTCCAAAACGATTTTTAAGGGATCGTAAAATACGGTAGACGTAATTGCGATCTCCTTCAAATTGCAGCACGGTATCTACCATGTGCTCGAGCAGTTTGGGCCCTGCGAGTTGTCCGTCTTTGGTAATGTGCCCGACTAGGATTAGGGGGATACCCGTTGACTTGGCATAATACGTAAGCTCAGCTGTGCACTCTCTGATTTGAGATACTGTTCCGGCAGCAGATTCAATCTTTGAAGACTGAAGCGTCTGAATCGAATCGATAATAATGAGGTTGGGGGAGTGCTGTTCTATTTGTTGCCCAATACGATCGGTGACCGTTTCGTTGAGAATAAAGCAGTTGTTTTGTCGATTAGAAATACGATCTGCTCTAAGCTTGAGCTGACGTTCGCTTTCTTCACCGGATACATAAAGTACTTTCAGCCCAATGCCGAGGGCGATCTGTAAGAGAAGGGTGCTTTTTCCGATCCCGGGTTCTCCACCTAAAAGAATGACAGAGCCAGGAACAAGTCCTGATCCTAAAACGCGATTAAACTCTTGGTCTTTGGTGTCGATGCGCGCCTCGAGTTCGTATGAGATTTGATCGAGTGCAATGGCTCTGTGCGGACCTTGTTTTGCAGCCGCTTTTATTCCTGAAGATTCGGGTTTTGAGACAATCTCTTCTTGAAGAGTATTCCACTGCTTACAAGAGCTGCATTGCCCGGTCCACTTTGCGGATTGGGCACCACAGTTTTGACAGAAATAAGCCGTTTTTGTTTTAGCCATTGAGGGGTGATCGACGTTTTACCTTGTACCATAAAGGTACCCCAAGAAAAGAGATTGTACCGAATACCACGATCATTAAAGTCTGAGAAGACCACACGATCCACCCAAAGGCTTCGCCTGAGGCGTACGAGATTCCGAAAAGTCCTAGCGAGGCACGAACTGCAATAGGGTATAATCCGACTCCGCCATTGGTTGCGGTCATGGCGAATGACCCAGCGATAAAGGCTATTAGTAATTCGGATAGGCCTAGAGATGTGGTTTCTGGGACGGTATATTTGATCACAACGAACATCCCAACATAGCATGCCCAAATGAAGAGTGTATGGGCGATGAAATAGCTTTTGTTTCTCATCTGTAGGATCGAAGAAAGCCCCTCTTGAATGCCTTTGAAAAATTCGTGCAGTTTGATTCCCCAAGGGCTTGTTGCCTTTGAAGACAAACGCACCACGAAGATCAATCCGGCTATGGCAGCAGCCAAAAAGAGCACACTGAATATCAGTGTGGCAGTGTTGGCTGAGATCCACTCTAAAATAAGGCGGGTTTGGAGCAAGAGGCTTAGCCCTATAATCAAAAACAGCATCACAAGGTCAATCACGCGCTCGGTCATAATGGTTCCGAACGCCTTCTCAAAAGGAACTTTTTCATAGGTGCGTAATGAACTTGCTCTTAAGACTTCACCTGACCTAGGGATTCCGAGATTGGCAAAATACGCAATGAAAACAAATAAAATGCTCGGTACGACCCCAACTGAATAGCCCATAGGACGAAGCAGGTACTTCCAGCGAATCGCTCTTGAAATATGACTAAAAACAGCCAATATTAAAGATACAAATACATAACGCAAATCTACCGTGCTGATGTAACTGAAGACTTGCTCACGCACAAGCGGAGGTGTGATCCAGTAAGAGTAGGCGACTAAGCCCAATCCGATCACTATAGGAAGGACGGTTTTCAGTGTAGAGAAGCGCTTGGCTTTTTGCATTACGATAAGCGATTGTGCTGATCGGGAAAGATAAGCGCAGGCTTGAAGGCGCGGGCCTCATCTTGGGTCATCTGAGCGTAAGAGATCACGATCAAGATGTCTCCGACGTTAACCTTGCGAGCTGCTGCTCCGTTCAGCGTTACTTCTCCTGAATTTCGAGGACCGGGAATGGCATAGGTTTCAAGTCGCTCACCGTTGTTGTTGTTTACGACTTGAACTTTTTCTCCGGGTACGATCTGGGCTGCGTCTAAAAGGTCCTCATCGATAGTAATGCTACCAATATAATTCAGATCAGCACCTGTAACCGTTACACGGTGGAGTTTTGATTTTAAAACCTCGATTAACATGGGGCAAAGGTACAACCTTATTCGTTTAAGGAAATGGAATCTATGAGGCGGACACCTTCGAATCTAGCGGAGATGAAGGCGCGGTATTTCTTGTTTTTTTTACGAGAAACGCTGAGCTCAAGACTTGGAATCTCAGCGATTTCGAAATACTCGAGTGTCCAGTCTTCAGCCTCTTTAAATGTCTTCGAAACTGCCTCTCGAATGGCGTCAAACTCCATAGAAGAGAAACGTCTTTTGGCCCACTTCAATTGTTGGTAGATAAACGCGGCTTTTATGCGTCCATGCGCACTTAATCTTTCATTTCTTGAGCTCCTTGCTAATCCGTTAGTCTCTCTAGTGGTCGGACACACTTCAATGCGCACCTGGAGTCGTTCTTGTTTGACTAACGATTTTATAATCAAGGTTTGTTGGTAATCTTTTTCTCCAAAATAAGCCACTGAAGGACGAACCGCTTTAAATAGCAATTCAACTACTGTCGCCACTCCATCAAAGTGCCCCGGGCGATAAACCCCCTCCATCACTTTATCTAGGTCTTTAAAGTCAAAAGACCTCGACTGAGGTTGGTCGGTGTATAGGACATTGACGTCTGGATGAAAAACAATGAGATCGTCTGAGAGGCTGCGTAGTTGATTTAGATCACTTTCAAGAGTTCTAGGGTATGCTTCAAGGTCATTAGGGTCATTAAATTGAGTCGGATTGACGAAAATACTTACGACCACTACCTCTGATTTGAACAAGGCTCGTTTAACGAGGTTTAGATGACCTTCATGCAAGGCTCCCATGGTGGGGACAAACCCAATTGTCGATTTCGATTGGTAGGCCGGAGCTAAAATTTCTTTGAGCTCGGCGACAGTTTGAGTAAGCTTCATGAGCGCCGCTAAGGCCTCAAAAATATATCAAATAGGCTTATACACAATAAATTCGTATCTTTGAATCTTCTTTTGACGCACAAAAATCTAGGATTTATGAATGGAAAAAAGATATTGTTTGTATCGTCTGAACTAGTACCCTACCTACCAGAGAATCAGGTCTCATTAATGTCTTATGAATCTCCGAGGGTAGTGAACAGCAATGGCGGTCAAATTCGAATTTTCATGCCTAGATATGGAGTGATTAACGAAAGACGTCATCAGCTCCACGAAGTGATCCGCCTTTCAGGAATGAATTTGGTGGTAAACGACATGGATATGCCATTAATCATTAAGGTGGCTTCGATCCCAAAAGAGCGTATTCAGGTTTATTTTATAGACAACGACGAATACTTCAAGCGCAAGTCTACCTTCACAGACACGAAAGGAAAGATGCATGAAGACAACGACGAACGTTCTATTTTCTTCGCCAAAGGGGTGATTGAGACCGTCAAGAAACTCAATTGGGCGCCGGATATTATTCACGTACACGGATGGATGGCTTCTTTGCTTCCGCTATACCTGAAAAACTTTTATAAAGACGAGGCGATGTTCAATGATACTAAGATCATCACCTCAATTTACGAGGAGGAGTTTGAAGGAGTGGTTCCAGGAAAAATTTGCGAAAAGATTGCGTTTGACAACATTGATCTCTCCACTTTCGAGTGTCTTCAAAATCCAAATCATACAAATTTGTTAAAGGTAGCCGCAGATCACTCTGATGGCCTTATATTCGCCGGTGAAAAAATATCTGACGACCTCCAGAAATACTGTAAGTCTTCAGGAAAACCAATCCTTGAATATGTTCCAGTTCAGGAAACCGAAGAAGCCTACATCAATTTCTACAATTCTTATTTTTAGGAGCGTTTCTATGTTGAAGCATTTAAAGGGAAAAGCGCAGGCTCTGCTATCGCTTAGCATTTTCTGTATAGGTTTAGTTTCGTGTGAAACAGAAACCTTTACTCTTGGTGAGTCGCTGGTCTACGGAGAACCCTTTACCTTAAGTAAGAAAACTTACAATATTGAATCGATTAGTCAATTGGCAATAGACCGTGTGCAAACCAATAAAATTCCTGTTTATCAATTAGGAAACTACAAAGACCCGGTATTTGGAGAGACGAACGCATCTATTTTATCTCAGGTACAACTTTCGATACCTAATCCTACGTTTGGAGAGCTTTCAGCAGTGGGCGAAATAGACAACAATTTAGATGAGCGTGAAAACGTCACTAAGGCCACCTTATACATACCATTTTTTAGAGCTTCGACGATCTCATCAGACAGTGATTCGGATGGTGTTTTGGATGTTTATGACGTAGACCCAAACGACCCTTTGAGCGATAGTGATGGAGACGGACTTTCAGACAATGAGGAGCGTTTGCTCGGATGGAATCCACTTTCATCAGATACCGATAATGACGGAATTCCTGACGCTCAGGATGACGAAACGGCTTCTAACTCTTACGCGCGACGTTACGACTTAGATAGCATTTACTCTTTCTCTGACCAAGATCGATTTAATCTTAAGGTGAGAAGCTCAAATTATTATCTGCGCGATCGCGATCCACAAACTGATTTCTTAGAGTCTCAGGCATATTTTTCAGATAAGGCCGCAGTATATGAGCCATTTTTAGAAAAGGAGCTTTTCGAAGGGCTGATAATTATAAGCGATTATCAATACGTCTATTATAACGAAGACGATCCGGCAACAACAGATGTTGACGAATCGCTTACTCTTGATGTGTCAAAGTCAAAGGACCCAGGAATTTTAGTAGAGTTAAATAAATTCTTCTTTCAAGACAGAATCATGGGGCAAGAGGGGAACGATGCGCTTCGTTCACAGGCCAATTTTGTCGACCACTTTAGAGGACTTCATTTGAGTATTGATCCCAGCGATGACCTCATGCTCTTATTAGACATGAGTCAGGCCTATATTGAGATTGAATACGAGTACGACTCTATTAACACACAGGGAACTACGGATACCGCAGACGATACACGAGAGCAGGTCACCACAACGTATCGCCTAAACTTTTTGACCGGAAGCACTACTGGATTTACCCAAGGGAATGCAATCAACACTTGGACGTATTCTAAGCCCGTTTCATTTGCCACTCAAAAAGAAGTAACACCTGATCGCTTATTCTTAAAAGGAGGTAGTGGATCATTACTTCAACTTGAAATTCCACAATCGGTTATCGATGAGGCTCGTCAAAACAATTGGTTAGTGAATGAGGTCAGCTTTGAATTTTTTGTTGATCAAGATAAAATGGCCCTCACTCCTTTTGAGCCACCGCGCCTTTACATGTACAAATCAACCAATAGCTTGCCTTTGTACAATACAAGTAACGAGACGTCTTCAAGCCAAACTGCCTTGGGGGTATATCTCAATTACGACGGTGCACTGAGAAAGAACGCGGCCGGAAGAGGAGAAGCCTACAAAGCGAACATCACCGATTACTTCAACGATATTATCATTCGTGATTCATTGAATGCTCCTATCAATATCGCTATAAGTGCCAATATTGCCTTTCCTCAAGTTCAACAGGCGATCTTAGACGATCAGACCGCTGTAGACTATCCGTTGATGGCAGGCATTTCTCCGCTCGGAACAGTGCTCTATGGACCGAGTTTTAGTGTTCCTGAAGACAAGCGACTTAAGCTCACGATTTACTATACAGAGCTTAAGGATTAGGCCCTCAAAACCGGTTTGATTTCATAACTTTGCGGAAAACCCAATTAACATGTGTGGAATTGTTGGCTATCTCGGTCATAGAGAGGCTTTTGATGTTATAGTTAAAGGACTCCAACGTCTCGAATATAGAGGCTATGACAGTGCCGGTTTAATGCTCTTCGACGGTGATCACGTTACCGTTTCTAAAACTAAAGGAAAGGTCTTCGATCTCAAAGAAAAGGCAGAAAATGCCGATGTGATTCATGGTAACCTTGGCATAGGCCATACCCGCTGGGCTACCCACGGTGTTCCTAATGATGTCAATTCACATCCTCACCTTTCTAATTCGAAAAGGTTGGCCTTAGTGCACAACGGAATCATCGAAAATTACCAGTCGTTAAAGACCACACTAGAGAAGCGCGGGTATACCTTCTCGTCAGATACTGATACAGAAGTCTTGGTCAATTTGATTGAAGAGATTCAACAAAAGGAGCAAGTCAATCTAGCAAAGGCTGTTCGTCTAGCACTCAATCAGGTGGTTGGGGCATATGCTATCGTTGTATTTGATCGAGAGCAGCCCGACCGACTTGTCACTGCACGCATGGGAAGTCCGCTCGCCATAGGAGTGGGAGAAAAGGAGTATTTCATCGCTTCAGACGCCAGTCCTTTTATAGCATATACCTCGAATGCCATATATCTAGAAGACGGAGAGATGGCTGTTATCGCTCGTGGCGAAGAAGTAGACGTGCGCAAAATTAATAGCAACAAAGAGGTTGACCCATTCATCATTGAACTTGAGCTATCACTCGATGAAATTGAAAAAGGCGGATACGATCACTTTATGCTCAAAGAAATATACGAGCAGCCAAAGGCCATTCAAGACACCTTTAGAGGAAGGCTTCTCAGCGATCAAGGCCTGATCAAGATGGCTGGGGTTGAGCAGCACATGAATACCTTCTTAGAGGCAAAGCGTATTATCATCGCCGCATGTGGTACTTCATGGCATGCAGGATTGGTAGGCGAATATATTTTCGAAACCTATTTGAAAATACCGGTTGAGGTAGAGTACGCTTCAGAATTTCGTTATCGCGATCCGGTCATTGGCCCCGGAGATGTGCTCATCGCCATCTCTCAGTCCGGAGAAACCGCCGACACCCTAGCTGCCATCAAATTGGCAAAGAGCAAGGGAGCCTTTGTGTTTGGGATTTGCAATGTTGTCGGGTCTTCTATTGCCAGAGAAACTCATGCAGGGGCCTACACCCATGCAGGGCCAGAGATTGGGGTTGCCTCGACCAAGGCATTCACTACACAAATCACGGTGCTCACCTTGATAGCGCTTAAGCTCTCTCAAGCCAAAGAGAGTCTTTCACATTCAGAAATTAATCACCTTACTAAAGCACTAGAATCAGTGCCTGTTAAAGTACAAGAAGTTCTTAAGCTAGATGCGCATATCAAGGCAATTGCATCCACCTATTTTCAGGCTGAAAACAGCCTTTACCTTGGACGCGGATATAATTTTCCGGTCGCCCTAGAAGGCGCCTTGAAGCTCAAAGAAATCAGTTATATACACGCCGAGGGGTATCCGGCTGCCGAGATGAAACACGGTCCTATTGCCCTGATTGACGAACAGATGCCTGTCTTTGTGATCGCCACCCGAAAAGGACATTACGAAAAGGTGGTGAGTAATATTCAAGAGATTAAATCACGAAAGGCGAAAATCATTGCAATTGTTACCAAGGGCGATAAAGAAGTGGCAGCATTGGCAGATCATTGTATTGAGATTCCTGACATCGAAGAGTCGCTCACGCCTATACTTACTACGATTCCCTTGCAGTTGCTCGCCTATTATATTGCCATTATGCGCGGGTGCAATGTAGATCAGCCTCGAAACCTAGCGAAGTCGGTCACGGTGGAGTAAATGAATTCTATTAGAAGTCATTTTAAAGCACCACTCCAAACTTCAAATTTGTATTTGAAGCCTTCAATTATTAAGGATTTAGGGTCATTGTACGAAATTGGGTCTGATCCAGAGGTGTGGTCAATGCACTCTGAAAAAGATCGTTATAAGAAGGATAAGTTTTATCATTATTTCATGAATGGCCTTAACAACAACTTGGGGGCCTACACGTTGACTCTCAAAAACACAAAAGAAGTTATTGGATTTACACGTTATTACGATTATGAACTGGTTAGCTCTTCCGTGAAGATTGGGTATACCTTTCTTTCAAAAGTTTTGTGGGGTACTGGAATTAATCAAGAAATAAAAAAGGCTATGCTTAGTCATGCTTTTGAAGTATGCGATAAAGTGATATTTGAGGTTTTTGAAAACAATTATAGGTCGCAACGTGCCGTATTAAAATTAGGTGCCGTTGAGATTGAACCAAAAGGAGATCGTAAGTGTTTTGTTGTTTTTCAAGACAACCATTTAGTAGTTTAGCGCTGTGAATGAGAAACTAAGTTCGCTAATGCGCAAATTTTTGATCTGGAAGTACAAGAATATTTCAGAGCGCAACTTCGTCTTCATCCTTAGTGCACTAATTGGGTTGGTGGCCGGATTGATTTCGGTGCTAATCAAGAATATCACTTTTGTCATCGCTTATGTGGCAGAACTCGGACTCTCTCTCACCCGAAACGGATTGTACTTCATCTTGCCAACTCTTGGTCTTTTTGGGGTCTATTTGGTGGTTGAGCGACTGTATAAAAAGGGTGTTTTTAATCCTATCCCAACGGTGTTGTATGCCCTCTCTAAGAAAGGAGGAAAGATTAGTGGAGATAAGTTTTTCTTTCCGCTGATTACCGCCCCTTTAACCACCGGGTTCGGAGGTTCGGTAGGATTATTGAGTCCGACTATTTTATCGGCTTCTGCAGCCTCTTCGACCTTTGGAGACCTGTTTCACCTGAACCGAAAAACACGTCAGCTACTCATTGCCTGTGCGGCCTCTGGTGTTATTGCCACAAGCTTTCAGTCTCCCATTGCAGCCGTGGTCTTTGCGATAGAAATCTTCAGCCTTGATCTGACTTTTACCTCTCTATTGCCGCTGCTTATTGCCTCACTCGTATCGGTGATCACCTCTTTCTTTTTTGTGGGAGACGAGGTGCTTTTTAAGGTGGCGCTTACCAAATCATTCATTATCAATGATACACCTCTTTACTTGGCGCTGGGTCTATTAGCCGGATTGGTATCGGTTTATTTTCATAAGGTACACTTTGGTATTACCGGATTTTTTCAGCGCATTCAATCAAAAGGAAGACGCCTGCTGATCGGGGGGCTCTTTATTGGAATCACACTCTTTGCCATTCCACCTCTATACGGTGAGGGCTTTTCATTGATCAACAACCTTTTAGTATCTAATCACGACGCTGTGATCGAGGGGTCACTGATGGCTCCATGGGCCTCAAACCCATGGATGGTTATTGTCTTGCTGTTAGGTATTACACTTTTTAAATCAGTGGTGATGACTACAACGATCGCTGCCGGTGGTACCGGAGGAATCATCATTCCGGCACTTGTCATGGGGAGTTCCTTGGGAAACGCGGTCGCTAAACTAATCAATCAACTAGGACTCACTCACCAGGTTTCCGAGGCCAATTTTACGCTTGTGGGTATGGCTGCCATATTAGCGGGAGTGTTACAAGCACCGCTCACTGCGATATTCTTGATCGCCGAAATTACAGGAGGTTATTCGCTTTTTATCCCCCTAATGCTGTCAGTTTCTATGGCCTATCTCATTACCAAAAACAGCATTGAACACACCATTTACACCAAAGAACTAGCTGAGAAAGATGCGCTTTTGTCCTTTGACAAAGACCAAAGTGTGCTGACTTTGATGACCCTTGACAGCGTCATTGAGACCAATTTTGTGGCGCTAAAGGCAGACATGTCTTTTCGAGAATTACTACAACAAGGGGTTGCAAAATCGAGCAGGAATTTATTCCCGGTGGTGGATGAATCCGAACAATTAGTGGGGATTATCTTGCTCGATGATATCCGCCAGTTTTTGTTTGACCAATCTGTGTACGACCAAACCAAGGTGAGGGGCTATATGACGCCCCCCCTTGACATTATTAACTACGAAAAAGACAGTATGCAAAGGGTAATGCAACGCTTTCAAGATTCGGGGGCATGGAATCTTCCGGTTTTAAAACAAGGCAAGTACGCTGGATTTGTTTCTAAGTCAAAATTACTTACCGCTTACCGCAGAGAGCTGATTAATTTCTCAAATTAGAGTTTCAAAAACGACTTAGACCCTAATTGTCAGGGAATTGTATTTGACATATTTAGTAAAAAAAAGACTATCTTCCCCCCGAAAAACTAGCTATAGCTATTTTATTTATCATTTATGAAAAAGTTACTTCTACTATTGGGTTTTGTAACCAGCACTATTGCCTTCGCTCAAACCACTGTTTCTGGTAAGGTAGTTGACCAAAATGGTCAACCAGTGGCAAATGCCAATATCGTTGTAGTCGGACAGTCAGAAGGTGCTGTTGCCGATTTCGATGGAAACTTCGTCTTCTCATCTAATCAAACGCCTCCATTCTCGGTTAGAGTATCGAGTATTGGATATTCGACTTCAACCGTTTCTTTCAGCGGCTCGGAATTGAAAATCATTCTTAATGAATCTTCTACTATACTTGATGAAATTGTAATTTCAGCTTCACGAACTCCAGAGAGAATTTTTGAATCTCCAGTGTCAGTTGAGCGCTTTGGTTTAGCGCAAATTCAAAATGCAACTTCTGAGTCGTTTTATGGCAGTCTTCAAAATCTTAAAGGAGTAGACATCAATACCAACTCACTCACCTTCCAATCTATCAATACCCGTGGATTTGCAACCTTTGCAAACACCCGTTTCTTGCAGTTGGTAGACGGAATGGACAATACTGCTCCCGGACTCAACTTCGTTCTTGGTAACCTTGTGGGGATGTCAGAACTTGACGTTCAGAGCGTAGAAATTTTGCCAGGTGCTTCATCGGCATTATATGGAGCAGGCGCCTTCAACGGTATACTTTTCATGACGTCGAAAGATCCATTTGATAGTGAAGGAATTAGCGTTTATGGTAAAACTGGGTATACGGTTCAAGACGCTGCTGGCTCTAATCAATATTCGGATTATGGGGTCAGAGTTGCCAAACGCTTCTCAGATAATTTGGCTGTTAAGGCTAATTTTACCTTTATGAAAGGGGAGGATTGGCATGCCAACGATCGTTCCGATATAAGTGCAGATGCCCTTGGATATAGTTGGGCCTCTCCATATAATACGCCAGGATATGATGGGCTAAATGTTTACGGAGATGAGGTGGCCACCACTCTTAATTTTGACTATTATGCTGGTACTCCAGCAGGAACATTTGGATCTCGCAGAATTTCAAGAACAGGTTATGATGAAGCTGACCTTGCAGATTATGGTGCTCAAAGTGTGAAACGTGATTTGGCGGTGCACTACCGTCCTTTTGGAGATGACTTAGAAGTGATTTACAACTATCGAAGAGGCACAGGTACTACTATCTATCAAGGAGCGAATCGTTATGCGGTTTCAGGTTTTGCCATGACTCAACAAAAATTGGAGATCAAAAACGACAATTTCTTTATTCGTGGATATATTACTGCAGAAGATTCTGGTAATGCGTACGATACACGTTTCGCGGCTATTAATATTAACAGACAGTGGTCTCCAGATCAGAAATGGTTTGAAGATTACGTCAGAGGTTATTTATTATCACGTCAGCTAGGAAAAAACGATGTTGATGCTCACCAAACGGCTAGAACAGTAGCAGATTATCCTGCAAATTTTGCCGGTTCCTTAGGTATTGCTTCTGCTACTGGTTTCCCTCATATAAATCGATATGAACCTGGCACGGCCGAATTTAATAATGCATTTGCCAAAGTAAGACAAGATGGTGATTTTAGAACTGGCGCGAGGTTTATTGATAATACAAAGTTCAGACACTTAAATGGCAATTATAATTTTGCACATTTAATTAATAATTGGGCTGATCTTCAGGTAGGGGGCTCATATCGTCAATATGAACTTAATTCAAATGGCACAATTTTTACGGATAAAGATGGTCCAATTACTTACAGCGAGTATGGAGCATATGCTCAAGTTCAAAAATCTTTTGATAATGATCGTGGAAAGATAACAGCATCTGGAAGATACGACAAGAATGAGTTTTTAGATGGATTTGTTTCACCAAGACTTTCTTTGGGGTATACATTAGGCGCTAATCAAAATCATAATATTAGAATTTCAGCGCAAACTGGATTTAGAAACCCTACTACTCAAGATTTCTTTATTGGGTTAGATGTTGGTAATGCCATTCTAGTTGGTGGTGCAGCCTCTAATTTGGATCGAGATTTTAGAACATTTTCAGTGAGTGCTGTAGGGCAATCATATGGAATTCCCGCTACAGTTTCAGTTGGGGGTAGGTCTGCTTATGATAATTCCTTTAGTCTAAGTTCAGTTTTAGCAGGGAAGCCGGCTAAGAAAGACACAGATTTAGTTGGAGCTGAGCAGATAGATGCAATAGAGTTTGGTTATCGAGCTATAATTGGCCCAGTTGCTATTGATTTAAGTACTTATTTTAACTCTTACACAAACTTTAATGCTGCAGAAACTAAAGTTGTTCCTTTATATGGAAAAGCAGGAGATAAAGCACTTTCATTATTGGCACTACAAAACGGGGATTATAAAATTTATCAGGCATATTCAAATACTGACGTACCTGTAAAATCCTTTGGATTTGTAGCTGGAATAGACACTCAAATATTAGGATTTAATGTAGGCGCCAGTTATACCCATACAGAAGTAGATTTTGATCGCATGATGTACCCTGATTTCGAGGTAGGATTAAATACACCTAAAGGAAGATTTAAGGCATCTATTTCAAAAGATGAATTATTTAAAAACTTTGGGTTTAATCTGAATTATAGATATTCGGGGTCATATTTATGGGAGGCCTCTTTTGCTGATGGTGAAGTCCCTGCATTTGATGTTTTTGATGCTGTATTGAAATATGATTTATCAAAATATAATAGCACAATAAAACTAGGTGGAACCAACATTGCAGGAGGAGATTATATCACAGCAATTGGTTCTGGAAGAATTGGTTCAATCTACTACGCTTCATTGAATATCAACTTCTAATAGAAAAAGGCGTTAGCGAACGATTTAAAGCGTCCCAAAATGGGGCGCTTTTATTTTATCAATCTTTTTTTAGTATTATCAATCTCCCTATATTTGCGCAATTAAATTTTAAGGGGTGAACGCCTCAAAAACTTTATAAAATCTCATGGCTTTAACGGGAAAGATTTCACGAGTAATTGGTCCGGTAATCGATGTTGAATTTGAAGTAGGATCAAAACTTCCCAACATTTACGATTCATTGACTGTATCTAAGGCCGACGGGTCTACACTCGTTCTTGAAGTACAATCACATGTTGGAGAGAGTGCTGTAAGAACCATTTCGATGGACTCTACAGATGGTTTAAGCCGTGGAATCAAGGTTGCTGCCACAGGAGCGCCAATTCAAATGCCTATCGGGGAAGACGTTTACGGACGCCTGTTCAACGTGATCGGAGCTCCGATTGACGGTCTTGCTGAACTTGAAAGAACAGGAGATAAAGGTCTTCCTATTCACCGTGAGGCACCAGCCTTTGAAAACCTATCTACTTCAACCGAGGTTCTTTTTACCGGAATTAAAGTAATCGATCTTATTGAGCCTTACGCCAAAGGGGGTAAGATTGGTCTTTTCGGAGGAGCAGGGGTTGGTAAAACAGTACTTATCCAAGAGCTCATCAACAATATTGCAAAAGGTCATGGTGGACTTTCTGTATTTGCAGGTGTAGGTGAGCGCACAAGAGAAGGAAATGACCTTCTTCGTGAGATGCTCGAATCAGGTATTATCAAGTACGGAGAAGACTTCATGAAAGAGATGGAAGAAGGAGGATGGAATCTTTCTAAGGTAGATAAGTCAGCTTTGAAAGAGTCTAAGGCTACCTTTGTTTTCGGTCAGATGAATGAACCTCCTGGAGCGAGAGCACGTGTTGCTTTGTCAGGACTTACCATTGCAGAATACTTTAGAGATGGAGCAGGAGACGGCCAAGGAAAAGACGTTCTTTTCTTCGTTGACAATATTTTCCGTTTTACTCAGGCAGGTTCTGAGGTGTCAGCCCTTTTGGGTCGTATGCCTTCTGCGGTAGGTTATCAGCCAACGCTAGCCTCTGAGATGGGAGCGATGCAAGAGCGTATTACCTCTACAAAAAACGGATCGATTACTTCAGTACAGGCCGTATACGTGCCTGCGGATGACTTAACGGATCCGGCGCCTGCGACAACCTTTGCTCACCTTGATGCTACAACGGTGCTATCGAGAAAGATTGCTGAGCTTGGTATCTATCCGGCAGTAGATCCGCTAGATTCAACTTCACGTATTTTGACTGCAGATATTCTTGGTGATGAGCACTATGCCTGTGCACAACGCGTTAAGGAGCTATTGCAGCGCTATAAAGAACTTCAAGATATTATTGCTATCCTAGGTATGGAAGAACTTTCTGAAGAGGATAAACTAGCCGTATCTAGAGCACGTCGTGTCCAACGTTTCTTATCACAGCCTTTTCATGTTGCCGAGCAGTTTACAGGAATTCCTGGAGTGTTGGTAGACATTAAGGATACGATCAAAGGATTCAACATGATCATGGACGGTGAGTTAGATCACCTTCCAGAGGCAGCGTTCAACCTTAAAGGAACCATTGAAGAGGCAATCGAGGCTGGTGAGAAAATGCTTACTGAAGCTTAATCAATAGTATCTAATAGCGATTACGTATGATCCTAGAAATCATCTCTCCTGAAGCCACTTTATACAAAGGCGACGCCACTTCGGTGACGGCTCCTGGTGTTATGGGTTTGTTTCAGATTCTTGAAAACCACGCAGCGATTGCATCTGTACTTCAAGAAGGGGAAATCGTGATTAAAGGATTAAATCGTCAATTGTTGGCTTCCACTCACGCTGACAGTTTCCAAACCAAAGCTGATTCAACCACTATTAAAATTAAGGGTGGTGCGGTTGAGATGAAGAACAATACGCTTATCGTTCTTATTGATTAACGGCTTTTACAGTGATTTCATTTTATCGTACACCAATTCGCCTGGCCATCCGCGATAGCTGAGATAGTGAAACAGCTTTCTTTTCTTTTCTGACAATGGAAGTTTCTCGATAGCTTGAATCTTTTTTGTGGCAAGTGACTCAAATACCTCTAAGTAGGGTTCATTTTCAAAAGCCGCTCTGGCCATTTTTAGGTTGTAAGCACTGATATCTCTCGCCTTCAATTCTATTGAGATACGTTCGAATCCCCACGACTTGATACGCAGCTTTCCTATGGTATACTGAATGGCGAATCGCTCTTCATTTAGGTAATTTTCGGTAATGAGATGACCAATCAGATGAGTAATAGACTCTTCAACCATTCCCATTGATTTGAGTTTTGCTTCCACCTCTTTATGGCAGCGTTCTTGATAGGCGCAAAAGGCCTCTATTTTTCGCTTAGCCTCGGTAACACTTCCGACGGGTTGCGCCGATTTACTGCGATAGTACATACCTCTAAATTACGAGGCTAAACCGCAAAAAAAAAGCGGCCCTTACATGGGCCGCTTTTTATAAACGTATCGTTTTGCCTTCTTTGGTCTTAAAATTATACTGCAGGTATGTATAGGCATCTCTAGGGATCACACTTACCCAGACTTTATGCTTTTTATACCATTTGTATCTAAAAGAGAATAGTCCTTTAGTAAGGTAGGCTGCAATAAACGGGTGTATATGCAGAAACACCTTTTCTTTTACTTTTTTAAGGGCTATTCGCTCTATTTGATACTCGAGTTTATCAATGATACTGATCGGCGCCTCTACGGCATCCTCAACAGCATTAGGATTCTTTTCAGTTGTGGTAATATTCATTTCAGGTCTGACGCGTTGTCTGGTGATCTGAATAAGACCAAACTTGGTAGGTGGTAGGATCTTGTGCTTTGCTCTGTCGTCATTCATCTCTTCTTTGAGTTGATCGTAGAGCTTTTTACGATGTTCACCTTTACCCATATCGATAAAGTCGACTACAATGATTCCTCCCATGTCTCTTAATCGAAGCTGTCTTGCAACCTCAGAGGCCGCAATTAGGTTCACTTCGAGTGCAGTGTCTTCTTGACTGTTCGCACGATTTGACCTGTTTCCGCTATTGACATCAATAACGTGCATGGCTTCAGTGTGTTCAATCACGAGATAGGCACCCTTTGACATCGAGGCAGTTCTGCCGAACGAGGTTTTGATTTGTCTATCTATGCCAAATTTTTCATAGATAGGCGTCACCTCGGTATGCAGTTTAATCAGTGATTCGTGTTTTGGAGATATTTGACTGAGGTATTCCCGAATTTGATCGGCCATCTCAGGATCATCCGTATGAATTCCGGTGAAGGACTCATTAAAGACATCTCTCAAATAACTTGTAGAGCGATTGAGCTCGACGAGCACTTTTGAAGGATGATGTCCTTTACTCACATTATCGCAGAGGGTTTCCCATTTTTTGACCAAACGCTTAATATCTTGGTCGAGTTCGGCAACTTTTTTGCCTTCTGCAACGGTTCGGATGATGATTCCAAAACCCTTGGGTCTTATGCTGGTTACTAGTCGTTTAAGACGACTTTTTTCTTCAGAACTCTCGATTTTTTGAGATACTGAAATGCGATCTGAAAACGGTACCATAACCACGTAACGTCCGGCAAGAGAAAGTTCAGAACTGATGCGAGGTCCTTTGGTCGAAATAGGTTCTTTTACAATCTGAACCAGAATTGACTGATTGGCCTTTATTACATCACTGATGCTTCCTTCTTTATCAATTTCTTCTTCAAGCGAAAAGTTGGCTAAGCTATAATTTGAAGTCTTCTTTTGAAGAAGGGCTTTGGTGAATTTCATCAACGAGTTGAACTGAGGTCCTAAATCGTGATAGTGTAAAAAAGCATCTTTTTGATGCCCCACGTTTACAAAAGCCGCGTTAAGTCCTGAAACAGGCTTACGCACTTTGGCTAAAAATATATCACCTACTGAGAAGCTGTTTTCACTGGCTTCGCGGTGAAGTTCTATGAGCTTTCCGTCTCTTAATAAGGCAAAATCGACAGCTTCAGAACTTGTCTTTATAATTAATTCTTTATTCACTGTTTCGATTTATTTATGCATAAAAAGCCGCACTCATGCAGCTTTATTGCACAGTATTAAACAATAGAATCACTCCTTAATGAAGTGATCTTAACTTTCAGATGTCAAAGAACGTACGCTGACGTCAAACAAGAAATAAAGCCGCTTAATGGGCTTAAGAGCGGCTTACTTCTTCTTGTGTCGGTTAGCTCTTCTGCGCTTCTTGCGCTTATGCGTAGCTACCTTATGTCTTTTTCTTTTTTTACCACTCGGCATAATGCTTCAAATGTTTTTCGGTTAATAGTTATTTGACAGCTACACTCGTTTTAACCCCATCAACAAAAACCTTTGCAGGCTTGAATGCAGGTACGTTGTGTGCGGGAATTTTAATGGTTGTATTCTTAGAAATGTTTCGTCCGGTCTTTTCGGCTCTTCTTTTGATGATAAAGCTTCCAAACCCTCTCAGGTAAACGTTATCCCCTTGTTCAAGTGAGGCTTTAACCTCCTCCATAAATGATTCTACTGTGGCCTGAACATCTCCTTTTTCTAAACCAAGCTTTTCAGAGATAGTATTTACAATATCTGCTTTCGTCATATACTCTTTATCTTTAAAATTTTTAAGGCTCGCAAATATATGAATAATAAGCTGTTTATCTCCTTAAGGATCTAAAATTTAGGCCAGTATGCAAAATAAGACGGGTGATCTTTGGTTCTCTGAAGTGCTTCAGCAATGGTATGAAGTGCACAAACGGAAGCTCCCCTGGAGAGAAACTAGAGATCCTTACCGCATTTGGATTTCTGAAATTATACTTCAACAAACTCGAGTAGAACAAGGTCTGCCTTATTATAAGCGTTTTATTGAAGCCTTTCAAGATGTTCACGCATTAGCCAACGCAAATGAAGATGAGGTGCTTACGTATTGGCAAGGTTTGGGGTATTATTCACGGGCAAGAAACCTGCATGCCACTGCTAAATCGGTTTCGTGTGAACTTAAGGGTCGATTTCCAGAAACCTATGAAGAGCTGTTAAAACTTAAGGGAGTGGGACCGTACACCGCTTCGGCGATAGCTTCCTTTTGTTTTGGGTTACCACATGCGGTGGTAGACGGTAATGTATTTCGCGTGCTTTCTAGAGTCTTTGAGGTAGATGATCCAATTAACACTTTTACAGGTCAACGCAATTTTACCGTTTTAGCCAATTCATTGTTAGATCACCGCAATCCAGATATTCACAACCAGGCTATTATGGAATTCGGAGCCATGCAGTGTAGCCCAAAGTCTCCAAATTGTGGGGTATGTGCGATACGCGAACGCTGCGCTGCTTTTGCAAAAAGGCGCGTAGATCAGCTGCCAGTCAAAGAAAAAAAGGTAAAGGTCAAGAAACGAGCGCTCCATTATTTCTTGGTTGAGGATGCTCAGTCGAAGCACCTCATTATTAAACGCCCAAATACGGGCTTGTGGTCGGGGCTGTACGAGTTCCCTTCAATCGAACTCGAACTTGGCGCTACTATGAGTGAGGCTTTAGTTACCGATCTTTTTGGAGCTGTGACTCACTGGGCATTGGTTAACGCAGATCCGCTTATTCACAAATTGTCACATCAAGAACTCTATGTTTATATTTATAGGATTCAACTTGACAGTATTCATAGCAAAGGAGTAGAAAGGGGAGAAATACAAGATTATCCCCTTTCTGCCCTAATGCAAAAACTGCTCAAGCGCGTGAATTTTTATTACCTTTAAATTATGAGTGGAACATTAAACAAAGTCATGCTGATCGGCCATCTAGGGGATGATGTCAAGATGCATTATTTCGAGGGAGGAAACAGTATTGGACGATTTCCAATTGCAACAAACGAGACATACACTAACAGACAAACCAATGAAAAAGTGACCAACACAGAATGGCACAACATTGTGGTGCGCAACAAAGCGGCTGAGGTATGTGAGAAATATCTAAAAAAAGGAGATAAAATATACATAGAAGGCCGCTTGAAAAATAGAAGCTGGCAGGGGGAAGACGGAAACATGCGTTACAGCACTGAAGTTCACGTCACAGATTTTACCTTCCTTACCCCAAGAGATGGTGCACAGGCACCTGCCTATTCGGCTGGAGCCTCCTCTGCTTCAGCACCCTCTACAGCAGCGTTTACGCCTCCTCCGGCCGCGCAGGCGCCAGACGAAGACGATCTCCCATTCTAACCTATGAATGCAGACCCCTTTTCCTATAGGATATCCCAAGGATTAGTACCCCTATTTGTTTTAGTGCCGACTGCTGCATGGTATTCTTCGGCCTTTTCAATCCTTGGTCTGAGTGTCTTATTAGTAATATCCGCCTTAATATCGGGTTCTGAAGTTGCCTTTTTTGGTCTAAGTGCTCAAGATATGGTTTGGTTGAAGTCTCAAGAAACACCGAGCAGTAAGAGGGTCTTAAAATTGCTCGAAACACCAAAAAGGCTATTGGCAACAATCTTAATTGCCAACAATGCGGTGAACATCGCGATTGTACTCTTGTTTACCCTAGTGTCTAACAATTGGTTTGGAGACTCGATTTACTTGCTTTTTGGTCACATTGCTATTCAAACCCTCTTTGACATTGCCGTTGCGACTGTGCTTATCCTCATCTTCGGAGAGATCCTACCTAAGATCTATGCCAATCGAAATGCGGCAGCCTTTAGCCTACGGATGTCAGTAGCCTTGTCTGTGCTAGACCGTCTATTTAGTGGATTGAGTGTCCCTATGCAAAGGAGTACCATATGGCTAGAGAATCGTCTAGCAAAGCGGTCTTCGAGCATTAGTGTGGATCACCTATCTCAAGCCTTAGAATTAGCCTCAGATGCAGACACTTCGAATGAAGAGAAGCGCATCCTAGAGGGGATAGTAACCTTCGGAAATACCGATACCAAACAAGTGATGCGTCCGCGTATAGACATCTTTGCCATTGCCCATGACGCTTCGTTTCAAGACGTAATTTCAGAGGTGACCACAAAGGGGTATTCTAGAGTGCCAGTTTATCAAGAATCTATTGACAAAGTAATTGGAGTATTGTTTTTGAAGGACCTTTTACCTCATCTAGAGTCTAAAGACTTGGATTGGATCTCGCTTATTCGAGAGCCCATTTTTGTTCCTGAAAATAAAAAGCTAGACGATCTCTTACTCGATTTTAAATCTCAGAAAACGCACTTGGCCGTCGTCGTTGATGAATACGGAGGAACTTCAGGAATTGTCACTTTAGAAGATGTTATTGAAGAGATAGTCGGAGATATCAGTGACGAGTTTGACGATATTGATTTGAATTATTCGCGCATTGACGATCGCACCTATGTTTTCGAGGCCAAGACCTCACTTAAGGATTTTTACCGTATTATTCAACTTGAAGATCCTGTAGTATTTGAACAGTCGAAGGGTGAGTCAGAGACACTAGCCGGATTTGTACTTGAAATCACTAAGGCTTTTCCGAAGATAGGAGAACAAATTCATTTTAAAGGATACACCTTTGTGGCAGAAAGCCTTGATAAGCGCAGATTAAAAAGGCTCAAAATAAAACTACCCGCCTAAGGGCAGGTAGCTGTAATCTAAATCGTTCGGGTTACTTTATTGGGCTCCCATTTCTATAAGCTTTTGGCCTTCAGTGATACTTTCCAGCATTAGCGTTTTCACCATTTCAATGCGTTCAGCCTCAAGTTTGAGTCGCTCTATTTTCTCCTCAGAAAGTGCCTCTCCTTTGAGGATCTCATCAGAAGTAAATGTGTCACCAAAGTCATGCATCCAATCCATCATAGCCTTGTGACTTTCTTGAAGTTTTCTCATGGAATTTGCCTGAGGACTATCAGGATTTTTGTCGGCTTGTTCTTTAAGCGCATCGATCAACATAGAAATCTCACCCATTTTGGGCATCACTTCATCGTGCACTGCCAATACGCCCTCCATTGAATACTGGGTAATGACGGCTGTTTCACTTTTTTGAGTGCCTTCTTTCGAGTTTGGTTGCTGGGCACACCCGCCCAATAAAAGCCCGGTAATTAAGACAAAATAAGAAATTAGGTTTTTCATTAGGGCTTATTTAATGACTGCTTTCTCGATAGTGAAATCTACCGTTTGAGGGCCAAGATTTTGTGAAACCACATGCGGAATCATTAATCCTGAAACCTCTTTATAGTCTTTAAAGGTGGTAGATTGGGTAATGGTTTGCCCTTGCATCTCTTGAACCGTGTCTTGCTTCAGTTTCAACCCAGAGGCTTTGTCGTAATAGGCGGTTCGATTTTCTCCGATCTGGACCACATAAGCCTCTTTTTCATCAATTATTTCGATTCTCTTAAGTGCTAAGCTAGTGTTTGCATTTGAAAGCCAAACCAATTCGCTCACTAAAGCCGAATCTTCACTAAGGCGATTTTTTTGTTCAGCATCTAGCTCCATTTTTTGCCCTTGAGCTTCCATGAAAGCTTCGTCTCCATTTAGAACAGTGCGTTGCATAATATTACCCATCATCTTCATTTCTTGAATGAATTGGCCGGGCTGCTCTTGCTTAACCACCAATTTAAGGTCCATGCCCTGAACGGTTGCTCCGTAGGTAATCTCATAAGATCCTACAGCGGCTACCTTGTCCGTTCCTCCAATGCTTGTTAGGTAGTTCTTGAGCACGGTGGCCGCAGTAACCCCTTCAGGAACTTCTATTTTAAATTCGGGTCTTTCTATTGTAGCGGCAAACTTATCGAAATAGGTCACTTTTAGCGGTTTATTGTCAAATTCCATTTGCTCAAGTGGTGACAATACCTCGCTTCCTTTACCCACTACCACAATGCGCAGCTGATTAAATTTGAAATATTTTTGAGCGGCATCAAGTACCTCCTTAGCCGTAACCGCGTCAATGCGCTGTAAGTAGCTCTCGTAGAAGTCTTTGTTGAGTCCTTGGGTTTCGATATTCAATGCGAAATTTGCTACTGTTTCTGGGCGTTCTAAAGAACGTACAAAGCTTCCTTTGTATTTCTCCTTGGCATTCTTCAGATCTGTTGCTGAGACGAGCTGGGTTCCGATACGTTTGATTTCAGTGAGTATCTCAACGACTGCAGAATCAGTCACAGCATTTCTGACTTGTGCAAAGGCTCTGAATCGAGCACTGCTGTACTTATCTGTTCCAACGCCTGAGTACGATCCGTAGGTGTATCCTTTGTCTTCGCGTAGATTTAGAAAGAGTCTACCCTCGGCGCCTCCACCTAAAATCTGATTAGCGATAAGTGCGGGAATATAATCAGGATCGCTCATCTTCAATGAAACCAGATTTTGAACGCTGATCTCAGATTGAACGGCGTTAGGCATATCGATAAAGTTTATCGTTGGCTGATCTAGATTTTCAGCCTCTACATAGCTAGGAGCCTTCTGAAGTTTGGTCTTCCAGCCCTTGAAGTTGGCGTTCACTAATTTCTTAGCGGTTTTAAGATCTAGGTCACCGATAAGAACGAGATAAGCATTTTCAGGAGCGAAGTAGTCTGCATAAAATGTCTTAACATCATCTAGCGTTACACTTTTTAGAGATGCTATAGAAATGAACTCACCATAAGGATGTTCAGCGCCGTAGGCAAGAGCAGATTGCACTCTTCTTGCCACTGCCGAAACGTCTTTTTCTTCTGAACGCAAATTCTCAATGAAGCGTTCTTTCTCCTTTTCAAATTCCTCTTCTGTAAAGTTCGGATTCAGTCCTGCTTCGGCCATTAACTCTAAGATGCGCTGAAAGTAACGAGAGAGGGTCGAGGCAAATGCACTTTGCCCAGAGAAGTTAATGGTGGCTCCTAAAAAGTCGACTTCCTCATTGAAATCGTCTTTGGAAATAGAGGCCGATCCTTTTCCTAAAAGGGCTCCTGTGAGCGATGAAACCCCTGCTTTAGCACCTTCTAGAATAGGCGGATTATCTAGTAAAAGTTGTACTCTAACTCTAGGTAGTTTGTGATTTTCAACAACCAAAACCTTGAGTCCGTTAGATAAGGTGAATGTTTGAGGTTCTTCTAATTGAATTTTTGGAGCAGCCTTTGGTTGTGGTTGAACAGCTCTGTCAATTTGAGCTTGCCCAGCTAACACAGTGAACAACGACAGAAGTAGCAACACACTTTTTTGAAAGGCTTTATAGTTTAACATATACATGACGTCAGTATTAGTTTTGTTTTGGAATATAATTGAGTTCAACACGTTGCTCAGCTTTGAGGTACTTGCTTGCTACTGCACGAATGTCTTCTCTTGTGATGCTGCGATAGATGTCAATTTCGGTATTGATTAAATCGGTATTTCCGTAGAGCATATAATTTCGAGCTAAGCTATTCGCAATCCCTTCTACACTGCTGTTCGAATTCACGAAACTATTCTCAAATTGATTCTGAAGTTTCTGATAGTCTCTTTCTGAGATTAGATCTGTCTTAAGCTTTTCGATTTCTTCATCAATTTCAGTTACGAGGTCGTCCATGCTTGCAGACCCTAGGGGCAATCCTCCTAACAAATAGGCTCCGTAATCTTCAAGACTGTAGTTGAAGGCAAAGATTTGAAGTGCCATGCGCTTTTCATCTACCATTTTTTTCTGCAGCACTGAACTTTCTCCGTCGCTGAGGTAAGAAGAAATCATATTGAGAACATAGGCGTCTTTCTCCGCTTGTCCTGGAGTTCGATATCCCAATAAAACCAAAGGTATCTGAATGTTAGGATCTTCAAATTGTGCCTTAATGGGCCCATCAATGGAGTCTTCAGCATAGGTTTTTTTAACTATATCATCTCCTTTTGTAATAGGTGAAAAGTAGTCTGACACTAGCTTTTTAGCCTCTTCCATCTCAAAATCTCCTGCCACTACCAAAACGGCATTGTTCGGAACGTAATACTGCTGATTGAAATCTTGAAAGTCTTCTAGGCTTGCACTTGCGAGGTGCTCAAGAGAACCGATTACTGACCATCGATATGGATGGTTAGTAAACATGTTTTTAAACATATTTTCGATTAGACGTCCGTAAGGAGCATTATCTACTCTTAATCTGCGCTCCTCTTGCACCACCTCTTTTTGAGTGTCTACACCAATTTGATTGATGATGGGGTGCAATAAGCGTTCTGATTCTAGCCAAAGTCCGAGCTCAAGGTTGTTCGAAGGAAAGAGTTCGTAATAATAGGTTCGATCTTGAGTGGTGTTTGCATTGTTGTATCCTCCGTTTGAGGTAACAATCTTAAAGAAGTCTCCGCGTGCAATATTTTCAGATCCCTCAAAAAGTAGGTGTTCAAAGAAGTGAGCGAAACCTGTTTTTTCAGGGTTTTCATCTTTAGAGCCCACGTGGTACATCACAGAGGTTACTACAACAGGAGCACCATTATCTTGATGAAGAATGACGTGCAATCCGTTGTCTAAATCGTATTCCTCATAGGCCACTTGCTGAGCATTAACAATGGCCCAAGCGCCTAAAACAGCAAGTGATAGCAGTAGTTTTTTCATCGGTTTCAACATTTTATTCAAAGATAAAGCGAACAGGACAAAAACGGCAATCGTAGCCTGGCTTTAAGAGTTCAAAAAAAGCACCAGCAAATATGGATAATCACTTAAGGTTCTGTATATTTGCACCCGCTTGAATAAAAAGCGATTTTAAAATAAATATTATGTACGCAATTGTAGAGATGGCAGGGCAGCAATTTAAAGTTGCAAAAGACCAGAAGGTCTTCGTTCATCGTCTAGAGGCTAATGAAGGTCAGAAAGTGACTTTCGATAAGGTGCTTTTATTGGACGAAGAAGGCAAGATCACTGTTGGCGCCCCAGCTATTGAAGGTGCAGCTGTAGAAGCCAAAGTGCTTCAGCACCTGAAAGGCGATAAAGTAATCGTCTTTAAAAAGAAAAGAAGAAAAGGATATCAGAAGAAAAACGGTCATCGTCAATATCTTACTGAAATCCAAATCGCGAGTATTGTAGCTTCCGGGGCTAAGAAATCATCTCCAGCTGCGAAATCAGAGGCACCGAAGGCTAAAGTTGAAGCTTCTGAGGCTAAAGCTGATCCAGCCAAAGCGAAAAAAGAAGAAGCTCCTAAGGCAAAAGCTTTAGCTGTAGATTACGGTGCTATGACCGTTTCAGATCTAAAAGCTGCTGCTAAAGACAAAGGAATTTCTGGATACTCATCTATGAAGAAAGCAGAGCTTGTTGAAGCTCTTAAAAACGCATAAATTAAGATTTAGCCATGGCACACAAAAAAGGAGTAGGTAGCTCTAAGAACGGAAGAGAATCAGAATCGAAACGCTTAGGTGTTAAGATTTACGGTGGTCAGGCAGCTATTGCTGGTAATATCATCGTACGCCAGAGAGGCACAAAACACAATCCTGGTGAAAACGTATACGCTTCAAAAGATCATACACTTCACGCTAAAATTGACGGAGTTGTTCGCTTTGAGAAAAAGGCGGGTGGTAAATCATTCGTATCTGTAGATCCTTTCGAGGCATAAGAAATACACGTAATTGTATTAAACTAAGGCTACACTTTTTAGTGTGGCCTTTTTTTATGCAGTTTAGCCTTATTTTTGCCGTGTAGATTTAATAGAATTACTCTTTTCTGTGCCCCTTTTTAAAAGTTTAAGTAGCAATAATAAGAGCCCCCAAGAATACAAGATTGCGGTTTGGCGTATCAGTGAAGGAGAGCAAGAACTCAAAGAAGATCTTGAGCTAAGTGTTACTAGTCAGAAGCGACTGACCCAATTAAAGTCAGTATCACAACGCAGTGCCTTTCTTGCCGTTCGAAAATTAATTAAGCTTCTGGGGTATAGTGATAAACAACTTTCATACAATCAAAATGGCAAACCTTATCTAGTGGGGGTCGAGTCTGTTTCCATCTCGCATACCGCGCAATATGCAGCTGTCGCCGTTGGATATAATTGTCAAATGGGCGTGGACATTGAGTGCCACAGAGAAAAAATACAACGCATAGCCCCAAAATTCTGTGGACCTGGAGCGGTTCGAGAACTTACAGATCGAGCCGAACGTATTGAAAAGTTAACCGCTATTTGGGGAGCTAAAGAGGCGGTCTATAAAATTTTAGATCGACCGGGGTTGTCCTTTAGACAAGATATTCATATCGATGATTTTGTGATGCTTTCGAAGCACAGTTCGGCTTGGACGGATAACGAAAGATTTCATTTTTCATTTGATTCTTTCGACCATCATACATTGGTGTATGCCTATATGGCCAAGTCGCTTTCATGAATGTTTTTGATTTCTTTTTCGAACCGTATGATGGCCGAAGCGCGCTGCTCATTGTTTTAGAAGCTATCGCCTTTGTATTCGGAATCGTAAGTGTCTATCTCGCTAAGAAAGAAGATATAGGTGTCTATCCAACGGGTATAGTAGCCACACTAATCACTATGTATTTGTTCTTTGTCGATCGTCTTTTAGGAGACATGATTATGAATGCTTATTACTCTATCATGAGTGTGTATGGATGGTACGAATGGTCAAGAGAGAGAGACCAAAAGAAGGTGAGACACATTTCACGAGTAAATGAAAATGAGAAGCGCATCGCTTTTGTTTTAATCCTTGTCACCATGATGGTGATGTATGGGATATATCGTTTTACTGGCACTTCCATCACCTCATCGAACGGAATCGATATCTTGAGTTCAGGTTTATTTTTTACAGCAATGTGGCTGATGGCGCTCAAGAAATTAGAAAATTGGACTCTGTGGATCATCGCGAATTGCATCAGTGTACCTCTATATGCTTATCGTGGTTGGGGAATGCTTTCGTTGCAATATGTGATCTTTACAGTACTTGCAATCCAAGGATACAATCAATGGAAGAAATCACTCGACAGCTAAAGACCTCAGTGCTAAAGGTGGTTCTATTTGGACCTGAATCTTCGGGCAAGACCACCTTGTCAAGGCAATTATCTGAGTATTATCAGGCACCCTGGGTTCCTGAATACGCACGAGAATTTTTACAATCGAAGTACGATTCTACGAAAGAGACTTGCACCTACAAAGACCTTATTTTCATTGCTCAGGGACAAATACGACTTGAAAACGAGGCCGTAAAAAAGGCTAAGCTCATGGGTTCAGATTTGATTATTTGTGATACCGATCTTTTAGAAACCTCGGTGTACTCAGCCGTTTATTTCGATGGAAAAATTGATCCTGTTTTGCAAGAGGCAGTAGCCAACAACACCTATGACCTTTATCTCTTGACATACATCGATACCCCCTGGGAACCTGATGACCTGAGAGACAAACCGAATGAGCGTCAAGAAATGTTTGAGGTTTTTGAATCTAAATTGGTCGAAAACTCCCTGCCTTTTATTACTTTGAAAGGAGATAAAGAAACGCGATTCGTCGCAGCCAAGAAGCGAATCGACGAACTACTACGTATTCATGCCCTTTAACTCAGAAGATTTAAAAAACTTAAACCAAAGAGGAATTCAGCCCTTTGAGGCGCAAAGACAGCTATCTTTTCTCAAAGATGGCTTTCGTCCACTTAAGGTGACCAAAGCCGCCAAAATTTCAGAGGGTATTGAACAACTCAACAGCGAAGAAGCACAGCGCTTTGCTGATGTTTACCGAGAGAAAAACAGTCAATATACCATTGAGAAATTCGTTCCGGCCTCGGGTGCCGCAACACGGATGTTTAAGCTGCTTTATCAACTTTTAGAAGAAGAATCGGCAGACCTTCCTCTCTCACAAGCACAATTCACCGCTGTAGAGGGACAAGAATTTGTGAAAAACTACAAGAAACTAGCCTTTTATGAGCAGTGGAATGCTCTTGGCGATCTCAATCAGATCTCGGCTAAGGAAGCATTGAAAAACCTCTTAGGTGAAGCGCATATGGCCTATGGTTCTAAGCCAAAGGCGCTATTGGGCTTTCACCTTGAGAATGATCAGGTGACTAGTCCGTTGTACACTCATCTTTTAGAGGCACAAGATTACGCGCAGTCGAGACTTCACCTCACCATTTCGAGTGAACATCGCGAGGCGATTGAAAATGAGATCGCCGCCTTGAAGTCGAAGTTAATGATCGAGGTAGAATGCAGTTATTCGTATCAATTGGCATCGACCGATACGCTTATGGTTGACTATAATGATGAGTTGGTGAGAGATGCTGACCAGAAACTCATTTTTCGACCTGGAGGTCATGGTGCGCTGCTGCAGAACCTGAATGCTCGCACTGCAGACTTTGTTTTTATCAAGAATATCGACAATGTATGTACCTTGTCTGCACTCGAAACCCATAACTTTTATAAAAAGGTCTTGGGCGGATATGCGATAGAAATTGTTCAACAGTTGCACCGCCATCAGCAGCAGATAGAGAATGATGAGGCCAATCTCGATCGAAAAGAGTTCAATAGCTTTTTACAGCGATACTTTGGCACCTCAATAGATCCGCAGGCAATTGATTTTAATTTAAAAGCAAAAGATCAAGTATTTAGGCCTTTTCGTGTTTGCGGAATGGTAGCAAACGATGGTCAGCCCGGTGGAGGTCCGTTTTGGGTCAACCTTAAGGGAGCCTCTAGCCTTCAAATTGTAGAGTCTGCCCAGATCGACCAAAATTCAGCAGAACAGCTTGCGCTGATGCAGAGTGCCACCCACTTTAATCCGGTTGACATTGTAGCTTCATTAACCGATTATAAGGGACGCCCTTACGATCTCAATGACTATTTAGATCATGAACAAGGGTTTATTGCGCATAAGACCTTCGACAACAGACCGTTTAAGGCCCTTGAACTCCCAGGTTTGTGGAACGGGTCAATGGCTTACTGGAACAGCTGCTTCGTTGAAGTTCCGGCCGCTACCTTCAATCCAGTAAAGAATGTTCTAGATCTGCTAAAACCATCGCATCAAGGATCAAATTTTGACTAGGATTTCTAGTTACACCTTATCTTTGCATCACATCTCATAGGGGTGCTTGCTTTAGGCAGGCTGAGATTATACCCATTGAACCTGGGCGGGTAATGCTGCCAAGGAAAGATTAACCAATTATTAATTACGAGAATAGCACCCCTTCTATTCGCGCCTAAACAAAGTGTTATGATGCGAATAAAAGTTTTTTCGTGCGTTGTCTTAGGGGCAACATTTGGGCTTTTTGCCCAACAAAATCAACGTGTAGACCTCGATGAGGTTGTAGTTGCAGCAGTGAGGGTAAACGACAGTATTCCCATGGCCTATACCAATGTCACTAGTGCTCAAATTGAGCGGATCAACCTCGGCCAAGACATCCCACTGCTACTGAATTATACGCCGTCTCTTGTAGCCACCACCTATGACGGAATGGGTGTTGGATATACCGATTTTAGAATCCGTGGAATTGACAATTCACGTATTAACGTGACTATTAATGGGATCCCGTATAACGATGCCGATAGCCAAACGACCTTTTTTGTGAACCTCCAAGATTTTGCTTCTTCTGTGGGCTCTATTCAGATTCAAAGAGGAGTTGGCTCTTCAACCTTTGGCGCAGCAGCTTTCGGAGCAAGTGTCAGTATCGCCACACAAAATCCCAAGGATGCGGCTTATGCCCAATACTCAAGTAGTGTGGGTAGCTTCTCTACCTTTAAAAACACCCTTCAGGCCTCAACAGGAGACCTTAATGGTTTTACATTAGAGGCGCGTCTTTCTTCTATTCAGTCTGACGGGTATGTGGATCGTGCTAGCGCTGACTTGAAATCCTATTACCTGAATGGTTTATTCAAACAAAAAGACAATAAGGTGCAACTCAACCTTTTGGCATTCGGTGGAACCGAAACGACAGGACTCTCTTTCTTTGGTCTCGATCGAGCCGGGTTAGCGTCGAATCGCAGATTCAATCTTGACGGTATCTATTACGACGCCAACGGTAATGAACAGGTGTATCCGAATCAGACTGACAATTACCTTCAACAGCATTTTCAACTGCACTATAAAGAAGAGTTGAGCCCTAATGAAGAGTTTACCGTTAGCGCGCACTACACGAATTCAGAAGGGTATTACGAGCAGATCCAAGATTATGACAATATCTATTTTTATTTCAGAACTATCCCGGCTTTGTTCAATGAAGGCGGTGCCGATTATGCCTCGCAGGCGCACCTTAATTCTGATTTCTACGGTTTGTTGTCAAGCTATTCAAAGAAATTTGAAAAGAGTAGTCTGATTGCAGGACTAGGATGGAATACCTATCAAGGGGAGCAATTCGGAGAAGCAATTGCCGCAGATGCCCCTTTACTCTCTCAGCTGCCCTACCGATTTTATGAGAATGAGACTACTAAGGGTGAGTTAAATGGTTTTGTGAAATGGAACACCGAACTGTCTAGCGTATTCTTTGCCTATATTGATCTTCAACTAAGAAATGTGGGCTACCAGGCTGCTGGTTCACTCTTCAGCGAAGGTGCTAGCCTTGACGTAGATGAAAACTATTTCTTCTTTAATCCTAAGCTCGGGTTGCGTTATGAACTCGGAAGATCTCAATTGTTTCTCTCGTATGCAAGGGCGAACAGAGAGCCTGCTCGTGTTGATTTTGAAAACGGGTCGCCTGTTGCAGAACAACTCGACGATTTTGAATTAGGATACCGATTCAGTAGCTCTAAGCTAGCTTTTAATACGACGGCATTTTTTATGGATTATACCAATCAATTGGTGCTCACAGGGGCATTAGATGCCTTCAATTTTCCTCTTCGCGAAAATGTCGGTTCTAGCCATAGAGTAGGGATTGAACTAGAGGCTTCGTATGTGCCATTTGAGGGTCTTCGTACCGATGCCAGTTTGACCCTGAGCCGCCATCGCAATCGAGACTTTGTGACCTATCGCAATGAGTCTATAAAGCAATTAGGTGAAACCGCAATATCTTTCGCTCCTGAACGTATTTTCGGCGGTTCGATCTCTTATGAGCTAGCGAAGACCTCGACCTTGACACTTTACACAAAATCAGTATCTGAACAGTTTATGAGCAATATTGAACATCCAGATTCGCTGATTGAGGGGTACACGGTATTTGATCTCAATTTCAATCATGACTTTATTCTCAATGGAGCCATCGAAAAGATAAGCTTGACCCTTCAGCTCAATAACCTCTTTAATGTGCTCTATGAGAACAATGGTTATTTCTACAGTTTCGACGACCAGGGTCAAACATATTATGGGGCAGGATTCTATCCGCAAGCACCGCGGACTGTACTAGCTGGAATGAGATTCAGATTTTAGTTGTAGATATAAAGGATAGGTCCTTCGGCCCTCACTGCGTATTCTTTCAGGTCAAAAAGAACAGTCTCGCCCTGTCGGTTGAGCAATTGACCGGTAAAGAGGCTATAACTAAAGCCATCTGAACAGCCGCACTTGGCCGAGGTGCCCTTCGCTTCTGTCGCAGAACAAGCCTCTACAGAGTGATTCGGACAGGCGACTTCGAAGGCGCGAAAACTGTCGATTCCAACTTGAACGAGATGAATACCTCTTATGCCTCCTAAACTTTGCGGTAAGGTGATGGGAACTCCAATCTGCTGCACCTCGCTGTAAAGGGGCAAACGTGTATCGATTTGAACATCAAATGAAGCGTTGATCAAATAAGGGTTCTGAACCACCTGTGTATCGGTACAAGCTGCCAAAAGAAGTGCCAAAAAAAGGAAAATCAATCTCATAAGACTCCAAAGATACTGTGGTTTTAATTTTGTATATTTGAGTAATCCTCTAGACCCTTGAAACCAAGGAACTTGAGGATTTTTTAATTCGAATGAGGTATGAGTAAAGTTGCCTATTACACTAAAGAAGGATTACAAAAACTGAGAGATGAGTTGAATCAGTTAAAGGACGTTGAGCGCCCTAAAGCTTCTGCGGCCATTGCCGAAGCTAGAGATAAGGGAGATCTCTCTGAGAATGCCGAATACGATGCTGCAAAGGAGGCCCAAGGCCTTCTCGAGATGCGCATTGCCAGGCTTGAAAAGACATTGTCAAACGCACGCTTGATCGACGAGTCACAGTTAGATACCTCAAAGGCCTTGATTTTATCTACGGTTACGATTAAGAACAAGGTTAATAATCAACAAATGACCTATACCTTGGTCGCCGAAAGTGAGGCAGACCTTAAAACCGGAAAGATTTCAGTCAATTCACCTATCGGAAAAGGCTTATTGGGTAAATCTGTAGGGGATAAAGCAGAGATCCAGGTGCCGAATGGAATCATACAGTTTGAAATCTTAGAGATCACCAGAAGCTAAGATGGGCTCATTGTTTCTCAAAATCGTTTCAGGAGAGATACCTTCTTATAAGGTGGCCGAAGACGAAAATTTTCTAGCGTTTCTCGACATCAATCCTAATGCTAAGGGGCACACCCTTTGTATTCCAAAGAAAGAGACTAACAAGTTATTTGACCTTTCAGAACAGGAGTATCTTGACCTTATGCGTTTCTCTCGAAAGGTGGCAAAGGCCATAGAAAAGGTGGTATCGTGTAAGAGAGTTGGCCTCTCAGTGATCGGGCTTGAGGTTACGCATGTGCACGTGCACCTTATACCGCTAAACGACATGCGAGACGCGCAATTTATCCAAAAGACGAAACTAGAGCCCGCCGAATTTGAAAAACTCGCGGCTCAACTTAATCAAGTATATAAACAACTAGACTAGTATTCATGGAGCTACAAGGAACAATCAAGATTATTGGAGAGACAAAAACATTCGGAAGCAACAATTTTCGCAAACGCGAGATGGTTTTGACCACTCAAGAACAATATCCTCAAGATTTATTGATTGAATTTGTCCAAGACAAATGCGATTTGCTCTCCCAATATACTCCAGGTCAATTGGTGTCTGTTGGTATCAACTTAAGAGGCCGCGAATGGACTTCTCCGCAAGGGGAGGTGAAGTACTTCAATTCTATTCAAGGGTGGCGCATTGAAGGTCAGATCAAAGAGGCAGCTGCTCCTAGCCTAAGTGATTTACCTCCAATGACCGATTTTCCATTGGCTGATGATACTGATGAGAAGGAATACGACGATCTACCCTTCTAAATAAGAACAAAATCTACCTTTTTGCGTGTAGCATAGCTTTCACAGTCGACGGCATGATCATTCACTATGCCGTTGGCCTGTAAAAAGGCGTAGACTACAATGGGCCCGGTAAATGAAAACCCTTGCTTCTTAAGCTCCTTTGATAGTCTTTCAGAAAGCGGTGTTTTTGAAGGCAGATCGCCCATTGATCGAGGACTGTTGTGAATGACACGCTTATCGGTGAACGACCATAAATAACGAGCAAAAGATCCGTGATTGCGTTGAATGCTTTGAAATGCAATAGCGTTGTTGATCGTGGCCGTGATCTTCGAACGATTGCGAATGATTCCCGGGTCTTGCAGTAAGGCTTCGATCTTTTCATCGTCATATGCCGCCACCTTATCGATTTTGAATTGATCAAAGACCGCTCTGAAGGATTCTCTTTTTCGAAGTATAGTTAACCAATTAAGGCCTGCTTGAAAGGTTTCGAGCACGAGACTTTCAAACAATTTTTGATCATCGGTTTGCGGAACTCCCCATTCATTATCGTGATAGGCTTCATAGAGTGAGTCTCCTTTGCAGAAACTGCATCGTTTTGGTATGTCATTTTGCATAAGACAAAACTAGCTCGTTTGACTGCAGTAACTTTGCATTGCTCATGAATTACAGTGAATATTTTAAGCTCCACGAAGTTCTAGTCGCACAAAAGGTGACTACCGGAAACCGCATCGATCAAGCTTATATCGAGTACACCTCTTTGAACTTTCAGCGCATAAAGCGCTGGCATAAAAGTGTGCGTCTTAGTGATGAGCAACAGCTCTGGTTAGCTTCAAAAGCTGAGCTTAAAGTTAAATGGACTGTGCTTACTGAGCCATGGTGCGGAGATGCGGCTCCATCTCTTCCTCTCATGCACCTCATCGCAGCGTCTCATCCGGGAATCACCTTAGAAATATTGCTAAGAGACGAGAATCTAGAGTTGATGAATGCGCATTTGACCAATGGGGCACAATCTATTCCGAAACTGATTCAAACTAGCGACACTTCAGAAACCCTAAGTTGGGGCCCACGTCCTTCAGGAGCTACCGCCTTGGTGCACGACTATAAAGAACAGCAAGGTGTGTTTGATGCAGTGGGTAGAGAGCACCTTCAGCAATGGTATAATGCTGATAAGGGCAAGCAAATTATTGAAGAATTATTGCAATTACTTGGCCGGAAATAGGTAAGTAATGGTTCCTTCTTGAATGTTTTTACCCGATTCTTGAAAGAGTGATCGCTTCGCGTACTCTATGGCTTGTGCGATCAGGCAACCATTAGAAGAGGAAGAAAAATAAGAATTGTACCAGGCGTCGATTACCCGGCCCTTATAATCAACGCTAACATTGATAACTACTTCTCCTCCTTCAAGACAGGTGTAGTTTGGGGCGGGGAGCTTTTGATGCACGCGTCCCTTTAAATCATATGAAATAATGGTTTTTTTCGCGAGTTTGATCGGTTCTCCTGGTGTTGTGCTATTGGCCTTCATTTGATTGAGTCGATCTTCTACCGCGCTTGAGATCGAATTGAGTCCTGATCCGAATCCTTCAGCAACCGCTGTTCCATTTTTACTTCGTCCTTTTGACAATTCTTCGAGTGAGGCAAGGGGCTCAGGAGCCTCTAGGGCGATCTTGGTTGCGGCTTTGTTTGAGGCTTGATTGGTTTCCACTTTGAAGGCTTCAAAGCGTTTTTCTTCGAGCTTTTTAAAATAGTCTTCTTCAAGGTCTTCAAGAATTTCTATTTCGTAGGTCTTTTCTTGGCTTGGAAGCTGTGCAGAGATAGAGAGAAGTAAAAGTATGAGTAGGATGCTCAACGCCAGAGTGTAGCGGCGTGCCTTTCGCTGTGCATTCTCAATTAGCTGCATAATTCTTCTTTAAGTGCATCTGGAGTTCGAGCATCCTCAACCTTGAATGCTCCAATAGCTGTTCTTCTAAGTTGACTTAGGTGTGCACCTGACTTGAGGGCTATGCCAAAGTCGTGGGCGAGCGACCGAATGTAAGTTCCTTTTGAACAGTCTACAGAAAAATCAATGGTCTTATCGGTGTCAAGATTGCTGCAATCCAACTCAAATTTATAGATTTCTATGGCCCGTGCACTGGTTTCTATGGTCTTACCCTCACGAGCGATCTCATAAAGGCGTTTTCCCTCCTTTTTTACAGCCGAAAACATAGGTGGGTGCTGCATTTGAGGCCCAATAAATTGAGTCCGTGCTTTTTCAATGAGCGTGCTATCGATATGATGGGTCTCGAAATGGGTGTCAATCGCTTTTTCGAGGTCATAAGAAGGGGTCGTAGACCCTAGGGTAAAAGTACCTGTATATGTTTTTTGAAGCCCTTGAAATTCTTTGATTCTTTTGGTGAATTTTCCGGTGCATATAATCAATAGTCCAGATGCCAAGGGATCAAGAGTCCCAGCGTGTCCGATCTTGATTTTTTTGAGATGAAATTTTCTTATTAGCGCCCACTTTAATGCGTTTACAGCTTGAAATGAGGTGAAACCAAGCGGCTTGTCTACGAGAAGCACTTGTCCGTCTAAAAAATCTTCAACTGTCAAGGTTCCTAGATCCCTCATGCGAATAAGGTCAATAAAAGGGCGATAGATCCGGCCAATAAACAGTAGAGTGAGAAATAAATGAGTTTACTTCTTTTGACCAGGGCAATCATCCAGCTACAGGCCACAAGGCCTGAGATGAAGGCTGCCGTAAATCCGAGTGCCAGATGTAAAGGATCGATACTAGTTTGCGCTAAGGCACCACTTAAGAGGTCTCTGGCGATCTTACCGAAGATCAAGGGTACCACCATAAGAAATGAGAACCGTGCGGCTTGTTCGCGTTGAACGCCTAGCAAAACTGCTGTTGAGATGGTCGCCCCACTGCGCGATATACCCGGAAGTATGGCTATGGCCTGGGCTAGACCTATAAGCAGGGCTCGCTTTTGCGTAAGATTCTTCTCAGAAGATTGTGGTTTATCTGCTACGTAAAGTAGGCCTGCGGTAACGATCAGCATGGTGCCGACTAAAAGTGTGTTTCCTGAAAATAAAGAGTTAATAAAGTCCTCTAAAAAGAAGCCTACCAAGGCGGCCGGAAACATGGATAGTATGATCGCTAGACTGAAGCTTAAGGCTTGTCTTTCTCTTGCCACTGCCTTAGAAAAAAGCTCAATGAGGTCTTTTCGGTAGAGCACAACCGTACTTAAAGCGGTTGCGAGATGTAAAATCACCGTAAAAAACAAGCTTTCTTTCGGAAGGGCATTAGACCCAAAAAGAACTTTGGCCAATTCGAGGTGTCCGCTTGAAGAAACGGGCAGAAATTCTGTAATCCCTTGAATTAAACCAAGAATAAGCGCCTCAACACTACTCATCTTTAGTTTTTCTTCGCCACAATATGGCGTAAACCTCAATGCCTAGTCCTAAAATTATGAGAAACGGCGCCAGACGGATTCTTCTAAAGTTATAGATCTCTGGGTTGAATACATTAGGGTCATCGCTTCTTCCGCCGCTCATCAAGATAAACCCTAAGGCAATAAGCGCTATACCTGCAATAATGAGTTTGTAGTTGCTCGATTCGAATAAGGGTTGTTTCATGGTGAAAGACGAATTATGAAAAATTTGAGGTGGCCTTTAGAGAGAGAAAACGTGAGGCTGAAAGATACGTACTTAAAACGGTGATCAGTAAGGCAATAAGGTAGAGTACAGCGACGATAAATAGCAGCGGAGCCCTTTGACTCAAGAGATCAAGGCTGGGATAGGCCTGATCTAAGCGCCATAAGATGACTCCTAGAAGCACACTAGCAAGAGTAGCTCCGACAAGACCTAGGCCCGCGTAAGTTTTTATAAATGGACTGCGAATAAAGGCCTTTTTAGCCCCAACGAGTCTCATGGTTTTTAAAACCAATCGCTTCGAATAGATTGAAAGACGGATAGAAGCATTGATCAAAAGCAGGGCGATTAGCAATACAATGCCCGCCGCCCATATAAGCACGTTGCGGATGATCTTAAAGTTAGAATCCAAAAGCTCTAAGAGTTCTACATCGTAAATAACCTCTTCAATAAAAGTCTTTTCTAATAGATCTGTTTTGACGCTGCTGGCAAATTCTGAACTAATAAAATCGGCCTTAATTCGAACTTCAACTCCGTCTCTTAATGGATTAAACCCGAGAAAAGAGACAAAGTCTTGGTCGATTTCTTCTGTGTAAAGGGCTGCGGCCTCTTCTTTAGATACAAAGGTGCTCTCTTTGACGTAATTCGAGACGGCTAAACTCTTGATGAGTTGCTCAATCTCAATGTTTTTCGCCTCGGGCTTGATGTATGCGGTTAAAACGAGCTGCTCTTTAAAGTAGTTGCCCAGACGGTCGGTGTTGAACAATAAAATTCCGAGAGCACCTAGTAAAACAAGGACCAGCGATATGCTCAATGCAACCGAGATATAGGATGATCTCAGCCTTCTTTTTTCGTAGCGTTCAATGTAAGAGCTCATTGGCAGGGTTGAAAGCCTAAAATTAGCAAAGTAATTCTAGATTTTTTGACTTGAAGTATTCGCTGTACTTTTGGCCTTTAATTCGCGTGAAATGAGCTACGACTTTAAAGAAATTGAACGCAAATGGCAAGATTATTGGCAAGAGAATCAAACCTTCAAGGCTGATGACCGCCCTGACAGTCCAAAATTTTATGTTTTAGACATGTTTCCGTACCCTTCTGGTGCGGGCCTGCATGTGGGCCACCCACTCGGATACATCGCGAGTGATATCTATGCCCGATACAAGAGACATCAAGGGCTCAACGTTTTGCACCCTATGGGGTACGACTCGTTTGGACTGCCCGCAGAGCAATATGCGATTCAAACCGGTCAGCATCCGGCGAAAACCACAGAAGTTAACAGCAATCGTTACCGCGAACAATTAGACCGCATCGGTTTTTCACTCGATTGGTCGAGAGAGGTAAAGACTTCAGATCCGGCTTATTACAAACACACTCAGTGGGTATTCATTCAGTTATTTCAATCTTGGTACGATAAGGCTGCTGAGAAGGCGCGTCCGATTTCAGCATTGGTCAGTCATTTTGAAAGCGATGGAAATGCGAAGATTCACGCTCACTGCAACAGTGACACCCCTTCTTTTACGGCCTCAGATTGGTCTTCAATGAAGGATAAAGAGCGTGAAGAGGTATTGCAAAAATACCGCTTGGCATTTTTGGCAGATATCGATGTGAACTGGTGCCCTGAGCTCGGAACGGTTTTGGCCAATGATGAAATTGTGAATGGGGTTTCTGAGCGCGGAGGCTATCCGGTGGTGCGCAAGAAGATGCGTCAATGGAGCATGCGCATTACGGCTTATGCAGATCGATTGCTAGAAGGATTAAAAGATATCAATTGGCCTCAACCTCTGAAAGATGCTCAAACCAATTGGATCGGTAGGTCTGAAGGAGCAGAAGTTCAATTCGAAGTGATCGGAAATGATGCTAAAGTGTCGGTATTTACCACACGACCTGATACGCTTTTTGGTGTAAGTTTTATGACCCTCGCTCCAGAGCATCCTTTAGTTTTAGAGATCGCCACAGCCGATCAGCGCCAAGAAGTTGAAGCATACATCGAAGAGACCTCTAAGCGATCAGAATTAGATCGAATGTCTGACGTTGAGAGAATTTCTGGCGCCTTTACAGGGGCTTATGTGAAGCATCCGTTTACCGAAACTCTCATTCCGATTTGGATCGGAGACTATGTTTTGGCTTCTTACGGTACAGGTGCCGTCATGGCTGTACCGTGCGGAGATCAGCGCGACTTTAAATTTGCAAAGCATTTTAACCTTCCTATCCCTAATGTATTTGAAGGAGTAGTTATCACCGAAGAAGCCTTTGCCGACAAGCAAGGCACTGTCATTGCAAACTCTGATTTCTTGAATGGCTTGAGTCATGCCGAAGCTAAGGCTACCATTATAGCACGATTAGAGGAAGAGGGAAAAGGAAAGGGTGTTGTAAACTATCGCCTAAGAGATGCAGTTTTCAGCAGACAGCGCTATTGGGGAGAACCTTTTCCGATATATTACGTGAATGGTATGCCTAAGGCGATTGACTTTCAGCACCTGCCATTAGAACTTCCAGAGGTAGAGCACTATTTGCCAACTAAAGAGGGAGATCCGCCATTAGGAAACGCCGCGAAATGGGCGTGGAATACCGAATTGAACCAAGTGGTTGAGACCGCACTGATCGATCACAAAACAGTGTTTCCACTAGAATTAAATACCATGCCGGGTTGGGCGGGATCTTCGCAGTACTTCAATCGCTTCATGGATCCGCGCAATGAAGAAGAATTGGTTTCGTCTGATCGTGTAAATTACTGGAAAGAGGTTGATTTGTATATAGGCGGAAGCGAGCACGCTACCACGCACCTATTGTACGCGCGTTTCTGGCAACACTTTATGTTTGATTTGGGCAAAGTTCCAAAAGCTGAATTTGCACGTAAACTGATAAATCAAGGAATGATCACTGGCCTTTCGGCTATTGTATACCGCAAGTCAGGAACTCAGCATTATGTGTCACATAATCTAATCGATCACAAGAATCCTGAGGCCGAGAATTTTGTGGGCCAGTTTGAAAAACTTCGCGTCGATGTATCGCTAATCAATGCCAGTGATGAGATCGATCTTGAAGGACTTCGCAGGTGGCAACCTCAATTCAAAGAAGCAACATTCGATTTAGAAAATGGTTCGTACATCGTCAGACGTGAAGTTGAAAAGATGTCAAAGCGCTGGCATAATGTTGTGAATCCAGATCAAATCTGTGATGAATACGGTGCCGACTCACTGCGCTTATACGAAATGTTTTTAGGGCCACTTGAGCAGTCAAAGCCATGGAATACCGCTGGGATTACTGGCGTTCACGGATTCTTGAAGAAATTGTGGAGGCTCTTCGAACAGGTCAACGACGAACAACCAAACGCTGACAACCTCAAAAGCTTGCACAAGACCATTAAAAAGGTGCGAGAAGATCTAGACGACTTTTCGTTTAATACTTCGGTTTCATCCTTTATGATTTGTGTCAATGAATTGGCCGCACAGAAATGCACCTCTAGGGCCGTACTTGAGCCACTGGCCGTATTGATTTCTCCTTATGCTCCGCATATCGCTGAAGAGCTATGGGAGCGACTAGGTCATTCGAGATCTATTTCGCAGGTAGCCTACCCAGAGTTTGATCCGAAGTATTTGGTTGAAAATGAAAAGGAGTATCCGGTATCGTTCAACGGTAAGTTGAGATTTAAACTGACGCTTCCGCTAGATTTAAGCAAAGATGCTATCCAAGAGGTTGTGATGAATCACGAAAAAACCAAACACCAACTCGACGGATCTACTCCGAAGAAAGTGATCATTGTACCGGGAAAGATCATCAACATCGTGCATTAATTGCATCTTAAAATCCACTAATTTTGAGGTAAATTGAGTGAAACTATGATGTCTTATTATTACCTCTTACTCGGAATCATTGCTTTGGCAAGTGCTGCGGTGAGTCAACGCCTAAAAAGCAAGTTTCGCACCTATGAAAAGCGCACGTTAGCTAATGGAATGTCGGGTAAAGAAATTGCCCAAAAGATGCTTGCAGACCATCAGATTTACGACGTTGAAATCATTTCTACTCCTGGGCGCTTAAGTGATCACTATAACCCTGTGAATAAAACTGTCAATTTGAGTGAGGCTGTTTTTTCAGGCCGAAATGCCGCCGCCGCTGCCGTTGCTGCTCATGAAGTGGGTCACGCTGTGCAGCATGTTAGAGCCTATAAGTGGCTCACCATGCGTTCTCAATTGGTTCCTATGGTCTCTGTCGCCTCAGGTATGTCTTCGTGGATTGTACTGATAGGACTCGTACTCATGTTTTCTTCTGGTTCTGGTTTTGGATACCCCATAGCGGTGTTAGGTTTGGCTTTAATGGCTTTGGCGACACTTTTTAGCTTTATCACACTTCCTGTAGAATATGATGCTAGCGAACGTGCGCTGAAGTGGCTCATCGATGAAAACGTACTTACCCAAGAAGAACACGATGGTGCCAAAGATGCCCTGAAGTGGGCTGCACGCACCTATGTAGTAGCTGCAATAGGGGCTTTAGCCTCATTGCTCTATTGGGGGATGCAAGTCATGAGAGCCCGTGACTAAATTTTGATTTGCCGATCGATCTGCTGGTCGAGAGAGATAAAGGTCTCGGTTCGTGATATCCCATCTATGGTTTGAATCTCTTTATTGAGAATGTGCATTAGATGCTCATTATCTCGGCATAAGATCTTAATGAGAATAGACCAATTTCCGGTAGTGTAGTGGCATTCAAGAACTTCAGGAATTTCTTTTAAAGCCTTCACGGCGGATGGATTTCTCATGGCTTTATCAAGGTAGATGCCGACATAGGCCATCGTACTGTATCCGAGTTTTTTGGTGTTTACCACAAATTTAGATCCTGAGAGAATCCCTGAGCTTTCAAGTTTCTTGAGTCGTTGATGAATAGCAGCCCCAGAGATTCCTACTTTGCGCGAAATTTCTAAAAGAGGGGTGCGCGCGTCTTCCATCAGATAGCTTAAAATCGTTTTGTCGATCCCGTCTAGGGTGACGGTAGATTCTTTTTGATAGGACTTCATTTCCTAAAGGTAAGTCCTAATTTTGTTTCAAAATCAAGCTGAAATGAATTCACGTATACGCCTTGCTGCCCTTCTAGGGATTGTCGGAGTTGTTTTGGGCGCCTTAGGGTCACACGCATTAAAATCACGTCTGGCACCAGAGGCCTTAGAGAGTTTTGAGGTGGGGGTGCGCTATCAGATGCTGCATGCACTTTTGCTGCTTGCTATTGAGGCATTGCCAGTTTTAAGCGAGCGCTACAAGCGAATCATAGCACGATTGGTACTTTCAGGAGTATTGACGTTTTCAGGAAGCATTTACCTGTTGAGCACAAGAGCAGTTAGCGGACTAGACCTTTCTTTTTTAGGCCCGGTCACACCGGTTGGGGGGCTGCTTTTAATTGCTGCTTGGGGAGTACTAATCCGCGCTACCCTTACTTATTCACCTCGCTAAGGTATTTCTGAAGGGCCATTGTCATTGATGGCGTTTCAGGGGTAGGCGCCTTAATTTTAACTACAAGACCTTTTTCTTCGGCGGCTTTTATCGTGGTATTTCCGAAGGCTGCGATTCTAGTGTTGTTCTGCTTGAAATCCGGAAAGTTGATGAACAAACTCTCGATACCTGAAGGGCTAAAGAATACAAGTATATCATAATAGACATCTGCAAGATCAGAGAGATCACTGATTACTGTTTTGTAGAAAATTCCGCGTGTCCAATTCACACCAAGTTCATCTAAGGTCATAGGTACATCTGGCTTAAGCACATCAGAAGAAGGCAGAAGATAGGTTTCAGTCTTGTGCTTTTTAAGAAGAGGTGCTAAGTCTGAGAAAAGACGTTTTCCTATATAAATCTTGCGCTTTCTGTACACTACATATTTCTGAAGGTAAAAGGCTACTGCCTCAGACTGACAGAAATACTTCATAGTATCTGGAACCTTAAAGCGCATTTCTTCGGCGAGCCTGAAATAATGATCTACTGAGTTGCGGCTCGTTAAAATGATTGCGGAAAATTTAGAGAGGTCAATTTTTTGCTGTCGTACCACTTTTGAATCAACGCCTTCTACATGAATAAATGGTCGAAAATCTACGGTCAGTTTCTCTTTCTCAATCAGCTTCGCATAAGGAGAGTTCTCTAATTTCGGCTCAGGTTGAGATACCAAAATAGTTTTCACTTTCATGTTCCTTACAGTTTAGAGGCTCAACGTATACACAACTACAATAGGAGCGATTTCAAGTGCGCAAAGATAAAAAATAAAAAGCAGAAGATTATCAGGTTTTCGCTTTAGAAGGTGATTTATAACGCCGAAGTAACATTTTATTTGTAATCCTATAATGAGCCCCCCTAAAATCCACATCATGACTCTATTGAACTCAGGATAGAGGTCTAAGATGACCCCTAAAATGAAGGCTATTACCCCAGCATAAGCAAAATACGATTGGGCATAAACTTGTGCCGTGTCAAAGAATCCTCTTGATTGATGTGCAAATGCTAAAAGTCTCCTGACCGCGTATTTTAAAAGAAGTAGCGCCGTGAGACCTACCACGGCAGCAAGTACATTAAAATTGAGCCACTCGACCTGAGCAGAAAGCGCTGCCAACATCAAAGCAAATAATAATACAGAAATGCTGCTGAGGGTAAACAAGGCGTTGCGCCAGCGTTTTAATCCCTTATCGTAAAGTCGAATAAAGGTGTCGTCGAACAGCATGCGCTTAAAATAGAAGAAGGGCTCGGCATACCCTATTCGAATGATTGCAATGAGCAATCCTAGGATGAGGTAAAATTGACTGTGCCGCGCTAACTCCATCGATATAGGGTCTTAGGGATGAAACGAAGTTAGGCTAATCAGTCGTACGGGGTACTCTTCATCTTGAATACCTATGCGTATCGATGTAGCGTTCTTGAGTGGCCCTTCTTGTTCTAACAATTCGAGTACTTCTCCATTGGCGCCTGTTTTAATCTGTACCATAGCGATAGGATTTTTGTGCTCATCCAAGACGGCTGCATACAGCTTTTGCGAATCAGATAATTGAAGTTTTAAAACATCATTAAAGTTTTCAAAGTACTGCATACCTACATTTTGAAAACGTTCAATGCGCGTAAAGGTTTTCGCCTTATCGTCAATCAGCGTTAGAGGTTTACCCTCTAGTGCCATCCATTGTGCATCAAAATCATAAGCATTTGGCCTATAGTCAAGGGTATTGAATGATAAAGCAGCCCTTCCGGTGTAAAACCCGTACAAAGAAGCTTTTTGATAAGAGTCTTTAAAGGCGACTACAGAGGTGTTGGCTCGTGAGGCTGCTTCTTCAGCCCATTCAATTACGCCATGGGTTTCAAGCTTAATCGGTGACCATTGAGGTGCGATCAATAACATCCTAAGCCCGTAAAGAAGTAAGAGACTCATTGCCGCAAGTGGTTTCACAAATGCATAAACAGAGGTCTTATTGATGCGTTCCAGAAGTAAAATCAGAGCAGGGTAGCAAGAAGGCAGGAGCCACTGCAGCTGTGATTTTTTCTCAAATGAAGAAAGTAAAAAGAATAGTAGTACCCCTGCCGTCATGAAGGCCAATCCGCGACTAAACTTTTCTTGTGTTGAAGCTTGAAATAGCGATTTAAAAATGGCATAGGCAAAGAGTCCGAAGAGCGTGATAGCATTTACGATATAGAGACCTGTAAAATTCAAAAAGTCATAGGCATGATTCGGACGCTCGCTAAAATGAAATTTCAATGTGATGAAGTCATGGGTATAGAGCCAACCTAAATGCGGAGCAAATAGCGTTAGACTGATACCAACAGCCAACCAGGCCTTTGGGTTTTGAAGAAGCGATAGGTTTGATGCAATGGTTGCGAGTATGAGGAGTACTCCAGTGTATTTGCTGTACATCAGTCCGGCCATGGCAAACCCAAGTAGGAGCGCCGCTCTTGGTTTCTCTTTTAAGAACGCCTTGTATCCGTAGATAAAAAGAGAAGCAAAGAACAAGGTGCCTGTATCCGGTAGCGTAAGAAATCCGTACAAGTTAATGAGGGGTAAACTGAGTAAAATCAACCAAAAATTGAACCTCTGCTTTTGGCGAGTTTGCTTTTTGAGACTCAAGAAAACGAGCACATAAGAGGCCAGGTTTAGCACAACACTTAACACACGCAATCCCAGCTCATTTTTAAAAAGTCGAGAGGCTAAAGCCAGAAAGGCTACAAAAGGCGGATGGTCGAAATAGCCCCATTCGAGTTTCTGGGCGTAATACCAATAATAGGCTTCGTCTTGAAGCAATTCGGTGAAAGATGCTTGGATCCCATTGATGATGAGAACGACAGAAGCAATTATCCAAAACGATCTAGGAAGCGACTTCACCCTGCGAAGTTAAGTAGTTTTATGCGCCGCTGATGCCTACAAATAGGCATAGTTGATGTAAATTAGACGCCCGTGAGTAAAGCAGTCGTCATTATTCCTACTTATAACGAGATCGAGAACGTCGAATTGATCGTTAAGGCTGTTTTTGATCTCAATCAAGGCTACCACGTACTCATTGTAGACGACAGTTCGCCAGATGGTACTGCTGATAGGGTTCGTGAGCTACAAGAAGAATTTAATGCGTCTTTGCATTTAGAGGTTCGATCTGAAAAGACCGGGCTTGGCACGGCCTATATACATGGATTTAAGTGGGCTTTGACAAATGCCTACGATTACATCTTTGAGATGGATGCTGATTTTTCACATACACCTGCTGATCTCATCCGATTGCACCAGGCATGCCTAGAGGGAGCAGATGTTGCTATCGGAAGCCGGTATTGTAAAGGGGTCAATGTGGTGAATTGGCCCATAAGAAGAATTCTACTCTCATACGGAGCGTCGATGTATGTGCGGATGATTACAGGGATGCCTATTTACGATCCTACTGCAGGTTTTATATGCTATCAGGCATCTACCCTAAAATCAATCAATTTTGACGCCATCCGCTTTGTAGGATACGCCTTTCAGATTGAGATGAAGTACAGGGCCTTCAAGCGTGGAGCCAAAATTAAAGAAGTAAGTATTGTATTTACCGATCGCGTTCGCGGTGTCTCAAAAATGAGCGGCGCAATCATTAAAGAGGCGGTTTGGGGCGTGTTTAAAATGCGTCTGGATAGTATCTTTGATAAAAAGCGCTTCTACAATGCCGAAAAAGCTTCTTAAAAATGCTACCCTAGTTTCTGAAGGAAGAAGTCAACTTGCCGACGTCCTGATTGACGGAGCATTTATCAGTAAAATTGATCATGATATTTCAGATGCAACCGCTGAGGTGAGCGATTTGCAGGGCGCATTTCTTATTCCAGGATGCATCGATAATCAGGTTCATTTTAGAGAGCCAGGGTTGACGCATAAGGGGACTATAGAAAGTGGAAGCCGAGCGGCATTGGCCGGTGGAATCACCACTTTTATGGAGCAACCCAACACCAACCCTCAGACCACCACTTTTGAAGCGCTCGAAGACAAGTTTAACCGTGCCGCTATAAGCGCCTACGTGAATTTCTCTTTCTTTTTCGGAGGAACGAATGACAATCTGGAGCTTATAAAAAAATTGCCCATTGATGCCTGTGCGGGAGTAAAACTCTTTCTGGGTTCTTCTACTGGAAATATGCTTGTAGATCGTGAAGAAGTGATTCGCGGTATTTTTTCTAACACTCAAATGGTCATTGCCGCACATTGCGAAGACGAGTCTATTATTCGTGCCAATACAGCCAAAGCCATAGAAACCTATGGAGAAGATATTCCGATAGCGCAACATCCGATCATCCGCTCGCACGAGGCTTGCTACGCTTCTTCTTCAAGAGCCATAGAACTCGCTCGAGAGACGGGTGCGCGACTTCATGTTTTTCATTTATCAACTGCTGAAGAGCTTGAGCTTTTCGATCGACACCTGCCCTTTGCTGAGAAACAGATCACGGCAGAAGTTTGTTTACATCACCTCTGGTTTTCTGATGAAGATTATGCCGAAAAAGGGACGCTTATCAAATGGAATCCGGCGGTTAAGACGGTAGCAGATCGAGCGGCTTTGTGGGAGGGGGTCCGCAATAACACCTTAGATATTCTAGCTACAGACCATGCTCCACACACCTATGAGGAGAAACAAAATCCATACCATAAGGCACCATCAGGGGGGCCACTAGAGCAACATGCACTTATGGGGTATCTCGACAAGGTTGAAGAAGGCGAAATGGACCTAGAATTGCTGGTTCAGAAATTTTGTCACAACCCAGCAGAATTATACAAGATCGATCGTAGAGGATATATTCGTGAAGGATATTATGCCGATTTGGTGACCTTTTCAAAAAGGCCATACACTGTTCAAAAAGAGAATATACTCTATCAATGCGGATGGAGTCCTTTTGAGGGACACACCTTTTCGCACAGTATAGACAAGGTTTGGGTCAACGGTCATCTGGGTTACGACCAGGGCCAAATTAGCGCGCATAAAAATGCCATGAAACTAAGCTTCAACCGATGAAAAAACTGATCTTTTTACTTCTATTCATCGTTGCCGCTTGTGGCACTCGAATGATCGATCCGCCAGAACACTTAATAGAAAAGGATAAGTTTGTTGACATTCTTTTTGATTTGACCCTTTATAATGGAATAAGAAATCACACCACCCCGGTATTCTCAACTCAAGAGTTACGAATTATGCCTTATCTGTACTCGAAGTATGATTTTGACAGCCTTCAGTTTTTTGAATCTAATCTCTATTATGCGTCAAGAGGAGATCTGTATCTAGCCATGTTTGATACGGTAAGGGTACGGATCGAACGTACAGAACAGCTCATGGATTCTTTGAGAAAACTTTCGCCACCTGAAACGCTAGAAGAGACAGAGCATTAAACCAGTTTACCTCTTTGACGCTTATAGGTCACCGCCAATTCTTTTATAAATAGGTTGAAATCTCTCTTTGGTAGGGTATTAAATACTTCGTAGGTGTCAAGACTGTCGTAGCTGCTTTTGGTATAAAGGGTTTCTATTAGGCCACTTGAGAGTACAATTCTTCTAAATCCTAGCCTTTTAATCAACTGCGTAAACCGCATGATAATGAGCAGTTTTTCTTTGCTGAACGCCTTAGTCGCATGGGGCTTGCCCACTCCTTCTCGAATGGTGTTGATGAGTTCGCAGTACGAAAGGTGATGCGAGACTAACGTCACGTCTATCACTTCTTTTTGTTCTAAGAGTTTGAGACTGCATTGAATAACGTCGTCTGCTGCTATAAACCCAGTTTCACCTTCAAAACAAAGGTGCTTTAATCTGAAGGCCAATTTAAAGAGCGACAGACTTGGACTCCTCCAAAAAAAGTCACTAAGGATTACTCCAGGTCTAACGATATGAGCCTCTAGACCTTCTTGAATTCCTCTAAATACTTCGAGCTCCCCCATATATTTGGTTTGACCATAATAAGATGGGTTTTCGGATTCAAGAGCCGCCACACTGCTCACGTACAAAAGTTTGGCTGGGTTAACGAGTAGACTGTCTACAAGGCAGCGAGTGAGGGTGACATTGGTTTCGACAAGCAGCTTTTCGTCTTTGGCATCAAAAGAGATAAGGGCTGCACAATGAATGACTTGCTCTATACCTTTTAGGGCCTCTTCTATTTCCTGCGGATGATCTAGGGCTATAGAAACCCACTCGATGTCCTCAAACTTTGTTTCACATTGGTTGTAGGCAAAGAAAGAAGCGACCTCTTGGCGTTTCGATTCAGTGCGGTAAATGGCGCGCACCTTTTGGCCTCTTCTGGTAAGTTCGAGCAGAAAATGGGCGCCCAGCATTCCGGTAGCGCCTGTGACTAAAATCATGACCTAAAAGTAGCTAAAGACAACTATATTTGTAGCCCACCAGATCGATTATGGCACATCAATTTATAGAAGAACTCAAGTGGAGAGGCATGGTACACGATTACATGCCCGGATTAGAAGAGCACCTCAATGAAGCGATGCGAACAGCATATGTAGGATTTGATCCAACTGCTGATTCGCTTCACATTGGGAACCTGGTGAGTATTTTGATGCTGCGTCATTTTCAGTTGGCGGGTCACAAGCCTATTGCCCTAATCGGAGGAGCCACTGGTATGATTGGCGATCCTTCAGGAAAGTCTAAAGAGCGAAATTTGCTCGACGAAGAAACCCTAAGACATAATCAAGAGGCCATCAAGAAACAGCTTTCAAAGTTCTTAGACTTTGATGCTTCACAGTCGAACGCCGCTGAACTGGTGAACAATTACGACTGGATGAAAGACATAAGCTTTCTTCAATTTATCCGAGATGTTGGTAAGCACATTACGGTCAATTATATGATGGCGAAAGATTCGGTAAAGAAGCGTCTAACTGCTGAAGATACCGAAGGAATGTCTTTTACAGAATTCACCTATCAGTTGGTTCAAGGATACGACTTCTTGCATCTACACCGCTCGCATGAGTGCAGTCTTCAAATGGGCGGAAGCGATCAATGGGGTAACATTACCACGGGTACTGAATTAATCAGACGGATGGATCAGTCTAAGGGCTTTGCGCTCACTTGCCCACTGATCACCAAGGCCGACGGAAGCAAATTCGGAAAAACAGAACAAGGCAATGTATGGCTTGACCGCAATCGTACTTCGCCCTATCAATTCTACCAATACTGGTTGAACGTATCTGATCAAGACGCTGAGACCTTTATCAAGATCTTTACCATGCTTGATAAAGAGACGGTTGAGGCTCTTATTGCTGAGCATCAAGAGGCGCCACACTTGCGTGTTCTTCAACAGCGTTTAGCTAGAGAGATAACGGTTTTAGTTCATTCCGAAGTCGACTATGAGGCGGCAATTGCGGCTTCAAATATCTTTTTCGGAAAGTCAAGCAAAGAAGACCTTTTAGCACTATCAGAAGAAGTGCTTTCTGAGGCTTTTGCAGAGGTTCCTACGGCTGAAATTCCTAAGTCGCAAATAGAGCAGGGTCTTTCAATTGTCGATGCACTTTCTATTCAGAATCATGAAGGAGCTCCGCTCTTTCTGAGTTCAAAAGGAGAAGCGCGCAGAGAATTAAAGCAGAATGCGATTTCAGTAAACAAAGAGAAGATCACCGACACAGAGCATCAACTAAGTATTAATGATCTAATCGCATCACGCTTTATCGTTTTGCAGCGCGGTAAAAAAAGCTACTTTCTTCTAAAGGTAGTTTAGCGTCTAAACCATCATAAGATTGCATCCTCGCGCTTCTGCCTGATCAAAACGGCCTATAACTTCGAAAGATCCATCTTCATAACGCTTTCCGAGGTCATCTGTAGCGATGAAGCTGCAAGAGTTAAGGTTAGCAAAATCAATCACATTGATTGCTCCAGTTCTTGTGGGCTGGCAATAGCTAAAGGGATCTTCGGTTTCTCTGATCTTTATCTGCATCCAGGGCGGACACTCAAATCTGCCCTCTTTTTTAGCATAAGCTTGCGATAAGAGTTCTGTCATTCCGTATTCTGAATGTACCGTATCAACACCGAAGGCATTCTTGAGTAAGGCGTGCACCTCGGCCCGCACCAATTCTTTTCGCTGTCCTTTCATTCCACCCGTTTCCATAACAACCGTGTTGTGTAATGGCTTTTGAAAATGCTCGGCCATATCGAGCAGTGCAAATGTCACACCTATCAATAAGGTTTTCTGTGGCTTATCAAACAGGCGACCAAAATCTTCTTCACGGGTGATGTAGCGTGATCCGCTCTTGGCCTCTGCCATCAGATGATCGACCATGTATATCAATGAGGAGTGTGATTGCTCTTGATACGACGGAAGTAAGGCCAGGATACGGTAATCGGCATGTGATCCGTAGGCATGGGCAAAGCCCGCCTTAAAGCTTTTAACATATAATTCTGGGTCAAGCACGTAATGAGTACTTCGCTTCAATATTTCAGTGGTACCTGAACTTTTAAAGGTCAGTATGTCTTGGGGTGTTATTTCTGCAGAGACCACTTGATGTGACTTAAAAAACGAAATGGGTAGAAAAGGAATGTCTTCTAAGTGCTGAACCTCTTTAGGACTTCTACGGATGAGATCGCAATAAGCCCTATAAATGGTATTGTTTTTATACTGATAGCGGTAGATCGATAAGGCGCTAGCCTTAAACTGCTCTTGAGAGGTATTTGAAAACTGAATTTCGGGCCTTTTCACCTTTCAAAAATACCTCAGAATGATTCAAAAAAGGCGCTTAACATTTAAATAACGCTCAAGAAACTCTTAGAAAACAATTCTTACAAAATCAGTTTTCAACCTTAACGTTGAGCTAAGAATCTGCACGGCACCTCACTATAGTTTTGTCTCAAAATCATAAACCCAAAAAAATGAAAAAATCTATTCTTGCTCTAACGCTTTCAGGAGGATTACTTTTTTCTTCGTGTACTACAGAGGTTACGATTGACCAAGCCACTTTGCAGTCTATCGTAGATCAAGCGGTAGCAGCTGCACTAGCGAATTACCCATCTTCAGAAACAATTGCAAATGCTGCTCGTGAAGCGGCTACACAAGCAGTTGCTGCTGGATTTGCCGGTAAAGAATCAATTGATGTTGAAGCTGCTATTGCTGCTGCTTTGGCTGCTTCTGAGGCACTAACCAACCCTCCGGTTGAGCGTGTAGGATCAGGTGGTATCACTTCTATCTCAACAGACACTACATGGTCAAATGATAAGATTTGGCTAATGGACGGTAAGGTAGTCGTTGAGAGTGGCGCAACCCTTACTATTGAAGAGGGAACTATTATCAAGGGTGCGAAAGGAACAGGAGCAAATGCTACTGTTTTAATCGTGGCGAAGGGCGCAAAAATAAATGCAGTAGGTACTGCTGAAAAGCCGATCATCTTTACTGATGTTGATGACAATATCGTATACGCAAATGGTTCTACTAGCCCTAACCGTTCACTTACTGATAAAGGACTTTGGGGGTCTGTTATCTTGTTAGGTAATGGTACTGTAGGAGCTGCTGGTGGTGTTGCGAACATAGAGGGTGTGGTTTCAGGGTACACTTTTACACAATACGGCGGAAGTTCGCCAGCTGATAATTCAGGAATTATGAAATATGTGTCTATCCGCCATACAGGTACGGCAGTTTCTCCTGGAAATGAGCTTCAAGGTTTGACTATGGGAGGTGTCGGTTCAGGTACCGTAATTGAAAACATCGAATTGTTCGGATCAGAAGATGATGGTATTGAAATTTTTGGAGGATCTGTAGATGTTACCAATTTGGTTGTCGCCTATCAAGATGATGATGCTATTGATGTAGATCAAGCATATAGTGGTACCATTTCTAATGCAGCGGTATTCATGGGGTCAGGATCAGATACTGTATTTGAGATTGACGGTACAGAAGATCCAGCAGGAGCAATTGTCGGGGCCTTCACATTGACTGGTGTTACGGCATACGGTAATGGCGATGCTGTTAAAACTGCTGTATACGGGGACTGGAAGTCTAAGGCTACTGGTTTCAACGAGAATATTCTCTATGTCGATTTCAAATCAGGTTCAACCCTAAAAGGTATAGATTCAAACTACGACGGAGCTGGAACATCAGCGGTCGTTGGTAAATTAACCTACAAAGATGTTGTGGTCGTTTCAACAGATTCAAAAACCTCAATTTTAAACGGAAAGGCCTCTGAAGCTTCAGCAACATGGCTTTCAGTTGTTGCAACAAGACCTTCTTCGGCAGGTGCAGATGAATCGGTTTTTACTTGGACACAACTGTATTAATCCTCTTATAATTTAGTAAAACAAGTAGCCCTAGGTGATAGGGCTACTTTTTGATTTTTAGTATGAAAAAGTTTTTCCTTTTGTTTTTCTCCTTCGCAAGCTTTTCGTTTGCACTATCTCAATCCGTAGTCTCTGGGGTAGTCATAGATGGTGACTTTAACGAACCTTTGGCCTTCGCGAATGTAATTGTTCGAGCGCAAGGATCTACTGAAACCATTGTAGGGGCTATTACCGATTTTGAGGGTAGATACATCCTCAATGTAGAGGCAGGGACTTACGAAATAGAGTTTTCTTATTTGGGTTATGAAACTAAAATAGTAAGTGACGTAGTAGTAGAAATCTCAGGAGAGCAAGAGGTGAGTATTGTTTTAAATCCTGCAGCAAATGCATTAGAAGAGGTAGTTGTTACTACCTCTGCTCGAAAGAATAGCGAGGCCTCTGTTTTAGCCATTCAAAAGGGAGCTGTAACTCTGGTCGATGGATTATCTGCTCAGACAATTCGAAAATCAGGTGACGGAAATGTGGCCTCTGCCATCAAGCGTATTCCGGGAGTTTCTATACAAGGTGAAAAGTTCGTTTACGTTCGCGGGTTAGGAGATCGTTATTCAAAAACTTTATTAGGAGGATTAGAAGTTCCCGGGCTAGATCCAGATCGAAATACACTTCAATTAGACATATTCCCAACAAACTTGTTAGACAATATTTTGGTAAGCAAGTCTTCTAGTGCTGAACAAGGTGCTGATTTTACCGGTGGAGTAGTAGATGTCTTACTAAGAGATTTTTCTGCTCTACCCGAATATACTGTTTCACTCTCAACCTCATTTAACAGCACTACAAATCTGAAGGATGCGCCAGCACTCCCTGAGTATGCACTTGACCCCTTCTTTTTCGATAGTGGAAAAAACAACCTGCCTTTTTCATCAACCCGAGTTTTTGAGCGTCCCGAAAGCATCAATAATCCGGCTCAAGAACTTGAACTTAGAAACGGGACACTGTCGCTAACGCCTCAAATGGGAGTTAGTCGAGAGAACAATTTATTCGATACAAGTATCGGTTTAACAGCCTCTAATCAACTTAATTTTTCTGACAATAGTTCGATTGGGTACATAGCTTCCTTGAATTATAAATACGATTCTGATTATTACGAAAATGCAGTAAATGGAAACATCGCTATTCGTGAAAATCAACCTGAGCCCTTTGATGCTCAAGAAGGAGAGCTAGGTACAATTCAGGCCATCGCCAGTGGCTTATTTGGGGTTGCTTTAAAAACAGGAAACGCAAAACATAAGGCTTTGGTTTTGGCCATTCGAAGTGGTGAAAGTAATGCCTTTGACGGCTTCATTCAAGATTTTATCGAAAATCCTTATTTCGGTGCTACGAATACGATGACGCACACCGAGCGAAATATTGTGAGCTTTCCTGTTTCTGGCTCTTACAGAGTGGGCTCTAAGCTTTCTGTAGATTGGAAGGTGGCACCATCTATAGTGCAAGTGCGTGATATTGATTTTCGTAAAACTGTTTTTAATCAGCTTGAAAATGGAACGCGACTTATTGACAATTCCGTCTCTTCTTTACCACAGCGTTTATGGAGAGATCTAGATGAAACTGCGCTTTCAGGTCGAATGGATGTGACTCTGGATTATTCAACAGGTAAGGCTGAGAGTCAGTTAAAGTTTGGGGCAGCCTTTTTAAATAAGAAGAGAGCGTTTGGCACTGACTTTTTCACTATAGGTTTTAGAGGTTCTTCGGTCGTTTTAGATGGGGATTACAATAATATTCTAAGGCCCATATTTGTTTGGAATAGCAACAGAGATACAGGGTCATTTATTATCGGAGAATATCAACCAACGAACCAATATGAATCTGAAAGTCAAACAGTTGGAACTTACATTTCAAATGAAATAAAGCTGTCAGAAAAAATAAAGACTATAGTAGGCTTGCGCTATGAGATGTACGACGTGATATACTCTGGTCAAAGTATAGAGGGAACTTTGTTTGTTAAAGAGGAGTTTATTAATGTGGATGATTTTTATCCATCCTTAAATATTATTTATTCTTTTAGCGATGCTGTTAATTTAAGAGGTTCTTATTCGAAGACCACAGCCCGCCCGAGTTTTAAAGAAAATTCTGCAGCGAATATCTACGATCCAATTACAGAACGATTTTTTGTCGGAAACATCTCATTGGTCCCAACCTATATTGACAACTATGATTTAAGATGGGAAAAGTATGGTGAGGGTAATGAGTTTATGGCATTGAGTGTCTTTTATAAGCGCTTTGAGAACCCTATAGAAATCAATTATTTCGACGTTTCAACTCCGAACACCTTAATAGCACGAAACACAGAAGAGGCTACGGTTTATGGGGCTGAATTGGAGTTTAGAAAAAATGTGATTGAAAATGAAAATCAACGCTTATCCCTCAATGTAAACACCTCTCTTATCGTATCAGAGTTGACAATGAGCGATGGAGAGTTTGCTGCTAGAACTGCAGTGTCCCCTGATCGTGTAATTAGCAATAAAAGAGAATTACAAGGTCAATCACCCTATCTAGTAAATGCAGGGATGAGCTATAATATATTTGAAAAGGACCTCGAAGTAGGGGCTTACTTCAATGTACAGGGGAGAGCGCTTCAGGTTATTGGAGTAGGGCAGTTTCCGGATGTTTTTACAGAACCCTTTAATAGTTTAAATGCGAATTTGAGTAAAAGCTTCGGAGAGAAGAAAAATATGTCTGCCTCACTTAAACTCGAAAATCTACTCAACGATAAAATTGAGAGTAGATTCGATTACTTTGGCGATAAATCCTTTGTTTTTTCGAGTATAACACCTGGAATAAACGCTAGTCTAGGATTTTCATACAAGTTCTAAGAACCTAAGTGTTTATCGACCAAAAGAATGTAAGCAGTACGCTCTTGGCACGAATTCTTAACTTAGAGAGCTAACTTCTTCAAAAATGAAAAAAGAAGACATTCGTATTTTGCTCGTTGACGACGAGCAAGACATTTTAGAAATAGTGGGTTACAACCTGTCCCTAGAGGGATACCAGGTTTACACAGCCAAAAACGGGGTTGAAGCGGTCTCTAAAGCGAAAAAGAAGCAACCTCACCTCGTGATCCTAGATGTCATGATGCCAGAAATGGATGGTATTGAGGCGTGTGAGATTATGCGTAACACGCCAGGGTTAGAGCATACTATTATTACCTTTTTAACCGCTAGGGGTGAAGACTATTCTCAGTTGGCAGGCTTTGAGGCAGGAGCCGATGATTATATTCAAAAGCCCATTAAGCCTAAGGTTTTAATGTCTAAAGTGAAGGCCTTACTCAGAAGAAGTAAAGAGCAGAAAAAAGAAGATGAGATTATGAAGGTTGGAGATCTCATCATCAATCGAGAAGAATATAAGGTGGTAAATAAAGGCGAAGAAATGGTATTACCCCGAAAAGAGTTTGAACTTTTAGCTTTACTCACCTCTAAGCCTGATAAAGTATTTAAACGCGAAGTCATCCTTGAAAAGGTATGGGGTAATGAAGTTGTCGTTGGGGGTCGAACGATTGATGTTCACATACGTAAGCTCAGAGAAAAAATAGGAGACGATCACTTTAAGACCGTAAAAGGAGTAGGCTATAAATTCGTACTTTAAACCCTATGGCGGGTAATTATAAAAATGCGAATTCATTTGCACTGAAATACGCATTCTATATTTCACTTACAGCAACTGCTGTTTTATCTATAGTCTTCTTTTTCGCTTCCTTAACGGCTTACTGGGTACTTGCTGTTTTTTTTATCCTTCTTTTTGCAATTGCTTTCTTATCCCTTAGAGCGGAAGTAGAAAACTATGTACTTCGATTGATCAAAAACGTTTACAAAGAAGTTTCTCTTCTCGAAGGAATCCGTTTTTCAGGAAACAGTGTGAGCACCGATCTTGAGTCATTGACTTCTGATATTGAAAAGTTTGCCCGCGGCAAAAAGGTTGAGATAGAAACACTCAAGATACAGGAAGAATACCGTAAAGACTTCTTGGGGAATGTGGCTCACGAGATGAAGACACCCCTATTTACCATTCAAGGCTATGTTCTCACCCTGCTCGACGGAGCGATGGACGATAAAAAGATCAGAAAGAAGTACCTAGAGCAAACCAATAAAGCGGTTGACCGTCTTTTGTACATCGTTAAAGATTTAGATACCATTACCAAGTTAGAGTCGGGCACCCAACAGGTGGTTAAAAAACCTATGGATGTTATAGAGCTTATTCAAAGTGTCTTTGAGATGCTCGAAATGAAAGCCGGCAAAAAGAATATCGCACTCATTTTTGATCGTCCTTATCCTAATCCTGTAGAGGTGCTGGCAGATTACGAAAAGATAGAACATGTTCTTGGGAACCTCATCGAAAACTCAATTAAGTACGGCCATGTCAATGGCACTACCGAGGTGAGTGTTGAAAATTTGGTAAAAGACAAGGTGATTGTGCGGGTCACTGATAATGGCCATGGGATCAGTCGAGAGCATTTACCACGTCTTTTTGAGCGATTCTACAGGGTAGACAAGAGTGGTTCTCGAAAAGAAGGAGGATCAGGTTTGGGGCTTTCAATCGTGAAGCATATTGTAGAGGCTCACGGAGAGCGTATTTATGTTGAGAGTGAACCTGGTGTGGGCTCAGAATTCTCATTCACGCTTCAGAAAATCGAGAATACCGAATCAAAGTCTACTTCTGAACTAAAGACTGCTAAGCCGCTGTAACTTTCAACACGCTCGAGCTGTTCAAGCGTAAATTCATCCTGATTGCAACTCGGAACTATTTTTTGTGCATCAAGGCGCTTGGCGATATGTAGCTGCTCGTATTGACCTGGAGTAGGAATAAAGAAGGCCTTCTTTCCTAATTTGGCTAGGTCCATTACCGTGGTGTAGCCTGAACGGCAAAGCACCATTGCACTTTGGCGTACGGTCGACATTAGCTCTTCAGACTGCATGTAGTTGACCACCTTTAAACTTCCATATTCAAGCTGTTGATCTTCAATTTTTTGCTCTTCTTCAATTACTCCGCGCACCATAATTGTCTGTCCTTTGAATGACTTAAACTCACTCAAGAGTTTTCCTTCTAGCATGCTGCGCTGCGGTTCTGGTCCTGACAATAGCGCTAAGAGATCGTAGGCGATCGGCTCCTTTTTCTTCTTAAATCGACTTAGGGGTCCGAGATAGACGAGGTTGTTTGGCTTTTTGTCGAGGTGCCCGAGTTTGCCGGTCAGATTCGAAGAAGATTCAAAGTCGGGAACCCAAACGGCATCATATTTTTTAAAAACCTCTTGATGCATTTTTGAGCTGATGGCGGTGGTGCTTCCTGAAAGCACTCTCAATTGATGGGTGATGAACACATTGGTGATCCCTTTGCAATACACCCCTAGACGATTGTCAGAGATCAATCCGGTGATCTTTTCGGCCCTTACGATACGCTTGATCTCTTGGCGCTCCTTGTACATGGCCCATAAAATCTTATAGCTATTTAGAACCATCTTTAGCTTAAATAGCCGTCCGTTTTTGGCGTAACTGATGCGGTAGGATGATAATTCGTAAGCGGTCAGCTCAGGAAACTCTTTTTTGAGTAAGCCCAGGGCAGCGCCATCTGAGGCAATTAGCACATTGGCACCTCTATCGAGGAGCGCTTTTATAATGGGGATACATCTTGCGCTGTGTCCGAGACCCCAGTTGAGCGGGGCAACCAAAAGGGTATGCTGACTCAGATTCATCGCCGTTGCCGGGTATTGATTAGATTTGCGACTAGAAAGTTCTAGTTCTTGGGAAGTAAAAATAAGTTAAAGCGGTTCAGAGAAAATGAAGGTTTTGTAAACGTTACGCAACCTTTACGTGAAGACCTTTTAAATGGTGCGCTATTGAGCACCAATTGGACGGATTCCTTTGGTAACGAAAACCCCATAGTATTAGAGCTAGGATGCGGCAAGGGGGACTACACTTTGGAGCTAGCGCGACGCTATCCGGATAAAAACTTCATCGGAATCGATATTAAGGGAGCAAGACTTTGGCGCGGTGCAAAAACCGCTATTGAAGAAGGGCTTCAAAATGTGCACTTTTTGCGCATGTCTATAGAGCTTATTGATTACGCCTTCAAGCCTCAAGAGGTGAGTGAGATTTGGATCACCTTTCCAGATCCACAGATCAAATACAAGCGTACCAAACATAGATTGACGAATGCCACATTTCTGGCGCGTTACAGGGCGATCTTAAAGCTAGATGGATTGGTGCATCTGAAGACCGACAGCGCCTTTATGCACGGATACACGATTGGGCTGCTGCAGGGAATGGGCAAGGAGATCGTTTATTCAAACCACGATGTATACCGCCTAGGAGGCAGCCCTGACATTGTTACCGCGGTTCAAACTTTTTACGAAAGTCAGTACCTTGAAAGAGGCGTACCAATCACTTACCTTAGCTTTAAACTTTAATCCTTGGCCTACCTCATTCTGTTCGCTATTGCCTTCGCGGCTTCTGCTGGTGCAACACTACCACCAGGATTACTGAACATGAATGCAGCCCGTATTCGAGTAGCCCATGGATCGGGAGCTGCTTTCAAGTTTATTTCTGGGATTGCTACCGTCATTGCGGTTGAGGCCTGGGCCGCCGCCGCCTTCTCTAAGTTTGTATATGAAAATCCAGAGATACAGCGCAATTTTTTATGGGTAGGTATTGGCATTTTCACGATTTTGACTTGGTATTTTTTTAATCGTTCTCAGAAGAGCGTTGAGACCTTAAAGAATCAGCGCAATTTCTTTTTGAGAGGTTTTGTCATGGGGGCCTTGAACGTGCTCAATATTCCTTTTTACGCCTTATTGCATGCGGTGATGCACAATGCCTCTCTAGTGCGTTTAGCTCCATCAGAAACGTTAGTCTTTTCGGCAGCCGCCTTGTGCGGAACGGCCACCGTACTTTTTGGATATAGTTATGGGAGCTCGAAAATACATTTTGACGAACAGAGTTTTCAGAAACGCTCAAACCGTATGATTGGATTCGTCATGCTCGTTTTGGCGGTCGTTTCTTTGGTACGCCTGATCTGGTCTTATGTCTAGTGCTGATTTTTACGAAAAAGTCTATGAAGTAGTACGTCAAATACCTTACGGCAGAGTGACTAGCTACGGTGCAATCGCACGATACTTGGGCGCTGCGCGAAGTTCTAGAATGGTGGGTTACGCCATGAATATGTCGCATTCGAAAGATGTTCCTGCGCATCGAGTGGTCAATCGCATGGGAGTGCTCACCGGAAAGCATCATTTTCCGGGGGTACATTTGATGCAGCAGTTGCTTGAAAATGAAGGAATCGAAGTCATTGACGATCAAGTTAAAGACTTTGAACGCCTCTTTTGGGACCCCTTTGAAGCGCTTTTATAGCCACATTTTCGTGCGTATCTTTGTAGTCTATGAAACGCATGACGAAAGACGATATTTTAAAGGCCTTAGAAACGATTAGTGCCCCAGGAGAAGGGCAAAATCTCGTTGAAAGTAAGGCAATCACCAACATCCAGATTTTTGGAGATGAGGTAGAGGTTGATATCACGATCAACAACCCTAGTCTTCAAGCGAAGAAAAAGCTTGAGGTGTCTGTTTTACAGGCAATTCATAAAGAGGTATATGAAAAGGCCAAGATCAAAGTAAATCTTAAGGTGGAGGCTCCTGCCAAAGCCGAAGGAAAACCTTCAAATTTGATTAAAGGAAAGCCAATTCCAGGCATAAAGAACATTATAGCTGTAGCCTCTGGAAAGGGAGGGGTCGGAAAGTCTACCGTCACCGCCAACCTTGCGGTTTCTTTGGCAAAAATGGGGTTTGAGGTAGGAGTGCTTGATGCTGATATCTACGGTCCGTCTCAACCGCTCATGTTTGATGTTGAAAACGAGAAGCCACTGGCTATAGATATCGAAGGCAAGTCGAAGATGAAACCCATCTCTAATTACGGAGTAAAATTATTGTCGATCGGTTTCTTTACAGAAAAAGATCAGGCGGTTATTTGGAGAGGCCCGATGGCCGCAAAGGCACTCAATCAGATGATATTTGACGCACACTGGGGTGAGCTCGATTTCTTAGTAGTTGATTTGCCTCCAGGGACTGGAGATATTCATTTGAGTATAATGCAATCGCTTCCTGTAACTGGGGCTGTGGTCGTCAGTACTCCTCAAGAGGTGGCACTCGCCGATGCTCGTAAAGGGGTGGCCATGTTTAAACAAGAGGCTATTCAAGTACCGGTTTTGGGGATTATAGAAAACATGTCTTATTTCACTCCTTCAGAACTGCCTGAGAATAAATACTATATTTTTGGAGAGAAAGGCGCACGTCATCTCGCTGAAGACAGCGGTATTCCACTTTTGGGTGAGCTTCCGCTGGTTCAGAGTGTAAGGGAAGCCGGAGACGTAGGAAGACCTGCTGCATTGCAAGTAGATAGCCCTGTGGCGAACGCCTTCACCGAAGTGACCCGAAACATGGTTGCTGAATTGGTTAAACGAAACGAAACGCTTCCGCCTACAGAAGCGATTCGTATTACTACTATGGCAGGATGCGCTGCTGTTAGAGCTAAATAAATGACAACAGAAGAATTACAATACAAAGTTGAAGAGGCGCTTGCCGAAATCCGACCCTTTCTTCAGAACGACGGAGGAGATATTTCACTGGTTTCTATAGATAACGGAACCTCTGTAAAGGTCCGTTTAGAAGGAAATTGTATGGGTTGCTCGGTCAATCAAATGACACTGAAGAGCGGAGTTGAAATGACCATCAAGAAACACGTCCCACAGATCGAAGAAGTCGTGAATATCGCCTAGTGAATTCAAGAGCATGATCAGCACAGATATACTCATCATAGGCGCCGGGCCCACCGGATTGTTCACTGTTTTTGAAGCTGGACTCCTTCAGCTCAAATGCCATCTCATCGATTCATTGGGTCAACCAGGAGGGCAGTGTAGCGAGCTTTATCCTAAGAAACCCATATATGACATCCCGGGATACCCTGAGGTGTTAGCGGGAGACTTGGTTGATAATCTCATGAAACAAATCGAGCCTTTTCAACCAGGATTCACCTTAGGTGAGCGTGCAGAGATCCTTGAACGCACTGAAGACGACTTCTTTATTGTGACCACAAATAAAGGAACCAAGCATAAGGCTAAGGTGGTTGCTATTGCAGGTGGCCTGGGTAGTTTTGAGCCAAGAAAACCAGAAATTCCTGGCCTCGAAAAATTTGAAGATAAAGGGGTGGCCTACCTGGTAAAAGAACCAGAACAATACAGAGACAAGCGCGTGGTGATTGCCGGTGGAGGGGACTCTGCGCTTGATTGGTCTATCTTTTTAGCCGATATCGCAAGCGAAGTCCATCTGATCCATCGCAGAAATGAATTTAGAGGGGTCCTAGATTCTGTTGAAAAGGTGATCGAACTCAAAAAAAAGGGCAAGATTAAGGTGTATACGCCTTCAGAGGTCAACGCCATCAAAGGGGGCGATCAACTCGAATCGATAAATCTTGTAAATGTTCAGACCGGACTGAGTACTGAAATTGCCTGCGATGCCTTTATTCCGCTATTTGGTTTGTCGCCTAAGTTGGGACCACTATCTGACTGGGGGATTGAGATCGAAAAAAATGCCATTAAAGTAGACAATACACTTGATTATCAGACGAATATTCCAGGGGTGTATGCCATTGGAGATGTCAACACGTATCCGGGAAAACTAAAGCTCATCTTGTGTGGTTTTCACGAGGCAACACTCATGTGCCAAAGCGCATATAAACGCTTACATCCTGATAAAAAGTACGTGATGAAATACACCACTGTAGGGGGTGTGAGCGGTTTTGATGGCAGCAAAAAAGAGGCTCCTAAAGCGGTGGTCAAAACGCTCGATTAACGATGAGCGATGTTACACTTCATATTACCGATCGCCGTGGTGAGTTGCATACTGTAGAGGCGCCCACTGACATGAACATGAACCTGATGGAGGTTATTCGATCGTATGAGATTGAAGCCGAGGGAACCGTTGGCATTTGCGGTGGTATGGCTATGTGTGCTTCTTGCCAATGCTACGTTGAGTCTGATCATGAACTAGACGAGGCATCAGACGAAGAAGAAGCCATGCTTTCAGAGGCTTTTCACGTCAAAGAAAACATTCGTTTAGGCTGTCAGATTCCTATCACCGAAGCTCTAGACGGATTGAAAGTCACCGTTGCCCCCGAGAGTTAGATTTTAGCTTGACGGGTGTAAAGGTCAAAATAGCGTCCTTTCTTTTCAAAAAGGTCTTCATGAGTCCCTTGCTCTACAATTTCTCCCTTCTCTAAGACTATAATCTTATCTGCATTCCGTATGGTACTCAAGCGGTGGGCAATGACTATTGTGGCCCTCCCTTTGGTAAGAGTGGCTAAACTTTGCTGAATGAGCGCCTCGCTCTCGGTATCAAGACTAGAGGTGGCCTCGTCTAAAATGAGCAGTTCAGGATTCGCGAGTAATGCACGTGCGATTGCCACACGTTGGCGCTGACCTCCTGAGAGTTTCACGCCACGTTCCCCGATAACCGTTTCAATTCCGTTTTCGAAGCGGTCTACAAACTCTTTCACATGAGCGGCGTTCAAGGCCTCCTCTAAAGCGTTTTCAGAAGCATCGGGATTCACAAAAAGGAGGTTCTCTTTGAGTGTGCCATCGAATAAAAAGTCGTCTTGCAACACCACACCAAGTTTTGAGCGATAGTCCGATAGCGATAAGTCTAACATGGGCTTTCCATTGACCCAGAGCGATCCTTGAGCAGGGGTAAGATAACTTGCTGCGATGCTTGCTAGGGTTGATTTGCCAGCCCCAGAAGTACCGACTAAGGCCACGACCTCGCCCCGCCTTACCTCTAGATTGATGTCTTTTAATACCAATTGGTCTTCTTCATAGGCGTAGCTTACACCTTTAAACCGCAGCTGCTCTAATGGTTCTTTAAAGGCTTTACTTCCTGAAGTCTCGTATTCAGAGACTTCGGCGAGTAATTCTTCGGTGCGGTCTAGACCTGCTAGTGCATCGGTAATTTCTGTGCCCACACTGGTAAGCTGGAAAATCGGGCTAATGAGGAGTCCTAATAAAAAGGTAAACTGAAGAAATGCCCCAAGAGTGAGTTGATCGTTAATGATATAATATCCGCCTATACCTGTAATGACTGTTGTGGCGATACCTGCCAGTAGTATAGAACTCGAGCTCACCAAGGCCATGTAAATCATCGACTTTTTGATATTGTCAAACAGGCGGTGGATTCCTTTATTGAAGCTGGCTTCTTCACTTTTTTCTGCATGAAATCCTTTAACAATGCGAATACCCGCCAAGGTTTCAGTTAATCGACCCTTTACCTCGGCTTCAATTTTACCTCGCTCTCTAAAGACCGGACGAACCACTGAAAAAGCCTTGATTGCCACGACGGCGAAAAGGGCTAAAGGAGCTAAGCTGAATAGTGTCAAAGGAGGGCTTATACGGATGAGCAACACAAAGGCAACTGCTGCCGTAAAGAGTCCTCCGATCAATTGTACGAGTCCTGTGCCCACTAGACTTTTAACGCCTTCAACGTCTTTCATTACCCGTGAAACTAAGGCCCCGCTTTGGGTATTATCAAAAAAGCGAACCGGAAGCGATAAGACTTTGCGCTGTACCTCTGCTCTTAGTTCAGTGATTAGGTATTGCGCTTGAACGCTCACAAGTTTAGTGAGCATGAAACTCGTAACCGCCTGAATTACCAAAGCAATCAGAACAATAATCACCAGATTTTTAATCCCGACTAAGTCTTGATTGGGAATCAATTCGTCGATGAAACGTCGCATGGCCATTGGCGCTACAAAAGAGGCACTTTTGCTGACGATTATCAGTAGTAATCCTACAATCACCACTCTGATTCTAGGGATGATGATGGTTTTGAAGGCCTTTTTTAGGCTTGATTTGGGGCTTGACATGTGACAAAGATACCTTGCCCTTTAGGATTAGCGTACAGTAGGGTCATTTATCTTCAAATGATTTTGCTACCTTTTTCAAAAAATTGGATCATGCGTAAGTTTCCTCTTTTTCACGCCATCGCTTTTGTATTTTTCTTCTTGCTAAGTTGTTCTGACACTACTGAAGTAGATCGCCTTGAGTCTATAGCCGAACGTGTAGAAATTATACGTGATGATTTTGGTGTACCTCATATATATGCGAAAACAGATGCCGATGCCGTATTCGGAATGCTATTCGCTCAGTGCGAAGATGACTTTAATCGTGTCGAGCAAAATTATATTTGGGCAATAGGTCGCTTGGCAGAGATAGATGGCGAATCGGCGCTTTATAGTGATGTTCGTGTACGCCTTTTTATGACCCAAGACGAGGCTAAAGAGGCCTACGAAAACAGTCCACAGTGGTTGCGTGACCTATGTGACGCTTTTGCAGACGGAATCAATTACTACCTCTATACGCATCCAGAAGTTGAACCCCGATTATTGACACATTTTGAGCCATGGATGCCTTTTTATTTCAGTGAGGGAAGTATAGGCGGAGATATCGAACGCATCTCAACGGCAAAGATTAAAGCGATGTACGATGGTGATGTTCAGAACACGGTGGCCCAAGTTGACGCTCGACCTGTAGCCCAAGAGTTGCTTTCACTTTACGAAGAGCCAGCCGGATCGAATGGAATCGCGGTTAATGGATCGATGACCGCCTCGGGGAACGCCATGTTACTCATTAATCCGCACACTTCTTTTTTCTTTAGAGGAGAAATGCACGTGGTGAGTGAAGAGGGTTTAAATGCCTATGGAGCAGTTACCTGGGGGCAGTTTTTCATCTACCAAGGGTTCAATGAAAAAACCGGATGGATGCACACCTCAACCTACACCGACGTAATTGATGAATACGTTGAAACCATTCGCAGTAGCCAAAGCGGTAAAGAATACCTCTACGGAGATACCTGGAGGCCTATCGATTCGCTTGAGCAGTCTTTCTCAATAAAAACTGACCAGGGACTACAAAAGAAGACCTTAACCCTTTACCGCACGCATCACGGGCCCATTACACATCAGATCGAAGGGCAAAAGACGGCTACCGCAATGATGTGGAGTCCGGCTAAAGCATTAGAGCAATCGTTTGCAAGAACCAAGCAATCTAACTACCAGGGATTCAGAGCAATGATGGATCTAAAGACCAATTCATCAAACAATACTGTTTACGCTGATGCTGATCAAAACATTGCCTATTGGCACGGAAACTTTATCCCTGAGCGCGATACGCGATTTGACTTTTCGAAACCGGTTGACGGGTCTGATCCTGATACAGATTGGAAAGGTTTGCATGATGTTTCTGAACACATCACTCTGCTCAACCCCTCTACAAATTGGGTGCAAAACTGTAATTCTACCCCTTTTACTGCGGCAGGCACAGATAGTCCAAAGCCAGAGAATTACCCCTACTATATGAGTACTGCCCCTGAAAATTTTAGAGGAGTGCACGCGATAGAACTCTTACAACAACCGAATAGACATACCTTAGAATCGTTGATTGAACTGGCATACGACACCTATCTTCCGGCCTTTGAAGCCTTAATTCCGGGTCTGATTCAAGACTTTGATCGGTCTCCTGAGCCTCAAGTGGCAGAAGAGATAGCGCTATTACGCAATTGGGATTTTCGTACCTCTAAAACGAGCAAGGCGATGACCCTAGCGCACTTCTATTCTACCGAAATGTATACTATCGCACCTCGACCAGACGGATACAGCCCGATGGAACTCATGACCTATTGGGGTAGTGAACGCGATTTAGGAGCTATCCGGATCGAGGCTTTAAAAACAGTTGTCGCCCAGCTTCAAGAAGACTTTGGCACCTCTCAAATCGAATGGGCTGAGGTGAATCGCTATCAGCGTATTGACGGAGCCATCCGCCAAGCCTTTAACGATAGTTTGCCAAGCGTTGGTATTAGTCACGCGAGCGGAAGATGGGGTGCTCTGGCCGCTTATGGAGCGCAATACTCGAACAATACTAAAAAGATTTACGGAACACGAGGCAATAGTTTTGTAGCTGTGGTAGAGTTTGGTGAAAAGGTGAGAGCAAAGTCGCTCCTAGCAGGAGGTCAGAGTGGCGACCCTCAATCAAGACACTTTGACGATCAGGTCGAGCTCTATGCTGAGGGCTTATTCAAAGAAGTTCCTTATTACAGAGAAGATGTGCTTAAACGCGCAATAGTGACCTATCAACCCGGTAAGCGCTATTGATTCGGAAGGTCGGGTTTTTTGACAATCACAATCTTGGCGGTTGCCCCAGTAGAGAGCATCCAATTGTTGTTGTGAATCACCTTTCCTTCTTCATCTAGGGCAAGTACTTGTGCGGTATTGAGTCCGATATATCCTTGATTTAAGGCTTTGAACTCTACGGTGTTGAAACCTTCTTTCAGCGGTACTTCAAGCTGTTTAAACCGCCCACTCAATAGGGCGTTGTATTCAACCACTTGATCGTTAACTACAATTAGAATACGATCGCCGTCAATCTCTCCATGGTCGCGCATGGCAATACCAATCACATTTGAGTGTGTCGTCACATCACCAAGGTAGACGTCGCCTGTAATGCGATTTGAATCTGCCTTCTCAGTTTGAGCAATCCTAGGGTCAATTACCAAGTCAAATCCGGCTGATTTCAGATTTTTTTGTTGCAGCATGTCGGGGCCCTTAGGATCTTTGATCAGTTGATCGCTCAGTATCGAAGGCATTTTCAAGAGCGTTCTGGTATTTGCCTTTTGTACCCCTTTGTTGGGTTCAGTTCCTTTTATAATGGGTCGTGCTGTGGGTATATCGCCTTGCGCGAATCCCCAACTGACTGATACTGCGATCAGAGCAAATACCAAAATGAATTTATGTGAACCCACTACAATTTAGAAAAAGGTCTAAATTGCAAAGTTATGAATCCTAACTAAGACTTTATGGAGACCATTGGAGGTATCGACTTTGCCGTAATCGGATTGTATTTCATACTTATTTTTGCCATCGCGGCCTATGTGACTAAAAAAGAAAGGGCTTCAAGCAGCGCTCAGGGGTATTTCTTGGGTGGACGGGATTTAGGATGGTTCGCCATTGGAGCCTCATTATTTGCAAGTAATATAGGTTCTGAGCACCTCATCGGGCTCTCAGGATCTGGGGCAAGAGGCGCTTTTCCTGAGGCACAATTCGAGATACTCGCTTCTTTGATTCTACTTCTTCTGGGCTGGATTTTTGTTCCGTTTTACCTGAAGAGTGGGGTCTTTACCATGCCCGAATTTTTAGAGCGACGCTACAATAGAGGAGCTCGAGTATATCTCTCGGTAGTTTCAATCATCTCTTATGTGCTCACCAAAATTTCGTTTACCATTTTCGCCGGAGCCCTCGTTTTTGAGGTGTTATTAGGTATTCCGTTTTGGACAGGAGCCCTAATTACTGTATTGGCTACTGGTATATACACGGCTCTCGGAGGCTTAAAGGCGGTAATTTATACCGATATGGTACAAGCCGTGATCTTTATAATCGGAGGTATTTTGGCGACCTATTTTGGTCTTCAGGCCATCGGTGGATGGTCTAATGTGACCCTTGCAATTCAAGAAAATGCCCCTGATGCAGACACCTTCATGAGCCTGTGGCGCAATAAAGAATATCCATGGACGGGGGTACTCTTGGGAGCTCCAATTTTAGGTATTTGGTATTGGTGTACCGACCAGTACATTGTGCAACGTGTACTTTCAGCCAAAGATATTTCAACTGCGCGTAAAGGAACCATCTTTGGTTCATTATTAAAACTGTTACCGCTGTTCATCTTTATCTTTCCAGGAATCATCGCCTATGCACTTTCGGTAACCACGTATCCTGACCTATTTACGGTTACCAATCCTATAACTGGCGAGGTGCGTACGACCACCGATGCAGCGCTTCCGGCCTTGATTTTACGGGTGCTTCCTGTGGGTGTTCGAGGTCTAGTAGTCGCCGGTTTCTTGGCTGCACTGATGAGTTCACTCTCTTCGGTATTTAACAGTACCTCTACCTTATTCACCTTTGATTTCTATAAGCGTTGGCGTCCGAATGCTACTGAAAAGCAATTAGTCTTAGTGGGCCGATTGGCTACTGTGGTGCTAGTGATCGTGGGCTTGGCATGGATTCCATTTATGCGTCAACTCACCGAAGGCGGTGGTATTTACCGCTACCTTCAAAGCGTTCAAGCTTATGTGTCGCCACCGATAGCGGCGGCTTTCTTGCTGGGAATTTTCTATAAAAAGATCAATTCAAAAGGGGCGATCGCAGCGCTCTGGACAGGATTTGTGCTCGGAATGGCGCGTCTGGTCCTAGAGTATCTCACCCAAGAGTCAGGATTGGTCTTAAATCCTGACGGAATGATTTATTCCTTGGTGACCATGAACTTCTTGCACTATGCCATTTTCTTGTTTGTTGTTAGCATTTCAGTGATGGTTGCAGTCAGTTTGGCAAATGCCAAAAAAGCTCCTCCGGTCGAAGAAGCCTTGGTGTACCAGTACAATACGGGTACAAAAGAAAAAAGTCCGGCGATCGAACGTTATCTTTCGATTATGATCATCGCTGTGGTGCTCTTTTTGTGGTGGTATTTTAGGTAAATTGTAGTATGCACATTCGATTAGGCCTTCTGCTTTTTGTAATCTTAGGGCTACAGATTGATGCTGAGGCTCAAATTAAACGTATCGATCCGCCACATTGGTGGGTCAATATGCATCATGACGATCTTCAGTTGATGATTCACGGAGAGCAGGTGGGTAGCTACAAGGTATCTATTGAAGAAGACGGGGTAAGCCTTCTGAGTGTCCACCGCGCTAGGAGTTTGAATTATCTCTTTGTAGACCTTAGAGTGACAGCTCAAAAGGCAAAGACTATCACACTTGTTCTTGAGAAAGACGGCTCGAGAGTAGAGCAATCTTACGAACTGAAAGCTCGAACGCATTCGGCCGAGTTTATAAGGGGATTCGATGCTTCTGACGCAATATTTTTGTTGACTCCTGATCGCTTTGCTAATGGTGATCCTGATAATGATTATTTCGCTTCTCTTCGCGCTCCTCTGCCCAATCGTGAAGACGATTACGGTCGTCATGGGGGCGACATCAGAGGTATAATTAACAGTCTAGAGTACATTGAGTCTTTAGGATTCACCACGATTTGGACTGGACCTATGCTCATCAACGATATGCCCGATCAGTCGTACCACGGCTACGCAATCACAGATCATTATAAAGTAGATCCGCGTTTCGGGACCCTTGAAGAGTACCAAGAGCTTGCAGATCAAATGCGCAAACGTGGGATGAAACTGATCATGGATCAAATCAACAACCATTGCGGATCACTGCATTGGTGGATGGACGATTTGCCCTTTGATGACTGGTTGAACGGACAAGCCAATTACCTCGAGAAGCAAGAGATTACTTATGCTAGTCATAGGCGAACGACCCTTCAAGACCCTTACGCCGCGCAGAAAGACCTTGAAGCTATGACCGAAGGTTGGTTTGTGTCGACGATGCCCGATTTCAATCACCGCAATCCTTACTTGGCCCGATATATTATTCAGAACAGTATCTGGTGGATCGAAACCTTGGGGCTGGGAGGCATCCGACAAGACACCCAACCTTATAACGATCCAGCGTTTATGAGTCAATGGGCAGGCGCCATCATGGAGGCCTATCCGCATTTTTCTATTGTAGGAGAAGAGTGGAGCTATAACCCGATGCGTATCGCTTACTGGCAAGAGGGTAATCAAAATAGCAACGGATATCAATCTAATATGAATGCTGTATTTGACTTTCCGTTGCAAGGCGCACTCAGCGCGTCACTTAAAGAGGAAGAGAGTTGGGACACAGGATTGATCAAATGGTATGAAGCCTTGTCAAACGACTTTATCTATCCCGATCCGAATACCTTGGTGTTCATGGCTGATAATCACGATATGGACCGTCTCTTTACCCAGATAGACGAAGACCCAAGTTTGCATAAGATGGCGCTGGCGCTTCTTGCGGTAAGTCCTCGTACTCCTCAACTCTACTACGGAACAGAAATTCTAATGCAAAACACGGCCAAGCCCCACGACCACGGACTTATTCGCACTGATTTTCCTGGAGGATGGAAAGGCGACAAGGTCAACGCCTTCACAGGCAAGGGTTTGACTCATGAACAGCTTGAGGTACAGACACTCACGCGTAAACTCTTTCGTTATAGAAAAAAGAGCAGGGAATTATCTGAGGGAAGAACCTTGCATTATGCCCCAGCAGATGGGGTTTATGTGCTGTCGCGATACACCCATAACAAGCGTGTAACCCTTTTCGTCAATAAGGCTGCCACCAAGTCAGAACTCAGTCTAAAAGATTATGAAGAACTTTCACTTCGTCCTGGGCAATCGCTTTATGATATTGTAGATGAAACTCATTTTAAGGCCTCTACCCACCTCCCATTGGCTCCGAGATCTTTTCTTTTAATTGAATCTTCTGATGAAAACCATTAATCTTATTCTGTTGACACTGCTTATGAGCGCTTGTACTTCTTCTGTTTCTGAACTGTATGTTATCGGTCATCGCGGGGCAATGGGATACGAGACCGAGAATACATTGGCTTCTGTGGAGAAGGCTGTTGAATTGGGTGTGCCCATGATAGAAATAGATGTTTTTAAAATTGCTTCAGGAGAACTTGTGGTATTTCACGACGATGAAGTAGATAAGCTCACCGACGGAAGTGGCCCTATTGAAGCCAAGAATCTCGAAGAGGTAAAGGCTTTAACTCTTGAGGGCGGACATCGCATACCGACACTCATCGAGGTGCTCGACGCGCTTGACAAACGCACTTCATTGAATATCGAACTAAAGGGGTCTAATACTGCCGATGATTCGGTGCGCATCGTTCGCGCGTATATCGCCGAACACGGATATACGGCAGATCAGTTTGTATTCTCAAGTTTTAAGTGGGAAGAGCTTGATCGGGTGCGTGAATTGGATAAGCAGTTCGACATTGCAGTACTAACCGGAGAAGATCCGCTCGATGCCATGAGCAAAGCTCAAGAGCTTAATGCTATTGCGATTAATCCGTGGTATAAAAGCGTGACGGCTGAAAATGTTCAGGCTATCCATGAGGCTGGCTTTAAGGTATATACCTATACCGTCAATGAGCCGGAAGACATCGCCTTGATGCGCTCGTATAAGGTGGACGGAATCTTCTGCAACTATCCCGACCGAGCCTTAACTCAGTAAAGAAAATAAGAGGGCGGCAAAGGCTGCTCCGCAGAGCGGCCCAATAACAGGAATCCATGAATATGACCAATTTCCGTCAGCTTTCTCTTTAACCGGAAGAAGCGCATGCGCAATTCTCGGACCTAAATCTCGTGCAGGGTTAATCGCGTAACCTGTGGTTCCTCCAAGCGACAAACCAATACCCCATACGACGATGGCTACGGGTAGGGCTCCAATAGATCCCATTCCGATTTTCTCGCCCGAAGCCAAAAGCTCTGGATCTGTAAAATGCAATATGGCGAATAAGAGTACGAAGGCCCCGATGAATTCACTGAAAAAGTTTTGTGCCACATTGGCGTACTCTGGCGCTGTGCAAAAAACACCTCTTCTCGTTTCAAGGCTTTCGGTCGCCTTGAAGTGATCCTTATACATAAACCACACGCTGAAAGAGGCCGCAATCGCCCCCGCAAATTGCACGCCCACATAACTGATAAATTCATTTATTGTCAAGCTACCATTGATCAAGAGTGCGAGGCTTACCGCGGGGTTGAGGTGAGCGCCACTGATAGGCCCTGCTATGACAACACCTACATACACAGCGAAGGCCCATCCTGCACAAATCAGTACCCATGCGCTGGCGCTGCTAAATGATCCTTTGGTGTTCTTTAAAGAGACGTTGGCGTTTACCCCGAGTCCAAGGAGCATCATAAGGTAGGTGCCAAAAAATTCTGAAACGAGTGTATTCATGGTTTAATGGTTAAGTGCGATTTTAATAGCCTTGTGCCAGCCTGTGATTGAAGTGCTTAACTTTTCGTTCATTGGGCTTGGATCAAAGGTTTGACTTTGTTCTTGAAGTGAAGCAATATGTGCTGTTGATTCAAAAAATCCTGTCGCTAGACCTGCGAGATATGCCGCTCCTAGCGCTGTAGATTCTACCTCGTGCGGACGAATCACAGGGGTCTGTAAGATATCTGCCTGAAACTGCATGAGCAGGTTGTTGTTAGAGGCCCCTCCGTCAACCTTAAGGGCTTTGATGCTGTTACCTGAGTCTTTCTGCATGGCCTCTAAGATGTCCATAGTTTGAAAGGCTATGGCATCTAGCGCGGCTCTGGCAATATGTGCCTTTGTGGTGCCACGGGTGAGGCCTGTAATTTGCCCCCTGACATAAGGTTCCCAATACGGAGCACCTAATCCTACGAAGGCCGGAACAAAGTAGACACCTTCACTGTCTGGAACGCCTGCTGCGAGCGCCTCAACCTCTGATGAGGCTTCGATGAAGCCAAGGCTATCTCTGAGCCATTGAACGACTGCTCCAGCGATAAAAACGCTTCCTTCGAGGGCGTAGGTCACCTGGTCGCCGATTTGCCATGCGATCGTGGTGAGCAAGTTTGCCTCAGATAAAACGGGTTGGTCTCCTATATTCATGAGCATGAAGCAACCTGTTCCGTAGGTGTTTTTAACCATTCCCACTTCGGTGCAATGTTGTCCGAAAAGCGCGGATTGTTGATCCCCGGCAATCCCTGAAATGACCACCCTTGCACCGAGTATCTTTTCCGAACTGTGACCCAAAACACCGCTAGAAGACACCACTTCTGGGAGCATGTTTTTCGGAATTCGAAACAGTTCAAGAAGCGCGTCATCCCAACTCAAGGTATTGATGTTGTAGAGGAGTGTTCTTGAGGCGTTGGTCACATCGGTGACATGCTTTTCGCCTTCGGTTAAATTGTAAATCAACCAGCTGTCAATAGTACCCGCTTTGAGCTTTCCTGTCGCTGCAAGTTCTCGTGCCCCCTCGACATGGTCGAGAATCCATTCGATTTTAGTGGCAGAGAAGTAAGAATCGATTACCAGTCCGGTTTTAGATCGAATCATCTCGGCCTTTCCGCCCGCTTTCAGCGCTTCACAACGCTCGGTTGTTCTCTTGTCTTGCCAAACAATGGCATTGTAAATCGGCTTTCCGGTATCACTGTTCCACACTACCGTCGTTTCACGTTGGTTTGTAATCCCGATCGCTTCAATGTCTTCTGCTTTTATACCGGCTTTAGCCATTGCTTCACGCACCACATCTATTTGGCTCGTCCAAATTTCTTCTGCATTGTGTTCTACCCACCCATTCTGGGGAAAAATTTGCTTGAACTCTCTTTGTGCTACGGCACTTACAGATGCATTTTGATCGACAATGAGTGCCCGTGAGCTCGTGGTTCCTTGATCTAGGGCAAGTAAAAAGCGTTTCATATCAAGATTTTGGGAATAAAAAGATACATTATTTCGTCTTAGGTTGAGACGATCACGTGATCGATGCAGCCGCACTGCGTATCTTTGATCTACGCTATGGATCAAAACGAAGCTTTTATATCAGCGGTTCATTCCGTCACCCTAGAGAGTTTTGAAACTACACACAAGGCGCCCAGTAATATAGCCCTTGTAAAGTATTGGGGTAAGTATGCCTCACAGATACCTGCAAATGCATCGATTTCATTCACGCTTTCTGAGGCGCATACGACTTCGTGTATTCTTTTTGAAAAGGCAGCTAAGTCTGAGGCACATGTGTTGTATGAAGGTAAGCCCAAACCTGAATTTGAGCTTAAGATAGTTCAGTTTTTAGAGCGTATTCGCTTGTACTGTCCATTTTTAAGTGCCTATAAGATTACAATCGATACCGCTAATACTTTTCCGCACAGCAGCGGTATCGCTTCTTCAGCCAGTAGTATGGCGGCTTTGGCCATGGGTATCGTAGCCTTAGAGCAAAAGTTGGGCGGAATCGCCAAAGAGGCAATGCCTCAAAAGGCTTCTTTTCTGGCGCGACTCGGATCGGGTAGTGCCGCGAGGAGCATAGAAGGACCCGTTGTATCATGGGGAGAGCATCCTGAGCTTGAGGACAGTTCTGATTTGTATGGCACAAAATTTGAGCGCCCTCATGAGCTATTCAAGACTTATCAAGACAGTATTCTGATCGTTCACAAGGGCACCAAAAAGGTGAGTAGTACAGTAGGCCATGATCTAATGAAAAACCATCCGTTTAAAGAGGCTCGCTTTGAACAAGCCCAGTCACATATGAGCTCATTGGTGGCGGCCATGAATAAAGGAAATTTAGAGGCTTTCATTAAAATCGTAGAATCTGAAGCCCTAAGTCTTCATGCGATGATGATGACCTCTAACCCCTATTTCGTACTTATGGAACCCCAGACCTTAGAAGTGATTAAAAAGGTTTGGGACTATAGAGCGCAGACCCAAACTCCTCTCTGTTTTACCTTAGATGCTGGGGCTAATGTGCATTTGTTGTATCCAGAAGTGCATAAAAAGGAGGTTCATGACTTTATCGAAAATCAATTGAAGCAGTATTGCGAAGACGGATTTTACATTCACGATCGCTGCGGAGAAGGGGCAGTTTAATTGTTTACCTTTGAACTTGGAATATTAAACAAAATGAAAGGCCCTCTATTTTACGCCAAAATTTTGCTGTTCGGCGAGTACGGGATCATGAAAGATTCTAAGGGTCTTGCCATTCCTTTCAACACTTTCAATGGTGCTTTGCGCTTTGATGACAATAACTCTACTGCACATAAAGATTCTAATCAAAAACTAGGGCTTTATGCTAAATATCTGAAGCAGAAACGCACCGAAGGAGCGCTTTTGGTTGTTTTTGATTTTGAGCGTCTTGAGGCCGACTTGGTTGAAGGGATGTATTTTGACAGTTCGATCCCTATGGGGTATGGAGTGGGGAGTAGTGGAGCCATCGTAGCAGCGATTTACGAACGTTATGCCACCGAAAAAGTTACCGTTTTAGAGAATTTGACGCGTGAAAAACTACTAGATCTCAAGCAACAATTTGGGGTGATGGAATCCTTCTTTCACGGAACTTCTTCTGGGCTTGATCCGCTCAATAGTTATTTAAGTATCCCCATACTCATACACGCGAAAGATCACGTAGAGTCTACGCATATTCCATCGCAGAATCTTAATGGCAAGGGAGCTGTTTTTCTACTCGATAGCGGAGTAGTAGGTGAAACGGCTCCGATGGTACAGCTCTTCATGAAGAACCTAGAGAACAATCAATTCGAAGAAGTGATACGCGACCAGTTCGTTAAATATACCGACGCCTGCATTGACCATTTTTTAAAGGGTGAAATGAAAGGCATGTTCAAAGACCTGAGGAAGCTATCTCAAGTGGTATTTGAACACTTTAAACCGATGATTCCTGAAAGCGTTTTAGGACTTTGGCAAAAAGGACTAGAGACTGACGCTTATTACCTCAAGCTTTGTGGATCTGGCGGAGGAGGTTACTTCTTGGGTTTCACTGAAGATCTTGAACGCGCCAAACGCGAACTAGAAGGGCACACCATAGAAGTGGTATATACTTTTTAGTGATGAGCGTAAAGGCCCGCTTATGGTCGCTCTTGAGTGTTACTCGATTGTACAACGGATTCCTCGTTGTTTTGGCACAATACCTCTCAGCCGTTTACATTTTTGGCAGATCGTTTTCGGTAGCAGAATTACTGCTGAATAAAGCACTCCATTTTTTGGTTGGAGCGAGTCTATTGGTGGTCTCTGCCGGATACCTCATCAATCAGTACTATGACTTACCCAAAGACCTGATCAATCGCCCTATTAAGACCATGATTGACTTGCAAAGAAGTCCTTCTAGTTTGATGCGTTGGTCGACCCTTTTTATGGGCGCCGCTTTGCTATTGAGTGCTTGGGTTTCGATTCTGGCGTCATTGTACTTTTTGGGTTATTTCTTGACCATTTGGCTCTATTCGCATCGTTTGAGAAGCATCCCACTGTGGGGGAGTTTACTATCAGCTTTTTTATCGGTGAGCCCGATTGCAGTCTTGTTCTTGTATTATCGCTACTTTGATGGCACGATTCTCGCTTTTGCATTTTTCTTGTTCGTCTTGCTTTGGACCATCACCTTGATCAAAGATCTCGAGAATTTACCCGGAGATATTGCGGTAGGACTGCATACGCTAGCGACGACTTGGGGTGCTGAAAAGAACCACCACCTCATTCAAATCTTATTTGCTTTTGAATTCATCTTAAGCGTACTGATATTATACAGTTTCGAACTCTCAGGAATGCGATTTTATTTTTATTTCGCCTCGGTAAGCTTTGTGATTTTGATGTTTGTCTTGTCTTTTAAAGAGCGTCCTAACCTCTACAGCCAAATGCATTGGTTCTTAAAACTATTGGTGCTCATGGGGGTTATGGGGATACTCTTTTTTGACCTGTCACGTTTAAGTGAGCTAAAAGCGTTTATTTTTGCCCTATAAAATCTACCGTTTGCCTTCGAAAAATTCACCCAGAAAGCCTAAACCTGGAACTTCAAAAGCTCAGAGTGGTCCTAAAAAGTTTTCAGGGCTTAGAAAGCCAATGGCACCGAAGAAGCCCGCTACTGGTCCAAGAACTGGTAAGAAAGCCGACACAAGTGGAAAAATGCGCTTGAATCGCTTCATCGCTCATGCTGGTATATGCTCTCGCAGAGAGGCAGACACCTATATCAAGGCTGGGAGCGTGACGGTGAACGGAAAGGTCGTTTCAGAGATGGGTTATCAAGTCTCTTCTAACGATGAGGTTCGTTTTGACGGTCGCCTAATTTCTTCAGAACGCATAGAGTATGTACTACTCAACAAGCCAAAAAATTTCCTCACCACTACATCAGATGATAAAGGAAGACGGACTGTAATGGAATTGATCGCCTCGGCAACGAAACAACGACTTTTTCCGGTAGGGCGTCTCGACCGCAACACCACAGGTTTATTGCTTTTTACCAATGACGGAGAGCTTGCGGCGCGTTTAACCCATCCTAAGCATGGGGTTCGAAAAATTTACCACGTGGTACTGGATAAATCTTTGCGCGTAAACCATCTACAAGAAATTGAAAAAGGGATTACGCTAGAGGATGGCCCGGTAGTAGCAGACGCGATCAGCTTTATTCAGGGCGCCACTAAAAGAGAAGTCGGAATAGAAATTCACAGCGGCAAAAACCGTATTGTTCGCCGCATTTTTGAACATTTCGGATACGAAGTAACCAAGCTCGATCGAGTGAGTTTTGCTGGCTTAACAAAGAAAGACCTTCCCAGAGGACACTTTAGGCACCTTACCGAAAAGGAGGTCAGTTTCTTAAGGATGATCGGTTAATCCAATACGCATACCCAAGTACCGGAAGGTATTCAAGTCCCACTAGCCACAACGGAAGCTCATTGTGTTCAAATCCATAGGCCGCATAACTTATGAAAATCGTTGCCGACCAGAAGAGTATAATGCGATCTCTTCTCAAGGCCGCCAGCGCAACCAATGTGATGAGGTACCACGGATGTACCGTCGGGGCCGTAAGTAAATAGGCGATGAGAATCCAGTAACCATGACGAATGAATTGGCCTAAATGGGTCGTTCTAAAAATCAAATACCCCACCCATCCGAGCATTGCTATGATTTGCAGATAACCATAAGCTTTAATGAGCTGATCGTCATAAGCACCGAACATTCTTCCGACTTCTTTGTAAATGCGGTAAATCGAAGGATTGAATTCAAAGTTTGAGAACCACAAACCGATACTTGAGCCCCAATGTGCTGCCCATTGAGGGCCAACGAATAATAGGGCCAGAGGTATCGAGAACAACACAAATGAAAGCCCAAATCGACTTAAGGACTTTCTTCCTAGAGTACGCAGCAATAATGGAATGAGCATGAGCGGCATGAGTTTGGTCAGTACCGATGCCGCATACATCCACCCTGCCTGAAAAGGCCGTTTTACTTTTAAGGCATAGAGCGCACCTAAGAAAAAGACGACCATTAGGGGTTCAAAATGTAGATTGTGCGTTCCTTCAATGATTACTAAAGGATTCAAGAAGTAAGCGCCTAGCGCCCAAACTTTGTGTTCTTGTGACTGAATGAGCTTCAGCAGTATTCCGAAAGCAACGATATCGGCTAAAACAATCAGAAAGCGGTAGACATAATGAGGGTGCTCTACAGTTGCGCCAAGGATAAACATCAATTGGTTCAGCATAGGGTAATTGCTGTAATTGCCTGCGCTTAGGGGACCCATTTGACTGTACAAACTTCGTAGCTCTTCAAAACCTCCGAGCGCCATGATCTCATTAGGAGTATAGGTATACGGACTGATCGATCTCAGCGTCAAATTCCCGTCCCAGATAAAGCGATAAATGTCTTGGGAGAGTGATGGGAAAGAGCAACTGAATACCCCTCGAAACGCCAGGCCAAGTATGAAAATTAAACCCACTGAAAGCCGCTGTTCTAGCAAATAGAAATAGGCTGAAAAAAGCACCACTAGACTTCCGAGTAACAAGAGTATGTCGGCACGTTCGATAAGGTATCCTAAGGCGTAGTAGGCCAATAGGGTGCAAAGCGCTAGAAAAAGAGGAAGTATCTTTTTCATTTCCCTTTAAATGAAGCTAGACTAACCCCAGCAAAAGCGAGGGTGGTGAATAAAGGCATTCCTATGAGTGCTAACTGTTGGGTTTCAAAGGCCATAAACACACTTAAACCACTAAGCATTGTAATCAGTATTTCGACGGTTGGGAATACTTTTGAAGACCTCCATTTCAGCTGTTTCGCTTTGGGAGTTCGAATAAACACAGAGGGTTTTCTCAAGTGCCCTTCAAGTACAGCCTTTGTGTTCAGGTAGCTCATCCCCGCCGAAACGATGAGATAACCTAAAAAGTTGATGACCCATTCTAAACTCGAAGAGGAGTGCTTGAGATCTCGGTCAGCCTTGTACAATGCGATACCAAGACATAAAGAAGCGACTAAGAGCAGCGTAGAGAGCATTGATACCGCATGAATTTGTTGAGGATTGAGACTCATGAATGGCAGCCCAAGCCCTATAAGAAAAAGGGTGAAGGTGACCGCGTAAAAGCTTGATCCAAGCAGGTGCATCAGGGCGTGAAATCTTTTTCTGCCGCGCAGACGCCTTAGTGAGGATTTTAGCAGTTGAAAGTTTTCGGCAGCACCTTTGTTCCATCTGAATTGTTGCGAAAAATAGGCGGTTAGGCTTTCAGGGAGCTCGCAGTCGGCTGTGATGTTGGGGTGGTACTTGATTTGATATCCTGCGAGTTGCGCCCTGTAGGCGAGGTTTAAATCTTCGGTGAGGGTTTCGGTATTGAATCCTTGAACGGTTTCGATAGCGCTTTTCTTCCATAGCGCTGCGGTTCCGTTAAAGGTGGTGAATGCTCCTATCTTTTCTCGGCCTAAGTGTTCGTTGATGAAGTGATGGTTGAGTGCGAGAGGCTGAATCTTTGTAATCCAATTTTTTGCACTATTCACATAGCCCCATCGGGTTTGAACGGCGGCCACTTGATCTGAGGAAAATCCGTTTAGACCGCGGTGTAACCAGTCTGGCGAAAAGCTGAAGTCTGCATCGAAAAAGGCGATATAGCTACCTTTCGCCTGCTGAAGCCCAGCATTTAGGGCCCCTGCCTTATATCCCTCCCTATGAGAACGCTTGAGATGATATGCCTTAAGGCCAGAGGCTTGAAGTTGTTTTACCCATTGCGCGTTGATTTCGTCAGAGGCATCTGTTGAGTCGTCTAAGACCTGGATTTCGAGTAAATCTTTGGGATAGTCTAGGGCAATAACAGATTGAAATAAGCCATCGACAGCGTGACCTTCGTTGTATAATGCGATCTGAAAAGTGACGTTCGCATTTTCAACTTTGAAATTGGTTGAATCTTTCGGTCCTGAATCTAGCAGCATTCTTTTTTCTCGGCTAGAATAGTGCAAACTAAGGGCGCATTGGTATACTGCATAGGCAAGGAGCAGAAAGACACAGAGGCCGAATAAAAGTATACTCACCCAACCCATCATCGCTTGAGACCAAAGATGAAGATCCAACTTAAGATTTTATAACCCGCCATAAGAGTTCCTTTTGCCGTTCCTGAAACCTTCGAAACTCCAATTCTAGGGCGGTAACGAACCGGAACTTCAAGATAGGGGATGGCCTTCTTCAAGACCTTAAGCTGCATTTCGACCGTCCATCCGTAGGTCTTATCGTTCATATTGAGTTGAATAAGGGTTTTCCACTCTATGGCTCTGAAGGGCCCAAGGTCGGTAAAAGTAGACCTGTAAATCCATTTCATAAGCTTAGTGGCGAGCGCGTTGCCAAAACGCTGTTGCGGGGTAAGGGCTCCTTTTTCAAGCTGAGGGGTGACTCGCGTGCCTAAAACAAAAAGCGCTTTCTGTTGTTGAATGGGAGTGATAAGTGCGGTCAGTTCTTCAGGATAGTCTGAATAATCACCGTCTAAAAAAACGACTATGTCCCCTTGATTTGCCTTTGGTTTTAGGTGTTCTATGCCCGCCAAACAGGCAAATCCGTATCCTTTGCGGGGCTCGTAGAGAACGGTAGCTCCACCTTTTTCGGCCTCAGCGGCAGTCTCGTCGGTAGAGCCGTTATCAATTACAATGACCTCATCTACTTCTTGAGGTAAGTCAGACAGAACAAGCCCAATGCTTTTTTCTTCGTTGAATGCGGGTATGATGACCCAAATCATAACAGTTGATTGGGGTTGGCGGTATTTTCAAGACGTAAGACACCTCTAGGGCATACTTCAGAGCATATTCCACAACCGACGCAAGAAGCGCGTTTAATAGGTTGTTGCTTTTGGGCATAAGAGCGTACATCAATACCCATTTCACAATAGGCCGAGCAATTGCCGCAAGAAATACATTGACCTGAATTGGTACTGATCTGAAATTTTGAGAAGAGCTTTTGCTGTATTCCAAGTACTGCAGCCATAGGACATCCGAAACGGCACCAGACCCTATTTCCGAGAAGCGGATAGAATCCGGTTCCGATGACTCCTGAGAAGATGCTTCCAATGAAAAATCCGTATGCAGATCTCAGTGTGTAAGTAGGAATGAGAAAAACATGGTAATTGTCGCTCAGAAAATGAATACCAGATAACCCGACGATAAATGCGCCTACAATTAAAACACTTCGCTTTGCGTCTTTGGCGAGCCATTCTCTTCTTTTAAAATAGAGGAGCATCACCAACAATAGAACGAACAAACTAAAGAGCCCCAAGAAGAGGTCTGCTGAAAGCCAGTACTGACCTGCGCCCTCTCCTAAATAGCTGTGTACCACCCCAACAGTACTCAAGGTGATTAAAACCAAAATACTGTGGATCATCCAGCGTTCTAACCTCCAAGCTCGAACACTATTGTCGCTCAAATGGCGAAAGGCATCTCCGGCTGTTTCGGCCAATCCTCCGCATCCGCAGACCCAGGAACAATACCAACGTTTTCCGAACTTGTAGGTTAATATAGGACTGATAATCAGTATAGAAACGATTCCGAAAATGAGCAATCCGATTCCGAGAGATTTGGCGCTAATGAATCCGTCTACCGCGTATTGGTCGAACAGGTAATAATTTAGAGGCCACATGTTTTTAAAGTCGTAATAAGGCAAATCGCCATTTAAACGGGCCATCAGTTCTGGAAGCAGAAAAGCGAAAATCAACTGAAAAAACATCACGCTGATCGTGCGAATGACTTGGTACCTACTGTGTCGGTATTTAGCGATAAACTTGATCCCAAAAAGTAAGATCGCGAGGGTGTACAACACTCCATAAACGAACCACTGACTTGCAGGCTTCCCAGAGAGTGCAACGCTCAGCGGATCAAATCCACGAATAATACCCTCAAGCTGACTCTCAAAAAAATACAATAGCACGTAAAAAGCAGTAAGGCCCACGGCACTGGTATAGGCCCATACACCCCGCTGTGTCAGTGATCTGAAGACTACGCCATTGTTTTTGATTCCAGGTCCGAATGACGCATAACTGCTGTAGGTGTATCCTAGAACTCCTACGCTCACCAGGCCAAGTGCTATCGCTGCCAAAACTCGAGGAGAGGTTCCTAAGGTATTCGAAATGCCTGCCGAGATAAGCACGGCTATCCCGAACAAGCCTGTGTACATGAAGCCTTTTTGACTAGCTGTGGTTTGATACGAAAGCATAGCGAAAATCGTTGTAATAGGTTTTACTGAATTCGGGATCAAAATGTGCGAGGTCGAGCTGTGCAACTACGGTGTCAATGATCTCAGATGCATTGAGCCACTGCTCAAAAACCTCTTGTTTGAGCCTGATACCAAAGGTATTCACCCCCAAGAATTTTCGATCGTGCGCACTGTACGACAGGGTGATGCCCTTGTGTTGTTTTTGGGTGTGCCAATGAAATTGTAGTTCTGAGTTTTTGCGCTTCGCACTGCTGCTAACCTGACCGTAGGTTTGGTATTCTAAGTCAAAGAATTTGGCCGAGTTGAACCAATGGCTTTGCTTATAGGCGGTGTTGCCTTCAAGGAGGTGTTTTGAAAGGGTTTCAGCCATCTCTCTAGCTACATACCAAACGGCTTCTATAGCCCTGCGATCGCTTTGGTGCTGAGAGAGTTCGGCACAGTCTCCAATCGCATAGATTGAGGGGTCATTAGTTTGCAGATATTTATTCACTACTATTCCTTCATTAAGGGTAAGTCCGCTTTCGGCGAGAAACCCAGTATTAGGTGTGACACCGATGCACACCCCAGCGAATTGTGCTTTTAGCTGTTCTCCGGACTGTAATTGTACACCGCTCAGTTTTGTTCCGTCATCACTTAGAAAAGCTGAAACTTCAGCCTCTGTGCGAAGGTGAACCCCATGAGATTCGATGTGCCGCTGAACCAGCTGCGCATCGCTATCGGGAAGCACAGAAGACCAGAAGTACGGTTCTCTTATGACAAGAGTGGTGTCTATTCCTCTACTGTGTACCATTTCGGCTAATTCTACTCCAATCAAACCTCCGCCTACAATTACGGCCTCTTTGCAGATAGAGGCATTGGTGTAAGATGTTATATGTTTTAAATCGTTGAGGTGATAGAATCCAGAAATACCCTTGAGCGAGCGATTTGGCCAGTCTAAAAACCGAGGAAGAGAGCCGGTCGCTATCACGAGAATATCGTAAGAGGCATTATGCGCCTTTCCATCTTGATCGGTATAGGATAAGGTCTTCTCTTCACGCTTAAGGGCAATGACCCGACCGCGAATACGCTGTATGCTGCTTTTCTCCCAACGGTCGCGCTCATAAGGTTCAGTCTGCTCTGGTGTCAGATGCCCCATATAGAGATACATGAGAGCCGTTCGAGAGTAGAAAAAGTCAGATTCGTCAGAAATCAGGTGTACCCGATAGTTATCGCTGCTGCTAAGATTTAGCGCAAGCGTGCTTCCTGCAACCCCGTTTCCGATGATATAGACTTCTTTCACGAACGGATGATCAATTCTTTAAACAAGGTGATGAGTTGGGGTTCGGCTCCCTTAGCTATGGCAAGTATTTCTTCTACATTGATGGGTTCTAGATGGTCTGGATCGCATTCGTCTGTGAGGACAGAAATTGCAATGACAGGTAATTCGAGATGATTGGCAACGATCACCTCAGGAACAGTGCTCATGCCCACCGCATCTGCTCCAATAATTTTGAGCATACGGTATTCAGCTCTAGTTTCAAGCTGAGGGCCTACAACGGCCGCGTAAACCCCATTTCTCAAAGTGATCTCGTGCTCTTCTGCGATTTTGAGAGCAAGAGAAGATAAGACGCTGTCGTAAGGACAGATCATATCGACAAATCGAGGCCCAAATTCTGAAACATTCGAGAAGGCTAGAGGTGATCCGCCTTGCAAATTGATGTGATCATTAATGAGCATCAAATCACCTTTTTTGAACCCTGTATTGATAGCGCCTGCAGCATTTGAGATTAGTAATTTCTTGATTCCAAGGGCGTGCATCACACGGATGGGATAGGTGAGAGATACGAAGTCGTATCCTTCATAGATGTGAAATCTACCTTGCATAACCACCACTTTTTTGTCGCCTAGGATACCGTAAAGTAGCTTTCCGCTATGGTACTCAACGGTAGATACAGGAAAGTGTGGAATATGATGGTAGTGCGCAAAGGCTATGATTTCAAGCTGGTCGACCAGTTGGCCTAATCCAGTGCCTAATACAATTCCGATTTCTGGAGTTTCAAAGCCTTTAGCTCGAAGGTGTTCAAGCGTTTCGGCTAACAATTCATTCTTCAACATACTCCACTAAATTACGCCATTTCTATGGAGTGCTTTGATCTGTATTGATTAAATAACCAAAGTGTTTGAGGTCTTCGAAGGTATCAAGATCACGCAAGGGTTCGAGGAGTCCAACCGACAAACGGGATGCTTTCGCAATGGCTAGCGTCCGCTCTAAAACTTGAGCGTTCGAATAGGTAATATCCTCAAAAAGTTGAGGCTGAGGGGCACGAAGGGCGATGAGGTAATAGCCGCCATCTAGGGCCGGTCCGAGTACCAGGTCGTTTTCTTCTAGGAGCTCAAACGCCTTCTGAAGCAGTTGGGCGCTGAGATCTGGCAGGTCACTGCCGATGAGTACAACCTGCTCATAGCGATTCAATAGGAATTCAAAAGCGTTTTTCATACGCTCCCCCAAACCAGACCCTTGCTGAAGGTGCACTTCTTCAAAGACCGGATGTGCTTCTTTTTCGCACGTGTAAAATCCAAAAACAGAGGCATTTACTTTCTCAGCAACACGTAGCGTATGCGTGCAAAGGCGACTGTAGACTTCCATTGCTTTTTCATGACCCACCTCTTTTGCTAGGCGCGTTTTCACCTGTCCTGAAACGTTGTTCTTTAAAAAGATAGCGAGTGCCTTATGCTGAAGGGGTGAATTCATTCCCTCAAAAGTAAGCCGTATCGAGATTCTTATTAAATTCCAACATGAGAAGTTATCACCCCGCACTTTTAGGAGGAGTTTTCGCATTGCTTGCAGCGTGTTCGCAGCCTGCCGACCACCCTCAGTTCTATGACGAACCTTATCGTCCTCAGTACCATTTTAGTCCAGATTCAATGTGGATGAATGACCCCAATGGATTGGTTCATGACGGCGAACGGTACCATCTCTTTTACCAATACCATCCGTTTGACAAAGTTTGGGGACCCATGCATTGGGGGCACGCTACCAGCGAAGACCTCGTGTTTTGGGAACATCAGCCGATCGCACTTTACCCTGACCAGAACGGAACCATCTTTTCGGGAAGCGCTGTGATGGATTTTTCAAATACCTCGGGTTTGGGAACGGCAGATCAGCCTCCTATGGTAGCCATATTCACCTATTTTGATGCCGACGGACCGAAAGAAACTAACCAAACCCAAGGAATAGCCTATAGTCTAGACAAGGGAAAGACTTGGACCAAGTATGCTAATAATCCTGTGATTGACAATCCGGGAGAACCCGACTTCAGAGATCCTAAGGTGTTTTGGCATGAAGCTTCCTCTTCGTGGATCTTAGCTTTGGTGGCTGGAGATCACATGCAGCTCTACCGCTCAGACAATCTTATTGATTGGGAGCTCAGTTCGACCTTTGGCCAAGACGTTGGAGCTCATGGAGGGGTTTGGGAGTGCCCAGATCTCTTTCCTTTAGAAGTCAATGGAGAAACGCACTGGGTGTTGCTGATAAGTATCAACCCTGGAGGTCCGAATGGCGGCAGCGCCACCCAATACTTCATCGGTGATTTTGACGGGAACAGCTTCATCAGCGACCAAACAGACATTCGTTGGGTAGACTTTGGGCCAGATAATTATGCCGGAGTCACCTACAATAATACACCAGACAACAGCCGACTTTTCATGGGTTGGATGAGCAATTGGCAATACGCACAAGAGGTTCCGACTTCGCCGTGGCGAAGTGCTTCTACATTACCCAGAACCTTAAGTCTTGAATCGCGCGAAGACCAGTTATATTTAAAAAGCAGTCCGATTGAAGCGCTTAAAAAATTAGAGTCGCCTCTCACTTTTGATGTAGAGGTTTTTGAAGCCTCGGGTGCACTTGACCTTGTATCGGATAAGGTGCATCTCAAACTTGCCGTATCAGCTAGGAGCTCTACCCTGGTACTCGAAAATGAGCACTCAGCGGCCCTATCGATAGAGGTCGACCGCGAGTCGGGGCGGATTCTTATCGACCGCTCTAAAGCGGGTAACGCAGACTTTAATGAAGCTTTTGGTAAGCCCATTGTGGTTGAATTCAATCCTGACAGTGATAAAACGCTTTTAGATTTATGGATCGACCGTTCTTCTATTGAAGTTTTTGTAGATGATGGAGCAGCTGTGACGACTGTTTTATTTTTTTCAGAAGCTCCCTTTACTCAGCTCATGGCCACCTCAAGACAAGGAGGCATTCGACTCGAAGAATTCAACCAAGTTTCTCGAATCTGGTAAGGTTTTGTTATTTTGTTTAGAGATCCCCCCGTATCTTTAAACAAAAAAAGTAAAAAAGAAATGAAACGAACTGAAAATCAGCAAAACGAGCGCAGAGATTTCTTGACCAAAGTGTGTCCAACGGTAGCCTTTGCCCTATTCGGGGTATCCTTTATAGAGGCTTGTTCATCTGAGAGCGTCTCAGAGATTGAGACGGCGGGAGTTACTGATTCAAACGACGCCTCTGATGACTCTTCTAACAATTCTTCAAATGATACTCCAGCCTATATTATCGATGGAGATACCATTACCGCAGATCTTGAGAATCCCTTCTTTGACAATCTAAAGAATGTTGGCGGATGGATGAATTTTACTGATGTAGGGGTGCTATTATTGCGCACTTCTGCCACTCAGATTTTAGCTTTTAACAACTGTTGTCCGCATGCGGGTACAAGTAGCTCGTGGAGTTTTAGTGCCTCAAGTAGCAGGTTTACCTGCGGGAATCACGGAAATTCATACGGAACCTCACAAGGAGGAACCGCGAATTGCTCTTCGGGCCAGACCTCAGGAAACCTGGCGCGTTACACAACCACCATCAATAATAACCAACTTACGATAACCAAATAACCTATGAGATTTAGGGGGATTCTCTTTTTATTTCTTTTGTCGATCACCTCTTCGGTAGTCTACGGACAAGAGGATCTCTTTGCTCAGCTCGACACAGCTGAAGAGACCCCTTTTGACCTATTGCCTGAGCGGATGCTATTTACCCAGCGTATACTTTGGGGTGAAAAAGGCGTAATGCGTCTCACGGGTATTTCAGATTTAGACGAGGAGCATCGTATGAAAGAGCTGAAGCTAAGAAAGGCCATGCTCAATGTGCATCAAGTTATCGGCTATGCCACCTTGGCCGGAATGGTAGCACAAGGAATCATTGGAGGACAGCTGTACAAGGGAGACTATTCGCTCTACGATACTCACGAAACTTTAGGAGGTGTAGTGACGGCGACCTATTTCACCGGCGCAGCACTCTCTTTGTTCGCTCCACCCCCGCTGATCAGCTCTAAAGAGATTGGCTTGAGTGGTGCTCGAGCGCATAAGTGGTTAGCCAGCGTGCATTTATCGGCTATGATTGCAACCCAATACTACAAAGAACGCGACAAAGCCTTGCACAAGGCCTCTGCCTACACGGCCTTTGGAGCCTATGCAGCTGCAACTGTCGTTATACGATTTAAACAATAATGAAAAGCCTATACCTCTTTCTATTTCTATTACTGAGCGTGACGACTGGGAGCTACGCCCAATTTTCTTTTACTCTCGAAAGCTCTAGCATTCGATACAACGGATACCACGTGGCTCATGATTGGTCTGGAGTTTCAACTACTGCAAAAGGGATCCTAATTCGAGAAGAGGGTGTACCCCATCGCATTGCAATTAGCGTCCCTTTGAACAGTTTTGATTCGAATAGTTCAAATAGAGATTCTAACGCTTTGAGGGTGTTAAATGCGCTAAAATTTCCTGAAGTGCGCTTTTACAGTGAAAATATCCGCGAAATCGATGCTGAAACTGTTGAACTTTCTGGATTCTTTGAACTCAATGGATTGCGCAAAGAATACCGCGTAATTCTAAATGCAGAAGAATACGGCGATTTGTACGAGATTTCAGGCGAATTCAAGGTCAATCTCTTGGAATTCGATCTTAAACTGCCACGTTTTTTACTCAAACCTATCGATGAAAACATCGATCTAACCGTAAATCTAAAGTTTAAACAAAACAGCTAAAATTTGAGTTTGTCTCTAAAAATCAGGTAGTTAGTTTGCTTGTTCGGGCATATATATTAAATTTACACTAAATTCTTACTATGAGTCTGAATGCGAACTCGGTGCCATTGATCGCCGGCGAATTTTTTCTAGAGACCTTCCACAAGCTTTGTGGAGAGCTGAACGGAACATACCTCAAAGAGGTTTATCAACGTATGGCCCAAAACTTCGAGTGGATCACTCCTATTGAGAAGGCGGCAGAAGATTATGCCACTTATCAGGCTTTCATTATATCTGACAATGCCTACAACGTAGTTTGGGTCGACTCAGGGTTTACCAAAATGACCGGATATGAAGGGCATGAGATTATAGGTAAAAAGCCAAATGCATTATTGCATGGCCCACAAACCAAACAAACTGATCGAGATGTTTTCAGAAATTTATTGAAAACAGGTAAGAGTTTCTCAGCACAAATCACCAACCACCGTAAAAATGGTGAAGTCTATGTTTGTGAGGTAAAGATCGTTCCTCTTTATAACACTGCTAAAGAGCTTACACATTTTTTAGCTCTTGAAAAAGAGGTGGCATAAGAGTCCCTAATTCTAGATTAAGTTTTCAGTATGTTTTAACACTTATTCGAGTGTAAGCAGCCTATCTTTGAAGGAAACTTAAAAACTATGAAAACGATCTATTTAACACTAATCGCATTACTAGGCTTAAGTCTAGGAATCAGTGCTCAAGTCATTAACACTTCAGAGAGTTCTTTGAAGTGGTACGGAGGTGATGTCACAGGTAAAGAACACTACGGAGGGTTAACCTTCAAATCAGGGTCTATCAATACCTCTAACGGAAAATTAACCGGAGGAGCATTCGAGATCGATATGACCTCTATTGATGTTCAAGACTTAGAAGGAGAATGGGCTCAGAAGCTGAAAGGGCATCTAACCTCAGATGATTTTTTTGGAGTTGAGCAATTCAAATCAGCTTATCTTTTACTTACTTCGGTTAAAGAGGTTGGAAACGGTTCTTTCGTGGCAACCGGAGATCTCACAATTAGAGGAATCACAAATCCTGTAGATGTGACTTTCACCGCCGCAGGATCGAACAAAATGACTGCTGAAATGACCTTTGATCGCTCTAAATACGACGTGAAGTTTCGCTCAGGAGCATTTTTCTCTGACTTAGGAGACAAACTTATCTTAGACGATATCAAGGTTGAGGTAAGCCTCGTATACTAAACAGATGGTGTTGATTGCTTTTGTACCTTTAAAGGTGTGAATGCAATTGTTGAAATCATACAGGGTCAGCGCCGGTTCTTTGGGACCGGCGCTACCCGTTCTATAGCCTACCGAAAACAGGCGCTGCGCAGACTTCTCGAAGAGGTAAATCGTCGAGAAGACGAGATCATACAGGTGCTAAAAGTTGACTTGAACAAGGCCCCTTTTGAATCAGTAGCTACAGAAATCAGTTACCTGCAGGCCGAGCTAAAACACACCCTTAAGCACTTCGAACACTGGTCTAGGCCAGAGCGTCGTTCTGCTAGCCTCGCTTCTTTTCCCGCGCATTCTAAGGTCTTTAAAGATCCGTACGGTGTAACGCTGCATATTGCCCCTTGGAATTATCCATTTCAATTGAGTCTTACCCCCCTCGTTTCAGCCGTCGCGGCTGGAAACACGGTGGTGCTTAAACCCAGTGAATACAGCGCGCGAACTAGTGACTTACTCGAAAGCATAGTAGGTGCAGTTTTTGATAGAGATCACGTAACAGTCATTCAAGGTGATGCCTCGGTCAGTCAAGCACTTCTCAGTCACCGCTGGGATTATATATTTTTCACTGGAAGTGTTGCAGTCGGAAAGGTGGTTGCTGAAGCAGCAGCCAAGCATTTGACGCCTACAACTCTTGAACTGGGCGGTAAATCTCCCTGCATTGTTGATGCATCAGCTCCATTAGCTTTAAGTGCTCGACGTGTGGTTTGGGGTAAGTTTTTGAATGCGGGTCAAACCTGTATCGCCCCCGATTATGTATTGGTTCAAAAGTGTGTATATACTGCGTTCTTAGAGGAGCTCAAAAAGGCCATTGAAAACGCGTACTCAGCTGCGGCTGATCAAAGTGAAGATTACGGACGATTGATTCATGAGAAACACGTAGAGCGCATGCAGACCTATCTCGATGAAGCGACTGTTTACTATGGCGGGTCTATCGATAAGAAAAGCCGTTATGTTCAACCGACTTTACTCACCGATATAACCAAAGAACACCGCGTAATGCAAGACGAGATCTTTGGCCCTTTATTGCCCATTATTCCATATGAAACTGAGGCAGAGATAGATCAGTGGTTAGCGCACCTCCCCAATCCGCTGGCGTTTTATGTCTTTTCAAAAAACAAAAAATGGGTAGAGCACCTCTTGGTCAAACACCGCTTTGGTCAGGCCGCTGTGAACGATACTATCATGATGATCGCCGAGTCGAACCTGCCTTTTGGAGGGGTTGGTGAGAGCGGCCATGGGGTTTACCATGCCAAGTACGGCTTTGACACCTTCAGTAGAGAAAAGCCTGTCTTGTACAGAGCTACCTGGCTTGATGTTCCGTTGCGTTACGCCCCTTTTAAAAATAAATTAGGGGCACTGAAAAGATTGCTCTCCATGAATCGCTGGTTGAGTTAGCCATTAAATCAAATAAGCATGCCCACCATAGAAAAAGAAAACTACCTAAAGACTCTTTACAAGTTTGATGAGAGGGGAGAAGGTGTTACGGTGACTGCCTTGAGTAAGCTTTTTGGGGTGAGCAAGTCAACGGTGTCTAACATGCTTAAAGAAATGGTACAGTTGGGTCTGGTAAAGACTCAGGCATACAAGCCTATTAACCTCACCACTAAGGGAAGAGCTATCGCTACAGAAGTGGTGGCGAAACACCGCTTAATCGAATCGTTTTTGGTCGATGTGATGGGGTTTGAGGCCGATCATGTGCACGAAATTGCCGAGGAGCTCGAACACGTTAGGCAACCTGAATTTTTTAAGCGCATGAGTGAAATGTTGGGCGACCATAGCCACGATCCACACGGTACCCCCATACCAGATCACAACTTTTAGAGGAATCGAATATGAATAGAGCCACCAACCTTTCGAAGTTAAAAAAGCGCAATGAACCCTGGGACGTACTCATTATTGGAGGTGGCGCATCCGGCATTGGTGCTGCTATTGATGCTGCATCAAGAGGATACAAAACCTTATTGCTCGAGAAGTATGATTTTGCCAAAGGAACCTCTTCGCGAAGTACAAAATTGGTCCACGGTGGGGTACGTTACTTACAGAACGGAGACATTTCATTGGTGATTGAAGCGCTTAAAGAGCGAGGAATTATGCGTAAAAACGCTCCTCATTTGGTGCAAGATCTCAGTTTTGTGATTCCTTCTTACGATTGGTGGAACAGTCCTTTTTACGGCATCGGACTCAAGGTCTATGATATGATGGCTGGTAAACTCGGATTAGGCCCTAGTACCTTGCTCAATCGCGAAGAGACCTTAGCGCTCATCCCTAATGTTAAAGAAGAGGGGCTAAGAGGTGGCGTAATCTATCACGACGGACAGTTTGATGATGCACGCATGGCTATCTCAATGGCTCAGACGGCTGAGAACCACGGAGCTATTCTTATCAACTACTGTTCGGTGGACGGACTTTTAAAAACCGATGAAATGGTGCATGGTGTGAAAGCTACCAATAGCCTAAGTGGAGCCGTTTTTGAAGTTGAAGCCAAGGTGGTTATTAATGCTACAGGGGTGTTTTCTGATCGCATTATGCAGCTTGATGAGCCCGATGCGAAGGCACGCATTCGCCCAAGTCAAGGTATTCATTTGGTTTTAGATGCTTCATTTTTAAAGAGTAAGCACGCTATTATGGTGCCTCACACTACTGACGGCAGGGTACTGTTTGCAGTGCCTTGGAGCGATTATGTGGTGGTAGGAACCACAGATACAGCCGTAGAAAATGCCGATTTTGAGCCCAAAGCGCTTAAAGAAGAAATAGACTTCATATTAGAAAATGCGAGTGCCTATATGGCTAAGAAGCCGAAGCGTAAAGACGTGCTCAGTGTATTCTCTGGTTTGCGTCCGTTGGAGGCTTCCGAAGACAACTCAGAATCTACAAAAGAGATCTCTCGTCATCACAAAGTCATCGTGAGCACCTCAGGCTTAGTAAGTATTTTAGGGGGTAAATGGACTACCTATCGAAAGATTGCCGAAGACACTATCAATACAGCCATTGCAGTCGGCGGGCTTCCTGAACGCAAGTGCAATACAGAACTGCTTCCAATACACGGATTTGACTATGCCTCAAACTGGGACGATCCCATGCACGTCTACGGCACCGATGCAGATAAAATCAGAGAGCTGAGCGAAAAGGGCAACGACTCTTTGAGTGAAGCCTTCTACTTGAGCCCAAATATGATCCAATGGGCCTGTCAAGAAGAGATGGCGATCACCCTTGAAGACATGCTAGCTAGAAGAAGTCGAGCCCTCTTTTTAAATGCTAAGGCCTGCCTTGATATTGCCCCAGAGGTAGCCAAAATAATGGCGAAGCACTTGAAAAAAAAGTCAGATTGGATGAAAGACCAACTCAAGGCCTTTAAAACAGTTTCAGAACACTACCTCATTCACTAACGCGCAAAAGAGGTATTGAAGTACAACTCAGCAAGTGCTAATTTTTGAGCCACCGATAGTTCTATGGCCTTGAGAAGTACTTCGATAAGCTTTGATTCACGTGTATTAACAAAGAATAACGAGCTTTCACCCGCGGCAAATTTTCGCTGCTCTCCCTCAAATAGTGCACGGTAATCGCTTACCATCATCTCTGCAAGTTCAGATTGGCGCATAAACGAGCTCACCCCACTTTGAAGAGCATTGATTTTGTTACTTAACTCTATTAATACCTGATCGCGCTCGAGGCTCACGTCTTGCAGCTTTAGAGATGAGATTTCAAGCTCCGCACGCTCTTTTCTCATAAAAAGGGGAACACCCACTTTGAGTTTTGTGGTGCTGTTTTCGGGGTCAAGACCAAGGCGAATATTTTCAGTCACATCATTCTCTGAAAGCCATTGATAGCCGAGGGTTACTTCAGGCAATAAATTGCTTCGCTGCAATCTGCGCTTAAGGCGTTGTGAGTCGACTTTATAGTCAAGTGCCCTGAGTTTGGGGTGCTCTTCAATGGAGAAATCAACGGCACTAAAACGCATTTCGTAGGCCTCGGCGTTTAGTATGGGCTGCACCATAGGGCTCAAAGTGACGGGAGTGTCATTGATCCAAAGGTAATTTGCGGCCTTTAAACTCTTTTCTCTTAGTTTGAGTTGCACCTTTTCAAGACTTAATACCCTCGTGTTGAAGGCAATTCGGGCTTCAGTGGTATCAATGGCGGCAAGATCGCCCATGGCGTATTGTTCTTTGACCCCCTTAAATCTGAAACGTGCATTCTCAACGAATTGATCAAAAACCTGATACTCTTGGTACGCTCTATACCACTCCAAGTAGGCTTGAGTCGCCTCGAACAAAATCTCATTGACGCTCAAAAGATTTTCTTCTTCAGCTTGCTGCGTAAAGAGTTTAGCCTGTTTTAAGGCGGTCATACGCGGATTCGCCAAAAGTCCTTTGGCCAGGTTTAACTCACCTCCAAGACTATACAGCCCCTCTCCGCTCACCTCGTTTTCGGGGTTAAGGTAGTTGCCGTCAGCCTCAACATATCCGCCTTTCAGCGTAAGCCCGTAGTAGGTCGGAATCTCGAAGGTCGCATTCAGACGATCGTAGTAGGTGGAATTTTTGAAAGTTTTTTCGCTAAGATCTAACCCGAACTTCGGATCAAATGCTCCACGCGCCTTCATCAACTTGGCTTCACTTTCGTCCAGGGCAATATTCGCCTGTTTGACAAACGGATGGAATGCCTTGACATATCCTAGAAATTCGGTCAACGTCAGTTGCTCTGACTCAGATTGAGCGCTGAGGGTTGAGGTGTGTACTCCGAAAACTAGACCCATTAAGAAGCCCGTGATCAATCGCTGCATGTTCTACTTAATTTTGATTGGGAGCATAGGAACCTCATTGTTTACCGGATCATAATAGTCGGGCGGAAAGCCGTTGAGCTGTCTCCAAAGTTCATACCACACTGGAACATTCTGAAGCAGCGCAATTGTACGTGCACCTGAGCCAATACGCACCTCGGTGGGCCAAGGATGATCATCGGGATCAGGAGCGAGCAATACCCTGTAGAGATTATTGTCGCTAATAAAGTTTTCTAACGCAATAACCTTGGCGCCATAAGTCCCGGATGAGACATTGGGCCATCCGCTAAAAATAATCGCTGGCCATCCGTCAAATTCTACTCTTACCTTTTCACCAATATGAATGAGCGGCATATCGATAGGGCGCATATAGGTTTCTACGGCAATGGCGTAATCGTTAGGCATGATCGATACTAGGCGATCTCCCTCTTTAAAAGTTTCGCCAATCCCTCCTTTTAAGGCCTTGTTGATGAATCCCGACTGAGGCGCTAGCACGTATTGCAATGCTGCTCTGTTGGTATAATTGGCCAAAGTATTCGAGAGTTTGGCTACCTCGCCGGCTGCCTCAAATCCGTCTGATTGTGCGGTCGCGAGATCAGATTGAGCCTTTGAGATCTTGTCGGCAAAGCTTGCCTGTAAACGCTCAATTTCAAGGCGCGCAATATTCACCTCATTCTTCGAATTTTGATACTGGTTTTCAGCTGCGATATACTTGGCCTCAGTTTCTCTAGATTTCATACGTTTTTCTTCAACATCGCGCATGGCCTTTAACCCCTGATCAAACAGAGAGAGGTCGCGATCTAATCGTATTTGAGCTATACTGCGGTCAGTTTTAGCAGCCTCGAATTTGATGCTGTCATTCTGCACATAAAGTATGGTCTGTGTTAGCTGATTTTCAGCCTGTTCTAGCTTTAGCGTCTGCTCTCTCTGCAGTGCAGCGAGCTGGTTTCTGAGCGCGGTTACCTTATCGTTATAGGCGGTTACCGCTCCTTTCTTCGCTTCCACTTGTTCTTTAGTACGCTCGAGCAGCTTACTATCGAAATACTCACTTTTAACTTCAGAAATACGCAAGATAGTGTCGCCTTTTTCAACAAAATCTCCCTCGCGTACAAACCATTCTTCTATGCGTCCTGGTATTTGTGATTGGACGGTTTGAGGTCGTTTGTCGGGTTCTAGCGTCGTGACATATCCTTTTCCGGTAATATTTTGCGTCCACGGTAAGAATAGCACCAAGAACACCACCCCAGAAAAGATGAGTAAGAAGCGATTGAACTGCCTGTAATAGCTGACTTTAAAAATGCGATCCGCAGATCTGAACCTTTCAAAGTCGAAGTTCTTAACCGGATTGTTTGAAATATTCAGCATACTTATTTCTTTATTGAGGTTAATTCTCCCTCGTTGAGTTCTAGCGCCTTGCTGCACTTGCTATTCCAGTGCGTATTATTGCTCACCACTACAATCGACCATTGGTGCTTCTTATCACAGAGGTAGTCGATAATCTTAGCTGTTTCTTCGGGTCTGAATTGATCAAGTGGATCTTCAAGCAATAATACCTTTGGTTTCTTTAGAAGAGCACGAACTAGGATTATTTTCTTAGTAATCGTGTACGAGATGTGCTTTCCTTCAGGGATGATAAAGGTTTCTAAACCGAGCGGTAATGATTTGATGAAGTCTTTCAATCCAATTTGTTGAAGAAGCTCATCTAAATAACCATGATCATAGTCTGAGGTTCCAAAGGTGAGGTTCTCAATCAAGGTACCCTCAAACGGCACTTCGTCTGATAACGAAAGCCCAAGGTGCGAACGGTAATGATTTAATTGAAGTGCTTTTAAATTGGTGCTATCGACAAACACAGAGCCGCTAGTCGGGGTATTTACCCCGGCTAAGACTCGCATTAGGCTTGATTTTCCTGAGCCAGATACGCCCTTTAAAAGCACAACCTCTCCTGGATCTACGCAGAAGCTAATGTTCTTCAAAACAGGCTCTTCGCGACCTTGAACAGAGTACCAAACATCATCGAGTTCTAGTCTGAAAGTTGTGGTCATTTCTGGAGTTTTACCCTCCTGAAACTCGAGTTTTAAATCGACTACTTGACCTATTTTTTCAATAGCCGTGAGCATATCATATAATGTCTCTAGGCTGATGATAAGCTTTTCTACCGAGGTGATTACCAATAGGATTACAATCTCAGCGGCAACGAACTGGCCAATATTCATTTGCTGATTCAGTACGAGTGCGCCTCCAATAACTAACAACCCAGCTGTGACGGTCACCTTGAAGGCGATCATCTTGATGTACTGCAATTTGATCACCTGAAAATGTGATTCTCGAGCCTTGAGGTAATCACATACCAATACATCGTTTTTGCTCATCGCAAATTGGGTATTTCCGGATAGTTTAAAACTTACTATCGAGCGCGCAACCTCTTGTATCCAATGAGCGACACGGTACTTGTGCTTTGATTCTAATAATGACGTTTCAAGCCCTTTTTTTACAGTATATCTGAATACGAAGTACATCAAGAGCAAAATAGTGAGTCCGAAAATGATAAAGAACGGATGGTAAAATGACAGCAGGATGAGCGCAAAAACGATCTGAATAAGCGCTGTCGGCACATCGATTAAGATTTTAGAGAGGCCTTTTTGAAGGGTCAAGGTGTCGAAAAATCGATTGGCCAACTCAGGGGGGTACAAATTGCGAAGTTCACTCATCCGAATCTTCGGAAAACGGTAACTGAACTCGAAACTAGAACGTGTGAAAATGCGCTGCTGCAAAGTTTCAATGATGCGCAGTTGCATTATTTGTAGGGCTCCTGTAAATACAACTCCTAGGGTCACTAGCACTACAAGGATCACCCAAGAATTAGAGATCTGGGCACCCTGAATCAGGTTGATGATGGCCTGAATCCCTAGGGGTAAAGAGAGCGATACTGCACCCGCAAATAGGGCGTAGTAAAAGATTTGAAAGATATCTTTTCTTTCGAGTGAAATGAGCCCGAAGAAACGATCCCAAACGGCTTTAGTATCTATTTTCATGCAATGGTTTTTCGAACGAGCTCGGTAAGAAATGTTACCGGACTCTCTTTTGTACAATTTGTTAGGCTTTTGAAGTGATTTCCTAAAAAATGTTGGTGTAGGGCGGTGTCAAGAACGGTGCTCGCCAAACTTTTAGCATAGCGATACTCAGGAGATACCGCACTGATCATTTCTTGAAGGCGATTCACGAGTCGCTTGTAACTTTCGAAATTCCCTTCTTTGTTCTCGATATCGACCTGCTTTGTCAAGAACGATTTTGAATTTTCGTTGATCATAATGCGGTTCAGCGCTACTTCGTCTACATAGGTAAAGGTGTTGTCTTTCTTGACCTCTCTAGCCACGATTTCGATTGCTTTTTCGAGTTTGAGTTCGACATCATTTAAACTGAAGGTGGCAATCACAAGATGGTACTCGATCCAGCTCCAGTACCACGAGCTTAAGTAAATCAGCAACTTGTGCTTATTCTCAAAATAGCGATAGATCGAACTTTCGTTTGATCCTATGGCTTCGCCTAATTTTTTAAATGTGAAAGCTTCAAAGCCCATTTCATCTATGAGTGAAATGCTATGCTCGATAATGCGTTTACCTAATTCCGAAGATTCGGGGTCTTTGAGATACACCGACTTCGGTACGTTTATTCGCAAACTTGCAAGTAATTTTTCCATAACAATATACTAAACTTGCAAATATAATAGTAATACTATTAATATGAAAACAAAATTTTTACTCTTTTTTAAAAGAGCTGCTTAGTCAAATGAACTGAGGTCTGAGGCTGAGGTTAGATCTGGCAAGGCTTCTTTTACAAGGTGAACGAATACACTCGAAGGATCGTCTTTGATGGCTAAACGAAAGGCCTCCGGCAGTTCTTTTTCTTTGCGCTCAGGATGAATGGGGCAGCGCTCAAGAGTGCTGAAGAATGAAGCTCCGTCAGCCAACCACAGATTCATGCTCACCATCAGGTTTCCAGCAGTATCCTTGAAACGATCAAGGGTGTCGACCGGAGGTTTTTCCACAATCTCAGATACGCGCTGATGGATGGTACGTATGAGGGCAAAACTGCTAATTCTTTCTTTTGAAAATCCGAGTGCCCTAGCCTCATAGGCGATAAGAGCATGAGGCGTGCTCGTATGATGCACGGCCTTTGAAATGGCATTTGCGCTATATAGATTGTCACCGTTTGCGATAATGAATCTTTGGTTTTTTAACTTCGGGTATTGCTGCATGGCCTGAAAGACCGCGTCTGCCGTACCAATGGGTTTATCAGATGCAGTGTCTGGTGACTGGACGGCAAAATGAATAGCCATAGCTGCTTGGGGAGTATGTTCTATAATGCTTTTTTGCCACTCTAAAAAGAATTCATTTTCAGGGCTGGTCACCACAATCACTTCGGTCACCCCTGCCTTAAATGCCTCAAAGCAGAGGCGAGATAAAAGGGGGGTGTGCGACGTGCCTAACGGGATTAGTGATTTGTGCAGCTGCTGCACCTTTAAAGCTAGATGATGATCGCCCAGTTGATGCGCTGATTTTTTCATTCGAGACGAACGGCCTCCGGCCATGATGACAAGGGTAGTGTTCATGGGGTGAAATGAATCGGATAAGCCGCTGCTGCTCCATTATCTAGAAGTTCTTTTATAATTTGAGGTTGAGCCTCTTTGCTTGAGACGATAAAAAAACATCCGCCGCCGCCAGAACCGATAACCTTAACGGCTTCGCCTCCTGCTTCTAAAGCGACTTGCATTTGGGCCTTCATGGCCTTTGGAGTGTTTTGAATGGCCGTCTCTAAAAAGTATTGATGTTGCGCAATAAGCGCCGCTAATTCAGTGCGACTTTGATACGGGTCGCTGCCTTGCATCAACTTCAAGGCAGCCTGGGTAATATGATGGTTGGCAATAGCAGCCTCCCAATAGACGAAGAGCTCAGGGGACAATAATGACTCAAATCTTTTGATATCTTCGGGTTGGGCATTGTGGTAATGGAGTTCGGGCGCCACTTGTTGAACATGTTCTAGGGCCTCAAGTGCACGTTTTTTGGCGAGACTCAATACGCCGACAGTCTCTTTAGCGATACCCGATTCCACCAAAATGAGGGGCAAGTCGTGAGGCCTTGTAAGCAGTGCCGTGGTTTTTGACGACGGATAGATCACACGTAAGTCTTCAAGGGCAATACTGTAGTGGTCCATCAGACCTCCAGGATCTCCGAAGAACTCCACTTCTGCCTCGTTGGCCCAATCGGCCAATTGTTGTGGATCGATATTTACGGATCCAAAGGTTTGAATCAAGAAACGCATCCAAGCAATGATTAGTGCTGAAGAAGATGAAATACCTGCATTCACAGGAATATCACTTAGGATAAGGATGCGATATCCGCGATCAGGAACAATTCCCTTTCGCGCTAAAACCACTAGAGATGAGGCCAAAAAGTCTCCAACTACAACATCGGCGGCTTCAATAAACAAAGGGAGCTGCCTAGTTTGATGGAGGTCTTTGAGCTCGAATACAAAGGCTTTTTCTTCCTGCGGAACTGCCTCAAGGGTCAGATAGCGATCAATACTGGCGGCAATGACCGGAAGCTCTAGGTAGTCTTGGTGGTCGCCAAAAAGGCAAATCCGGGCTGGTGCGCTCACACGTATCATTCTCTAAAAATAATCGAAACTGCGCTTTCTTTTTTTATCTTCAAACCAATAGTACAAGAACCTATGAAACGAAGAGCATTTATTCAATCGACCACATTGACGGCCACCGCTTTAGGTGCGGTACCAATGGCTTGTTCAACCGTCACTCAAGTTATGGGAGAACGTCCGAGCGATCAAGCCTATATGGGCGGATATGGAGCCGAACCCCTCAAAGAAGTGAGAGCCGCCTTTATCGGACTGGGCTACCGCGGTAAGGGGCACCTCGAATTTTTTGCAAGCCTCCCCAACACCAAGGTGGTCGCTCTCTCAGATTTATACGAAGACAATGTGACTAAGAGTGCTGCCTTATGCGCTCAGGCAACCGGTAAACCTTGTGAAGCAGCACAATATTATGGTGACGAATCGGCCTGGAAAACCATGCTTGAGGAGGTACGACCAGATGCCGTATTCATTTCAACCAACTGGACCAATCACGCCCCCATGGCCATTTCGAGTATGAATGCCGGGGCGCATGCTTTTGTCGAAGTGCCTATGGCCCTCACCATTGACGAACTCTGGGATATCGTAAATACCTCTGAACGCACAAAGCGCCATTGCATGATGATGGAGAACGTCAATTATTCGCGTGATGAGTTGATGTTCCTCAACATGTGCCGTCAAGGACTCATCGGTGAATTACTGCACGCTGAGGCTGCCTACATTCACGAGCTCCGTTGGCAGATGAACGAGGTCGAACGCGGAACGGGTTCTTGGCGCACCTACCACTATGCACATCGAAACGGTAATCTGTATCCGACTCACGGACTGGGTCCGGTGGCCCAGTACATGAATATTGGGAGAACCGAAGACACCTTTAAACGTCTGACTTCTTTTTCGACCCCTGCGCGAGGCAGAAAGCGTTTTGCCGAAATGAATTTTGCCCCAGATCACAAATGGAACGCTCTAGATTTTAAAGGTGGAGACCTTAATAATTCACTAATCAAGACACATTTAGGAAGAACCATTATGGTGCAGTGGGATGAAACTTCTCCACGCCCCTACACCAGACACAATTTGGTTCAGGGAACTCTAGGAACCTTAGCCGGATTCCCAACGCGTGCTGCTTTTGAGGGCGGGCTAGAAGGCATCTCAGAAGACCATCACCGTTGGATACAGGGCGAACAGCTTCAAGCACTCTATGAAAGATACGACCACCCCTTGTACAAACGCTTAAATGAGGCCGCCGCCAATAGCGGTCATGGGGGGATGGATGGCATCATGATGTATCGCATCGTAGAATGTTTGCAGCAAGGTTTGCCTTTAGATCAAAACGTATACGAAGGTGCGCTTTGGAGCGCCGTCACCGAGTTAAGCGAGCGTTCAGTAGCGCAAGACGGAATGCCTCAAGACTTTCCGGATTTCACTCGAGGTGATTGGAAGCAAACGGCTCCGCTTCACATCATTAGCTAAGACGTCAGCGCGTGCCCAAGAACCAATAGAATGAGGCCCGTCACGCCTTGTAATAGCGTGGCAAAGGTGTGGTATTTATAGGCCTGAGCTACACTGAGATTTCCGAATTGAGAAACAATCCAGAAGTAAGAATCGTTGGCGTGAGAAACGGTCATGGCTCCGGTACCTACCGCGATAATGACCCATACCTTACCCATCTCACTGTCGAGCCCCATGGCGGATAACAGAGGAAAAACCATTGCACTCGCCGTGATGATTGCCACCGTCGAAGATCCTTGAGCGGTTTTCAGAAAGGCCGCAATGAGAAAGACAATGATCAGACCCCATTGGTTGCCCTCAAACCAAACTCTCATGTGCTCTTGTAGCGCGAGTTTACTGATTATAAGGCCTAGGGTTCCTCCCATAGCCGTAATGATTAGAATAGGTGCAGCGATTTGAATACCCTTACTGATGCTCTCTGAAAAACTGATCACTCCTGGGGTGTGCAACAATGAAAATGAGATGAGCATTCCGGCGCCCAAAGCAAGTGTTGGGTCAATGTTGATGGCAGTTGAAAAGGCACTCAGGGCTAAAAGAACAATCGGCAGAAGGATAGGCGCTAAAGATTTCGCCAAACTTGGAAGTGGAGTGGCTTCTTCAGAGGCTACAATTTCTTCATCCGATTCGAACATTAGGTTGAGGTCAACACGTTTACTCACCCATTGGGCGTAGGTTGCACCCACCAATACCAATATAAAAGCAATCGGAGCGCCCACTACTAGGAGCAGTCCGAGGTTCTCGAGCCCGAGATTGGCTGCAGCCGCGAGCGGACCGGGTGTCGGAGGCACCAGGGTGTGGGCCGCGAACAGTCCGGTCGACAAGGCAATGGTGAGAGCGAGTAGTGGTACCCTTGATCGCCTAGAGAGTTCTTTGTTCAGCGAAGACAATATCACAAAGGCAGAATCACAAAAGACCGGAATCGAGACGATAAATCCTATCGATCCTAGAACATAAGGAAGGGGCAATTGCTGCAAATAAACCATCAGTGATTGGGCAATGCGTTCTGTGGCTCTCGTATGTTCAAGCACTACGCCTATGATCGACCCGAATAAGATGAGCAGTCCGATACTGGCCGAGGTCTTACCAAATCCTTCACCCAAGAGACCTCCCAAGTCTCTTAGAGGAATGCCAGTTAGTAGGGCAAGCATAACACTCGAGACGAGCAGTACAAAAAAAGCAGGCCACTTTAGTTTGGTGGTACCAAAGATGATCCAACCAATAACCAGCAGAAGTGCGATAAGACCTTGCGTCATTATTTTGGGGTATTAAAATGAAAATGAAAGACCCGAGAAACGGCAGCCTCGAGAAGCTCTGCCGCATTTTCTTTACTTTCTTTTAAGCTCATGGGACCGGGTTGAATGCTAAAAACACCAGAGAATCCTTGCCTAAAGAGTGGCTCGGCCGACCCATTCAAGGCTCCACAAAAGGCGATAAGGGGTTTGCCTAAAGCCGCACAGCGCGCACTCAGCGCGCTAGGCAATTTTCCGCCTAGTGTTTGGCCGTCGATCTGACCTTCGGCTGTAATGACAAGGTCGGCATCAACTATCTTTTGGTTGAGGTCGGCCAGGTCTGCGAGCAGTTCAAAGCCAGAGACGAGCTCGGCCCCCAGCAGGGTATGTAGTCCTGCAGAAGTCCCTCCGGCGGCTCCTCCTTTGGCCAGGGTGCTGCAATCGATGTTGGTTAAGCGCTTCACCTGATCGGCAAATTGAGAAAGGGCGCTTTCGAGCACCTCAACTGTCCTTGAATCGGCCCCTTTTTGGGGGGCAAAGGTGTGAGTAGCCCCTTGCAGACCCAATAGGGGGTGTTCTACATCTGACGCGATGCTGAGATTGAATTGAGGAATAGCCTCTACATCGATGTGCGCCAATTGTTGAAGGGCTAATCCTCCAGGTTCTAGGAGTTCACCCTTGGTGTCACTAAACAACCCGCCTAGTGCGGATAAGATTCCAGTGCCCGCGTCATTCGTGGCACTACCACCAACACCAAGATAGATTTGAGTGCATTCGGCATCCAAGGCATGTTTGATTTGTATGCCTGTACCATAAGTAGAGGTCAGGCGCGGATCGCGTAACTCGGGTTCAATTTGCCATAGCCCAGAAGCTTGTGAGAGCTCGATCCATGCCGCAGGCCGGTCTTTAAATCGAAAGTAGGGTGCTTTGATGGGACGCCCCAGTGCATCCACGGTAAGGGTTTCGATTCGCGATCCTTCAAACAGCCGTTCAAGTAGATCGAGTGCGCCCTCTCCACCATCTGAAAAGGGCAGCTCTACGCATGCATTCACCTCTGAAAAAGGAGCTAATCCTCTGGCGATAGCCGCAGCCACCTCAGTGGCGCTTAGGCTCTCTTTAAAAGAGTCAGAAACGATGAGTACGCGCATTAATTGACTCCGGGTTGTTTCAAGCTAAAACCTTCTTCGACTTTGGCATCGGTCACCATCTTTTTGACTTTATCGAGTAGGCCCTTGGCATCATAAATCACTCCATTACTGATGGTGTATTTTACCCCTCCGGCACGTACCACCTCGTTGTCTTCAGTGAGCTTAATGGCCCCTGTACCGTATAGCACTTTGAGATTTTTAAGTGGATTTTCGCTTACCAGAATCATATCGGCCTGTTTACCCACTTCTATACTTCCGATCTGATCGGCAACACCTAAGGCTTCAGCTCCATTGAGGGTGGCAGCGCGGATCACTTCGAGCGGATGGAATCCAGCCTCTTGCAAGAGTTCTAATTCGCGAACGTAGGCGAATCCGTAGAGTTGAAATATGAATCCAGAATCAGATCCGGCAGTAACACGTCCGCCTCTATTCTTGTACTCGTTGATAAAGGTCATCCAAAGCTGGTAATTTTTTCTCCAGTTGATTTCTTGTGAGGTTCCCCACTCGTGCCAGTACGACCCATGAGAAATCTTAGAGGGCTGGTAGAAGCGCCAAAGCGACGGAAGGGTGTATTCTTCGTGCCACTCGGCTCTTCTTGCGCGATGCAGATCGCGGTTAGCCTCGTAAATATTGAAGGTCGGATCTAAGGTGAAATCTAGATCAAGTAGCTCGTTCAGTACGGCGTTCCAATGGTCTGAATAGGGTGCTGCGGCTTGTTCCCAAAGGCGTCCGGCCTCTTCAAAGCGGTGTTGTTCGTTCTGATAGTTGTAATCGGCAGGGTAGTCTTGAATGGTGCGGTCTTCAAATAGTGCCTCTGGCAATCCGTACCAGTGCTCCATCGAGGTCAGTCCTGCGCGTGCTGAATGCAACACATTCCAGCGAGCAACACTCATTTGCGCGTGGTGACAGGCAGATCCCAAACCTAGTCGTTTGTTTTCTTCAAGAGCCGCTTGCATAATTTCAGGGGCAGCGCCGAAAAATTTGATTCCGTCTGCTCCTTTTTTAGCATTGTTGCGGACCCATTCGCGCGCCTCTTCCGGAGTCGTTATTTCTTTACTTCCTGAACCAAACCTCGTGTAGGCGAAGATACGGGGAGCAATAATTTCATTCCGTTCCGCCTTTTTCTTAAGGTCTAGTGTCCAGTCGAGTCCACGGCCGCTGGGCTCACGTACGGTTGTGATTCCGTGGGCCAACCAAAGACTAAATACATAGTCCCAATCGGCTCCTTGTTCAGCGCCACCAATGTGCCCGTGCATGTCTACAAATCCAGGAAGCAGAAACATGCCTGTGGCATCGATTTCTTTTCCGCCTGGCTTTAGGGCAGGTCGTCGGCTGTTGTTGATGGCAACCCCAGGGTATCCCACAACGCGGACCTCTGAAATTTTATCGTTTTCAACAACCACATCGACAGGGCCAAGAGGTGGAGCCCCATTACCGTTGATGAGCATTGCGCCCCGAATGATAAGTTGATTGAAGGGCCCTTCGGCCAAGTCTTGAGCAGATAAGCTAAACGTCGCCGCTACAAGCAGTGCCAGTATCCATTTTTTCATGGGTTAAAAAATAAAATCTGTGTTTAAAAAATTACTTTGATCGGCGTCTAAAATGTCTTTGACCGTCTCTTTGTTGACCTCATTTTCTTTGAAGGCCAAAAAAGAGCGGATAGAGAACGAACGCAAGGCGTCGTGCACGCTGAGAGTGGCTTGTCCTGAATCTTTTCGCCCGGTAAAGGGGTAGATGTCTGGTCCGCGTTGACAGGCTGAGTTCAGATTCACGCGGCATACAAGGTTGACCAGCACATCGATGAGATGGGCCAATTGATTGGGGTCACGTCCGAATACACTTACCTGTTGGCCGTAGTCAGAGGTAGCCATGTCGTTTAGGGGAGTGTCGAGATCCTCGAAAGAAATCACCGGAATGACAGGGCCAAACTGTTCTTCTTGATATACCCGCATTTCTCTGGTGACCGGGCACAAGACTGCTGGCCAAATAAAATTGTCAAAGCGCTGGCCTCCTTTTTTGTTCATGATTTTGGCGCCTTTGGCCAAGGCATCGTCAATCAATTCTTGAATGTAATCGACCTTATTGGATTCTGGTAAAGGAGTAAGCCATGCGTTTTCGTCCCAGGGCTCTCCAAAACCGAGTGCATCTACAGCCGCACAGAAAGCCTCTAAAAAGCGCGCTCTGATATGCTCGTGAACGTAAAGAATCTTGAGGGCAGTACACCGTTGGCCGTTGTAACTGAGCGTTCCAGAAATACATTCGTTAACTGTCAGGTCAAGGTCGGCATCGGGCAATATAATCCCAGGATTCTTTGCTTCTAATCCGTAAACCGTCCGCAGACGATTGCTCTTTGGATGCAACTCCTGCAAGGCATTTGCCGAACTACTGTGACCGATAATGGCCAGAGCATCTACCTTTCCTGTTTTCATGATGGGTGAGGCGATAGAGCGCCCGCGCCCGAAAAGGATATTGACCACGCCTTTAGGAAAACATTCCTTAAACGCGTCTAAGAGTGGAGTAATCAGTAAAACCCCGTACTTTGCTGGCTTGAACAGGGTGGTGTTTCCCATGATGATAGCCGGAATAAGCAAGCTAAAGGTCTCGTTGAGCGGATAGTTATACGGCCCCAAACACAACACTACGCCTAGGGGTGCACGGCGAATATGCGCATACACTCCTGAGTTTTTTTCAAACTGCCCTGAGGCGCGATCGAGGTCTTTATAGGCTTCTATCGTATCGTAAATGTATTCCACCGTCCGGTCGAATTCCTTGTAGGCATCAACTTTGTTTTTGATAATTTCCCACATTAAGAGTTGAACCACCTCTTCGCGCTTGGTTTTCATTTGTTCTACAAAGGCCAGCATGCAGTTGATGCGGTCTTTCACCTTCATGGTGGGCCATGCTCCTTTACCATGATCGTAAGCCAGTAAAGCGGCGTCTAAGGCTTCGAGCGCCTGCTTTTCGCCAAGATCAGGAATTGATCCGAGTCTTGTTTTGGCGTATCCGGATACGGCACCGTTAAGGGTTGAAAATACGTCTTGGGTGGGGCCGTTCCAATCAACGAGTTCTCCGTTGATCAGATACGAGCGGTGTTCTACTTGTTGTAATTGGGGTCTCATTCTGTGGGTAAGGCGTTAATAAATTGCGGTGCCTTTCGCACCTGAGTCGCCTGCTCAAAATCATAGGCAATTCCGATAAGGAGTGGTTCTTGGTAGCGACTAGCGAAAAAACTAACCCCTACTGGTAGTTCTCCCACAAAACCTGCGGGAACAGTGATATTCGGGTATCCTGATTGCGCTGCCGGGCTCGAGCTTCCCATACCAAAGTGATCGCCATTGATCACGTCTATAGTCCAGGCAGGTCCTCCGGTTACCCCCATGATGGCATCGAGCCCATGGGTCTCAAGGGCGTTGTCTATGGCGGCTCTAGAGTTCTCAGTCACCTTTTGATATGCTTCTTTGTATTCAGGGTCTTCTAGAGATCCCATTTCTGCGGCGCGTTCAAGGTGTTCTTGGCCAAAGAAAGGCATTTCAACTGCCGCATTTTCTTTATTGAAAGATATAAGGTCATCGATGTTGGTGATCGGACTGTCAGGGCGAGAGGCAAAATAGTTATTCAAACCGTCTTTGTATTCATAAAGCATCAATGTGTAAGAAGCTTTGCCAATGTTTGAGCGCTCTGGTAATTCAATATCTCTGATGACTTCGGCTCCCTGAGCCTCAATGGTGGCCACTGCTTGTTCGAGTATGACGTCAACCTTTTCATGATTGCCGAAGGTGCCCTTAAGAATTCCAATGCGTTTGCCTTTTAACGCATTTTCATCGAGAAACTGCGTGTAATCGGCATGAAGCTCTGCGTCTGATGTGGCCCTATCGTGGGTATCAATTCCCGCCATTGCTCCTAAGAGTACCGCGGCATCACTAACCGTTCGCGCCATAGGCCCAGCTGTGTCTTGGGTTTCTGAGATTGGAATAATACCGTCTCTGCTGACTAGTCCTACTGTCGGCTTGATACCAACCACTCCGTTGGTCGAAGACGGACACACCACCGAGCCATTCGTCTCAGTGCCTACCGCTAGGGTGGCAAAATTGGCAGAAACGGCGGCTCCTGAACCAGAGCTTGAGCCGCATGGACTGCGATCGAGCACATAGGGGTTTCGGGTTTGACCTCCGCGGCCTGACCATCCGCTTGAAGATCGCGTTGACCTGAAATTGGCCCATTCTGATAGATTGGTCTTTCCGAGGATGATTGCTCCTGCTTCACGCAAGCGCTTAACCACAAAGGCATCGTCTGGTGCCGGCCCAAAGGCCAAGGCCATTGATCCTGCAGTGGTGAGCATTTGATCACCGGTATCAATATTGTCTTTGATTAAAATGGGGATGCCGTGTAGAGGTCCGCGCAGTTCGCCTTTTGCCCGCTCTTTGTCTAGTGCTCGGGCGATTCCTAAAGCATCAGGATTCAGTTCTATCACACTATTTACCTGATCATCGTAGGCTTCAATACGATCGAGGTAGTAAGTGACCAACGACTGAGCACTGAGTGAACCGTCGCGCATCATGTCTTGCAGTTCAGCAACCGTGGCTTCTTCGAGAACTAAACTATTAGTTTCAGAAGTGCTTGATGCACAAGAAGCTAAAACCATTAGACCGAACAAAAGGAGGATATTTTTTACCATAAAACGATACATCTTCTCTTCAATTTTAACCTTTGATAAGGTAGTGAAAAAATTGAATTATGCTCGTTTACTCTTTGAGTAGTTTGTGCTACTTAAAGCACTAACTTTCATTAGAATCCAACCCATGAAACGACATACTTTTACTTCGCTTTTTGCCTTGCTATTGACCTTAAGTTTAATCGCTCAAGACTACAAAATAGCGGCGCACAATTTTGCCGAAGAAGTTTCAAAATTTGAAGCTTTAACCGTTAAAGAGGGCCCAGTGGTAGTGTTTACCGGAAGCTCAAGTGTGCGTCTTTACAAAAATCTCGCGGCGCTTTCTGATCAGATCGAAATTTTAAATACGGGTTTTGGCGGATCTACCGCATTCGGACTCCTCACCTATCTCGAAGAGACGGTGCTGCGCTTCAATCCAAAGCAGGTCTTTATATATGAAGGAGACAACGACATCGCGGCAGGTAGAACAAACGCAACCATTATCGCACATTTAAATAGCATCTTTCAACGCATTTGGAGTGCATTGCCTGAAACAGAGATCGTTTTTATTTCGGTGAAACCGAGTCCACTTAGATGGGATAAACACGAGCAGTACGAGGCCCTAAATGCGGCTGTAGAACGGATTGCTAGCCGCGACAAACGCCTTAGCTATGCCGACGTGTATTCGGTAATGCTTGATGGCGATACTGTTCGTGAAGACATTTTCATTCAAGATCGCCTGCACATGAATGAGCAGGGTTATGCGCTGTGGGATGAAGTGATTCGTCCTATGCTTCTTCAGTAGGCTCTTCGCTAAAATAAGAGCGCAGCTGATCGAGTGTGATCTCGCTGGTTCGCGCGTCTTTCACTAAGTTTCCTTTATTGAGGATTAAAATGCGTTGGCACACTTCGCTCACGTGAAGCAAATCATGTGAAGACACGAGAAGAGACACCCCTTCTTCACTGTTGAAGTGCTTGAGCAGTTTTTGCAATTGCATTTGAGCGCGTGGATCGAGATTGGCGAATGGTTCATCGAGAATAACCAGTTTTGGATGCCCTATGAAGGCAGCAGCGATACCGATCTTTTTTTGGTTCCCCTTTGAGTAATCGCGGATGTACTTTTTACTGCCCAGAATTTCTTCGTTGAAAAAGGGTTTGAAGACTTCTAGAAAAACCTCCATGTCAGGGGCAGAAACCCCGCGGAGTCCTCCGATGAAGGTGAAATATTCTTCAGGGGTGAGGTATCCGATCAAAAAATTCTCATCTATGAAAGCCGCCGTGTCTGACTTCCAGGCCTCAGATTGATTCACCTGAACTCCTTGATTTTCAATGAAACCAGTACTGGGCTTTATGAGGTCGAGTAATAGACTGAAAAAGGTGGTTTTTCCTGCTCCGTTGTTTCCGATAAGGCCAATGATTTCTCCGGCTTGCAGATCGAGTTGATCGATCGATAGAACCGTGGTTCCTGAGTAGGTTTTTGAAAGGTTAAATACGGTAATCATGAGCGGTAGGCTTTAAGGGTTTGGTATTTTTCCTTTTTGTAAATTGTAATGACACGCATAAAAACCCATGGCTTTAGCGTAAGGCCAATGAGTGAAATGAAAACAATGCTCCATTTGGCTGTAGTTGTTCCAGCGAGATGGTCGACCAGCGCGAAAAGTCCTACCGGCAGGGCAATTTTCGGCAGGGTAAGCAAGAGGCTTTTATAGTTAAAGGTGTTCTTATCACCGAAAGCCTTTTTGCTAGAGGTAAGGTCTATCTTGGTTCGCACATAGGCGCCTCCCCATAAAACGATTGCGGCATTGACACTCATGTTGTAGAGTGCACCGATGAGTACATAACTGAAGATGTCCCATCCGAAAATGATATACCAGCTAGAGAGTACGGTGGTAACCGCTGTGAACACCTGAATCAGGCTATATTTTGATTTGAGGTATTCGACATAGGTTAAGTTTTGCGTCATGAGGATCGAGTAATACGAGCTGTCCCAACTCGGTACGTACTGCCCGAAACTGAATAAGAATCCGCCCGTCACAAAGATTCCGGCAAAGACACGCCAATAGACACCGTCATAAGCCTGAATGGCCCCGGTAAAAAAGAGCAAGCCGTAGAAGATGAAAAAGAATCCTGCAAATACTGCCATGCGTGCTCTTTTATTGCGAATAATTAGCGCCAGGTCGTTTTTGAGCAGTAGACCAAGCTTTCCGAAACGTTCGAAGTATTTCTGATCGATGGCGATTGTCTTCTCGGTCTTTTTTGACAACCCCTTATCGAGATACATCAACCCTCTGAAATGAGCGAATGCATAGAAATAGCTTGCCACTGCAATCAAGACAGCGACCGCCACTGGCCACATTGAATCGTGTAAGCTCAAAAAGAGTGGCTGTGTAACTAAGGTAAAGTCATAGAGTTCAAAATACTGCATGGCGCCTGCTCCAACAACTAGCGATGCGACCCCGATAAATATGGGAGTCTTTTGGTTGATGATAATGTTCAAGAAGTTATTTGCGAGCAGAAGCACGTATACCCCCAAGGCCCATGACAGTGTCGCTGTAGTTTCATTTCCTTTACTGATCAATACGATGGTCATGGGGATCAAAAAGAATAGGTGGCTCCAATTGAAAAAAGAGTAGAATGTTTTCAGTAGCGAAAAGTGGACCACTAATCTTTTTGGCAAGGGTTGGTAAAGCAGAGGCTGTATATCGGTAACGGGCATGGGCTGCAACATGTATCTGAATAAAATATCGAATCCAAAATAGTAGAGCAAGTAGCGGTTGATGACGGCAAACGGCTCTCCAAGCTCTAACTTCTCAATGATAAAATAGGTGCCAACCCCAAGACTTAAAAAGATCAGAGCAAAATAGAGAATGGCAAAAACGATGAAGATCCGCATCCACAAGTTTTGCCTCCATGTAGGAGCCCTGAAAATGCTCTTGAGTTCTAGTCGAAATAGGGTGGCTAACAAGGCAGGTTGCTTTTCGGTGCTTCAAAGATAATAACTACATTGCCAACGCTTGATGCCTTATTAAAAATGAATCAATTAACCGTCGCCTTAGTTCAAGTCGATCTCGCCTGGAAGGAGCCTGAAGCCAATTTTTCTCGAATAGAAAAGTTGCTCGAATCTACTAAAGACACTGATCTGATAATATTGCCTGAGATGTTTGCTACAGGATTCATTATGGATCCGGATGAAACCCGTCTCGCTCAAGAAGAGGCGCTTGATTTTATGCAGGAACTAGCAGAGTCGAAAGACGCGATGGTATGCGGGAGTTTAGCGATTGAAGCCTCAAAAAAGTTCTATAATCGTTTTTACGCTGTTGACCGCCAGGGCATTCAAGTGGTCTACGACAAGCGACATCTCTTTAAACTTGCAGGTGAACATCAGCTTTATGAGGCGGGCAGTCAAACCGTCAATTTTAGCTGTAAAGGTTTTACAATACGTCCTATCGTTTGTTACGATCTGCGCTTTCCGGTATGGATGCGGCAACACCTTCCGTACGACCTGCTGCTATGCGTCGCAAATTGGCCTGCCCCTCGCATTCAGGCCTGGGACACCTTGCTAGCCGCTCGAGCCATTGAAAATCAGTGCTATGCGTTGGGGGTAAATCGGGTGGGATCTGATCCAAATAACAACCACTATTTGGGGCACAGTTCAGTCTATGATGCACTGGGAAATCAACTCGTCTTAACCCGCAAAGAAGAGGTTATTTCTACTACACTTGATAAATTGTGTATTAATGAGGTACGTCAAAAAATTCCTTATCTCGAAGACCGAGATATATTTGAAATAAAATAGTCTGAAAATTCTTTGGTGAATTGATCTTTTCGGTAGTATTTTTGCGCCCCGAAAAATCACTCAAAAAATGACTGTTAAATTACACGAAAATCGCTCTTCAATCTTAGCCCGTGACACACGCGCAAAGCTTTCTAACAACCCTACTTCTTTGTTGTTCTTGATCGCAGCTAAGTTGATGCGTCGTAAATTCTAAGACGCCTCTTTTCTTCTCTGACGCTCTTTAAGGGTGTCTTGAATCTTCATCGTCAAAATCACTGCGTTCAATGCTGAGGTGATGATGTTGGAGTAAATGATCGCTTTGTCTTGGAGATATATCCCGTGAAATATCCAAAGCGTTGTGCCCGTAAACATAAAGATGTACATAGTGAGGCTTAAGCTTCTAGTGTCACGGGTACGAATTACTTTTACTGCTTGAGGCAAGAAGGCTGTGGTGGTAAAAATGGCGGCCAAAGGCCCAAAAGAAAAGTGCTCCATGGGTTTGAGTGAGCAGTTAACCGTGCACCTCTTGGCAAATATAGCAGAAAGATGGTATCGTTTCTCTCGCACCTGCTGTACCTTTAGAAAAAGATTTACGCTTCTTTTATGGTACTTCAGAAGGCTTCTAAACAGGTTAGATCGGTAACGCTTCGCGTTCGAATCAAAGAGATTCTATTCTTGTTTTTAGGAGTGTGTTCGGCGAGCCTTGGGCTTAAGGGGTTGCTGCTTCCGAATCATTTTTTAGACGGTGGTGCCATGGGGGTTTCACTGCTCACCCAGTTCTTGACCGACATCAACTTATCCGTACTCATTATTGCGGTAAATGCACCATTTATATTGATGGGAGCCCGTCAGATTTCGGGGCCCTTTGCCGTTAAAAGTAGCCTCGCGATTATTGCCTTGGCTGCCTTGGTTCATCTCATTGAATTTCCAGTAATCACCGAAGACAAACTGCTCATTGCGGTCTTTGGCGGTTTTTTTTTGGGTAGTGGTATCGGACTTTCCATTCGAGGCGGAGCCGTTATTGACGGAACAGAAGTGCTTGCATTATCGATTAGTCGTCGCACCAGTTTCACGGTTGGTGATTTGATCGGAATCTTCAATGTGATCCTATTCTCGGTAAGTGCCCTTGTCCTCAGCCTAGAGGTAGCCATGTACTCTATCTTGACCTATATAGTAGCCTCTAAAACGGTTGACTTTATTATCAACGGTATAGAAGAATATATCGGGGTGATGATCGTATCTCCTGATTCAGCAGAGATCAAAGATCAGATCATGCATGAAATGGGAAGGGGTGTTACTGCCTTTCGTTCTGATGGAGGATTCGGGACTAAAGGTCAAAGTCTACCAGATCGTGATGTATTGTTTTGCGTGGTGACCCGTTTAGAGGTGAGTAAACTAATCCTTGAGGTCGAAAAGATTGACCCAACCGCATTCGTTATTCAGTATCCGATTCGTGACACAAAAGGCGGAATGATCAAGAAGCGTCCGCTGCATTAGGCCTGAGCATCTCTTATTGCCTTATTCTTACGACGGTAATAGGCCTCTAAGATTTTTTGAAGATCGTCTTTTGAGTAGCGCTTGCCCTGATAGAATAGCGAGTGAACAGCAAGAGTTTTTTGCTGCTCTACTATTTTGGCAATTTTGATATGTTTTTTCGTTAAAACCACTTGCGATCATAAATTTGAGGAATGGAAATAACAATTTTTTCGTTAAATAAAAAAACATAACTACTTTATATTGAGCTTTATGCTTTTAAATTCCTTGTTTAATGCAGGCTAGAATTCACGTCCGGCATTCGCTAAAAACACTAAAGCACCCCAATAAGTTGAGAGTATAAATACTCCAGAAAATGGGAACGGATGCAAAAAGCCATTGACCCCCAATAAGGTATCAGAAACCATAAAAAGAATGGCGCCTAGGGCAAGTTGTGAACGCATATTTGATCTTTTTCTCAGGGCAACGCTTACAGCTTGCGCAACCATTACGCTTATAACTAGGGCATAGATTGGAACAACAATCTTGAGGATTCCTGTCAATCCATTCCACAGTATATAAACAATCGAGACTAGCGCAACTAGCGAGAAAAGCAAGGCAAAGGGTAAAATCTTGAATCCAAAACGATTTTTAATCGCGCGTATAAATAGCAGATGGGCGACCAAGAAGAAGCCAACCCCAACGAGAAAAAGTTGATCCCAAATGAGGGCGATATCGCCCAAGAGACAAAAGATAAATGCTGTAACCATTTGCGCGCTTAAACGCGACATGCTGCGATTGCTTGAAGCTAAAAAAATGATGGCTAACGTGGTAGCGGCTTTTGCGAAAGCATAGGGGAGTGTGAGCTCGAAGATTTCTAGAACTATAGCCGTAACGGCCAACGTGAAGATGAGGGCGAAATAAGTTTTTTTCGACTCGTTCATCTTTAAAAGTAGTTATAAATCGATAGAATTTTAACATTACTTAAGTGTTTCTAGTGATTTTTTGGGCTACTTTCAGCGCTCAAAGAGTAAGATTTTGAATAATCTTCACTGATCCTAAATCAACTGTAATGAGTAGAAAATCACAAGAAAAATTTAGAGAGTTTCACAGGTATTTAGGGTTTTTTCTGGCGGGTATAATGGCCGTCTATGCCTTTAGTGGTATCGTTCTGACTTTCAGAAATACAGACACCTTCAAAAAGAAGGTGCCGGTAGAAAAGGTAATTGATGCGAATCTAAACGCAGAAGAATTAGGTGAGGCCTTGGGCATGCGTATTTTTCCTCAAGACCCTGAAGATGGCATTATTGCCTTTAATACTGATGGTAAATATGAGATAGACTCAGGAAAGGTGTCTTACTCTGAAACCACATATCCTGTCCTTTTAGAGAAAATGAATCGTCTTCATCTGATGAATACCACGAATCCGTTGTTTTGGTTAGCGATCTTCTTTGGGCTGGCTTTGATGTTCTTCTCGATCTCGGCATTTTTTATGTTCAATACCGGAGCTCCTATTTATAAGAAAGGTTTATATTTCGCCGTTGCTGGAGCACTGCTTACCATTGTGCTTCTTATGGTTTAGCACAATGAAAAAGAAAATCATACTCACACAAGCTCTGCTATGAGCTGCTTCTATTATTGCGGTAGCCTTAATGCATGTCTCAGGTAAAGGAGATTACTCTTGGCTGATCTTGACAGTGGTTGCTTCAATCGTAATAGGAAATCTTCAAAAGGAGTTGTAATTGAGCTCTACTATCTTATGAAAAAACGTTTTTCTCTAGTTTTTGGTCTGTTCTCTGCTTTTGTTTTTGCACAAGAAGCGGTGAATCCTGCCATTAAATCCTTCGGAACCGTATCGACGGTGCCAGCTGCAACGGTGGTCCCTGATCCGACGTTGGAGTATAAGATTGTTGTAGACGTTATGAGTGGAGGCGAAGATCACTCAGAGGTATTCTTCTCATTGAATAACGTGGCCCGCATGATTAACCTACACGCGATGGCTGGAGTGCCTAAAGAAAAATTAGATGTTGTAGTGGCTATTCACAATACAGCAATATGGGCATCTCTAAATGATGAGGCACATCAAGAGCGCTTTGGAGTAAAGAATCCGCATACACTTTTAATTAAAGAGTTGGTTGATTATGGCGTGAAAATAGTAGTGTGTGGACAATCTCTAGTCAAACGCGAAATACCTAAAGAAATGTTGCTTCCTGGTATCGAAGTGGCTACCTCTGCGCTTACTACAATTACCACCTATCAATTGAAAGGCTACTCCCTATTGCGCTTTTAAGTTTTGTTTAGCTTTTTGTGGACTCAGAGGTGTCTTTATGATCCTTTTTTTTGTAATTTATGTTCGCGGTTTGTTAACGTTTTGAACCTATCAAAAGTCTAAAACCCTCATAAAAGAAGATATTCTGTAATTTTTTAGATTTCGTCTAGTCATTCTAAATGAATGTTAAACAGATTGACTTCTTTTTGTGAAATCTTAAAAAAAAATTAGGATACAGCCTTTGTCACTAATGTATTTTTATTAATATTACGTTAAATTCAGGCGGAAACTGCAATTAGAGTGTTCTCTTTTTGAGGTTTTTCTTTGTATTAAAACGAACAACTAAACTATTAACTCAAAAATTATGAATCTTAAACACGATTTGAATTTGAAAACGCGAAAGCAACTGCGGTCGGCATTTCAGTCGGTATGCCTTACGCTTTTGTTGGGTCTAGGTACACAGCTGTCTTTTGCATCTGAGGTAGTCCCTTCAACTGAGGCGATGAGCTTTATGGATCAGACGACTGTTACTGGTACGGTTACCGATTCTAATGGAGTGCCTCTACCTGGTGCCAACGTTGTAGAAAAAGGAACCACAAATGGGGTTCAGACAGATTTCGATGGTAACTATGCTCTTAACGTGCAGCCTGGAGCAATCCTTGTAATTAGTTACATCGGATTTACTTCACAAGAAGTTACAGTTGGAAGCAATTCTGTAATTGACGTTGCACTTCAAGAAGATGCTCAAGCATTGGATGAGGTTGTTGTTACTGGGTACGGTTCTCAGTCAAAAAGAGCAATCACTGGTGCGGTTACGACGGTAGATGCTGAAGAGCTTACTGCTATTCCTGCAACTACTTTCTCGCAGCAGCTTCAAGGGCGAGCATCTGGGGTAACTATTATTAATGATGCGACTCCTGGTGGAGAGGCAACAGTTCGTATCCGTGGTTTCGGTACTATCGGAAACAACAACCCTCTTTACGTTATTGATGGGGTGCCATCGCAGTCTCAAGGTAACTTGAACCCTAACGATATCGAGTCTTTACAGGTACTGAAAGATGCCTCTGCAGCTTCGATCTACGGATCACGTGCTGCGAACGGGGTAATCATCATTACAACTAAAAAAGGTAAAGCTGGTTCTCCAAAAATCACCTATAATGGCTATTATGGAGTTCAAAATGCTGCTAAAGACGTTGAGGCGCTTAATGCTGCTGAATTAGGTAAGTACCTTTACTTAGCTGATTATTATGCTGGTAAGTCTCCTTCACACGGTCAGTATACATTTGGTGGAACTCCAGAAAACCCAACGGTTTCTATTCCTAATTATGTATTCCCTAGTGGTGCTTCATCGGCTGATGAGTCATTATACTCATTAACACCTAGTAATATTTACGCTATTACGCGTTCTGCTGACACAAACTGGTGGGAAGAGGTAAGTCGTGGAGATGCACCTATTACAAACCACCAAGTTCAAGCGAGTGGTGCTACTGAAAATTCTCAGTATGCGTTTACTTTGAACTATTTCTCTCAGGACGGGGTGCTTCAGCACGTAGGTTACGAGCGTGTTTCTTTACGTTTAAACTCTTCAACTAAAACTTTCGGTGGAAAGTTAGAAATTGGAGAAAACTTTACTGTTTCACTAGACAACAGAAAAGGAGGATATTCTAATGATGGTGAGCAGAATGCGATTTCTGGATCTTACAAGCACCACCCACTTCTTCCTGTTTACGATATCGCTGGAAACTTTGCTGGTTCTCGTGGTTTGAATTTGGGTAACAACTACAACCCTTATGCAAGTCTATATAGAAATCAAGACAACAGAAGCAAGCGTATCCGTTTATTTGGTAATGCTTACGTGAAAGCTAAAGTATTCGATCTGCTTGATGTTCAGTCAAGTTTTGGTGTCGATATGTTTGCAAGAAGAGGCACCTATCTAGGTCGTCCTCAACCAGAATACGTTGAAGGAAACTTTATTAATGGATCTACTTCATTATTCCAAGAAGGATATCAATGGACCTTTACAAACACAGTGTCGTATAGTGAAACATTTAATGATGTTCATAATATAGACGCTTACGTTGGGGTTGAAGCCATTGAAGGATTCGGTCAAGAATTCGGTGCTGGTAGACAGCGTTTCCCTTTTGAGACAACCGATATTCTTAGCTACTTAAATGCAGGTAACGTAGGTACTTCTTCAAACTATGGATACGTTCAAAGAGATTTCTCTTTATGGTCTCAGTTTGCCAAATTCAACTACGGTTATGGGGATAAGTACTTAGTTCAGGCTATTGTTCGTAATGATGCTTCATCACGTTTCAACACGGCTTCTAACAGTGCCTTCTTCCCTGCATTCTCTCTTGGTTGGAGACTTTCTGACGAAAGCTTTATGCAAGGAGCATCATTTATCGATGATTTAAAGGTACGCTACGGATGGGGTCAAACTGGTAACCAAGAAATTGGAGACTACAACTCGTATACTCAGTTTACTTCTGGTGCTTTCCAAGCAGGATATCCAATTGACGGTAGTAACTCAGTTAACCGTCCTGGATTCGCGGCCTCTCAGTTAGGAAACCCTAACGCTCGTTGGGAAACCACAACTTCAAATAACATTGGTTTCGACGCCTTTATGTTGGATTCAAGATTAAGTGTAGAGTTTGACCTTTGGAACAGAACAACCACTGACCTACTCTTGAATGTTCCAATCCCTTATTCTGCAGGTGATGCAGGAGCTCCTGCGATTAACGTTGGAGAAATGTACAATGAGGGTATTGATCTCAACTTAAACTGGTCAGACCAAGTAGGAGATTTCGGATATTCTATTGGTGGTAATTTCTCTACCTACAGAAACGAAATCGTAAAATTGGATGCCGGTGATACTCCAATTTTCGGTCAATCGCGTCGTGTACCTTCTCTAACCATCACTGAAGTTGGTTCTCCAATTTCAATGTTCTATGGATTCCAAGTGGAAGGTATTTTCCAATCACAAGCTGAGGCTGATGCTTGGGCTTCGTATCCTGGTTATAATGCTCCTGGTAAATTCAAGTTTGCAGATACCAACGGGGATGGGAAAATTAGTGATGCTGATAGAACAGTAATTGGAAATCCTCACCCAGATTTCGTTTATGGTATCAATTTGAACCTAAATTATAAGAATCTTAGCTTGAATGTGTTTGGAAACGGATCGGTAGGTAATGATATCTACAACTATGTACGTTACTTCGCTGACTTTAACACTTTCCAAGGTAACCGTTCAACTCGAGCATTATATGATGCATGGCAGCCAAGCAATCCTTCAGCTCCTAAAGCTCAATGGACTGCTGCAAATCCTAATGCTACTGCACCGATCATGGATGCTAACGATCAGGTAAGTTCTAGACCTTCAACTTACCAAATAGAAGACGGTTCTTATTTTAGATTAAGAAATATCCAATTGACTTATGATTTTGGAGACACTATCAAAAGTGCACTAGGTATTTCTGGTGGTCAGATTTATTTACAAGGTCAAAACTTGCTTACCATTACTGATTATTCTGGATTGAATCCTGAAATTCAGACAGGTGCCGACACCACTCTAGGTTATGATGGAGGTTACATGCCTGTTTCTAAGTCTATAATTCTTGGATTAAACCTGAACCTATATTAATTTTACACAAAAAGCTATATAAACATGAAAAGATTAATTACTTACTTAACGGCAATTGCAGGGGTTTCACTCCTTACAGTGGCTTGTTCGGATGAGTTCTTGTTGAAAGAACCAAAAGGACAGATTACCTCTGCATCATTGAATAATCCGGATGGTATAGAGGGTAAATTAGTTGCTGCTTATCGCTCTCTTTCAGGTTCAGGAATGAATGGTGGTGGTACTTGGTACTACGATGTCCACAACTGGATTTTTGGAGGCATCGCTTCGGATGATGCTCTTAAAGGTACTGATGCGGGTGACCAGCCTGAGCATACTTTCATTGAGGTGTATGATTTTACTACATTCAACGTTCACCTTCGCGATAAGTGGAGATCAGTGTACTGGGGAATGGCACGTGCCAACGATATCCTAGTTTCACTTGAGAGTGTTGAGGGTATCTCTGCAACCCGTGCAGCTCAAATCGCTGCTGAGGCCAAATTTATTCGTGGTTTTGCGGCTTTTGAGGGTCAAAAGCACTTTAGAGAGCCTGCTTATATTGATGAAACTCAATACGATCCAGGAGATACCGAGAGCACTAAAATTCCTAACGGAGGTCAGATTTGGGATAAGATCATTGCAGACTTTGCTGCCGCAGCCGCTGGACTTCCAGAATCTCAATCAGAGGTGGGTAGAGCCACCAAATGGGCTGCTCTAGCTTTCCAAGCAAAAGCAATGATTTATAAAGGAGATTATTCAGGTGCTAAGCCGATCCTTAAATCTATCATTGACAGTGGTAAGTTTACATTAACCGATAAGTTTGAGGATAACTTCCTAGTAGGTACTCGTAACAATTCAGAGTCTATTTTTGAGATTCAATTCTCATCTTCTAGTTCTGACGATTCGAATACCAACCGTGGAATTGGACTTGCTCACCCTTATATTGCTCCATGGGGATGCTGTGGTTTCTATCAAGCTCCACAAGACTTGATTGACTTTTTCCAAACTGATGCTAATGGTCTTCCACTTCTAGATGAGTCTTGGAAAACGACGCACATTACCAATCCAACGGGTGCTGACATTGGTAAGCCAATTGGAGATCCTTCTGTTGATCCACGTCTAGATCATACTGTAGGACGTCCTGGTATTCTTTATAAGGATCACCACATTATGCAAGTTGATTATATTCGTGATTTAACTTACGCTGGTCCATACTTCTCTAAGAAGCACGTTGCTGAGCCTTCTGGTTTCGGTAAGGGTGGTTGGGGTAACCTGACGGCTAATAACTACCGTATCATGCGTTTAGCTCATGTAATTCTTTGGTATGCTGAAGCACTTGTTGAAACGGGTGATTTAGAGGGAGCACGTGCTCAAATCAATAAATTGCGTAATCGTGCTGCTAATCCAGATGGATTTGTTAAAGCTGCGGTACAAGGTGCAACGCGCACTGAGTATACTAAATTGGATACTCCAGCTGCTAATTATAATGTTAAGCCCTATACTGCTGCATGGACAGATGCTACTATCGCTAGAAGAGCTGTTCGTTATGAGTCACGTTTAGAGACTGCGATGGAAGGACACCGTTTCTTTGATCTTCAACGTTGGGGTGTACAAGCTGCAGTTCTTAATGATTACCTAAGCAGAGAGAGTCAATACAGAATCTATCTTCAAGGAAAAAGTTTTAGTTCGCCTAAAAACGAATTCTACCCAATCCCTGATGAAGCGATTAACCGATCTTTTGTTGATGGTGCTGCTACCTTAACACAAGATCCTAACTATTAATAGTTAAACGATTCTGTAATAGAAAAGCCATGGTTTACTATGGCTTTTTTATTTTTACTCCAAACAAGTTTAGATATGCCTCAGCAAAAATTTCAAGGTTTTATTTATTTATTAATTTGTATTCTTTCTTTCTTTTCATGTTCTAGGGACACCTTATTTAAAGAGGTTTCTTCTGAGCATTCGGGTATTGAGTTTTCAAATACAATTCTTGAGACTGATTCCTTTAACATATTAACCGAAGAATATATATTCAATGGCGGTGGAGTGGCAGTCGCTGATTTTAATTTAGACGGTTTACCGGATTTATTTTTTAGCGGAAATCAATCTCCAAGTGCTTTGTACTTGAATGAAGGAAACCTGAAATTTCATGATGTAAGTGAGCCGTCAGGGATTACCTCTGAACAAAGATGGTTTACTGGAACCTTGGTTCTTGATGTAAATGCTGATGGGTTCCCAGATATTTATGTGTCTGCAGGTATTGACGATCAACCAGAGATGAGGCGCAATGTATTATGGGTTCATCAAGGTCTAGATGAGAATGGGGTTCCTAATTTTATCAATCTGGCTGATCAATATGGACTTGCAGATGCCCATAGAAGTATGTGGTCTGCCGTTTTGGACTATAATAACGACGAGCTACTCGACCTCTATGTTTTAAATAATGAGCAGGTAGGTATTTTACCAACCAATTATCGAGAAAAGGTTAATGATGGAAGTTCGCCTAGTAATGATCGACTATATAGAAATAATGGAGATGGATCCTTTACAGATGTGACTATTGAAGCTGGTATTATTTATGAAGGATACGGCCTTGGTGTGGCTGTAGCTGATATAAATTATGATGGCTACGACGATCTTTATATCACAAACGACTACCTATCTAATGATTTACTTTATGTAAATACAGGAAATTCTTCATTTCGTAATGAGATCCCTAAAAGAATTAAACATCAAAGTAAATTTTCTATGGGGGTTGACATCAATGATATCAATAATGATGGCTTATTAGATATCGTTACTGCAGACATGCTTGGTGAAACGAATCAACGCATGAAAACTACGGTTTCAGGAGTCAATTATATATCTGAGGTATATAATAAAAGATGGGGTTATGAGCCACAGTACATGCGTAATATGTTGCATGTAGGGAATGGAAAGGACTTGCCCTTTAGCGAGGTTGGAATGTTTGCTGGCATTGAAAAAACAGACTGGAGTTGGTCGCCTCTTATGGCAGATATGGACAATGATGGTTTTAGAGATATTCTAATTTCCAATGGATTTCCTAGAGATGTGACAGATATGGATTTCAGTAATTATAAATTAGAGTTTGGCCAATATGCTTCGCCTCGAATGATTTTGGACAGCGTTCCAGTGGTTAAAATCCCTAATTATGCATTCAAGAATAATTCAAATCTAGCCTTCGAAGACATTAGCGAGGCTTGGGGTTTAAACATTCCTTCTTTTTCAAATGGTGCTGTTTATTCTGATTTGGATCTCGATGGAGATTTAGATTATGTTGTTAATAACATAAATGACAAGGCTTTTATTTTTGAGAACACCGCTTCTAAGAAATTTAAAGAGCACAACTATATTCAACTTCAGTTGTCTGGATCAACTACAAATCCATTAGGTATTGGGGCTAAAGTTTTTATTGAATATGATGGTCGTAAACTTTATAGCGAACAACGATTAGGCAGAGGTTATATGTCTTCAGTGGACCCTGTATTACATTTTGGATTAGGCAAAGGATCAGAAAAAGTAACCCTAACAATTATATGGCCAGATAATAAGAGTCAAATCATTCAGAATTTAGAAGTAAATAAGCGACACCTTATTAGTTATGATCAGTCGAGTCAAAACTCAAAGCCTTTAAGTGCGTATTTTTTAGAGGAAAATTCTGAAAAACCTCTTCTTGAAAGAAATAAAACGATTGTTTTTGCCAATTATGTGCACAAAGAAGAAGACATAATAGATTTCAGCGCTCAACATCTATTGCCGTACAAGATTTCGCAAAATAGCCCCGTATTGGCTACTGGAGATTTTGATGGAAACGGTCATGAAGATCTTATTATAGGAAGCTCATCGGGCTATAGTCCTCAAGTTTTTTTGCAGAACGAATTCGGTGATTTTGAACAATATCAGCTTTATAGTGATGAACGTCTTTGGGAGCATGAAGAGGCTGCTATAGTAGTTTTTGATATAGATAATGATGGCGATGAAGATCTTTTTATGGCTTCAGGAGGGGGAGATTATAAGTCTCCTAAGAGTGTCTTTAATCAAGTTCTTCTCATAAATGATGGCAGCGGAAACTTCGCTCATTCTACTAGCCTCATTCCTTCTCTCACTTTTAATGCAAGCACAGCGGAGGCCGTAGATTTTAATGATGATGGTTTAATGGATATTTTTTTAGGCGGTGGGGTAGTTCCAGGGCAATATCCACAGGCGCATAATAGTATGTTGTTACAAAATATCGGAGAGCGACTGGTCGATGTAACGGAAACACTTTTTCCAAATCTAGAAAATATAGGGATAGTAACTGATGTTAAGTGGCACGACATGGATAACGATGGTGATCTCGATCTTGTGGTTGCTGGACACTATAAACCAATTGAAATCTTCTTAAATGAAGGACAATATTTTCAACAGCTTACTACCTCCCTAGAAAATAAACTGGGTTGGTTCAATACCATTGAAATCAACGATTTTAATAAAGACGGATATCCGGATATTTTAGCTGGGAACTTCGGAAGCAATAATCTATATAAGGTTTCTGAAGAACGTCCGCTTACTCTTTTAGCCAAGGACTTTGATTCTAATGGCTCAATTGATCCTGTTCTCTTTGCCTACTATAAGAATGAAGAGGGAGGATATTCTAATTATCCTGTTGCATTCTGGGGCGATGTGAGTAAACAAAGCCCTCTTTTTAGAGGAAAATTTAATTTTTATTCTGAATACGGTAAGACAGATATTGAATCATTATTTACTGAAGAAGAGCTTAAAGGGGTCTTGAAATATTTTATGAACTTTGATCGTTCAGTGCTCATGCTTAACACTGGCAATATGGATTTTGAACCTATTGATTTGCCATTAGAAGCGCAGTTAGGACCCATTAATGACTTTCTAGTTTTAGATCTAAATCAAGATGGAAATCTAGATATTATGGCAGTTGGAAATAACTATGGCAATGAAGTATTCGTTGGGCATTTAGACGCCTTAAATGGGCTTGTGCTCCTTGGAGATGGCAGTGGCGGGTTTAAAGTCGTTAAAAACGCCCAAAGTGGATTTAATGTGCCATTTGACGCTAAACGACTAGTGCGCTTGAAAATCGGGAGCGGAAAAGATCTTTTCATTGCATCTCAGAACCGTGATACGCTTATGGTTTACACTAAAAATTAAGATTTATACCTTTTTAAAAATAACCTCATTGGATAACCCATGAAAAAAATTCTAATCACCCTATTGTTGATAATTGGAGCGAATGCTTTCATACAAGCGCAGGCTCCAAAAAAGTTATTGGCCATTTTTGCGCATCCAGATGACGAGCAAACGGTGGCGCCTTTATTGGTTCAATCGATTGAAAATGGGGTAGAAGTTACCCTAGTGATTGCGACTGACGGAAGACTTGGTACCAATGAATACACCGATTACGAGGCCGGAGACGGTCTTGCTTCGATTCGACGCGAAGAATTAAAATGTGCGGCCGCAACCCTCGGGGTTGAGCTGATTCATCTCAATTACCACGATCAATTAAGGTCGGCAGAGGGCTATGACGGACACATTCCTCACGTTCGTAGCCTTCTCAAAGAGATTACTGACATTGTGGAGCGCATCCAGCCTGATGCCATTGTAACCTGGGGGCCAGACGGAGCCTCAAATCACATGGACCATCGACTAGTAGGCGCTACCGTAACTCAGATCTTCACTTCACGTCAGTGGAACAATGATATGCAATTGTATTTCTTTGGAATCCCAAGTGACATCCTCCCCTCAAATGAGGCGGTCATACAGCGAGGAACTGACAGAAGTTTATTGAATGTTCAAATCCCATTTGAGCTGCATCATCTCGACATCGCCTATGAGGCGCTCAGATGCCACGCAAGCCAGTATCCGAGCTATATAGTTGATCAGATGAAAAAGGAGCGTCAGGCGTTAGAACAAAAGGTGTTCTTGCGTCAGTTTGTCGCGCCTACGGGTGTAACAGAAAGCCTCTTCTAGTTGGTGTCAGAAGCTTCGATCAGCCTTGCACTGAGGTCAGGATCTTCCATGTCTTTGTCCACGGGAAACATCGGACGCTTAATGCGTTTGTAGCCCAGCCTATCAAGGTCTTGATCCACACCTCCAGGAGTAAGCGCCATCACCCAGTCACCGCGCATGTCGTAAAGTTCAGGAACAAGGTATCCGATCTTAACTACCACGATGTCTGCTGAGCGCGGATCTAGATTGAGATCTGTAAAGTCTTTTTCATAATGGTAAGGTTTGCGCTTTTTGGTCACAATAACACTTACGCTACCCGTCTTGACTACCACTTCGACTTCGGCATCACGGTCGCCTTCTTTAATAGCCGTAACGGTTCCGTTGAGTTTGATGGGACCGGAGAAACGATCGTCTACGAGTGCACCTACGTGCCCCTCAACAGTGCCGCCAACGCCAACCCTAAGGGCATTTTCAATGAGTTCTGGACCAGGAATCGAGGCATAGATTAAATGCAGACCACCAGCCGACTTGAATTCATCACCAATCAAGAGTTCATTGAGTGTATGGGTTACATCACCAGCCCCTCCGGCAGTAGGATTATCACCCATATCACTGATCATAAATGGCTTTTTAGTGCTTTTTAGTGCTTGAGCTAGTGCATCCTCTAGTGTGGTTGTAGGAGCCACGAATTCGAATTCATTGCGCACGCTCCAAAAGGCCTTCGCAAGCTTTTCTGCCCCTGAGGTAACCGCTTCTTTGTCATCTCCGGTAACCATGACCACTGCGTGATTACGCGGCTCGTCGGCCCATGCGTATCCGATCCAGATGGCGGCATCGATTACTCCAGGACTATCCGCTACTCCAGGAACCTGCGCGTAAAGGCTCTTTCCGGGTTCTATTCGTGTACTGGTCTTCTCACCCGGAAGCAAGATCGGAACCGGAATCCACGCTTTGTATGCCGGCTTGCCCTTGCCTGATTCTAAGCGCTCAAGCAGATTGTCTACAGCCCGTTTCTTCGATTCTAGGGCATCTTCATGAGGCGCCATGCGGTAACAGGTAATTAGGTCAGAATGCGTTGCGAGAACTTCTGACACATTGCCATGCAGATCCATAGAGGTTGAGATCAGTGTTTCTGTTCCTACGACTTGTCGGATGCGTTTAATGAGATCTCCTTCGGCATCGTCTATCCCCTGAACGCTCATGGCTCCGTGGATATCAAAAAAGAGCCCGTCATACGGACCGTTTTCTTTTAAAAGGGTAAGGGTCTGTTCAACCAGTGATTCGTAGGCCTCACGTGTTACGATTCCGCCTGGAAGAGATTTTCCGATGAGCGTGGGCACCCATTCGGCACGCTGACGATTTAATGAATCCTCAGCAAAAAAAGGATATCGGTCAAATATTTCATCTCCAATCTTAGCATGAAAGGCTGCTTCATCTGTAGTGGCAGGTGAAAAGGTGCTCGATTCAATTCCTAAACCGGCAATCGCGATGCGCGGCAGGGTAGATGCGGGTTCTTGAGTAGCGCAAGAAGCAAGCAGTATTATGCTGAGTAAAAGGAGTTTTTTCATCTTCAAGAAAGGTTGATTCTTCTTAAAGATATTAAAAACTCGCTCCCAAAATAGTCCTGCTCTATTCTACTCTGAAGCTGAAGACGTCAGAGGTCACTGAAATCGATTCGTCTGCTGCGACTACCTTCCAATAATAGATGCCTTCAGACACTTCAACTTCTTGTGAAGCCTCTGAAAGATCAGCGAAAATGGTTGTGGCGTCTCCTTCTTCGAAGGTCTCTGAAGTGCTCACGATTAAGGTGTAGGTTAAGGCGTCTTCATCTGGATCCGTGGCTTCCCATTGAAGGGTTACCTTACCATCTGTTGGACTGACTGTAGCACCAGGAGTCGGGCTTACCGCAGTGGCCGCAAAAGGAGCTGCATTTTGCTCTGCTTCTCCTGCCAAATAAAATTGCCATTCATCACTCGAGCTACTATTGGCACAGTTTTTAGCGACCACTTTCCAGGTGTAAGCCTGCGCACGCTCGAGTTCTAGGCTCGTTTCTGTTCCTTCGATATCACTGTAAGTGGTGCTTGTGCCCGAAGTATTATTCGTGAGTACGATATCATAAAGGTCAGTATTTTCAGCAGCCCCCCAGCTAAAACTAACAGCGGCTACATTTCCATTGACCTCACCTACTTCGCATGCTTTATCGTTTTCAGGTAGGCTGAGCGACGAAACACCAGGTATGCTGGCTAGGGTAAAGCTCCATGTGGAAGAATCCGCAGTAGATGAACTTTTGTTTTTGGATGTAACCTTCCAGTTGTAGGTTTGTCCGCGCTGAAGATCTAGTGTTGCTGAGGTTCCAGTCACATTGTTTTTGTTACTGACAGCATTGGTTGCCGTATTGGTTACTGTAAGATCATAAGAGGTGGCATTAGTTGCCGCCGACCAGCTAAAACTAACTGTTGCTGTAGAAGAGCTAACTCCTTGCCCACCTTCACAATCTTCATTATTAGCTGGAAGACTCAATGTTGATGAACTAGGAGGTGGAGGTTGAGTTCCTGGGTCTTCTACTTGTGGTAAAATTCCTGGATCTTCGGTAGAACAGGAAATCAAAAACACCATAAACAATAGTGTGCTTATAATTTTAAGGTCAAGCCTGAAGCTCATATTTTATTCTTTAATGATTTTATGCGAAGTGTTTACTGTAGCCGATTTCAAAGTTACAATATATACTCCACTAGATAAATTTGAAATATCGATGGCCCCATAGCGTCTGCTGCCAAGCTCTAAGATGGTATTCATCATTGAACTGCCTTGCAATGAAGTTACTTGTAAATTTACGCTCCTATCTGATCCTCCCACATAGAGTTGCAGTGGACCTGAGGTAGGGTTAGGATATACTTTAACTTCTTCAGAGACGAATATTTCTTCGAAGTACACGCCTTGACATTCAATGTCTGTTTTCACTTGTAGAATGTTGTTTCCGGCAACAAGCGGAAGGGTTATGGTGCTCTTCTCAGTGGTTATAGGTTTACCGTTTAAGGTGACTTGGTACTGTTTGGCTCCTCTTAGACTGAGGTCAACGGTACGCGTATTGGTATTCACTACAGCATTGGTTTCAAGCGGCGCAGGTTCACCTACAGTAACAGTGTAGCAACGCTCGTAATTGGTTTGCCCATCTACAGAGAAACAGATGTTGTAAGATCCGGTTGCAAGCCCTTCAAGTGTTGCAAAGTAATTGTTAGTCGCATTGAGTTCACCAGTTCCTGCAGCGCCTGCGTCGTAGGTGTAGCTGTAACGTTCGTCTTTTGCAGAAAGAGCTATAGAACCGTTGTTCATACCCGCACAACTTGCCGAGGTAACCAATACGGTGAACGTGTCGGCTGCGAGGCTGAAAACTTCGCATCCGTTGGTATCAACTATGGCTCCTGCTGGAGTGTCGTTGCACAAGTCGTCACGGTCAAGCACCCCGTCTCCATCTTGGTCGATGGCGGAGCCGGTGATTGGAAGTTTCTCAAAGTCTTTGAATAGAGCTGCTTTTTCCGTTTCCGCGTCAGCACCCATCCATTGATCCAATATGGAAGCATAGATCTGTCTGAAATCAAATTCTACTGCAAGATTATCTTGCCAGCGCGCAACCTCTGGTATTTCAGGGTTCTTTCCAAGTATATCATCACTAATTCTATTTCCAAAGATGAACATTGGAGCGGCTGTACCGTGATCTGTGCCGTATGATGCGTTTGAGTTTATGGTTCTTCCAAACTCTGAGAAAGTCATAGTCAACACTCGATGGGAGTCACCAGACTCGTCAAGACTTCTTATAAAAGCTGTAACGCTATCATTAAGGTCTTTTAATATGTTAGAATGCTCTCCTTTAGTAGGATCGGAAAAATCAACTTGTCTATCATGAGTATCAAATCCTCCTATATCAACCATGTAAATCCGACTATTAAGCCCACCTCGAATCAAACGACTCGCTGTTTCTAATTGCCATCCTAGATGACTATTAGGAAAGTAATCAACTGCGTCACTGGCTTCGTAAGCTTCCTTGACTACCTGGCCATATTCATTAGATTGCTTAGCAATTAATTGAACGTACTTTAGCTTATCTCCAGAAAAGGTGTTTGGATACTCATTATCAAAATCATTTATTATTTCAATAAGCTGATCTGGGTTATTTACAATATAACTTGGAAATGAATATTGCCCTATAGTTGTAAGAGATGAAGCCCAACCTAGTTCAATCGCTAATGGATGAGGAAATTGATCGTTTGGATATTGGGTTGGAAATCCTGGATGCTCAGCTTCTATATAACGTCCGATCCATCCTGAAGATAAAAATTGATCATAGTTTGAAGCCGACTGCCAAATATCCATCGATCTAAAATGAGAAAAATCGGGAACATCATATCCTACGTTCTGAATAATCTTCATTCGTTTTTCGTCAGAAAGAATTTTAAAATCTGAAAGACTGGGATGAAGAGCTATATCATTTTTGCCAAGTTGGATTAACTTATTTTCTGGCATTATAACATGAGGACGAACTTTGCTTAAATTGGAGTATTGATCAAGAGGAATAACTGTATTCAAACCATCGTTTCCACCATTCAACCTAATTAAAACTAAAATCTTACCCGAATCAATTGTATTATTAAGTAAGTCATTTGAGGCGAGACTCCATTTTAAATTTATTGCTGGAATTAGCGCTCCTAATGCAGCAACATGAGATATATCATGTAAAAAATCTCTTCTTTTCATCAGTGAATATGTATTTCGTTAAGTTGAAAGATGAGATCCATAAAGTAGGAAATCTTATTTCTTAGTGAATTATAAGTATCTCTTGAAGGATTATTTCTGTATGATTGTATCTCTTCTGTCCAATGATTTTCATTAAATGATTCTCCTAAAACAGTATTCTTTATTCTGGTTAAAGAATCTTCTGGTATTGGGCCACCTAAAAACCTATCAGACAGTTCATTTACAAATGAATCTAAGGATTCTATATTGACGAAACTATTAATGAGTTGTTCAAGGCTAAATCTTAAATTGATATTATCGTATAAATAAATCCCCCATTGAGTACATTGTTGTGTAAAGGTTCTACGTGCTTTTATAGTTACTGAGTTTAACCAAAAGAGGTCGTAAACAGGGTCTTGATAGTAAGCTGGCCATCCTGAAACACTTGGTGGATTAAAAATGCTCATTCCTTGATTCTGAGTTTGCCAGTTCATATTCCTAAAAAATTTAAAAATCCTAAAATCAGAATTTTCTAGATTTTCACCGAAAAACGATGAATCCTCTGAAAACTCTGCATTATAATCTCTTTGCTCATCGTGAACCCAAGCCCACATTGGCCCATTAAGAATGTCTAATTCCTTTATTACAGAGAATGAGAAGTCATAGGGAGATTTAATTACCGAATTAAATAGTTCTTCTGAAAAGAAGTATTCGCTTTTAAGAAGTGTCCTTAAGGTTTCTGCCAGATTATAACCGTTGGATCTCATCTCCTCGGCAAGAGGTCTTATAATATTTTCCTCTATATAATCACTCAAGACGGGATATACAAAGAATTGAAATAGTCTTCTTGATAGATAAATTGCAACCTCATCAGTTTCAAAAATCATGTCGATAAATTCTCCTAATTCCTCTGATCCGGCCTCTCCTTCACGACCCAGGATTAATTTATTTCCATAAAATTCTGAAAACTGCTTATCACTAATGTCGTGATTCCATGGTTGGAATTCAATAACTGGTCTCCAGCCCTCACTCATGGCATTTTCATCCCAAAACTTTGATCTCCAACCTACTAGTACCCTAGCGGCTTGTTGGACATCTTCTTCTGTAAACTTGGAAAAAGGCCTTTTACCAACTGTAAATAATTCTTGAACTTCTCTAGCATAATTTTCGTCAGGTGTCTCCTTCTGACTTAATTGAAGATTTAGGTACTCCAACATATAGGGCTCCAATGTTAGATCATAAATAAAATCCCTATAATTTCTAAATGACCCATGATAAATAAGATATATGTAAGAGTAAATCATCTTATGAATACTATGAAAGTCTAGTGTAGGTGTCAGATTAAAAAGAAAAATGAAAAGCTTCCAACATATTGATGTTGGTTGAGCGTACATTGAATGATACATCCAAGTGTAGATAGAATCTTTTCTTTCCTGACCCTGAAATTCGCTAAAGTTATTATTCCCATACCTTTCTATGTAAGGCCTAGAAATAAATGGACTACCTGGATCTACATCATCAACGCCATATTTCTCCTTGTATGCTTCAGGAGGCAATTCGTGATAATAGTTATTGTAAGGTTCACCTAGTTCATGGAATGTGAATATTTTGTCTAGCGCCTCATCCAAACTTAACCCTTCAAGATCCTTTAAATGGCGACTGGCATACCCTACCATTGTACGCTTAAGAAGATGCTTCTTTTGAGCATCTCCAAAATCACCGGTATAGGGTGAGAGTGTTTTATTGATCTCTTGGGTAAATTCGCGCGAATCTAATATGGCTTTCATATTGATGCGCTCTTCATTGAATATTCTCTCTAAATCAAGAGGAGGCTGAGGGTTTTTCGGATCGAAAAATTGGTTTGGTGGTTTCTGATTAAAGGCCATGGTCCTGAATTCTTTGTAATAAGTTAGAAAAACTATGACTCAATTGTTTTTAAAGACAGTGTAATATCTATATTTCTTTTTATTCTCGTCTATACCCTGAGTTCGTAAGGCGTTATAATTTTTGTATTTTCAATTCCTAAATCGCTGAATATGAAAGATGTAAAATATCTTTTGGCCTATACCATTCCTTTGAGTTGCTGGGCGGCTTTAAGCCTTAAGAGCTGGTTCAGTTATACCACTGTGGTTTATGCTTTTGGGTTGATCCCAATGCTAGAGCTTGTCTTCTCTTCGAAAGAATCCTCATATTCTGATGAACAAAAGCAGCATCGCTTAGCGAATGTGCTTTTTGACCTGTTATTGTATCTGAATCTTCCAGTAGTTTTTGCGACGCTATTTTACGGTCTGTATACCCTGCTTTACTTCAATTTAGAGGTTTACGAGCAGGTTGGGATTGTCTTTTCGGTGGGCATTGTGCTAGGGACTAATGGGATAAATGTGGCTCATGAGCTAGGACATAGACTCTCAAAATCAGAACAGTTTTTGGCTAAATTACTTTTGATACCCTCGCTTTACATGCATTTCTTTATCGAGCATAATCTGGGTCACCATAAGAATGTGGGAACTCTTGAAGATCCGGCCACAGCAAAAAAAGATCAGTCGGTCTATGGCTTTTGGTGGACCTCAATCATTGGGCAGTGGATTTCAGCATATAGAATACAGCAACAGCAGCTAGCAATAAGAGGGCAGCAATTTTGGTCGCTTCGCAATGAGCTTTTGATTTTTGTAGTCGTTCAATCGCTTTATCTAGTAGGTATTTATTTGTGGTTCGGTCCACTAGGCGTGGCCTATGTTTTGGCTTTTGCCTTGGTTGCCGTATTGCTTTTAGAGACGATTAACTATATCGAACACTACGGACTTGTTCGTGAGCTCAAGGCGTCTCGATACGAAAGAGTGACTCCGGCTCACTCATGGAACTCAAATCATGTGATCGGGCGGATGGTACTGTATGAATTGACTCGGCATAGCGATCACCATCACAGAGCTTCTAAAAAATATCAGGTACTTGAAAGCATAGATGAGAGTCCACAGCTTCCGTTCGGATACACCACCTCAATGGTGATAGCCATGGTTCCGCCTGTATGGTTTGCCCTTATGAATAAAAGGCTCAACTGTATTTAATCTTAAATTTTAATTCAATGACAAAGCTATATTCCGTTCTGTTTTCAGAACAAGTTCTGAAAAAATTCGAGCGGATAACGCTCATTGCTTCCATTGTAGGTTTTTTAATTCATTTATTTCTTGTAGGTCTTTTCAATGTAAGATGGATTGATTTCAATGATCCTTCATTGTTTTTGAATCCTATTAATGCCATTTATACTCCGTTCTCTTTCATATTGATTTATGAGATTTATATTTTGATCTATTACTTACCAAGATCTTTTACAACCTCTCTCTTAAAACAGTTTGAAATCATTGCTCTTGTTCTCATTAGGCGGATTTTTGGCGACATTACCAAAATCGATTTTTCAATCGCAACCTTGAGCGATCAAGTGGTGATTCAGTTATTTGTAGACTTGTTTTCTGTTTTGGCACTCTTGACCATTATTCTGTTTTTTGCGCGAATCAGCAGATTATTGAAAAAGCTGAAACCAACCTCGGCAGATGAGAGTTTTAAACAGTACAAGAAGCAACTAGCAGCTGGTCTTATTCTAATCATAATCGCTATTAGCGGAATACACCTTGCTGACTATTTTGCATTTACTTTTTCAGGTATACATCTATTTAGGGGGATGGAGAACAACCTAAATGCAATCTTTTACAAAGACTTTTTTACCGTACTTATTTTATCTGATGTTTTGTTGCTGTTGCTTTCCTACGGACTTACTAAAGAGAATTTCAAGTTGCTTCGCAATACAGGCTTTGTAATCTCTACAATACTCATCCGTATTTCATTTAGCACCCAGGGAATTTACAATTCTGTTTTCATTCTAACAGGAGCGCTTTTTGGTCTTTGCATCTTAAAGATCTATCAAGTTTTTGTCAAAGGCGATCTTAGTGACTAAAACTTGGACCTACCTATTTCTTTTTAAAGATGAGATAGAGCTGTTGTGAAGTGAAAGTATTGGTTGAGTACTCCTCAAATTGCATATCGGAGCGCGAAAGGTTTATTCCGAAAAATTCTGCTCCGTATTGACTAAAAACATTTTGATCAATAATACTTTTTTGACCGGCAAAGCGGTATCCGTACCGTTCAAAAAATGCAATGAGTCTATCGGTATCTCCTGCGTTAAGCGGAACATTGTGATCGATAATGCTGCACTGGTTGTTCCATTTTTCTTTGATTTTTTTGGTCGCGAAGAGCTTGATCTCACCCTTGTCGTAATACATACTTCTGTAGCGTCCGAGTGTGTTGATATCGGAAACTGCGATAGTTTTACTTTCTAATTTTTGGATATCTATAGGAGCTTCGTTATCTCGAAAAATTAATTGAGAATTTGCACTTAAGAAAGTGCTAATGAATATTGCGATAAAAACCTTATTCAAAAAAAAGAAATATTAGTTAGGGCAGGTGCCTTCAGAATAATTAGTTACACCTCCATAGTTTAATGCGACACATTTATTGCTGTAAGTAACACCATCACATCCGCATACTGGCATATATTCTTTGGTGCACGGGGTATTACTATTTACAGATTCAACGTCAACACATGACAAATCGGATGAGCCCTTTTCAAATATGTAAGAAATTTCATCATCTGCAATCTCTGGATTATCTAGATATGTAATAGATAGTAGATTATTTTTAAGGCTTAAGCGATACTCGCGGTCAGTTCCTTCCATAGCTAGTATACTGTCCTGAATGGAAAAATTTAAGGCCTTATTTAAATCTGAAATTCCCCAGGCGTTTTGAGAAGGTCCATTACTAAGAAGTTTTCCTTTCTCTTGATCTATCCAAAGTTGATTTAAAGAAAAATTAGTATTACCAAAAAAACAATAACAACTAACATTTTTTAAAATCCATTGTCCTTCTAGACTTTCTATATATTGCTGTTTGTCGACATTACATGAAGCAAGAAGTGCAAAACTTGCGTAAATTAAATATCTTAATGCTGATTTCATATATTGAAATTTTCTCCTACATATTTAAAAAGACCTTTTTCAGCTTTGATCACTTGATCTGGGAATTTCCCAGTGATCTTCCAAACGCATCCATTTATAGTTTTAGGATGAAAATCAGGATAGGCCTCCTCTAACATTTTATTCAGTTGAGTCCACTGAATACCTTCCGGGTGAGCCTTCAATAGATTAAAGATTTTAAGATAAATTTTTCCCGTTATTGTGCTAGTGTTCATTAGGTATATTGTTATTCCATTATCAGCGGCTAATTTAGTTATTCGAACAGCAGAATTCAACAAAAACTCGATCTGGGCCAACCTTCAATCATTTTATTTATAGCATTTATTAAAATGAATATTAAGCCGAGATAAATTCTATGGTTCGCGGCTTATTTTATTTTATAACTTTCGAAATAAATTTCTTATTCAATTTAATATGTTAAAGAGATTCTCGCTTTTCGTTGGAATTTCATTATTGATATTTCAACTGGGTTGTTCTACCTCAAAAAACTCCATAGAATCAACTAATGAAAACAAGCCTGAATGGTTTAATATTTCAGCCTCAACAGATCTAAGCGCAGTAGGTAATTTTTCAACTGGAAATGGTTACGTGGGTAATTTTTCGATGAATATTCGTGTTAGAGCTCAAAAATTAACAGACAGTGAAGGGTATAAAGTTCTGCAGGTTCAAGTGAAGAATGGGATGAGTTGGGCTCGTGTGTATTTTAGGGGTGTAACAGAACAAGGAAATATTTATAAGTATGACTTTGGCGGGCAGACGTACTACTTTAGTTTGTGATTTTAAAGTACGCTCTTATTTGAGCAATAATTTCCTCAATTATAATATCGGTAAAACAAAAAAGCCCATCCTTTCGAATGAGCTCTTTACTTTCGAAGTGCTAAACTAGTTAGAGCTAGCTTCAGTTGCAGTTTCTTCTGTGGTTTCTTCTGAAATGATCTCTTCAGTAGCTTCCCATTCAGTTTCTGTGCTAACTGATGTTGAGTCAATTACCTCAACTTGAATTTCTTGAGCCTCTTCTGCTCCTTCTGTAGAGGGAGTAGTTGATCTGCCAGAGCATGCCACTGCACCAAATACAACGGCCATTATTAGAATTGTTTTTTTCATTTTTTTTGATATTTGCTTTAATGCTTTAAAATCGTGCGAAAATAGTCTAAAAATAATTGAGTTTATTAAAATTCAATGAAATTATTTTTTGAAATCAACGAACTAGCAATCAGATGGTTATAGCCCAGGAGATACCTCGCTTTTCTCGGTGTTCCGTTGGTCCCTCACCTGAAAATACTAAAAGCTAATGTCCGCCTTGAGCGGGCATTCTTTTGTCGTTTCAAGAGCCTTACGCATACAAGCATTCGACGCCTCTTATAACGACAAAAGCCCATCCTTTCGGATGAGCTTTTTGTGATTTAAGTGGTACCTCCAGGAATCGAACCAGGGACACATGGATTTTCAGTCCATTGCTCTACCAACTGAGCTAAGGTACCTCTCAATAAGGCTTGAAGGAATTCAAGCGGGTGCAAATATAACCGATATTTCACGATTTGAAAATAAATGGATCCAAAATGTGAGGGCTGGTCAGCATTTGCGATCTTTAAGCCATGGATCTCGTTATAGACATCGGAAACACCCGTTCTAAGGTGGCAGTATTTGCCTCAAATAACTGTCTTGAGTTAAAGGCTTATGATTCGCTTAGCTTAATCGACGGAGTAAGAGGGATTCTTTCTGAATTCAAATTGATCGACAGAGCAATTGTGAGTGCGGTGGGCGGTGAGCCCGAAGGCCTCGTTGATATCCTTGATACGCTTAAAGAGGTGGTTTGGGTAGATGAACACACTCAACTAATGTTTGAGAACGACTACCAGAGTAAAGAGACGTTAGGAGCTGACAGAAAGGCCTTGATGGCGGCTGCATATCGAAATCATCCGGGTAAAAACGTGTTGGTCATTGACCTGGGGAGTTGTATCACTTATGATCTGCTCGAAGGAGGTAAGCGTTATGTGGGTGGAGCGATTAGTCCGGGCTGGCGCATGCGAGTAAAGGCCATGCACGAGTTCACTAGTAAGTTACCTTCGCTTCAGCCTAGTGAGCCCATGACGGTGCTTGGAGATACCACATCGAGTTGCATGCAAATCGGAGCCTACAATGGGGTGGTCGGAGAGCTCCAAGAACTCATCAAAGAGTACCGTAAGCACTTTGAAGATTTAACAGTCATTTTAACAGGCGGAGACGCCGAAATTTTTGGCAAACGCCTAAAAAACTGCATATTTGCGCATTCTAATTTCCTCTTAGAAGGTTTGCACGAGCTTCTTGAGTACAATACAATAAGGTAATGAGGTTGCGTTTTTCGCTATTTGCCCTTTTTCTAGTGAGTATTATGTCGGCCCAACAAGGGACCTTCTCGCCCTATTCGTATTTCGGATTGGGAGATGTGGCCCCTAAATCGTTGATCGAAAACCGTGGAATGGCAGGGGTTAGTATGCTCGGAGACAGCATTCACATGAATTTGCAGAATCCGGCGGCTTTGGCGAATCTGAGACTAACCACCTATGCGGTTGGAGCCAATCGCAGAGCATCCGTCCTTAATTCACTTGAAGAGCAGATCGATGGCACCAAAGTCGATAGGGGGCATATTACCAATTTGGATTATTTGGCCTTAGCCCTTCCGTTAAGCCCTAAAGGTGCTTTTTCATTCGGAATCATGCCTTATTCGGCCACGAGTTATCAAATAGGACAGACGCGTTTTAGCATGCTAACCGACACCGTTCGCACTACTTTTGAGGGTAGCGGAGGAATCAACCGTGCTTTTGCCTCGCTGGGCTATCAATTAATTAAAGGGGTTAATGCCGGATTCATGGCACATTACAATTGGGGTATCAAAGAATCGAGAAGGCGTCAGGCTTCTGATCAGGTACAATTCGGTACCTCAGATAAGCGCTTTTCAAGAATCAAAGGAATCGATTATACTTCAGCCCTAACGGTTACTATTCCTTTTAAAGTCAAACAGAATAAGTTGAATCTTCACGCCTCTGCCGTTTATGATTTTGCGTATCAATTAGATGCATCTAACGAGCAGGTTTTCGGGAGCTTTTTAGTTTCTTCAGGAGCCGACCGTGAGGTGTTCAATGTCGATCTGGGTAGACTACAAAACTCGCAAATTGAAATGCCTTCGAAAACTACTCTTGGTTTTGGGCTGGGTAGACCTTTTCATTGGTTCATCGGAGCTGAATACGCGACTCAAGACATGAGTTTGTTCAAGAATGAGTTCATTGAACCTGTGAATAGCAGTTATGAGATGGCTACGAGTCTGAAGATAGGAGGATACTTTATCCCGAATTACAATGCCTTGAACGGCATATTGAATCGCATTACCTACCGCGCGGGATTGCGCATTGAAGATACAGGACTCCGCTTAAATCAGACTGCTATTGAAATGGTGGTGGGTTCATTAGGCTTTAGCCTTCCCATGGGGAGCACTAATGCCGACCGTTTTTCAAGTATCAATGTAGCCCTTGAGTATGGAAGTCGAGGAACCACTGATAATGGATTATTAAAAGAATCTTTTTTTGGCATAAATATTGGACTATCGTTAAATGATCGCTGGTTTGTTCAAAGAAGAATCAATTAACCTCAAAAAATAGTATTTTCACGACCTTAAAATCACTAACACAAACCGTTATGAGAAGAAATGTATTTTTTGTTGCCATGGCTTTGTCGTTGGTCTTTTCTATGGCCTTTGGCCAAGCTCAGAATCAAGAGTGTGTGACCAATCTTTCTATTTACGTAGAAAGTGCAAAAGTTAAAAACTACGACGCAGCCTACGAGCCATGGAAATTTACCTATGAGACTTGTCCAGAGCTCAATCGTGCAAACTACCTTTATGGAGAGCGCATCTTAAAGCATAAGATTGAAAACTCTGAAGGAGAAGAGCGTGTAGCTCACACTGCAATGCTTCTGAAGGTTTACGACGATGCAATGAAGTATTTTCCTAGTCGCTATCCGCTTGCCTCAGTGGTCATTGACAAAGTATTGCTTCAGCGTTCAGAGCAGCTCATTGACGATGAGCAGATTTTCAGTCAACTCGATCAAGCCTTCAAGGCGGACCGTGCCAATTTCTCTAATCCTCAAGCGCTTTACTTGTATTTCTCAAGTCTGGTAGACCTAAACACTGCTGGTAGGCGCGAGCTGCAGGATGTTTTCGAAGTATACGATGAGGTTGTAGCCAAGCTTGAAGAAGAGAATAAGTCTTTAACTGATGAGATTGCCAAGTTGCTTCCACTAGAAGAAGATGGATCGATTTCTGACAAAGACAAAAGGCGCCTTGAGGTGTACAGTACCAATTCGGATTCGTTCGGTAAGGTTGCTGCGAGTGTCGACGTTAAGCTAGGTGCCCTTGCAGATTGCGAGAACCTTGTTCCGCTTTACGAGAAAAGCTATGAGGCTCGTAAGACCGATATAGTTTGGGTGAAGAGTGCCGTAGGCCGTATGTTCGGAAAAGACTGTACCGACTCACCTATGTTTAGAAAGTTATTCGAAGCGCAAATTGCGCTAGAACCATCAGCGGATGCCTACCTGTACGGAGGGACGTTAAAGCAAAAGGCTGGAGACATTCAGGGAGCACTTGCGGACTTTAATAAATCAGCAGAACTAGAGACGGACCCTTACAAGCGTTCAAATATTTTATATAAGATCGCAACCATTGTCCGTAAGAACAACAAGGTTCAGGCGCGCAATTACTTGAATCAAGCGATCAAAGCGAACCCGTCTAACGGTAGAGCTTACTTGTTACAAGCTGCGCTTTATGCTGATAGTGCAAATGAGTGTGGTGAGACACAATTCGATAAGAGAGCGGTTTACTGGTTGGCCGCGAAGACAGCCGATCGTGCCGGTCGTGTAGATCCATCACTTAGAAGCACTGCCGATAAAGCGGTTGAATCGTACAACGCTAAGGCACCTTCTAAAACTGATGTCTTCAACTCCGGAAGAGCCGGCGAGGTGATCAGCTTCTCATGCTGGGTAGGTGGTTCTGTAACCATCCCATCATTATAAGACTATGCTCGTTAAGGGCGTCTCTATATCTATAAGATTCCAAGCCACGGCTTTCGCCGTGGCTTGCGTTCTTTTAAGCTGTACTGATTCGTTTCAAAATCCTGAATTGAGTAATGAAGAAAGCCGCTTACCTGCTGCGATTTCAGAAAACCTCAGGTTGTATTACACCGAGTCTGTTCGCCCTATAGATCTTATTGAATCCGATTCAACCCGAGTTGTAGCGGTTCTCGAGAGTAAACGCAACGAGAATTATGAGAATCGTGCGTTTCGTTTTCAGCGTTTTCCCGAAGGGATCGAGATCACGCTGTATAACGACGAAGATCAGCCTACTGAGGTGGTGGCTGACTCTGCCTTGTATTACCTCGAAACAGGCATATTAAATCTTATGGGAGACGTAAAGGTCTATTCTTTCGATGGAAAAAGGCTCTTCACCGATCAGCTTTACTGGGATAGAGAATTGGCCTGGGTCTACAGTGAGAGTAATTTTCGATACCAGAACCCCGAAGAGAAAACCGAGATGACCGGCAAAGGAATGCAATTTAGCCGCGATTTCTCGACCTTTGAGGCCCTTCAAACGAGCGGTGTCCTCGAACTTTCAGAATCTCCGTCTGAGATTCAAGAAGACTAGTATCTTTATCTCATGATACGACTCTTACGTTATACCGAATACCTTTATTTGATCGTAGCCTTTTTTGCAGGCTACAGACTCATAGAATTATTAGGTTCAGATAGCCAAGAACGCCTCATTTTTGGGTTGTTCTTCGTGGTCTCTATTGGGATGTTTTTGTTTCGGCGCAACTACCGCAAGAAATTCGAAAAGCGCGAGCGCGAAGCGCAAGACCGCTAAACGTTTTACCCTTTGAGCTCTTACATCGCAGTTATACTAGTGTCTCTTTTGCTCTCTGCCTTTTTTTCGGGCATGGAGATTGCTTTTGTCTCTGCGAACCGTATTCATATTGAGATTGAAAAGAAGCAAGAAGGCTTTTTGGCAAATATTCTTAGGCGATTGACTGCTTCTCCGGCCAAGTTTATCGCCAGCATGCTTATTGGCAATAATTTAGCATTGGTGGTCTATGGTTATTTTATGGGTAGGATGCTCTTATCGATCCTGCCGCAAGGAGGACCTTTAGATCCGTTATGGAAGCAATTGGTGTTTTCAGAGTTTCAATTGCTTACCCATACGGTGATTTCTACCCTGATTATTCTTTTTACTGCAGAGTTCACCCCAAAGGTCTTTTTTCAAATTTACGCGAATACCTTGCTCAAGGCTTTAGCTATCCCGGCTTACGCGTTTTTCTTGCTTTTTTCTGGATTTTCATGGCTGGTGATTCGCTTTTCAGATTCATTATTGAGGCTCTTTAAAGTAGACGGGATTGCCGAGACCGAGGTGTTTAGTAAGGTAGATCTCGGAGATTATATATCGCAGCAGATCCAATCCGCTAACGAAGATCAGGAGCTCGATTCCGAGATTCAAATTTTTCAAAACGCTCTTGAATTTGCAGAAGTAAAAGCACGGGAGATTATGATTCCGCGTAACGAGATCACGGCAATCGAGCTGCACGATCCGATTGAAGATTTGAAAGAACTCTTTATCGAAACCGGTTACTCGAAGATTCTAGTATATCGTGATACCATAGACGACATTATAGGACAGGTTAACACCTTTGACCTCTTTAAAAAACCACGCTCACTGCGCACCATCACAAGCACAGTTGAATACGTTCCTGAAACGATGTTGATACACGATATCCTCAATCAGCTCATCAAAAAGCGCCGGGGAATCGCCGTGGTGCTCGACGAGTATGGGGGAACCTCTGGTATGCTGACTATTGAAGATATTGTCGAAGAATTATTTGGTGAGATTGAAGACGAACACGACACCGTTGAGTACACCGAAGAACAGCTCAATGAGAATAAGTATTTGTTTTCAGGCAGGCTAGACGTGGATTATGTCAATGAAAAATACAAGCTCAATCTGCCCGAAAGCGACGAATATGAAACGCTAGCCGGACTGATCATGAGCTTCACCGAAGAGATTCCCGAAATAGGGACAGAAATTCGCAGTCAAGGCTTCATTTTTACCGTTGTTGAAGTCTCTCAAACACGCATTGAGAAAATCCGGGTCTTATGCGTTAAAGACGAGGAGTAAACATTTCTGTTTTTCCCAGAAAATGGGTACTTTCGCTCCTCTTTGAAAACAGTTGAATAATGGCGATTTTAAATACCATTCGAAAGCGCACTACCGTTTTGATCATTGTGATTGGATTAGCGCTTTTCTCGTTTGTGATATCGGGTATCTTTACAAGCAGTACCTTTCAAGGTCAGAGCGGATATGTCTCTTCGATTGCTGAGGTTAACGGCACCCCCATACCCATTGAAAAATTCCAACAAAGTCTTGAGTTAGCAAACCGCACTTACGGTTCTGCTTTATCGAATTCAGCGATGATTTCGATGGTTGTAGAGCAAGAGATCCGTGGCGTTCTGATGGACCAACAATTCGACAAACTTGGTTTGGAGGTTGAAGGCGATCAATTGCTAGATTATATAGAGGCTTCTTCTTATGCAGATGTTCCTGAATTTCAAAACGAATACGGTCAGTTTGATCGCTACAAGTTTAAAGCAGCCATCGCAGAATGGCGTGCGACCAACCCGGCTCAATATGAAGCATGGTTAAACGATGAGGCCCGTTTCTTGCAAGCGGCAAAAGAACGCATGTACTTCACGTTAGTTCAGGCCGGTCTTTCTGCTACTAAAGTTGAGGCGGCTACCACTTTTAAAGTGGAGAACGATAAAGTAAGCTTTGAATACCTTCACCTTCCGTACAATACGGTGGCCGATTCATTATTTAAAGTTACCGATGCAGACATTAAGGCTTATGTAAGCAAGTATCCTAATCGCTTTAAGCAAGAGGCTGAGCGTGACTTGCGTTATGTGCATTTCAAAGACGTTCCTTCTGAGGAAGACGATACTGCCGTGCTCGATGCCATCACCGCGCTTTTAGAGTCTTCAGAAGAATTTGATAGCAATAGTAAGACCAATGTAGTTCGTGAGAGCTTCATTGAAACTGATGATGTAGCCGCTTTCTTGAGCCGTTACTCTGATGTGGCCTATGACTCTGTTCCAAGACCACGTATTCAGTTACCTGTAGAGCATGCAGATGCCATTACCGCTTTAGCAGTCGGAGAGTCTTACGGACCATATAAGCATAACGATGCGTACAAGGTGAGTCGTATGATGGATTACATCAAAAACGGAAGTGTAAGAGCAAGTCATATTCTTGTCGCCTATGAAGGTGCTGAGCGTGCAGCGTCAACGATTTCAAGAACCAAAGAAGAGGCCCGTTTAAAGGCCCGCGAATTATTGCGTCAAGCCCGCAGTGAAGAAGTAGTTTTTGCGCAATTGGCAAGAGACGAATCTGATGGGCCAACGGCTAGCCGCGGAGGAGATCTTGGATACTTCCTTGACGGTGATATGGTAGACGCCTTTAACGATTTTGTATTCGCTAACGCTATCGGAGCCATCGGTATGGTAGAGACCCCGCTCGGATTTCATGTAGTAAAAGTTGAAGATAAGCGCGATGTATATCAATTAGCCACCCTCGTTCGCAATATTGAGGCCTCAGAAGCTACCTTGAACAAGCTCTTTACTGATGCGACTACTTTCGAAATGAAGACGAAAGAGAGCGACTGGAGACAGTTTCCGATCATCGCTAATGACCTAGGATACACCTTTAACCCAATCACTAAGCTTAAAGCGTTCACCGAGAATCTTCCGGTTCTTGGGGTACAACGTAGTATTGTGAAGTGGGCCTTTAATAATGACACTAACATCGGTGACATCAGAAGATTTGATCTCGCCGACGGATACGTTATCGTTCAAGTTGTTAAAGAGCGTAAAGAAGGTCTTCAGGCTCCTGAAGATGTTTCTCCTCTAGTTATCGCAAAGATTCGCGACGAGAAAAAAGCTGCAAGTTTATTGAAGAAAAACGCTAATCAAAGCTGGACGGCTATAGAGGGCAATGCTCAAGTTCAATCGGGCAGTGCTTCTGCTTTAAGTACAGAGGCTAGCGTTATTCCGGGTCTTGGTACAGAGCCTTTCGTTGTGGGTAAAGCGTTGACCATGGCTGAGCAAGAAGAATCTGACTGGTTAGAAGGCGGATTAGGATTGTACAAAGTACGTGTGACGTCTAAGACTCCAGCGATGGAGCTTCCGGCAGTTGATCCGTTCGCGCGTTCAATTGCTGAAGAGCGTGTCGCCCAAGGTTCTCAATCTGCATATGAAGCGCTCAAAAAGGCTGCTGATGTTGTAGACAACAGAGCGATCGTCTACTAAGAATAATAAGTCTTCAGAGCACACAGAGCTCTGAAAGCTTAAGAATAGTATGATATCCCTTTTCTTTTAGAGAAGGGATATTTTCTTTTCGGGTAAATAGGGCGAAGTCTCCTCCCCAGCCCCCGAGTGAGCTAAAGGTCCCTGAAAGTCCCTTAAAAAGCGTTTTCCCAATAGGATCTAACTCAAGCTGAGTACCAATTAGATGTTCGTGTTTCTGCATTAGTCTTTCAAAATTTTCGAGTGTTTGGGCCTGAATCACTGCTTTGGTGAGCGCACTGATCTCATCGATTAAAGAACTGTCGAGGCCTCGCTGTTTGTAATGGTTGATGGCTTTTCTACTGTCCATCTTTTGATTAAGATAGATAAGGTGTAGTTCATCTCTAAATGGCCAATTCAAATCGATTGGTTCTACCCACACACCTGCTTCAGACCTTCGATAACATATTGGCCCTTCGGCATCGGCACAAGCAATGTCGTATCCGCTACCCCCAAAGGTCTTTTCTAACAAGATATAAGGATCAAGTTCGAAATATGATGCAAGGGCACTGATCAGGGTAGATGAGGTGCCCAGCCCCCATTTGCGCTCAAATTCGAGAGTGCTTTCAATGAATAATCCTGACCTCAAGGCCTGAGGATTTAAGTGGCGTATCGCTTGAAAGATTTGTGTCAGTCGATCTGCCGTCTCATTTCGTGTTGCTGCGATAAGGTGTTCTGCATCGAACTGCCCCTCAAACCAGATCTTTTGATGGAGATCTTTAGCTACCCAATGAATGCCCTCTTTTAGTTGAGTCGCAAAATTGAAATGTTGTCCTAATTGAGTAGGCAGTGCAAGGGCCAGTGCCCCGTCGAGCACGGCATATTCTGCTGTGATCAGCAGTTTTCCGTGGGTGTAGAGCTGCCGGTTTTGGGTCATTTGCGCAATTGGCTCAGCGCCTCCTTTACAGCAGCGCTACTTACCGTTTTATCCTTGAAATGTACGACTAAGGTCTCTTTTTCTGAGGCGCTTACCCCTTCTGCATTCAACAGGTTGAGCAGGTGCATCTTCATATGACCTTTTTGTATTCCGGTAGTTACCAGTGAACTCACTGCACCAAAGTTCTGGGCGAGACCAGCCACGGCAGTGATTTTCATGAGCTCTTCGGCCGAGGGCTGACCTAAGAGGTCTAAAGCTAGCTTCACCATTGGATGCAGGGCGGTTAACCCTCCAACTGTACCCAATGCCAGCGGGATCTCAAGCTCAAAATGTAATTCTTGATCTGGAGTAATTTCTGCCTTGGTAAGAGATCTGTATTGGCCCTCGCGGCTCGCATACGCGTGCACCCCTGCCTCGACCGCTCTGAAATCGTTACCGCTCGCAATCACTACGGCGTCTATACCGTTCATGATGCCTTTGTTATGGGTCACGGCGCGGTAGGGTTCTGCTTGGGCAATGGCCACAGCGCGGCAAAATTTAGTGGCAAACTCTTCACCTTCTACACCTTCATAACCCAACTGTTTAATGGGGCAGCGTACCCATGCGCGCACTACACAGTTTGGAACATAATTGCTCAATATGCTCATCACCACCTCCGGGGCCTCATCGGCCTTGAAGGTTTCTTGAGCCTTTAAACGAAAGTCTTGGGCCAGTTGCTCGAGGCATGAGTTGATAAAATTTGCTCCCATGGCGTCTTTCGTCTCGAAGGTGAGCGCGATATGGTAGTATCCGTCTAGGGCAGCCGTTTTATCGATAAGTTCAAGACTCTTAATACCGCCTCCGCGTTTTTCCATACTAGCGCTAAGGGGTAGTAAGCCTTTCAAAAAGACTTTGCGATGGGTGTTAAAGAATTCAAAAAGACGTTTGCCTTCTCCGTAGTAATTCAGATGCACATGACCGACCTTTTGATTGCCGACGATTTCGGTGTGAAATCCGCCTTTGTCGAGCCAAAACTTGGCTGCCTTGCTAGCGGCTGCTACCACCGAGCTTTCTTCAATAACCATGGGGATCGCGTAAACCTTCTGGTCGATCAAGAAATTTGGTGCAATGGCAAAAGGCAAGTAGTAATTGGCTAGGGTATTCTCGATGAACTCATCGTGAATTTCTTGAATCTGAGGATCGGGATGGGTATAGGTTTTAAAAAGGGCCAACGCCTTTTCAGGATCGCTGGCAAAGGTCTGTGCTAGCCAATGAGCCTTTTCTTCTTTTGATTTCTTAGAAAAGCCGCTGATAATCTCTTTCATAGACAGATCTTCTGGTCAAAGATACGTAATAGGCGTGCTTTCACATTCTCGAAATTAATTAGTAAACTTGATGCTCCTATAAGTTCTCTTTACATGAAAAAAGGCATCGTATGGTTGCTCGCAAGCGTTACGCTTGTAATCAATGCACAACAGAAGTACATTACTTTAGAAGAAATATGGTCAGGAGCCTACTCTACTGAAGGGATTACCTCTGTCCGTTCTTTGAATTCAGGTGAGCAGTATACCACCCTTGAATACAACGAGGGCCAAAGCCAGATCGTGGCATACGACTACAGGACCATGAGCAAGCAAAGGGTGTTGCTTTCTTCCGGAGGAGAGATTCCTAGATTCAGCACCTACGCCTTCAATCAAGACGAATCCAAGATTCTGATTGCTACAGAGCGCACTCCCATTTTTCGTCGCTCTTCAGAGGCGGTCTACTATATTTATGAGCGCGCCAACCAGCACCTTACCCAAATCAGTAGTGAAAAGATCCGTGTTCCGGCGTTTTCCACAGACGGAATACATGTGGCTTATGTGAAAGACAATAACCTTTATGTGTTCAATTCGAATACTGAAACGGCCAAGCAATTGACCTTTGACGGGGCCTATGGCAGCATCATCAACGGGCATGCCGACTGGGTCTATGAAGAAGAATTTTCTCTCGTTCGTGCCTATGAGTTCAACGCGAGTGGAACTCATTTGACCTATCTCAAGTTTGACGAGTCAGAAGTTCCTGAGTTTTCAATGGACATTTACGGTCAAAACCTGTATCCGTACGGGTACGAGTTTAAATATCCTAAGGCAGGCGACAAGAATGCTGTGGTAAAGGTCCATACCATTGAGCTTTCTTCAGGGAACGATCAAGAGATTGACCTTGAACCTCGCGAGTATACCATGCGCATCTATGCCAAAAATCAGGCGTCTAAGATGGTCGTTCAAACCTTGAACCGTCATCAGAATCATTTAGAATTGCAAGAGATCGACCTTAATACGGGGGCCACTTCGGTGTTGCTTGAAGAAAAGGATGAGGCCTATGTCGACATTCACGATAACCTTACATTCTTGGCGAACGATGATTTTATTTGGACGAGCGAAAAGGACGGATACAACCATTTGTACCTATACAATGCAGACGGATCGCTCAATCGCCAACTTACTAGCGGAGCCTTCGAGGTGACTGCCTTCTATGGTTACGATAAAAAGCGCAACCGACTATTCTATCAGTCTACTGAGCCCTCTTCTATTGAGCGCGCCATCTACCGCATTTCACTGAGCGGCAATTACAAAACGCGATTAACGCAAGAGGCCGGAACCTATGACGCTCAATTTTCTGCAGATTATTCGTACTTCATTGCGACCTACCAGAGTTCGACTAAGGCTCCAGAATTTAGCTTGAGAGACGCTAGAAACGGAGCATTGATCAGTGTGATCAAAGACAATAGAGAGCTTGAGTCTAAACTTGAGAAGTACGTGATGTCTCCTAAAGAGTACGGCACGCTCCGCGTCGGAAACAGTACTTTGAATATGTACATGATTCGTCCGGCTAATTTCAATCCGAATAATAAATATCCGCTCTTGATGTTCCAATACTCAGGTCCAGGCTCTCAACAAGTAGTAGACCGCTGGATGGGAACCAACGATTATTGGCATCAAATGCTCGCACAGCAAGGTTATGTGATCGCCTGTGTTGACCCAAGAGGAACTGGCTTCAAAGGGCGTGACTTTAAGAAAGTGACCTATCTCAATCTCGTGAAACTTGAAACTGAAGACCAAATTGCTGCAGCTAAAAAACTATCCGAATTGCCTTATATCGATGCCAATCGAACCGGAATATGGGGATGGAGCTTTGGAGGCCACATGAGCACCAATGCGCTGCTGAAGGGGAACGATGTTTTTGAAATGGCCATTGCCGTGGCACCCGTGACCAGCTGGAGGTTCTATGACACTATCTACACCGAGCGTTTCTTGCGCACGCCGCAAGAGAATCCTGGAGGGTACGACAATGAATCGCCTTTCAATTATCCTGAACTCTTAAAGGGTAAATTTCTTTTGGTGCATGGTAGCGCCGACGACAACGTACATGTGCAAAACTCTATGCGCATGATTGAAGCATTGGTTCAGGCGAATAAACCTTTCGATTGGGCCATATATCCCGACCGCAACCACGGAATTTATGGAGGCAATACGCGCCTGCACCTCTACTCTAAGATGACACAATTCATACTCAACAACCTCTAGACCATGAACGATCAAGCCACCACATGGGGACACCCTAAGGGACTCTTCTACCTCTTTTTTGCCGAATTATGGGAGCGCTTTAGCTTCTACGGAATGCGTGCACTGCTCACCCTCTACATGGTTGAGATGGTGTTCGAGGCCCTTAGCAATAGAGACTTTGTAACCGCGGCGATTTATTCGTCTTACGGTTCTTTGGTCTATGCGGGTACCGTTATCGGCGGCCGCATCTCTGACCGCCTACTCGGTATGCGCAAGTCTATTTTCTTAGGAGGAATCTTGATGGCGATCGGTCATTTTGTTTTGGCTATAGAACACAACATTGCCTTTTTCTTGGCCCTTTCTTTTATCATTGTGGGGAACGCCTTTTTCAAACCCAACATCTCAACTTTTGTAGGGACACTTTACGAAGACAACGATCCGCGAAAAGATTCAGGATTCACCATCTTCTACATGGGGATCAACCTAGGCGCCTGGGTTTCGCCCCTTTTATGCGGATGGTTGGCCGCTTCATACGGCTGGCATTACGGATTTGGTCTCGCCGGAATCGGAATGGTTGTAGGTTTGGTCTTTTTCTATTCTGGAATTAAAAAGGGAGTCTTCGGAGATAAGGGGTTACCCCCAGAACCTCAACTGCTCGAACAAAAGCAATTCGGGCTGAGTAAAGAGCGCGTCATCACCCTATTGAGTGTGATTGCGGTACCGCTAATCGCCCTTTTGATATCGGCTTACAACCCTATTTATAATGAAGACACCCTGGTTAACCTGATCTTTAAAGGTATCGGAGTATTCATCATTGGATACCTTGCCTATATCCTATACCAGGCATCGGCAGAAGAGCGTAAGAAGCTTTTTGTGGCTATTTTGATCACCCTGTTCATGACTATTTTCTGGGGCTTTCACGAGCTCTCAGGTAGTGTGATTACGCTCTTTTCGGCCCGTAATGTAGAGCTCACTATTATGTCTGCTGCGCAAACCAATTCGTTGAATCCGATGTTCATCATATTATTCGCGATTCCGATTTCGATGCTTTGGACATGGCTTTCAAAGCGAGGACTTAACCCACGCACTCCATACAAGTTCGGATTAGGACTCGTATTCGCAGGATTGAGTTTTTACGTCTTGGCCATCTCAGGAGTGAGCGCAAACGAAGAGGGACTCGTTCCTTTCAGCTACCTTTTGGTGATGTACTTGCTACTTTCTGTTGGTGAACTCTTTATGTCTCCCGTAGGTCTTTCAAAGATTACCTCACTTTCACCTAAGCGCATCGTGGCCTTTATGATGGGGGTATGGTTCTTGTCTTCGGCCTTTGCCTTTCAGGTGGTCGGATTCATCGGAAAGAAACTCTCCGTAGAGTCGGGCTCAGATGCGGCAGATCCCCTGCAAACCTTGACGCTCTATACTGAAGGATTCTCACTCATCGCACAGTACTCACTGATTGCAGGAGTAGTGGTGCTACTCGCTTCTCCGTTGATCAAGCGCCTTATGGGTGAAGTACATTAAAAGCAGTACGATATAAAGTGTAGGTTCAAAGCTTGAGGAGAAGAATTCCGCTACTGAGATAGGCGAGAAGCCTGTAAATGAGCAGAATGGGTGTTCTCATAAATGGCTGCCGCCGCACGGGTGCTGGCTCCTTTTTCTCCGAGCAGGGTTTTGAGTTCGGCATACTGTTGGAGCATTGCAGTGCGAACGTCTGGGTTTTCTAATCGTATCAACGCTTCTTTCAGCTGCGCAGGATTGCATTCGTCTTGAATGAGCTCGGTCAGACAGCTTCGATCTAGAATGAGATTGACTAGCGAAATATAACGCAGGGTAATCAGCCTTTTTGCGAGGGCATAAGTCAGCGGGCTCGTCTTATAACAGACCACCTGAGGCGTTTCAAGCAGAGCGGTTTCGAGAGTAGCTGTTCCACTAGTGACCAATGCTATATGAGCTACTTTAATTAGGGGTTGAGTGGCTCCGAATACCACCTTAAGTTGATCGCCAGTGATCGCATCGTATAACCCCTTCTCTTGGCCTGGTGCACCAGCAATCACAAATTGATAGGCAGGTAACTGGGTGGTCACCGCTTGCATTACGGGTAGCATGCGTTTAATTTCTTGAGTGCGGCTTCCGGGCAGAAGCGCCACAATAGGTCGCTCATCTAGGTGATACTGCGCTTTAAACATTTTGGCCTCCTGAAGTTTATCGTCTAAAGCATCCAAGAGCGGATGCCCGACAAACTCAACCTTGTAATGCTGCTTGGCATAAAATTCGGGTTCGAAAGGTAGGGTGACATACAAGTGATCTACGCTTGTTTTGATAAGCTCTACCCGTTTCTGACGAGAGGCCCAGACCTGAGGTGCAATGTAATAGTGCACTAAGAAACCGGCATTTTTGGCCCATTTGGCGATGCGCAGGTTGAATCCTGAAAAGTCAATTAGAATAAGGGCATCGGGTTGAAATGCTTCAATGTCGGACTTGCAATCAGCAATTCGCTTTTTGATTTTAAACAAATGACGGAGTAACTCGAAAAACCCCATGAATCCCATGTACTTGTAGTGAAAGTCTAACTCGGCGCCACTTTTTTGCATGAGGTCACCCCCCATGGCTTTGAAAGACGCGTTTTTGTCCTTTTGGGCTAGGGCTTTGATGAGGTTAGACCCGTGCAGGTCACCTGAGGCTTCGCCGGCAATGAGGTAATACTTCAATGGGTGCTTCTTAGTTGACTCAAAGATAGCCCAATCCGCTGCAGCTATTGTGAGGTAAGTGGTCTTAGATTTTTAGACCCCAAGAATTAATGTGCTTCATGCTGTGATGCGCCGTTAGGTCGAACTGGGTTGGGACTACAGAGACGTATCCGGCCTCGAGTGCCGCTATATCGGTGTCTTCGCCTTGGTCGAGTAGTACGAAATCTCCTGTGAGCCAGTAGTACTCTTTTCCTGAGGGACTCACGCGCTTATCGAATTTTTCTTTCCAGTTGGCACGTGCCTGACGACACACTTTAATGCCTTTGATGGGTGCACCATCGGTTTTTGGGATATTGACATTCAGCACCGTGCCTTCTGGCATTCCTTTTTCAATGGCCTCGCTAACCAGTGTTTGCACCACGGCATGGCAGGCCGAAAAGTTGGCATTCCAAGAGAAATCGAGCAGTGAAAAGCCGATGGCCGGAATCCCTTCTATACCCGCCTCTATCGCAGCACTCATGGTACCCGAGTAGATGACGTTGATTGAAGAATTCGCTCCGTGATTGATACCTGAGATACAGAGGTCTGGCTTGCGGTCTAAGATTTCGTGAAGTGCTAATTTGACACAGTCTGCTGGGGTTCCGCTGGTCGAATAGGCTTCGATATGAGAGAGGCTTGAGTCGAGTTGCACCTTGTTTACCTCAAGGGTACTATCGATGGTGATGGCATGGCCCATCCCAGATTGAGGACTGTCAGGCGCTACCACCACTACCTCTGCAAGGTCTTTTACACTTTCAATGAGATTTAAAATTCCAGGGGCAGTGATTCCGTCGTCGTTGCAAATCAGGATGAGTGGATTCTTCAAGCTGTTAATTTTATTCCAAATGTAGCGAGAATATTGGGTTTACACTTCTCATTTTAATTAACTTAGAAAGCTAATAGAATGCTATAGTAGTATGAAAAAGAATGTGGTTTTGGGGCTACTCGCTCTGCTTTTCGCTTTTGCGTCGTGCAGTTTTACCGAGTCTAAAGATTTTGAGACCGATAACAAAGACAAACTACTTATCGATCTGATCACCTATGTGCTTGAAAAAGGGCATTACAGCCCGAAGGAGCTAGACGACGCCTTCTCTATTGAGATTTACGAACGTTTTATCGACGGACTCGATCCGCTCAAGCGTTATTTTCTAGAAGAAGATCTAAATCGTTTCGAAGCCTACCGCCTAGCTATTGACGATCAACTCAAAAATAAAGAACTTGAATTCTTTGACCTTGTACACCAGACATTAGCGAGGCGTATTGAAGAGGCCAAGACCACTTACAAAAATGTTTTAGCTGAACCAATCAAGTTCAAGTCGAAAGAAATTGAAGTCGATTATGACGGCCTGGTTTATGTCAGCACTAAGAAAGAATTAGAAGAGCGTTGGCTCGATCAACTGTCGCTGAATTTATTGCCAGCTTATGAGTCAAAGCTCGAACAATTGGCTCGTGAGCAATCTGTTGAAAAAGAAGAACTCGACAAGAAGTTTCTAAAAGAGGCTGAACAAGAGGCACGTAATGAGTTAATCAAAACACTTGACGAGTATTACACTTTCATCGATGAATTAGATCGCGACGATTATTTCGCCTCGTTTCTAGGGGCTGTGGCTGAGACTTTCGACCCGCACACGAGTTATATGGCACCCGCTGATAAAGACCAATTTGATATTTCAATGTCGGGCAAGTTTGAAGGGATCGGGGCTCGCCTGCAGAAAAAGCCAGAGGGGACTACGATCGTAGAAGTTATTTCAGGCGGGCCGGTGTGGCGCGGAAAACTTCTCGAGGTAGGCGATCAGATTCTCAAGGTGCGTCAAGAGGATGGCGATGCGGTTGATATTTCTGGAATGCCGTTAGATGATGCCATTCTACTCATCAAGGGCCCTAAAGGAACGAACGTTTTTCTGACCGTGAAAAAAGTCACCGGTCTGGTTGAAGAAGTGGCGGTCGTACGTGATGTAGTAGAGCTTGAAGAGAGCTACGCGAAGAGCACCACGATCGTTGACGAAAATCAAAAATTTGGACTCATTAACCTCCCCAAATTTTATGTAGATTTTGAAGATTACAGCAACCGCAATGCTGCCACTGATATCAAGATTGAAATCGAACGCCTGAAAGAAGAGAATGTCGATGGAATTATCCTTGATCTGCGTGACAACGGAGGAGGATCTCTTCAGACCGTGGTCGACATGGCTGGATACTTCATAGAAGAAGGACCAGTGGTTCAAGTGAAAGCCTCGGGAGACCGAAAAGAGGTGCAAGAAGACAATGATCCTTCGGTAGTGTACGACGGACCATTAGTGATATTGGTTAATGAGCTTTCGGCTTCGGCCTCAGAGATTTTGGCTGCGGCAATGCAAGATTACAAGCGCGCTATCATCTTAGGTAGCTCGAGCACCTATGGTAAGGGCACGGTACAAAATGTGATCCCGTTATCGAATATCATACGCTCTAATGACATGGGTGATTTAGGGGCATTGAAGTTGACCACTCAGAAGTTTTACCGCATCACAGGTGAATCGACTCAGCTCAAGGGTGTATCGAGTGATATCGTCATGCCAGATCGCTATGCGTATGTTGATGTCGGAGAGCGCGATCAAGACAATCCTTTGGCCTGGGACCGTATTCAAGCGGCGAACTTCACTACTTGGGACAAGCAGATTGACTTCGAACGCATCATCTCAAACAGTAACGAACGCCTCAAGGCTAACGAATACGTTTCCCTCTTAGAAGAAGAGGCTCAGTGGATCAAACAGCAACGAGATGATCATACTGCCACCCTTGGCTTAGAGGAATACCGCAAAGAAAAAGAAGAGCTTCGCGAGCGCACAGAGCGTTTTAAAAAGCTCAACAATTACGATTCAAAGCTTAGCTTTAGCTCGTTGAAGTATGAAGAGGCCTTGTTCACTAAAGACTCTGTCCTCAGAGAGAAGCGCAACCGTTGGCATAAAGAGTTGGCACGTGACCTTTATGTTGAAGAGGCAGTCAATGTGTTGAAAGATCTCAAGCAGTTCACTTATAACCGCAATACGGTAAAAGGATAAGACTTAATTGAAGTGTGTTTTGTGACGGTTGGCGTCCATCTTTAAGAAGATGAAGCACATCAGCAAGAAAAAGAAAAGCCCAGATCCGCCATAGCTGAAGAACGGAAGCGGAATTCCTATGGTGGGTAATAGGCCCAAGACCATTCCTATATTGATGGTGAAATGAATGAACAAAATAGAGATCACTCCATAGCCGTAGATCCTGTGAAAGGATTGTTTTTGACGGTCTGCGAGCTGCACAAAGCGCAGCAGAAGCCCTACAAAGGCCAAGATGACGAGCGCGCTCACCACAAAACCCCATTCTTCACCCACCGAGCTAAAGATATAATCGGTGTGCTGAGCAGGCACAAAATCTCCCTTGGTACGTGTTCCTTGTAAAAATCCTTTACCCCACCAACGACCAGATGCAATGGCTTGTTCGGCTTGATAGGTGTTGTATCCTATAGTTTGCTTAATGGTCAGCAACTTCTCTGGGTCACTTTCAAGCCCTAGCCAAAGCGAAAAACGATCGCGGTGGTGCTGCTTGAAAACTAAGCTGAACACCCACGGAGTCGTGACCACAATCCCAAGTTGAGTGAGCGGAAAAAGCACATCAAAGAATTGCGGGGGTCTCTTTTTCTTTTTAGGTCTTGCTAGAAAGTAGGTCAAGAATCCTAAAGCGGTAGCGATAAGAAGAATATTTCTTCCGAATATCAGCGTCAAGCTGAAGGTCAGTCCGGTGAGCAATACGGCAAAAAAGTGATAGAGCGGGAGCCCTTCTCTGAAGAGCACCAGAAAAAGCGAAATGTAAACAAGCGCACTCCCAGGATCGGGCTGCAATAAGACCAGCAGCACCGGAATTGTAATGATGAGTGCAGCATAAAACTTATCGGTACTTCTTTGAAGACTCACCCCTGTATCACTAAGAAACTTTGCCATCGCCAGAGCGGTAAGCAGCTTCATGAGTTCTGAGGGCTGAAAATTAATCGGGCCTAGGTCATACCATGAAGTAGCCCCGGCGATTTTCGATCCGAAAACAAAAAGTCCTAATAAGAGCGCCAATCCGAAGAGGTAGCTCACACTGGAATAGCGCTTGATGAGGTGCTCGTCAATAAAGCTAAGCACAATCATGGCGGCCAAGGCAACTAATGCGAAAAAAAGTTGTTTGCCATGTAAAGTTGTTAGGTCGAGTAAGGTAGAGGCGCCGTCGACTTCTATGGTAGTACTGTAGATGTTCAGCCATCCGAAGGCGGTAAGGGCCACAATCAAAAATAGGCTGAGCCCGTCTAGTCGAAAAAGCAGAAAACTACCACGCATCTTCATTGATCTTAAAGGGTTTTCCGCTTAGAGGTTTTGCATATTCGCCTTCAAGGGTTTTCGTCAACATCCGCTGTTCAAGATCGGTGCGGCTAATACTCCCTTTAAGGTATTTTTCGATCATCAGTGAAGCAATGTGTCCGGCATAGCGCGCCCCAAAATACCCGTTCTCGATGTAGATGGCGATGGCAATTTTAGGATCCTCAACCGGAGCAAATGCCACGAAGACCGAGTGATCGGTGAGCTGTGTTTTTTTGCCATCAATGCGGGTGAAGTTCTCTACAGTACCCGTTTTACCTGCAATACGAATGTCTTTAACTCTCAAGTAACGCGCTGTTCCTTGCAGGTATACTTCTTCCATCCCTTCGATGATGGGATCAAAGAATTTCCGATCAATGGTGGTATTGCGTATTTGGGTTAGGCTTGGCTTAATATCATCGACATCTCTCCCTTCAACACTTTTAAGCAGATGAGGGGTATAAAAATGTCCTCGATTGGCAATGGCAGCCGTCATGTTCGCGAGCTGCATTGGGGTAGCCGCCACCTCGCCTTGTCCGATAGCATTAGAAATGATGTAGGTCGAGACCCAGCGATTCGGGCCGTAAGCTCTGTCATAATAGTCGGTGTCCGGAATGCGACCCGGACGTCCGGTGGGCAGGTCGACGCCTAAAAAGTCACCTAAACCGAAACTTTTGATGTGGGTGGTCCAGCGATCGTGCGCCTCAGCCGTAGATTCAAAGCCGCGGTAAAAGGCTCTGAAGGTCTCAGCAAAATAGGCATTGCACGAATGGTGAATCCCTGAAATCAGATCACGCACCCCACCTCCGCAGTGGCAAGAACGTTTATCTCCGTAAACGTAGAAACCATCGTAGCAAGTAAAGGTGGTGTTAGGGGTAATGATTCCTTCTTGTAGGGCCACTAAAGCGTTTAAAGTCTTAAACGGAGATCCGGGCGAAGGCTCAGCTAGTATAGAACGGTCCCAGGTTGGGCGCGCCAAACTGTCGTAATACATTTCAGTATAATTCTTCGAGCGCTGTCGACCGATGAGTAAGGAAGGATCATAGGTTGGCCCACTAATCATCGTTAAGATTTCGCCACTAGAGGGCTCGATCGCCACAATACCCCCGCGTTTGCCGTTCATAAGGCGTTCTCCATACTCTTGAAGGGTCTTGTCAATGGTGATTTGCAGGTCGCTCCCCATAATGGGTAAACTATCTAGGGCTCCATCTTGATATGGTCCGATCTCACGGTTGTAGCGGTCTTTTTGAATGTAGCGGACTCCCTTTTTTCCGCGCAAGTTCTCTTCGTATTGGTGCTCGATACCCGTGCGTCCGATGTTTTCTCCTGCGATATAGTAAGGACTTGCCCCTATGTCAGACGGATTCACCTCAGAGATATACCCCAGCACATTTGCGGATGATTCAGTGTGGTATGAGCGCAGTGATTTTTTTCGGATAAAGAAGCCGTCGAAACGTCTTAAGCGCTCTTGGAGCACCGCAAAGCGTTCTTTTGATAGGCTGGGCACAAGCACCGAGGGCAAGCGAGTCGAATAGTTAACTGCCCGTTTCATTCGCTGCTCAAAGACCTCTCGATCTAAGTTGAGGAATTCTAGAAAAGCCAGAGTGTCCAGTTGACCCACTTCTCTCGGAATCACCATAACATCATAGGCGGCCTGGTTAGAGACTAAGAGTTGGTTGTTGCGATCGTAGATGAATCCGCGTTCAGGATAAATGTATTCTTTAGTAATGGCCGGGTCAGATTCGACCAGCGTCGAAGGCTTATAGAAGAGTTGCAGACTAACCAGACGTCCAATAAAAATCACTCCAACGAGAATGATCGAGAACGACATGAGAAGGCGCGACATGCTTAGCGTTTTTGAGGTGAAAATAGAATCGCAATCACCGCCGCTACTAAAAAGCTAAACGGCAAATGAAAGGCGGTCTCTTTCAAAATTACAAAAGCTTGGCCCAGCTCAAAAACCTCAATGATAAAGAAGATGAGGTGATGGGTTAAGACGAGCCAGAACAGGTAAATCAGGTTCTGCCCAATAGTACCAGAGAACTGACTGTCGGTATGAAAAATAACACTTGACCCATAACTCAGGCGCAATAGGGCGGGTCTTAAGTAGGCCGCTATCGTTAGGGCGATTGCATTAAAGGCTACAGTGTCTAGGGCTATATCGGTTAATAGCCCTAGGCTAAAAGCTCCTAGCATTGACAACAAGCGGTTGCGCTCTAGCGGTGTCCAATATAAAAAGAGCACCACTACCATAGGAGAAACCGCGTCGAACCAATGCATCTGACTTAGCAGAAACACTTGCGTCAGAAATAGCGCTACGAATCGAAGCAAGGCCATGGGGCTTAATTCATTCATCGTTAAGGCTTTCTAAGGTTCTTCGTTCGCTTTGATCGCGATTGATAATGATATATACCTGAGAAAGGTTGGGCATTTCATTGCTCAGGCTCACCTCTATCGAATAAAAGCTGCTGTTCTGGGGTACGCTAAACTGAGAGATCTGTCCGATTAAGATTCCAGGAGGAAAAATACTCGACATGCCTCCGGTTACGATACTGTCTCCGATTTGTATGGTGGCTGTTTTTGGGATATCATACAGCTGGCAACGGTCAAACTTTTTTCCATTCCACACTAACGATCCAAAGTATGCACTCCCTTTAATCGAGGCATTGATGCTGCTTTCTTCATGCAGAAGCGACATTATTGTAGAATAGTTCTCTGAAACCTGCTCGACGATTCCGATCACGCCTTGATCACTTATCACGGCCATGTCTGGGGTAACCCCGTAGTTACTGCCCTTGTTAAGGGTGATGTAATTGCGTTTGCGAAGTACACTATTTTTAACCACCTTGGCCGGAATCACTTCATAGGGAGTAAGCGTGTCACTACTTGTGAAGTTGCCGTCAATTAGGGCTTTTTCAAATTGAGCCTGATAAAGAGAGGCGCGCAGATGCGCATTCTCTTCTTGTAACTGGTTGTTACGTTTTTTAAGGGTAAAGTAGACCGTGGTATTGCTGGTGAAACGGTGTATGCTTCCCATCAGATTGCCAGATGAACTCAACCAAATAGCCTTTTGATGATAGCTCTGAGTAACCGTAAGGCCTAGCGCCAAAAGGACTAAGAAAACAAGAAGGACTTCAGATCGCCATTTAAAGAGCAGCTCGAGAAGTCTTCCCATTATTGGATGAGAACGGTTTTGTACACCTCAAGATGCTTGAGCGCGATACCGGTTCCGCGCACTACCGCACGAAGCGGATCTTCGGCGATGTAAACCGGAAGATCAGTTTTCATAGAGAGGCGCTGATCGAGTCCGCGTAGCATGGCTCCCCCACCGGCGAGATAGATCCCCGAGTTATAGATGTCTGATGCCAATTCAGGTGGCGTTTGAGAAAGTGTTTCCATTACAGCCTCTTCGATACGAACGATCGACTTGTCGAGGGCTTTGGCCACCTCTCTGAAGCTTACTATAATTTGCTTAGGCTTCCCTGATAAGAGGTCTCGCCCTTGGATTTCAAGATTTTCTGGCGGATTGTCTAGTTCGTCTGTAGCCGATCCACATTCTATCTTAATGCGTTCCGCGGTGCGCTCTCCGATGAAGAGGTTGTGCTGGGTACGCATGTAGTTGATGATGTCGTTAGTGAAGACGTCACCAGCGATTTTCACCGAGCGGTCTACAACGATTCCTCCAAGTGCAATGACGGCGATTTCTGTGGTTCCTCCTCCGATGTCAACGATCATATTCCCCTTAGGTTTCATGATGTCTAATCCGATTCCTATCGCAGCAGCCATAGGCTCATGGATGAGGTACACTTCTTTTCCGTTCACGCGTTCAGCCGATTCTTTTACCGCACGCATTTCTACCTCCGTAATCCCAGAAGGGATACAAATGACCATACGCAACGAGGGTGGAAAGAGTTTTTTCTGAAGTGCAGGAACACTTTTGATCAGCATTCCGATCATTTTTTCAGAAGCGTCAAAGTCTGCAATTACTCCGTCTTTAAGCGGTCGAATGGTCTTTATGTTCTCATGGGTTTTACCCTGCATGAGGTTGGCCTCTTGTCCTACGGCAACAATTTTTCCCGACATGCGATCTCTAGCCACAATCGAAGGGCTGTCAACAACGACTTTGCCGTTGTGAATAATAAGGGTATTGGCGGTTCCGAGGTCAATCGCAATCTCTTCGGTCAAAAAATCAAAAAAGGCCATATTCTATTAGGACTGAGTGCTTTCGAAATTACGAAAATTAATGTTTGAAATGACGGGTTCCGGTCATGACCATTACCATACCTGCTTTGTTGCAATATTTGATGCTGAGTTCGTCTTTTATGGATCCTCCAGGTTGAATGACCGCTTTGACTCCTGCATGGTCTGCAATCTCTACGCAATCAGGAAAGGGGAAGAAGGCATCTGAGGCCATCACTGACCCTTCTAGATCGAACTCGAATTGCATGGCTTTGTGCACTGCCTGATTCAAGGCATCGACGCGTGAGGTTTGTCCGGTACCGCTGGCCAAGAGCTGCTTATTTTTAGCCAAGACGATGGTATTCGACTTGGTGTGCTTACAGATTTTAGAGGCAAAAAGTAGGTCTTCTATTTCACTGGCGCTAGGTGCAATGGTTGTGACTGTTTTGAGGTCTGGCGCGGCATCGGTTTTGAGGTCGCGTTGCTGTACAAGCTGACCGTTTAATGCCGTGCGCATTTGCATTTCAGGAAGGTTCCAGTGTTTTTGAACGAGCAATATGCGGTTTTTCTTTTCGCTGAGAATGGTCATGGCCTCTGGGTCAAATTCAGGGGCGATTACGACCTCGCAAAAGAGCGTCTTGATTTCTTGTGCGGTAGCGACATCGATCTTTTTGTTTGCGATAAGCACTCCCCCGAAAGCAGAAACTGGATCTGCGGCAAGGGCTGCTCTATAGGCATCAACCAGGCGCCCTCTTGAGGCGAGTCCGCAGGCGTTGTTGTGCTTTAAGATGGCGAATGTGGGCTCGTCTTCTACAAACTCGCTCATCAACGTCACCGCTGCATCGACATCGAGAAGATTGTTGTACGAAAGTTCTTTGCCGTTCAATTGTTCGAAAAGCTCATCAAAGTTTCCGTAGAAGATTCCTTTTTGGTGCGGATTCTCACCATAGCGTAATACACGCGCCTGAGATTCGCTTAATCGAAGGGCTTGGAACTCCTCTTCTTGGTTGAAGTAGTTGAAGATAGCCGCATCATAGTGCGAAGAGATGGCAAAGGCCTGAGTGGCAAAGCGCTTGCGGTCTGACAACTCAGCGCTTCCGTTTTTAGTTTCTAACAGCTCGAGTAGGTCGCCGTATCCTTCTTGAGTTGCGACACATAATACGTCTTGATAGTTTTTGGCTGCTGCACGGATAAGAGAAATGCCTCCGATATCAATTTTTTCGATGATGGCTTCTGCTGATGCGCCATCGGCCACCGTTTTTTCAAACGGATACAGGTCTACAATCACAAGGTCTAACGAAGGGATGTCGTATTCCTTGATGGTTTTTTGATCATCCTTAAGAGAGCGGCGGTTTAAAATTCCTCCAAAGATTTTCGGATGTAGGGTTTTGACACGTCCGCCTAAAATAGAAGGGTAGTCCGTAATGCTTTCGACCGCCACTACATCAATTCCGAGATTTTTAATAAAGGATTCGGTTCCACCCGTAGAGTAGAGGGTGACACCGAGCTCGGCCAGTTTGCGTACGATGGGCTCGAGTCCGTCTTTGTGAAATACCGAAATAAGTGCAGCTTGGATAGGTCTAGAGGCGTTCATGGGTGAGTGTAAAAAGTAAAAATAAGGCTTTGTGTTTAAAGGATTTCAGAGACTTTGGCATTGACAAATTCGAGGAGGGCCACATCGGCGTCTGTAAACGGATCTATGGTGTGAGAATCGATGTCTATTTGACCGATGTTTACGCCGTCTTTAAAGAGCGGAATAACAATCTCAGATTTGACATTGATACTGCAGGCGATGTAATTGTCTTGCGCCTTGACGTCTGGCACAATGAAGTTTTGGTTGCTTTCGGCCACCTGTCCACAAATACCTTTACCAAACGGAATTTGAGTGTGATCGGTGGGCTCTCCGGCAAAAGCTCTAAGGTGCAGTGTTCGGGTCTTGGGCTCATGAAAATAGAAGCCCACCCAGTCGTAATGAGCGATATTCGAGCGCAATACTTCGCACACTTGTTCTAAGCGTTCTCCTACCGATAACGCTTCGTTAAAAATCAGTGATTCGAGCTGCAATTTGAGATCTTCCATAACTTTGGATAGAAAGTGCAAAAATAATCTAACCCAGTACTTTAATCTAATGAAACAGACCTTTTATATAGACGGAATCACTTGCATGAGTTGTGTGGCCAAATTGACCGAGCACTACGGTGCGTTTAAAGGGGTCAGCGAGGTGACAATTGACAAAGAAAGCGGTAGTATCTCTTTGACTACTGAGGCAGCTTTGAGTTCTGCAGTACTAGCCGATGGACTTCCTGAAAAATACAGTTTACGCCCAGACCAAATAGCAGCCCCAGCTTCTATCCCCGTTCAAGGGGCTTCGAAATACCCTCAGCTTTTTCCGCTTTACCTCATTGGTGCCTATTTATTTGCGGCCATGGGCTATCGCTGGTACAGTAAAGGTATTGAGGCGGCAATGCTTGACTTCATGGGGCTTTTTTACCTTGTTTTTAGTTTCTTTAAGTTTCTTGACTACAAGGGGTTTAAGCCCAGTTTTGCCATGTACGACCCAATCGCAAAGGCGATTACGGTGTACGGATACGCTTACCCTTTCATAGAGCTACTACTCGGAATCGGATTCTTGTTGAGATTTGAGGTGAATGTGCTGCTTTACATTACACTCATCATCCTTGGAGCGACCACCATTGGAGTGATGCGCTCATTGCTCAATAAGAAGGCCATTCAGTGCGCTTGTTTAGGCACGGCGCTAAAGCTTCCAATGACTGAGGCTACCTTTATAGAGAATGCGGTTATGCTGGCCATGACTATATATATGCTGGCTTAAATTTCTTGATAGGATAGAATAAAAAACCCGCGCCAATGGCGCGGGTATTGAATCTCAAGAAGTTTGATGATTTACATCATACCTGGCATTCCGCCGCCTCCCATTGGTGGTCCAGCATGAGCCTCTTCTTTGATCTCTACAAGAGCACACTCTGTAGTTAAGATCATTCCGGCAACAGAAGCCGCATTTTCAAGGGCTACACGGGTCACCTTCTTAGGGTCGATGATACCAGCTTCTAGCATATTTACATAGGTCTCTGTCTTCGCGTCGTATCCGAAGTCTTTTTTTCCTTCGATGACTTTAGAGACTACAACAGACCCTTCGCCCCCGGCGTTTTCAACGATGGTACGCAGAGGAGCCTCTATTGCGCGCTCAACGATTTGTATACCGGTAGCTTCGTCTGGGTTAGTGGCTTTGATAGAGCTAAGAACACTTTTCGCGCGAACTAGGGCAACCCCTCCTCCGGCAACGATTCCTTCTTCAACTGCCGCTCTAGTGGCGTGAAGTGCATCGTCTACGCGGTCTTTTTTCTCTTTCATTTCTACTTCTGAAGCTGCCCCGACGTAAAGTACAGCTACACCACCTGCCAATTTAGCAAGGCGCTCTTGAAGCTTCTCCTTGTCGTAGTCTGAAGTAGTGGTCTCGATTTGAGCCTTGATTTGGTTGACACGTGCAGTGATGTCTTCAGCGTTTCCAGCACCATTTACAATAGTGGTGTTGTCTTTGTCGATAGATACTTTTTCTGCAGTACCTAACATGTCGATTGTTGCATTCTCTAGGGTGAATCCGCGCTCTTCAGCGATTACGGTTCCGCCTGTTAAGATGGCGATGTCTTCAAGCATCGCTTTTCGACGATCACCGAATCCAGGAGCCTTCACTGCAGCAATGCGCAATGATCCTCTTAGCTTGTTAACCACAAGAGTGGCAAGTGCTTCTCCATCTACATCCTCGGCGATGATCAAGAGGGACTTACCAGATTGGGCAACAGGCTCAAGCACCGGAAGCAGGTCTTTCATTGCCGAGATCTTCTTGTCAAATAACAAAATGTAAGGGCTTTCAAGCTCTGCAGTCATTTTCTCTGAGTTGGTTACGAAGTAAGGAGATAGGTAACCGCGATCGAATTGCATCCCTTCTACCACATCTACATATGTATCTGTTCCTTTAGCTTCTTCAACGGTAATTACACCTTCTTTTCCTACTTTTTTGAAGGCTTGAGCGATGAGGTCTCCGATGGTTTCGTCGTTGTTAGCTGATATCGCAGCAACTTGCTTGATTTTATCAGTAGAGTCTCCAACGGTTTTCGATTGTCTTGAAAGGTCTTCAACAACGGCTTCAACCGCCTTGTCAATTCCGCGCTTAAGATCCATTGGATTGGCTCCTGCTGCAACGTTTTTAAGTCCTTCTTTGACAATTGCTTGCGCAAGAACGGTTGCTGTAGTGGTCCCGTCTCCTGCAAGATCATTAGTTTTTGAAGCTACTTCTTTTACCATTTGAGCACCCATGTTTTCAAGGGTGTCTTTTAGTTCAATTTCTTTGGCAACAGTCACTCCATCTTTGGTGACTGATGGTCCGCCGAACGATTTTGAGATAGTTACGTTACGACCCTTAGGTCCTAGTGTTACTTTAACGGCATTGGCTAGTGCGTCAACACCACGCTTTAAACCGTCTCTTGCTTCAATGTCAAATTTGATATCCTTTGCCATGATGGTTCCTTTTGAATTTTAATTAAACAATTGCTAAAATGTCACTCTCGCGCATCATGAGGTACTCAGTACCTTCAAGCTTGAGTTCAGTTCCGGAGTACTTTCCGTAAAGTACAGTATCACCAACTTTAACGGTGAGCTTCTCATCTTTCGTACCAGGGCCAACTGCTACAACGGTGCCTTTCTGAGGTTTTTCTTTTGCGGTGTCAGGAATGATGATTCCTGATGCAGTAGTGGTTTCAGCCTCTAGTGGCTCAACGAGCACTCTGTCGGCCAATGGTTTGATAGATAACTTTGCCATTATTTTAAGTTTTAAAAATTTCCAAACTACAAAAGACCAAAACTGTGCCACGCCTAAAAACGTGACATTCAGCCAAAAAAAATGCCAACTTGACTGACAAGCTGGCATTTCTATTAGGGGTTATGCTGCAATTATTCAGCAGACTCTGACGCTTCGCTGCTTTCAGTGGCAGGAGCCTCAGGTATAAGTGTTTCTTCAGGGATCACCTCTTCAACCGGAGCAGCTTGCTCATCGATTAATCGAGATTCGCTTCCACCAAACGCAGATTTCAAAGAGATATTTGATAAAAGGATGAGAGCTACTAACAAAATCGCTAACGTCCAGGTGGTTTTGTCTAAAAAGTCGTTGGTGTTTTTCACACCACCCACTACTTGGTTACCGCCACCTCCGAAAGAAGAAGAAAGTCCTCCTCCCTTAGGGTTTTGAACCATAACAACTAAGATGAGTAGTAGCGAAACCACTACGATGAGAATTAAGAAAATTGAAAACGTACTCATAGTCTCTATTCTTATTCCTTGGCTTTAAGTGCCTTGGCTTTTCTGATTTGGTCTGCAAAGAAACTACTTTTTTCTGGAATTTTCACCATGAGTGCTTTGTAGGCTTTAATGGCCTTGCCGTACTTTTTCTGTTCGAATAATAACCGTGCTAAAGTCTCTGTGGCCATCTCTTTGTAGTCGAAGTAAATGGTGTCATCTACCTCGTAATCACTATCGAATGTTGGGTCGGCCTTAATCTTAGGCTTGTCTTGGATGAATTTGTCAAGCATATCGAATTTGCGCTGCTTGTCTTGGTTCTCGATGTGGTGCTCGGCAAGCCCTTCAGTGTTACCGCTAACCATGAGCTTCATCCAATCGGCGAATGTTTTTTGGGTGCTTTGAGCAAGTGCATCCTTTTGCTCAATAGAACCGTCAATTTCAAAATTGAGTTTCTCAGGAACGGGTATGCGTGGAGTGACTTCGATTTCGTCAAGGTCCATGTCAAAACCGCTTTTAGCGTCAGTGATAAATTGGGCCACGCGATTTTCACTAAGAGTCACCCCTTCTAATTCGTGATCCTCTAACGGTTCTGCCTCTTCAATAAGGGGTAAGGCCTCGGTGTCAAGCACCGCAGTATCGATTTCTATTGACGGATCTTTCTGCAGTTGCAATAAGATCACACGGTCGTAGGTGAGGGCCGCCGCACGATGCAGTGCCTCTTGCTTTTCATGGGTGTCGGTTGCGTTGAGCCAGCGCAGCATCCAGGCACTTTGTAAATAACCAAACCGCTTGGTGAGTGAACGTACCTGTTCTAGTTCAGCTTCATCTAGAGACGAAGGCTGATGCAGAAATTTCAGATAGGTGTCAGCGGTGGTGATCATAGCATTACCAGTCAGCTAATGAGGCATTAAATATATCTTGTGTTAAGCGCTCAAACAAGACTTCGTGAGCCTGAGATTTAACAGACTCAAGTAGGCTATTGGCTGGAAAGTCGTAAAAGAAACTAAAGCGGTTCTCAAAGTCTGAGTCTTCTTTAGTTTTATTGTAAAAACGTACGTTTACGGTCATCTTCAAACGGTTTTGTGCCGCCTTCTGTGCTGCAGTTGCGGTCATTGGCTGTACGCGGTATTCCACAATTTCTCCTTCGTATACGAGGTCACCTCCTGTATTAGTAAGCGAGAGACTTGTCTGATTTAAGATGATGTCTTGCAGGGCGATTGTGAAGTCACGGTCTAAGCCAGGTTCAATAACCGAACCAGGAGTTTGGTCGGCTAAATTTTGGAAGAAGTTTACCTGAAAATTTTCTGCCGTACCCACGCTTGCTCCTGAAAGGTTGTAGTTGATCTTGATACCGCATGAAAAAAGTATTAAAAAGAGAATTAAGGGTGCGATTTGGCGCCAATTCATAGGTTGTATTGTTTGATTTTGCGGTATAAGGTACGTTCTGATATGCCCAATTCATCGGCAGCTGCTTTCCGCCTTCCGCCATTTCGCTCAAGAGATTTTTTAATCAGCTCGACCTCCTTCTCATGTAAAGATAGGGTTTCTTCTTCCTGAATTTCTTCGGCGAATTCATAGCGATCACTATTCTGTGCGCTACGGTTTTCAGGCAGCCTTAAAAATTCTAAGGGCTTACCTTCTGTGACTTGCGGCCCTTCTTCGTGCTCGTAATATAGCTCGTGTTCTTCGCTGCTCGCTGAGGCCGAAGCGCCTTGAGCTGAGGTTCGCTTTTTAAGCTCGTTGATGTCTGCACGCATATCAAAGAGAATCTTGTATAAGATCTCGCGCTCTGAACTGAAGTCGCTCTCGTCTTTCTTCGCCGATCTGATCACTGCCGGCAGGTTGTTTTCTCTGAACTCAGGCAAGTAGCTTTGAAGCGTTAGAGCTGATATACTGCGCTCGGTTTCGAGCACTGAAATTTGTTCGGCTGTATTGCGCAACTGCCGGATGTTCCCCGGCCAGTGGTATTTTTCAAGCAAGCGGATCGCATCGTCTTCAAGCCTAATGGTTGGCATGTTGTACTTACGTCCAAAGTCTACTGCGAATTTTCTAAAGAGCAGATGAATGTCGTCTTTACGCTGACGCAGCGGAGGTAATTCGATCTCTACTGTACTTAGACGGTAGTACAAATCCTCTCTGAACCGTTCTTTTTTGATTGATTGTTGCATGTCGACATTGGTCGCCGCGATGATGCGTATATCTGTCTTTTGCACTTTAGAAGACCCCACTTTCATGAATTCTCCGGTCTCGAGCACACGAAGCAGGCGCACTTGAGTAGGTAGTGGAAGTTCTCCGACCTCGTCTAAAAAAATGGTACCCTTGTCGGCCACTTCAAAATAGCCCTGACGGGTTTGGGTTGCACCTGTGAAGGCTCCCTTTTCGTGTCCGAATAATTCAGAATCGATGGTGCCTTCAGGAATAGCTCCGCAGTTGACGGCGATGTACTTGCCGTGCTTGCGATGTGACTCGGCGTGAATGATTTTGGGCAGGGCCTCTTTACCCACACCACTTTCTCCGGTGATCAGCACCGAAATGTCTGTCGGCCCCACGCGCAAAGCCTTTTCGATGGCGCGATTGAGCTTAGGATCATTTCCTATTATCTCAAAGCGTTGTTTGGCGGTTTGAACGTTGCTCATGAGTTCACTTGATGTTTTCCGAAGCCCACTGCGGTTCCTAGAAGGGTGGCCGAGGTGCAATCTTCGATGCGAACATCCACATAGTCTCCGACCTCATACAGCCCTTTCTCAAAGACCACTACGGTGTTTTGGGTGTTGCGCCCCATCCAATGGGCTTCAGATTTTTTAGAGGTGCCCTCGATAAGCACTTCTTCGACCTTTCCGAGATGCTGTTTGGTGCGGTACAGACTGTGTTTTTGCTGCATTGCGATGATCTCATTCAGACGGCGTTTCTTCACTTCTTCAGGAATATCGTCCTCGAACTTGCGTCCAGCAAGTGTTCCCGGGCGCTCAGAATAGGCGAACATGAATCCGAAATCATATTTCACATACTCCATCAGCGAAAGGGTATCTTGGTGATCTTCTTCTGTTTCGGTCGGGAATCCGGCGATCATGTCTTGGCTGATGGCGCAATCAGGAATGCGTTCGAGTATATTGTCAATCAGCGTCATGTATTCTTCACGCGTGTGCAGGCGATTCATCTTTTTGAGAATGCGGTTTGATCCGCTCTGTACCGGAAGGTGAATGTATTTGCAGATATTTTCGTGTGCTGCCATGGCATCGATCACATCGAGCGTCATATCTTGGGGATTTGAAGTAGAGAAGCGGATGCGCACGTGCCGGTGAGCCTTTGCCACCATACTCAGAAGCTGGGCAAAGTTCACGGCTGTCGCTTTCTGCATCTCAGAGGCCTTGTCAAAGTCTTTTTTCAAGCCTCTGCCATACCAGAGGTAAGAATCGACGTTTTGTCCGAGTAACGTGACCTCTTTGTATCCTTGTTTAGCGAGTGCATCAACCTCTTCAAGGATTGATTTGGGGTCTCTACTGCGTTCGCGTCCGCGGGTGAAGGGCACCACACAGAAGGTACACATGTTGTCACAGCCTCGAGTGATCGAAACAAACGCGGTAACACCATTCGAATTCAATCGCACAGGAGAGACGTCTCCGTAGGTTTCTTCTTTAGAGAGTATGACATTGACCGCGTCACGGCCCTCATCAATTTCTGCTACTAGGTTGGGAAGGTCTTTATAAGCATCAGGCCCAACCACCATATCAACGATCTTTTCCTCTTCTAGAAACTTATGTTTTAAGCGCTCGGCCATACAGCCCAGAACTCCCACCTTCATATTTGGCTTGCTCTTTTTAGCGTGATTGAAGTGCTCTAAGCGTTTGCGCACCGTTTGCTCGGCCTTCTCGCGAATAGAGCAGGTGTTGACCAGTACTAAGTCTGCATCTTCAAGCAAAGTTGTAGTACTAAACCCCTCTTTGCTTAAGATTGAGGCGACGATTTCGCTGTCAGAGAAGTTCATCTGGCAACCGTACGACTCAATGTACAATTTTCGAGATCCCTCTGTTTGAGGTTGTTCGAGTACTTCACCGTTGTATTGCGTCGGATTTTTTTCGAGTGCTTTCACTTCAACTTCATTTAGCTTTACAAAATTAGGAATTTCAACGCGAAAACTGACAAAATGTCGTGAATGACACTTATAAGCTAAAGTAAATCCTTAATACCGCTAAAATGCTTGGATCAGAGTTGTAACCTTTTAACGCTCCCGCCCCTTCAATATACTGAGCACTTGCTTGTAAGGTTGTTTTTGGACTTAATGGATATTTAGCGCTTAACTCACCAAAGGACTCACTAATAATATTGAAGTCTTCTAATTGTCTCGCATTAATACGTGGATAAAAATAGCCCAAAGCAAAAGTCATATCCTTCTTCCAATTCAATGGTTCAAAAAAAAGTCCTGCACGGAGGTCATAGGTGACAGGAGCCGTTTTAGCATTTAAAGCCTTACTTGCTGCTAGGTGATAAGAGATTTTTGTTTCAGATTGATTGGAAAACAAGATACCTTCTTTAACCGCATATAGTGAGTTTAAAGTGGATTTGGATTTTATAGAAAACCCAAAACGATTATTGTCGCTAAACAAACCAAGTTTTAGAAGATCATTTCCCTTACTTTTTTCCCATTCAATAATTTTTAAGGTCCCTTGGTATGAAGTTCGAATTGAAAATTTATTGGATTTGATAGATTCATCTGTAACATTGTAGTCAGACCCGTATATGCCGTAGTGAATCTTTTCATAAAGATTAAGTTTAACGCGAGAGTAAAACCCTAAGGAAGCCACAGGCCATTGCGGCGCATTCATCGAAAAGGTAAAAACATAAGCAGCGGCTCCGTGAATGAAGAAATTGCTACGATCACTTACCATGAACATGTCGTCGACCGCTTGATTACCTATCCTAATTTCAAATGTTTCTGCCTTGTTTTCTAAACCAAGCCAAAGGTTTTGCATTCGGATGGCGTTTTGACCATCTATGCTCGAAGCAAAATAAAGGTCCCCTATTCTTTCGCTTATTGAAGATCCGTAGATGAATCCTATGTTAGAGAAAAACTTCAAACGCATTGAGCGCATTTGAATTAGGGCTTCCATTCTTGTATTTATATAGCTTCTAGAGGTGGTATATATTTCTTGATTTTGCGAAGCAGTATGAATTTCACTTATAGAATTTATGCCAAAAGACAATTCAACAGTTTCTTCTTGACTATAAAGCCACGTCAAATGAATAACTAGAACTATGGATAAGAGGGTTCGCAAAAAACGGATCAGTTTGGTCTCAAAGAAAAATCAAGATAGCATAAGAATGAATCTAAATAACTCTTCTACAAAGACTTACCGCCTACGAGGTATTTTGAAGTTGACTGAATATCTCATTTTTCAAAAAAGTTTTTGTTAAGATTGTCATGAAAGGGGAAGGAAGAGTTGAGATTCTGAATATCAACGACTTGAATACTTCAGATCGCTTTCAAGAATCAGATGTTTTTGAGCTCGTTAACGGGTAATTTGATCAATCACTTCGCTTAAATTGTCACGCAAAGTTGCAAAAGGTTCTACTTTTGCCTTGAACGCAAAGTGCTTATGGCAAAGAATCTAGTTATCGTTGAGTCACCTGCAAAGGCCAAGACCATTGAGAAAATTTTGGGTGCTGACTTTACGGTTGAGAGTAGTTACGGACACATCGTTGACCTTCCTGAAAGTGAGATGGGGGTAGATGTTAAAGACGACTTCAGGGTCAAATATGTGGTAAGTGATCGCGCTTTGCCACAAGTGAAAAAATTAAAGTCGCTCGCACAAAAGGCCGAAACCGTATGGCTCGCGAGTGATGAAGATCGCGAAGGAGAAGCCATTTCTTGGCACCTTATGCAGACCCTTGAACTTCCTGAAGATAAAACCAAGCGCATCGTTTTTAATAGTATTACTAAGTCGGCAATTGAACGCGCGATTGAAAATCCGCGTCCGGTTGATTTGAATTTGGTTGATGCGCAGCAGGCCCGCCGGGTCTTAGATCGTATCGTGGGATACGAACTTTCTCCGGTACTATGGAAGAAGGTGAAGCCTGGGCTTTCTGCAGGACGCGTGCAATCAGTTGCCGTGCGTCTTATCGTAGAACGTGAACGCGAGATTCAGGTCTTTACACCTGAAGCCAGTTATAAAATCAACGCCCTTTTTCAAACCGCCTCAGGAGCCACGCTCAAGGCCAAGGGCAATAAAGAATTTAAAGCTTACGAAGAGGCGGAGGCCTTTTTAAAGGCGCACGAGCAGGCGGCGTTCACGGTTGTTTCACTTCAAAAGAAGCCCGCCAAAAAGAGTCCAGCTGCCCCGTTTACGACGTCTACCTTGCAGCAAGAAGCTTCGCGCAAACTATATTTTCCGGTGCGCAAGACCATGCAGGTAGCGCAGCGTTTGTACGAATCTGGTCTCATTACTTACATGAGAACCGACAGCGTCAACCTATCGCCAGAGGCGGTTGCGATGATTACCCAAGAGATTGAGAAGCAATTCGGTGCTGAATTCGTAAAGGTACGCAGCTTTACCTCTAAGGTAAAAGGAGCTCAAGAGGCCCACGAGGCGATTCGACCTACACAGATGGCCAATCAATCCCCAAAGCTCTCAAGCGATGAGGCGCGTCTCTACGAATTGATTTATAAGAGAGCCATGGCTTCGCTCATGAGCGAGGCAAAACTCGAACGCACCAAGGCCACTATACACGGAGGGGATGCTATAGAATATACTGCCCAAGGTGAGATCATCGTTTTTGAAGGCTTCTTAAAAGTATACCTCGAATCGACTGACGATGAGGATGAAGAGCAAGAAGGAATGCTTCCGTCCTTGAGTGAAGGTCAACCCTTAACGCTAGCCGAGAGTCGCGCTACGGAACGCTATTCGCGTCCCCCTTACCGCTACTCTGAGGCCTCTCTGGTGAAGAAATTAGAAGAATTGGGGATTGGTCGTCCATCGACCTATGCGGCTACTATCAGCCGAATTCTCGACAAGAAATACGTCGAAAAAGGCATGGTCGAAGGTGAAGAACGCGCCTATCGTGAATTGGTCTTTAATGCTGGATCGATCAGCGCAAACCAACTCACCGAAAAGGTGGGTTCTGAGAAAGGAAAGTTGGTCCCTACAGACATTGGTTTTGTCGTTTGTGACTTCTTAGTAGATCATTTTTCGAACATTGTCGATTACCATTTCACCGCAGAGATTGAAGAGTGTTTCGATGAAATTGCTGAAGGAAAGGTAGCGTGGCGCGATCTAATGCGCAGTTTTTATGGCGATTTTCATCCGACCGTTGAAGAGGTGCAAGACACCGCAGAGCGCGCGAGCGGTGAACGTTATTTAGGAGAAGACCCTCAGAGCGGCCGCCAATTGATCGTGCGCCTTGGGAGATTCGGTCCTATGGCTCAAATCGGTAGTCCTGAAGACGATGAACAACCTATATATGCCAGTCTGCTTCCGCATCAATCAATCACTAATGTCACTTTTGAAGAGGCCTTAGACCTATTCAAATTACCGCGCAATCTTGGGGAATACCAAGGAGAGGCTATTCAGGCGAACGTGGGTCGCTTTGGCCCCTATATTCGTTACGGAAAGAAGTTTGCCTCATTAGGTCCAGACGACAGCGCCTTTACAGTAAGTTACGAGCGTGCCATAGAGATCATTGGTGAGAAAGAACATGTAGATGCATCAATCTATACCTACAAAGGTCACGGGGTTTCTAAAGGAAAGGGTCGCTTTGGTCCGTTTATCAAATGGAATTCGATATTCATCAACGTCAACAAGAACTACGACTTTGAGAACCTTTCGAATCAAGATATCGAAACCTTGATCGAAGACAAGCTCATAAAAGAGGCCGAGAAGCTCATCAAAGAATGGCCTGAAGAAGAAATCCGCATTGAAAAAGCGCGATGGGGCCGTCACAATTTGATCAAAGGCAAACAAAAGGTAGAGCTTAGCAAAGAGGTTGACGTTGAGAACATGAGCCTTAAAGAGGCCAAAGAACGTCTTGAAGCGGATAAACCTAAAAAGGCATCCCCAAAAAAGAAACGAACAAACAAGAAGTAATAAGCACCCCACCTTCTCATGGAATTTGAGTTTTTAAAGCCGGTTAGCGATACGATTCTTGCGCATTGCGAGCTTTTGGCTGACCAGCATCTGGGGTCACAGCTCTACAAACACACCGAAAAAAATGGCATCCCTGATCTCGAGGCTGTTGATATGGCACTAATCGTGGTGCTGGAACATCGTTCGGCCGAAGGAAAACGCACTCCAGCCTTTGACAGCGAAGCTTTTCGACTCGATTTTTACAAGCTCTTTTACGGTAATTGGTCACTAAAAATCGCCGATCTCGGAGATCTTCAACCCGGAGAAGAACCCGAAGACACACAGTTTGCCTTAAAGCAGCTCGTCGCTGAATTAAAGGCTCAAAAGGTGCTCCCTATAGTAGTCGGAGCCATTCAAGATAGTACCTACGGCTGCTATCGCGCCTTTGATAGCTTTAGAGAGATGCTACATGTGGCTTTGGTCGATTCTAAGTTTGATCTCTGTGTGGCCGACGAAATGGTCTCCAGTGATTCGTACGTTTCGCAAATGATTACCGAGGCCCCGAATCAGCTTTACCATCTGACACAGATAGGTTACCAGTCTTACTTTGTCGCTCAAGAAGAATTAGACCTTTATAACCAGCTGTTTTTCGAGCCTTACCGCTTAGGAGATCTGTCCCAAGAAATGCGCAGGGCAGAGCCGCTACTTCGCACAGTTAACTTATTGAGTGTTGACCTTCATGCGGTAGCCGCTGCCGAGATGGGAGGCGCGCAAGGTTATTCACCGAACGGATTTACCGGACGTGAAATTTGTGCCTTAATGCGTTATGCAGGTATCGCCGATCATCTGCATTTATTGGGTATTTTTGAGATCCCGAATACCCCCGCCGCTTACCTCTTGAGCGCTCAAATGTTGTGGTACTTCATAGAGGGTTATACGCTTAGAATCAACGAAGTTCCAGATACCCTTTGTGAAAATTATGTAAAGTTTAACGTGCCCATAGATGAACAGCACCTAGTGTTTTACCGTTCTCTGCTCACTGATCGTTGGTGGGTAGAAGTCTCTAAGGGCCCCTTTGAAAAGGTTGCGCGCAGCGACAATCGACCCTATCTTGTGCCTTGTTTAGCAATCGACTACCAAACGGCATTGGATAATGAATTACCCGATTGTTGGGTGCGTGCATCACGTCGTTCGATGCAGTAAATGTTTAACTTTGAAGGTGACCGGCCATGCCGAAAATGACTTTTATGCTTCTAACCGCCTCTAAATATTCCAAAAACCTATTCGTATTATTAAGTGTGGTCCTGATGGGTCCGCTTTACGCCCAGCGTAAACCTTTTGACATAAAACGCATGCGTGGAGCCGAAGACGTCATGGTGGGTCCGTTCAGTGGAACCTATGTGATCGGAGCGGCGAACGATCCTTATGGCGTCGAAGATGCGCCCCGAAAAGAGGTCACCGTTAAGAAATTTGTAATCGACGAAACAGAAGTCAGCAATAAAGAATACCGTCTCTTTGTCAAATACGTGCGTGACTCTATCGCTAGAACCAAACTCGCGCGTCTGGCAGAAGATCTAGGATTGACTCCTGAAGACGACGGAATTGGGCGATTCGCCTACCTGCCGGTCGATACCACCAAGGTGGCCGAGCGTTATTATTACGAAAATTACATGCTCTTCAGCGACGATATGTATGCCGGGCGCCGCCTCAACTGGGATGTCAAGCTCGAATGGCAACCTGAAGGTTATCCAGACATTTATTACGCTGAAATCATGGATTCGCTCTTCTTGGAGCCCTTTGAGACCTACACCGGTAAGCGCATGCTTGATATCAAGCAGCTCAAATACAAATACACCTGGTTCGATTCAAAGGCTGCCTCTCGTGAGCCTGCCCGTAACCCTAGAGACTTTGTTCGCGAAGAGATTGTACCGGTTTATCCTGATACGCTAGTGTGGCTGAAGGATTTCGATTATTCGAAGAACGATCAGATGTTCAACGACTACTTCTGGCATGAGCGCTTTGACGATTACCCGGTCGTAGGAGTCAATTGGGAGCAAGCCCGCGCGTTCTGCGACTTCAAGACGCATGCCATCAATGAAGGATATAAGAAATTAGGCAAGCCCGTGGTTCCGGCCTATCGATTGCCCACTGAGGCCGAATGGGAGATTGCCGCTAGAAACGGAGATCCAGATGTGATCTTCCCCTGGGAGGGTGATAACCTAGTGCTTCCGAACGGAAAGTACCGTGCGAACTTTAAGCCTGATGGCGGATACGACGCCGACGGTGAGGTCTATTCCGCTAAGGTGAAAGATCCGAGGTATTTTCATCCGCCCAAATCGAAGTTGCACCACATGGCCGGTAACGTTGCCGAATGGACGTCTTCGACCTACAATCCTGACAGCTATGAGTTTTTCTCTCCGCTCAATCCGGATTACGTGAATCGAGAAGATCCGCGCAAGACCGTCCGCGGGGGTTCATGGAAAGACATCGCTTATTTCTTGCGCGTCAGCACCCGCGACTACGAATTGAAAGATTCGGCCCGTGCCTACATTGGCTTCAGGACCGTTCGTGATTTTTCGCCACAAAAATTTGACAATTAAGATATGTTATCTAAAAAGCACATGAACATGGCCTACGGACTCGGCGCATCAGTCGTAATCCTAGGGGCTTTATTTAAGATCACCCACTTTGAGATTGCCGGAATCATCAACGGTTCACAGCTGCTCACCATAGGGCTCTTGACAGAGGCCATCATTTTTGGGATCTCGGCTTTTGAAAAGCCCGAAGAAGAATACGATTGGTCGCGGGTGTATCCACAGTTGAAAAACGGATCGGCCGCAGGAGCAACTCCGGACTCTCCTGAAGGCATCCTTTCAAAACGAATTGACGCCCTGCTCAACGAGGCCAAAGTAGACGCGCAACTCATGAAACGCCTTGCCGACAGCATTGAAAACTTTGAAGCCCTTGCCAAGCAAATTCAGCCTTCGGTCGAAGCACTGAGTCAGACCGAGCGCTACGCCAAGCAATTGGCAGAGACGACCGATCAATTGCAATCGTTACGTCACATCTACGCCTCTCAGGTAGAGAGCAATAGCAAGCGCGCCGATGCCGAGCGTGATATCGCTGAACAGACTGCTGTACTTAAAGCACAACTCGTTCCGCTCATCGAGAACATACGGAACCTCAACGAGGTTTACAGTTCGATGTTAACCGCGATGAAAAAATAATATGGCTGTACGACCCAATGTAAGGCAACGCATGATCAACCTCATGTACTTGGTGTTTATCGCTATGTTGGCGATGAACATGAGTAAAGAGG
>JAYPUW010000004.1:0-195440 GCA_038134285.1 Flavobacteriaceae bacterium
GCGTCAGCCTTCCAAGCTGAATGTCGCCGGTTCGAACCCGGTCTCCCGCTCAAAATATTACAAAGAGTTTCAATGCTCTTGCTTTAAGGAAACATTAGGCCGGTGTAGCTCAGGGGTAGAGCGTTTCCTTGGTAAGGAAGAGGTCACGGGTTCAAATCCCGTCATTGGCTCAAAGAACGAAAATTGAATGAACGTGCTATTAAGGCACAACCATTATAAAAATTGTACACTAATATAAACTAAGATTAAAATCATTAACAATGGCAAAGGAAACATTTGACCGGTCGAAACCCCACTTGAATATTGGTACTATTGGGCACGTTGACCACGGTAAAACAACACTTACTGCTGCAATTACCTCGGTTCTTGCCAAAGCAGGTCTTTCAGAATTGAGAAGTTTCGATTCTATCGATAACGCTCCTGAAGAGAAAGAGCGTGGTATCACCATTAATACTTCTCACGTGGAATATCAAACGGCTATCCGTCACTACGCACACGTTGACTGTCCTGGTCACGCTGATTACGTAAAGAACATGGTTACTGGTGCTGCTCAGATGGACGGTGCTATTCTTGTAGTAGCTGCGACTGATGGACCTATGCCACAAACTCGTGAGCACATCCTTCTTGGACGTCAGGTAGGTATTCCTCGTATCGTTGTTTTCCTTAACAAGGTTGACATGGTTGACGATGAAGAACTTCTTGAGCTCGTTGAGATGGAAGTTCGTGAATTGCTTTCATTCTATGAGTATGATGGTGATAACGGACCTGTAATTTCTGGTTCTGCACTTGGTGCACTTAACGGAGAGCAAAAATGGGTAGATACAGTTATGGAGCTTATGGATGCTGTTGATAACTGGATCGAACTTCCTGCTCGTGATGTTGATAAGCCATTCTTGATGCCTATCGAAGATGTGTTTACTATAACTGGTCGTGGTACTGTAGCTACAGGACGTATCGAAACAGGTGTTGCAAACACGGGAGATCCAGTTGAGATTATCGGTATGGGTGCTGAGAAATTGACTTCTACAATTACTGGGGTTGAGATGTTCCGTAAAATTCTTGACCGCGGTGAAGCTGGAGATAATGTTGGTCTACTTCTGCGTGGTATTGAGAAAACTGATATCAAAAGAGGTATGGTTATCTGTAAGCCAGGTTCAATAACTCCTCACGCTAAATTCAAGGCTGAGGTCTATATTTTGAAAAAAGAAGAAGGTGGTCGTCACACCCCATTCCACAACAACTACCGTCCACAGTTCTATGTAAGAACTACTGACGTAACAGGAAATATTGTACTTCCTGATGGAGTTGAAATGGTTATGCCTGGTGATAACCTTACGATCACTGTTGATCTTATTCAGCCGATCGCACTTAACGTAGGACTTCGATTTGCTATCCGCGAAGGAGGTAGAACAGTTGGTGCTGGTCAGGTAACTGAAATTTTAGACTAAGTCTATAAGTATGAAGTATGTCTAAAGGGTGTCTCGTTTACGAGATACCTTTTAGCGTACATAAAAACGGGTGTAGCTCAGTTGGTAGAGCACTGGTCTCCAAAACCAGGTGTCGGGAGTTCGAGTCTCTCCTCCCGTGCTAAAGTTTAGGCGCTAACGCTCATATTGGAAAATAAAGATGATTACATATATCAAGGCATCACTAGAAGAACTTAAGAACAACGTTTCTTGGCCGACGCGTGAACAAGCATCGAACCTCATGGTAGTTGTGGCCGTGTTTTCTTTGATTTTTGCGTTGTTGACTTGGGGTGTTGATTCGGTTTTCAGCAGAGTGATTCAGGTGTATTTCGATCTATTGAAGTAAGAAAGAATGGGTGAGGTTCTAGATAAAAAATGGTACGTGGTTCGCGCAGTGAGCGGACAAGAACATAAAATCAAAGGGTATATTGAGACTGAGGTTGAACGCCAAGGTTTTAAAGATTACCTAGAGGAAGTTCTAGTTCCTACCGAAAAAGTTGTTCAGATTCGCAATGGTAAGAAAATCCAAAAGGAACGTACGTATTTTCCTGGTTACATTATGATAAAGGCCAATTTGGCCGGTGAAATGGTGCACATTATCCGTTCGCTCACAAACGTTATAGGATTTTTAGGAGAAACTAAAGGAGGAGAACCAGTTCCACTTCGTAAATCTGAAGTGAACAGAATGCTAGGTAAAGTCGATGAGTTGTCAATGACTGCTGATGATATTGCCATTCCTTTTGTATTAGGTGAAACCGTCAAAGTGGTTGACGGGCCGTTCAACGGATTCAACGGTACTATTGAAAAGATAAATGAAGAGAAGCGTAAGTTAGAGGTGATGGTGAAGATTTTTGGACGTAAGACACCACTAGAATTAAGCTATCTACAGGTAGATAAAATTTAATTGTTACAACTATAAGTCGCTTAGTTGCATGGCTTCCACTGATGCAACGGCATTTTAAACACTCATCATGGCAAAAGAAATAGGTAAAGTAGTTAAGCTACAAGTTAGGGGAGGTGCTGCGAACCCATCGCCACCGGTTGGACCCGCCTTAGGTGCCGCTGGTGTAAATATCATGGAGTTCTGTAAGCAGTTTAATGCGAGAACCCAAGATAAGGCAGGAAAAGTTCTTCCTGTTGTCATCAGCGTTTATACCGACAAGTCATTTGACTTCGTGGTAAAAACACCGCCGGCGGCCATTCAGTTATTGGAAGCAGCAAAAGTAAAGAAAGGTTCAGGAGAGCCCAATCGATCAAAAGTAGCGTCTGTAAACTGGGATCAGATTAAGTCTATTGCAGAAGACAAGATGGTAGATTTAAATGCATTTACTCTTGAGTCTGCAATGATGATGATTGCAGGTACGGCTAGATCAATGGGGATCAAAGTTTCAGGACAAAAACCTTTTTAATTCATCGACTTAAGTTATGGCTAAATTGACTAAAAAACAGAAAATTGCTTACGCTAAAGTTGATCGGAGCAAGCTTTACACGCTTAGAGAAGCTGCCGCTTTAGTTAAAGAGATCACCAATGTTAATTTTGATGCTTCTGTAGACATTGCTGTTCGTTTGGGTGTTGATCCACGTAAAGCGAATCAAATGGTTCGCGGTGTGGTTACACTTCCTCATGGTACAGGTAAGGATGTTCGCGTTTTGGCACTCGTTACTCCTGAAAAGGAAGAAGAGGCTAAGTCTGCCGGTGCTGATTATGTAGGTCTAGATGAATATCTAGATAAGATTAAATCAGGATGGACAGATGTAGATGTGATCATCACAATGCCTAGTGTGATGGGCAAACTTGGACCGTTAGGTCGCGTGCTTGGTCCTAGAGGATTGATGCCAAACCCTAAAACAGGAACCGTTACCATGGATATCGCCAAGGCGGTATCTGAAGTAAAGTCTGGTAAAATTGATTTCAAGGTAGATAAGGCAGGTATTGTTCACGCTGCTATTGGTAAAGTTTCTTTCGAGGCTGAAAAGATCGAAGGTAATGCCAAGGAAATTCTTGACACCTTGAATCGCATGAAGCCAGCGGCTGCAAAAGGGGTTTATATGAAGAGCGTTTATCTTTCATCAACCATGAGTCCTAGTGTTCCTTTAGATGTAAAGGCGCTTTAATTCACTTTAAGAAGTAATCGTATGACTAGAGAAGAAAAAGCCCAAGTGATAGAGCAGTTGAAAGAGACCCTAGCGTCATCTTCAACCATTTATCTAGCCGATATATCAGGTTTGAACGCAGGTGACACTGCTGACTTGAGAAGAGCTTGCTTTAAAGCAGGTATCAGCTTATCGGTTGTTAAAAATACCTTGCTTAAAAAAGCAATGGAGGCTTCTGATAAAGATTTTGGAGACTTAGCAACAGTGCTTAAGGGAGAGACATCAATTATGATTTCTGAAACCGGAAATGCGCCTGCGAAGTTGATCAAAAACTTTAGAAAGAATTCATCAAGACCAGCACTTAAAGGAGCCTTTGTTGAGGAGGCCATTTACATTGGAGACAACTTCCTTGACGCTCTTGTAAGTATCAAATCTAAAGATGAGGTTATTGCCGAGATTGTTGCATTGCTTCAGTCACCTGCTAAGAATGTTATTTCTGGACTTAAGTCTGGTGGTGGCAAGCTTGCTGGAATCGTCAAGACATTGTCGGAACGTTAACTTGTACGCACTCAATTCTCAATATTTTAAACTTTATTAAAACGATAGAAAATGGCAGATTTAAAAAATTTTGCAGAACAATTAGTTAACCTTACTGTTAAAGAGGTTAATGAATTAGCTACTATTCTGAAAGATGAATACGGTATCGAGCCTGCTGCTGCTGCAGTTGCAGTTGCAAGTGGAGCTGCTGGTGGAGCCTCTGAGGGAGCAGCCGCAGAAGAAAAGTCAGAATTTGACGTAATTCTTAAGAATGCTGGAGCAAGCAAGCTTGCTGTAGTTAAACTAGTTAAAGAACTAACTGGCCTTGGACTTAAAGAGGCTAAGGAAATCGTAGATAGCGCTCCTAAAGCTGTTAAAGAAGGAGTATCTAAAGACGAGGCTGAAGGTATCAAAAACTCTTTAGTAGAGGCTGGTGCTGAAGTTGAGCTTAAGTAATCTACTGTTCTAACTATTTAGGGTAAAGGCCTTTCCAATGCTGCTATTGGTAAGGCCTTCACCTGTTTTTATTCATTAAATAAAATTATCCGTTCCATGTTGTCGAATCAGACCGAGAGAGTAAACTTTGCTTCTGCTTCTAGTATACCTGAGTACCCTGATTTTTTAGATATTCAAATTAAGTCATTTCAGGACTTTTTTCAGCTAGAGACGAAGTCAGATGCGCGTGAGAATGAAGGATTATTTAACACCTTCATGGAAAATTTTCCGATCACCGATGCGCGTAACCAATTCGTCCTTGAGTTCTTGGATTACTTCGTTGATCCACCTCGCTACAATATACAAGAGTGTATTGAGAGAGGTCTGACCTACAGCGTTCCGTTGAAAGCGCGTTTGAAGCTCTATTGTACGGATCCTGAACACGAGGATTTTGAGACGATTGTACAAGACGTGTATTTGGGTACTATCCCTTACATGACTCCTTCTGGTACGTTTGTGATCAACGGAGCTGAGCGTGTTATCGTTTCACAGTTACACCGTTCACCTGGGGTCTTCTTTGGTCAATCGGTTCACGCGAATGGAACAAAATTATATTCTGCCCGTGTCATTCCTTTTAAAGGGTCATGGATTGAATTCGCTACAGACATTAACGGTGTGATGTATGCGTACATCGATCGTAAAAAGAAATTACCGGTTACTACACTCTTTAGATCGATCGGATACGAGCGCGACAAAGACATTTTAGAGATTTTTGACCTTTCAGAAGAGGTTAAGGTATCTAAGACCGGACTTAAAAAGGTTTTAGGGCGTAAGCTCGCTGCTCGTGTATTGAACACTTGGCATGAAGATTTTGTAGATGAGGATACAGGTGAAGTAGTCTCTATCGAGCGTAACGAGATTGTGCTTGATCGCGATACTGTTCTTGAGAAAGAGCACCTAGATCAAATCCTTGAAGCTGAGGTTAAAACCATCTTGCTGCACAAAGAAAACAATGCCCAGTCAGAGTATGCCATTATTCATAACACTTTGCAGAAAGACCCTACAAACTCTGAAAAAGAGGCTGTAGAGCATATTTATAGACAACTTCGTAATGCAGAACCGCCTGACGAAGAGACCGCAAGGGGTATTATCGATAAGTTATTCTTCTCAGATCAGCGTTATAACCTCGGGGATGTAGGACGCTACCGAATGAATAAGAAACTCGGCCTTGATATTGGAATGGACAATCAAGTCTTGACTAAAGAGGATATCATTACGATCATTAAACACCTTATTGAACTTATTAACTCTAAGGCTGAGATTGATGATATTGATCACTTGTCGAACCGTAGAATTCGAACGGTAGGAGAGCAGTTGTCTCAGCAGTTTGGTGTTGGTTTAGCCCGTATGGCTAGAACCATCCGTGAGCGTATGAATGTTCGTGACAACGAGGTATTTACACCTATTGATTTGATCAATGCTAAGACCTTATCGTCTGTGATCAACTCATTCTTCGGAACGAACCAGCTTTCTCAGTTCATGGATCAAACCAACCCTCTTGCTGAAATCACGCACAAGCGTCGTCTTTCGGCTCTAGGTCCAGGAGGTCTATCAAGAGAGCGTGCAGGATTCGAGGTGCGTGATGTTCACTATACGCATTACGGAAGATTGTGTCCGATTGAAACACCAGAAGGACCAAACATTGGACTAATCTCTTCACTTTCGGTATTTGCCAAGGTCAACGCAATGGGATTCCTTGAAACTCCTTACCACAAGGTTGAAAACGGAAAGGTTGACCTTTCAAAGCACGTATTTTTGAGTGCTGAGGAAGAAGAAGGGAAGAAAATTGCTCAAGCAAACATTCCCCTTTCTTCTGATGGAAAAATCGATACAGACAAGGTGATTGCGCGACTTGAAGGTGACTTCCCAGTTGTAGATCCATCTGAAATCCATTATACCGATGTTGCCCCGAACCAGATTGCATCTATTTCGGCTTCTTTGATTCCATTCCTAGAGCACGATGATGCGAACCGTGCACTCATGGGATCGAACATGATGCGTCAAGCAGTTCCATTGCTTCGTCCAGAGGCACCTATCGTAGGAACAGGTCTTGAGCGCCAGGTAGCTAAAGACTCACGAGTACTCATCAATGCAGAAGGTGACGGATTAGTAGAGTACGTTGATGCAGAGCGTATCATAATTAAATACAATATGACCGATCAAGAGCGTTTGGTCAGCTTTGAAGATGAATTTAAAGAGTATAAACTCATTAAGTTTAGAAAGACAAACCAAGGATCAGCAATTAACCTAAAACCTATCGTTTCTAAAGGAAATAAGGTTGCTAAAGGACAAGTGCTGTGCGAGGGTTATGCTACCGAGAAGGGAGAATTAGCCTTAGGTCGAAACATGAAGGTTGCCTTCATGCCTTGGAAGGGATATAACTTCGAGGATGCGATCGTAATTTCAGAGCGCGTGGTACGTGAGGATATTTTTACATCTATACACGTTGATGAGTATTCTCTTGAAGTTCGTGATACCAAATTAGGAGCAGAAGAACTTACCAATGACATTCCAAATGTCTCAGAAGAGGCCACCAAAGATCTTGATGAAAACGGTATGATTCGTATTGGTGCAGAGGTGAAGCCTGGTGATATTCTGATTGGTAAGATCACTCCAAAAGGAGAATCTGATCCGACTCCAGAAGAAAAACTGCTTAGAGCCATCTTCGGTGATAAGGCAGGAGACGTTAAAGATGCCTCGCTCAAAGCTTCACCTTCGTTAAGAGGGGTAGTTATCGATAAGAAGTTGTTTGCGCGTTCTATCAAAGACAAGCGCAAGCGCTCTGAAGAAAAAGAAGCTATACGAGCGTTAGAACTCGAATACGAAGTAAAATTTCAGCAGCTTAAAGATCGTTTGGTCGATAAGTTATTTGCTATTGTCAACGGAAAGACCTCTCAAGGAGTACTTAATGACCTCGGAGAAGAGGTACTACCAAAAGGAAAGAAGTACAGCCTAAAGATGCTTCACGCCGTAGACGATTTTGCTCACCTTGTTGGTGGAAGCTGGACGGTTGATGATGAGACCAATGCGCTTATTGCTGACGTTCTTCACAACTACAAGATTAAGCTCAACGATCTGCAAGGAAACCTGCGTCGCGATAAGTTTACCATCTCTGTAGGAGACGAGCTTCCTTCGGGTATTATGAAATTGGCTAAGGTATACATCGCCAAGAAGCGTAAGCTTAAAGTAGGTGATAAAATGGCCGGACGCCACGGAAACAAAGGTATCGTTTCACGTATCGTTAGAGACGAAGACATGCCGTTCTTAGAAGACGGAACACCTGTGGACATCGTATTGAACCCACTAGGGGTACCTTCTCGAATGAATATTGGTCAGATTTATGAGACCGTGTTAGGATGGGCAGGTGCAAAACTGAATAAGAAGTTTGCAACTCCTATTTTCGATGGTGCGTCTTTAGACCAGATCAACGCACTTACAGAAGAGGCTGGTGTCCCACAATATGGACATACTTACCTCTACGACGGAGGAACCGGAGAACGCTTTGATCAGCCTGCTACCGTGGGTGTGATATACATGCTTAAACTGGGTCACATGGTGGATGATAAGATGCACGCGCGTTCTATTGGACCATACTCGCTTATCACTCAGCAACCTCTTGGAGGTAAAGCTCAGTTTGGTGGTCAGCGTTTTGGGGAAATGGAAGTATGGGCTCTTGAAGCTTATGGTGCGTCTTCAACCTTGCGTGAGATTCTTACCGTGAAGTCTGATGATGTTATCGGACGTGCGAAGACTTACGAATCAATCGTTAAGGGTGAAACCATGCCAGAACCTGGATTACCTGAGTCATTCAACGTGTTGATGCACGAATTGAAAGGACTAGGTCTTGATATTAGACTAGAAGAATAATTCGCTCTCTTATAACAATAAAGCGTTACTAAACTATGGCTAGAGTAAACGAAACAACAGAACATCGATTCAATAAAATCTCTATAGGATTGGCCTCACCAGAATCTATTCTAGGGGCTTCACGTGGAGAGGTGTTGAAACCTGAAACGATCAACTACAGAACTCATAAACCCGAGAGAGACGGATTGTTCTGTGAGCGCATCTTTGGTCCGATCAAGGACTACGAGTGTGCCTGTGGAAAATACAAGCGCATCCGCTATCGCGGAATTGTCTGCGACCGATGTGGGGTAGAAGTTACAGAGAAGAAGGTAAGACGTGACCGTGTTGGACACATCAGTCTTGTGGTTCCTGTAGCGCATATCTGGTACTTCAGATCTTTGCCTAATAAATTAGGATATCTTCTAGGCTTGCCATCGAAGAAGCTCGATATGATTATTTATTATGAGCGCTATGTTGTGATACAACCAGGTATTGCGAAAGGTCCAGAAGATCAAGAGCTTCAAATGCTTGACTTCTTGACAGAAGAGGAGTATTTAAACATTATTGACGAGTTACCACAAGATAACCAATACTTAGACGATAGCGATCCGAACAAATTCATCGCTAAGATGGGTGCAGATTGTCTTATTGACCTTCTTGCAAGACTTGATCTTGAGTCACTTTCTTACGAACTGCGGCATAAAGCCAATACTGAAACTTCAAAACAACGTAAGACTGAGGCTTTAAAGCGCCTACAGGTTGTTGAATCTTTCAGAGAGGCTCAAAACAATAGAGAAAACCTACCAGAGTGGATGATAATGAAGGTGATTCCGGTGATTCCACCAGAATTGCGTCCATTGGTACCACTTGATGGAGGACGCTTTGCGACTTCCGATCTCAATGATCTTTACCGTCGTGTCATCATCCGTAACAACCGTCTGAAGCGCCTCATGGAAATCAAAGCTCCTGAGGTTATCTTGAGAAACGAAAAGCGTATGCTTCAAGAAGCTGTCGATTCACTTTTTGACAATACGCGTAAGGCTTCTGCTGTAAAGACAGAATCTAATAGACCACTTAAGTCTCTTTCAGACTCTTTAAAAGGAAAGCAAGGTCGTTTCCGTCAAAACCTTTTAGGGAAACGTGTAGATTACTCTGCGCGTTCGGTTATTGTTGTTGGTCCAGACTTGAAACTGTTTGAGTGTGGTCTTCCAAAGGATATGGCTGCTGAGCTATACAAGCCGTTTATCATCCGTAAGCTCATTGAGCGCGGAATCGTAAAGACGGTGAAGTCTGCAAAGAAAATTATAGACAAAAAAGAGCCTGTTATATGGGATATTCTTGAGAATACAATCAAAGGACATCCGGTATTACTAAACCGTGCCCCCACATTACACCGTTTAGGAATCCAGGCATTTCAGCCAAAACTTATTGAAGGAAAAGCGATCCGTCTACACCCACTAGCATGTACAGCCTTTAACGCCGACTTTGATGGAGATCAGATGGCGGTTCACCTTCCGCTCGGACCTGAGGCTATTTTAGAGGCGCAACTCTTGATGTTGGCTTCTCAAAATATTCTTAACCCAGCCAATGGTACTCCAATCACAGTACCTTCTCAAGACATGGTACTCGGATTGTATTATATGACTAAGGCTAGAAAGTCTACGCCAGAGCATCCGGTATTAGGTGAAGGACTGACCTTTTATTCGCCTGAAGAGGTAGTGATAGCATTCAATGAGAAGCGCGTGAACCTTAATGCGATGATCAAAATTCGAGTTAAGGACTTCAACGAAGCGGGAGAATTGGTTCCTCAGATCATCGAGACAACCGTTGGTCGCGTACTCTTTAACAATGTTGTTCCTGAAGAGGCCGGATTCATTAATCAAGTATTAAACAAAAAAGCCTTAAGGACTATTATTGGTAAGATTTTACAAGTTACTGACGTTCCGCGTACAGCTGAATTCTTAGATAGAATGAAGCAGATGGGATATGAGTTTGCCTTTAAAGGAGGACTTTCTTTCAGTCTAGGTGATATTATTATTCCAGCTGAAAAGGTCACAATGATTGAAGAGGCGAATCAACAGGTGGATGGTATCATGATGAACTACAACATGGGTCTAATCACCAATAATGAGCGTTATAACCAGGTTATTGATGTATGGACATCGACTAATGCGATGCTTACTGAACTCGCTATGAAGCGTATCAGCGAAGATCAGCAAGGGTTTAACTCTGTATTCATGATGCTTGACTCTGGAGCGCGTGGTTCGAAAGAGCAGATTCGTCAGTTGACCGGTATGCGTGGACTGATGGCTAAGCCGAAGAAGTCTACCGCAGGAGGGGGTGAGATTATCGAAAACCCAATCCTCTCTAACTTTAAAGAAGGACTTTCAATTCTAGAGTACTTTATTTCAACGCACGGTGCGCGTAAAGGACTTGCCGATACGGCCCTTAAGACAGCCGATGCAGGTTATCTAACCCGTAGACTAGTTGACGTTGCTCAAGACGTGATCATTAATGAAGAAGATTGTGGCACGTTGAGAGGAATTGAGGTAGAGGCGCTCAAGAAGAATGAAGAAGTGGTTGAGACTTTAGGGGAACGTATTCTTGGTCGAGTAACCTTGGCCGATGTATACGATCCAATTAGCGGAGAATTACTTTTAAGTGCAGGTCAAGAAATTTCAGAGGCGGATGCTGAAAAGGTTGAAAATTCTGCAGTAGATCGTATTGAAGTACGTTCGGCACTAACTTGTGAAGCCTCTAAAGGTATTTGTGCTAAGTGTTACGGACGCAACCTCGCCAATAACAAACCTGTTCAGAAAGGTGAGGCTGTCGGTGTGGTTGCTGCACAGTCTATTGGAGAGCCAGGTACTCAGCTTACGCTTAGAACTTTCCACGTAGGAGGTATTGCGGGTAACGTTTCTGAAGACAGCACATTAACATTGAAGTTTGACGGTATCGCAGAGATCGAAGATCTCCGTGTGGTTGAAGGAGAAAATAGCGCAGGTGAAAAAGCGAACATCGTGATTTCACGTACAGCTGAAATGAAGTTAATTGAGCCTAATACTAAAGCTGTATTAAGCGTAAACAATATCCCTTACGGTTCACAGTTGTTCATCAAAAATGGTAACAAGGTGAAGAAGGGTGATGTGATCTGTCAGTGGGATCCGTATAACGGTGTGATCATTTCAGAATTCACTGGTAAAATTGCTTACGAAAATATTGAGCAAGGGGTGACCTATAAGGTTGAGATCGATGAACAAACTGGATTCCAAGAGAAGGTAATCTCTGAGTCTAGAAACAAAAAACTTATTCCAACCCTGTTGGTGTTAGATAAGAAGGGTAACATACTTCGTTCTTATAACCTTCCTGTAGGTTCACACCTTATCGTTAATGAAAACGAAGAAATTAAAGAAGGAAAAATCTTAGTTAAGATTCCTCGTAAGTCGGCTAAGACTGGTGATATTACAGGGGGTCTACCTAGAGTTACTGAGCTTTTCGAAGCACGTAATCCTTCGAATCCTGCTATTGTTTCTGAGATCGATGGTGTGGTTTCATTCGGTAAGATCAAACGCGGTAACAGAGAGATTGTTATTGAGTCGAAATTAGGAGATGTTCGCAAGTATCTTGTAAAGCTATCAAACCAGATTCTGGTTCAAGAAAATGATTACGTGAAAGCCGGTATGCCGCTTTCTGACGGATCAGTCACTCCAGATGATATCCTTTCAATCAAAGGACCTTCGGCTGTTCAGCAATACCTGGTAAATGAAATCCAAGAGGTATATCGTTTACAAGGGGTGAAAATCAACGATAAGCACTTTGAAGTAGTAGTTCGTCAAATGATGCGTAAGGTACAGATTCAAGATGCTGGAGATACATTATTCTTAGAAGACCAGTTGGTTCACAAGGATGACTTCATCCGTGAGAACGATGCCATCTTTGGAATGAAAGTCGTTGAAGATGCAGGTGAATCAGAGAATCTTAAGCCAGGTCAAATTATTTCTGCACGTGAGTTAAGAGACGAGAATTCGTTACTTAAGCGTCAAGACAAGGCATTGGTATCTGCTCGTGATGCAGTTGCAGCTACAGCTACCCCAATCCTTCAGGGTATTACTAGAGCTTCGCTTCAAACAAAGTCGTTTATTTCAGCAGCTTCGTTCCAAGAAACAACGAAAGTGTTGAATGAGGCAGCGGTAAGCGGTAAGGTTGATTCACTCGAAGGTCTTAAAGAGAACGTGATCGTAGGTCATAAGATTCCAGCCGGAACAGGTCTGCGTGAGTACGATCATATTATCGTGGGATCTAAGGATGAATTTGAGGCAAAAGTACCATCACTCGTTGATGAAGAAGCCCTTAAAGCCTAAGATTGATTAAAAATGGACGCTAAAGAACAGTCATTAAATATTGAAATTGATGAAAAAACCGCCGAGGGATTGTATTCTAACTTGGCGGTTATCAATCACTCTGCTTCAGAATTCGTACTGGACTTCATCAGTGTAATGCCTGGTACTCCAAAGGCAAAGGTGAAAAGTAGAATTATACTTACTCCTGAACATGCAAAACGTTTTGTAAAGGCCCTTGAAGAAAATATCGCGGGCTTCGAGAAGCACAACGGCGCCATTAAAGAGCAACAAGCTCACGATCTTCCGATTAATTTTGGTACAGTAGGCGAGGCCTAAAAAGCACTATTCTACTATTTCTGAGGTAAACCTGAAGACAATTGAAGGGTACTTCTCCTGTACCATCTGCAGTGAAAATGGTGAATCAGCTAGAAACACAAGTTGATCCGTTTTATCCTTGGCTAGAAATTTCTGTTTTACCCTTTTGAATTCGCTAAGTTCATCGGTTTTCGCTTTAGACTCATCAATCCAACAGGCCTTGTAGGCGGCAAAATTTTCATACGAACACCTAGCTCCATATTCGTGCTCTAGGCGGTACTGAATGACTTCATACTGAAGTGCACCAACCGTTCCTATAATTTTTCTACCGTTAATTTCTAAAGTAAACAATTGAGCTACCCCTTCATCCATTAGCTGATCTATCCCTTTGAACAACTGTTTTGCCTTCATCGGATCGGCATTGTTGATGTATCTAAAATGTTCAGGCGAGAAGCTAGGAATCCCTTTGTAGTGCAACTGCTCACCTTCTGTAAGGGTATCTCCAATTTTAAAGTTTCCCGTATCATGGAGCCCAACAATATCTCCTGGATAAGAGGTATCAATGATCTCTTTCTTCTCTGCAAAAAAGGCATTCGGACTCGAGAATTTAAGTTTCTTTTGTAGTCTAACGTGCAAATAGGGTTTATTGCGCTTGAAGGTTCCTGAAACGATTTTCACAAACGCCAGTCGATCGCGATGTTTTGGATCCATGTTGGCGTGGATTTTAAATACAAATCCGCTGAAATTAAATTCTGAGGGTTCTACATCTCGTTCTTCAGCACGTTTGGGTCTCGGAGGAGGAGCGATTTGAACAAAGCAATCGAGAAGCTCTCGAATCCCAAAGTTGGTCAGTGCTGAACCAAAAAGCACAGGTTGCATCTCACCATTTAAATACGCTTCGCGTGAAAATGGTGGATACACACCTTCTACAAGTTCTAGATTTTCGCGCAAGGCGTTTGCTGCAGAGGCTCCGACTGAGGTGTCTAGATCGGGGTCATTGACGTCTTGTATTGCAATGGTTTTACCCTTGTGCTGTTTGCTTTGAGAGGTAAAAAGATTGATGTTTTTCTCAAAGATGTTGTAGATCCCTTTAAAGTCATATCCCATACCAATAGGAAAACTAAGGGGGGTCACCTTTAAATTGAGCTTTTGCTCTACTTCGTCTAATAAATCGAAAGCATTTTTTCCTTCACGGTCAAGTTTATTGACGAATACGATCATCGGGATACTTCGCATTCGACATACCTCTACGAGTTTTTCAGTTTGCTCTTCGACCCCTTTCGCTACGTCGATGACTACAATTACACTATCAACCGCTGTTAAGGTTCTAAAGGTGTCTTCAGCGAAGTCTTTGTGCCCAGGAGTATCAAGTATATTGATCTTGGTGCCGTTGTAGGTGAAGGCAAGAACTGATGTAGCCACAGAGATCCCCCTTTGTCTCTCAATCTCCATGAAATCACTGGTAGCAGACTTTTTAATCTTATTACTCTTAACGGCTCCGGCCTCCTGAATTGCTCCGCCATAGAGGAGCAACTTTTCGGTGAGTGTTGTTTTACCAGCATCGGGATGAGAGATAATGCCAAACGTCCTTCTTTTCTTAATTTCTTCGGTAAATGACATAAATATTGTCGCGCTAATGTGCTTGCAAAAATAGGGCTATTATCGTTTCTCTCTCAATTGAGGTATCTTTGATAAAGGAGTGATTTAATTCTATTCTATTGAATTACGCTATGAAAGAAGAAAAGGTCATTTTAGTAAACGAAAAAGATGAAGCCGTTGGCCTTATGCCTAAAATGGAGGCTCACCAAAAAGCATTATTGCATCGGGCCTTCTCGGTGTTTATTCTGAATGATAAAAATGAAGTTATGCTCCAGAAGCGGGCAGCTCACAAGTATCATTCTCCTTCATTGTGGACCAACACCTGTTGCAGTCATCAACGCGACGGTGAGGACTCTATTCAGGCAGGTGAGCGAAGATTGAAAGAAGAGATGGGTTTTTCTGTTCCACTGAAGGAATTGTTCAGTTTTATCTACAAGGCGCCCTTTGATAACGGTTTAACAGAACACGAATTTGATCATGTCTTAATAGGATATTACAATGACGCTCCAGAGACTAATCCCGATGAAGTATCCGATTACTGCTATAAATCATTAGAAGCGATAAAAGAGGATATTACTATTCATCCAGAAGCGTACACAGTATGGTTTAAGATTATCTTTGAGAAACTATACCAACATTTAAAGAAGGAGATTTATGCGGGTTAAAGTCAGTAGAAAGGCGCATTTTAATGCAGCCCATCGATTGCACCTACCTGACTGGTCTGCAGAACAGAATCAAGAAGTATTTGGTTTGTGCAATAATCCGAATTACCACGGACACAATTACGAGCTTATTGTGAGTGTAACCGGAGAGATAGATCCTATAACGGGTTACGTCATAGATATGAAAGTCCTTAAAGATCTGATCAAGTCTGAGGTTGAAGAGGCTTTTGATCACAAGAATCTCAATGTTGAAGTTCCTGAATTCAAGGCAGTGAATCCAACGGCTGAAAATATTGTGGTAGTTATATACGACAAACTAAAACCTCATTTAGACGCTTCCATGGAGCTAGAGGTTGTGTTATACGAAACACCTAGAAACTACGTTACCTATAGCGGATAAAAGGTGGCCTTACCCACTCGTTTTTACGCCCATTTAAAAGGAGCGCTTATAGGGAGGACAAGGACTCCGAACCTTACTAAATAAAGATATACCTAATGGTCAAATAGGTTAGAGTTGGGAGCTTTCAGGGGTTGAAGGGTCTGTGTCTATTGTATCTAACGGTTTATATCAAGGCCTAAGCCTCAATGACTTGATTCAAGAGTTTGGAGCTCAGTTGTTGGTTCAACCTACGAATGATCGTTTCGGTACGGTATTTCCGATCTTAACAAAGTTTTTAGACGCAAAACTCGACCTGTCTATACAGGTGCACCCGTCTTATGAATTAGCCCGTGAGTTTCACGAAAGTTATGGAAAAAATGAGATGTGGTATATTCTTCATGCAGACAATTGCCAAATTGATTGTAGGTTTTAATCGGGGTGTTGATCAAGAAAAGTACCTCAATGCTCTAAAAGAAGATCATATAACTGACCTATTAGAGTATCACAATGCGAGCACCAATTATGCATTCTTTATTGAAACAAGTACAATCCATGCTATTGGTGCCGGTATTGTGCTTGCAGAGATTCAATAAACAAGTGATGTCACTTACCGTGTCTATGATTTTGATCGAACGGATGCAGCAGGAAATAAAAGAGAGTTACATACCGAACTGGGGAAAGATGCACTTAATTATGATCACAAAACGAAGTACAAGTTAAGATCTGGATTGACTGTTAAGTCAACGCAATCACCCTTCTCAACTCTTGCTCAAACCCCCTATTTTAGTAAGAATGAGCTTTATCTCAAGTCTAAAAATACGCTTGATTTATCCACCTGCGATCATTTTTTAATCTATCTATTGGTAGAAGGTCAAGCCGTAATTGAATCGGTTGAACTCCCTGATCTCTCGGTAGATGCCCCTGTCGGAACAACCGTACTTATTCCTGCTTGCTGTAAAAAAATACGAATACATACAAATTCTTGTAGGCTCTTAGAGGTTTTTGTTTAACTTGTTAGTACAGAAATCAAACACTATGGCAAGTATTAAGCTGCTCAAAAAAGAAATTAACTATGTTTTGGGCGACCTCATAGAACAAGTTTACCACTGGGAGGCCAGTTCAAAAAAACTAAATTCAGAAGAGGGAACGAAGCTCATAGACAAATGTATTCAGGTCTATGACGAGCTCATTGAACTCGTAAACGATAAAGAGGTCGCAACGAAAAAAGAGCACTTTAATAAAATCAAAAGCTATCTCAGCGAGAAAACTGATAGCATTCAAAAAGAAATCGAATCGCTTCCGAGCTAGTCTTTCAACTGGTCTGCGAGCTGCTTTCCGTAGGTTGAAACTTTAATTTCTTCAGTAAGCAAATTGTAAATAGAATCCTTCCACTTTTGTTGTAAGAAATCTCCTTGCTCAACAATTACAAATGGGGTTAGATAACTTTCTGGATTGGCTAAGCCATAGTTTACCAGGTACTGGTATCTTCTAAGTTCATTTTTGCGTGCGATAGTTACCAAGGAATCTTGGGCTGTAGAATTTAGATATTCATCTTCTTGCGATAATTGATACAACTCAAGCGATTTGGTGTCAAAATCACTGAGCATTTTGCTAACACGTTCAAACTCTTCTTGATAAGACCCTGAAACAATTTTAGCATCTTTCTCAAAGTTTTCTCGAGTGGTTATAATGGTGGTAAGTCCTGGATCAGCGAATACATTAATACGATCGTTGAATGGGTTATTGTCTTCTTTATCTAATCTGACAATTAAGAATTCTGGATGAGCAATATTCATCTGAAGTCTGTGCTTCTCTTCTTTCGTTACACGTAACGTATCTAAAACAACCAATGTACTGTCTTGTATTTGTTCTAGGAACAACTTTCCTTTCTTTAAACCATCGATAGTAATTTCAATACTGCTATTGGTGGTCGTAGTCGAGGTGCACGAACTAAAGAGTGTTCCTATAATGCTCAATACGGTCAAAAGGGTACGCGTCATGGTGCTTAAATTTGGCCAAAAATAACTATAAACTTATTGCTCGCATTAAAATGCCACATAAATAAGCTCCTATGGTGCCAACGACGTAACCTAGCACAGCTAAAAGTATACCCACTGATGAAAGCGCTGGATGAAATTCAGAAGCGATAATCGGTGCAGAGGCTGCTCCGCCAACATTTGCTTGACTCCCTACTGCTAAAAAGAATAGGGGAGCCTTGATGAGCTTGGCTACCACTATTAAAAGTAAAGCGTGAAAGCTAATCCAAATAAGTCCTATCGCGAAAAGCTCTGGATGACTCAAGGCGTCGACTAAATTCATTTGCATTCCTATAGTAGCCACAAGAATATAGATGAAAATGCTTCCGAGTTTGCTTGCCCCAGCGCCTTCGTATTTCTTCATTTTTGTGAACGAAGCTCCAATGCCGATTACAGTTGCGACAACTACCATCCATAAAAACTCTGAGGTCAATGAGGTAAAAACGTTGTCAGGGTTTTCGAGATGAGGAAAGGATAAAAGGATAATTTTAACAATCCTCGGGGCCAAAAAATGAGCCAATCCTACTCCTGCAAAGCCAATAGCAAATATACCCATGAGATCAAAAGTGCTAGCCACTCTAGAGTGTTCATTCTGGTATTGCTCCACCTTTGCTTGTAAGGAATCTATCGCTACTGTATCTGCTTTTAACCATCGGTCAATCTCCTTCTTTTTGGAGGTGCTCATCATAAGAATGGCGAGCCAAATATTTGCTATAATAATGTCTACTAGAACCATTGAGCCATAAAGGCTCCTTTCGTATCCGAAAACCTCTAACATGGTGGCTTGATTGGCACCACCTCCGATCCAGCTACCGGCAATAGTGGCAAGGCCTCTCCATAGTTCTTGAGGTCCTTCAAGCCCTAGAAGTGATGGATTAATCAACGAAACAAAAAAGAGGGCTAGCGGTCCTCCTAAAACAATGCCAATTGTGGCTGTAAGGAATAAAATGATGGCCTTTGGACCTAAAGCCATAATGGCTTTTAGATCTATGCTAAGAGTCATTAGAATCAAGGCGGCCGGCAAGAGATAGCGGCTAGCTATGGTGTATAGATTTGAATCTTTAGTGTCTATCACTCCGCTGCTTACCAGTAAAGAAGGAATGAGATAGCAGAGCAGTACGGCAGGTACTATACTGTAAAAGCCCTTAAAACGGTCAAGTTGACGTGTGTAGAAGATAAGCCCCAGAACAAGTGCTAATGCTCCTAAGACTACCGCATCAGATACGAGCATAACTTAAATGTTTAGCCAGTAAGTTAGCTTTAAATTCAAAGATCGTCCTCTTGGACCCCAGGTGGTCGTGAAATAGTTGTCGTTGTACACTAAGTAGAGGTCGGATAGCGGAGCATAACGCCATTGTAATCTAGAATTGATTCCTAGATTGTCACGTTGATTACTGTATTGAATAAGCGTTGACCAAAAAAGATCACGATTAAAGGTGTACTGAATCCTTGGGCTAACAAGAAGTATGTTTGCCATTCCGTAATCATCAGGTAAAGCAATGTGGTCAAAATTGGTTCTTAGTCCGATATTTATTTTTGGTTGAATTCTGTACGTTATCTCATTTTCAAATGAAATTTTCTTACCATTATAAAATTGACCAATCTCTAATTGTGGATTGTTAAAAAATTTTTTTTGGGGATTAGAGCGCAACTGAAGTTGAATTGTTGAATATCTATAACCCGTTTCGCCCTCCAAATCTCTAGCGTCACTTTTCCTTGTCGGATTAAAGCCATCAATTAAATATGTATACGATTCACGGAAAGCAAATTCGAATTGTGATTGATCACGAAAATTTCCCTGATAACCAAATTTTTTAAAATAATCGGTACGTTGATAATCCCTGCTTATTATTAGTGAATTACTTTGAAAGAAATCAAATATATGCGCGTTTATTAATCCCTTTTTGGGCCAAATAGTGTAGGCTAATCTACCATCAAGTTTAAAAACATCCTTTCTTGGAATAAAACCAAGGTCTGAAACAAATTCAGAATCTATATATGAAATATTTGCAAAACCACCCCAATTCCTGGTATTGTAACGAAGGTTTGTACCCCAGGACAAATTGCCCTCAGAATCATCCGGCGAAATCGATTTATGTAAATAAAATTTTCCATTGTAAACATTATCGGGTGACGCTAAATTGTAATCAATTCCGATAACTCTATTAAATTTCTGTCGAATCGATTCTATTTCAGAATTAAACTCGGTATTATGTTGACGGTTAAGTATGAAACCTCCAATATTTGATCTTGAAAATACTTTTTGTTGAAAAGCAATCATTCCATTATTTGTTGATGGAATATGGTTATCAAGGTCGGCATCAGTTTGAACATTGAGAACACCTAATCTGAATTTGTCCCCTATCTTGCCTGATAAGCGAGCTCCTACAACAATTGGATTTTCAATTGAATTACCCTCTTTGTCTCTTGCAATACCAATTCTTCTAGAAAAAAATGGATTCGAATCACGACCATTTCCAAACCCCCCAAATAGATCATTATTATCTAAGAAAAATTGTCTTCTTTCTGGAAGAGAGACTTCAAATCTTGTAAGGTTAGTTATAAAATTATCTACTTCTACTTGAGAAAAATCAGGGTTTATTGTTAAATCTAGATTCATTCCTTTTCCTACTGGAACCTTAAAATCGGCACCAACTGATGAAGTCGAAAATTGATCTGTTCCAGATTCGAAATCTTTACTTCTGCCTGCAGTAAGAAATGGGATAAAAGCCAAAGAAGTACTAGAATTTCCTAATGGCTTTTCAAATTCTAGTAATCCTGTGAACGCTAGGTTTGCGATCATTTGCGGTTGAGGTACTCTAGACCAAGCGCTTTGCTCATTGGTTTGGGTATCAAAACGATAAGTATTTATACTCCAATATTTACTTCCATCTTGAAATTTTAATGAGTTCATTGGAATAGCCATCTCAGCGCTGTAATAGTTTTCTCCTATATAAGATTCCCCCCACCATTTTACATCCCAAGAAGTACTAAAATCAAAACGGTTAGACCCTCCATTAGCTATAAGCCCTTCTCTCATTACACCGAATGGATTTATGCCAAATAAAAATCCATTTGTACCATCATTAAATGTGTCAAATAGAATACTTATGTTATCGGTACCGGTTGCCCTATAGTCTCTTTGAAGAGAGTTTGTTACAAATTCTTTAGAATCAGTTTGCATAACAAATCCTACATAAATAAAATCATTGTTATACATTATTCGAAAGGATGAGTCCTTTCTTGCTGGTAAAGAATCAGTTGGGAAATTCTGTATAAAACTTGATTGTACTTCTGTGTTACCCCATTGAGGCTCAATAAGTTTACCATCAATTTCGAAAGGCTCTTCGGTAAATAAAGCCTTTATGCTTCTGCGCTCTTGAGCGTTTACTCCACCAATTGTAAGCGCAATTAGTGAGAGCAAAAAAAGTTTCTTTTTCCTCATGAATGGATCCAAAAGTAAACGTTTGTGTCGGAATGCCATGTTAAAATTGTCTGTTGTTCTAAACTTTCCCATAGACCATTGAAATGAAGCCTATTGTTATTTTAACTTTATCATAAAATCTTTTTCTCATGTTAAGCCTCATTTTTTTGTTTATTACCATTTCTTCAGTATTAGATCTTAATAAAATACCCTTTATACCTTCAGATCGTATCGAAAGCGCGCTAATGAATGAAGAAGTGTGGGGGCAAACAGGCCATCGCGTGGTGGGTCAAATTGCCGAAGCGTATCTGAGCAAAAAAGCTAAAAAAGAGATCAATAGATTATTAGAGGGTCATAGCATTGCCTTTGCCTCTACCATTGCTGACGAAATCAAATCAGATCGGGTATATGATTCCTTTGGACCCTGGCATTATGTGAATTATGAAATGGGAGGACATTATGATCCTTCTAATAGGGACGAAAGAGGGGATATTGTCTATGGCATTCAAAAGAGTATTGAAGTTATAGAAAGTAAAAGTGCGAGTGATGCAGAAAAGCGCTTTTATTTAAAATTATTGATTCATTTTATTGGTGATCTGCATCAACCTCTTCATGTAGGAAGGGCTGAAGACCAAGGAGGAAATCGTATTCAAGTAAGTTGGTTTTCAACAATATCAAACCTTCATCGCGTATGGGATTCCGATTTAATTGATGGGTACAATATGAGTTATTATGAGCTAGCGCAGGAATTACTTAGATCAACCACTACTGATAAATTTGCTGAGCTGGCCAAAGGCACCTATCTAGATTGGGTAGAAGAGTCTCATAAAATTGTCGGGCGCGTTTATGCTTCAGCCTCAAGCGGAGATCGATTAGGATATCGATATTCATATGATTTTAATCCACTACTATTTGAGCAGTTAGCTAAGGGCGGAATTCGCTTGGCTAAAGTTTTAAATGAGCTTTTTGATTAAGGTCAACGGCGTTTAGAAACTTTATTCATGCTGATGTTGCGTTGTCTGCTACACTTAAAGCGATCTATATCTTCTGAACGTTTCTTTAGGTGCTTGGTTGAACGACCCTGAACACGTTCCCGCCACATTCTAAAACTTGAGGCTTTCATCTCGCGTCTCATGAGGTCAATAACTTGTCTCTCACTAAGCCCAAATTGAAAGGTTATGGCATCGAAAGGTGTGCGATCCTCCCAGGCCATCTCAATGATGCGGTCAATCTTTGCCTCGGATAGGTTGAGAGTAATGGTTTCTTTATTCATAGCTTTTCAAAGATATAGCGAAAAGTCAAATTGATTCGTGGTGCCTTAGGGGTTTGCGTTTTAGGAAGTTGATGTTTGAAGTCTTTTTGAGTGGTACCAGCCATCAACAGAAGACTTCCGTGTCTTAATTCAATAGTTCTCTTAAGGGTTTTATCCATTTTGTGTTTGAGGTGAAATCGGCGAGTTGCTCCCAAACTTAGTGAGGCGATAACGGGTTGGGGGCCTAGTTCTGGCTCATCATCGGCATGCCAGCCATTACTGTCTTTTTCGTTTCGGTAAAGATTAAATAAACAACTGTTGTAACGGTAAGTGGTAACGTATTCAATGTCGTTCTTAAGACGCTTCATTTTTTCTGTGAAAGAGAAAGCCTCAAGGGTTAATCCGGCATAAGTGTATGATTTTTCTTCATCGGCATAAAGGGCGGTTAGCCTAGGTTGATCGTAGAATTTTCCGAAAACCTTTACCTGCTCGGAGCGCCATTGCACGGTGGAATTAAAGTGTTTGTACCAGCTATTAGCTTCGGTTTGATTTAGAAAATTTTCCCAAATCAAAAGCTTAGCAGTACCAATTGATAGATCCATCATCATGTTGAAATAACATTTCTCATTTCATGCCTGTAGGTAGAGGGCGACATGCCAGTAAAGGTTTTAAAAAGCCTTGTAAAGTGTGAGACATTTTGAAATCCAGCTTCAAAGGCTATATCGCTAATCGCCATTTCTTTTTCTGCAAGCAGTTTGGAGGCGTGCACAAGCCTGTACTCGTTTACAAACTGGGTAAAGGTCTTACTGGTTGTTTTTTTGAAATATCTACAAAATGAAGGCTCTGTCATTCCGGATAACGAAGCAACGGTTTCAAGCGGAATGGGTTGCTGAAAATTGTTTTTGACGTAGTTAAAAACTTTGTTGATTCTGTTTTGCTCACTAACCTCGGTTGAGATGGCAAATTTTTCTGCATTCAGAATAGTACTCTCTGTTGAAAGACTCAATTCATGTAGGATATCGAGAATGCTTAAGAGTCGCTTGAATCCATCAAGCTAGTCTAATCCCTCCATCGCTGATCCAACCCTTGACTTTGTATCTCCATGAAAGGCGAGACCTTGTTCGGCCATGCAAAAAAGGGATTTAAGTTTTTCCATTTCAGGGATGTCGAAAAATCCTTTACCTAAAAAATCATCTCTGAATTGAACAAGTGTCTCTTTCCTATTGCCGGTAGAGCGGTCTGTAAACCCACAATGCGGTAGGTTCTTACCAATCAAAATAAGATCTCCATCATTGAAGTACGACATGTGCGTTCCAATCTGACGTTTTCCTGATCCCCCATTGATATAAACCAGCTCAATCTCTGGATGATAATGCCAACTCTTGTATTGGTTGACATTGTACTCGTCAAAGATTTCAAGTTTGAAGGAGTTACCAAATACAGGGGTAATGATTTCAAAAGCAAGTTGTTGCATGATATTTTTTGGTCTCTAATGCTCAAATTATCAGTACAAAATTAACCTTAAATTGACATTATTTTCTACATCAACCCTTAAATTAGGTTAAAATAGTGCATAAATCTGACAACCTAAGAAAAGTAATGGGGTTAAAGAGGGGGGTATATTTGCAGCATCAATCATCAATCAAAAAACGAACTTTCAAAAAAACTGTAATGAAAAAGTCTTTATTTACTCTCTTACTCGTTGCTGTAGCAACCGTTTCTTTCGCAAATGTTTCATTAGTAAAGTCTACTGGAATCTTTGAAAACGTTCTTACAGAGGACCCAACATTTGTTAGAAAAGGTGAAAAATTAGTGATTAGCTTCTTAAATGCTGACTTAGAGCCGGTTGAAATCCGAATCACTGACTCAAAAAACAACCTCGTTTTCGCTCAAGAATTCGACGGTGATTTCATCGTTCAAAAGGCATTCGACTTTTCGAAGGCACAGCGCGATGACTATAAAGTAGTTGTAGCTTACAAATCAATTGCGGTTGGTCAAATTGTTGAGGTACAATAGTTTAGTAAATTGTTAAGGAAAAAAAGCCCCTCACTTGAGGGGCTTTTTTTATGGATCAATTTATTTGATCATCTCGACGCTTCTGGATATAAAGTCTGACAGTTCTTTACCTTTTAGAATACCCTTTGATAAGCGCGCGAGATCTACGCCTTGTTGTATGAGGCGTTTGCGCTTTTTCTCTGTTTTAGCTTCTAAGATCTCCCCGATTAAAGGGTGATTGGTATTTACAACGAGATTGAACATATCTGGCATAGATCCCATTCCCATGATTCCGCTTGAACCGGTTTGTTGCATATCTTTCATTCTTCTCATGAATTCCGGCTCAGTAAGCATGAACGGTAGCGCGTCACTGCTTAGTCCTTCAGTTTGAACTGTGTAACCCAAAAGATTGACTGTATCTTTTACTAGAGTCTTGAGTTCTTCTTGTTGTTTGTCATCTAGTTTAGATATGTTCGTCTCTTCTTTCTTGATTAAGTTCTCAACGGCATCAGCATCCACACGAGTAAATCGTACCTCTTTTAATTCGCTCTCAAGTTTTTGAATGATATGTGGTGCAATCGGTGAGTCAAGAAGTAAAACCGTGTATCCCTTTTGCTTGGCCTGTTCAATGTATGCGTGCTGCTGATCAGGCTGGGTAGCATAGAGGTAAACGGTCTTGTTATTTTTGTCCTTATGAAGTTCTTTTACACGTTCCTCAAGTTCTTCATAGGTTAGGTAATCTCCGTCCGTGGTAGGGTATAGGGCGAATTTTTGTGCCTTCTCAAAGAATTTCTCTTCAGTCAGCATACCGTACTCAATGACGACCTTGATGTCGTTCCATTTTTCTTCAAAATCTTTTCGATCCTCTTTGAATAGACTCTGCAATTTATCTGCCACCTTGCGGGTGATGTATGAGGTGATCTTTTTGACTGAACTGTCAGCCTGTAAATAAGATCTTGAAACATTAAGTGGAATATCCGGAGAGTCGATTACCCCTTTGAGCATGGTCAAGAATTCTGGAACAATTCCCTCGACATTATCCGTAACAAAAACCTGGTTTTGATACAGTTGTATACGATCCTTTTGAATCGATAAGTCGTTGGTTAGTTTTGGAAAGAAGAGGATCCCTGTTAAATTAAACGGATAATCAACATTTAGGTGAATGTGAAAGAGAGGGCTTTCAAATTGCATGGGGTAGAGTTCTCGATAGAAAGCCGTGTAATCTTCTTCTTTAAGTTCCGCTGGGGCTTTGGTCCATGCCGGAGCTGTGTTGTTTATGATGGCATCTACTTCTAGAGTTGGAGCCGGGTCTTCTTCTTTAGCTCCTTCGGGTTTTTCAAGGGTTTCAGTGCGTGTGCCGAATTTGATGGGGATCGGCATAAACTTATTGTACTTGTTCAATAAGCCCTGAATAGTAGACTCTTTTAGGTATGAAGCAGCGTCTTTTGAGATGTGCAAGATGATTTCAGTACCTCTTTCAGTCTTGTTATGCGGTTCTAAAGAGAATTCTGGTGAGCCGTCACAAGACCAGTGCACAGCTGGCGCATCTGTATAGCTTTTGGTAATAAGCTCTACCTTGTCTGCAACCATAAAGGCTGAATAGAAGCCAAGTCCGAAGTGACCAATAATACCTGCATCTTTAACACTTTCTTTGTATTTGTCAAGAAATTCTTCTGCTCCAGAAAATGCAACTTCATTGATGTATTTCTTTACCTCTTCTTCGCTCATACCAATACCTTGGTCGATTACGTGAAGCGTTTTGTTTTCTTTATTGATTCTCACCTCTATCATAGGAGTGCCATATTCGACCTTAGCCTCGCCAATGCCGGTGAGGTGTTTCAGCTTTAGAGTAGCATCTGTGGCATTAGAGATCAATTCTCTCAAAAATATTTCTTGATCGCTGTAAAGAAATTTTTTGATCAGTGGAAAGATGTTATCCACCGAAACATTAATTTTTCCTTTTTCCATGGTGTAATTGTTTTTATTTCAGTGAAACCAAAAAGAATACCATCCTAAAGGTGGCTGACAACATGACACCCATCAGGACAAAAATATTTTTCAAAAATGTTTAATATTTTTTTGATTTAAATAAACAAAATGTATATTTGGGGTGTTGTGGGAAATTTGCTATGAATAAATTTAAGCAACGATTTTGTTTATTTATTGGTTAGGTTGTTGAAAGCGTCCTCTCATTCTTCGAGAGGGCGCTTTTTATTTATACCGATTGCTTCTTGCTATCCTCAGTGATTTATTGTTGAGTTTATCTTAGATTTGTATAAACAAAAATATACATTGCAAAGTCGCAAACATCCTTAAAGAAAGGGCTCAAGAATGTATTACTTGCTGCCTATATGGATACAGTCTTGGAACACAAGACACATCCAAAATCAGTATATAGGTTTTGTGAGACTGCTAGTATTGAGAAGGCTACTTTTCAATTCGCCCTTTAATCGAGATTCTTTTGATTTTGGAGACCCCACATTTTGGAAGGGTAACGGAAAGATGGCAGCTTTTTTTGCAAATGACGCGCAATTGAGAACGTTGAATGCCTATCGCGGGTCTAAACGTTTTCTTTACATGAATCGTACTTTTTTTTAGTTATACAACCTGCTTTACGATCTAAAGGCCAAATTAGCCACTAAGGCCTTTCAGCTTTATATGATTGATTAATCGTACCTTAAATTTGAATTAAATTAAAAGCGATGTATACTTCTTTTATAAACGGACTTGGCTATTACGTGCCTGAAAATCCCATCACCAATGATGACATGTCGCAATGGATGGAGACCAGTGATGAATGGATTCGTGAGCGTACAGGTATCGAGGAGCGCCGTTTTGCATTAAAAGGAGAGGATACGACGACCTCAATGGGGGTTAAGGCAGCCAAAGTGGCGATTGAGCGTTCTACAGTTTCGAAAGACGATATTGATTTTATCATCTTCGCAACCCTAAGTCCTGATTATTACTTCCCAGGACCAGGAGTGTTGGTTCAGCGCGACCTAGAGATCGGAACCGTTGGAGCATTAGATGTTAGAAACCAATGCTCCGGATTTGTATATGCACTTTCAGTGGCAGATCAATTCGTTCGAAGCGGTATGTATAAAAATATATTGGTTATTGGCTCTGAACTGCACTCACATGGGTTAGATATGACTACGCGAGGAAGATCGGTGTCTGTTATTTTCGGAGACGGTGCTGGGGCAGCTGTGGTATCAAGAAGTGAGAGCGATCAAAGCCAGATATTGTCTTCTCATTTGCATTCTGAGGGGCAATATGCCGAAGAGCTGGCTCTAATTGCCCCTGGTATGGGTAAGCGATGGGTCTCGGATATTCTTTCGGAAAACGACCCCAATGATGTGTCTTACATGCCTTACATGAATGGTCAATTCGTCTTTAAGCATGCGGTTGTTCGTTTTGCTGAGGTCATTTTTGAAGGCCTTTCACATAATGGTTTGACTACCGAGGATATAGACATGTTGATTCCGCATCAGGCTAACTTACGTATTGCGCAGTTCATTCAAAAGAAATTCAAGTTGAGCGACAAACATGTGCACAACAACATCATGAAATACGGTAACACCACTGCCGCATCGATTCCGATAGCGCTCACGGAGGCTTGGGAATTGGGTAGGATCAAAAGGGGCGATCTTGTAGTGTTGGCCGCCTTCGGCTCTGGATTCACATGGGGTAGTGTAATTATGCGGTTTTGAGCTTAGACTTTTTAATAAGGTAAAGCCCAACGAAAGTGAGTAACCCGTTTAAAGGGAGTAACTCGTATCCTAATTGATACCCCCCTAGAGTTGCCGTGTCGAGACTTCCTAGCAAGGTAATAGAGATCACTGAAAGCAGGGCGACTAGACCCACCCAGCGCTCTTTGATTTGATAGGGCGTTAGAATTCCAAAAGCAAACATTCCTAACAGCGGACCGTAGGTGTATCCGGCAATCGTCAGTAAACTATCAATAACGCTGTCACTTAAGAAGTAGGTAAAGCTTATGATTACGCCTATTAGTAACACGGCTATACCGAGGTGTACTTGTTTTCTTCTCTTTACCTGGATCTCTTCAGCGTGCTGATCAAGTGCCAAAAAGTCTAAGCAAAAAGAGGTGGTTAAGGCCGTTAAGGCACTGTCTGCACTGCTATAGGCTGCGGCAATGAGCCCGAGAATAAAGGTGATTCCTATCTCAAGACCAAGGGAATGATTCAATGCTATTTCAGGAAATAAGAGATCAGTCTTTTCCACACCATTTGACTTAGGAATAGGGATGTTTTGAACATCGCTGTAGTGAAACAAAAGACTGCCTAAGAAGACGAATAGTCCCGTGACCAAAATGAGAACGAGACTAAATACAATCATATTAAGCTGTGCCTCTTTTAGATTCTTGCAGCTCAAATTCTTTTGCATCATATCTTGATCTAGCCCTGTCATCGCTATAGTAATAAAGGCGCCACCTAGGAATGATTTTAAAAAATAACTTTTCTGCATAGGGTCATCGAACACAAAAATTTGGTTGTAGTTATTGAATGCGTCCGAACTGATAAATGCTAGGGCAGAGGTGTCAAGTTGCTTAAGAATGAGTATGGTAGTGAGTCCGAGCGCACTTAACATAAATAGGGTTTGTAGGGTATCGGTAATTACGATGGTCTTAATCCCGCCTCTAAAAGTATAGGCGTAGATGAGCGCTACAGATACAACCACGGTGAGTTCTATTGGAATGCCAAAGGATTCGAATACAAAATGGTGTAATACAATGGCTACTAGATACAAGCGAAAAGCCGCTCCTAAAACCCGTGAGAGGAAAAAGAAAAAGGCACCAATTTTTTGACTATTGGATCCAAAGCGTTCTCCAAGGTATTCATAGATTGAGATCAAGCCCATTTTATAGTATAGCGGGAGCAGTACATAGGCGATAATGAGATACCCGAAAAAATATCCCAAGACGACTTGGAGATAGGTGAACTGAGTGGCACCCACCCAACCCGGAACAGAAATAAAAGTGACCCCTGATAATGAGGCTCCTACCATTCCGAAGGCCACTAAATACCATTTAGAGCTCTTGCCCGCACTGTAAAAGGTTTCGTTACTATCGTTCTTGCCGGTGAAGTAAGAAATGAGAAATAAGAGTCCGAAATAGAGTAGAAGAAGTATGCTGATTTGGATCGAAGTCATGGGTGTTCGCCGTATTTTTGAATTATGGAATACGGTTCTAAGTTATTGGAAAAAGCGGTAGATCACATTGCTCAGCTACCGGGAATAGGAAAAAGAACCGCGTTGAGGTTGGCCCTTCACTTGCTTCAACGTCCAGAAACTCAAGCCTTAGATCTCGCGGATGCCCTTAAATCGTTACGTCTAGAAATTCGACATTGTAAAAAATGCAATGCGCTCTCTGATGATGAACTCTGCGTTATTTGTTCAGATCCAAGACGTCATGAACGAATGATCTGTGTCGTAGAAGATATCCGCGATGTATTGGCTATTGAAGCTACGGCCGAATACAAGGGATTGTACCACGTATTGGGGGGTAAAATTTCGCCTATGGATGGCATAGGTCCTTCAGATCTGTCTATTCCAGGCCTAGTAGAGCGATTAAAGATAGAGACTGTAGAAGAAGTGATTTTTGCTTTAAGCGCCTCTATGGAAGGAGATACGACGCAGTTTTATATCCACAAACAGCTCAAAGAATTTTCAGTCAAGTGTAGCACTTTAGCAAGAGGCTTGGCTGTGGGTGATGAGCTGCAATACGCTGATGAAATTACCCTGGGCCGCAGTATCAGTAATCGTGTTTTACTGCAAGATTAGTTGAACTGAATTCCTAACTTTGCCTTTATGCCAAAGATTGAAGTTGTCTTACCAGAAATGGGGGAGGGTGTTGTTGATGCCACGGTGATTGCCTGGCTGAAAAAAATAGGTGACACTGTGACCGTTGATGAGGCGGTGGTAGAGGTTGCTACGGACAAGGTAGATTCTGAGGTAGTTTCAGAGGTCTCAGGTACTATCGTTGAACTATGTGCAAAAGAAGATGATGTTGTTAAGGTTGGACAACCCTTATTCATCGTCGCGACAGAGGGTTCTGAAGGTACCATTGAGCCGGAACAAGACATACAAGAGATCACTAAGAAGTACGCAACACCAATCGCGGATAAACAGCAGGAAGAAAAAAGCGTTGATCACGAATCTGTAGCGCACATTGAACGCTTTACGCAAGTGGTGAGTGAACCGCCGTATCGTACTGCAATAGCTGCAGGTCAGACTAAAGGATTTCTTTCTCCGTTGGTGCGCAGTATTGCAGAGCAAGAAGGATTAACCGCATCTGAACTTGATCAAATTGAAGGAACGGGTCTAGATCATCGCATAACCAAAGACGATATACTCCTCTATATTTCCAAGCGGAACGCCATTCTATCAGCCTCAATTGAGGTTAGTCCATCAATAAACTCTAATTCTTTTTCTGAAGAAAAACCGCAAGAAACGCCTGTTGCCTCTAAGGTATCCGTGCAATTAGAGAAGGCCTACGGCGACGAAATAATAGCGCTCAACCGCATGGCCAAGCTCACTGCAAAAAATATGATGCAGAGCGTCTTAACTTCGGCACATGTTCAGAGTTTTATTGAAGTAGACGTGACCAATGTGGTAGAATGGAGAGCGAGTGTAAAACAAGAATTTGAGCGCATAGAAGGAGAGAAATTAACCTTCACTCCAATCTTTATGGAGGCAGTTTCACGCGCCTTAAAGGCGTATCCTAAAATGAACATTCAGTTCGATGGAGAAACCGTAATTCAGAAAAAAGCCATCAATATTGGAATGGCCGCAGCACTCGAAGATGGCAATCTTATCGTTCCAGTAATAAACGAGGCAGACACATTAAACCTTTCTGGCCTGGCTAGAAAAGTCAATGATTTGGCGCACCGGGCTAGAACAAATGCCTTAAAACCTGCTGAGGTTATGAATGCGACTTACACGGTAACCAATATTGGGTCGTTCGGAAGTGTTTTTGGAACTCCCATTATACCGCAGCCTCAAGTCGGAATTCTTGCCATTGGTGCAATTCGTAAGATTCCTTCTGTGGTAGAGACTGAACAAGGTGAATTCCTAGGAATCCGTCACAAAATGTATTTGTCGCACTCCTACGATCACCGTGTAGTTAATGGAGCGCTCGGAGGACTCTTTATAAAGTATATAGCCGACTATCTCGAGAATTGGGATCCAAAGAGAGCGGTTTAATTTTGAAAAAGGCTTATGGCATTAACGCTCAAAAAACCAATTTGTTTTTTTGACCTCGAGACAACGGGGACCAATATTGTTAAAGATCGTATCGTTGAAATTGCGATCCTAAAGGTTTTTCCGAATGGAAATAAGCAGAAGTTTAGCTCGTTGGTCAATCCTGAAATTGAAATCCCAGATGAGGTGGTTGCCGTTCACGGTATTTCTAATGAAAAAGTGGTCAATGAGCCTACCTTTAAAGCCTTGTCAAAAAAGATTTACGACCTGATAAAAGACAGTGATCTCTCAGGTTTTAATTGCGATCGTTTTGATATACCACTGCTAGTAGAAGAGTTTTTGCGCGCTGGAATCGATGTCGACCTTAAAAAAATGCTCTCAGTAGACGTTCAAACGATCTTTCATAAAATGGAGCAGCGAACACTCTCAGCCGCCTATAAATTTTACTGCGATAAGCAGCTTGAAAATGCGCATTCGGCACTAGCTGACACCGAGGCGACCTATAAGGTGCTTCTTGCCCAACTTGAACGGTATAGCGATTTACCTCAAACCGTTTCTGAATTGTCTGAGTTTACGGTAAGAAGAGACCGTGTAGATTTTGCTGGACAGCTGGCCTTGGATGAAGAAGGAGATCCAATTTTCAACTTCGGAAAACACAAAGGAACAAAAGTTAGGGTAGTATTAGAACAAGAGCCTGGATATTTTGGATGGATCCTTAATGCAGACTTTCCGCTTTACACTAAAAAAGTATTGACACAAATTAAATTAGGGATGTATTAAACCTGCTCACATGAAGCTTATTTGCATCGGTAGAAACTATACTGCACATATAGAGGAATTAGAAAACGAGCGTCCTAAGGATCCGGTTATCTTCATGAAACCAGACTCTGCGATAGCACCCAAAGAGCAAGATTTCTACATTCCGGAGTTCACCCAATCGCTGCATTATGAGGTAGAAGTTTTGGTAAAAATCCACAAGGCAGGAAAGCACATTGCTCCTTCATTTGCGCACAAGTATTACGATGAGATCAGTCTTGGAATTGACTTCACGGCTCGCGATGTACAAGATGAGCTCAAAAAAAAGGGCCTTCCATGGGAGAAGGCCAAAGCATTTGATGGATCTGCGGTTATCGGTAAATGGGTTTCTAAAAGCAATTACGAGTCTATAGATCACCTTACGTTTAGTCTGCAAAAGAATCAACAGGTGGTACAGCAAGCCAGTACAGAGTTGATGCTTTGGAAAGTGGATGAACTCATTGCTTACGTTTCGTCGTTTTTCACCTTAAAAAAAGGAGATATTATTTTCACCGGAACCCCTGCAGGAGTAGGTACTGTAGCTTCTGGGGATTATCTCGAAGGCTTCATTGAATGCGAGCCATTTTTTGACTTAAAGATTAAGTAAATCCTCAAATGAAGGTAGAGCTCTTAAGCATCGGCGATGAGTTATTGATCGGACAAGTGGTCAATACCAATGCGAGCTATATTGCGTCGCAGCTTAGCACGATTGGGCTTGAAGTAGCTTATATTTCGGTATGTGGCGATTCACAGGAGGCTATAATCGAGGCTTTGCAAATCGCGCATAAGAGAGTGTCCCTTATTGTTGTGACAGGGGGATTAGGACCCACTAAAGACGATCTCACTAAGGAAGCTATTTGCAAATTTTTTGACGATCGCCTTGAAGAAAATAAAGAGGTTCTGACACACATTAAGTACCTCTTTGAGACCCATATTCAGACACCAATTCGACCTGCAAATTTGACTCAAGCACTTCTTCCGTCTAAGGCCGTGGTCCTAAAGAATGGTGTAGGAACTGCATCTGGAATGTGGTTTGAACGTGATAAAAAAATTACCGTCTTTTTACCTGGAGTACCTCGTGAGATGCAATACATCTTAGAACACGAATTAATAGAGCGCCTTAGAGCGTTGAGTAGCTTGAGTATTCGACATAGAACCTTGCTTACTTATGGGTTAGGAGAAAGTGCAATTGCTGAACGAATCGATGCTATAGCGTCTGATTTGCCTGAAGGACTTTCGTTGGCCTACCTCCCTAATTTTGGTAGGGTTCGATTAAGGCTCACCGCTAAGGGCCCTGATCAAACTGTGGTAGAGGGCCTACTTCGGGTATTTGGAGACCGAATAGCTAATGAGCTCTCGGATATTTATTTTGGAGACGAAGAACAAGGCGGATTGACCCCTCAGCTTTTGAATCTTGCGCGACATAAGCATCTTACTATAGCGAGCTGTGAAAGCTGTACAGGAGGACGCATAGCTTCTTATCTTACTGCTACGCCTGGAGCATCTTCGGTTTTTGTTTCAGGCCTAGTGGTGTATCAAACGGCTCAAAAGACGCAAATATTGGGTATCTCTCCTGAATTAATTGAAACCTATAGTGTAGTTAGTAATGAGGTAGCTGAAGAAATGGCTCGGGCCTCTCGCCTAAAAACCGGCGCCTCGATCACAGTTTCTACTACCGGAAATGCTGGGCCCGAAAAGGGTGATTCTGATGCCAATGTAGGAACTGTCTTTATCGGAATAAGCACCGAAGAGCACACTTTCGCCCATGAATTTAATTTTGGAAACTTACGCGAGCGGGTAGTTGAAAAGGCGAGTTTAAAGGCTTTGGAGATGCTTTATCGGGAAATTGCAAAAAAATAATTCACACTTGGTCAAAATCAAGAAAACCACTACATTTGCACACTCTAAATTCAGGTAAAAACGCTAAAATAATGTCAAAGATCTGTGAGGTTACTGGAAAAAAAGTAATGTTCGGTAACAATGTATCGTTCTCGATCAATAAGACCAAACGTAGGTTTGATGTGAATATCAGTAAAAAGCGTTTTTATGTACCTGAAGAGGATCGTTGGGTTACATTGAACGTTTCTTCTAAAGGACTTAAGGTAATCGACAAAAATGGAATCTCTGAGGTACTCAAAGCGTCTCGAGAAAAAGGATACATCAAATAAATAAAGGTTCGCTATGGCCAAGAAAGGAAATAGAGTACAGGTAATTCTCGAATGCACAGAGCACAAAACATCTGGTATGCCTGGAACTTCAAGATATATTACAACTAAGAACAAGAAAAACACACCGGACCGTATTGAGATTAAGAAATTCAATCCTATCCTAAAGAAAATGACGGTTCACAAAGAAATTAAGTAAGATGGCAAAGAAAACCGTTGCAACGTTACAGACGAGTTCTAAAAGATTAACCAAAGCGATCAAGATGGTCCGCTCGCCTAAGTCAGGTGCGTATACCTTCGTTGAATCAGTAATGGCTCCGGAGCTAGTTAAAGAGTGGTTGTCTGATAAGTAATTCGCTCTCAAATGAATTTCAAGCCGCTTTTGCGGCTTTTTTTATGCCTTAAGTTTTAGTTTTATCGTATGGGTTGGTTGGATGCCTTTAAAAAGAAACAAGAGCCTGAACAGCTATCGGAAGGCCTTGAAAAAACCAAAAAAAGTTTTTTTGGTAAACTCGCTGTGGCAGTCGCAGGGCGCTCTACCGTTGACGCCGAGACTTTAGATGCTTTAGAAGAGCTCCTCATTACCTCAGATGTTGGGGTGTATACCACACTCAAAATTATAGAACGAATAGAATCGCGCGTTGCTCAAGACAAATACCTTGGCACTGATGACCTTCAGCGTCTTCTAAAAGAGGAGATAAAGGCATTACTTCACGAGACAGACAAACAAGGGTATAGTATCGACAAAAAACCCTATGTGGTATTAGTTGTTGGAGTGAATGGAGTAGGCAAAACCACTACCATCGGAAAACTCGCTCATCAATTAACCCAAGAAGGAAAGAAAGTAATGCTCGGAGCTGCGGATACATTTAGAGCTGCCGCAGTCGATCAATTGCAGGTTTGGGCCGATCGCGCTCAGGTACCTTTGGTGCGTATGAACGAAGGCGCTGACCCGGCCTCTGTGGCCTTCGAAGCAGTTACAAGAGCTGTTCGTGATGAGGTAGATGTGTTGTTTTTAGACACGGCGGGAAGACTTCACAATAAGGTGAACCTGATGAACGAATTGAGCAAAATAAAGCGCGTGATGAGTAAGGTATTAGTCGATGCTCCGCACGAAGTTATGCTGGTACTTGATGGATCTACTGGTCAAAATGCTTTTGAACAGGCTAAACAATTTATAGCGGCGACAGAGGTAAATGCATTAGCCATTACTAAACTCGATGGTACTGCCAAAGGGGGTGTTGTTTTGGGTATATCCGATCAGTTTACCATACCTGTTCGATTTATCGGTTTGGGTGAGGGAATTACTGACCTCAAGATCTTTGATAAAGATTCCTTTGTCGAAGCTTTATTTTCGTAGCCATATTATGAGAACAAAGTCTTTACATACCAAAACGATCAATGTCGTAACACTAGGGTGCAGCAAGAACCTTTACGATTCTGAGGTGTTGAGCGGTCAGCTTGAAGCTTCAGGTAAAAAGGTTGTTCACGAAGGTGAAGGGGAAGTCGTGGTAATTAATACCTGCGGTTTCATCGCCAATGCGAAGCAAGAAAGTATAGATACTATTCTACATTTTGTAGATCAAAAAAAGCGAGGAAACGTCGAAAAGGTTTACGTAACCGGATGCCTCAGTGAGCGCTACATGACAGACTTAGAACAAGAAATTCCTGACGTTGACCGCTACTTTGGAACACAGCATCTTCCGCAATTACTCAAGGAGCTAGGGGCAGACTACAAGCACGAGCTCCTGGGCGAGAGGGTTATGAGTACGCCAACACATTATGCTTACCTAAAGATAGCAGAAGGCTGTGATCGCCCTTGTTCGTTTTGTGCCATACCACTCATGCGTGGAAAACACCGTTCAACCCCAATAGAATCCCTTGTTTCAGAGGCTGAGGTGTTGGCAAAAAAAGGAGTAAAAGAACTTATTTTGATCGCTCAAGACCTTACGTATTATGGCTTAGATCTATACAAAGAGCGAGCCTTAGCTAAGCTTTTAAGGGCACTAGAGCAGGTTGAAGGAATAGAGTGGATCCGCCTACATTATGCCTTTCCGAGTGGATTCCCAGAAGAGGTTTTAGAGGTAATCAAAAGTTCGACTAAGGTGTGTAATTATATTGATATTCCACTACAGCACATATCCGATACTGTGCTTAAGAGTATGCGGCGAGGAACTACCTACGAAAAGACAAACGCTTTGCTGAACACCTTTAGAGAAAAGGTTCCAGGGATGGCCATTCGAACCACCTTGATTGTGGGTTACCCAGGCGAAGACGAAAATGCGTTTAATGAGCTCAAAGAGTGGGTAAAGACCACTCGTTTTGATCGACTTGGTTGTTTTACCTATTCACATGAAGAGAATACTCATGCCTATACCTTAGTTGATGATGTGCTGGAAGAAGAAAAAGAGAGAAGGGCTGCTGAAATCATGGAGATTCAGGGTCAGATCTCATGGGAATTGAATCAAGAAAAGGTAGGTCAGGTATTTAAGTGTGTCATAGATCGCTACGAAGACGGCTATTTTGTTGCACGAACAGAATTTGATTCTCCGGATGTTGACAATACCGTTTTAATAGAAGCAGAAAAGCAGTATTTGACGGTGGGATCCTTTGTCGAGGTAAAAATTCTAGAGGCAGGTGATTTTGACCTTTACGGAAAAGTCGTCCCTTCTTTATAGGTAATTACCTCTGTTAGGCTTTAAGGTTGATTTTATCTGATCTAATTGTGTTTCATCTATGTCAAGCGTGCAACTTGACCAGGACACGTTGTGATGTACCACCTCAGTGACGTTTAATTTTTTTTTATTCGAGAGGTCGTTAAGGAAAACTTCAAGGTGCTCTTGAAAATGAAGGGCTGTTTGATGTGAAGAGGGACCTCTGAAATCCCAAAACAAACGGATCTTTTTCACAGGTTTCATGAGCCGCGTCTTGGATGCGAAAATTCTGTTAACATCAAGGGTAAAGATAAGGATAACGACTTCTTTATTTTATTTTTGAACTATGCAACGTATTGCGATTTTACGAACTGTTTTCGGAGTTCTTTGCGGGCTAATAGTTACCTCCTGTGAGCTGTTTGTTTCAGAAGAGCCTAATCAAGAAGCAGTTGCCCGAGTCGGCAGGATATACCTCTACGCCGTTGACCTTCCGGATTTTTCTTATTTGTCTAATGAACAGGCGATTAAAGATGCCAGAGAGGCATACGTCAGTGAATGGGCAGTAAAACAATTGATGTTTCAAAATGCCCTAAATAATCTTCCAGAAGACGTGCAGTGGGATTTAGATCGTTTAGTCGAAGCGTACAAGACCGATTTGTATACAAAATCTTACTTTGATTTAATTTCATTCAGTCCTTCAGACACCATTGTAGCTGCAGGAGAATTGGATTCTCTGTATCGACGTGAAGAGGCGAGTATGAGACTTGATCAAGACATCGTAAAGTTGCGCTATTTGGTGCTTGGTTCGCAATACTCTAAACCAGACGAGGTGATGAACCGCTTCAAGCGCTTCAACGACCAAGATCAGCATTTCATTGATTCGCTCTATACCCATAATTATCTAAGAGAACTTCAGTTGAACGATTCTACTTGGTTTAATAGCGCCTCTATAGCAAAACAGATAGCCCCAATTACCTATCGAAACAGTGAAGAATTTCTCAAACCCTATCAGTTTTTTGATATTCGTGACAGTACTGGTTTTTACTTTGGACAGGTCTTAGATACGAGAAAAAAAGGCGATATTGCACCTTATGCTTTTGCCTTAGCGGAACTTCGTCAAATTGTTCAAAATCGAAAGCGTTTTGAGCGTTTGGAAAGGCAAAAACAAGAAATGATTAGTGAAGCAATTCGAAAAAAAACTTATGAGACATATGAGTAGATGGTTAGCCATTTTGATGATCGCCGTTGCACCTGCCGCGGCCTTTGCTCAAAGAGGAACCTCAAATCAGACGAGAATTAAAATCGATGGAGTGGTCTCTGTTATTGGAGACTTTGTCATCCTTGAATCAGATGTAGACAAGTTAAAGGCAGACATTGAAAATCAAGGTGGTGATTTAGGAGAAATTTCAGAGTGCCAATTGCTAGGAAAGTTAATGGAAGATCGTTTGTTTGCCCATCATGCCATTCAAGACAGCTTATTGGTATCTGATTCAGAAGTGAATCAGATGGGTGATAGGCAAATTCAGCAGTTAGCGCGTCAGATTGGTTCAGTAGAAAAGGTGCTGGAGTTTTACGATAAGCCAGATTTGCAGACGTTTAAAGACGAACTCTACGAGATTAATAGACTGCGCATGCTTGCAGACAAAATGCGGAGCGATATTGTCGACGAGATTGAAATCACGCCTGAAGAGGTACGTCAATTCTTCTACAGTATTCCCATTACGAAAAGACCCGTATTTGGGGCAGAACTCGAAATTGCGCAGATCGTAAAGCAACCTAAACCTTCAGAAAAGGAGAAATTGCGTATCGTTCAGCGCCTTGAACAAATGAAGCAAGACGTAGAAGAAAACGGAGCAAGCTTTAGCGTTAAGGCGATTTTATACTCTCAGGATCCGGGCTCAAAATCTAATGGAGGTGCTTACACGATGAATCGAGAGACTCCTTTTGTAAAAGAATTTAAAGATGTAGCCTTTTCATTGAGAGAAGGAGAGATTTCAGATCCCTTTGAAACAGATTTTGGATATCACATCATTTTGGTTGAAAAAATTAGAGGACAAGAAGTCGATTTAAGACACGTTTTGCTTACTCCTGAAATTTCGAACGAACAAATTGAATCTGCTAAACGAGAATTAGATAGTATCCGTTCAGAAATCTTAGCAGGTACGATCACTTTTGAAGACGCTGCCCGAATGTTTTCTGATGAAAAAGAGACGAAGTTCGATGGGGGTGTACTCCGTAATCCTCAAGATTACAGTGCGCGATTTGAGCTTACCAACATGGATCCTGTACTTTACAATCAGGTTGCCTCTTTGCGCGATGGACAAATCTCTCAACCTATAAAAGAAGATGATCCTCGTGGCGGGCCACCAAAGTTTAAAATCATGCGGGTAGCCAATCGCTACGACGAGCATATGGCCGATTTCGCCAGGGATTATGTGAAGATTAAAGATTTAGCCCTCTCAGATAAAGAGCGAAAGACCATAGAAGAATGGATCGCTGAGCAAATTGAGTCAACGTTTATACAGATTAACGATACTCGCAAAGACTGTGACTTTGCGAGCAATTGGCTCAAGAATTAGACGCTTCTTTGTAATTTTGCAACCTAATAAATAGGAATTATGGCATTCGATTTCGAAATGATTAAGCAGGTTTATGATCGCATGGATGCGAATGTAACTGCCGCTAGAAATATGCTTGGTAGACCCTTAACTCTTACCGAAAAAATTTTATATAATCACTTGTGGGAGAAAGGTGTCTCAAACGCACTTAAACGTGGAGAAGATTATGTAGATTTTGCTCCAGATCGTGTCGCTTGTCAAGATGCTACCGCACAAATGGCTCTTTTGCAGTTTATGCATGCTGGTAAACCTAATGTTGCTGTACCAACCACGGTACACTGTGATCACCTGATTCAGGCAAAGCAAGGGGCAAGCGCTGATTTGAAACGTGCGAATGAAACCTCGAACGAAGTGTTCGATTTCTTAGGATCTGTATCAAACAAATACGGAATCGGCTTCTGGAAGCCGGGTGCAGGTATCATTCACCAAGTAGTTCTTGAGAACTACGCTTTTCCGGGGGGTATGATGATCGGAACAGATTCTCATACGGTGAATGCTGGAGGTTTAGGAATGATTGCTGTCGGTGTTGGTGGTGCAGATGCAGTGGATGTGATGGCGGGTATGGCATGGGAACTGAAATTTCCTAAGCTCATTGGAGTTAAACTAACAGGTAAACTTTCAGGGTGGACAGCACCTAAAGATGTGATCCTAAAGGTTGCAGACTTATTGACAGTTAAAGGAGGTACTGGTGCCGTAATTGAATATTTTGGTGAGGGTGCCTTAGCCATGTCTTGTACCGGGAAAGGAACCATCTGTAATATGGGCGCTGAGGTTGGTGCTACCACTTCAACTTTCGGATACGATGAATCTATGGATCGCTATCTGAGAGCCACTGGAAGAGCGGATGTGGCCGATGCAGCAAATCAAGTGAAAGCCCACTTGACGGGTGATATTGAGGTGTATACCAACCCTGAAGCTTACTTTGATCAAGTCATAGAAATTGATCTTTCGACTTTAGAGCCGCATTTAAACGGTCCTTTTACACCAGACTTAGCAACGCCTATTTCACAGATGGCAGAAACAGCTATGAAGAACGATTGGCCGCTTCAAGTTGAGGTAGGTCTAATAGGTTCATGTACTAACTCTTCTTACGAAGATATCTCACGCGCAGCTTCTCTAGCCAAGCAAGTAACGGAGAAAAAATTAAAAACCAAAGCGAAGTTCACTATTACACCAGGATCAGAGCAGGTGCGCTATACCATCGATCGTGATGGCCTGATTGAGACTTTCGACCAGATTGGCGCTACGGTTTTTGCAAACGCTTGTGGTCCGTGTATCGGAATGTGGGATCGCTATGGTGAAAAGGCAACGGATGGACCAAGAAATACAATCGTCCACTCTTTCAACCGAAACTTTGCGAAGCGAGCTGATGGAAATCCAAATACACTCGCATTTGTAGGTTCACCTGAATTGGTTACTGCCATTGCGATCGCCGGAAGATTAGATTTTAACCCTTTAACCGACACTTTAATTAATGAAGACGGAGAAGAGGTAAGATTAGACGAGCCGCGCGGATATGAATTACCACCCGAAGGATTCGCCGTTGAAGATTCTGGATTTATAGCTCCTGCTGCAGATTCAAGCAAAGTAATGGTAAAGGTTGATCCTTCATCTGAACGATTGCAGTTATTGGATCCGTTTATTCCAATCCAAATAGAGAAGATGAAGAATATCCCGCTGCTGATCAAGGCGCAAGGAAAGTGTACTACAGACCACATCTCAATGGCCGGACCTTGGTTGCGTTACAGAGGGCATCTCGACAATATTGCTAACAATACGCTTATCGGTGCAGTAAATGCATTTAATGAGAAAACGAACTTTGTTAAGAATCAAGTAACGGGTGAGTATGCTGGAGTTCCTGATACGCAGCGTACTTATAAAAAAGAGGGACTTTATTCTATTGTTGTCGGAGACCATAACTATGGAGAGGGTTCTTCAAGAGAGCATGCAGCTATGCAGCCTCGTCACTTAGGAGTGGCAGCAGTTTTAGTGAAGTCTTTCGCTAGAATTCATGAGACCAACTTGAAGAAGCAAGGAATGCTTGCCTTAACCTTTGCTAATGAGGCTGATTACAATCTCATTCAAGAGGATGATAGATTTGATTTTGTTGACTTGGACGCTTTTGCTTCGGGTAAACCACTCACCTTGGTGGTGACTCATAGTGATGGCTCAACGGATTCTATAGTAGTGAATCACAGTTACAACAGTTCTCAAATTTCTTGGTTTGAAGCAGGATCTGCTCTGAACTTGATCAAAAAAGAGAATGCCTCGTAAGTCTTAAGGCATGAGCAAACAGGTCACCTCTATTACCTTTTTTAGGTTTACTTCACTGAGGTCAAAGATCTGGGCGTTCTTTATGATGCAATTCGCTCGAGCTCCTTTACGAAAAGTAAGTGGTCTTGAGCGTTTTTTTTTGATGGGTACCGGAAAGAAGGGTTTTAGTCCAAATCCAGACTGGTCTACTTACGCTTTATTACAAATATGGAGTTCGCAAGAAGAGGCGGATTATTATTTCTCAAACCACCCATTATACTCTTCTTATGTGCGAAACAGTGGAGAGATTTTGAGGGTTATGATGCGTAATATTAAGGCACACGGTGCTTGGAGCGGGGTTAACCCTTTTCAGAAGTCATCTCAGCTCGACCCTCAGAATCCTTACATCGCGGCTATTACTAGGGCAACGATTAAGATACACTTACAATTTAAATTCTGGCGAGCAGTTCCCTATTCCCAACGCTTTCTTGACACCACCACTGCCTTGAAATTTACCAAGGGGATAGGCGAGATACCCTTTCGGAATATGGCTACTTTTTCAGTTTGGGAATCTGAAGAAGCCATGAAGCAGTTCGCATATTCTGACAAGCATCATAAAAAGGCCATCGCTCAAACAAGGTCTCTGAATTGGTACAGCGAAGAACTCTTTAGCCGCTTTCAGCCGTATAAGGTATACGGTACTTACCTAGGACAATCCATCGAACTTTCTTAGCGCATAAAAGCTAGACTACCAAAGAACAATGCTTGAGCAAGATAAATGTGCATGGCTATACTTAAGGATGTTTCTGGTTTGTCTTTCTGCGCCTTCTCTACCGTGAAATAAATGACTTGAAAGAGAAAGCCAAATCCGAACCAACTCCAATAATTGGCTGCTGGAGGACTTGGAATAAATGTCCAGTAATCAAAATGAGGGGCTAAAAGTTCAAGAAGTGCATCTAAGGCGACCATCATGATTGCTCCGATAAAAGCAGAACTAAAAGTGTAATGAAAGCGACCACTAGCCGCTTGGGCCATCCGAGCTGTTATCATTGTTAGGACCGCCCAAAAGATTCCAATTATAATCGGAATCCCATCAATTTTTGGTCCTAGATTTTCGCCGTAACTGTAGGTTCCAAAAAACCAACCATAATGTACCCCTAGCCATTCAACAAGCATTCCCGCTGAAAAAAATAGGCTTAGTAGTATCCATTGATAACGCTTTGTGATGGGAAAGTAGAGTACGAAAAATCCAAATGAAGCTATCAGGTTAAGTACCGTTTTAGTCACAAACCAATCCTGAAATCCAGCGGCAATCCCTAAAGCTCCAGCCACATGGGGGAGCCAGATAAAGAGAAGCACCTCTTTGGTGACCATTTTAGACGTTGTTGAAGTCATTTGCGATTAACTCACTGACGATATTTCCTGATTGCAGACACAAGGGTATGCCACCACCAGGATGAGACGATCCTCCACAAAAGTAAACGTTTGAAAGTGCACTTCTATGATTAGGGTGTCTTAAGAAAGCAGAGAATTGAGAATTACTTGCCGCTCCATAAAGCGCTCCCCTATATGATTGAGTAGATTGTTCAATACCTTTAGGATTAAGTATGTGTTCGACTTTAATTAGAGTGACTAGATCACAATTGAGAATTCTGCTCAATTTGGCGATGATACGTTCACGACTAAGTGCGATAAGTTCATCCCAATTCTGACCATAATTTCCAGGTGCATTGATCATTACAAACCAATTTTCACAATTAGTAGGTGCGTCATTCGGGCTGTGCTTAGAGGTGATGTTGACATACACGGTAGGATCTTCATGAAGCGTTTTGTCTTCAAATATTGCCTTAAACTCTTCTGAGTATGCGTCTGAAAAGAAGATGTTGTGCAGGTCTAATTGTTCAAAGCTTTGGGCGATTCCCCAATAAAAGATAAGGGCACTACTAGATCGCTCTTGTTTCAGTATACGTTCGGGAGCTTTTAAGGTGGGTAGCAATTTTCTGTAGGTCGGAACAACATCCATATTACTTACCACTACATCAAAATGATAATCTTGTAGTTTGGTTTTTAGGCCTTTAGCACTTTTTTGATCGGGATTCAACAAGATTTCTTCTACTCCTTCGTCTAGATGAAAACTGACTCCTTGTCGTTGTGCGAGTCGAAATAAAGATTGCGAAATTTGGTGCATTCCGCCCTTTGGATAGAAAGTGCCAAAATGCATTTCAAGATGAGGAATGAGTGACATGATCCCTGGCGTCTTATAGGGCGAACTACCATTATATGTAGCATGTCTTGAAAAAAACTGAAGGCTCTTGGGATTCCTAAAATAAGACTTGAGCGTTTTGAATAGGGTTTTGTGAACGTCTAATGAGGGTAGTTTTAATATAGCCTTAAGCGTTTTAAATGAACTGTAGGTCTGAAAGCGATGCAGGGATTGCTCAATGAAGAGCGGGCTTGTTAGATCGTACTTAAGCGCACTATTGTTTAGAAAGTCTTTTACGCTTTTAGGATTTTCATTAAAGGTCGTGCTAAAATTTTGGACGAATGCCTCTCGATCCGCTGAGGCTTCAAAGCGTGTTCCGTCTTCCCAAAAGTAATTGCATACATTCTCTTTGCGAATGTAGTTGAAGTGATCTCTTGGATTCTCTTTAAACAAATCAAAAAGTTCATCCACAAAATGTGGCATGGTGAATAGCGACGGACCTAGATCGAAGCGGTAACCTTCTAGGTGTAGTTCATGGAGTTTACCTCCGGTATAAGAATTAGACTCAAAAACGACTACTTCATTTCCTTGCGCTTTTAAGCGAATCGCGGTCGCTAGACCTGCTATACCAGCCCCGACAATGCCGATTTTAAGTGCCATAAAGGGGTTATTTGAAATATTTACGAGGTATAATGAGCATACCGAAATTTTCCCCTTCTTCTTTTCCTAAATGCTTGTGATGGATTTTATGAGCTCGTCTTACTCCTCGAGCATAGGCGTTATTAATGGTTCTTAGCCATTTGAAGCGTTGATGAATAAAAATATCATGGACTACAAAATAGGCGATGCCGTAGGCTAAAATTCCAAAGCCTATAGGGAATCCTAACCAGAATACTTTGTCTGCAGTCATTAAAAAACTCATGCTCAGCACAGCAAAAAATAAGAAAAAGGCATCATTTCGTTCGAACCAAGAGTCGTGATCCTTTTGATGATGGTCTTTATGAAGCACCCATAAAATGCCGTGCATGATATATTTATGGATGAACCATGCCATAAATTCCATGACCAAGAATGTCAGTACAAAAACCGCGATCCAAAGAAGTGTGGTCATGGTATTAGATACGTTGTAATTTAAATTCAAGATACGATTGTGCGAGTAATCCGGCTTTTTCGTAATTCGGAACTCGGATGCGTTTATTCTTTATTTCTAAAGGAGGGGTGGCTTTTAAGCGATCTAATAGTTTCTTGTAATAACGATAGGCGGTATATACCCCAAAACGAGATCCGACGGGAAGTTCTTTAATCCCTTTGAATCCTTCTTCAAAGTCGTTTTCTATCTCACGAATGATAGCGTCTTTAGATGATTCATCCAGTGCTTCTAAATTCGCGTCTGGAAAGTAAGTGCGCCCTAGAGCCTCATAATCTGATTTTAGGTCTCTTAAAAAGTTCACCTTTTGAAAGGCAGATCCTAAGGACATTGCGGGTGATTTGAGAGTGTTGTAAGCGCCTTCGTCTCCATCTAAAAAAACCTTTAGACACATGAGACCCACTACATCAGCTGATCCGTAGATGTACGCCTTGTATTCTTCCTCAGAAAGATATTCTGTTTTATGTAGGTCTAACTTCATACTTTTCATAAATGAGTCTACCAATTCTTTTGGAATCCCGAATCGATGATAGGTCATTTGAAAGGCATTCAGTATAGGGTTTAGACTTATTTTGTGTGTTAAACTTGCTTCTAAATCTTCTGAAAATCGCTCGAATAATATCTCTTTGGGGAAGTCGTGAAAACTATCTACGATCTCATCTGCAAAGCGTACAAATCCATAGATATTGTAGATATGTGAACGAATTTCCTTTGAAAGCATGCGCGTAGCTAGAGAAAAGGAGGTGCTGTATCGTTTGGTAACAAGCTCACTGCACTGTTGGCTTACTTGATCGTATATTGCTTTCATGACTCTTGCTCTTGAATGAGTTGTGCAACGAGCTTTCCTGAAATCAGAGCGGGCGGTACTCCAGGTCCAGGAACGGTCAATTGCCCAGTGAAAAATAAGTTATTTACTTTTTTTGATTGCAATTTAGGACGAAGAAATGCGGTCTGCCTTAGGGTGTTAGCTAATCCGTAGGCATTCCCTTTAAAAGAATTGTAAGCTTCTACAAAGTCATTTACACAAAAGCTTTCAGCAAACTCGATGTGTCCGCTTAATTCTTGACCCGAAAAGTGTTCGAGACGTTCTATCAACATAGAAAAAAATTTATCCCTTACTTCTTGGGTGTCTTCGATGCCTGGTGCAATTGGGATTAAGAAAAATCCAGCCTCTTTGCCTTCGGGGGCCATGCTGGCATCTGAAACGGATGGAAAGTTAGCGTAGAACAGAGGGTCTGACGGCCATTCGGGCTGGTCATATATGACTCTTGCGTGCTCTTTGAAATCAGTATCGAAGAACAGGTTATGATGCAATAATTTACTATCGATCTTAGTATTGAACCCTACATAGAACAGCAATGTAGAAGGTGCAAAAGTTCTTTTGTTCCAATATGCTTCTGAGTATTGTCGATAGCGCTCTGGAAGCAGGGTTTCGCTATGATGATAGTCTGCGCCGCTTAAGATATAGTCTGCTACTATTTGTTCTCCATTGCTCAGGGTTATTCCCGTTGCTCTACCTTTAGAATCGATGTTGATGTTTAGTACAGCGTTCGAAGTATGTATCTGGACCCCAAGACCTTCTGCAACTTTTTGCATCCCCTTTACGATCTCGTACATTCCTCCCTTCGGATGCCATGTTCCAAGGCCGTAATCTGCATGGTTCATGAAAATATAGAATGAGGGAGTGTTCTCAGGTTTTGCACCTAAAAAAAGTACAGGAAATTCAAGCGCGGAACGCAATTCAGGTGTTTTAAAGGACTTTTTTACTTCATCGCTTACTGACTTTAAGAATTGACCTACGCGCACTGCGGTTTCTGGAGTAACTAATTCAAGAGGAGACTTTCCGGGCCTTAAAACGATCTTCTTAATTGCAATGGTGTAATTAGTCGCTGCTTTTTTGAGAAAAGCTTTTAGCTTATTGCCGCTACCCGATTCAATTTGTTCGAAAGCCTCAGCAATTCCTTCAACGGATGCCGCTATAGGAAGCGTGCGGTCTTTGAATACGATTTGATAGCCTGGATCTAGGCGTTCAAGTTCGTAGAAATCCGAAGATGAATATCCAAAATCGTTAAAATATTCTTCAAATATATCGGGCATCCAGTACCATGACGGTCCCATATCGAAAGTAAAGCCGTTTTTCACCAATTGTCTGCAGCGCCCTCCGATCGTTACATTCTTTTCGTAAATACTAACCTCGTAACCAGCTTTCGCTAGATGTGATGCAGCAGATAAGGAAGAAAATCCAGACCCGATTACAGCAACTTTTTTCATGATTCTAAAATCGATGAAAAATGTGCGATAGACTCATAGGTTTTGACGTAGTTGAAAGCGGGTTTGGTTTGCATGCGTTGGGTTTGATAGCCTAAAATAGAGAGTTTACACCCTGGGCGATATACTGTGGTATCGAAGGCCTTTAAGTACTTTTCTATTTCATCGTTTTGTGGACTTATGGTGAAATAAGATACAAAGTGGATATTCTTGTAATACCCTAGGAGCTCTTTTAAGCTATCAAGGGTATTAGCTTGACCTAGATAAATCGATCGGTATCCCTTAGAGACGATTTCATAATTGATAAATAGAAGCCCTACTTCATGTATCTCGCCTTCAGGAAGGTACAGCACGAAGACCTCATCTTCTTGCGTTGGAGGTAATTTTTGAAAACGCTCTGTGTGGATATAAATCTTTTGTTTGATTAAGCTCGTTATGAAGTGCTCATGGGCCGGGCTTATGGCTTTCGCCTGCCATAAGAGTCCGAGTTCATTCATCAGTGGTACCAAAACATCGTTAAACATCTCTTTAAAACTGCGTTCGGCGACAAGGCTATTGTAGGTATTGTAAAATTGGGGCGTATCGAAATTGACCATCGCGAGTTTAAATGCATTTACCGCGTGATGCTTTTCACTGTTCTTGGCAATAATCTCGTTTACAATGACCGGGATCTGACCGTCTTGAAGCTTTGCAATCTTAGAGATCTTGTATCCGTTATGGTAAAGAAGCGTTATGTTTAAGAGTTTTTGAAGACTATTGAGACTGTAGGTGCGGATGTTTGTCTCTGTTCTTTCAGGGCTTAGTAGATGATATCTTTTCTCCCATATCCTTATGGTGTGGGCCCTGATACCCGAAAGATTTTCTAAATCTCGTATACTGAAATACTTCTTGATACTGTTCATTCTTCATTGAAAAATCTTAAACAAAAGTAGCTAAAAATAGTTAAGGTTTCCTTGGGTTAATGTATTTGTTTAAAAGATGCTTGAAAACTAATTACCTGGGGTCACCTTCGGTAGCTCAAGTCTTGGCGAGTTCTGTTCAAACAAAAAAGCACCGCCTAACAGCAGTGCAGTCTTTTTTGCTCCTTAAGTGCTCACGACTGGAGTCGAACCAGCACGTCCATTCGGACACCACCCCCTCAAGATGGCGTGTCTACCAATTCCACCACGTGAGCTGAGACAAAAAAGAGTTAAGACAAATAACTTAACTCTTTGTGACCTGGCTGGGACTCGAACCCAGGACCCATACATTAAAAGTGTATTGCTCTACCAGCTGAGCTACCAAGTCGGTTAGAGGCTGCAAATATAAGGGCTATATTTGATAATCCAACATTCAATTAAATGAAAATAGTCCTCTTGGGGTATATGGGTTCCGGAAAGTCTACAATAGCTAAGGCATTGGCATTAGAAATAGGGGTTAACGCAAAGGATCTTGATAAGCAGATTGAGGCGCATGTTGGGCTAAGCGTTCGTGAGATTTTTGAACAAAAAGGGGAATTATTTTTTAGAAAAGCAGAACGTCAAGTGCTTGAATATGAGATTGATACTGAAAAAGATGATATTCTTGCACTAGGAGGGGGTACTCCTTGTTATGGAAACAACATGGACTTGATTTCATCTAAAGAGAATGTAAGTTCTATTTATCTTAAAGCTTCTATCTCTTCCTTAACCCAAAGGGTACTTTCTGACACTTCTGAACGGCCATTATTCGAAGGAATCAAAGCTGAAGACATTCCAGAATTTATTGGTAAGCATTTGTTTGAGCGTATGCCCTATTACGAGCGTGCAGATCTCATCGTTAATGTTGACCAGAAATCTGTAGATGAGGTGGTTGGTGAAATTCGAAACCTACTCTAAATGAGCGCTGTATTTATTCTTTTCTAATAAAACCTCTACATGGGTTTGTATAGAGGTAGAAAGAGAAATCCCTTTAAAATCTGCTTTTACTGGATAGCGTTTATGGTTACGGTTAACTAGAACAGCCGTCTTCAACTTGCGCACACCTTGCTCTAAAAATGGCACACACCCGAACATCAGTGTAGCACCTGAATTCAAAACGTCATCAACGAGTACTACAGATTTACCTGAAAGGTCTGCAGTACTGTCTAAGGTGACCTCGCTCGATTTAGGAGCTCTCTTGTTGAGACTTACCTTTATCACCTCTATGGATAATGGGCTTATGGTCTGAAGCTCATTTGCTATTTTTTGGGCAAAGAGGTAACCGCTACCTTCGATTCCTGCAATCGTCAATTCTTTCTCTGAAATGTTTGATTCGAGAATTTGATATGCAATACGTCGTAAAATGTGAACGATTTGCTCGTGGGTTAAAATGGTATCTTTCATTCACTTTCTTTTTTAAAAGATTCTATAGAACGCCGTTCTTTTTTGGTAGGTCGACCTAATCCTTTCTTTCTATAATGTTTCTGAGCGGTCTCAACTGTATTTTTATGCAACAGTGCTTCGGCAGGAGTATTGTCTTTTCGGTACTGGTCTACCAGTTTTGCTGATACCCGAGAATCCGGCAAATCCAAGACTTCTAATTGGTAGTCTACTTGATTAAAACGAATGATAATGTGGTCTCCTACAAACACCTCTTTAGAAGGCTTTACAGTCTGCTTGTTCACCTTAGCTCTTTCTTTTTTAACAGCCTCAGAAGCCATAGTTCGGGTTTTAAAATACCGAAGAGCCCAAAGAAATTTGTCGATTCGCATGCTGTTAAAATTGATACAATAACCTAAACAAAAATAGGGGAAAATTGTATCTTGTGCCGCGTTGCACACCTCCAAATGACTTTATGAAAACCGGATTTACGCTTCTAATAGCAGCCCTTTTAATCGTTTCATGTAGTAACAACAAAAACGATGACGATTTCACCTCAGTTCCCGTTGAGGCTTTAGCAACAATCAATGAGCAGAATGAGGCAGAAATCATAGCGTTCTTGCAGTCGCATTTCTACGACAATCAAAGTGCAATATTGCCTATTGATGAGGCTCCAGAAAAGACACCAAGTCTTTGGGACGACCCTCGCTTGGGTGTAAAGCAAGTTTATGTCCGACCTTCTGAGTTCAATCTAGATACTACCGGTTATACCGCCTCTGAGATTGAAAGCGGTATTGCTCACAATTTATACTACCTGATGGTTCAAGAGGGGGCAGGGAATACGGTTACCACTGCTGATTCTGTTTATGTGCAATATTCAGGTAGAACGCTAGATTTGGCGCTTTTTGATCAAGTGAGACAGGGAGGGTTGTGGTTTGATCTTTCTCGAATTCAGGCTCCTCAACAAGGATTTCGTGGTTTCGCTGAAGGCGCAGCACTGTTAAAAACAGCAACGCAAATTGCTGAAAATGCTGATGGAACTTTTTCCACTTCGGATGCGGGTAGGGGATTTTTCTTCTTTGGTTCGGGATTAGGGGCGTATCAAAATGCGCAGGCCACTATTCCGGCTTATGGAGCAATGTTTTTTGAAATAAAAGTACTTTCACGAAAAATAACAGATCACGACGGTGATGGAATCCCATCATACCTTGAAGATCTCAACAAGAATGGATTTCTTTTTGACGACAATACCGATGCAGCTTACGAAAAAGCAAACAATTTAGCCGTCTTGCCGAATTATTTTGATAATGACGATGATGGAGATGGAACACCTACGGCCTGTGAAATCTCACTGGGTTTAGATCCGCTCAACGCTGATGCATGTTACGATGCAGATCAAGACGGTGATTGCGATCGCTGCGAATAGGCGGTGCTTATTTCAGTTCTATAAGAAGGGTTAAAATCAATTGATTTTGTCGCGTATCGATTCGTGCTTCTTTGTACACCTTTTGGGTTAAAAAACGCATTTCTTTTTCGGTTAAACCTCTTTCGTAACGCAAATCTATATTGATCTTATTTAACGAAATGCCTAAACCAATATTTGCGCCAACGGTAATATCTTTCAGAGAAGACGCGGTATGTACCCCTTCAAATTCGCTAGACAGTACATATTGAAGGTTCGGACCAGCAAAAATATAGGTTGGTCCAATAAACCCTGATCCAAGATTCAACGGTAGATCAATTTTAGACATGATGAGATCGTCTCCATTGTACGAAGAGGAGGTCGAGGTGTACACCAATTCAGGTCTTAAGAAAAAACCCAGTAAGTCGATTTTTTTAAAAAGCCCAATGTGGTATCCTGCATTTGATTTAGGATTTTTATAGACTTCACTTATTTCGCTTAAAAACGCTCCGTTTGAATTGTAATTTAATCCTCCTCTCAATCCCCAACTCGATTGTGCATGTATACTGTTCAACCCAAGGATTACTGCGAGGATGCTAAGAGATAGTTTAACTGTTTTCATAGTGCTATGCTTTTCGTTTGATCACCTTTTGTGCCGCCTCGACGATTGCAGGAGCATTGAGTTGGTATTTCTCCATGAGTTGATCTGGAGTTCCACTCTCACCAAAAGTATCTTTGGTTGCAATGAACTCTTGCGGAGTGGGTTTATGCATAGTTAAGGTTCTAGCTATGCTTTCTCCAAGTCCACCTAAATAGTTGTGTTCTTCAGCGCTTACGAGACACCCCGTCTTTTCTACCGAACGGAGGATAGCCTCTACATCTAAAGGTTTTATGGTATGAATATTAATCACTTCTGCATAAATTCCTTTTTCTTTTAATGCTTCCGCTGCGATAAGGGCTTCCCATACGAGGTGACCAGTTGCTGCTATCGTTACATCAGTTCCCTCTAATAGATGTAAAGCCTTTCCTATGGTAAAGGTTTGATCTACTGGAGTGAAGTTAGCAACCTTTGGTCTTCCGAAGCGTAGATAAACAGGGCCATCATGTTCAGCAATTGCTAAGGTAGCCGCCTTAGTTTGATTGTAATCACACGGATTAATTACCGTCATACCTGGAAGCATTTTCATAAGACCAATATCTTCTAGGATTTGGTGGGTTGCACCGTCTTCACCTAGAGTAATACCAGCGTGCGAGGCACATATCTTGACATTCTTTCCAGAGTAAGCCACAGATTGTCTGATTTGATCATATACCCTTCCGGTTGAAAAATTTGCGAAGGTGGTTGTGAATGGAATTTTTCCTCCAATGGTGAGACCGGCCGCAATACCGATCATATTTGCCTCAGCAATACCGACCTGAAAAAAGCGTTCAGGATGTTCTTCGATAAAAGTTTCGAGCTTTAAAGAACCAATAAGGTCAGCGCAAAGAGCTACCACCTTAGGATTTGTGCGTCCTAATTCGGTCATTCCATCTCCGAAACCACTGCGTGTATCTTTTTGTCCTTGATCTATATATTTCATGTTTGAGCTTATTCTGTTAGTAATCCCCAAGGGTTTCTGGGTTTTGTGCAAGTGCTGTCGCAAGCTGATGATCGTTTGGCGCTTTGCCGTGCCACGCATGGGTGTGCATCATGAAATCAACACCGTTACCCATTACCGTATGAAGTATCACAGCTATTGGTTTTTGACGCCCTGTTTTGGCTTTTGCCTGTTTCATTCCTTCAACGATAGCTTCTAATTTGTTCCCTTCTTTAATGTGAAAAACATCCCAACCGAAGGCTTCGAATTTTTGTCCAAGATCACCGAGATCCATGACGTTGGCCGTACTTCCGTCAATTTGTTGTCCGTTGAGGTCAACAGTTGCTATTAGATTGTCGACTTTCTTTGATCCGGCGTACATGATGGCTTCCCAATTTTGACCTTCTTGCATTTCACCGTCTCCGTGAAGGCTGTAAACGATTTTAGAATCGTTGTTTAGCTTTTTACTCAAGGCAGCACCTATAGCTACAGAAAGTCCTTGGCCGAGTGACCCAGATGCAATGCGCACTCCTGGTAGGTGTTCATGCGTAGTGGGGTGACCTTGAAGTCTTGAATTTATTTTTCTGAAGGTGGCGAGTTCTGCTACATCAAAGTACCCGCTTCGCGCGAGGATACTGTATAAGACTGGAGAAATATGACCGTTTGACAGAAAGAAAAGGTCTTCGTTATGTCCGTCCATAGTAAAGTCAGTGCTGTACTCCATCAGTTCTTGATACAAGGCGACCATGAATTCGGTACAACCAAGCGAACCGCCCGGATGGCCTGAATTTACTCGATGAACCATGCGCAAAATATCGCGTCTGACTTGAACGGTTAAATCGTTGAGGTAGGTTAGATTCATTCGAAATACATTTGCCCTCAAAAGTAACCATTATCTTTACCTTTTAACTGCTCGCATTTGAATTTTAAGCTCGAATCTCAGGATCAAAAGGCCAGGGCCGGACGCATCACCACTGCTCATGGTGAAATAGAGACCCCCATATTTATGCCCGTCGGAACGCTTGGAACGGTTAAAGGTGTTCATCAACATGAATTAAAACAAGACACCAAGGCACAAATCATTCTCGGAAACACCTATCATCTCTACATGAGACCGGGCACTTCGATACTTGAATCTGCTGGAGGGCTGCATCAATTCATTGGTTGGGAGTGCCCCATTCTTACAGATAGTGGCGGCTATCAGGTGTATTCTTTAGCCGATAACCGAAAAATTACTGAAGAAGGGGTAAGGTTTAAGTCGCATATTGACGGATCTTCTCATTTTTTTACTCCTGAGAATGTCATGCAGATTCAGCGCATCATAGGAGCAGATATCATCATGGCATTTGACGAATGCACTCCTTTTCCGTGCCCAAAAGACTATGCCCTCTCTTCAATGGATTTAACACACCGTTGGTTAGATCGCTGTGTGAATGCATTGGATAAGCTTCCCTATAAATACGGCTACGAGCAATCCTTTTTTCCGATTATTCAAGGTTCGGTTTATCCAGATTTAAGGATCAAATCTGCAGAGTATATCGCCTCAATTGGTGCGGCGGGTAATGCGATAGGTGGATTGTCTGTTGGGGAGCCAGCCGAAGATATGTATTCCATGACAGATGTGGTCTGCCAGATCTTACCTGTAGACAAGCCTCGCTACCTTATGGGCGTTGGAACACCAATAAATCTGTTAGAGAATATTGCCTTAGGGATCGATATGTTTGATTGCGTCATGCCCACGCGTAATGCACGAAACGGAATGTTATTTACCTTACAAGGAACGATTAATATTAAAAACAAAAAGTGGGAGGACGACTTTTCACCCATAGACGAGCAGGCCCTGTCTTATGTAGACACCATCTACTCAAAGGCTTATCTTAGGCACCTGTTCACCTGCAATGAATTTCTGGGTAAACAAATTGCTACCCTTCACAATCTTGCGTTTTATTTATGGATTGTGGGGGAGGCTCGAAAACACATCGTAGAGGGAGACTTTTACGAATGGAAAGAAGAAATGGTAACTCAGATGAATAAGAGATTGTAATGAAGCTAACACTCATTGATAAGTACATTCTAAAGCGGTACCTGATTACCTTTTTCGGTATCCTTTTTCTCTTTGTTCCTATCGGTATCATGGCTTCTCTTGCAGAAAAGATCAATAAGATTTTAGAAAGCAAGGCTTCAAGTGGAGAGATTTGGTCTTATTATTTGAATTTCACACTTGTTTTGGGTAATATGCTCATGCCCATCTTATTGTTTTTAGCCATTATCTTTTTTACTTCACGACTGAGTGCACGATCAGAGGTGGTGGCTATCCTGAGTTCTGGTATGTCGTATCAACGCTTTTTGCGTCCTTACCTCATAGGTGCTACCTGTATAGCGGTATTGATTTTTCTCATGGGAAACTTTATAGTCCCTAGTGCTAGTGAAGGATTTCATGCTTTTGAAGACGAATACTTTAAATCGACTAAAGAAGACAGGCAGGTTCGCAATATTTACAACCAGATCTCTGAAGATGAATTCGTTTATGTGAGTTTCTTCGACCCGAATCGATTGATCGGTTACAATTTCACCTTAGAACACTTCGATTCGATAGGCCGCCTTGAGTACAAATTATCCGCAGCCAACATTCGTTACATGACCGTCGATTCTACCTACAGGTTAACGACTTACAAAAAACGTACGTTCGAAGATGAAGTTGAATACGTAGAGCAAATCAGAAGTATAGACACAATACTCAATTTCACTATTGACGATTTGATGCCTGTATCTTACATCGCAGAAACCAAGAATTTCTTTGAATTGAATCGATTCATCAACGACCAAAAGCGGAGGGGTTCGGCTACGGTGAATGCCTATATTCTAGAAAAATATAAGCGTCTTGCTTTGCCCTTGTCGGCTTATATTCTTACGCTTATCGCAGTGGCCGTTTCTTCGGTGAAACGGAGAGGAGGATTAGGCCTTAACCTGGCATTTGGTATTGCCATAGCGTTCATCTACATTTTCTTTGATCGCGTTTTCTCCACGTTGGCCGAACAGGCCGGATTTTCACCTTTGTTAGCTGCTTTACTTCCGGTAGTTTTCTTTGCGACAATTGCTTATTTTCTATTGCAGCGGGCAAAACGTTAATATGTATATTTGTCTTTCCTCATTACTTAACCTAGAGTTTATTTATGGAATATTTAGACTTTGAGCTTCCGTTAAAGGACTTAGAAGATCAACTTGAAAAGTGTCAGATCATTGGCGAAGAGAGTGCTGTCGATGTGACCGAAACATGTAATCAGATTGAAAAGAAATTAAAGGAAGCGCGTAAAGAGATCTATACCAATTTAACACCGTGGCAGCGCGTTCAATTATCGCGTCATCCGAATCGTCCGTATACTCTGGACTACGTTAGAGCGCTCTGTGATGGAACCTTTTTAGAGCTACACGGAGATCGTACGGTCGGAGACGACAAGGCGATGATAGGAGGACTTGGTAAAATTGGGGGTCAATCGTATATGATAATTGGCCAACAAAAGGGGTACAATACCAAGACGCGTCAATACCGCAACTTCGGAATGTCTAATCCAGCAGGTTATCGCAAGGCTTTGCGCCTCATGAAGATGGCTGAAAAATTCGGCATTCCTGTATTGTCTTTTATTGATACTCCGGGCGCCTATCCGGGTATTGAGGCTGAGGAAAGAGGACAAGGTGAGGCTATAGCACGTAACCTATTAGAAATGGCCCGCTTACAAGTTCCTATCATTGTATTCATCATCGGTGAAGGTGCTTCTGGTGGAGCCTTGGGTATCGGTGTAGGTGATCGTGTAATGATGCTTGAAAACTCATGGTACTCTGTGATTTCTCCAGAATCGTGTTCTTCAATCCTTTGGCGCAGTTGGGATTATAAAGAAAAAGCAGCTGACGCCCTCAAGCTCACGGCCAAAGACATGAAAAAGATGACCCTCATTGACGAGATTGTTAAAGAACCTATGGGTGGTGCGCACAGTGATAGAGAACAGATGTTCCAGATAATCAAGAAAAAAATAGAAAAGACCTACGAAGAATTGGCCGAGCTTCCGGTGAAAACCCTAATCAAGGAGCGTATGGACAAATATTCTAACATGGGCGTATATCAAGAATAGAAGCAATGGCTGAACCCAATCGCGTTACAAATTCGAGGCAAAAGAATGCCGATGTAATTTCTCTTGAGCGAGGAAAAATTCCTCCTCAGGCCGTTGAGCTCGAGCGCGTGGTGTTGGGAGCAATGCTCATCGATAAAAAGGGAGTTGATGAGGTGATTGATATGCTTCACGAGGACGTCTTTTATGTAGATGCACACCAAAAGATATTTTCAGCTATTCACGAATTGTTTCAAGAAACAAAGCCCATTGACCTTCTCACCGTCTCGAATTTGTTGAAACAAAGAAAGCATCACGAGACTGTTGGTGGAGATTTTTATCTCATCGAATTAACTAGGGGAGTAGGTTCGTCGGCACACATAGAATATCATGCCCGAATCATTCTTCAGAAATACGTGCAGCGAAGCCTTATAAAAATTTCTACGCAGCTCATTGAAGAGGCCTATGAAGACAGTCAAGACGTCTTTGATTTGCTAGATCAAGCTGAAGCACGTCTATACGATATAACACAAGGAAACCTAAAACGCTCGGCAGAATCAGCCCAAGACCTCGTTATTCAGGCCAAGAAGAAGATTGAAGAAATTTCAAATAAAGACGGCCTGAGTGGAGTTCCTTCTGGATTCGAAAAGCTCGATGAGGTTACTTCTGGGTGGCAACCTAGTGATTTGATCATCATTGCCGCACGTCCAGGTATGGGTAAAACAGCTTTAACGCTTTCAATGGCCCGAAATATTGCGGTGAATAAAGGATTGCCAGTGGCTTTCTTTTCACTAGAGATGTCTTCGGTGCAATTGATTACGCGCCTCATTTCTTCTGAAACAGGTCTTTCGTCTCAAAAGTTGAGAACCGGAAAACTCGAGAAGCACGAATGGGAACAGCTCAATGTTAAAGTGAAAACCTTAGAAAAGGCGCCGCTTTATATAGACGATACCCCTTCGCTTTCGATTTTTGATCTAAGAGCCAAGGCAAGGCGTTTGGCTTCTCAACACGATATTAAATTGGTTATTATCGACTACTTGCAATTGATGACGATTGGTTCTACCCAAAAGGCAGGAAATCGTGAGCAAGAAATCTCAACCATTTCAAGAAACCTTAAGGCGTTGGCTAAGGAACTCAACGTTCCTGTTATTGCATTGTCACAGCTCTCGAGAGCTGTTGAAACGAGAGGTGGATCAAAACGTCCTTTGCTTTCAGACCTTAGAGAGTCAGGAGCGATTGAGCAAGATGCGGATATCGTATCTTTTATTTACCGTCCAGAATACTACAAGATTGAAGAGTGGGACGACGAGCAGCAGTCACCCACAGAGGGTCAGGCTGAATTGATTATCGCCAAGCACCGTAATGGTGGATTGGACAATATCAGGCTAAAATTTATTGGCTCGCTTGGTAAATTCGAAAACCTCGACAACTCATTTGGTAGCTTTGAGTTTGAATCAAAAATGAACGAAGATAAGCCGCTACCAAGACCACATAACCCCTTCAACACTTCTGGGTTTGACGGTGATGACGATATGCCCTTTTAATTAATGTCTTATCAGTTCTTCTAGAATACGTTCAACCCCATGATGGTTATGGGAACTCGTTTTATAATTGGCTGCTTCTAAAACGGCGGGATGTGCATTTTCCATAGCTACACTATTCGGGGTTAAGGCGAGCATCTCAAGGTCATTGTTGTAATCTCCGAAAACAATGAGCTCGTCGGGTCTAAAATTGTAGTGCATGAGCAATTTTTTAAGTGCATACCCTTTATTAGCATTCATGTCAGAGATGTCTACCCAGAAATCTCCAGAGACCTTCACTTTGAGCTCTTCTTCAAACGATCTAAAATGCGGATAAATGTTCTGTTCACCTCCCTCTTTATGGTATAATGCAATTTTTAAAATAGGATCGGTGATTTCATCTAGCGAATTTACGATGCGGTGCTCTTCATAGTACTCTTTCAAGAGGCCATGAAAATGCAGATTGTTGCTAAGGGAATAGGCAGTTCGCTCGCTACATAGAATTGATTCTACCTCATTCAGTTCTTGCAATTTAGAAATAACGCGATGAATAAATTGGGTACCGAGTTCTTGAGTGTGGAGGGTTTTTTCTTTTTTGATAATCAGCGCTCCGTTTTCTGCAATAAAACTCATTTCATCTGCAATACGCGTGAGTTTTGAGCGCATGCTAGGGTACTGTCTTCCACTAGCTGCAACAAAACGTATGTTTCTCTTTTTTAATTCGGTGAAAAGCTCAAAAAAACGAGGACTTACCTCGTGAGAAGCATTTAGCAATGTGCCGTCCATATCACTGACGACCATTTTAATTTTCTTGTAATCTATACCCATGGCTCTAAAATAAAGAATCCCAAACCAGAAGGCTTGGGATTCTCTAAATGTTGCGGAAATTAAAACTTTTATTTAACCTTCTCTGCGATTGCTTTGAAAGCCTCTGGCTCATTCATCGCTAAATCGGCAAGTACCTTGCGGTTAAGGTCAATATGATTCTTTTTTAGGGCTCCCATGAATTGCGAATACGAAAGTCCGTGTTGGCGGGCTCCTGCGTTAATACGCGTAATCCACAAGGCTCTAAAATTGCGTTTCTTGTTTCTGCGGTCTCTGTAAGAATATAGAAGCGCTTTTTCGACAGCGTTTTTAGCCACTGTCCAAACATTCTTTCTTCTACCAAAGTATCCTTTGGCGAGTTTCATGATTTTTTTTCTTCGTGCTCTTGAGGCAACTGAATTAACTGATCTTGGCATACTTGTTTTTGTTTTTGTAGTTGGCGATCACCAGGTGATTCTTATAGCGGCCAAACTCCAGGGTTAAAAAATACCGAATTACGGGTGTTTTACTTCAAACGAAGCTGTTCTTTGATGCTATTTACATCTGCATCATGAACAAGTCCAGAATGCGTAAGTTTCAACTTACGTTTCTTTGACTTTTTCGTTAGAATGTGGCTTTTAAACGCATGTTTGCGCTTAATCTTTCCAGAACCAGTAAGCGCAAAACGCTTTTTAGCACTGGATTTAGTTTTCATCTTTGGCATGATCTACTTATTAATTCCGCAATCTACTTTTTCGCCACTTTTGGGGCAATGAATATGGTCATTCGTTTTCCCTCGAGCTGTGGCATTTGCTCTACCTTTCCGAACTCTTCAAGTTCTTGTGCCAATCTAAGCAACAAGATCTCTCCTTGATCTTTATAAACAATGGAGCGCCCTTTGAAAAAAACAAAGGCCTTTAATTTTGCACCTTCTTTCAAGAATTTTTCAGCATGACGCTTTTTAAATTCAAAATCGTGGTCATCGGTTTGAGGTCCGAATCGAATCTCTTTGATGATAACTTTAGTAGCCTTCGCTTTGATTACTTTTTCACGTTTCTTTTGTTCGTAAAGAAACTTCTTGTAATCGATAACCTTACAAACCGGAGGAACAGCTTTAGGTGAAATTTCAACAAGATCAAGTTCTTGCTCTCTAGCAATTTCTAACGCTTTATTCAGCGGGTACACCCCAACTTCAACGTTGTCACCGACTAGACGGATTTCATTTGCTGTAATATCCTCATTAATATTGTGAGGATTCTCCATGCTGCGCCTGGGCTGCGGCTTGGTTTTTTTTCTACGTATTGCTATGGTTACTCAAGTTTTGGTTACACTTCTCTAAAAGGCTTCACGCTTTCAGCAATCTGTGAGTTAATCATTTCGGCGAATGCTTCAACGCTCATCGTTCCTAGGCTCTCGCCTCCGTGTTTACGAACAGAAACAAGCCCTTCAACCTCTTCTTGTTCTCCGATTACCATCATAAACGGCACCTTTTTCATTTCTGCTTCTCGAATTTTTTTTCCAACCGTTTCATTTCGAGCATCAATGAGGGCGCGAATTTCGTGATTTTCTAGCGATTTTAAAACTTTTCGGGAATAATTTTCAAAGCGCTCACTAACCGGAAGTACTTCTACTTGAACAGGAATAAGCCAAACGGGGAAGTTACCTCCTGTGTGTTCTAACAGTAGCGCAATGAAACGCTCCATGCTTCCAAAAGGTGCGCGGTGGATCATAACTGGTCTGTGATACTCATTATCACTCCCTTTGTAGCTAAGGTCAAAACGCACAGGTAGGTTGTAATCTACCTGAATGGTACCTAATTGCCACTTTCGTCCTAAGGCGTCCTTGATCATGAAGTCAAGCTTTGGTCCGTAGAATGCGGCCTCACCTGATTCAATAACATACTTCAGGCCTTTATTTTCTGCGGCTTTTATAATTGATGCTTCGGCTTTATCCCAATTTTCTTTCTCTCCGATGTATTTTTCAGGCTTTTCTAAGTCACGAACACTTACTTGTGCGGTGAAATCTTCGAATCCTAATGAACCTAACACATAAAGGGTTAAGTCGATGACATTCTCAAACTCAGAGAGCAGCTGATCTTGGGTACAAAAGATATGTGCATCGTCTTGAGTGAAACCGCGAACCCTGGTTAGTCCATGAAGTTCACCACTCTGTTCGTATCGGTAAACCGTTCCGAATTCCGCGAAGCGCTTAGGAAGATCTTTGTAACTGAATCGCGTTGCATTGAAAATTTCACAGTGATGCGGACAGTTCATAGGTTTAAGCAAAAACTCTTCGTCTTCCTTAGGTGTTTTAATAGGTTGAAAGCTGTCTTCACCGTATTTGGCATAATGACCTGAGGTTACATATAACTCTTTTTGGCCGATATGAGGAGAAACCACCATTTCGTAACCAGCTTTCCTTTGCGCTGCTTTCAAAAAGTTTTCGAGTCGCTCTCTTAGTGCAGCTCCTTTTGGAAGCCATAGCGGTAATCCTTGTCCCACCTTCGCTGAAAACGTAAAGAGTTCAAGCTCTTTTCCTAATTTTCGGTGGTCACGTTGCTTGGCTTCTTCTATGCGCTCTAAATACTCGGTAAGCTCTTTCTGTTTAGGAAAAGAGATGCCGTAAATACGGGTTAGCTGAGGCTTGTTTTCGTCACCGCGCCAGTAAGCCCCAGCAATACTTAAAATTTTAAAGGCTTTGACGTGTCCGGTATTTGGCAAGTGTCCTCCGCGACATAAATCTGTGAATGTACTGTGATCACAAAAAGTGATATCTCCATCGGTTAGGCCTTCAATGAGTTCGATCTTGAACTCATTATTTTGCCCTTGATAATGCGCTAAGGCCTCTTTTTTTGATACCGAACGCATCTTGAATTCGTGCTTTCCTCTCGCGATTTCAAGTGCTTTGTCTTCAATGACTTTAAAATCTTTATCTGAGACGTTGTGGCCCCCGAAATCTATATCGTAGTAAAAACCATTTTCAATTGCTGGGCCGATAGTGAGTTTGATGCCCGGATACAATTCTTCCAAGGCCTGTGCTAATATGTGAGCGCTAGAGTGCCAAAATGCCTTCTTTCCTTCCTCGTTATTCCAGGTAAACAAAGTTAAGGCACCGTCTTCGGTTAGTGGCGTTGAAAGTTCAACAGTCTTATCATTGAAGCTAGCCGATAAGACTGCTCGGGCTAAACCTTCGCTAATTGAACTAGCCACTTCAAAAGGAGTGGTACCTGACTGAAATTCTTTTACGGCGCCGTCTGGAAGCGTTATCTGAATCATGAGACTTTACTAAATAAGTGGCAAAGATAGTTATCTCGTGGGCTCACCCAAACTCTGTTTAATGCTTAATTTTGAAGCCGATGACCGACTTTAAAGCTTACAACTTAAAACCAATTCTACCTTTTTTAATGGTGGTGCTGGTAAGTACTCCATTACTTGGTCTAGAAAAAGGGACGATTTTTGCTCAACTTAACGCGATACATAATCCTATTTTAGATGTATTTTTTAAAAACATCACTTACCTAGGTGACGCTTCGTACGCGTTATTACTACTGTTATTTTTCTTCTATAAGAAACCTTTTGAGTGGCCTTTTAAGTTTACAGTTGGCTTTCTAATTCATGGATTTTTTGTTCATCTTTTTAAGCAATGGCTAGCAAAAGGTGCTTTGCGCCCTTATGGTTATTTTTCAGAGGCCGGAGTAGCAGAGGACTATCTATGGGTTGAAGGGGTCTCTATGAAAATCTTGAACAGTTTTCCGTCAGGACACACCACTACCGTATTTTTCTTTGCCTCATTCATGGCGGTATATGCTCAAAAAAAGAGTTTGACCTACGGATTAGTTGTTGTAGCAGCAATTGCGGCTTTATCTAGAGTTTATCTTGGTCAGCATTGGTTTCAGGATATTTACACAGGAGCCTTATTCGGGTGTTTTTCTACTTTTATGGCGCAGTGGATAGTTCGTTCTAATCCGCGCAAATGGCATCATAATCGATTGCAATGGAAATAAAAGCATTAGTGTTTCGTTACAGGTACTTCATTATTGGATTGGTCGGTTTTGTTTTGTTTTCTGCATTTAGTGCTGCTTTTCCGATCTACATACTCGATGAGGCCAAGAATAGTGAAGCAGCCCGTGAGATGTTGGTAAGTAAGAATTATTTCGTTCCCACCTTCAACGGTGAATTAAGAACTGACAAGCCACCTTTTCATTATTTCTTAATGATGTTGTCGTACAGCTTGTTTGGTGTAGGTCCTTTTGCGGCTCGTTTTTTTTCGGCAGTGGCAGGAGCCTTTATGCTTGTGTTTATCACCCGTTCTGTTGAGCGTTACCTCAATTGGTATACGACATGTATAGCTGCCTTGGTGTTATGTAGCAGTCTGCTTTTCGCCCAAGAGTTTCACTTGGCGGTTCCTGATCCCTATTTAATTCTATTTGTAACGGCCTCCTTACTTTATTTTTTCGATCACGATCAACAACCTTCAAAGAAAAGATTGCTACTCGCGTATAGTTTTATGGGTTTAGGGTTGCTCTCTAAAGGACCAATCGCTTTAGTTATTGTGGCTTTAACAGCCCTAGTTTACTTGGGCGTTTCTAAGAAATTAAACTTGCGCTATCTACTAAGTTTTTATCCTTTTTTAGGAGTCTTGTTTTCTCTTTGTATTGCGGCTCCCTGGTATATTGGAGCACATATTGCCACCGACGGAGCCTTTACTGAAGGCTTCTTTTTAGATCAAAACCTCAATCGTTTTAGCGACCAAAAAGAGGGGCATGGTGGGCCCTTTATCCTCACCACTGCTTGGGTTCTTATTGGGCTATTGCCTTTCGGTGTTTGGTTAATACCTGCATGGTTTAAGGCATATAGAGCCAGATGGGATCATGATTTCTTGAGGTTCTGTTTCTCAGTAGGTCTGGTCATCGTTGTTTTTTTTAGTTTTTCAGACACTAAGCTTCCGAATTATCCTATGCCTGCTTTTGCCTTTTTAGGTGTTTTAATTGCGGATTATTTGGTACAACTGCAAGAACAAGCCTCTCGCAGAACACTTCAATGGGGACTCATCAGTCTTATCGCCCTCGGAATAGCAGCTGTAGTAGGGGCATATTTCGGCTTGAAACAGCATCCGGCATTGGGTGATCTTAGTTATTTGAGTTTTTCACTTCTTCCCATAAGTATAGGGGCCTTAGCGTTGCTTTTACGTCATAAAGGTTTAGCTCCCTTTCAATTTGTTTTGGCCCTAGCTTTGAATTGGATGCTCATGGGATGGTTGCTATGGGGATGGGTCTTTCCAACTATGAATGGATATTCACCTGTAGCTAAATCACTACCTCTTATTGCCGATAGAGAGGTGGTGGTGTATAAGCGACTAGATCCGGCCTTTTTAATTCAAACCCAGCGAACCTTTGACCGAATCGAGGATGGTGAAGCCCTTCAAAGACGAACCACCCAGAACCCTGAAATCCTCGTTCTAACCAATACCAAGGATGCTACAGATCTTTTGTTTTTAAGTGAGCACTATGAATTGATTCTAGAGGCCCCTGCTTTATTTGAGGATAATAGCACACGTATTTGGCGCGTGACTAAAGCAGGTAGGCAATCGCAATAGCCGCTACGATGGCAAGAACTTTCTTGGAATTAAAGCGATGACCTTTCTCAGACTCAAAAAGGATAACGGTAGAGACGTGCAGAAATATCCCTGCCGAAAGGGCATCGAGATATACACTAAGACTACTATCCACTATAACCTGACCTAATAAGAGCCCCAAAGGGGTCATCATGGCAAAACTTGCTAATAACACGAAGGCACGCGTAGCGCTGAAATTCGCTTTTTTCAGAAATTGATAAACCACCATTGCGATCGGAATCTTATGCAGAAAAACGGCGATGCTTAGGGTCTCAATATGAGCCAGTGGAGCCCCTTCTAAAAAAGCATGAATAAACAATGCCGTGAAAACCGAGAAGTAATAGGGGCGATTCTCTCCTGAATCTGAAAGGTGTACGTGACCGTGTTCTGCACCCTTTGAAAAGAACTCTAAAAATATTTGAAGTAAGATTCCACAGAGTACTGCAAGAGATATACCTTTGGTTTCAGGTGTCGAAAATAGTTCTGGAAGTAGATCAAAAAGAGTGATCGATAGCAAAAATGAGCCGCTGAAAGGCAAAAGAATCCAAACGGGAGACTTTGATCTACGTTCAACGAGCACGGCGACCAGTACACCAATTAAAACAGCTATTACAGGAAGACCAAATAGCGCAGAACGAATCATTGTTCAAAAATAGATCAAATAAACTACCCATGAAGTATTCGGATCAAAACACACCCTTTTTAGCTAAAACCTTTTATGGATTTGAATCTATTTTGGCCAAAGAGCTCAGGAGCCTAGGGGCAAAAAACATCAAAGAGTTGAATCGCATGGTCGCTTTTGAAGGAGATTTGGGATTCATGTATAAGGCAAATTTCTCATTGGGATGTGCGCTGAGAATCCTTATGCCAATCGGTGCGTTTAGAGTGACCAATCAAGAGCAACTCTACGATGCGGTTAAGAGTATTCCGTGGCAGCGGTACTTCTCTCCTGAAAAGACCTTTTCTATTGATTCTGGACTCTTTTCTGATCGCTTTAGTAACTCATTGTTTCTCTCTCAAAAGGCTAAGGATGCAATTGTAGATTACTTTATTGAGAAGACTCGAAAACGTCCACCGATAGATACTTCTGATCCTCAAATTCGTATCAACTTGCATTTGAGTAACGATACGCTAAGTGTTGCATTAGATAGTTCTGGCGCTTCACTTCATCAACGAGGATACAAGACGGTTACCAATATAGCGCCTATTAATGAAGTGCTTGCTGCAGGTATTCTGCACTTGAGTGACTGGCATGGACAACGCAACTTTTTCGATCCTATGTGTGGGAGTGGAACATTGGCGATAGAGGCGGCATTAATTGCTTGTAAGATTCCTCATGGAATTCACCGTACCTCATACTCTTTCATGCATTGGAATTCTTTCGATGCAGTATTATGGGAAAAAATTAAAGAGTCCGCCCTGAATAAAGTGAAAGAGTTTCCCTTTACTATTTATACCCAAGACAAGGCTCCAAGTGCGGTTCGCAAGACAGAAGAAAATGCCGAGAACGCCGGCCTCTCTGAATATATACAAGTGCAACGCGCTGATTTTTTTAAGACACTTCCGCCGACAGCATCTCCCTTACATATGGTCTTTAATCCGCCCTATGGAGAGCGCCTAGATATTGACGAAATACCCTTCTACAAAGAGATCGGAAATACACTGAAACAGCATTACAGCAATAGTGAGGCTTGGTTGATTAGTTCAAATCTAGAAGCCCTTAAACACCTTGGTTTAAAGCCTTTTAAAAAGATTAAACTCTATAACGGAAAACTCGAGGCGAAGTTACAAGGATACCGTCTCTACAGCGGCAGTTTAAAAGAGACACACTGATTATTTCTTAACTACAGGAATAAAATAAGAGAGCGTGTAGTTGACATTTAATCCAAACCTTGCGCCGTCTGTTACTTTGTTAAACCCGGGAATCCATAGATTGTCAAAATTGTCAGGACTTTTCTCAGAGACCAAGAATCCCAGTCTTAAACTGGCTCCGAGGTAAAGATTGTTGAATAGCCCTGTTTTGAAGCCAAGAACACCTTCAATCCAACTTCCATTGAGCCCGCTGAAGCTTTCTCCATCTTGGGTGAAAAGTGGGAAACCTTCGGATTCTCGAAGGCGTGAACTGTCGTACACATGCACTGCTCCGAGATCGCTGCTAAACGTTGATATGGCATAACGAAAGCCCGCAGTAACCAGATTTTTTTCGTTAGTTTTTTGAGCGTAGACCATCCAATCGGCTCCTAATTTCAGATAACTCCCTGTGTATTTCGTCTCATACAACAAGTAATCGCCAAGCTTCTCCTGATCTAAAAAGCTCTCATTTCCCAGCTCTGCGCTAAGCATGAGTTTCTTTTTTAACCGCAGGTCACCACTTAATTCGAAACCGCTGTAGTTGTCGTTTAGGCTAGTTCTTACAAGCCGGTGTAGGTCTGCTCCAACACGCAATCCGTAGGCAGTTTGGCCGTAAGTCATTAGGCCTACCGATAAGGTGCAGATGAGCGCGACTCGTTTAGTGATAAATGACAAGATGCGGATCATTGGTAGCAGTTATGGTTTCAATCAGTACCTCGATTGAAGAAATCCAATCAAGAGAGTCGAGCGGTTGAGCAGAGAGTCCTTCGAATTCCAATACATAACCGCAAGCCCTTGAAACATAGGTGATAATTGGGGTTATATTCAATTCAAGTCGATCTGTTAGTTCTGATTCTCCTTGAACAAAATGAAAAACATAATTCTTTTGGGTAGCTGAAAGCGCTAATTCTAGCTTAGAAACAGATTGGTTTTCAATTCCTTGATAAGCAGTATCATTCAACAGCAGGCTTAACCCATTAACGGGTTTTAGACTTTCTATATTGCCTGCATCTCTAAATTCGATGACTAGTACGGCCGAATCTCCGTCAACACAGATGTCATCTTTTTCACAACTAAAAAGGACAAGCGTTAAAAGAGTAAAGAGAAACTGGCGCGTGTTTGGCATGAGATGCGTTCAATTCATCGACGTTTCAAAAGTACTACATTTTCAACGTGATGTGTTTGCGGGAACATATCGACTGCTTGCGATTTCACAGTCTCGTACTGTGCAGAAAGTAATTGTAAATCGCGTGCTTGAGTCGCTGAGTTACAACTCACATAGACGATACGCTCTGCATTTAGAGCGAGTAGTTGTGCAATCACATCTGCATGCATCCCATCTCTTGGCGGATCGGTGATGACTACATCGGCCTTCGAGTGATTTTGGATAAAATCTTCGTTAAATACTTTACGCATGTCACCTACCTCAAAGCTTACATTGTCAATGCCATTGATTGTAGCGTTTTCTTTTGCCTTTGCTATCGCTTCAGGAACAGACTCAACGCCTACAACCTTCTGAACAGAACGGGCAATAAACTGAGCGATAGTTCCTGTTCCGGTATACAAATCATACACTACATCTGTTGGCTTTAGTTCAGCAAAATCTCTAGTAATCGTGTAAAGTCTCTGGGCCTGACGACTGTTGGTTTGATAAAACGATTTCGCATCGATAGCAAAGCGCAAGCCTTCCATTTCTTCTTCAATGTATGATGCTCCGGCATAGCAATGGATCTCTTGATCGTAAAGGGTGTCGTTTGCTTTTTTATTGATGGTGTAAAGAATAGAATGCAGCTCTGGAAAGCGATGGTGTATGGCCTTTAAGTAGGCTTCAATAGCCTCTCGCGAAGCATCACAAAATTGTATCAAAACCATTACTTGACCCTTTTGCGTGGTGCGGATCATTAAGGTTCTTAGGTCACCGTATCCTCCGCGTAGGTTGAAGAACTTTAAACCTTGCCGTTCGGCCTCTTCTTTGCAAAACAAACGGATTTCATTTGATAAGGGCCCCTGCAGATGGCATTCTTTTAAATCGATAACCTTATCCCATATTTGGGGTTTGTGAAACCCTAAAGCATTGCGGTTAAAGGTTTCGTTAGAGTGAATTTCTTCTTGCGTTAGCCATTTCGAATCAGAAAATGAAAATTCCATTTTGTTTCTATAGTCGTAATGCTCTTCAGAACCCAGTATTTCATACACCTCTTTAGGGGTTACCTGACCGATGCGCTTTAGGTTCTCAATGACCTCGTGCTGTTTGCCTCTGAGTTGTTTTTCGTAGCTGATGTGTTGCCATTTGCATCCTCCGCAGGTTCCGAAATGAAAGCATCTGGGAGTCACTCGTTCTTCTGAAGAGTGGTGTATTTTTTCGATAACGCCTTCGTAAAACTTGCTGCTCTTTTTGGTTACGCGGACATCGACATTATCTCCTGGTGCGGCAAAGGGCACGAAAACAATTTTTTCATCTTCGGCACGCCCAAATGCTTTACCTTTTGCCGCCATTCCTTCAATAGTGACATGCGGTAAAATAATGCTAGTTCTTCTTCCCATGTCGGCAAAGGTAATTCGTTCTAGCCGTTGAATTGCCGTAAATTGCGGGAACAAAAAATAGACCTATGGGAATTTCAGCATCAGAAGCTATTGAATTAGAACATCGATATGGAGCGCATAATTACCATCCACTTCCAGTGGTCTTAGCAAAAGGTGAAGGCGTATATGTCTGGGATACAGAAGGCAAGCGTTATTTTGATTTTTTATCGGCTTATTCTGCGGTGAATCAAGGGCATTGTCACCCAAAAATTCTAGAGGCTTTGGTGGAGCAATCCAAAACCCTTGCACTTACATCGAGAGCTTTTTACAATAACAAGCTCGGTGAAACTGAACAGTACATGGCTCAGACTTTTGGGTTCGACAAGGTACTTTTAATGAATTCAGGTGCTGAAGCAGTTGAAACTGCTTTAAAAATAGCACGCCGATGGGGATATGAGAAGAAAGGAATTTCACAAAATGATGCCGTTATTGTAGTGTGTGAACAGAACTTTCACGGAAGAACCACTACCATTATTTCGTTTTCTTCAGATCAAGGTGCCCGAAAAGGCTTTGGTCCATTTACCCCAGGTTTTGTTCAAATACCCTATAATGACCCGGATGCTTTAGAAAAGGTATTGAAATCGCATCCTAATGTGATCGGATTTCTAGTAGAACCTATTCAAGGAGAGGCTGGCGTTCACGTACCTGATGAAGACTATCTTTCGGCATGTAGGGCCCTATGTAAGACGCATAATGTGCTTTTTATTGCTGATGAGATCCAAACCGGAATTGCGCGTACAGGAAAACTTTTAGCCACCTGCGGATCTTGTAACTGTGCAGATCGCCATTGCACTGCAACTCCTGAAGTTAAACCGGATGTATTGATTTTAGGAAAGGCTATTTCAGGGGGAGCCTATCCGGTCTCGGCTGTATTGGCCGATAACTTTATCATGGAGGTGATTACACCGGGTTCACACGGAAGTACCTATGGAGGAAACCCTGTGGCTTCAGCCGTTGCTATTGCTGCCCTTGAGGTTGTCAAGAACGAAAAGCTTGCAGAAAATGCCTTTAGATTAGGGGAGCACTTCAGAAAGTCTCTGAATGAGGCACTCGGCACCTCTAAGTTGGTCAAACAGATTCGAGGAAAAGGATTGCTCAATGCGATCGTCATTGCCGATCACCCTGAAAGTGAAACGGCTTGGAATTTATGCTTAAATATGATGGAAAGCGGGTTATTAGCAAAACCTACTCACGGTAATATTATACGTTTTGCGCCTCCACTGGTGATCACTAAAGAGGAAATCGACAGCTGCATTCAAATTATTGTTGACGTCTTTACCTCATGCAAAGTAAATTGGACACCTTTAGAGGTTTAATGTCTAGTGGGCAGTAGCCTTTAAGATGTATACGTTTTGCATGGGCCAATCTCCTTGGTCTACTTCGACCTTGTTGATGGCATCTACCACTTCCATACCTTCACTGACTGAACCAAAGGCGGTATAATTACCATCTAGATGGAACGATCCTGGGCGGGTCACTACAATAAAGAACTCATAGGGAGAGGCCAGTTTATGCGGATTATTGATGTCACTACTTGGCATAGATATCACCCCTCTATGGTGTGGGTGCCCTTTATCGGTATCGGGAGGTAAAAGATAACGACCGATACTTACCCTGCGTCGGGCAATTTCTCGATTATCGGTGTTTCCGCCTTGAATGATAAAGTCTTTTACTACTCTGTGAAATTGAGTTCCATCAAAATACCCCTTCTTCGCTAGATAGATGAGATTGGCTCTGTGATAAGGTACATCTTCAAAAAGTTCAACGGTAAACTCACCCATTGAGGTTTCAAAGGTGACAAAGTGTTCTTTGAGATTTTTTTGATACTCAAAAAAGAAGGGGATTGCGTTTTCTTCATCAAGGACAAACGTTTCTTCTTCGATTTTCTCTTTTGATTTTAGCTCAGTAGCTTTCTGTGATTCAGGGGGTAAGGGTGTAGCCAAACTTTCAACAGACGAAGAGGCGCTTACTTTGTTCGATTTAGGTGGATTAGAACAGGAGAGTACCACGAGTATTCCGCAGAGAAGACTGCCAATTCGCATATGCAAAGCTTTTGTACTTTTGATCGTGCTAAGAAAAATTTTTGAGCCTACAACTTAGCAATTTTTATGCCCTTATTCAAGCAAAACCCTTTTGGACATAACCTCTTGTTGAAGAGGCTTCTTATCATTGTCGCCGGATTTGTAACCCATGCCCGATACAAGCGATTCAACACGCTCAAAATTGAGGGTTCGCAGGTGCTAAGAGACCTGCCTTCAGAGAATGTACTTTTTGTGAGTAATCACCAAACTTATTTTGCAGATGTGGTGGCTATGTTTCACGTCTTCAATGCGAGTTTAAAAGGTCGGGAAGATTCGATTAAAAACGTCAGCTACCTTCTAAACCCCAAATTGAATATCTATTACATCGCGGCAAAAGAGACGATGAAGGGAAGCCTATTGGCCAAAATACTGGCTTATGCAGGCTCAATAAGTATTGAGCGTACCTGGCGCGCTGGTGGTCAGGAAGTCAATCGTCAAGTTAAAATGAGTGACATATCTAACATTGGAAAGGCACTTAAAGACGGATGGGTTATTACCTTTCCACAAGGAACGACCCGGCCGTGGAAACCTTTGAGAAAAGGAACTGCTCATATTATAAAAACCTACAAACCGATAGTGGTTCCCATTGTTATTGATGGCTTTAGACGTTCTTTTGACCGCAAAGGAATTTATATCAAGAAAAAAGGAATTCTGCAGTCAATGATTATTAAGGAACCTCTTGAAATCGATTACGAAAACGATCCAGTCGATCAGATTATTGAGCGATTAGAGTTTGCTATAGAGCAGCATCCGTCTTTCTTGAAGGTTATCCCTGAAGAAGAATTAGCCGCTTATAACGAAGATCATAAGAAGCGCAGATTTAGGGTCGACGATGCCACTGATGTCACCGATTACAGTCTTGAAGATGACCCGTATTAAAGCCTTAGTTTAATTTCTATAGTCTAAGGCAGGAGGACGATTTCCTAAAAGAGGAACGTACTTAAAGTCTTTTCCTCTGCGCTCTTCAAATTCTTTTTTAGCCATTTCAATAACACGAGGACTCTTGTAGAGCTTCGCGGCGCTTAATGCTAAAGTCTTTGCCGCAAGTGCCATACCTTTTACGCCTATACCCGTTCCTCCTGCAGCCACTGCTTGCCAAGAATGTGCAGGTGTCCCTGGAACCCAAGTGGCTGTCCTAAATCCGACTGTGGGCACCACGAAGCTCACGTCTCCGACATCGGTTGATCCGAAGGCGCCTTGAGACTTTTGGTAAGGAAGCACTTGCAGAGCGATAGCTTCGTTCAATTCGATATCCATAGACTGGGCAATTTGTGCCGCAAACTCTCGCTCTTGTTCCGTATAAGTATAGCCTCCGATAGCCGTCATACTGTCATGAACCAATCGCTCAAGAGTTTCATTGGGTAGTAATTCGTGAACCCCGTTAACGATTTCATAGCTCATTTCAGTTTCTGTTCCTTGTGCAGCTCCCTCAGCAGTTTTCACAATACGATCAAAAATTGATTTTACTACATCGCGTCTTGGATGGCGTGAGTAATAGTACACCTCAGCGAAGTCTGGGATGACATTTGGTGCTTTACCTCCATCGGTAATCACATAGTGTATTCTCGCATCTTGAGGAACGTGCTCTCTCATTAGATTAACCATGTAATTCATGGCTTCAACTGCATCTAGTGCAGATCTACCTCGATCGGGTGCGGCAGCCGCATGTGCAGAAATTCCTTTAAATCTAAACTTGGCTGAGATATTAGCAAGGGCTGCAGCTTCGTTCACTTGATTTGAGGCCCCAGGATGCCAATGCAATACGACATCTACGTCGTCAAACAAGCCTTCTCTGGCCATGTACACCTTTGCTCCACCACCTTCTTCTGCTGGGGTTCCGTAAAAGCGTATGATTCCTGCTGTCTTCGTTTCTTCAAGCCATGACTTTATAGCGATGGCAGCCGCAGTAGAGGCTGTACCGAAAAGGTGGTGACCACAGGCATGACCACCACGAGTATTGGCACTCTCGCGATAGGGAACGGCTTTTTGTGAGATTCCGGGTAAGGCATCAAATTCTCCTAAAATCCCTAAGACCGGACCCTCTGTGCCGTATTCGGCCATAAAAGCTGTTGGGATTCCTGCTACGCCACTCGTAATGGTAAACCCTTCATTTTCAAGCGTTTCTTTAAGCAAGGCACTAGACTGCACTTCTTGATACCCCATTTCTGCCCAATTGTAGATCTGCATGGCAACCGACTCATAGGTTTCTAAACGCTCGTCTATATGTTTTGATAAGAGGTTGTATTTCTGGGCAGATAGAAAGTTACTCAACAAAAATGTAGTGGCAAGAAATAGGTTTTTCATTAAACATAAATTTTTAATAAATGTAACTATTTAGGATGTAGAATCTTGATTCAAACCTGATCTAGGATGTAGTAATTCAAGAGTGCTTCTAAGCTTTTCGGTGCTGCTGTGTAGGTAAATCTCTGTAGTTGTAATGCTCTGATGACCTAACATGAGTTGTATCGCTCTTAGGTCTCCGCCATTGTCCAAAATATGAGTAGCGAAAGAGTGCCTAAAGGTATGCGGACTCAAAGTCTTTTTAATCCCAGCGCTGGCAGCGATTTCTCTGGTTAAGGTAAAAATCATAGCGCGAGTTAGTTGTTTTCCTTGGCGGTTTAGAAATACGGTGTCTTCGTGACCTTCTTGGGGATGGTACGAATTGATACGCATGTCGAGATAGTATTGTACACGCTCTTTGCTAACTTCTTGGATAGGAACCAATCTGCTTTTATTGCCTTTACCATTAACCTTTATGAAGTCTTCTTTGAAATACAAATCAGATAGTCTTAATTGTACGAGTTCAGAAACCCGAAGGCCACAGGCATAAAGCAATTCAAAAATGGCTTTATTACGGTATCCATGAGGGTTGCTGAGATTAATAGCTTCAAAGAATTTTTGGATTTCCTCTGTAGTGAGGTGGACAGGCAATTTTCTTCCGATCTTAGGTGTTTCGAGTAGGCTTGAAGGATTGTCTTTTCGATACCCTTCAAATTCAAGGTAGCTGAAAAAGCCTTTTACAGCGGATAGCATTCTTGCCTGGGATCGCGCACTCAATACCTCTGACACCTCTTTGATGAAATCCTTAAGGTCAGCAGTTTGAATTGATGTTGGCACACTCTTGTTTGAGGTGGTTTCACTGAATTTCGCAAGGTGTTCGAGGTCGTATCGATAGCTCGCTAAGGTAGCCTCGCTACTCGAACGTTCGATCTTTAAGAATAACATATAATCATCAATGGCTTGTTTCCAATTCATTGAAAGCGTCTATTTTAGCAGTATGAAGATAGCAGTAATAAACGGTCCTAACCTTAATCTTTTGGGTAAAAGAGAACCTGAAGTTTACGGTACACAAGACTTTAAAACTTTTTTGAAAGATTTGCGTAAGGAGTTCGGTGCGCTGGAGATCGATTATTTTCAATCAAATGTAGAAGGTGAATTGATTAGTGCCATTCAAGAATTTGGCTATTCTCATCAAGGAATTGTCTTGAATGCAGGAGCCTATACGCACACTTCGGTCGGAATCGCCGATGCCGTAGCGGCGGTACCTGCACCTGTGATTGAGGTGCATATTTCCAATACCTATACCCGTGAATCATTCAGGCATCAATCCTATATCGCTCCAAATGCTAAAGGAATTGTTATTGGATTTGGCCTCTCAAGTTATCGCTTAGCGCTACACTCTTTCTTATAGGTGAATCACCTCGTCGTAGGCCGCCGCGACTGCTTCCATCACCGCTTCGCTCATGGTAGGATGGGGATGCACCGTTTTTAAGATGTCATGTCCTGTGGTCTCTAGCTTTCGTGCAACCACCGCTTCTGCAATCATATCGGTTACCCCTTGACCTATCATGTGACATCCAAGCCACTCACCGTACTTTGCATCGAAGATGACCTTCACGAAGCCGTCTGAATTTCCAGAAGCTTTGGCTTTACCGCTTGCAGAAAAAGGAAACTTACCAACTTTGATGTCGTAACCTTGTTCTTTGGCCTGTTTTTCGGTGAGTCCTACAGAGGCCACCTCAGGGCTGCAATAGGTACAACCAGGAATGTTTTGATAGTCTAGTGGTTCAACGTGCAGGTTAGCTATTTTTTCAACACAGAGAATGCCTTCGGCTGAAGCCACGTGAGCAAGGGCTTGACCTTTAGTTACATCGCCAATTGCGTAGTAACCGGGTACATTGGTTTGATAGAACTCATCTACCAAAATCTTGTCTCTATCGACAGCAATACCTACCCTCTCGAGACCTATATTTTCGATATTCGACTTGATACCTACCGCTGACAATACAAGGTCTGCCTCTAAAACCTCTTCTTTGTCATTCGAGCGCAATGTCGCCTTTACTCCTTCACCTTGAGTGTCCACTTTAGTGACCTCGGTATTTGTTTTAATGGTAATTCCGGCTTTTTTAAAGCTGCGTTCTAATTGTTTAGAAACCTCTTCATCCTCAACAGGAACGATATTTGGCTGATACTCAACTACGGTCACCTCGGTTCCCATCGCATTGTAGAAATAAGCGAATTCAATTCCAATGGCACCGCTTCCGACAACGATAATTTTTTTAGGTTGAGTTTTGAGTGTCATAGCTTCTCTGTATCCAATTACTTTAACCCCGTCTTGCGGAAGGCTTGGGAGCTCTTTACTTCTCGCTCCAGTGGCGATAATAATATGTGAAGCGCCGATAGTTTGTTCTTTTTCAGCTGCGGTGACCTTTATTTTTTTTCCTGGAAGCAGTGTTCCGTATCCATCTATAACCGTGATCTGATTCTTTTTCATCAAGAATTGGACGCCTTTACTCATTGAATCAGCAACACCTCTAGAACGGTCAACCACCTTATTAAAGTCGTATGAAACTTCTGAAACCGAAAGTCCGTAGTCTTCAGCGTGATTTAGGTACTCAAAAACCTGTGCCGATTTCAGTAAGGCTTTGGTAGGGATACATCCCCAATTAAGACATACTCCACCTAGATTTTCTTTTTCTACAATGGCGGTTTTTAAGCCTAGTTGAGAGGCGCGAATGGCGGCGACATATCCACCAGGTCCGCTTCCGAGTACTATGAGGTCAAATTCTTGCATCAGTTCACTTTAATTAGAGGCCCAAAAGTAATCATTACCCCGCATACGATTCAACGTATTGGACGAAATTCGAGACATACAGAGTTAATGCAGTATCGCCTTCCTGTGGTAGCTGCTGGGCCGTCGTCAAATACATGTCCAAGATGCGAATCGCAGCATGAGCAGCGCGTTTCTGTACGAATCATTCCGTGTGAATGATCTCTTAAGTAGGTAATGGCACCTTCTACGGCAAAATCAAAAGCAGGCCATCCGCAGCCACTTTCGAATTTTGAACTGCTATCAAAAAGCTTAGCCCCGCAGGCAGCACAATGGTAATCGCCCTGCTCGTAATGCTCGTTATAGGTTCCTGAGTAAGGAGGTTCAGTGGCCCCGTGTCTCAAAACCGTATAAGCAATAGGAGTGAGGCGTTGCTTTAAAGTCTCCTCGTCAAGCTTAAGCGGGTTATTTATTGCCATCTGCGATAAATTTTAAGGCAACCCCATTAATGCAGTGGCGTTTTCCGGTAGTATTACGAGGTCCGTCATCGAAGACATGCCCAAGATGAGAGCCGCATTTTGCACACTTCTCCTCTGTGCGTTCATAGCCAATATCGTAATCGACATCAAATTCTAACGCACCTTCAATGGGGCGATCAAACGAGGGCCATCCGCTATTTGAATCGTATTTGTATTCAGATCTAAAGAGCGCATTGCCGCATCCGGCGCATACATAGGTACCCTTGCGTTTTTCATCTAATAAATCACTGGTGAAGGCGTACTCGGTACCTCCGCGTCTTAAAACGTAATATTCTAATCCGTTTAACTGTTCTTTCCATTGTTCATTGGTTTTGAATACTTCATAACCTGAGGTACCTGATTTTTGTTGCGAGCATAATATACATACACTAGTCAAGAGCAGCAGGGTAAATAAGTTCTTTTTCATGCTTCAATTTTTCTTAAAATTACGGTGAAAGAATCAAAAAATCAGCATCAGTCAAGTCGGTTAGCCCGTGAGCCTCCTGAGCATAAGCCGCCAGAACCACACCTACTTTGAATCGCTGATTGAGTAGGTCTGCTTCAGTAGCGCTAGTAAGACTATAATCCGCTTCAACAAAAGCTCTCATGTCACTAAAAGTGTGATCGTATTGATATTGTAATAACCCTGACGAAGTGAATAGTGTTTAAGGCAATGAGCGCCAAACGTATTGAACTCCTTGATTAGAATCTGTGGTTTCATAAGCCAAGAAAACGAGAACAAGGTCTGCTTCAAATACTTCGATATCTTGCGGAAATTCAATATACGCCTCGTAGTTGTTAGAAGGAGTGAAGTCTACTACGAATTCAAAAACTTGTGAAAATAAGGATGGGCCTTGGGGTCCTATGGGTCCTTCAGGACCTGTGCATCCGAGCAACAGAAGAAAGGCAGAAAAGATGGCGAATAGTTTCATGGTTTTTTTAAAAATATTATAGTCCAAAAACTGGCCCAGACTTGGGGTTTGATTAGAATTTGTATTTTCAGTCGCATTAATCTAATGAGATGGAGAATGTAGCTTTTGAAAAAGGGTCGCCTAAGGTCTTAAAAGCATGGGCGTTTTATGATTGGGCGAATTCGGTGTATAGCCTTGTCATCTCTTCAGCGGTTTTCCCCATTTTCTATGGTGCTCTTTTTCGTCTATCTGAAGTTGAAGAGGTAGAAGTCTTCGGTACAATGATCGAAAGAGGCCCTCTGATTAGTTACTTGAGCTCTGCGGCTTTTGTGCTTATTGCATTAGCGACTCCGTTTATATCAGGGGTCGCGGATTACCTTGGAAACAAAAAGGTGTTCTTGAAGTTTTTCTGCTACCTGGGAGCGCTTTCTTGTGTAGGGTTGTATTGGTTTTCGCTAGATCACATTTACCTCAGTTTACTCTTTTATTTTTTCGGATTAGTAGGCTCGTGGTTAAGTATTGCCATTTACAATTCCTATTTGCCAGATATTGCCTTCAAAGATCAACAAGACCGTGTAAGTGCGCGTGGCTTTTCTCTTGGGTATATCGGAAGTGTGTTGCTGTTGCTTGTCAATCTAGCTATGGTTATGCGCCCCGAAATTTTTGGTATTGTCGAGGTAGGCAATTACCCTGCTGAAGTAATGGCAATGCGCTATTCATTCATTACTGTTGGACTTTGGTGGATTGTATTTAGTCAGTATACGTTCAAGCATATGCCAAAAGGCTATAAGAAAGAAGGAGAGCGAAAGCAATTGATATTAGGCGGATTCAATGAGTTGAAAAAAGTACGTTCAGAGATCGCTACTCAGTTCTTTTTAAGAAAGTACCTGTGGGCTTTTTTTGTCTACAGTATGGCTGTGCAAACCATTTTACTTATAGCCGCTTATTTTGGAGAGCAAGAGATTGATTGGGGCTCAGATAATCAACGAACCATTGGACTTATTCTGAGCATTCTACTCATTCAATTGGTTGCAATGCTCGGCTCTATTCTCACAGGAAGGCTAGCGGAGCGATTGAATAATATTAGCATGCTCATTGTGATCAATGCGATCTGGATGCTTCTTTGCGTGTATGCTTATTTTGTTAAAACACCTATGGACTTTTATCTGGCAGCGGGTTGGGTAGGCCTAGTTATGGGAAGTATTCAAACGCTTTCACGCTCTACTTATTCACAAAATCTTCCAGATACAGAGGATACCACCTCTTATTTCAGCTTCTACGAAGTAGCTGAGAAGGTAGGTATAGTTATTGGCACCTTTATTTTTGGGTACATCGCTCAAATAACGGGCAGCATGAGAGGAGCCGCCTTGTTCTTAGGGGTATTCTTCTTAGTCGGAGCCTTTTTACTATTTCGTTTACGCCGATACGTAGCACGTGCTTAAGGGATTAGTTAGAAGCGCGGATACGTCCAGACCCTGCTTTACTTTTTTCAACAGTAGAAGGATTTCCAGAATAGATCACATTACCTGATCCGGCAACTGAGGCACTGAGACGTTCGCTTACTTGCAGCCTTGCATTGCCTGATCCTACAATTTTTACTTCTGCGGTTTTGGCGGCTAATGTATTGGCATTCAAAGAACCTGAACCCGATATTTGAAGGGTTAAGCGTTCGCAGCTACCTGAGATATCCATATCTCCAGAACCAGAAATTGTTGAACTGATGTATGCCGCACCCTGAATACGTGCATCAAATGATCCAGAGCCAGATAGAACGAGTTTAAGGGCTTCACTTGCATTAATAGTACCGTTCAAGCTTCCAGAACCCGAAAGGTATACCGCCTTAAGTTGTACTGCAGGAATTTGAACGCCTACACGCCCTCCTTTGTATCCTGATCGCCACCACGAGTTGCGCTTCTTTTCGATTCGCAATTTATTATTGCGTAAACTCACCTCTATTTCGTTTATAGCTTGTTGATCCCCTGAAAGAACAATTTGCTTGTTGTTATCGTCTGTGATTTCAACCTTAAAGCTGCCGCCTATATAGACTTCGTTGAAGGAAGCTATATCAATGCGTTTAACGTCTTGCGCTTGAAGCCCGATTTCAAACAGAAACAATGCACTAAAAAATAAGGTGGATCTTAGGATGAGATTCATATTGAGAATTTTAATAAGAGACGATAAACTTTTCTAAATGTTACAAAAACAGCTTGGCACACTAATTGAACCTATATTTGCAGCCTTTTTAAATAGGTGTCGCCACGTGAAATTAAGCCATAAAGGTGACAAAATGACGTAAGGAAGATTTATGAACTCAAAGCTATATCTAGATATTGACAATTTGTCTGCACAAGCCTTAGAAGACGATGCAGAGCTGATTCCACTTCTTACTCCTGAAGATGAAGAAGAGATGGATCGCGAGGATGTACCCGAGGTACTGCCGATTCTTCCGCTGCGTAATACTGTACTTTTTCCTGGAGTAGTCATTCCTATTACTGCAGGCAGAGATACCTCTATTGCCCTCATAAAGGCGGCAAATCAGGGAACAAAAACCATAGGTGTGGTGGCACAAAAAGATGCCAGTGTCGAAGCGCCAGTTATCGAAGATGTGTACACCGTGGGTACGGTTGCAAAAATCTTGCGTGTTTTGCAGATGCCAGACGGTAATACCACAATTATTATACAAGGGAAGAAGCGCTTTCAGATAGAATCCGTCCTTCATGAAAAGCCTTACATGCAGGCTGCAGTAAGAGAGCTCAGAGAGCTAAAACCAGATCAGAATAACAGAGAGTTTGAGGCTATGGTTGAAGGGATTAAAGAGGTTGCACTAAAGATTATTAAAATTAATCCAAATCTACCTTCTGAAGCTTCATTTGCAATTCAGAATATTCAGAGTGGTTCTTTCTTGATCAACTTCGTTTCGTCAAATCTTAATTTACGTGTTGCTGAGAAGCAAGAACTTCTAGCTTATAATGACCTAAAAGATCGCGCCTTAAAAACATTGCAATTGATGAATATTGAATTGCAGCGCCTCGAGCTTAAAAATGATATTCAATCTAAGGTGCGCTCAGATCTTGATCAGCAGCAGCGGGAGTATTTCCTTCACCAGCAAATGAAGACCATTCAAGAAGAACTGGGCGGTGTTTCTCACGAAGAAGAGGTTGAAGAGATGCGAAAGCAGTCGACTTCAAAAAATTGGACTGTGGATATGGCTAAGTTGTTTGAGCGAGAGTTGTCGAAGTTGCAGCGCATGAACCCCCAAGTCGCAGAATACGCCATTCAACGCAATTACCTCGAGTTGCTTCTAGAATTGCCCTGGAAAGAGATGGCTAAAGACGCGATCAATATCGCCAAGGCCAAGGAAATTTTAGACCGTGATCATCACGGGCAGAATGAGGTTAAAAAACGCATTCTAGAGTATTTAGCAGTGCTAAAGCTAAAAGGAGATATGAAGTCGCCTATTTTGTGTTTGTATGGGCCTCCAGGAGTAGGAAAGACTTCTTTGGGTAAGTCTATTGCAGAGGCAATGGGTCGACCCTATGTTCGAATGTCATTAGGTGGTTTGAGAGATGAGGCAGAGATCCGTGGACATCGCAAGACCTACATCGGAGCCATGCCAGGTCGTATCATACAAAACATTAAAAAAGCGGGGGTTTCGAATCCGGTTTTTGTTCTCGACGAGATTGATAAGTTGTCTCAAGGGGTTCAAGGAGATCCTTCTTCAGCCTTATTGGAAGTGCTAGATCCAGAACAAAACGACACTTTTTACGATAACTTTTTAGAAGCCGGGTACGACCTTTCTAAGGTGATGTTCATTGCCACAGCAAATGCTTTAGGTGATATTCAGCCGGCCTTACGCGATCGCATGGAGCTTATAGAAGTCAATGGTTATGCCATTGAAGAGAAAGTTGAAATCGCCCAAAAACATCTGCTTCCCAAACAGTTGAGCGAACACGGGCTCAAAAAGGGTGATATAAAGCTAAGCATGAAGATGTTGGAGAAACTCATCTCTGGTTATACCCGTGAGTCGGGTGTCCGTAACTTGCAAAAGCAGCTAGCAAAAGTAGCAAGAAGTATAGCCATCAAAAAGGCCTCGGAACAGGAGTTTGAAAAGAGTCTAAATGTAGAGCAACTCAACGAGGTACTCGGAAAACAAAGGTTTAGCGCAGATCAGTACGAAACCAATGAAGTGGCAGGGGTGGTCACCGGATTAGCATGGACATCAGTTGGCGGTGCTATACTCTTTATCGAATCAAGTCTTTCAAAAGGTAAGGGGGTATTGTCTATCACCGGTAATCTGGGAACCGTTATGAAAGAGTCAGCGACCATAGCGCTTCAATACATCAAAGCCAATCACGATACATTTGGTATTGCGCCAGAAGTACTTGATCGCTATAACATTCATATCCACGTTCCTGAAGGAGCCACTCCCAAAGACGGTCCTTCAGCAGGTATTACTTTGTTTACCTCTTTGGTGTCATTACTCACTCAGCGAAAGGTACGTTCAAAATTAGCAATGACCGGTGAGATCACATTAAGGGGAAAGGTTCTTCCGGTAGGTGGAATTAAAGAAAAGATTCTGGCCGCAAAGCGTGCAGCGATTACTACGATTATTCTTTCAAAAGAAAACGAAAAAGACATTTTAGAGCTTGAACCCCATTACCTTAAAGGCTTGACCTTTCATTATGTTGAACGCATGAATGAGGTCATTGAGGTTGCTGTATTGAATCAAAAGGTGAAGCATCCAAAAAAACTCTAATTTCACCACTGTGAGTTCTATACGTGTAGCAATCGACGGATATTCATCGACCGGAAAGTCAACTCTATCAAAGGCCTTAGCGAAGCGATTAGGCTTCTTATACGTTGATACAGGGGCTATGTATAGAGCTGTAGCGCTTTACCTCATCGAAAAAGGATTTACTCTAGATCAGCTTACTGAAGTTTTAGATCAGATTCAAGTCGATTTTGACGCAGACCAACAGATCCGCCTAAACGGACGTGTAGTCACTACAGAAATTCGTCACATGGAAGTAAATCAAATCGTCAGTCAAGTGGCGAAGATTGCTGAGGTTCGTAAAAAGCTTGTCGAGCATCAACAGCGCTTTACGCAATCTGTGGTGATGGACGGACGGGATATTGGCACCGTGGTGTTTCCGGATGCTCACTTAAAGATATTCATGACAGCAAAACTAGAAATACGCGCTCAAAGAAGGTTTGCAGAATTAAAAGCAACGCATCCTGATGTCGCCTTTGATGAGGTGCTTCAAAACCTCAAAATGCGTGATTTTGAGGATGAGAATAGAAGTGCAGACCCACTTAAAAAAGCAGAGGACGCGGTGGTACTTGATAATTCAGACCTCAGCCCAGACGAACAGCTCAAATGGGTTATTGGCCAACTTCAAGACAGAAACCTCGTATAACTCGTTGATTTTCTTTGGATAACCACTAATTCTAGTTACTTTTGCGGGCCTTTTCTTGCTACTTTATGAAGGTGAAGAGGTGTAATATTTTTTAATCTCTTCTAGGTCAAGTAGTTAGCCTTCATTTAAATGCCCTAGAATACAAAGTTAGTTCCCATTATGGCTGACGAAAACAAACCGGTTGAAGCTCAAGAAGAGGTAAAAGCGCCAGAGCAACAACTACAGGCAACTGCCGAATCTACTAATCCTCAAGAATTTCTAGACAATTTTGACTGGGACAAGTACGAAGAAGGAATCGAGCGCGTTGATGAAAGTCAACTCTCGGAATTCGAAGATCTTGTGGCTAAGAATTTTGTAGATACCGCTCATGAAGAGGTGGCTCTAGGAAAAGTGGTAAACATTACAGATCGAGAAGCGATTATTGATATTAACGCGAAGTCAGAGGGAGTGATCTCACTGAACGAATTTCGTTACAATCCCAACCTTAAAGTGGGAGACGAGGTTGAAGTGTTGATTGATATCAGAGAAGATAAATCAGGTCAATTAGTGCTTTCGCACAGAAAGGCTAGAACAATCAAAGCATGGGATCGTGTAAACCATGCCCACGATAAAGAAGAAGTGGTTCAAGGATTTGTGAAATGCCGCACCAAAGGAGGTATGATTGTAGATGTGTTCGGAATCGAAGCCTTCTTGCCTGGTTCGCAAATTGACGTTAAACCTATCCGTGATTACGACCAGTTCGTCGGAAAGAACATGGAATTCAAAGTGGTAAAAATCAACCACGAATTTAAAAATGTGGTTGTTTCTCATAAGGCCCTAATTGAGGCGGATATCGAAGAACAAAAGAAAGAAATTATCGGGCAGCTTGAAAAAGGTCAAGTTCTTGAAGGTGTGGTTAAAAACATCACTTCTTATGGGGTATTTATCGACCTTGGAGGAGTTGACGGTCTTGTTCACATCACCGATCTTTCTTGGAGTCGAATCAACCATCCATCTGAGATGGTTGAACTCGATCAAAAACTGAACGTTGTAATCCTTGACTTTGATGATAACAAGTCTAGGATTCAATTAGGTCTTAAGCAATTAGAAAAGCATCCTTGGGAAGCTCTTGGTGATGCCATTGAGATAGGTGCTAAGGTTAAAGGAAAAGTAGTTGTTATTGCTGATTACGGCGCTTTTGTTGAAGTTGCTGAAGGAGTTGAAGGACTTGTTCACGTTTCTGAAATGTCATGGTCAACACACTTGAGATCTGCACAGGATTTTGTAAATGTTGGTGATGAGGTTGAGGCTCAAGTTCTTACGCTAGATCGCGAAGAGCGCAAGATGTCTCTTGGAATCAAGCAATTGACGCCAGACCCATGGACTGATATTACTTCAAAATATCCAGTGGGATCACTTCACAAGGGAATCGTAAGAAACTTCACCAACTTCGGTGTATTCTTAGAGCTTGAAGAAGGAATCGATGGATTGATCTACATTTCAGACCTATCTTGGACCAAGAAGATCAAGCATCCTTCTGAATTCGTTGCTGTAGGGGATACCCTTAAGGTTGAAGTATTAGAACTTGATGTTGAAGGCAGAAAATTAAGCCTAGGGCACAAGCAAACTACTGAAAACCCTTGGGACAAGTACGAAACTGAATTCGCTGAAGGATCCGTTCATGAAGCAAAAATCACCGATATCGTAGATAAAGGAGCAACGATTACATTTAATGAAGATATCGTAGCCTTTATTCCATCGCGTCACCTTGAAAAAGAAGACGGGTCGAAATTGGCTAAAGGAGATAAAGCTTCATTCAAGATCATAGAATTTAATAAAGACTTCAAGCGTGTAGTAGCAAGCCACACCTCTATGTTCAAAGAGCAAGAGGCAAAGAATCTCAAAGAGACAAAGAAACGTCTTGATTCTCAGGCTGAAGAGTCTAAGACCACCTTGGGTGATGCAAATGCACAACTCCAGGCGCTCAAAGACCAAATGGAGTCGAATGAATAGTGACTAAATTCTAGTCAATTCTTAAGAAGCCCGGGTAAAGCCCGGGCTTTTTTATTATTTTTGCCCTGAAAAATTTCTTCAGTTGATGTCAGAAACGCTTCTTCTCGATTCTAAATCTATTCATCTGCTGCTTCATCGATTGGCAAATCAACTATTAGAACACCATCTTAATTTTTCTGAAACAGTACTCATCGGGCTGCAACCAAGAGGTATTTACTTTGCGAATAGATTGGGTGGATTACTCAGAGAAGAATATGGGATCAAAGACCTGTCATTAGGGTATCTCGATATTACTTTCTTCAGAGATGACTTTAGAAGATCTCAAGAACCGCTCAAAGCCAATAAAACCAAAATTGATTTTCTGGTGGAAAACAAGAAAGTAGTCTTCATAGACGATGTCTTGTATACCGGAAGAAGCATACAATCTGCTTTGTCTGCAATACAATCATTCGGCCGCCCTAAAGCCATAGAATTACTAGTGCTTATTGATAGACGATTTAGTCGACACTTGCCTATCCAACCCAACTATACAGGGCGACAGGTAGATGCCATTAATCAAGAACGCGTTAAGGTGTGTTGGAAGGAGAATGAAGGAGAAGATGCAGTTTATATTTTAAACAATACCCTATGAGTCAACTATCGGCCCCTCATTTGCTAGGAATTAAGAATCTAACCGAATCCGATATTCAGTTGGTTTTTGAAACGGCCGATCAGTTCAAAGAGGTTTTAGGAAGATCTATTAAGAAGGTCCCTAGTTTGAGGGATGTCACTATTGCCAATATCTTTTTTGAAAATAGTACGAGAACAAAGCTCTCATTTGAACTCGCTGAGAAACGACTATCTGCTGATGTAATTAACTTTTCGGCTGGACAGTCATCGGTGAAAAAAGGCGAGACCTTGGTGGATACGGTCAATAATATTCTCGCCATGAAGGTAGATATGGTGGTGATGCGCCATCACCATGCAGGGGCAGCCATGTTTTTATCCAAGCATGTGAAGGCAAGCATCGTAAATGCAGGAGACGGTGCACATGAACACCCAACTCAGGCACTTCTAGATGCGTATTCGATTCGCGAACGGCTTGGTGATATTGCGGGTAAGCGGGTCCTGATTGTAGGCGATATACTGCACTCTCGTGTCGCATTTTCAAATATTTTCGCCCTTCAAAAACTAGGAGCCTTTGTGACGGTATGCGGGCCGCAGTCTCTTATTCCGAGATACATAGAAGAATTAGGAGTTGAGGTAGCACTAGATTTTGACCATGCACTTAAAAAGGCAGATGTAGTTAACATGCTACGCGTACAGAACGAGCGTATGGAATATTCTTATTTTCCATCAACGCGAGAATATGTAATGCAATATGGATTGACAAGTGAGCGACTCGGTCGATTAGATCATATACCGCTCATCATGCATCCAGGCCCGATCAATCGAGGGGTTGAATTGAGCTCAGAAATTGCAGACTCTTCTGATGCGATCATTCTCGATCAGGTTGAAAACGGTGTTGCAGTTCGAATGGCCGTTTTGTATCTTCTCGCTTCTGCGATGTAGGCCCATTATGAATCTGGATACAGTTACCTTAAGTTCTTCTGAGATATCTTCATCTCAACTTTTAAACTGGTTTGAGGGTCAAGCCCCGGCGAAGCACCATATCGTTTATGTATGGAATAAAAACACTATAGAGGATACTCAAATAGCTTTGTTTCAGCAGCTTTCAACGGCCTTATCAAGTAAACTATTGACCTTTGTGTTGGTTTCAGAGCAGATCACCTATGAGGATTTGCCTGATTCTATTTTTTTGTGTCCAACCCTAAAAGAAGCTCACGACCTCATTGAAATGGAGGCCATTCAGCGCGATTTAGGAATATGAAGGCTGAGCTACGAATTATTGGGTGCTATGCCTCTACTCCAAGAAGTATAACGAATCCAACAGCTCAAGTGCTTAGAATTGAGAAGGAAAGTTTTATAATCGATTGTGGCGAGGGCACCCAGAAAGAGATGCGACGTATGAAGGTGAAAATGAATAGCATTAACCATGTATTCATTTCGCATTTGCACGGAGATCATTTCTACGGCCTTCCAGGATTGGTGAATACGTTGGCGGCTCTCGGTAGAAAGACTCCTTTACATATCTATGGACCTAAAGGGATCAAAGAGGTTCTTACTGCTGTACTTAAATCATCTAGTTCTTGGACCTCTTATCCATTACAATTCATAGAAATTGATCATAAAGAAGCTGTGCTCATTTATGAATCTGATAGCGTTAGAGTTCGTACGCTTCCTTTAAAACATCGTATTTATACCAACGGATTTCTTTTTGAAGTATTAAAGGATGAGATTTGGCGACGCTTTTACGCGTATTGCAGTGACACTTCGTATAACGAGGTACTCATAGATCTTATTTCAGATAGCCAGGTGCTTTATCACGAATCAACTTTTCTTAAATCGGAGCTTTCTTTGTGCGAAAAAACAGGTCATTCTACTGCCTTTCAAGCTGCGCAAATCGCACAAAAATCTCGAATTAAAACCCTAATTTTAGGCCATTACTCTACGCGTTACAAATCGCTAGAAGCATTCCGAGAAGAGGCATCAGAGGTTTTTCCTTCTGAGTGCATTGAATTGGCAGAGGACTACAAGGTATTCAGCTTAAATATTTAAGGATGAAGGATTTACACGATTATAGAAAATCGTACGAAAAAGGAGAGTTGAATGAATTCGATCTTCCCGACCATTGGCATCCTCTCTTTGAAGAGTGGTTTCAACAGGCCGATCAGTCATCTGAAATTGAAGAGGCTAATGCCATGCATCTCACCACCATCGGATTGGATGGCTATCCGAAATCAAGAGTCGTGCTCTTAAAGTCTTATACGGATGAAGCCTTATGGTTTTATACCAACTATAACAGCGAAAAAGGAAAAGCCATTGAGGCTGACAACAAGGTCAGTGCTTCATTTTTTTGGCCGAGCCTTGAAAAGCAGGTTATTTTTTCTGGAAAGGCAATTAAGGTTTCGGCATCAGAGTCAGACGAATATTTTTATTCTCGACCTGTGGGTAGTCAAAAGGGGGCCATTATTTCACCCCAAAGTGAAGTGATATCTTCTCGTGAATTACTCGTTAAGGCTTTAGATGCGCTAAGTGACAATTCACTCAAAAGGCCTGAACATTGGGGTGGATACAGAATAGTCTCTGAAAAGGTTGAGTTTTGGCAGGGTAGGGCACATCGCCTGCATGATCGTATACGTTATCAAATGGTGAATGATTATTGGAGAATCGAGCGACTCGCTCCTTAATATGTATTTTTCGACAAATTAGAAGTTATGGAGGCCCCAAAACACGCATATATCAACCGCGAAATTAGTTGGCTTCAGTTCAATGAACGAGTGCTGCAAGAGAGTGCGGATAAACGGGTACCTATTATTGATCGCATCCGATTTCTTGGAATTTTCAGTAATAACCTAGATGAATTCTTTCGTGTGCGTTATGCTACTGTGAAGCGTGTTGTAGATAATGATCCTACCGGAAAAGTGATGCTAGGAGGTACACTTGCCACCAAACAGCTAGCGATGATCACTAAGATTACGATTGATGCTCAAAGCAAAAGTTTGAAGATATTGAAAGATAATACTGAAGAGCTCAAGTCTCATAATATTTACTTGATCAATGAAACTGAATTGAGTAAATACCAATCGGCCTTTGTAACGGATTATTTTTTATCTAAAGTCAACCCAGATCTCATCACAATTGACTTGAATACCGTCGAGGATTTTCCGATGCTAAAAGAGTCGGCCGCTTACCTTGCCGTTCGTTTGGTGAAAAACAAATTAAAATCAAAGTTGTCAAGTCGCTCTCAAGAGGTGCATTATGCACTGATTGAGATCCCAAGCAGTTTAAATCGTTTTGTCGTTTTACCTCTTGAGAAGGAAAAGAATTACGTGATGATGCTCGACGATGTGATTCGTCATTGCTTAGATCGCATCTTCTTCATGTTTGATTACGATCAAGCCGAGGCGCATATGATTAAGATTACACGAGACGCTGAGCTCGATATCGATGACGATCTTGAAAAGAGCTTTTTAGAGAAGATCTCAACCTCTGTAAGTAATAGAAAGATCAGTGATCCAGTAAGGTTTGTTTACGATAAGCGCATTAAACTGGACACTCTCACCTTTCTGAAAGAGAAAATCGGTATTGAAGATACCGATAGCGTTATTCCTGGAGGAAGGTATCATAACAGAAGAGACTACATGAGCTTTCCGAATTTCGGAAGAACCGAATTACAGTACGATAAGATTGAACCCTTACCGGTTCCGAATTTTGAGATGGAGGTCAGTGTCTTTGATCAGATTCGTGCAAAGGATTACATGCTATACACTCCTTATCAGAATTATGCTTATGTGATTCGATTCTTAAAAGAGGCGGCTCTAGACCCAAAGGTCAAAGAGATAAAAATCACTATTTACAGGTTGGCTAATAATTCTCAGGTTGCAGCAGCCCTTATTAATGCCGCTAAGAACGGTAAGGAAGTGACTGTTCAAATCGAATTACAGGCTCGTTTTGATGAAGAGAGCAACATCAACTATGCGAATAAGTTTAAGGAGGCCGGTATCCGCCTCGTTTTTGGAATTCGTGGACTCAAAGTACATTCAAAAATTTGCGTCATCACTCGTGAAACAGCTTCAAAGGGCTTAGAGTATTTCGGATTTATCAGTACCGGAAACTTTAATGAATCCACTGCTCGGATCTACACCGATCATACGCTCTTTACCGCGCACAAAGGAATTTTACTCGAAGTGCATAAGGTGTTTGATTTTCTTGAAACAACCTATAAGGTGAGAAAGTACAAGCATCTGATCGTTTCGCCACATTATACCGAGTCTACCTTCACCCGCCTAATCCAACAAGAGATTGCTAACGCCAAGGCCGGAAAAGAGGCTTATATACGCATCAAAATGAATAGTTTTACCTCATATAAGATGATCGATAAGCTCTACAAGGCGAGCAATGAGGGGGTCAAAGTGGATCTGATTATTCGAGGAATCAATTGTCTTATTCCTGGAGTTAAAGGAATGAGTGAAAACATTAGGGCGATCAGTATCGTAGATAAGTTCTTAGAGCATACTCGCATGTTTATTTTTGACAATGGAGGAGACCCTAAGGTGTTTATTTCATCCGCAGACTGGATGACTCGAAATATTGAAAACCGGGTTGAGGTTGGGGTTCCCATTTATCAGGATCATGTGAAGCAAGAGCTCATAGAGGTTTTTGATTTGTGTTGGAATGACAATCAGAAAGCGCGTGTATTTTCAGCCAAACAAGACAACGCTTACAAGAAGAACAAGAAAAAGGCTATTCGTTCTCAGTTCGCTCTCTATGACTACTTCAAATCGAAGCTAGATTAGAAATCGAGATGAAAATGTTTTTTAAGTGCTTCGATATGCGGGTATTTTAAAACCAACTTTTGGTACTTCTCTTCAGGGGTATAGGCATATTCAGAAACTGGAGCCTCTTTTGAAATCACATATCTAAACGTAACCAGGTCATTTTCTAGTTGATTTCTTAAATAGTTTAGGACATCGTTTGCTGCCATTTGAAGCTCTCTTTGAATGGTGTCATTTTGAACCTCAAGTTGTACAGTGCACGATTCAAGATCATAAGTGCGTTTTGCCAATTGAAAATTGCTGGAGAGTATTTTTTGTCCAGATGCTTCAAGTTCCTTGATATAGCGATCTAAATGATGCTCAAAGTCTTCAACTTTAAAACGATTAGTGCGGCTCTCTTTCTCTTTTTGCTTGCTTCTTTCTAATGCCGTTTGAGATCGTTTAGCCTTAATTGCGGCTAGTGATAGCCCTGAAACGCCCTTAGATTCTGGTACGTTTATTAGGGGTGTTGCTTTCTGAGGAGGCGTTTCTTCTATGGGCGGTTTAACCTCTTCTTTTTGAGGTTCAATCTGAACCCCATCACTTATCGTTACTTGTGGTTTCGCCTTCTCGTCAGGAGAAATTAGATATGGCTTTTTTTTTTACTCAAACCCTCTTCTAAAGAGGCCAGTTGAAGAAGGCAGAGCTCAATTACTAATCGTTGGTGTTCTGACGACTTATAACTTAGACAATGGCGATTGATTAAATCAATGGCCTCAATGAGATAGTATGCATCTAACTGCGCGGCTTGTTCGATATAGCGCTCCTTAAATAAGGGGGCAGACAATAGGGTACTGGTTTCAGGGGTCTGGGCCACCATTAGATCTCTGTAATGGGCAGTAAGTCCCATGAGCACTTGAAGCCCCTCATATCCCTTTAATAAGAGTTCATCAAGCTTTAACAATAGCGCGGAAGTATCTCTGTCTTTGATTAGAGCGGTTATCGTGAAGTAGGTCTCTTGATCGAGAATGTTGAGCTGCTCACTCAAGACCTGCATACTAAGCGTACCTTGACTAAAACTTACTAGTCGATCGAAAAACGATAATGCATCTCTCAAGGCGCCATCTGCTTTTTTGGCGATGTGAAATAGAGCTTCTTCTTCGGTAGTTACACCTTGATCTTTAGCGATCATTTTGAGATGTCCGACCGTGTCTTCGAGGCTAATACGCTTGAAATCATATATTTGACATCGCGAGAGTATGGTAGGTAATATTTTGTGCTTTTCAGTGGTGGCTAAAATGAAAATGGCATGCTTTGGTGGCTCTTCTAGGGTTTTTAAGAATGCATTGAATGCAGCAGTAGAAAGCATATGTACCTCGTCGATGATATAGACCTTATAATGGCCTAATTGAGGCGGGATGCGCACCTGATCTGTTAAGGCTCTAATATCATCTACTGAATTGTTTGAAGCCGCATCGAGTTCGAAGATGTTAAAGGCATAATCTTCACCGGTTTCTTGTTTCTGCGCAAAAGCATTTACCTCTCTAGCTACAATGCGTGCACAAGTAGTTTTACCTACACCTCTAGGACCACAAAAGAGTAAAGCTTGTGCAAGTTGGTTTGAGCGAATGGCATTCTCTAGGGTAGCAGTTATTGACTCTTGACCAACAACCTGTTCGAAAGCTTGTGGTCGGTATTTACGTGCCGAAACTACGAAATGCTCCATACACAAATATAGTTTTGATCCTTTGAGAAGCTTAATCTAAAGAGTCGAAAAAGCGGGAGACTTATCAACAATATGGTAACTTTGAGCCAAAGCAGGTCACTCTATCGCTTTTGCTTTTGCAAAAGAGGAAAGTCTGGACACCATAGCGCAGCATAGCGGGTAACACCCGTCGACCGTAAGGTTAGGACCAGTGCAACAGAAAGAAAGTACAGTTCGGCTGTAGTGAAATCAGGTAAACTCTATGCGGTGAAACGCCATGTATACCAACGCTTAAGGGTAGCGCACTCGATGTTGGAGGGTAGGCGGATTGAGCCTTAGGGTAACTTAAGGCCTAGATAAATGATAGGGCACGACAGAATCCGGCTTATGACCTGCTTTATTTTTTGAAGAAAGAGAATGCGCTGGAGCTGTAGGTTCGCACCTCTTCAAAGTGTTCAATGGCACTCAGATTATACTTGCTAAAATGCTCGGCGATCAATACGCCGTCTTCAACTAACAACCCTTGATCAAAAATACTGGCGATTACCTTTTCATAACCTTCGACTCCTATGGCATAAGGCGGATCCATGAATATAAGGTCAAAGCGTGAGGTTGTTGACTGAATGAAACGATCTACCTTGGTGCAGTGTACCTGCAATCCTTCAAGCCCTAACTCTTGAATGGTTTTACTTATAAAGCTACACGCCACAGGATCTTGTTCTATGGCCGTTATTGATGAACACCCGCGGGATGAAAATTCGAAACTTATATTCCCGGTGCCGCTAAAAAGGTCGAGGACCTTACTATTTTGAAATGAGATACGGTTATTCAATACGTTGAACAATCCCTCTTTAGCCATGTCAGTGGTCGGTCTAGCGGAAAGCTTTTTAGGGGCTACTAATTTTCGGCCTTTATATATTCCTGAAATGATCCGCATTTGCTAAGTCTAGATAAACGGATATATTTCGGTGATGTACTGTGCGTCAGAAGCCCAATCATTGATAGTCTTGAAGTTTGATTGGCCCCATTGTGATCCGTTTTCATAGCATATAATTGCGGCTTTTTCTTTCTGGAATGAAGACTGGGTTTGCAATAGTTTGAGGTAATAACTGCAGTCTAATTCGCCATGAATTGGAAACTGATTGTAAGAGATCAACTGATTTCCTTTGTGGAAAACAACCTCTAAGTGTTCTGGATGAAATATAGTGACAAAGCGTAACCAGTCTTTGTGGGGGCTTGCAAGAGCTCTGCGCACCAATTCATAACCACTGTGAGTGATGCTCATGATAGTAACCAGGCTCCCAAACTCTTTTTCAAGATCTTGATCTACTGAAAACACAACCATGAGCCCCATGGATTTTAGAGCCGAATACGCGACGTGTTTCGATTTTTGAACATGGTATTTCAAATAATCTGCGGCGTGATTAGGCTGAAACAATTCTTCAGGAATAAGCGTTGCTGGAGTAGTGTATACTAGCCTAGTGGCATGTTGCGAGTTTTGATTCTGAAGCCAATTCTTGAGTGTTGTAAACTGTGTAAAGCTCAATGGAGAGGCCGAATCTTGGTGTGTAAAAACAGAAAATCCATCGAGGTGAACCTGGATGGATAACTGTGTTTGATCTGATCCGATAGCGGAGTTCAAAAGATCGGGCTTAATTAGTGTTTTTCTTCTTCTTCTTGTCGTAGATAGAAGGCCAGTTACCAGATGTACTTACTTCTGTCAAAGAACCAACTTTTATCGTGGTTCCGTTAACCTCTTCGATACTTGCATGCGCATTCTCCTTAGCAAGAAGATCTTGAGGCTGATCGTAAAGGATGACATTCTTTTCAACCGAAATTTCGAAAACTGGAGCGTCAAAACCTTGCTTATTTACAACGTCAGCCTTCATGGTAAATTCTTCGTTGTTTTGCGCAAAAGGAACGCGTTGTAGCGTCTTAAATGCTGTACTACCTTTAAATAATGAATCTTTAACGGCTACTGTTCCGAGAGTAGTTACTACTATAGTATCTACTTGCAAGTCAATTTTATAGATACGGTTATAGCGCATGAAAGAAGAATCTTTCTGTTGAGTCAATGTATAATATCCAGTATCGATGAAAGAAATCAACGATTCAAAATTCTCAGCATAAGTTCCGTTAATCGTGCGATGCGCGACTTGGGCATCACGAATATCTTTCATTTTTTCAATAACGGCTGAGAAGCGCTCCTCTTTCACTTTATTAAACGATATAGGAGCCATTACAGATAGATAAATTAAGTAAGCAAGAACTCCTGAGACCACAAGAAGAACGTACTGGAGAACAGTTTTCATCGTTTGGTTTTTTGTTTTGAATGTGAACAAATCTACAATTTTTTTTCAATCACTAAAGTTTTTAACCTTAAATGAAATGATGTGTATCTTCGACTCGTTTTATGGCTTCAATCCCTCTTAAAATCTATAACTCTCTCGTCGATTCACTTTCGTTCGAACCGACTGATTCACAGCGAAAAGCTTTTGAAGAACTCGAGCTATTTATAACTGAACCCAACAGAAAAAAGTTTTTCATTTTAAAAGGGTATGCGGGTACAGGAAAGACATCTTTGATCAAGGCGCTCATACAGGTGTTGAAGAAAAGAGGAGGACAGACCGTTCAAATCGCCCCAACGGGTAGGGCGGCAAAAGTGATATCAAAATATTCAGGATACCAAGCTTCTACGATTCACAAACTGTTGTATTACCCTAAGCGGACTGCTGGTAAACTGCTTCAGTTTACACTAGCTAAGAACAAATTTGTGAATACCCTATTTATTGTTGACGAGGCCTCAATGCTATCTGATAGGATACCTGATAAAGGGTTGTTTGCCAACGATTCCTTGTTGCAACACCTCTTTGATTTTGTATATGGGGGAAAGGGCTGTGCACTTTTGCTTATTGGAGACAGCGCTCAGTTACCTCCCGTTTCTGAAGTTCAGAGTATTGCCTTAAATGAAGAAGAGCTCGCCCACCGATTTGACTTAAAACCCTTTCATGCCACCCTAACCGAGGTAGTGCGTCAAGCAGCAGAAAGTTCAATTCTTTCAAATGCTACTCATTTGAGAAATGCTATTGTAAGACAAAACTCTTCGATTCGCTTTAATTTATCGGTTGCCGGCGATTTGGTGCACATGAAAGATGGAGCAGAATTGTTAGATGCGCTCGAAGACGCCTACAGAGAGGTAGGACTTCAAGAAACAGCGATTATTGTGCGTTCGAACAAACGTGCTAATCTCTATAACAAAAACATTAGGCAGCGGATTTTACAACTCGACAATGAATTGAATGTTGGAGACACTTTAATGGTGGTAAAAAACAATTATTTCTGGTTGGCTGAATCAAAGGATGTCGCTTTTATTGCCAATGGAGACACCATTGAAGTTTTGCAGATACACGCGTATAAAGAATTGTATGGGTTTCGATTTGCTGAAGTTCAGGTCCGTTTGTTAGATTATGAGATTGCACCATTCGACACCGTTTTGCTGTTGGACATTTTAGAAGCCGATCAACCTTCTCTTAGTTTTGATGAGGGCTCTAGACTGTATCAAAATGTAGCGGAAGATTATGCGCATGAGAAATCGAATTACAAGCGGTATCTAGGGATCAAGAATAACCCTCATTTCAATTCCTTACAGGTAAAATATTCTTATGCTATAACCTGTCACAAGGCACAAGGAGGGCAATGGAAGCGTGTTTTTGTTGAAAAGCCCTATGCTCCTGATGGGTTTGATATCGACCATATAAAATGGCTTTATACCGCATTTACTAGGGCCTCAGAACGCCTATACCTAATGGGTTTTGAAAAGGAGTACTTTTACGAACATTAAAATGATGTAGAACGATGAGAATCATAGCTATGATTCCAGCCAGGCTGGCTTCAACCCGTTTACCTGAGAAACTAATTCGAGATCTGGGCGGAAAGCCGGTTATTGTTCGCACCTATGAGGCTGTGGTTGATTCGGACTTATTCGATGCGGTTTATGTGGTAACCGATAGTAAGAAAATTGAGACGCTACTCAAGGCAATTGGGGCCGAAGTGCGTTTCAGTAGAACAGTGCATGCCACCGGAAGTGACCGGTTGGCTGAAGCAGTAAAGTCTATTGAGGCGGATGTCATTATCAATATTCAAGGAGACGAACCCTTTATCGATACGGATAGTTTAAAGCGACTCATTCAGGTTTTTACAACCGATCTCAGAGGGGAGGTTGACCTTGCTTCTTTAATGACACCTTTGCAGGACGAAAAAGAGATTTTGAATCCGAACGTAGTGAAGGTGATTACAGATCTTAAGGGTAAAGCAGTATATTTCTCTAGGGCAGCATTACCTTTTCGCAAAGATCCAGATGCAGAGGTGATCTATTTCAAGCACAAGGGAGTATATGCTTTTAGAAAAAAGGCCCTCGTTGAATTTGCCAATTTACCTATAGGACCTTTAGAAAAAGCAGAGAGCATTGAGGCCATTCGTTTTTTAGAGCATCAACGAGTGCTTCAAATGGTTGAGACACCCAACGACAGCATTGGGATAGATACAGAAGAAGATTTGCGAAAAGCAAATGCAATCTTTAAGACTCGCTCATAGTGTGATAGACGTTCTGAACGTCATCATCCTCTTCGATTTTTTCAAGTAATTTTTCGATCTCAGCGGTCTGTTCTTCATTCAATTCTTTGGTGATCTGAGGAATGCGTTCAAAACCTGAAGACAATATCTCGATGCCTCGACGTTCTAATTCTTTCTGAAGACTCCCGAAAGCCTCAAAAGGGGCATAAATTAAGATGCCGTCTTCATCTTCGAAGATTTCTTCGACTCCCAAATCAATGAAGTCTAGTTCAAGTTCTTCGAGATCTATATTTGCTGCTGAAACTCTGAAGTTACAAGTGTGATCAAAAAGGAATTCTACAGAACCTGAGGTCCCTAGGGTTCCCCCGAGCTTATTGAAGTAACTTCTGATATTGGCTACGGTACGGGTAGGGTTGTCGGTTGCAGTTTCAACCAAGATGGCGATTCCGTGAGGGCCATATCCTTCGTATAACAAGTCTTTGTAGTCGCCTTGAGACTTGTCTGAAGCTCTTTTTATAGCGCGTTCAACATTGTCCTTGGGCATGTTAATGGCCTTTGCATTCTGGATAACCGCACGTAACCTTGCATTCGAATCTGGGTCTGGTCCGCCTTCTTTTACGGCCATTACGATGTCTTTTCCGATGCGAGTAAAGGCTTTAGACATAGCTGCCCAGCGCTTCATTTTTCGCGCTTTTCTAAACTCAAACGCTCTTCCCATAGGGTAAAAATTAGGTCGTAAAAATAGCGAATTTCAACTAAGACAATACCTCTAGATGATGGTCTATAACATCGCTCACATCAAACTGAAGGTGTTTGGGTAGTTTGTTGGTTTTGGGTAGTACCGCTAAGTATCGTATGTCGTTAGTGGTATACACTCTTTTATATACCGGATGATGGTTTCCAAACTTGCCTACTAGAACCTTGATCAGGTCTTCATGCAATACTAGGTCACTACTTCCTAAATGAACAATTCCGCTCTTATTTCTGTTAATGCAGTAGTGTATTTGTTGCGTTAGTTTGTCTGCATAAGTGACGTTTAACGAAAGATTCGGAAATACTTCTATGGCTTGCTTATCATGAATCCAACATTTCATCTCGTTCATGCGCGGTGAACCATTACCGAACACCATAGGTAGACGTGCAATCATCCACTGTTCCTTGGGCAAACGCATCACGGCATTTTCTATGTGGATTTGATACCGCCCGTAAGCACTTTCTGACAGGGTCTTATCGTTCTCATAAGAGGGGTACTTAGAGTAGGCATCGAATACATTTGCTGAGCTTAGTGCAATAATTTTTATCGGATATCGCAACAGGTGTTCGCAAAGATGTTGATGAACTATTTTAAGGACTTCTTTGTCTCCGCGCATTGAGGAGATCACCAGATTAGGCTTTAGGTGGGTTAGAAGGTCAATAAGATCGTCGCTTTCTGCATCGTAACGATAATACCTGTGGTTGGTCTTGAAGTTGGTGGCACTGTAATACGTACCATAAGTGTCGTAAAACGCACTCAATTCTCTAAAGAGATGACTTCCGATAAAGCCACTTCCTCCAAGAATTAAGATGCGCTTTTTTTGTGGCATACAATCAGCTCAAAAACGGAAGTTTAACAAGTATAGCTTTAAGTATTTTTGACCTGACTTCAACGGCAATCTCATTGCCAATTTGAGCTTCTTCTGCACTGATGTATCCCAGCCCAATTCCGTAGCCTAAGCTAGGCGAAACCGTTCCTGAGGTGACGTGTCCTATAGGTTCGTCTTGAGCATTTTTTAAGGAGTATCCGTTGCGAGGAACCCCTTTTTCTAGCATTTTAAAGGCTATGAGTTTCTTTTGAAGTCCTTCTTCTTTTCGTTTTTGTAGAGCTTCACTTCCGATAAATGGCGTATTGAACTTGGTTACCCAACCTAGTCCTGCCTCGAGACCGTTAGTAGTTTCGTCTATTTCATTTCCGTAAAGGCAATAGCCCATTTCAAGCCTTAAGGTGTCTCTTGCGGCAAGACCAATGGGAGGAATATTCTTAGAACGGATTAAGTTCCAAAGAGCTGGGGCATCTTCATTGGCGCAATATAATTCAAATCCTCCCGCTCCAGTATATCCAGTAGCTGAAATCAAAACAGATGAAATCGAACCAAATGGAGCTTCAACAAAGTGATAAAAAGAAATTTCGTCCAGTTGAACTGAAGTGAATTCTTGAAGTAAAGAAGAGGCCTCCGGTCCTTGAACTGCAAGTAGTGAAATCTTATCAGATAGGTTCGTAAGTTCAGCTCCTATAGGGGTGTTGGCTGCCTGCAGGTGAGCAAAATCTTTTTCAATATTGGATGCATTTACTACCATCAAGTAATCGTTCTCAGCTTTCATGTAAACAATAAGGTCGTCTACGATATTTCCTTCAGGAGTTGGCATGTAGTTGTACTGAGCTTTTCCGGGTACAAGTTTACTTATATCATTACTACACACATGATCTAGAAGTGTTTTCGCCTCAGTACCTGTCACGCTAAATTCACCCATGTGTGAGACGTCAAATACGCCGCATCCGTTACGCACCTGATGATGCTCTTCGTTGATTCCGGTATATGAAACAGGCATCTCGAAACCGGCAAAAGGAATCATCTTAGCATTTTCTTTAAGATGCTGTTCGTGTAAGGTTACTTTTTTCATAGTCTAATTTTCTACAAAAATAAAAAGAAGAAACCCCTTATTAATTTAAGAGAAGGGTTTTAAGCTCTTGGTAGTTTGAAAGTGCTCCTTTTTCACGCTCTTTTTTGCGCAAAGCCGAAATGGCTTCAGGCTCTTCGATCTTAATTTGTAAAGCCTTTTCTACGGCGGCGGCAAACTTTATAGGGTGGGCAGTTTCGAGAAAAATTCCAAGCTCTCTCTCGGTATCAAGCTTTTCGTTTTCAAGGCCTAGATAGGCGATAGCTCCGTGCGGTTCAGCAGTGTATTGATGGATCTTATAAATGTGCTTGATAGCTTCAATCGTTTGGGCATCATCAAAGCTGCAGGCGTGTATGAATTGTTGAAGTTCTTCAGGTTCAAAAAGCTCTTGAATACGCACAAAATTAGAGGGGTTACTTACGTCCATGGCGTTCGAAAGGGTAGGGACCGTAGGTTGAGGATGATATCCTTGGCCATAAAGATAGCGCACCACTGTGTCGTTTGAATTGGTTGCGGTCACAAAACGCTTGAAAGGTACGCCCATTTTATAGGCAAGCATTCCTGCGCAGCTGTTCCCAAAGTTTCCTGAAGGAACTGATACGATAATATCGCGCTTTTCGCCGGCCTCACGAAGGCTGTGAAATGTCTTTAAGTAATAGAGCATCTGTGGGAGCCAACGCGCTACATTAATACTATTGGCAGAAGTTAGATCGAGCTGACTTTTAAGTTCAGTGTCAACAAAAGCTTCTTTTACTAAGTGCTGGCAGTCGTCAAAAGTACCCTGTACCGCCACTGCCTTTATGTTTCGATGAAATGTAGTCATCTGAAGCTCTTGGACGTCGCTGATTTTTTGATCGGGGTAGAGAATAACCACTTCAACATTTTCTACCCCCCAAAATCCGCTTGCTACGGCGCCTCCTGTGTCTCCAGAGGTTGCGACCAATACCACGGTTTTTTTCGTGTTTTGATTCTTTTTGTGAAACAGTCCCAAGCACTCTGCCATAAACCGTGCACCGATGTCTTTAAAGGCTAAGGTAGGACCATGAAATAACTCAAGAGAAAGGTAATTACCAACAGGAACTAATGGGAGTTCGAAGTGCACCGTCCTTTGGATGATAGTTTTGAGTTCTTCAGGACTTATGTCTTCTGTAACGAAGGGGTAAAGCGCTTCATAACTCAGATCTTCAAAACTTCTATGGCTATCAGGGTCTAGATGTGAGGGATTAATTTTCGGAATCCGTTCAGGAAAATACAAAGAACGATCAGGAGCAAGCCCTTCTATAACAGCCTCGCGAAAAGATACCTTGTGATTAGGATTTGAGAGGCTATAAAATTTCATGTACTCCTTGTTGGTGAATTTGTCCAGAATAGAGCTTGAATTCTTGAGCTTGATTCTTCGATAAAAAAGCGTCGAACTGATACGAAACTTCTTTGGCCTTTTGAGCTCCTTCACAGATGGCAAAGACAGAGGGTCCTGATCCTGAGATACCGAAGGTAAATGCTCCGTGCATTAGTGCAATCTCTTTAAGGGCGTCAAAATGCGGAATGCTTGACCTTCTGACAGGCTCTGCCACATAATCGACCGAGCAATGTTTCATAAGGTCTAAGTTATTGGTCAGTAATCCAGCTGTAAATCCTGCCAAAGAACTCCATTGGCTGACGGCTGTTTTTAATGGGATTTCTCGAGGCAAGCTATTTCTGGAATCTAAAGTTTTAATCTCAATATGTTGGTGTGCCACCACGTAGTAAAGGTCTAGATCGGTGTCAATTTGAACCACGCGATGGTCATCTTGAGAGACGATAAGACAAAATTTTCCGAACAAAGCCGGTGCGATGTTGTCAGCATGGCGCGCACCACTAGCGATCTGTTCACCGTCTAATGCAGACGCTAGGAGTTGCTCATCAGAGAATGTCGTTTCAAGCAATATCTGAACACCTGTGACGGCACCGACAGCACTTGCGGCACTGCTTCCAATGCCACTGCCAGGCTTGATGCGCTTATCAATACTTATCTCGATTCCGATAGATGGGTCGCCATGTTTTTCTAAAAGTGAAGCTGCTGCAGCACAGGCAATGTTTTTTTCAGGTGCGCTAGGAGTAGGGTACCCGGTCAACTCACCGAGGTGGACTCCTGGTTGGCTTACACGTTTAAACACCATGAGATCGAATGCATCGGATAAACAAAAGCCTAAAGCATCAAAACCAACATTTAAGTTAGATACAGAAGCTGGACACCATACAGTACATTGATCTTTCATGGCTTAACGGTAATTACTTGCTCTAATGATATCTCCAAATATTCCAGAAGCAGTTACATCTGCACCTGCACCAGCCCCCTTGATAACCATAGGCTGTTTATGGTAGCGATCGGTGTACAAGATCAGAATATTGTCACTTCCACTTAAGGTATAGTAGTCCGAAGTAGAATCTACGCCTTGTAGTACTACTTTTGCTTCTACGCTATGGTCGCTTAATACTTTAAGCTCAGCCACAAACTTCAATTTCTTTTGTTGCGCATGCGCTTCTTCATAGAGTGCTTTAAAATGAGCTTCATTAGCTTCTAAGAGCTGTAAGAAGGCCGAAACATCGGATGTATCTAGAGCACCATCAGGGAGGAAAACCTCTGTTGCAATATCTTCAAGCTCTAAAGCGTATCCACTTTCACGAGCCAAGATGAGCAATTTGCGTTTTACATCAAGTCCGCTCAAATCGATGCGTGGATCTGGTTCAGTGTACCCCCCTTGCATTGCTGCCTCAACGACAGATTTGAAAGAAGTAAGGCCATCGTAGGTGTCAAAGATAAAGTTAAGACTCCCTGAGAGCACGGCTACAATAGAGCGAATACTATCCCCTGAATCGATGAGATTCTTTAAGGTGTCAATAATAGGTAATCCTGCACCCACATTGGTTTCGTAATAAAACGGCACCTTTTGGTCAATGCTTACTCGCTGCAAGGCTTGGTAATTGCTGAGTGATGAAGAGCAGGCGATCTTATTGCAAGTGACCACGCCAATTCCGTTTTTCAACAACTCCATATAACAGGCAGAAACATCGTTACTCGCAGTATTGTCAATGAGAATGCTGTTGCGAAGATTGAGGGCTTTAATGCGCAATATGAGAGAGCTAAGGTCGGCTGGTTCTCCATCTTCAAGATAACTCTTCCATTTGCTGATTTCATGTCCTTGCTCATTGAAGGTCATCTTCTTAGAATTACCAATCCCCACCACTCGAGCATCAATTGATAGTTTTTCGAGTAAATGCTGGTGTTGTAAATCGAGTATGTTGAGAAGCCTAGAACCCACAGTCCCTACACCGACTACAAAGAGATTAATCTGTTTGTGTTGCTTTTCAAAAAACCGCTCGTGAATTGTGTTTAAAGCCTTTTTTACGTTGATTTCATCTATAACAAATGAGATGTTTCGTTCAGATGACCCCTGTGCAATGGCTACTATGTTGATATGATTTGCTCCTAGGCTACTGAAGAGCTTTCCGCTAACACCGGTATGGCTCTTCATGTTTTCTCCAACAAGGGCAACGATACTCAATTGAGATTCAATATGAAAGGGTTTCATTCGACCTGTTCGAATCTCAGGATCAAAACGTTCGCTTAAGGCGAGCTGAGCCGTATCCGCGTCTCCTGAATCAATGGCTACGCATAGCGAATACTCTGAAGAGGCTTGGGTAATTAATATGATATTGATGTTGTGCTGAGAAAACGTTTCGAAGAACCTTGTGGTAAACCCTCTTTGCCCTATAAGATCTGCACCTTCAGCCGTAATCAGGGAAATATTATTGAGATGGCTAATGCCAATTACGGTCTCTTTGTTTGATATGAGATTACTCGAGGTAATCAGTGATCCTTGGGCAGATGGATCAAAGGTGTTTTTAACCTTTATAGGGATTTTCTTCTCGAATGCCGGCTGTACAGAGGGAGCATAGAGTACTTTGGCCCCGAAATGAGAAAGTTCAAGGGCTTCTTCGTAAGAAAGCGTTTTTACGGGTTTCGCCTGGCGCACAAAATGAGGGTCAGCCGCATAAATCCCACTTACATCTGTATAGATGTACAATTCATCAGCCGAAACGCCATTAGCAATAAGGGCTGCGCTAAAATCAGAACCTCCTCTGCCGAGTGTAGTAATAGCACCCTCTGGAGTTCTAGCCATAAAACCGGGCATTACCAGAACACCTTTCCACTTTTTAAGTACTTGCAAAGCACCATAGGTGGTGGTATAATCAACCTTCACTCTTCTACTCTCGTGCATTGCCGTTATATATTGGCTACTATCTTCTAGGCTATTAGTAGTTCCTAAGGCGTTTAGATAGCCGCTAATAACGGTAGAAGAAAGTGCTTCTCCGCTTACTAGAATTTCATTAGAGACTGATTCAAAAGTCTCGGTTTCTTCATAAAGGGCCTTTGCACAATCTGAAAGCCTCGTTAGGATCTGCTGCACTTTTCCACGTGTTGCGGTATCTGTCTCCCAAAAAGATAGATTTTCTTCAGTTCGAGCCTTGATTTGATCTAAGACAGTGGTGTACGTTGTTTTTTTGGTAAGCGCTTCGTTTGTTATTTGCAGTAAGAGGTCGGTAACCCCTCCGAAAGCCGAGACGACAACGATTAGGGGATGTTGTGCAGCGTGCGATGCAACAATAGAAGCCATTTGTTTAAGGGCCTCAGGATTTTTAACAGAGGTCCCACCGAACTTAATAACGATCATGGGTTAGAATGTGATTTCGATTTAAGCGGCAAAAATTAATTTAAAAAGTAAAGAGCGCCCAAGAATGAACGCTCTTTTTAGTAATAAATCTAAGTTTTATAACGAACGCAAGCAATGCGTGCATAAATCGCATGATTTATGACTTTTTTTCACCGGCATCTTCTGTTTTCTGAGATTTTGCAACAAGTTGAGATTTGTCTTCTGAGAGATCTAGTTCAATGGTGTCTCCTTCGTTTAATCTGCTATTGACAATTTCTTCTGCAAGCGTGTCTTCAATATATTTTTGAATAGCTCTCTTAAGCGGACGAGCTCCATATTGCTTATCAAAACCTTTTTCTGCTAAGAATTCTTGTGCTGCATCTGACAATTGAATGTGATAGCCCAAATTCTCAATACGTGACACTACTTTACTAAGTTCTATCTGGATGATTTTGTTGATGTCTTCGCGCTCGAGTGTGTTGAATACCATGACGTCGTCAATACGATTGAGGAATTCTGGAGCGAAAGCTTTTTTCAAGGCCTTTTCAATGACACCTTTAGTATAGTCTTGTTCTTGAGCCTTTTTGGCCGAAGTATCAAAGCCAACACCTTGACCAAAATCTTTAATCTGTCGCGCCCCAATGTTAGAAGTCATAATGATGATGGTATTTCTAAAATCAACTTTACGGCCAAGACTATCCGTTAAGAACCCGTCGTCTAGCACCTGAAGTAGCATGTTAAAAATATCCGGATGTGCCTTTTCTATCTCATCGAGAAGGATAACAGCGTATGGTTTTCTTCTGACCTTTTCGGTGAGTTGACCTCCTTCTTCGTAACCTACATATCCAGGAGGTGCACCGACTAATCGTGACACGGCAAACTTCTCCATGTATTCGCTCATATCAATGCGAATAAGCGCCTCTTCACTATCAAATAATTCGATAGCTAACACCTTGGCTAACTGTGTTTTACCTACACCTGTTTGACCTAAAAATATAAAAGATCCAATCGGTTTATTCGGATCTTTTAAACCTGCGCGATTACGCTGGATAGCTTTTGCTACTTTTTGAACGGACTCGTTTTGTCCGATGATTTTTGAAGAAATAATAGACGGCAATTGGGCCAATTTCGAACTTTCAGCCTGTGCAATTTTTGCCACAGGAATGCCGCTCATCATAGAGACCACATCAGCTACGTTTTCGGCAGTTACTGTTTCTCTGTGCAGCTTGCTCTCTTCTTCCCAGGCCAATTGGGCATCTGCTAGGGCTTTTTCGACGCGTTTTTCATCGTCTCTAAGCTTGGCAGCTTCTTCGTATTTCTGCTTTTTAACCACCTCGTTCTTCAAAACTCTTGTGTCTTCAAGCTTTTTTTCTAACTCTAGGATCTGTTCTGGAACGTTCATATTAATAATATGAACGCGAGAACCTGCCTCATCTAGGGCATCAATAGCCTTATCTGGCAAGAATCGATCACTAATGTAGCGGTTAGTTAAGGTGACACAGGCCTCTAAAGCCTCGTCGGTGTATATGACGTTATGGTGGTCTTCGTATCGCTCGCAAATGTTTTGTAAGATCTCAACGGTCTCTTCAATAGAGGTCGGAGAAACCATAACCTTTTGAAAGCGACGCTCTAGAGCTCCGTCTTTTTCAATGTACTGTCTGTATTCGTCTAAGGTAGTTGCTCCGATGCATTGCACTTCGCCTCTGGCGAGTGCAGGCTTGAACATGTTTGAAGCATCTAGACTTCCGGTTGCTCCTCCGGCACCTACAATAGTATGAATCTCATCTATGAAAAGAATAATGTCATTATTTTTCTCGAGCTCATTCATCACGGCTTTCATGCGTTCTTCAAATTGTCCGCGGTATTTTGTGCCTGCAACTAAAGAGGCAAGATCTAAAGTGATTACTCTTTTATTATATAGAATGCGCGAGACCTTTTTTTGAACGATGCGCAAGGCTAAACCTTCGGCAATAGCACTTTTACCTACACCGGGTTCGCCAATTAAGAGCGGATTGTTCTTTTTACGTCGACTTAAAATTTGAGAAACCCGTTCGATTTCTTTTTCTCTTCCTACAACAGGATCGAGTTTATCTTCTTCAGCTAATTCGGTCAAATCTCGGCCGAAATTATCGAGAACAGGGGTTTTAGATTTTTGCCCTTTTTTTGACGTAGCTTTCGCCTTAGAACCTTCACTACCTTCAGAGTCTTCTCTGTCTTCCGAAGATTCATGAAAAGTTTCAGCTGCAGGATTGTCAATAAAATCGTCATCTGAAGTAATCATCGACTTGAACTGCTCTTTGACAACATCGTAATCGATATTCATTTTTTGCAAGAGACGCGTCGTAGGATCATTTTCATTTCTTAGAATACAAAGCAGTAAGTGGGCAGTATTAATGGTGCTGCTCTGAAAGAGTTTAGCCTCTAAGAAGGTCGTTTTTAAGGCGCGCTCTGCCTGTCGCGTTAGCCTTAGATTTTTCTTGTCTTGAATAGAAGAAGTTCCTTCAGGATTTGAGGGTGTAAGGATTTCTACCTTGCGCTTAAGGTGCTCAAGATCGATATCTAGCTGATCAAGAATAGAGATAGCTTTTCCGCTACCATCCAATAGGATCCCCAAAAGCAAATGCTCTGTTCCTATGAAATCATGTCCAAGACGAAGCGCTTCGTCTTTGCTAAATGATAACACTTCTTTAACTCTAGGTGAAAAATTATCGTCCATAGCGCTTTATTAAGTGCTAAAAATACTAAAACTATTTACCAACAAGACAATTTCTATGCCGGACTTATCCACCTGACAGCATTTCAGTTTTGTTGATAAATTCTTAATTAAACCGGCTTGTAATTCATGATCTAACCTGCCATTATACCTAAATTGCCCTATTCAATAAATACCACAAAATTTAGTTGAGATGAACGAAGGAGAGAAGCTGATTTCAATAAACATTGAAGATGAAATGAAGTCGGCCTACATCGATTATGCGATGTCGGTTATTGTGTCGCGTGCCCTTCCTGATGTTAGAGATGGCTTAAAGCCAGTACACAGAAGAGTATTATACGGAATGCATGATTTAGGTGTGCGGTCGACAAGTGCGTATAAAAAGTCCGCAAGAATTGTAGGAGAGGTACTCGGAAAGTATCACCCTCACGGAGATACCTCGGTTTACGATACTATGGTGCGTATGGCACAAGAGTGGTCTCTTCGCTACATGCTCGTAGACGGTCAAGGAAACTTCGGTTCAGTAGATGGGGACAGCCCAGCAGCTATGCGTTACACCGAAGCCCGTATGCGCAAAATAGCTGAAGAAATGCTGTCAGACATCGACAAAGAAACTGTTGATTATCAGCTCAATTTTGACGATTCACTTAAAGAACCGGTGGTCTTGCCTGCTAGAGTTCCCAACCTATTGGTTAACGGTGCAGCGGGCATTGCGGTGGGTATGGCCACAAATATGCCTCCCCATAATCTTTCAGAAGTGGTCGACGGAACCATCAATTACATCAAGAATAGAGACATCAGTATTGAAGAATTGATGCAGTACATCAAGGCGCCAGACTTTCCGACAGGAGGTACCATTTACGGTTACGAAGGAGTAAAAGAAGCCTTTGAGACCGGAAGAGGTCGTGTGGTGATCCGCGGTAAAGCTGAAATTCAAGAGGTCCAAGGCAAGGAAGCCATAGTGGTCACCGAGATTCCTTATCAGGTGAATAAGGCCGATATGATCAAAAAGACCTGGGATCTAGTTAACGATAAGAAAATTGAGGGTATCTCAGCGATTCGCGATGAATCAGATCGCAAGGGGATGCGTGTGGTATACATTCTAAAGAGAGATGCGATTCCGAACATTGTGATGAACATGCTCTTCAAATACACTGCGCTGCAAACCTCCTTCAGTGTCAATAACATTGCACTTGTAAAAGGTCGTCCACAGCTCTTAAATCTCAAAGAGATGATTCACCATTTTGTCGAACACCGACATGAAGTGGTTATCCGTAGATCTCAATTTGAATTAAATAAGGCTGAAGAGCGCGCCCACATTGTTGAAGGTCTCATTATTGCTTCAGACAATATAGACGAGGTGATTGCCATTATTAGAGGCTCTGTTAATGTCGATGAAGCGCGAGAAAAGCTCATGAGCACCTTTAAGTTGTCAGAAGCGCAGTCAAAGGCCATCGTTGAGATGCGTTTGCGACAACTAACCGGTCTTGAGCAAGATAAGTTGAGAGAAGAATTTGAGCAGCTGCAAGCGACTATAAACGACTTGAAAGACATTCTTGCAAAGGAGGAGCGTCGTATGCATATCATTATAGACGAATTAGAAGAAGTTAAAGCGAAGTACGGAGACGAAAGACGCTCTCAGATCGATTATGCAGGAGGTAGCTTCAGAATGGAAGACATGATTCCAGATGAGCAAGTGGTGATAACTATTTCGCATGCGGGCTACATCAAAAGAACTCCTCTTGCAGAATACAAAACTCAAAATCGTGGTGGAGTAGGCCAAAAGGCATCGGCGACTCGAAATGAAGATTTCTTAGAGCACCTTTTCGTGGGAACTAACCACCAATACATGCTATTCTTCACTCAAAATGGTAAGTGCTTCTGGCTTCGTGTATATGAAATTCCAGAAGGTTCGAGAACCTCAAAAGGAAGGGCGATTCAAAACCTCCTTCAAATTGAACCTGAAGACAAGATTAAAGCAGTAATCTGCACACAAGATCTAAAAGACGAGGATTACGTGAATAGCCACTATGTCATTATGGCCACTAAAAAGGGTGTGGTGAAAAAGACCTCTCTTGAGCAATATTCTAGACCAAGACAGAGCGGTATCAACGCCATCACTGTTCGCGAAGGTGACGAGTTACTGGAAGCACGCTTAACAACCGGATCAAGCCAAATTATACTTGGACTCAAATCAGGGAAAGCTATTCGCTTTGAGGAAAGTAAAACGCGTCCTATGGGAAGAAACGCTTCTGGGGTGCGCGGCGCAACGCTGGCAGATGCCTCGGATGAAGTTGTAGGAATGGTTTCAGTGAACAATTTTGACGAGAACATTCTTGTGGTTTCAGAAAAAGGCTACGGTAAGCGCTCAGACCTTGAAGACTACCGAATCACAAACCGGGGTGGTAAAGGAGTGAAAACCATAACCATCAGCGAAAAAACGGGGTCCCTAGTGGCTATCAAGTCAGTTACCGATGAAGACGATTTAATGATCATTAATAAATCAGGAGTTGCTATTAGACTTCCTGTAGGTGATCTAAGGGTGATGGGACGTGCTACTCAAGGGGTTAAGCTCATCAATTTGCGTAACGATGATAGTATCGCAGCGGTCGCAAAAGTGATGAATGAAGAGGACGTAGATCAAGAAAACGAAATTCGAGATTTACCAATCGTAGATTCTGAAGATTCTTCTGTTGGTAATGCGCCTGAAGAAGAGTAAATTGCACCTCTTAACGTAAAACAAGATACACTTTAACGATCATGAAAAGAATAGTACTTTTCGCAATGGCCGCTGGAGCTTCGCTTTCGGTCGCTGCTCAAAAAGATGAACTCAAAGAGGCTTCAAAAGCTTTTAAAAAAGGAGATGCAGCAGAAACGCTTGCTCAACTTGCCCTACTTGAAGGGTCTATCAGCTCTGCTGAAGAAAAGTATCAAGGAGACTACTATCTGTTATTTGGAGACGCATCACTGCAGCTTGCAAAGGCGGGCGATTTAGATCGCTACCAAGCAGCAATTTCGGCTTACCAGTCATTGATTGCTATGGAAGAAGCTTCTGGTAAACCTAGATATACTGATCAAGTAGCCATTTCTTTGGCGACGATCGCGAATGATTATGTAAATCTTGCTGTTGAGGATCAGAAAATTGAGAACTATGGTGGAGCGGCAGAGAAGCTTTTTCAAAGCTATGTGTTAAGCCCTCGAGATACGATTTACTTGTATTACGCAGCTGGATCAGCGGTGAACGGAGGAGATTATGGACAAGCTTTAGATTATTATATCAATCTTAGAGATATCAATTATGACGGAAGCGAGAAGCTCTATGGTGCCATTAATATCGAAACTTCAGAAATGGAGTACTTTGATAAGGCAACCCGGGACCTTTATGTAAAAGGAGGTACTCATAAAGATCCATCTGATGAGAATACACCATCAAAGCGCTCTGAAGTAGTGAAGAATATTGCTTTGATCTATCAACAACAAGGAAGAAATGATGAGGCGCTAGAAGCCTATGAGATTGCTCAAGCTCAAAATCCTGGAGACATATCATTGCTTTTAAACAAGGCTAATTTGTACTACAATATTGGTCAGACAGAAAAGTTCAAAGAGATGATGAACGAGGCGATCGCAATTGATCCAAATAATCCTGATTTGCATTACAATATTGGGGTTATCAGTTCTGAGCAAGGAAATATTGAAGAGGCAAGAGCTGCCTATAAAAAGGCGATTGAGATCAATCCGACTTACATCAATGCGATTCTCAACCTCTCTTCAACTTACGTGAACGAAGGGAACTCTTTGATTGACGAGATGAATACGCTAGCCATATCTACAAAGCAGTCTGATTACGATAAGTACGATGCACTTAAAGAGCAAAAGGACAATCTTTTTAGAGAAAGTGTTGCGGTTTTAGAGGCTGCCCTTGAAAACCTTCCGAACAACAATGATTTGTTGACGCAGTTAAAGAATCTTTACGGAGCACTTGGGGATAATGAAAATTTCAAGCGTATCCAAGATCTTATGAAACAATCATAAGTATTTACAAGCTAATAGCTTAGTAAAGGCCTTCACTTTTTAGGTGGAGGCTTTTTTATTGAAGCGTTTTGATAACGCGAAGAGAGTGGGTGTACTGGTTAAGGTCAGGGTTAAAAATACCTGTATGGTCGAGCCGGTCGATGCGCACGCGTCCGTGAGCGTGAATGATATAATTATTTGGGAGTAAGAGGCCAACGTGAATCAAATTTCCTTCATCGTCATCAAAGAATGCCAGATCTCCTGGTTGACTTTCCTCAATAAAAGATAGGGTTTGTCCTTGGTTGGACTGTGATATTACATCGCGATATAGAAATAAACGGCAGGTTTTATAGACCATCTGCGTGAATCCGCTCGCGTCTATACCAAAGGGAGACCTGCCACCAAGCATATAGGGTGCATAGGTGTATTTAAGTGCGGTGTTTATAAGCTGATCAGAAAGCATGTTTCCTTCAACCTTAAAGCCGTCTTGAGAGACATCTAGCTCGTGATTCATTTTTTGTGCGGCGTCGAGTCTTGAGCCGATGAGCAAGGGTAAGGCACCATGAACCCCAACGAGAGCATAATGCGTCAAATTTTGATTATAAACTGCTTTAGAGTAGTCTGAGAGGGATTCAAAAGCGAAGGGATTTAGGGAGGTAAATAGGCTGTTTAAAATGTATCCCTCGGTTTGATCGTAGTGCAACTTGATTTTGGACCAATTTTTTTTGATTTCAATACATTCAAAATGGTCTCCGTAAAGCAGCTGATTCACGATACTACTCGCCTCACTAGGTTCGCGGTACACATTGATGACACTAAGTGCGCAAATTCCGTGCTGACTCCTCAAAACTTAAATCTAGTATTCTTAGCGAAAATACTAAAAAACAATATTTCCTATTTTTACCAAACCATGTAGCTCTTTTTATGACTCGTCTTCTTGTCGATGCGCAGCGCCTGCGTTTTTTTCTTTTTTCTAGCTTACTCGTAGTTACTGCAGTTGCGCTTATTGTGTGGATTTTTCCGACGCAACATGCCTTTAATTATGAATATACTCAGGGGCGACCGTGGCGTTATGAGACCCTATATGCGCCTTTCGATTTTTCGATAAAAAAGACAGAAGATCAATTAAAAGCAGAGCGAGAGCGGGCGGCGAAAGCCAAGGTGTTCTATTTTGACCTTACAGAGGGTCTGCCTTTGTACAACGAAGATGAATTAGCGTCACTTTTGAGAATTTCTTCGAACACACCTTCTGCTCGAAATCAAAAGCTTTTAGCCGATAAAAGAAGCCAAGTTCGCTTATGGATCGATTCTATTCAACAAGCTCTAGTCTTTGGAGAAGAAATCGAATTCATTGAAAATGTTCGACTGATCAAAGGAAATGAAGCTGTTGCGATAGGAGCAGAACAATTGGTTTCTGTTACTCAGCATAAAGAAAATATAGCCTCACTTTCTTCTTCACTATTTACTGAAACGCAACTTGTACAGGTTAAGGAGTTTATACGCGGAGCATTACAAGTGAATGCACGTTTAAATCAAACCCTAACCGATGTAGCATTTAAAACACAGTTGGAGCAAATCTCGTTAACCCGAGGGTTGGTTCCTGAACGTTCTCTAATCATCGCTAAAGGAGAAATCATAGAAACTGAAAATTTTCAAGTTTTAGAGTCACTGAAATACGAGTATCAGTCTTCTTCTATTGAGGCTTCAAACGGTATCTTTATTGTGATAGCCTACGTTATCCTCGTCGCTATCGTATTGGTTTTACTGATGCTTTACCTCAGAAAATACCGACAGGACATCTTCGAGAATAGCAATCAATTAGTGTTCTTGTATACCAATATTGTACTCATGGTATTCATTACCACGCTATTGGTTGAAATCGACGAGCGATTCGTGTTCTTATCTCCCATGAGTATTCTGCCTTTAGTGCTAAAGAATTTTTTTGATGCTCGGGTGGCGTTATTTGCGCATATCATTACGGTATTGATTATTGCCATGACCCTTTCAAACGCCTATGAGTTTGTTTTTCTACAAATTGTAGCAGGAGTAGTGGTTATGATTGGCTCAAACGAACTTCAGAAGCGTACAAACCTCTTTGCTGCAGCCTTTCAGATTACCCTAGTCTACCTTATCTCATACACTGCCTTTCACGGCTTGAATCAAGGAGGACTACTTACCATTGATTACCAGATATTGCTTCTATTTGTCTTAAATGGGATGATCACCTTGTTCGCTCAGCCCTTGATTTATCTCTTTGAAAAACTTTTCGGTTTGGTGTCGGATGTTTCGCTTCTCGAGCTTTCTGACACCAATTCAAAACTACTTAAGGAATTAAGTGAAAAGGCGCCAGGAACATTCAATCACAGTCTTCAAGTAGCCAATTTATGCGAGGCCTCTGCCAATGCAGTGGGTGCTAACAGTCTATTACTGCGGGTAGGAGCATTGTATCACGACATCGGGAAGATGGCTCAGCCCGAATTCTTCTCTGAGAATCAAATACTCGGAACCAATCCGCATGAAGATCTTGAGCCCGTTGAGAGTGCCGAGATCATTAAAAGACATGTCATAAAGGGGATTGAGATCGCGAGAAAGAATAATATCCCAGATAGAATCATCGATTTCATCCGCACACATCACGGAAACAGTCTTATTTATTTCTTCTATAAAAAAGAGCAAGAATTGAGTGGAGCCGTCAATGAAGAAGATTTTCGTTATCCCGGACCGACTCCTTTTTCAAAAGAAACCGCTATTCTTATGATGTGTGATGCCGTTGAGGCGGCTAGTAAAAGTCTCAATCAACCCACTTACGAGATGTTGGATGCATTTGTAGAGCGTATCATTGACACTCAGGTAGAAAACGGTCAATTTGATACTGCAGCCATTACGCTTCAAGAGATTGAACAGATCAAAAAGGTCCTTAAAAAGAAGCTCACTAACATTTATCACGTTCGGGTAGAATATCCAGAATAAAATTGCGTTTAAATGTTGTGATACTCGACGCTAAAAAGTATTTTTGCACCCGCCTTTATTCTTAAAAACGCTTTAGGAATAGGCAAAGGAGAGGTGCCGGAGTGGTAACGGAGCAGATTGCTAATCTGTCAGCGCGTAAGTGCTGCCTGGGTTCGAGTCCCAGTCTCTCCGCTGAAGTCACTTTCTTTTCGGGGTGTAGCGTAGCCCGGTTATCGCGCCTGCTTTGGGAGCAGGAGGTCGCAGGTTCGAATCCTGCCACCCCGACTTTTTAAATTGTAACCCCTTTATTTTCAAGGGGTTATTTGTTTAAAATAATCTCAACTCCTGAAATGAATTAATGTTTTTATCTATATCTAGGTGAAAGATTATTCAAATTCTTGATATAATCTTGATATATATTCATAAAGTCATTTATTATACTTTGAGTATAGAAATAACTATATATCATCACTCCAAGAATAATTATTAATATGATGAGTGAATAGAGTGAATAATTCTTTGTTGTTTCTAACTCTTGTTCTAGATTGACAATCTTTCTTTTGAGGACAGAAATATTTTCGAAAACGTTCTATATTCGTCTTCAGTTAATTCGTCGTAATTCTTGTATTTCATTTTAAAAAAATTTAAACCAATATATAGAGTTTTCAAAAATTTAAAATGTTGTTAGATTATGTAATCCGATATTTGAAAATTTCTCTTCGAAAAAAAGTAAAGTACAAGGTTTAGTCTATGAAAACCAGGTTTATCTCATTCTACAGGACAATTTTATTTAAGAATAGAACAAAGAAGACTATCTGAATCAGTAATAGACAGTCAACATTCAAATCCATTTAGAAAGTCTATCAAAGATTCCCTCTGATTCAACTCTACCTTCAGGATATTTTGCGAAAGCAAAGCAATCTTATCCATTATTTAAGGCTTGACATCTACTGCCAAATAAAGCTAATTCCTGTAGATTTTATTTAATTTCAGCCCTGCTGAATAGCAGTATAAAAAAGGTTGTGAATTCTCGCTAATAGCTCTAAATTTGCCGCCTTATGAGGAACGGTCGCGTAGCTCAGCTGGATAGAGCATCTGCCTTCTAAGCAGACGGTCGCAGGTTCGAATCCTGCCGCGATCACTTAAGCATCAAGAAGGGTTAACGGTGGTTAGCCCATTTTTATGCACATTACCGAGTGGTAATTGATTTTAGATGCTAAGCACATCTTTTTCAAACATAGTCAATAATCTTGGCACTTATTTGCCACTCTTCATTTATGATATCCTCTTTAATGATAAATATTTAATTAGTGCTGAAGTTCTCTTTGCCATTTAAAAAATCAGCTGATTCTTCTGAGTAATACTTACATGCATTCCCAATTAATTATTGAATATAGCTTTGTATTGTATTTTATATAGAATGTTTGTTTTGAAAAAACTTGCTCATGAACCTGCCGTACGCCGCATAGTTTAGGCGCACGAAAAACCGGTTTATATCATTCCAGAGGAACTAGATACTAAGCGTCTCATTCGGCTGTTTTAATAGATCAAGTACAATGGCTAAAAGATCGTACCCTAAATACTGAGCGACGAAATAAGCTAAGGCAGCGAATGCCGCAAGCGCGAGAAGAAATCGCACTAGAATTCTAAGAGGAGTGAGGATAATCTTTAAAATCTTGTAGATCAAAAATACCGCAACCGCCGAACCGATTACAATGAATGCTAATTGAAAGTAGTCAAGTGCTTGCATAGGCAGTAACGAAGATACATTAATTGTTCACTTTGGTAGCCCGTATGATGACCCCTGGTTTTGAATCGATAAGAAATAAGAAGTGATCAGGACTTTCCTTGATGTTATAGATTTTACGCACTTCTTCAGGACGTTGCTTTTGATTTTTAACCTGGATGCTAAACGCTTCTCGGCTAAAACGTTTTAGGTTTTGTTTCGAATAAGGTAAAACCTCTTCAATTTTAAATAATCGCGAAGGGAACTTCGTCATAGGCTCCTTTGAAAAAAGAAGTGTGGGCGTACTGGTGAATCCAATTTGAAGCTCAGGATGATCTTCAATCAGTTTTTCAGTATAGCGCGATTTGATAAAAGCAGAAGGCAGGTCAATAATGTACCGCGCTTTATCAAGTTCCAATAAAGGAAGAGGCCTATTTTGAGCACTTTCAAATACGCTGGCAAACAGCTGTTTTTCTTGATCTCTATAGAGAAAAGCATGGACCAGTGTAACCTCAGCTGAAACTTTTAAAGGGTCTAGCCATAAGAGTAATTCTTTAAGCTCATTCTCAAGTGAAACGAGATCAATACGCACAAGGTGAGGAAGATATTTCTTAGCATAACTCAGGTCAATCATCGGAGAAACCTTGATTGCAACTAATTGCGCTTTTGAGATTAAGACTTCATAAAGCTCCACGAGGTTAGGAGCGTAGTGTTCGAATCCGACCCTTCTCGAACCACTTTGATCACGTCTATCAGGATCTAGGTAAATAAAGTCTACAGAAGAAGTGCGCTCTAAAAACTCTTCTGCCCTAGAAGCCTCAACCTGCACATGAGTACGTTGGAGGAGTTTTAAATTGTGATTTAAAAGCGCATTAAGATGAGGGTCCTGCTCCACAGAGACGAAAGAGTCAAAAAGTGTGCTAAGCGCAGCAGAGTCGACCCCAAATCCGGCCGTTAGATCAATACCGCTTTGCTGCCTTCCAGAAAGGAGCTGTCGACATACCTCAGCCTTATAGGCTGCCGTATATTGGGAGCTAGACTGCTCAATGGCTCTTTTTGGCGGATACACAATTCCTTTATAAACTGTCCAGTCGGGTAACTTTTTCTTTGCTTTAGATAAGGCCTGAATCTGCTCTATGAGCTCAGCATTGTGCGCTCCTTCAAACACTGAAGGCTGAAATGATAGGGCCTCGAGATCTACAGCTACCCCGTTATGAATATAATCCTGAACATCATCTGCGGTAAGGCGAGGATTCATCTAAAGGTTTTTTGTGAGTTTTTCAACCCAATAGTTTTTGCGGTAGAAAACCTTTAAAATGACCTTTATGCTCGTGTATAGCGGCACGGCTATGATGAGTCCTATAACCCCAAAAAGCAATCCAGAACACAAAATCACCAGAAAGATTTCTATCGGATGAGACCTTACACTTTTCGCGTAGATAAAGGGTTGTGAGAAAAAATTATCAATGAGTTGTCCTAGCACAACACCTCCTAGTACAAAAAACAACTTTGGCAGGGTAACGACCATGAAGTCTACATTTAAATCTCCAATTAATGTCAAAAGTAGCATTAGCAAAGCGCCAATAAGAGGTCCGATATAAGGGATGATATTGAAAATGGCACATAAAAATGCAATCGTGAAGGCATGTTGAACCCCACCAATCGCTAAGGCTATTGCGTAAACCGTTAGGAGGATGGTTAGTTGAATGAGTATCCCGACAAAGTATCGGCTTAACAACTTTTCAATGCGATCGATAGAGTCAAGTGTCATTGCTTCTTTGTGATCGGGGATTAAGGTGAGCACCCCTTTTCTGAAAAGTTGTTGATCTTTTAAAAAGAAAAAGGTGAGAAAAAGTATAGAAAACAAGCCAACACTGAAACTACTAAACGCCGTGCCTATTTGTTCAATCAAGCTTGGAATAAAATCAAGATTGAAGGTGTTTAAGAGTTTAGCGTGAAGTTGAGCTAGTCCAATTTTTTCACTTAAATAAGGCACTTGTGAGGTAATGGCTTCGGTAAGTTGACCCACTGCGTCAAACGCCCGCTTTGACAAGTCTTCAACATTCAAAAGCGACAACTGTTCGCCCTGGTCAATAACCACAGGTACGAGAAGACTAATAAGACCGAAAAATACCAAGAGCTGAGCCGTTAAGGTGAATACGACTGCCAGCGTATTCGGAAATTTTAAACGCCCTGTCAAAAGCTTAACTAAGGGCTTGCCAATGAGACTTAATACCGCAGCAATAATAATGTAAGCAATTACCTCGCGTACAAGGTAAATTCCATAGGCTAGGGCCGCCATTCCAACAAGTGTTAAAACACTTTTTACAATGGCTTTCGAAAGGTCTTTAGCACTCATAAATTGGTTATTGTGAAAGTTGCGCACATAAAATACGATTAATCGCGACGATTGCAGCAGTTTCGGCACGTAAACGCTGTTCTCCAAGGGAGAAAAACTCAACCTTTTGCTGTTTAGCTAATGAGATCTCGATTCTGCTAAAATCTCCCTCAGGACCTATCATGATGTGATAATCATTATAGTTGCTAGCAGTAAAAAACAAATCCTTCTTTTGGGGGTCTTCGTAACAATGCCCCATCAAGATAGTTTTTTCATGATGAACCCTTAAATAATCTGATACAGACTGTAAGGGGTGAAGTTCTGGTATAAACGCATTTAAAGATTGCTTAAAGGCACTTTGCAGGGTACGTTCTGCGCGCTCTTTATTGAATTTATTTTTTTCGCAGTGATGGCTTAATAAGGGTGTGATTGAGGCTACCCCGAGTTCGGTGGCCTTTTCAAGACACCATTCAAACCGGTCGTTGCTTTTCAAAAGGGCGAAAGCAAGATGTATACGAAAAGGAAGTTGAGATTCTTTAGAGTGACCTTGAATAGCAAGTCCACATCTTTTACTATTGGTATTTACGATTACAGCCTCAAAGAGGTCTCCAAGGCCATTACCCAACTCAATGCGATCGCCTTCCTTCTTTCGTAGGACGCGCACAAGGTGTTTGCTTTCAAAAGGGTCAAGAACATATGAAGATTGATCGACCTTTAGGTCGGGTGCGTAGAAACGTTGACTCATGACTGTAAAGCATAACGCGCCTCGGCCTGAACAGATAAATCTGTAAAGTCCGAGACTAAATATTTGAAGTATCCTGAAATACCAATCATCGCGGCATTATCCGTGCAATAGGAAAGCTCTGGCACAAAAAGTTGAATGCTTTTTCTTTGGGCTAGAGTATTTAATGACCTTCGAATACCAGAATTAGCAGCCACACCTCCGCCAATGGCAATTTGATTAATACCTGTTTCTTTTAGTGCAAGTTCTAGTTTTTGAACCAGAATTTCTGTTATGGTGTATTGAAGGGAGGCCGCCAAATCTGCTTTATTCTTCTCAACAAAATGGGAGTCTTTCTTCATTTCTTGAGTCACCATTCTTGTGAATTGAGTTTTAAGTCCGCTAAAACTGAAATCCAGACCAGAAACGTTAGGTATACTAAAGGAGAATGCATTAGGGTTTCCAAGAGCAGATAACTTGTCAACTTGCGGGCCGCCTGGGTATTCAAATCCGAGTATTTTTGCCGATTTGTCAAAGCATTCTCCGACAGCGTCGTCTAGAGTTTGACCTAAAAGTTCAAATTGATCTGGGGAATTGACGCGAACAATTTGAGTATGCCCTCCGCTTATAGTCAAAGCGAGAAAAGGAAACTTAGGGGTTTCAGGGTGGGCTTCAGCGATAAAATGCGCTAAAATATGACCTTGCATGTGATTCACCTCGATTAAGGGAATCCCTAGAGCTTGGGCCAGGGATTTTGCAAATGATACACCAACTAATAGGGATCCTAAAAGTCCTGGACCTTTTGTAAATGCGATTGCTGAGAGGTCATTTTTCGCGATATTTGCCTTGTTTAGGGCTTCATTCACTACCGCTACAATATGTTGCTGATGAGCCCGAGATGCTAACTCTGGTACCACGCCTCCATAAAGCGCATGAATCTGTTGGGTGGCAACACAGTTTGAAAGCACTTGAGTGCCTCTTAATACGGCCGCAGAAGTGTCGTCACAAGACGACTCAATTGCCAATATTAGAGTGTGTTTTGCAGTGCTCATGGATGCAAAGATAACGGCTATTAAACAATGAGAAAAAGACTCTTTTTAGGACTGCGGATACTGCTTGGCCTTCTCGTGGGACTTTTCTTAATCACCTTAGTTGCATCAACTCCTAAAGTTCAGAATTATTTAGCGCAGCGATTCATTACACAACTCACTGCCCAATACGGTATAAATCTTTCGGTCGATGCGGTTCGTGTAAATCCTTTGGCATTCAACGCCACCCTGCAACACCTTTTGATTCCGGATCACAAAGGAGATACGCTGATTTATATTCGATCAATCAGTAGTCGTTTTCGATCGTTGAAAGCATTATACGCTTCAGCTTCTCAAAGCCAGTATAGGTTTGGCGAAACACTGGTGAATATCAAGACATACTCGGGTGATTCTTTATCTAACCTTCAGATGTATTTGAATGAATTACCTAAAGGTTCGGGGAGTACTTTTGGCGCAGAACGCATAATAATAGGAGCCTTAAAGGTTAGATATGTCGACGACTCAATCCGAGAAGTACACACCTTAGATTTTAAAAAAATTAACCTAAAAAATTTACGCCTGGGGTCGAATCAAGTCTCAGGTGAGTTCGAGTTTGCTGGTAATTATAAAAAGAATCAATTGCTTGTCGAGTCCGATTTTAGCATTGAAGGTAAGCTTGAAACTAATGAGGGGATATTGATCGGATCAATGATTACGCTACGCGCTCAAAACGAGGCCGTTGAACTAGATTCGATTACCTATGATTTCAATTCAGGGAGATGGAATTTTAAGGTTGAAGATGCTTTTATTACAGGACTGCGATTAAGCGCCCTTGGTTTGAATGTTGAAGATGTTCCTTCTGTTTATTGGAGCGGAGTGCTAACCCTTCAGGGGGGTCTACTTGAAGCCCAAAATCTTGCATTGCAATGGGGTGAGAGCACAGCTGTTTTAGACGCTTTATTCAACTTTAATGCGTCAGGAAATTCGTATCAATTGAATTTTACAGAAATCAAGGCCTACTGGAAGGACATCAAAGGGTATAGGTCGATAGTAAAATCTGAGGGAGCGCAACGGCTGAACATGTCTACTATCGCGCCATGGAGAGGAGAGCTAAGCCTTGAAAAAGAAGCGCAAGATTTATTCTTAAAAACCTATTTTGATGTTTCAGGGGCCCAATTTAACATAGATTATGAAAGAAATACGAAAGAAGAAGTTCTAAAAGGTAGACTTTCAAAAGTGCCTGTTCAATGGGTCTTGCCAGAAGCTACACAGTTGCTTACTACCTCATTTGAGGGCAGACGAATGACACAGCAGCCCTTTGTGATTGACGGCTCAATTGAATCGTTTCGTTGGCCTGCTGACAAGCAGTTGAAAGAGGTTGACTATTCGATAGTGCTCAACTTAAACCAGTACGATGTCGCATTCAAGAGTACAGTCAAAGGGCAGAATTTTACGACAAACTTCAGATTAGAACGTTCGAAAAATTCATGGTCTATTGAGGGGAGTGCTGATTTTAGAAGATTCGATACTCTTATATCAGAGTCGCAAAGCACAGCGGCGGTTTTGAGTACGGGGGCAGACTTTTCTATTTGGGGGAGTTCATGGATTGATGTACAAGGAACTATTGCTCTTGACGGTTTGCGCTTTTATACACCTTCCCAAGAGGTGATTGAAGTAGGAGGAGTGCAAATGAGTTTAACAGTTGATCAAGAAAGGGACCATCTTTTTAGGGTGGTCTCTGAAGACTTTGTCAATCTCGAAGTGTCTGGAAATTATCATTTATTTGACTGGCAAAAGGTTTTTAGAGAACTTCGATTGCCAGATGATTTTGAATTAGACGCTGATATACAAACGGGAACGCGTTGGGTTGATTTAATAAGAGGCTCTACAGTTTTGCCAGAAATTACTGGTTACTTACGGTATTCAAAGGGTTTTTTTAATTCGGACATTCGGCTTTCACGATTTCGTTATGATGCTTTCGATTTGAAGGAATTGCACGGATTTACAGATGAAGCCGGAAACTTCATTATTGAAGCAAAATCATTGAATTCTCCGTTTTTTAATCTTTCCTCTCTACGCACAGACATTAGAGCTTCAAAGTTGTCACTAATGGCTTCAACTGCTAGTGAAATTCCTGATCGATTTGCCTTTAATTTCAGTTGGAATCGACCCTCTGATGATCATGTCAAGCTTAACATAGAGCCTTCGAGTTTTACCTTAAAGCAATACGAATGGGTTATTGACAGGTCTTCTGAAATAAACCTAGATATTGTTCATAAAAGTGTAACCGTTAATCGCCTAGATCTAAGGACGGTAAACGACGGCTATTTATCGTTGCAAGGAGCGTATCAAGACAATCAGAATTACACCATTAGTCTTGAACTCGAAAATGCCCCCTTAGAAACTATAACTCCAGAAATCAATAACCTAGAGCTAAAGGGGGGTTCTACTGGTTTTTTACAATTCAAACGACAGAATGGTAGATACGATCCGCGCTTTAACTTGAGTATTGAGGATTTGGTAGTGAATTCGAAATTTGTAGGTTTTTTTAATGGAGTGGTGAACGGAAGTAGTAATGCCGATGTATTTACACTTCAAGCTGACATCTTAAATACCGGTACTCCAACACTAGAATTATCTGGAATACTCAATCAAACCGATAATGGCCTCTTTACATTAGACGCAGATGCTCGTTTTTCTCGTTTTGACATTTCACCTTTTTCAGCCCTTGGAACGACTACTTTTTCTGATTTAAGAGGTTTGGCATCAGGTGTTGTGAGCTTAACCAATACGTTAGATTCACCAGAGCTTTTGGGCGAACTCGTTCTTGATTCATCTGGATTGAGATTTCCGTATTTAGGAGTGGATTTTGATGTTGTTGGCCAGCCTACTATTCGGCTGAACCGAAACGATTTTTATTTTGACCATTTTCGGCTGAAAGACACCTCTTTTCAAACAGAGATAGAAATAGATGGATTTATTCAGCATTCGGGATTGAAGAATTTAGAATTTGACCTTGGTGTTGTCACCCTCAGCGAGTCTTCATTAGTATTAAAAACTGAAGCCTCAGAGGATGCCCTTTATTATGGGACCGGATTTGTTTCAGGGTCTGGTAGTATTAAAGGGACCCCTGCCTCAACTGTGATAAAGGTGGATGCTGAAACAAAAAAGGGGAGTAGCCTGATTATCCCTTTGAATTCAGACTCTATAGATTTTAGTGACGATTTGGTCCGTTTTGTAAGCAGTGAATCTGTGACAGATGAAGAGAGATTGCACAACCCCATTGAGACGCAAATGGGGATCCGATTAGATTTCAATTTGGAAGTTACCCCAGAAGCAATTGTTGAAGTGATCGTTGATCCTGAATTTGGATCAAAATTAAGGGGTAACGGCACAGGCCTATTTCGCCTTCAAGTAGCTCCTGGAGATGAGTTCAATATTTTTGGTGAATATGCGCTTGCTTCTGGAACCTATGATTATCGCTTTGGAGGTATAATCGACAAAGGGTTTAGCTTGGCTCCAGGTGGTAATCTAATTTGGAACGGTGATCCGTACGATGCAGATATCAACCTAGAGGCTGTATACAGTTTAAGTGCCAACCCAGCCCCACTATTAGATTCTAGTTCCTTTCCGAGACCGATACAAACCGATGTGCTGATTCAGTTGAGCGGAAAACTCCTCAATCCAGCCATTGATTTCTCGTTGCGCTTTCCGACACTTAATTCGGTGGTTAGAAGCGAGATAGAATACCGCTTACAAGACCGTTCTACGCTAGAAAGAAATGTATTTTTCCTTCTGGCTCAGGGCAATTTTGTTAACGATCAAATGGGACTCTCTCAGCAAGCGTTGACCGGAAACCTGCTCCAGTCGGCTTCTGGATTATTAGAAGAGGTCTTAGGGGCTTCAGAAGTCTTAGATCTAGGGTTGTCATATGAGCAGGGATATAGAAATCCAAATGCAAATGTTGCTATTGAAGATCGTATTGGCGTTACGCTGAGTACTCAATTAGGCAATCGCTTGATGTTCAACGGTAAATTAGGCGTGCCAGTTGGTCGAATAACTGAGACCGTAGTAGCCGGCGATGTTGAGTTGCAACTCATTTTAAACGAAGAAGGCACGCTGAGTGCAAAGATCTTTAACCGAGAGAATACTTTAAGCCAGTTTTTAGCAAGCATACCCGGATATACCCAAGGTATTGGTCTGAGTTACCAGGTGGACTTTGATAATTTTAAAGATTTGATAAGAAAGGTATTAAAATCGACAAACACTACCGAAGAATAAACACTATTTCTTAGATTTGGCGCGTTAAGCTTATGAATCAATCAATCAAACGAATAGGAGTACTCACCTCAGGTGGGGATTCTCCAGGTATGAACGCTGCAATACGCTCTGTAGTCAGAACAACTATGTTCCATGGGCTAGAGTGTACAGCCATATACAGAGGTTACCATGGCCTTATCGAGGGAGATTTTGAAGACTTCACTGCTAGAAGTGTTAATAATATCATCAATAAAGGGGGGACTATCCTTAAGTCAGCACGGTGCGAGCAGTTCCGAGATAAAGAAGGAAGAGCTACTGCTTTTAAGCAGGCAAAGAATGCAGGTATTGATGCTTTAGTGGTAATTGGAGGTAATGGTTCGCTTACAGGTGCATTAAAATTGAATCAAGAATTTGGAATGCCTATAATGGGTATTCCTGGCACCATTGACAACGACATTTTAGGAACAGATTACACTATCGGTTTTGACACTGCGATTAACACGGTGGTTGAGGCCATTGATAAAATTCGTGATACAGCCAGTTCGCACAATCGCCTCTTTTTTGTTGAAGTAATGGGGCGTGATGTAGGTTTAATTGCCTTAAACAGTGGCGTGGGTGCTGGTGCAGAAGAAATCCTAATTCCAGAACAAAACTTAGGCTTGGAGCGACTGCTGGATTCATTGAAGCGCAGCAAAGCTTCAGGAAAATCTTCAAGTATTGTTGTTGTTGCCGAGGGTGACAAAACGGGTAAGAACGTATTTGAACTTAAAGAATACGTTGAAAAACACCTTCCGATTTACGATGTAAGAGTCTCAGTTTTGGGGCACATGCAGCGTGGAGGGAGCCCGACCTGCTTTGACCGCGTGCTCGCTAGCCGAATGGGGGTTAAGGCTGTAGAGTCTTTAATTGAAGGACAGTCAAATTTTATGGTAGGTGTAGAGTCTAACAAAATGATTCTAACACCAATAGAGAAGGCTATCAGTGGGCTTAGTGAAATAGACCAAGAACTTATCCGGGTATCGGATATCATGAGTATTTAATCACTAATCAATTATAAAAATTATGCAAATGGTTAAGATTGGAATAAATGGTTTTGGAAGAATCGGTAGAATGGTCTTCAGAGCAGCTGCTAAACGCAATGATGTTCAGGTAGTAGCGATCAATGACCTATTAGATATTGATCACTTAGCCTATTTATTGAAGTACGACTCTGTTCACGGAAATTTTGACGGTACTGTTGAGATTCACGGAGAGACGTTAATTGTAAACGGTAAACCCGTGCGTATTACGGCAGAAAAGGATCCTAAAGCTTTAAAGTGGGATGAAGTAGGCGCCACAATCGTTGCAGAGTGTACAGGGATCTTTACCTCAAAAGAAATGGCTCAGTCACACATTGAAGGTGGGGCTAAAAAAGTTGTGATTTCTGCGCCTTCAGCTGATGCACCTATGTTTGTAATGGGGGTAAATCACAAAGATGTAACGGCAGCAGATACTATCGTTAGTAACGCTTCTTGTACGACGAACTGTTTAGCACCTATTGCCAAGGTCTTACACGATGCCTTTGGAATTGAAGAAGCCTTGATGACTACCGTTCATGCTACTACAGCTACGCAAATGACGGTTGATGGTCCTTCTCGAAAAGACTATCGCGGAGGTCGTTCTGCTTTATTAAATATTATCCCTGCATCAACTGGTGCTGCTAAAGCAGTAACCAAGGTGATTCCTTCACTTCAAGGAAAGATTACAGGTATGGCCTTTAGAGTGCCTAATGCCGATGTTTCGGTAGTGGACTTGACCGTAAAACTTCAAAAAGAAACTTCTTACGAAGGCATCAAGAAAGCAATGAGGGCTGCTTCTGAAGGTGATTTAAAAGGAATCTTAGGATACACCGAAGACGCTGTGGTTTCACAGGATTTTATCGGTGACGCACGTACCTCTATTTTCGACGCCGATGCTGGTATTGAGCTGAATCCTTCTTTCTTTAAGGTAGTATCGTGGTACGATAACGAGGCAGGTTATTCGAACAAATTGATCGATTTAGCGCTTCATGTAGCTTCAATCTAATTTCTCGACTAAAATGATTCTCATTGTAGATAGTGGGGCGACTAAATCAGATTGGATTGCCCTAAATCCTGATGGTAGCGAGTTTTTTGCCACTCAGACGCTTGGGCTTTCTCCAGAAGTACTAACACGTGAAGTGATTGAAGATCGCCTCGCGAATAACTTTGAAATCTCGAAGCATAGACAAAAAATAACGCAACTCTATTTCTATGGAGCAGGCTGCGGTACGGATCGCATGAAACGCTTTCTTTCAGAAATATTTAAAGCCTTTTTTCCTAAGGCCAAGGTCGATGTAAAAGAAGACACCTATGCGGCAATTTATGCCACTACTCAGATTGGTAAGCAGGGTATTGTCTGTATTTTGGGTACAGGATCTAACTGTTCGTATTACGACGGACATCAGCCCTTTCAAAAAGTCGTTTCACTGGGGTACATATTAATGGATGATGGGAGCGGGAATTACTTTGGTAGAAAATTACTAAGAGACTTGTATTTTCACAAGATTCCTCAAGATTTAGCCTTACGCTTCCTAAAGGAGTACGACCTAGAGGCCGATACGATAAAAGAGCACTTGTACAAGCAACCGAACCCCAATACCTATTTGGCCACATTTGCTCGTTTTTTAATTGAAAATAAAGAACATAGCTACTGCAAGGGTGTAATTATGAAAGGCTTACAGCAATTTGTAAACAATTACATTATGCAGTTTGAATTGGCCACTAAAGTTCCATGTCATTTTGTCGGAAGCATTTCTTATTTCTTAAGGGAAGAGCTGCAACAAGTGCTTCATAATAACGACCTGTTAATGGGAAATGTGCAACGCCGACCTATTGAAGGTTTAGTCGAGTTTCACAAGAGCATGATTTAGCTCGTTTTTGCATCCTGGTTAGCTAACGCATAGCAATCACACTGATTTCCACATTTGCGCCTTTTGGTAAAGCAGCGACGGCAAATGTTTCTCTTGCTGGAGCTGTGCATCCGCCAAAAAAGGATCCGTAAACCTCGTTAACGATAGCGAAATCGTCCATACTGGTTAAAAAAATGCTGCTCTTAACAATGTTGTCTACACTGAATCCCGCTTCAGTCAAAATGTGCTTTATGTTTTCAAGGCAAAGGCGTGTTTCTTTAACGCGATCTCCTTCAATAAGTTCGCCAGTTTCAGGATCGATGGGAATTTGCCCTGATACGAATAAGGTGTTCTGATGAAGGATAGCTTGATTGTAGGGGCCGATGGCTGCCGGCGCATTTTCTGTAAATATGGCTTTTTTAGACATAGGTGTGAATTAATTAAAGATTAAAGTTTCGCTGGCTGCGGCTTTCCCACTTCAAGTCAGACAGCATGGCACTCTTGATCCCAATAAAGAAGTCCCAGCGCGCATTTTGACCAAAGGGCACCCAATTAAATCTTAAGTCAAAACTCTTAAGATCGCGCTTAAAACCAATCTGAGTGAGGTTAAACCCTTGGTTTTTAAAATCATAACCAGAGGAGACCCTGAGTTTCCATGCGGGGGTGAGGTCTATGTTTCCTGAAAACATTAAAGAGGCACTCGTAATTTCTTTTTCATCTTGAAGGTTTGAATAACTGCTATTGAATTGAAGGTTTAAACTCCACGGAATACGGTTAACATAAAAGGTGTTATTTTCAGGATCTTCTTCTCCTTCTTTTTGGTTCGCTGCATTGCGCTCTTCTCCTGGAAAATTATCGGTTAATCCGAAGCCAAAAAGGTCGTTATCTGCTCCACCAGATTGCGCCCTGTAATCATTATCGTATTCTGGGTTCCTTCCTCTTGAACCTTGCTGAGATTCTTCTGTTTTGGGCTTAAAGGTTTCGTTCGAGAGGGCATAACTGAAATTTAGACTCGCTCGCGTGAGTTTAGCGAGTTTACCACTTTCCGCAATGTGAAATGTATTGATACGAGTTCCGTCAGCGGTAGTGATATAAGGATCTAAAGTTCCGTTTATATTTACGGTCATTTCTTGATTGAAAAGTGCAGTGGCGGCATTAAAACTAACTGGGCTTAGTCTTAAAGAGTCCGCTTCAAGATTGTAGGCACTAGAGAAATTGAGGTTGCTAAGAATGGGGATTTTTCTAGGATCTGTTTTGGTAGAGTCTTTTGAGGCCATTTTAGCTTCGATCGTGTTCTGAAGTCCAAAGGATAGGCTGTTCGATTTGCCAAGGCTCGGAGATCCATTTAGCGTCCCTTCAAATCTCGAATAACTCACCTCTTTTCCGTCTAGGTTTGTGTAGGTATCGTAATAGCGTTCAAAGGAGGGTCCATAACTCCACCCCACGGATGGCCTTGCAACGTGCCGAATGGCTTGTAATTTCTTTCCTTCGTTAAAGGTGTAGGTTCCGTAAACTGTAGTTCCTACAGAGCTAGAAATCCCGTATTGATTGAAGCGATCAAAACCACTTAACGTATCTAATATTATTTCGCGACTGACATTTGCACTCGGATCTTGTCCGCGAGTATAGGTTTCAAAGGTCCATAGGTCTTGATAGTTTGCACCCATCGAAACACTCAAGAATTTTGCAAGCTTGAAATTGGTACTTAATGGGATATTGTGACGAGCTCCAACCTTGGCGTCATCAAACATCTTCGAGGTTAAGAAAAGCGAATCAGTCGTTCTAATCCGGTTTTCAAATCTAGAGGTGTATTGAAGGTTGATATTCTGAAACAGTCCCTTTTTAATTCCTTCACGTTTGGCAAAGGGAAAAATACGCTCCATATTCAACTGCGCCGTGGGCAATGTGAGGTTAATTTCTTCGGTATTTGTATTCTGGTTATGCGTGGCACTTAGGTTTAGGTTGATTGAAGGGTAGGCCGGAAACGTTTTCGAATAAGTGATCGAAGAGGAGAGGTTATTGTTTTGAGTCAGAGCAAGGTTCTGTTGGTTTGCAGAGTTTCTAAAGTATTTACTACTTCCGATATTGACCGAGGCGGCGAAACGTGAATCTGGACTAGCTTTGGGGTCTTGCGAGTGTGAAATCTGTAAGTTAAATATGCTATTACGGCTGTAATCCGAAAATCCCTTTTGAGAAGTAATGAGATTCTCAAACCTCAGGTTCACATTTCCTCTAAACTTGTAACGCTTGGTGTATACCGACTGTGCTCTAAAGCCATAGCTCCCATTGGTGAAATAGTCTCCTGTTAGATTGAGATCGACGTAGTCGTTAATCGGAAAATAGTATCCACCATTTTGAACCGAGTACCCGCGTTGTGGGTCATTGGTGATGGTCGGAAAGATGAGTCCGCCCGATCTACCGCTGGTTAGTGGGAATATGGCAAATGGAAGGGCAATAGGGGTAGGCACGTCAACCAAATACATGTTTGAAAAGCCTGCGATAATTCTCTTTCCTGGAATGAACTTGGCCTTTCGCACCTTGATGTAGTAATCAGGATCGATTGAGTCTAAAGCGGTCGTCAATTTTCCTTGGCTGAAATAGAAGACTGAATCGTTTTCTTTCTTAGTTTTTTCGGTAACCACCTTCATAGTTTCTCCTCCGCCCATACCACCAATTCCAGCACCTTGTTCAGTACGAGAATTGAAAATTAGGGCTTTTTGAGAGGTGATATTGTAGCGAATAGAGTCGGGTATGACCTCATTTTGACCTTGCGTGAATTCAGGAAGTTGACTCTTTTCTCCTTTTGAATTTACAAAACGCCCCGCTAAAATTTCATTTTTTAAATAATCGATAGCAATGACACCTGCAGTGAGTTTGGTATCTGTATAATCGATCGAAGCCTTGTTAGAGAGATAGATCTTCTTCTGAGCTTGACTGATTTTAACCGAGTCTTTTGCACTGTACGTAATAAGGCTCTCAAGCTTTGAAGAGATAGCAACATTGGTCTTTTTCTTCCTTGAAGCTATAAGAGAATCGAGAAGTTGCTGCTTTTCGACTGAAACCTGTGGGAGTTCAAAACCCTTTGGAATTTCTGTATATAACCCTTTAGTCTTGGTAGACACGGTAATCGTGTCTTGTTGACCGAATATCACGATGGGCTGAAGCAAGCATCCCAATAAGAGCACAAAGTAGATTTGCCTGAACTCCAATACGAAAGCCTTGATTTTACTGAGTTTAAAGCGTTTAAACCTGGGTCAAACTTACGCAATATTTGTGGTAACTCTCCGTGATTGCTTAATTTTACAATACATCTATGACTCCTGTTAACACGTGATTAAGGCTATTATCAATACTGTTTTCTACCTCTGTATACTATCTGCCTCTTTGCTCCATGCACAGACAGAACAGAATTTCACAGTATTTATTGATCCTGGTCATGGCGGAAAAGACCCAGGTAATATGCATAATGGCTATGTCGAGAAAAAGATTACGCTTGCCATTGCGTTAAAACTCGGAAATCTACTCGCTAAAGAAGAATTTATTACGGTGCATTATTCACGCAAGGATGATCGTTCAGTTGATCTATATACTAGAGGTCCTATGGCGAACAGTGTTGGGGCAGATGTTTTTGTTTCTATTCACTGCGATGCGCATACATCTTCTGCCTATGGTGCAGGGACCTTTGTATTAGGTTTGCATCGTGCCGATAAAAATTTAGCAGTTGCTCAACGCGAGAATGCTGCAATGTTTCAAGAAGATAATTATCAATCTAATTACCAGGGCCTTACAAATGTAATTGGTTTAAGCGCGATTCAAGAAGAAAATCTTGATCAAAGCATAAAACTCGCGGCTTATGTGCAACAAGAGATGGTTTCGACTGCAAAGCGCAGAGATAGGTTAGTAAAACAAGCAGGTTTTGTGGTACTGTATGAGACTATAATGCCTTCAATACTTGTTGAAACAGGTTTTTTATCGAATGCGAATGAGGGGGCATTTTTGAACTCTGATAAAGGGCAAGAAAGCATTGCGAAAGCAATGGCTAATGCCATACTAAAATACAGAGACGAATTCGCTATGAACTCTTTAATGATTGGTCCCACTCCCGGAAAAGAGGTTTTTAGCGTCCAGCTTTTCGCGACAGACAAAACACATTCTAGTACGGCGTCTGTTTTTAAGGGTTTAAAACCTATATGGTATGAAGAGATAGATGGTTTAAAGCGTTATTTTTACGGTGAGGCAACTTCTCAGGCTTCTGCGAATGATCTTAGATTAAGAGCTGTTCAAAAAGGTTTTAAAGACGCTTATGTAGTAAAGAAAATGCGCTAATAGTAGCTTATGAAAAAGAAATTTACCTTGACTCTTTCAAATGAATTAAAGGCCGGAATTGTGGTGCTAGCCGGTGTCTTCGCTCTAATTATGGGGTTCAGTTATTTAAAGTCAACCTCAATTTTTGGTCCTTCAAAGACCTTATTTGCTGTATATGACAACGTAGGAGGGCTTCAAACTGGCACAACTGTCAGTCTAAACGGCTATGCTGTGGGAACGGTTGACGCTATCGATTTTTTATCCTCTGGTAAGTTGTTAGTTAGTTTTACTCTCTTGACAGATTATGCTTTTTCTAAGAATTCTACAGCACTGCTTTATGACACTTCGGTATTAGGAGGAAAGGGACTTCAAATTGTAGTGGTGAATGATGATGCAAGACCCGTTCAATCAGGAGACACTTTACCAGCTGCTGTTGAGGTCGGTATGCTGAATAAAGTAGAGACCATCCTTGACCCCTTAGAGCAAAAGGTGAGTCAGGCACTCATCGAGACAGAAATCTTGGTGAGAGGACTAAACGAGGTTTTAGATGAAGAAACTCAACGTAATTTGCGCACTACCTTAGGTCAATTAAATGAAACTTCTGTCGCATTGAATGCGGCAACCGCTTCGTTTCGAGATATTTTAAAAGAAAACGCAGCAGCAATAGATACCACATTGCAAAGCACTGCAAAGCTGTCAAAAAGTCTAGCCGAGGCAACTAGCGGAATGGAGGCTGAGGCTTTGTCCACTTCAATTACAAGGCTCAACGCCTCACTTTCGGCGCTAGAATCTTTTTTAAACGGCTTAAATTCAGGCGAGGGGTCTTTGGGTCAATTGACTACAGATCAAGCCTTGTATTCAATTCTAGTCTCAAACCTAGAGCAACTCGATTTGTTGTTGCAAGACATGCGACTAAATCCAAAACGTTATTTGTCAGTTTCTGTTTTTGGGAAGAAACAAAAGGAGTACGTGCTGCCGACAGAGGATCCCGCTGACACCAAAAATCAATAGATCGAATGGGACTTCAGCAATTGCTTTTCTCTGTGATTTTACTTTTGGGTATTGGCTTCTTTGCCTTTAATGTTAAGAGATTGATGCGTAGCATCTACCAAGGAAAACCTGTGGGTTATATTGACCGCAAAAAAAAGAGAACAGTAGCAATGATCCGAATGGCCTTCGGCCAACAGAAGATGCAGCGAAACATACTGGTTGGTGTATTGCATTTCGTAGTTTACTTAGGGTTTTTAATTATAAACATAGAGCTCGTAGAGATTATCATCGATGGTATATGTGGTACTCATCGTGCACTTTCTTTTCTAGGGGGAATATACGATCTGGCTATTGCGTTATTCGAGCTTTTTGCTTTTGCAGTGATTGTGTCAGTGGTGGTTTTTTGGATACGTCGTAACCTGATGCACATCAAAAGATTTATGAGCGCAGAACTTAAGGGTTGGCCAAAATTTGACGCGAACTTAATCTTGATCATAGAACTGGTATTGATGTTTCTATTCCTTGGGATGAATGCTGCAGATTATGCACTTCAACTTCGAGGGGTTGCTCACTATAACCAAGCAGGTTCTTTTCCGATAAGTGGATGGATTGCACCTATTTTTAAGAGCTGGTCTGAAGCCAATGTCATTGCGTTCGAGAGGGGTATTTGGTGGGCTCACATCATGGGTATACTTGGATTTTTGAATTACCTCTATTATTCAAAACACCTCCACATCTTGTTGGCTTTTCCGAATACGTTTTATGCTTCTTTAGAGCCGAAGGGAAAATTTGAGAATAATGCTACCGTGACTCGCGAGGTAAAATCCATGCTCGCTATGGAGGCTGCAGACCCTAATCAAGAAATTGAGCGCTTTGGAGCAAAAGATGTTTCAGATTTAACCTGGGTTCAGCTAATGAATGCCTACAGCTGCACTGAATGCGGACGTTGCACTGCAGCATGTCCGGCAAACCAAACCGGAAAACTTTTGTCACCTCGAAAAATAATGATGGATACTCGAGATCGCGCCACCGAGATCAGTGCGTCAAAAGGAGTAACAGAAATAACTGAGAACACCTTGTTAGATCATTATATCTCTAGAGAAGAACTATGGGCCTGCACGAGTTGCAACTCATGCGTTGAGGTCTGTCCAATTGGTATAGATCCCTTATCTATCATCATGAAAATGAGACAATACATTGTCATGGAAGAGTCAACTGCACCAGGCGATCTAAATGCGATGATGACGAATATTGCGAACAACGGTGCCCCATGGGCATTCAACGCTCAAGACCGATTAAACTGGGTGTCAGATTAAATTTTGAGCAATGAGTGAGTTAAAAATCAAAACAATGGCAGAATTCCTTGCCGAGGGCCAAGCCCCAGAGGTGCTTTTCTGGGTGGGTTGTGCTGGGAGTTTTGACGATAGGGCAAAAAAGGTTACAAAAGCTTTCGCCAAGTTGTTAAACAATGCCAAGGTGTCGTTTGCCGTTTTGGGTAAAGAAGAATCGTGCACAGGAGATCCGGCGAAGAGATCCGGAAACGAGTTTTTGTATCAGATGCAAGCCATGGCAAATATTGAAATACTTAATGCCTACGAGATCAAGGCTATCGTAACCACATGCCCTCATTGTTTCAATACTTTAAAAAACGAATATCCATCGCTTGGAGGACAATATGAGGTGCTGCATCATACTCAATTTCTCAAGCAGCTTATTGAAAATGGACGTTTGAGTGTTTCCGGTGGATCTTTTAAAGGTAAGCGCATCACCTACCACGACCCTTGTTACCTCGGTCGTGCCAATGAAATTTACGAAGCTCCAAGAGCCTTGATTGCTAAACTAGACGCTGAATTAGTTGAAATGAAGCGTTGTAAACGCGATGGGTTGTGCTGTGGAGCTGGAGGCGCACAGATGTTTAAAGAACCTGAAAAAGGAAACAAAGACATTAATATCGAGCGCTCAGCTGAAGCACTAGAAACAAAGGCAGATATTGTGGCAGCGGCCTGTCCGTTTTGCAATACGATGATGAATGACGGAATTACCCAACATAATGGATCTTCAGTCGTTAAAGACGTAGCTCAATTGATTGCTGAAGCAAAAGACCTCTAAAGTTATGTATGTACCCTTTGAAGAGTTGGCAGAAGATGCCAGAATCTGGATCTATCCGTCTGATACGTCTTTTAAAGAAGAGGATGTAGAACGTCTAGAACTACGATTGAAAGATTTCGTTAATCAGTGGACGGTGCATAACAAATGCTTAAAAGCATCATTCACAATTCCTTACAGGAGATTTATCGTACTGGCGGTGGATACCTCATTCAATCAGGTTTCTGGCTGTTCTATCGACAGTTCGGTTCGATTTGTTCAAGAACTGGAGCAAGAATTTTCAAAGGTGCTTTTAGACAAGATGAATGTCACCTTTAAGCAAGGGGAATATTTGGTTCACAAGGATCTCAAAGATTTTAAGGCACTTGTGAAGAGTAAATCCGTAAGTCCAGAAACCATTGTTTTTAATAATTTGATTACCACAAAATCAGAATTGGATTCCCATTGGGAGGTGCCCGCTAAAGAAAGCTGGCATCAACGTTATTTTTAATATGAGAACTATTCTAATAAGTTTTTGGCTACTCGTTTCGAGTGCGGCCATCTCTCAACAAAAACTCAAAGATCCCCTTCAGGCAGCCGATGCTAAAGGGCAAATAGAATGGGTAAACGCGACGTACGAATCTCTAAGTTTAGAGGAGCGTATTGGTCAATTGATATTTGTTTTCACTGATTCAAAAGGAAACCCAACTGAAAAGGAGAAAATTAGTGCAATGATCGAGGATTACGCCATCGGAGGTCTTTTGTTCTCAGTAGGTGATCCGCTTACACAGCTTCAACTTACGAATCATTACCAAGCCCTTTCACCCACCAAATTAATGATTACTATGGATGCTGAATGGGGGCTTTCGATGCGGTTGAAGGATGCCTTTTCGTTTCCTTATAATATGACTTTGGGAGCTGTCGAAGACGAACAACTTGTTTATAGAGTAGGAGAGCGCCTAGGCGCTCATTCTAGGCGTGTTGGAGTGCATATGAATTATGCCCCGGTGGCAGATATTAATAGCGACCCAAGAAACCCTATTATTGGTAATCGTTCTTTCGGAAGTGATTCAGATCGCGTTGGGCGTTTGGCGGTGGCCTTGGCTAGGGGGTTACAAAGTCAAGGAGTTTTGGGTTCTGCCAAGCATTTTCCGGGACATGGAGATACAGCCACAGATTCTCACGTAAACTTGCCTGTTATTGAAGCCGACTACAAGCGCTTGCAAAATGAAGAACTGGTTCCTTTTAAGGCGCTTATAAACGAAGGTATTGCTTCTGTTATGGTGGCTCATATTGCCTTAGAGGCTATCACTGGAGATCTACAGACTCCGGCATCGCTCTCTCCAAATGTTACTACAGGACTCCTTCAAGAAGATCTAGGATATAATGGACTTGTAATCACAGACGCCCTCAACATGAAGGGAGTGAGTAAATATATTGACCCTGATCATGTCGCCTTTGAAGCCTTTAAGGCAGGAGCAGATATCCTTTTGTATCCAGAAGATGTTGCTGCTTCGATAGCCGTATTAAAAGAGGCCTATCAGCGTGGCATTCTTCTCGAAGAGCGATTAGCGCATTCTGTCAAGAAAATTCTAAAGGCCAAATATCTAGTTGGGCTGCATCAATTTGAGCCTTTAAAAGAAGCACATTTATTTGAAGATTTGAACGCCTTAGAAGACCAGATGTTAAGTGAAGAACTCTTTGAGGCTGCCATTACTACTGTTCAAAACAAAAACGAACTCTTGCCTTTATCACCAAGCCGTAGCTATGGATTTTTAGCTATAGGTGAGCAGGCAAATAAAGCGGATGTTTTTCTTGAAACCCTTCAGAGGTATGCACAGGTTAAAGCATTAGAAGCTGATACTTCATATGCTGACTCGGCCTATGATGCCATAATTGTAGGTCATTTCGGAAATACCGAAACGCCATGGAAAAATAGTAAGCTTAGCCCTGAGTTGTGGAATAAGGTTTATGCACTATCCGCTAAGAAAACTCCTGTAGTCTTAGTCCATTTTGGCACTCCCTATACCTTACTTGACACCCAATGGGAGCAAGCTCCTAAATCCATAGTAATAGCTTATCAAAATGTAGAAGAGGCTCAAAGATCGGCTGCGCAAGTGTTGTTTGGTGCTTTGCCGAGTATAGGAACACTTCCTGTTCAGATTTTGAAATATGGGAAACCTCTTGAATCGATCCGAATGAATGACCTTCCGTTACTGAGTTATTCAGAGATTCCTGAAAGAGAAGGCTTGTCTTCGGAACAACTTAAACGTGTTGATGCCTTACTGGATACAATAGTTTCTCACGGAATGAGTCCTGGGGGTCAGCTGGTCGTTGCGCGAAATGCAAAGGTCATCTACGAACGCAATTTCGGATTTCATACCTATCAAAAGCAACAGCCTGTTCGATGGAATTCTATTTATGATGTTGCTTCAGTGACCAAAATTGCGGCAACGCTTCCATTATTTATGCATAAGACTGAGGTTGGAGAAGTCTCATTGTCAGATCGCTTTAAGGATTGGTTCGATGAATTGAAAGATAAGCCGATCGGAGAGGTCAACCTCATTGCTGCCCTTTCACACAATGCACGACTCCCTGCCTGGATTCCTTTTTACAAAGAAACTCTTGACGATCAGGCACAGCCACTTCAGACCTTATACGCACAGACTTTTTCTGAGGAGTACCCGACCCAAGTGGCGGATTCGCTATTTCTAATCAAAGATTACCAAAAAAAGATTTTTGATACCATTTTCAACGTTGGCTTAGAATCAAAACAATACCGTTACAGCGATTTGCCTTATTACATTATAGCACGTTACCTTAACAAGGAGTCTGATCCTTTTGAACAGCAGATCGAACGCTTTTTGTACAAGCCTCTAGGGGCAACAATGACGGGCTACCATCCGCTTCAGCGATTTGATAAGAAGGTAATTGTGCCTAGTGAAATCGATAGGTATTTCAGACAAGACACTATTCAGGGCTTTGTACATGATATGGGAGCTGCTATGCTAGGCGGAGTTAGCGGGCACGCTGGTCTATTTAGTAATGCCAATGATATCACTAAGATCATGCAGATGTTCTTGCAGGGAGGGGTCTATGGAAGTAAGCGCTTTTTGAGAATAGAGACTATTCGTCGCTTCAATACCTGTTATTACTGCAATAGCGATAACAGAAGGGGAGTAGGATTCGACAAACCACAATTAGAAGGTAGGGGATCTACCTGCGGATGTATTTCACACCAATCTTTTGGACATTTAGGATTTACCGGAATCTATGCCTGGACCGATCCAGAAACTCAAATCACCATGGTATTCCTATCGAACAGAACATATCCGACTATGGAGAATAATTTGCTAGGTAAAACCGATATGCGCACTAGAATTCAGAAGGCGATATTTGATTCAAGGCTCTACTAGGAGTTGGAAATAGTATCTTTGCCTAAAATGTTCCACTAATGAAAATTGCTATTGTATGTTATCCCACCTTTGGTGGTAGTGGTGTCGTAGCGACAGAGTTAGGAATGGCACTAGCCAAGGTGGGACATGAGATTCATTTTATCACTTTTAGCCAGCCGGTTCGCTTGGCTTTACTTGAAAAGAATATTTTTTACCACGAAGTTGATGTACCTGAGTATCCATTATTCAAGCATCAACCGTACGATCTAGCCTTATCAAGTAAGCTCGTTGACACTATTAAGGCCTATGGTATAGAACTCTTACATGTTCATTACGCCATCCCACATGCTTACGCTGGGTATATGGCCAAGAAAATGCTAAAAGAAGAGGGTATCTTTATCCCGATGATTACCACGTTACACGGAACGGATATTACCCTTGTTGGCAGCCATCCCTTCTATCGTACGGCTGTTACCTTTAGTATCAATAAATCTGATCGTGTTACCGCCGTATCTGAGAGCCTTAAACAAACCACCTTAGATATGTTTGATATTCATCGTGAGATAGAAGTTGTTCCGAACTTTATAGATGTGCAAAGGTTTGAAGAGCGCGCAGCTGAGTCTTGTGATCGTTCATTAATGGCCTTGCAGTCAGAGACGATTTTTACACACGTCAGTAATTTTAGAGCAGTAAAAAGAGTTGAAGATGTTGTTGAGATTTTTGCTCGAGTAAATGCAAAGCATCCTTCGGTGTTGATCATGGTCGGAGAAGGCCCTGAGCGCATCAAGGCAGAACGTTTGGCTAAAGAACGTGGAGTATACACTAAGGTAAAATTCTTAGGAAATAGCGTAGAAATCGACAGGGTGCTCTGTATGACCGACATTTTCTTGTTACCCTCATCAGAAGAAAGTTTTGGTTTGGCTGCTTTAGAGGCTATGGCCAATAAAACGGCAGTTATTTCATCCAATGCGGGTGGACTTCCCGAGGTGAATATACACGGTGAAACCGGTTATGTGTGTAATGTTGGAGACGTAGACGCTATGAGCCGCTATGCCTTAGAGTTGATAGAGGATAAGGATAAATTGCTTCAATTCAAAAAGAATGCATTGAATGCCGCCAAGCGCTTTGACCTACCGGCAATCGTTCCGCTATACGAGCATCTGTACGCAAGTGCTTACGCCTCTCGCCACAAAAATCAAGATTAAATTAACCGATTCGGTACTCTAAATACCATTTGGAAAACCGCTTCAAGCCTTCGTCTATAGATGTATTTGGGGAGTATCCATAGTCATGCTCGAGAGCACTTACATCAGCATAAGTTTGACTGACATCACCGGGCTGCATGGGCAAGTACTCTTTAACCGCTGATTTACCCAAATGCTGTTCTAAGGTCGAGATGAAATCCATCAAAGTCTCAGTCTTGTTATTCCCTATGTTGTATATTTTGTAAGTATCTCTTTTATCAATTTGCTGTTCAATAATGCGCTGAACACCTTCAACGATGTCATCGATATAGGTGAAATCTCGTCGCATTTCACCTTCGTTGAATACTTTAATAGGCTCACCTTTTAAGATCGCCTTAGTAAAGAGGTAGTAAGCCATATCAGGTCTGCCCCAAGGTCCATAAACCGTAAAAAAGCGTAAGCCAGTGGTATTGATTGCGTACAAATGACTGTAGGTGTGCGCCATGAGCTCATTCGCTTTCTTTGTAGCCGCGTATAGGCTGATAGGATGATCTACTCGTTGGTCTACCTTAAAAGGAACCTCTTTGGTCTCTCCATAAACGCTAGAACTACTAGCATAGATAAAATGATCAACCTTTTGGTGGCGTACCGCCTCTAATAGGTTGCCAAAGGCTACCAAATTACTCTGTATATACACACTAGGGTTTTCAATGCTGTAGCGAACTCCTGCCTGAGCGGCTAAGTGACACACTTTGTCAAAGGTAGTACGATTAAATAGCTTTTCTACAGCCGTATTGTAAGCTAGATCTGCCTTTATAAAGCTGAAATTCGGATAAAGCTCAGAGCTACATTCTAATCCGTCAATTGAGGCATCTACTTTAGAAACTCCAAGGTCTTTCAGACGCGCATATTTCAAGTCAACTGAATAATAGTCGTTTATCGAATCAACCCCTATTACGCGATGGTTGGCCTTGAGAAGACTCTTGCTTAAATGATATCCAATAAAACCTGCAGCACCTGTAACTAATATAGTCATCGCTATTCTCCGAGTTTGTAAGTCTTAAATCCAATGCGATTTAAAGAGGCTTTGTCGATGATTCTTCTTCCGTCAAATACAAATGCCGGTTTAAGCATGAGCGTGTAGATCTTCTGGTAATCCAGTAATTTAAACTGGTCCCATTCGGTCAAAATGGCAATGGCGTGCGCTTCTTCTGCAGCCTGATAAGGATCGCTAAGCACTTTTAGATAACGTTCATTCTCTTCCTCAGTGCGTGTACCTAGTCTGTTGAGGTCAGTGAGCATTTGAACTTTACTTACCTTAGGATCGTACACATAAATTTCGGCCTGCTCTTCAATTAGGGCATCTGCAACGTATATCGCGGCAGATTCTCTAGTGTCATTAGTATCTTTCTTAAAGGCCCATCCGTAAAAGGTGATTTTTTTACCTGAAACGGTGTTGTAGAGTGTTTGAATGATGTGATTTGCAAAGCGGCTTTTCTGATAGTTATTCATAAGAACCACTTGTTCCCAATAGGCTGCGACTTCATCTAGACCGTAACTTTTGGCAATGTAAACTAAGTTGAGGATGTCTTTTTGAAAACAAGAGCCGCCGAATCCAACGGAGGCTTTCAAAAACTTTGGTCCGATTCTACTGTCATGACCAATGGCCTTAGCCACCTCATCTACATTGGCATCGGTTTTTTCGCATAGTGCAGAAATCGAATTGATTGAAGAAACACGTTGTGCCAAGAAGGCATTGGCGACAAGCTTCGATAATTCAGAAGACCAAACATTGGTCTGAAGAATTCGCTCTTTGGGCAACCAGTGTTCATATATAGCAGAGAGAGCGTTTTTCGCAACTTTACCGCTGGGGGTATCGTCGCCTCCAATAAGTACACGATCTGCTTCAAGTAAATCGGTTATAGCCGTTCCTTCTGCTAAAAACTCGGGATTCGATAAGATTTCGAAATGAACGCCGCTACTGGTATTTTCAAGAATATTTTTGATGGCTTGAGCCGTTCTGACGGGTAGAGTAGACTTCTCTACTACAATTTTATCGGTCTTTGAAGCTTTGGCAATGGTACGTGCAGAAAGCTCAATGTATTTTAAATCGGCTGCTTGCCCTCTGCCTTTACCGAAGGTTTTAGTTGGTGTATTCACTGAGATAAAAATCATGTCAGCTTCTTCTATAGCTCCTTCAACATCAGTAGAGAAAAAGAGGTTTTTATCTCGAGTTTTTCCCACGAGTTCAGCTAACCCAGGCTCATAAACAGGTAATTGCTCTAAGTCACTATCGTTCCAGCGCGCTATACGCTCTGGATTAATGTCTACAACGGTAACTTTTATTTCGGGGCATTTGTGGGCTATAACGGTCATCGTTGGGCCGCCAACGTATCCGGCGCCGATGCAGCATATGTTCTTAACTTCTTTCATTAGGGTTATTTGAAGCATAAAAATTACTTAAAAAATAATGACCGTTGAGTAGTATTAATTTTAAAGCCTTATATTAAATACTAAGGTTTGAATTTAGTTTTTTGTCTCCTTGATAGTAGCTAATTGGATGTTAAAAGTGAGTCGTTTTCTTTGTTCATGCGTAGGCTATCAAAGGTTCTGAAGGATTATTTTCCTATACAGAAACTCGAAAAGATGGATCCTAATATATCTTCGTTTGTCACAACCCCTGTGATTTCTCCGAGGTGGTGAATGATGCTCCTTAAGGGAATGGCAAGCAGATCTTGGCTCGCCACGTTTTCTAATTCGTCCTCTAACGTATGGATTTCATTCAATGCAGCTTGAAGCGATTGAAAATGTCTGCTATTGGTTAATATGGTAGCGTCACCAGAGGTTGTGCCCTCTAATATCCGTGTCGATATTCGTTCTTTTAAAACCTCAATGTTTTGGCCTTTTTTAGCGGAAATTTCAATACGCTCGTATCGACTCAAGGCTGAAAAATCTATGTCTTTAGAGAGGTCACTTTTATTTAAAACAATTAAGGTGCGTTCTGGGGTTAAGATTTCAGGTTCGAGCGTCAGGGCCTCGATGTTGGGATCCGACGCATCGATCACATAAACGATTAAATGGGCTTTTTGGGCACGTTCAATACTGCGCTCTATTCCCATCTTTTCTATTTGGTTTAAGGTACTGCGTATTCCCGCTGTATCGATGAGCCTGAAACGGATTCCATTAAAGGTTAAGAAATCTTCAACGGTATCTCTAGTGGTACCGGCCTCGTCACTCACTAATGCCCGTTCTTCGTTTAATAATGTATTGAGTAAAGTAGATTTTCCGGCATTAGGAGCACCTATGATAGCGATTGGAATACCTTGTTTAATGACATTGCCTAAAGTGAATGAATCGAGCAGCTGTTTGATATTTTCTTTTAATGTTTTAAGAAGTTCTTTTAAGCTCGAATAGTCAGCAAACTCGACGTCTTCTCCAGAAAAATCAAGTTCTAACTCAATCATTGACGCAAAGTGAATAAGTTGCGCTCTTATGTTGCTCAAGCTAGTTGCGAATCCACCGCGCATTTGTTCTATGGCGATCCGGTGTTCAGTCGCGCTTTCAGATGCGATTAGATCTGCAACCGCCTCGGCCTCAGAAAGCTTCATTTTGCCATTTTTAAAGGCTCTGAAGGTGAATTCTCCGGGTTGAGCAACGCGGCAGGTCTTTGTGGCAACGAATAGATTCAGAATCTGCTGTTGAATGAAGATAGATCCGTGGCAAGCAATTTCCACAACATTTTCTCCAGTATAAGATCGGGGAGATCTAAATACACTAACCAAGACCTCGTCAACAATTCTATGCTTATCGTAAAGATCCCCCAAATGAATGCTATGTGATGATACTTCGGTGAGCGGGGTCCCAGAACGCGGCTTAAAATATTGATTTACAAGGGTGATGGCATCATTACCTGAAATTCGTATAACCGCTATAGCACCCACACCTTGCGCTGTGGCTAAAGCAATGATGGTATCTTGAACACCATTCATTTAAAACGTCCTAGGCGCTGAGCATTACAGGCATCACAAGCATTGTGATTTGTTCACCAATATCTAGATGATCTAATGGTGTCAATAATCCTGCGCGGTTTGGGAGGCTCATGGAAAGTTGCACTTCTTCGCAGTCTAAAGCGTTCAGCATTTCGCTCAGGAACCTAGAATTGAATCCGATTTGAAGATCATCTCCTTGATAGGTACAATTCAAGCGTTCATCCGCCTTGTTGCTGTAGTCAACATCCTCTGCAGAAATTTGGATTTCTGCTCCTGCCATTTTGAGTCGGATTTGATGGGTAGTGCGATTAGAGAAAATAGAAACTCTACGCACAGAACTCAAGAATTGGGCTCTTGAAACGCTAAGAATGTTTGGATTCTCTTTAGGAATTACCGCTTCATAATTCGGGTACTTTCCGTCGATGAGACGACTAATGATTTCGATATTTTCAAAAGCGAAGCTTGCGTTAGTCTCATTATAGGTTAATGAGACCTCTGCTTCACTACCTGCTAAAATTCCCTTGAGAAGGTTTAGCGGTTTTTTAGGCATAATAAATTCCGCTTGAGCTGAAGCCTGAATATCAGATCTCTCGTATTTCACCAATTTATGCGCATCTGTGGCTACAAAAGTGACACCGGTAGGAGTGCACTGAAAGAAAACACCGCTCATCACTGGCCTTAAATCGTCATTTCCGGCTGCAAATAGTGTCTTGCTAATCGCTGTTGCAAGAATGTCGCCTTGAAGTATTAGAGAAGAGGAAGCATCTAAAGCAATAGGCTTTGGAAAATCCTCTCCAGAAACACTGGCTAATGCATACTTACCGTTAGAAGCGCTAATTTCAACCGTACCGTTGTCTTCTAAAACAAAGGTTAGAGGCTGCTCTGGAAAAGTTTTTAGCATATCTAAGAGAAGTTTCGCAGGAAGTGCTATCACTCCCTTATCAGTAGAATTTACCTCTATATTGGCTGATATAGTCGTCTCTAAATCTGAGGCGATTAAACGCAGCTGATTTTCACTTAAATCAAAAAGAACGTGATCTAAAATCGGTAAAGTGTTATTGGTTGCAATAACGCCTCCAAGAATCTGGAGGTACTCTTTTAAGTAGGTACTAGAAACTATAAACTTCATAACACAAATATATCCTAATTTGGTTCTTTTTTTCTGCTACTTAGAATCAGTTATAAACAAGAGGTCAACACGCGTGCCTAGCTCAAGACCTAATAGTGAAACTACTGATCCAGTTACTTGAGGAACAGATCCATAAACAGATAGTTGTAAATGATTACTTGAATTAAAAAGAGCCAATAATTTACCTTCTGCAGCATTTCTTTTCTTGGTGGATTTGATCAATGTGGCAGCAAAAGACTGGAAGCTGTTTTCAATTCCTTGTATCGAGTGGTTTCGAGCCTTAATCACAATTGGTCGGCCATTGCGACGGGCCTCTACATTTTCTTTTTTGATATTAGTGACTGCATTACCGAAATGATCGATATAGATCACTTCTCCTTCAATGCGACTCGCGTTTTCAGAAAGTCGTGGTTGACGAGGCTGAAGTTGAATAATTTCATCAGTTTCACTGCCCAGAACAGTTAATGCTCCCTGATTAGAGAGGTGTGCTGCTGCTCGCGTTAGTACGTCTAGTTCGTGAAACCCTGAGAGGGGCTTATAGGCTTCAATAATTCTAATTTCTTCAATGGCCTCTGAAGAGACGATTTCAGGAATGATTCCATTATCTGGTGCAATGAGAAAGCGCTTATGGGCAACAACCACAATAAATCGATTTATTGGGATTAGGGTGTTGTTTAAGGCAATAAGGTGTACGCTTCCCTCTGCGAAATCTAAATAGGTAGAACGGACTAAATAAGCAGCGGCCGTTATGTTAAAGTGGTCCACCTCATTAGAGATATCAACAACCGTACTCTCAGGAGCGTATTTTAGTAGAGCTGCTTTGATTCGGGCGACGTAATGATCTTTGATTCCAAAGTCTGAGGTGAGAGTAATGACGCCCATTCAATTGTTGATACTTTTGTCCATGGCCAAGAGGTATTTTGGCTATGTTTGTTTGAAGGTAAAATTAGTGAAAAGATATTTTGAAAGAACTTCTTATTGAGCTGACTGATATTAGTGCGCAAGACTTTTTTGGTCTAGAGAATGAAACGGTAAGTCTTTTAAAGAAATACTATCCCAAACTCAAAATAGTAGCACGAGGCAATAAGCTTAAAGCTTATGGTGACAAGGAAGAGCTCGAAGCATTTGATGCTCACTTTGATCAACTGACATCGCATTTTGCCAAATACAATAAACTTGACGAGAATAATATTGAACGCATCCTCAATGGTGAAAACAATGGCAATGATGGTGATGCATTTAGTAAATCTGTAGACGATTTGATTTTGGTGCATGGGGTAAGCGGACGCAAGATTAAAGCGCAGACCCTAAATCAGAAGCGATTAGTCGAAGCAGTACTTAAAAACGATATGGTTTTTGCCATTGGCCCTGCAGGTACTGGTAAGACCTATACAGGAGTGGCTATGGCAGTAAGGGCACTCAAGGAAAAGCAAGTAAGACGCATCATATTAACTCGTCCTGCGGTAGAAGCTGGAGAAAACTTAGGTTTTTTGCCAGGCGACCTGAAAGAGAAGTTGGACCCTTATATGCAACCGCTATATGATGCATTGCGTGACATGATACCTCCTGAGAAATTACAGAATTACATAGAAACAGGGGTAATTCAGATTGCTCCTATGGCGTTTATGCGTGGTCGTACCCTTGACGATGCCTTTGTAATTTTGGATGAGGCGCAGAACACAACCCATGCGCAGATGAAGATGTTCTTGACGCGTATGGGCAAAAATGCCAAGTTCTTACTCACGGGAGATCCTGGACAAATTGACTTGCCAAGGAGAGTGATTTCAGGATTGAAAGAAGCACTATTGGTGCTTAATAAGATTGATGGGATTTCGATTATATACCTCGACGATAAAGATGTTATACGCCATCGACTTGTGAAGAAAGTAATCGATGCTTATAAGAATATTGAGCATCAAAACTGAAGATTTATGAAGGCTGTTAATACCCTAATGCATACTGATTTTTCATTTAAAGCTCAGCAATCAGTTTACCGCGGCAAGGTTAGGGAAGTTTATACACTCGAAAACAATATACTCGTAATGGTTGCTACAGACCGTTTATCTGCTTTTGATGTCGTTATGCCTAAGGGTATTCCTTACAAAGGACAGATTCTTAATCAGATTGCGACAAAGATGCTCCGTAATACCTCGGATAGTGTTCCCAATTGGCTCATCGCGTCACCCCATCCGAACGTAGCCATCGGAAAGGCTTGTAAACCAGTGAAAATTGAAATGGTGATTCGTGGCTATTTAGCCGGTCATGCGGCACGAGAATATGCCGCAGGTAAGCGCAGCTTATGTGGGGTAGAAATGCCAAATGGGATGCGTGAGAACGATGCATTTGAAAGGCCAATCATCACTCCGGCTACTAAGGCTGAGCAAGGGGAGCATGACGAAGATATTTCTGTAGAAGGTATATTAGAACGCGGCTTAGTATCTGAGGATGATTACCACACTCTTGAACGCTACACACGACTTCTTTTTGAAAAAGGGAGTGCCCTTGCAAAAGAAGCAGGTTTGATTTTAGTCGATACTAAGTATGAATTCGGACGCACATTTGATGGAGAGCTTGTGCTAATTGATGAAGTGCATACACCTGATTCTTCGCGTTATTTTTATGCAGATACCTATGAAGAACTTCAGCGTAAGGGGGAGCCTCAAAAACAACTTTCAAAAGAATTTGTGCGCAGATGGCTGATTGAACAAGGTTTTCAGGGTAAGCCAGGGCAAACGGTTCCGGAGATGTCTGATAGCTACATCGAAGGAGTTTCGAATAGGTACATAGAATTGTACGAGGCAATACTTCAAGAAAGCTTTGATAAGGCAGACACCTCTGACATTCATCACAGGATTGAGAAAAATGTGAATGAATTTTTATCCACCTACTAGTCTCTTCTTCAACTACAGGAATTTATTTTTTAGGTTTTTCTGACGAATCTCATTAATTCTCAGATAAATAGCTTTCTTTTGCAGTAGATTTTTAAATTATGAATGGTACAGTAAAATTTTTCAATGAAACCAAAGGTTTTGGTTTTATCACTAACGATGAAACTGGCGAAGACGTTTTCGTTCACGTAACTGCCTTAAAAGGCCTAACTATTAAAGAAGGGGACGCTGTTTCTTACAGTGAAGAGCAAGGTAAAAAAGGTCTTCAAGCTGCGAATATAGAAATGCTATAAACGACTAATGTATATTTGCTTAACAAAAGGCAGCCCGCGACGGGTTGCCTTTTTTGTTTCATGCGTGATGCGCACTGCTAGCCGCTTTTTTATTTACAGAAAGATTCGAGCAAGCTCAACCTTTCTGTAAATAAAAAATCACATTGTTCTTCGAACAAAGTGGTTGCTTTTGTTGTAGCGAGGGGGGGAATTGAACCCCCGACCTCAGGGTTATGAATCCTGCGCTCTAACCGCCTGAGCTACCTCGCCTAACAGTTTCTAAACTGGCGGCAAATATAAAGAGTAATTTTTTTTAATCTCTACTTTTTGGTTAATTTGCTCAAATGCCTAATGCTAATTTATGAGCGCTAAGACGAAGTTTGAGATGGAATTTGTTTTTCAGGCATCTCCTCAACTTTTATATCAATATATTTCCACAGCCTCAGGTCTCTCTGAATGGTACGCTGATAACGTGAATTCGCGAAGCGAGAAGTTTACCTTCATTTGGGATGAAAATGAAGAAGAGGCCATATTGCTTAAAAAGAAGTCTGATCAATACGTGCGCTTTCAATGGAGTCATGCAGATAGTCCAGAGGAGTATTTCGAATTGCGCATTGTCGTCGATGAGATTACTAAGGACGTATCTCTCTTTGTGACAGACTTTGCCGAGGAGGATGAAGTAGAAGAGACCCAAATGCTTTGGGAAAATCAAATTGATGATCTTAAGCACGTATTAGGTTCTGCATAAAACTTCTTATCCCTTATGGTGCTAAATGTAAATGGGATCTTGATTTCTGAATCAGATCCTTACTTTTCTTTTTCACAGTTTATTTCCAATTCTTCAGTAGCTGTAGAAGAAAGACTTTTTTTCGATTCAGGACAGTGCAAGGATTTCGAACGCCATTACTTTGGCATTATGACTTCTATGCGCATTTATAAGCGGCGCATTCCAATGGAGTACACCCCAGAATTTATTGAAGTAGAAATCAAAAAGACCATAGTGGCAAATGAAATTACTGGAAAGGTTCTCGTTCATTTTTACGCTACCCTTTCTGAAAATCAAACCCCTTTATTTCTAGTGGCTTTAGAACCTTTGAAAGCTAATCATTGGACAATAAAGTCCATGAAAGAACTCGATCTCTTTAAAGAATTTTATTGGTCTGATGATTTTTTGAATGGGGTGAAAACACCTTCTTCGCCAATCCATAGTGTGGCTCGGGCGTATTGCAATGATCACGGATACCAAGACTGTCTTATTCTTAATGCTCGTAAGGAGGTAGTGATGACCTTGGGCGGTTATGTGTTTCTGCGCTTTGGTAATACGCTTAAAACCCCTTCCGAAAAATCAGGGGTGTATCAAGAGACCTTAAGACGGAATTTTATTGAATCGATTAAAGAGATAGAAGCTTACACCCTAGAAGAAACTGAAATAAACCCCTTTGATGTGCAGCGAGCAGAAGAGTTGATCATTATAAGTGCTGACAAAGGGTTGATAGGGGTTGAGCGTTTCAGAAAAACAACCTATTTACATAAAGCAATAAATGCTATCGCTGGTGTACTTTAATAATAGATAAGTTTAGACGAAAAAAAAGCGCCATAAAGGCGCTTTAATTTCAATTTTTAATGGTTGTATTAGTTTACTGCAGATGATAATTCAGCTCCTGCTTTAAACTTTACTACATTTTTAGCAGAGATTTTGATCTTTGCACCAGTTTGTGGGTTTCTTCCTTCTCTTGCGCTTCTCTTAGAGACAGACCAAGATCCAAAACCTACTAAAGAAACACGTCCACCTTTTTTCAAAGATCCTTCAATGTTTCCTAAGAAAGATTCTAATGCTTTTTTTGCAGCAGCTTTTGTAATACCGGCATCAGCAGCCATTGCATCGATTAATTCAGTTTTGTTCATAGTAAATTAATTTAAGGTTTATTGTTTGATAACGCACTCAAATATAGTCGGAAATCCCTGTAAATGGCCTATTTATGAGGCCTTACATCTATTTTGTTAATAAGTTTAATGGTTTATTAACATTTCTTGCCCTAAAACGGACTTTTTGAGCGCTTAAAACAGTTCAATACCTTGATTTAAGCGATGTCCGTTGAGAAAATCCTTGACAAAAACAGCTTTTTTGGCCGGAAACTGCCATTTAAGAATCTCAATTGAGCCTTGGTTTAAACCCAAAAAGACTTTTCCCCCTTCTTCAATTAATGCGTGCTTCTTTATGTTTTGTTTCGATGACTCTTGCGCTTCATAGATCTTAATGGATACCTCTGTTTCGCTATCTTTCAATAGGGCGTTTGCGCCGGGATAAGGATCTAAACTTCTTATCAAAGCGCATAAACCAGAAGGTGATAGGTTGAGGTCAATTCTAGTATTTTCTTTGGTGAGCTTAGGAGCCTCTTTTAGGGGTTTAGAGGTGTCTTGGATAAGCGGTGTAAGTTTGCTTTGGGCTAATCCTTCTATTGTTTCTGCTATGAGTTTTGGTCCCAACTCCATGAGGCGGTAATGGAGTGCTTCAGCATTATCCATAGGGGTGATAATGCATTTAGTTTGTAACAAGATTGCACCGGTATCTATGCGTTCGTCTATTAAAAAGGTACTTAGTCCTGTTTCTGTCTCCTGATTCCTCAAGGCCCATTGAATGGGTGCTGCCCCTCTGTAATTCGGTAAAAGAGAGGCGTGTAGGTTAAAAGTACCCAGGCTAGCCGCTTCCCAAATAACCTTCGGTAACATTCTGAAAGCAACTACTACGGCACAATCAATTTCAAATTCACGATACCTATTAACAAATGCTTCGGCCTTTAGATTTTCTGGCTGTTCTAAAATTAGTTTGTGCTCTAAGGCTATTTTTTTGACGGTGGAAGCTTGTACAGCCTTGCCGCGTCCTGCAGGTCGGTCTGGAGCTGTGATTACCACGGAAATAGTATATCCTTCAGTGATAAGAAAATTCAACTGATGAGCCGCAAACTCTGGGGTACCGAAAAATGCGATTTTTAGCGTTTTGGGATTCATCTAGAATAGAATTTAGCCTCATTATTTACACCGATTAATCCTTCGGATTCTAATTCGCTTAGGTGTAATCTAATGTGCTGAGGGCTGCATTCAAATGTACTAATGAAGTCTGAAAAGCTTCTTGGTGTAGAACAAAATCTTAAAAGATCTTCATGGTTTAGAGATGGTCTTGTACAGACATCACAAATCCTACATGCAGCTGTTTCTTGACCAAAATGCTTACCAATTAACTGAATGGCGCATTGGTTTTGGTTTTCGAGAAATTCTTGCATTTTGTTCGCGTGTTCTTGTTGCAATTCGATGTAGGGTTGGTGGAGTGTTCTCAGCAATTTCTTTACGAATTGATCTTCACGAGGAACGGACCAATGAATCGTATAAATATCGGTGGTTGAATTTAATTTTATCTTCGTTCGTTTTGCGGCAGACTCGGCGGCTTTTAACATTTTTGAAGAGCTAAATTGGTACCTAAATGTTGAACTTTTACTTTCGTGAAATTTTTGTGAAAGCGTTCTGAAAAGAGAATCATCGTCTGCTTGATCTAATGATCCAAAGCGAGAGGGTTCAAAAGTTATAAGCCACTCTTTCCTGTTGGTCTCTCCGAATTGCAGAATGCCATATTTTTCAAGAGATCGAATGCCTAAATACCAATCCCTTTGTTTTATTCCAACCTTATATGCACTTTCTGACAATCCCAAGGTGTAGGTTTGATCCGGAAGCTCTCCTGATGCTATTTGAAATAGCCCCACCAACTTCTTGTAGATTTCATAGAGTTGATCAACGCTAGGATGCGATGCACTTACTGTTTCTGTAAATTTTAAAATATGCTCTTCTTCACAGATTAATAATGCCGTAGCGCTCTTCTGATCGCGACCAGCACGTCCGATCTCTTGATAGTATTGTTCTAGGCTTTCAGGAATATCGTAATGGACCACTAATCTTACATCTTGCCTATCGATTCCCATTCCGAAGGCGCTAGTGCATACCATGATAGGGTGCGCGGTTGTCATAAAATATTTCAGGCGCTTTGATTTTTCTTCAGGACTTAGACCTGCATGATAATAAGAGCAATCATAACCCTCTGTTTTTAACTGTTTACTTAGTTTTTCGGCTTTAGAGCGACTTCTGACATAGATCAAAATGCACTTTTGGAAATTTCGCTTTAAGGCGGCATTTAATAAAAGGTCCTTATTGACATGATAATACCGTTGAATAGAGAGTGCTGAACGGGTAACGGGACCTATAAATTCTTTTACATCATCGAGGAGTAAGTTCGTGCGAATGTCCTCAATTACTTTGGGTGTTGCTGTCGCTGTTAGCGCGAGTATAGGCAGTTTATCCATCTGAGCCCTAAACGTTCCTATTAACCGATAAGAAGGTCTAAAATCATGTCCCCATTGTGATATACAGTGTGCTTCATCTAGGGCCATGAATGAGAGCTCAATATGTGCTAAGCGTTCACGAACGAGTGGGTTTTGAAGACGTTCTGGGGCGATAAAGACAATTTTATAGTTCCCATAGCTGATATTGTCTAGGCGTTGGATAAGACTGTCTTCACTCATAGGTCCGAACAACCCCATGGTCTTAATACCCTTAGTCTTTAACTCTAACAGCTGATCTTCCATAAGCGCGATTAGAGGTGAAACCACCAAACAAACCCCTGGAAGCAGTAAGGCAGGAAGCTGATAACAAAGAGACTTTCCGGCACCCGTTGACAACACAGCCAAGGTATCTTTTTTTTCTAATACGGATTGAATGATCTCAGACTGTAGCGGTCTTAATTGATCAAAACCCCAATACTTTTTTAAGGTGTCTTGAATTTTTTGAATCAACTGATCAGGTGTTTTTCTATAAACGCAACCCGCTCCTCGACTGTTCCTACAGGTACAGTGATAGGCGTGTAGCCAAGGCAATTATAATATTCTTTTAAGGTCGTATTCAAGTTTAAAACGTCTTTAAACGTTTCCAAGCGTTCTGAATCCTTTTGATAAATCTCTTCCCAAGGATCAAAATAAAACAAGAGGTCATACCTGAATTGTTTGCAGTATGATTTAAAATATATAGGAGGAGTTTGATTAAAAAAGTCCATGTAAGCGACTACATCTACGAAAGAACGATCGTAAAAGGAGTGTGAAGTTGGGGTAGAATGAAAAAAATCCTGAAGTCTTGCAAAAAAGAGTCGCTCATTGAAATCCACATAATCGTCAAGTGCTTCAAGAGGATTGCGATAATTCTCTTTTTGTTTTGAATGGAGCAGTTCTTGAGTTAATGCTCTAATCACCTCATGATAGACACTATGACCGCGTGCTTCAAGTGCAGAAACGACTGTTGATTTTCCGCTTCCGGGTGCACCGCTAATCAGAATTCTTTTATGGCTCATGTCAAAGAATGTATCTTTGACAAAAATACACCGAATGAGCGCTTCAAAGGAAGACGAATTTTATTCCAATCTTAAACAAAAGCTTAACGATCAAATTGCATGGCCTTCTATATATCTATTTAAATTTATTGTAAAAGCTAATGAAGAAAAGGTTGAGGCCTTGACAAAGGTTTTTGAAAAAGAAAAAAACGACATCAAATTAAAACCATCAAGTGCTGGAAAATATGTTAGTTTCAGCTTGAAGACAATGATGCTTAATGCCGATACGGTTATCGCGAAATACAAAGAGGTAGGAAAAATTGAGGGAGTTATAGCCCTTTAACTCATCTCAATACCTTAATTTACCACCATGAATTTAGAAGCTTTAGAACACCTGCAATACAATACATCACGCTCTCAACTGATTATTCCAGAGAACGGTAGACATTTTCAGAAGATGATAGACCAGGCCCTTGATGTTGTTTCCCGTGATGAACGAAATAAAATGGCTCATGCGATTGTAAGCGTAATGGGTAATATGCATCCACATTTAAGAGATGTGCCTGATTTTCAGCATAAATTATGGGATCAGTTATTCATCATGTCTGATTTTAAGCTTGATTTAGATACACCGTTCTCTAAACCCTCAAAGGAAGAACTTAGTCAAAAACCCGAGGTGCTTCCTTATCCTCAAAACTTTCCGAAATATCGTTTTTACGGCAATAATATCAAACGAATGATTGATATAGCCGTTGATTGGGAAGAATCAGATAAGCGTGAAGCTTTGGCCATAGCTATCGCTAATCACATGAAAAAATGTTATTTAAACTGGAATAAAGACACGGTTGAGGACTCAGTAATCTTTGAACACCTTTTTGAGCTAAGTGAAGGGAAGCTCAACTTATTAAATCAAAAAGAGGCACTGACTGACAGTGAAGACATTTTAAGATTCGCAAACCAAAAGCATCAGAAATCTAATTATTCGAAAAAGAACAATCGTTCTAATCGAAATAAAAAGAAGTAAGCCACATGGGTAGTTTCGTTATCGAAGGAGGCCACCGATTAAAAGGTGAAGTGATTCCTCAGGGAGCCAAAAACGAAGCGCTTCAGATTATTTGTGCGGTACTGTTGACCAATGAACGAGTAGTAATTGAGAATATCCCCCAGATCATTGATGTCATGCGACTTGTAGACATCCTGAAACAACTCGGAGTAAAGGTAGAGCAGATCGATGAACACACCTTCGCCTTTGATGCCTCAGGCGTTTCTCCGGGTTATTTGTTTTCTGAAGGTTTTAAGAAAGAAGCGGCAGGATTACGCGGCTCGATCATGCTAGTAGGCCCAATGCTCGCGCGTTTTGGAAAGGGATACATTCCAAAGCCCGGAGGAGATAAAATCGGCAGAAGACGATTAGATACCCATTTTGAGGGGTTTATGAAATTGGGGGCGCAATTCAGGTATAATGATGAAGAAGATTTCTACGGGGTAGAAGCTACTCGCCTTAAAGGGACGTACATGTTGCTCGATGAGGCTTCAGTAACAGGTACCGCTAATATTATAATGTCTGCAGTAATGGCAGAGGGTACTACTGTTATTTACAACGCCGCTTGCGAGCCCTACATTCAGCAATTGTGCAAGATGCTTATCGCTATGGGAGCTCAAATTGAGGGTGTGGGATCCAATTTGATCACTGTTCACGGTGTTGATAATTTACACGGAACTACTCATAGACTTTTGTCTGATATGGTTGAGGTTGGTTCTTGGATTGGACTTGCAGCTGTAACGCAGTCAGAAATAAAAATTAAAAATGTGGGCTGGGATCATATAGGGCAGCTTCCGCGTGTCTTTGAACGCCTAGGTGTTAAGCTTTTAAAGGAAGGGGACAATCTAATTGTTCCGGCTCATATAAACGGTTATGAGGTACAATCCTTTATTGACGGATCCTTAATGACTATTTCAGACGCCCCTTGGCCGGGCTTAACTCCTGATATTTTAAGTGTATTACTCGTAGTAGCTACACAGGCAAAGGGATCTGTGCTTATTCATCAAAAGATGTTCGAAAGTAGATTGTTCTTTGTAGATAAGCTCATCGATATGGGGGCTCAGATTATTCTTTGTGATCCGCATCGCGCGACCGTAATAGGCCAGAATTTTAGCACTCCACTTAGAGCCACCCAATTGAGTTCACCCGATATTAGAGCGGGTATGGCACTGCTTATTGCGGCGCTTTCGGCAAAAGGCACCTCGGTCATTCATAATATTGAGCAAATAGATAGAGGCTATCAATTTATTGAAAAGCGGCTTAAGCAATTAGGTGCTGTGATTGAAAGAAGAGCTTAAGTTAAAGGGCCGAATCAAGTAATATTTCTCGAACTACTCCGAAATAATCGTTAGTCAGCTTGCTAGATTTTTCGAATGCTTTTGAGGCCTCGAAAAAACTATCGATCTGCCCTAGTTTGTGCTGTGCAGAGAGGCGAAGGTTGCCGTAATCGTAAAACGCCATACTCCAACGATCAAAAATGCGATATTCACGTTCTTCTGTTCTTAAAACGGTGATATTCTGGTGTCTCAGGTCTGACTCGATCGCATTAAACAAGCCAATGACCTTAGGTTTTTCTCCTTCTAGTAACTGCAAAAATTTTCTATTGTGATACAATAGACAGCCAGTGATGTGATGCTCGGCATTATAGTCTCTTGCGTCGCTGAGCATTTTATAAATGTCAGAATCAATAAAACTTTCCTTGGCTACCGAGCGATAGATTAAGGAAAACATATGGTTTTGGTTGCTTTCCTAAAGTTAGCTAATTAATTGTTTTTCAAATAATTTGATTTGGTAATTTGATATATCCTTCTGGGTATTGTGCAAAACGTCCGCGGCCCGCCTCATGAACGTGCTCAGCGGTAGGCCAAGGCCATCCACCAAATTCAGTTCGCCTATAGTTTTGGATCACCTGTTTTATTTCTTGAGAGGTGTTCATCACAAAAGGTCCATATTTAACCACAGGTTCACCAATCGGTTTTCCTTGCATAAGTATGAAATAAACGGAATTTTCAGAACTGTTTTTGATTGTTAGTTCTTCTTGCTCCTCAATAAACACTCCGGTTCCTTCTTCGAACACTTGACCGTTAATTTCAGAGCTTCCTTTGTATTGATACAAGGCACGATTTAACGGTCCATCGGTGCCAGGCAATTGAAGGGTAGCCCCCGGATCGAGGATGTACTGTACCAACTGCATATGATTGCGGTGATCTGCTGCCCATGAATTGGGAGGACACATGGATTGCTCGTGTTCATCAATTTTCCCATAGATAAGGCGAGTAAAGACCCCGTTGGTCTTCCATTGAGGAATTTCATCTGCCCATATCATTTCGAAATGCGCATCTACCTGTTTAGAACGTGCAGGCAAATTCAGCCATATTTGAAAGAGTTCCAAACGGTTTTCGTTATTGGATTGGAGCATTGGAAACATTTCACTGTGTTGCACTCCAGACCCTGCGGTCATCCATTGAACATCGCCTTCCCCGAATCGAGCCGCAGCCCCTAAGGAATCGCTGTGATCTATAAATCCTTCTGTGACCAAGGTAATGGTTTCGAATCCACAATGAGGATGGTAGGGGAATCCAGGGATCTGCTTTCCGTGGTACATACGAAAGCCATCTTTTTTTTCAAAATCACTTCCAAGGGCCCTTCCTCCAAGTTGATCTCTGTCGATACCTAGTTGTTCATTTCCAGAAGGATAGACATCTTGGTGATGAGCACAAAATAGAAAGGGGTCAAAGGTTTGCCAAGGAAAACCGATTTGAAATGTTCTCATAGTCACTTTTTATTCAAAGGTAAAACCAACCTATTGACAGGTTGCTTAAACTGAGTTAAGAATTAGGCTTTAATGCTGCATTGTAGGTCGCTAAGCACCGTTCCCTGGCCATCTTGTGATCTACCATGGGGCTCGGATAGGTGAGCTCCTGATGTTCAGGTACCCATTTTTTGATGTATTTCAGTTGTTTGTCAAACTTTTGAATTTGGATAGTGGGATTAAATATTCTGAAATAAGGTGCTGCATCTACTCCAGATCCTGCTGCCCACTGCCAATTTCCGACATTACTTGCCAATTCAAAATCGAATAATTTCTTCGCAAAATAAGCCTCACCCCAACGCCAATCGATGAGTAAGTGTTTACATAGAAAACTCGCAGTGAGCATACGAACCCGATTGTGCATATATCCGGTTAAATTGAGCTCTCTCATCCCTGCATCTACCAAAGGGTACCCCGTGTTTCCGGAACACCATTTTTCAAAATCGTCACGGCTGTTGCTCCACTTTATTTGGTCGTAGGGAGCCTTAAAACTTTGACTTACCGTTTTCGGAAAATGCCATAGAATTTGTTGAAAGAATTCACGCCAAATGAGCTCGCTTAAAAAGGTATGGTTCTTGGCTTTATAAGCGGATTGCACTACGGATCGAGTAGAGACCGTTCCGAATCGCAAATGCGTTCCGAGTTTAGAAGTTCCATCGGCGTCCATAAAGTTTCGAGTAGCTTCATAGGCTTCAATGCGCTGCGATGAGAGATTGTACTGTGGTGCCTTAAGTAAGGCGACCTTTTTATTGAAATCCTCTAGGTGTGAAACTCGATAAGGAGTAAATGTTAATGGATTTAGGCGATTTAATAAAGTCGAAGTATCGTAAGTCTCGCAATGCTGCTCTGGATCAAACTGAATCAACCATCTATGTTTGTAGGGGGTAAAAACGACGTAGGGGCTATGATCGTCTTTTACAATTTCATCACGCTCGAAGATTACATGATCCTTGGGCCGGTGAAAGGCAATCCCTTTTGCCGTACAGAGGTCATAAATCTTCTTGTCTCTAAGACGGGCATAGGGCTCATAATCGGCATTGGTGTATAAGGCGTCTATTTTAATTTCTTCAAAAAGTGCTTTAAAAATGGTCTCCGGATCACCCTTGTAATATCTAATGAGTTGTTGCCCTCCAAGTGATTGATTAAGGTATTCTAAAGTCTCGTAAATGAAGGTGAGACGATGGTCGTCTTCTTCTAACTCATCTATGATGGTTTCGTCGAAAATAAAGAGAGGAAACACCTTGTCATTTTCAGAGAGTGCTTTGAATAATCCGTGATTGTCTTCTAATCTTAGATCTCTTCTAAACCAAAATACCGCTTTCTTCATAAGACTAAACGCTTAACGATGATTTTCCGCCATCAACGCCTAAAATTTGGCCGGTAATCCAAGAATTCTTTTCGTCTAGTAAAAAAGATACGGCAGAGGCCAGCTCATCAGCATTTCCAATACGTTTTAAGGGGTGCCTGTCGGCTATCATTTCAACCTTTTTTTCATTATTTAAAAGTCTTGAGGCAAGTGGTGTGTCTACGATCGAAGGTGCGATTGCATTTACACGAACCTTTGGGGCCAACTCTGCGGCTAAAGCTCTGGTAAACCCTTCAATCGCCCCTTTTGCAGCTGAGATAGAACTGTGAAAGGGCATACCTGTTTGGACAGCAACCGTTGAAAAGAACACCATGCTACTTTGTTCGCTCATCTGATTTAAAATGGCTTTGACCGTAGCAACTAATCCAAAGAAATTTAACTCCATTTCTTCTTTAAATTGCTCTAGTTTGAGCATAGAAAGGGGTTTTAGATTAATACTTCCGGGTAGATAAACAAATTTGTCAATCGTTCCGAGCGCCTGTAATGCCTCAAAATTGGGCTGAAGCACATCGTAGGGAAGGTGCTGAATGTTCGGATGTGAAAACGTTGGTGCCGTGCGCGACGCAACTGTAATGAGATGTGTTTCACTTAGGTTTTTAATGAGTTCTAGTCCGATTCCTTTAGATCCTCCTATACACAGTAATTTTTTCATAATCAGTCGCTTAACGGTTTTAAGGTGAGTTGGTAATCTAGATGTGTTTCGTTTTGGATGAGTAAATCGAGTTGTTCTTTTCTATAGGCAAATGCCTTCAAAAGCGCCCTTCGAACATAGAGATTATAGAGTACTGTTCCCAAAAACCCGAAGGGTAATTCGTAGTAAATTTCATCTTCGATAGTACATCCCTTGCTTTCTGCATTTTTGACGATCCGATGTTCGTGAATCCAAGAGCTGTAAGGGCCTTTGAGTTGTGTATCACAAAATCTTTGTGGAGGATCAAATGCGCTTATTTCACTAACCCACAGGGTCTTGAAGAAGGGTAGTGGTCTTATAGAATAGACTAGAATGCTTCCCATAGACAAAGGTTTGTGAGGATCTCCTAAGAACTTAAATCTCATTTTAGGAGGAGTCATTCGCTCCAAATTCGTAACATCATTCAAGAAGTCCCACGCCTCTAGTGGTTCAAGACGCGTTTCATGTACTACATTAAGTCGAAACCATGGCATGACTCAAAGATACATCTTGTTTAACTTTTATATTGAATAATTAAACAAATTAATCTTCAATCCATTCTTTCAAAAGGGAGTACAAGAGATGGGTAGGAAGTCCCATTACGTTGAAATAAGAGCCCATGAGTTTTTTCACCCCTATAAAACCGATCCAGTCTTGAATGCCATAGGCCCCTGCCTTATCCATTACTTCGTGGTGTGCAACGTAGTAATGTATTTCTTCTTTGCTTAGCGTTTTAAAACACACTTGGGTGCAATCGACCTCAGAGCACATTTGTTTTCGGTCGCTAATGCTTATGGCCGAATACACCTCATGCGTTTTGCCCGATAAAAAGGATAGCATTTCAATGGCCTCTTCAGAAGTCTGGGGTTTTTCAAGAGATCGATCATCGCACCACACCACAGTATCACTTGTGATCAATAGTTCATTTTTAAGTAGTTCAGGTTGTAGAGCCCTGGCCTTTAGTTCGGCGAGATAGGTAGCAATAGCTCCCGCCTTTAATTGACTCGGATACGTTTCATCAACGCTACTAGCTCTTTGACTGAAGGTTAAGCCAAGATCTTTTAGAAGGGCAGCTCTTCGGGGTGAGTTTGAGCCTAGAACTAGTTTGAGCTGTTTATGCGCTAGTTGTTCCGCTATCATGCTTCCAATCTCCTTTTACCTTCATTACTTGTTCGATGACTTCCCTGACGCAGCCTTCTCCGCCTTTAAAAGGCGAAACATGGTCTGCAATAGTCCTTATCTCTTGAACTGCATCTGCTGGACAGGTGGCTAAATGACAATACTGCATGGCGTCTAAATCCGGAATGTCATCACCCATATAAAGGACGTGTTCAGCACTTATATTGTGGGTTTCAAAATGCTCCTTAAGAACCTCTAACTTGTGATGTGCTCCGAGGTAAATGGAGTGAATCCCAAGATCTTGCAAACGTGTTTTTACTTGGGTATTGGTTCCGCCAGTAATCACAACGACTTCATATCCAGCATTTAGAGCTTGTTTGAGGGCGTATCCATCCTTGACGCTCATCTTGCGCACGAGCTCGCCATTAGAGTCTAAGTATAACGATCCATCGGTCATTACACCGTCTACGTCGAATACAAAGCAACGAATAACATGTAGCTCTTCTTTAAAGCTCTTTTTCATATAGCTGTTGAATTGAGGTAGTCATTGAGTTGTATAGTTCAAGCAAATTTAGGTGGTCCTTTAGTAATACTCTATGCTTTTCAAGTGTTTTGAGATCGTTTCTTTTGGCAGGACCTGATTGCGTTTCAACAGCACTTGATTGAAGTGTACTGATCAAAGACCCCTTTAACATGGGTTTGATCCATTCGAAATCAAGTCCTTGCTCGCTGCAATACCTTTCGCTCAAAGCATACATGTGATTACTGAAATTCTGACTAATGACAGCGGCCAAATGCAATTTAGCCCTAGAATCACTTGAGAGAGGAATCACTTTAGACGAGAGCGCTTTGGCCATCTGTTCAAGTACTGTTTGACTCTCTTCAGAAGTTGCTTCAATAAAAAAGGGAGTGCTTTTTAGCTCGGTCGCGAGGGTCTTATTGAAACTGTTGAGAGGGTAGAAAACCCCTGAATCTCCGACTGTTCTTTGTATTAAAGGTGTTATACCACTGCAGTGGGCTACTATTCCTTTGAAGCCATTTAAACGTTCGTACAGCGCTATAATGTGGTCATCGGGTACTGCCAAAAGGATCAAATCGCTTTGTAAGACCTTCTCCCACTGTGTGATCCAATACCTTCCGAAGTGAGTTGCATCATCTTTATTTCTGCCGAAAACACCTTGAAAGGCTATAGAGGGCAGTGAACTCATGGCCGAAAAGAGGCTTCTAGAAAGTGCACCTGAACCAATTATAGAGACTGAGATCATAAGAACAATTGACCCTCGAAACTAGTGTTTTTAGGTCAAAAGGTGATAATTTTGCTAGCCAAAGAATCGGTGCATGCGTTCGTTCTCGCTTTTAAAATTTCTTGTTTCAACACGTTTAATGGCTGTTCTCTTTATTGCTTTTGCCCTAGCAATGGCAGTGGGAACCTTTATGGAGAGCATGTACTCGACCGCCACCGCGCGTATCTACATTTACAACGCGCGTTGGTTTGAGTTAATGATGTTGTTGTTTGTGATCAACTTTATCGGAAACATCAATAGATATAAGCTATGGAAGTTGAGTAAATGGCCCCTTTTAGCGTTACACTTATCGTGGATTTTAATCATTCTTGGGGCAGTTGTTACGCGTTATGTCAGCTTTGAAGGTATGATGCCAATTGCTGAGGGCGAAGCTTCTTCGAGTTTCTATTCTGATAAGACCTTTCTTACGGCCTACATCGATGGAGATTTAGAGGGGTCTCGTAAGCGAAAAGTGCTCGAAGACGCCATGATTTTTAGTGCTGAAGGACGCAAGTCATCCCTTCCTTGGTCTACCAAGTTCGGAAGTACTCCAGTTGAAATCAAGTATGTTGATTTCATACCAAATGCGGTTGAAGGGGTGGTTGAAGATACTGCTGCTCCATACATTTTAAAGATTGTTGAATCAGGTGAAGGAGCAAGGCACGACCATTTCATTCAAGAAGGTGAGGTGGCCAATATCCACAATGTCTTGTTCTCGTTCAATCAGCCTACGCCAGGCGCCATTGAGATTAGCTTCGACGGTAATACTTATGGGATTAAATCGCCTTTTGACGCGCAGTTTATGCGCATGGCGGATCAATTTCAAGGACAGCTAAAGGCAGAAGAGCATAACGAGTTACTTCTAAGATCGCTCTATACTATCGGTGAATTTGGTTTTGTGATCCCAGACCCTGCAATTCGCGGAATGGTTGATGTAGTAGAGGCGGATAAAGACAGTGTTGAAGAAACAAAAGAAGCTCTAGTAATAGAACTGGATGTTGCTGGAAACTCAAAGAGAGTGACCTTGATGGGAGGGCAGGGATACACCGACTTTCAGCCTTCATTTGAATGGGAAGGTTTAACGTTTACCATGCGATACGGTTCGAAAGAATACGAACTGCCTTTTGCTATCAAGTTGAAAGATTTTATCGCAGAAAAATATCCGGGAACAGAAGCGAATTACGCTTCGTTTATGAGTAGAATCGAAGTAAAAGATGACCCTTCATTTGATTACGATATCTACATGAACCACGTACTTGACCACAAAGGCTATCGCTTTTTTCAATCGAGTTTCTTTCCGGATGAATCTGGTACGGTACTTTCAGTGAATCACGATCAATGGGGAACTTGGATCACTTACATTGGTTACTTCTTGTTGTATGCCGGTCTCATGGGCCTCATTTTCTTCGGTGACACGCGGTTTAAAGTTTTGGCAAAGTCCTTAAAGAAATTAAATCAAAAGAAGTCTGCACTGCTAACGGTTATTTTTCTGGGATTCGGATTAAGCTCTTGGGGACAAGAAAATCAACTATCGAGTCAGGAGGTCGTTGATTCATTGATCCTTTCTAATGTGGTTTCACAGGAGCACGCGTCGAAGTTCGCTTCACTGGTTATTCAAGACGATAACGGTCGGATGAAACCCGTACATACCTTTGCTTCTGAACTTTTGCGAAAAATAAGCCTAAGGGATTCATATAAGGGGCTTAGCGCAGAGCAGGTATTTCTTTCGATGATGCTCTATCCTGGCCTTTGGTACAATACCGAGTTTATTGTGTTAGATAAGAAGGCTCAGAATGACAGTATTCGCTCTATAATTGGTGTCCCAAAAGCAAAGCGCTATGTCAAGGTGACCGACTTTTTTGATGAAGAAGGAAACAATAAACTGCGGCCTTACCTCGTTGAAGCCTTTGCTACCAATACTCCAAATAAATTTCAGCAGGATTTTAAGGATGCCTCTAACAGATTGGCTTTGCTCAATCGTGCTTTGAGTGGAGAAATCCTTCGCATTTTTCCGGTCCCTACAGATGAAAACAATAAGTGGACTTCTGCTTTAGAATATCGCTCAGGCGTGGTTCAGCTTAATGACACCCTGTACGGAAGCTTTGTGGCCAATTCAATACCGCTCTATCTTCAGTACGTTGATGGAGGGGTGGAAGAAGGGGATTATCAGAAAGCAGATCAGCTATTAGAGAGTTTGAAAAAGAGCCAACGTCAGTTGGGCTTTGAAGTGATTCCTGTGGAATCAAAAATTCAAACCGAGATACGCTATAACCGCTGGGATATATTCAATAGACTCTACAAATATTATTCGCTTTTTGGAGTGGTGTTGTTTTTCATTGTGGTGGCACGTATCTACAAAGAACGTAAGGCTTTAAGGGTGACGGTTAGTTTTTTTAAAATAACCATTTACGTCTTGTTTTTATTGCATACACTCGGACTAGGGGTGCGATGGTATATCAGTGGCCACGCTCCTTGGAGCGATGCCTACGAAAGCATATTGTATGTCTCATGGGCTACACTAGGAATTGGATTGTGGTTAGGTAAAAAAAGTGACTTCACTATTGCTTCAAGCGCCTTTGTAAGCGCCATGTTACTCTGGATCGCACATCAAAACTGGGTGGATCCTGCAGTAGCCAACCTTCAACCTGTTCTGGATAGTTATTGGTTAATGATTCACGTTGCGGTCATTGTGGGCTCTTATGGACCCTTAACGGTGGGAATGATTTTAGGGGTGGTAACCCTGATTCTTATGCTACTGAGCAACGCCTCTAATAAAGAACGTGTGAAGCTGTCGATTAAAGAATTGACGGTCATTAATGAGCTTTCACTCACCATTGGGCTCATCATGCTCACCATCGGAAACTTCTTGGGAGGTCAATGGGCCAATGAATCTTGGGGACGGTATTGGGGATGGGATCCTAAAGAAACCTGGGCTTTAATTTCTATTTTGGTGTATGCCTTTGTGCTTCATATGAGACTTGTTCCTGGTCTTAAAGGAATATGGGCCTTTAATTTCACAAGTGTAGTGGCATTCTCAAGTATTATGATGACGTACTTTGGAGTAAACTTTTATTTAGTTGGATTACATAGCTATGCCTCTGGTGATCAGGTAATCACACCTTCGTTCATCTATTACACCGCAGCTGGAGTACTTCTTTTAGGGATTCTTAGCTTTGTTAAATACAAACGGATCTATGGAACAGCTTAAACTGGATATTTTAGTACTTGCGGCTCATCCTGACGATGCTGAGTTGGGAGCGGGAGCAACCATTGCTAAAGAGGTGAGCTTAGGAAAGAAAGTAGGTATAATCGATTTTACACGCGGCGAACTAGGAACGAGGGGTACGGTAGAGACTCGTGACAAAGAAAGTGCCATTGCAGCCGAGATTTTGGGCGTTTCTGTTCGAGAGAATATGAACTTCAGAGATGGTTTTTTTGTCAATGATGAGCACCATCAGTTAGCCGTTATACAGAAAATAAGAAAGTACCGCCCAGAAATTGTTATTTGCAATGCCGTTTCAGATCGGCATATCGATCACGCTAAGGGAAGTAAATTGGCAAGTGATGCTTGTTTTTTGAGCGGACTTATTAAAATTGAAACGACAGACGAAAATGGTAAATCCCAGTCGGCTTGGCGCCCTAGTGCTGTATATCACATGATACAGTGGGTAGATTTAGAACCGGATTTTGTCGTTGATGTATCTCAGCATATCGATCAAAAGTTTGAGGCGATCAAGGCTTACGCGACTCAATTCTACGACCCTAAAAGTGATGAGCCAGAAACTCCAATTAGCTCCCAAAACTTTTTAGAATCTGTACGTTATCGCGCGCAAAATCTAGGAAGGCTTACAGGGGTGGCTTTCGGTGAAGGTTTTACCGTAGAGCGTTATCCGTTAATTGATCGTTTGGATGCACTAAAATAAGTGTAGTCGATTGTTTTGATATTGATAAACAATCGAAAATGAACTACATTTGCCAACCAATTTAAATGGTGGTTGTAGCTCAGTTGGTTAGAGCGCTAGATTGTGGTTCTAGAGGTCGCCGGTTCGAGCCCGGTCTTCCACCCAAAAAAGCCCGCATTGCGGGCTTTTTTTATTCTCTACGCGTTATTTGTTATTCTTTAGGCGCTTTATCTACGATGGGCCTATTCTCTCGATTTGCCACCTCTAGAAGGGTGTGAAAAACCAGGCGAGTTCTATTCTCTAATAAATCGTAATTTATTTTATCTGGTGTATCGGTATGAGCATGATAGTCGTCATGGGTACCATTGAAATAAAAGATGATCGGAATGTTGTTCTTGGCAAAATTGTAATGATCTGAACGGTAATAAAAGCGATTAGGATCGTTCTCGTCGTTATAGGTGTAATCTAATTCGATCTGGGTAAACTTCTCGTTTACAGCCTCTGACAATTCGTGCAGTTCAGTGCTTAATTTATCCGACCCTATGAGGTAGATGTAATTTCTATCGCCTTCTCTCTTGGGATCTATACGGCCAATCATATCGATATTCAAATTGGTTACGGTTTTAGCAAGGGGATATAAAGGTTCGCGATCTGCATAATATTCAGATCCTAGCAGGCCTTTTTCTTCTCCAGTGACATGAAGAAACACCACTGATCTCCTTGGACCTTTTCCCTCTTTTTTCGCTACAAGAAGTGCATCTGCGAGTTCTAGCATGGCTACCGTTCCTGATCCATCGTCATCGGCACCGTTGTTAATGCGTCCTTCGGCATCAATTCCGATATGGTCTAAATGAGAAGATACAATGACATATTCATCGGGTTTTTCAATTCCTTCAATGATTGCAGCCACATTTTCGGTGTCTACCACTTCTGATCCTCCATCGATAGCAATGGTAATAGTTTGGTCTAATGCGGCGGGCTCAGGAGATGATCCAATGATGGCTGAGGCTTTTTCTGGGTGCATGATGGCTGAGAAAAGCGTCTCTTCTTCGCTAAGTCTCATTTGTCCACTGTTATTGCGCTTCATGTAGGCATAATAACGTGCATATCGCTCAAAATTTGTGGCGTCAACGAAGATCAATCCAACTGCTCCGTGCTTTTTTGCAGCCTCTACTCTCTTGGGTAGCGCCTCAGAGGTATTGCTCCATTTCGAATACTCAGACGTTTGAGTAAGCAGATAAGTTCCATCTTCGTTTATGGGCTCACCGGCTATTGCGATTACAACCTTTCCGGTTACATCTAAGTCCGTGTAATTGGAGTAGGCCTCAGTGTCAATCCCGTAACCGACATATACTATTGCAAAGCTTCCGTTGGCGGCAGAAAAAGTGACAAAATCTTCACCTATAGTAAAGGCCTGGTCTCCGATAGTGAGAGACCCTTCAGGGGCTGTGGTATAGGTGACTGGTACTTTTTGAATATAGTTTTCGGTGCCTTGAGCCATAGCAATGCCCAATGAGTCGTAAAATGAAGTGAGATAAGCTACCGCCTTTTTTTGACCAGGTGTTCCGGTTTCTCTGCCTTCAAATGCGTCAGAAGCATAGGTATAGAGATGGGTTTTTAAATCTTCTTCGGTGATGCGAGAAGCAAGGTCAGCTTGTTCTTGATCAGAAGGTAAAAGAACAACGGCAGTCTTCTCAGGTGTTGTTTGACAAGAGAAGAGAATAGCGCTAACAAAAATGAGCGCAACAACAGCTTTTTTCATGAAGTTAAATTTTGGATTGAAGATAGCGTAAATTCAATCGATTCAGGTATTAAAGCGGTATTTTTGAGGTATGAAAGGGATCTGGGCATTTACTCTGTTTTTATGTTTTGGTTGGCTCCAAGCCCAGTTTGAGGAAATAAAGTACGCCTCAGATTTTGAACTCAATGGTCGCGTTGAGCGTTGTGAGGTTCTGACACCTTACGGCAGAGAGATTTTGGATTTTAATCGAGACCAGTCCTTAAGGCAAATCACTACTGTTTTCAATGAAGAGGATCAAGAAGTGGTGACATTTACCTATTACCAAGGTGCTCTAAAAGAAAAGTCAATCGAAGTGGTAAAAGGGGGGGAGCTTCAACCATCGGTGTCATTCTATCACACCTACACGCGGCGTGATTCAATCACTGAAGAAATAGCGTTCTCTTTTGACGGTCAATTTCAGGCCCAAAATCGAAAGGTCACAGATAGCATGGGCTCACCAAAAACTTTAGAGCTGCGAACCAATAGCAGTAGAGCCCTGTATCGCTATGAATCGATAAATGGAATGACTCGTGACAGCTTGTACACCTATTTAGATCAAGAACTCATCCGTCTAGAGATTTCCGACAGATCATCAAAATCTGAAGTTCGTAAAAGCGATGTAAGCTACACCGATTCTATAGTGACTTCGATTCATTGGAGCTCTTATGACCTGAATAATAATATGTTGCGAGAGGTGGATTCGATTTTTGATTACAATTCTAGACTGGTCGATAAGACTGAAAAAACCTATTCGTACAGTGAAGGTTTATTAGAAGTACTGAAAGAAATGAGATGGAATCAAACCAAAACCAAGCGCTTTATTTATCAGCTTGACAATCACACTCCTCCCAATTGGGTGAAACGGATTGAACAGCCATCGAATGCCTACACTACAAGAATAATCACCTATTTTGATCCAAATGACAGCATCCCTAGATGAAAAAGAAATTTTAGCCCGCTGTAATGACCGCAGAGAAGGGACCTTAATGCAAACGCTAAACATTGAGTTCGTTGGTGTAGATAAAGAGAGCATTACCGCCAAAATGCCGGTTACCCCATCAGTGTATCAGCCCGATGGTGTGTTACATGGAGGGGCAACTGCAGCACTTATCGAAACGGTAGGAAGCGTAGCTGTTTTTGTCTTTAAAGACACCACAGATTTGATGGTTAGAGGAATTGAATTAAGCGTCAATCATCTGAAGGGCGTGAAGTCAGGTCACGTTTATGCCAAAGCAAAGGCAATTCATTTAGGACGCACCACACAATTGTGGGAGGTTAAAGTTACGGATGATGATAACAATCTTATTTCAGTCGGAAAGTTAACTACACTTACTCTGCAAAAAAAGGCGTGATGAATCGTCTAGAATGGTTTCCGCTTTTAGAAGAATTGCTTGAGCATTCACAACCTTTTATGATGTGTGTGCGTCCTGAAAGTAGGATTTTGGAGTTCTTTAAATTGAACAGTAGAACTGGTGCTACTTCGGTTTCTTCTGCTGAAAATCAAGACGAAATGTTCGTGATTCATTCGTTTGATCAAGAAGAGAACGCGCTTTTTTATAGTCTGGACCCTGTTGATACTTTTGAACTCTTTGAAGTATCAGAGGGTGCTGTACAAGGCGAATTTTCACTTAGCCCTTCAGACCGTCAGCATTATGCTAGTATGGTGGAGAAGGCGCTCGTTCCTTTGCGCAAAGGAGAAATGAAGAAGGTGGTGCTCTCGTCTCGCCTGAGTAGGCCCTTATCATCGGTGCTTGATCTTCATCTAGAGCTCTTATTCCAAGGGAATGAATCCTCTTCGTTTCGCTATCTATTGCAGTTGGAAGGTGGAGTGTGTTGGTTAGGTGATACTCCTGAAACCTTACTTGTCAAAAATCAGCAAAGCATTTCAACAATGGCCTTGGCGGGAACAAGACGCAAAAACGAGGTGGCCCTTGACGCATTTACTTCAAAAGAATACGAAGAACAAGAAGTAGTTGTGCAAGAACTTATAGAGCGCTTAAACCTTTTAGCGCATGGCATTGAAGTGTTTCCTCGACAACAGGCCACAGCTGGAACTTTAGTGCATCTTAAGACTGTAATTACTGCAACCCTTCCCAATCAGATGAGCGAGCAATCTGTTTTAGATTTGTTACATCCGACAGCAGCGGTATGTGGATTCCCTCGTGAAGCAGCACTTAAATGGATAAGCCAAGAAGAGGCTCATGATAGAGAGTTGTATGCGGGCTACTTAGGTTTTTATTCTCCTAAGCACTCGTCTTATTATGTCAATTTGAGATGCGGACGTTATGCAGAAGGCTTGTTCGAGTTTTTTGTGGGTGCTGGAATTACCGTGGATTCAGATCCTCAAAAAGAGGTGGATGAAATACAGGCAAAAACAGCTACCATGATGCGCTTGTTCACAGAATCCTAAGGTAGTCTGACGAGAGTAGAGTACTTTTGCCTTTAATGTATAGCGCTATTCCATCAGCTCATATTGTCACCTCTGCTTTAAAGCACTTTGGTGTTACACAAGTGGTTATTTCCCCGGGATCACGAAATGCTCCACTTATCATGAATATTGTAGCTGATGAGTCGTTCAAAGCCTTTAGCGTTGTCGATGAACGATCTGCTGCTTTTTTTGCCATAGGTCGGGCTCAGGCTACGAAACAAGCTGTTGCTCTTCTATGTACCTCAGGATCTGCCTTGTTGAACTATTATCCGGCAATAGCAGAGGCCTATTACAGTGAAATACCTTTGCTGGTGCTATCGGCTGACAGACCTCCAGAAATGGTAGATATAGGAGATGGACAAACCATTCGCCAACCCAATGTATTCGCATCTCTTTTAGGAAACTCTTTCACCCTTTCTCTAGATCGAAGGGTGATAAAACTGGCCTCAGATTTTGACCCTTATGCTCCAGTGATTACAGAGAATGCACATATCCTTTCTAAGGCGCTATCACGTCTTCAATCTAAACGTATACCTGTTCATATTAATATACCTTTCGAAGAACCACTGTATCATCAGATTGATGCTCTTATAGATCTTGTAGATTGGAAATCATACAGCACAGGCCTTGGCACTAGAATTAAGGAGTTTTCTGATGTAGATACTGGCGTGATGCAGCTTTTGACCTCAGCTAAAGTGATGCTATTGATAGGAGTTTGGGATCCTTCTGATGAAGAAAGAGATCAGTTAAGAAAGCTCATTCAACATACCCAAGCCTTAGTGCTTACTGAAACACTTTCAAATACAAGTGGGTTAAATTGTGTCGACAGCATTGATACCTTAATTGCACCGCTTGAAAGCCATGACCAGGGCAAAGTGTTACTCGAAAAGCTTAAACCTAATGTGATCCTTACTATTGGGGGCATGGTGGTGTCAAAAAAAATAAAAGCGCTCTTAAGATCGATCAATGGGCTTCAACACATTCATCTTGGGAACACAGCTGCACTTAATACATACGGATGTCTAAACGGTCACTACGATTTAGGCGATTTTTTGCAAGCTAGTGTTAACCTTCTTAACAACGATACTACATACGCCAAGTTTTGGATGGATTATTACCATCATCTCGTTTCTAAGAGAGCGGATTTTATTTCTGCTGCACCTTTCAGCGATTTTAAGGCATTTTCTCAAGCACTTGAAGCCATTCCTGAAGCATATGAACTTCATATCTCAAACAGCTCAGCTATACGTTACGCTCAGTTTTTTTATACCCCTGCTAAAAAGCAATGGTGTAATCGCGGAACAAGTGGTATTGAGGGTAGCGCCTCAACTGCCGTGGGGTATAGCTCTGTAGAAATGCACGAGAAGACGGTGCTACTCACAGGAGATCTTAGTTTCTTCTACGATACAAACGCTTATTGGAATGCTTATGTTCCTTCGTTATTTCGGATAATCGTGATAAATAATTCAGGAGGAGGTATTTTTAGAATCCTTCCGAATGCCAAGAACACCAAAGGATTCGAGACCTACTTAGAAACAAGACATGACAAGAAAGCTGAAGAAATCGCCAAGCATTTTGATTTCGAATATCTATCAGTAGCTGATATCGATTCCTTGGCTCAAGCTTTGGGGTCATTCTTTGAAGAGGGCAAACGACCTAAATTACTTGAAGTGTTTACCCCCTCAAATGATAACGAGGAAGTACTGTTTGATTACTTTAAATCCCTAAAATGATAGGAATAGGATATAAGAATGATTTGGTGGTGTCTCATCATACCCCTCAGGGATTTTATCTTACTGATGAAGAGGAAACAGAGATTCTATTACCAAATAAAGAAGTTCCAGAAGGGTGCAAGCCAGGTGATCGCTTAACCGTTTTCTGTTATCTAGATCACGATGAACGTCCTATCGCAAGTTTGATAACACCTTATATTGAACGAGATCATCTTGCTGTACTCACTGTCGCGGAGAGCACTTCTATTGGATATTTTCTTGATTGGGGTCTAGAGAAGCAGCTCCTTTTACCTTTTAGAGAAAGTAATAAACCCCATCAAAAAGGAGACAAGGTGCTTGTTATCTGTGTCATGGATGAGCATTCTTCAAGACTTATGGCTAGTGAGCGCATTGAGAAAAAATATAAAACCGATGCCGGCATCCTTAGTCAAGGCATTCCTTATGCTGCCTATGTGTATCGCAAAACACCAATGGGATACGAACTTTTTACTCAAGAAGGAGTAAAGGGTTTGCTTTTTAGAGACCGTGCCGCTGTTGATTTAAAGCCACTTCAAAAATTAAATGTGTTTGTCGATCGTATAAGGCCAGACGGTAAAATAGATTTTGCTTTACAACTTAAAGGAGAAGATAAGTTTTATCAGGCTAAAGAAAGAGTGGTTTTACAGTTAGAACAGCAGGGAGGTTTTTTGGCGCTTAACGACAAATCTACCTCAGAGGTGATTTTTGAGCAGCTTCAAATGAGTAAGAAAACCTTTAAAGCAGCTATTGGGATCCTTTTAAAAGAAAAGCAGATTGTTTTTGAAGACAATGGCATTCGCTTAGTTGTAAACTAGACGGATTCACTGTATTTTAGACCCTCTTTGTATATTAAATGAGCGCAGCGCAGAACGATCAAACTCAATTAACTCAACTCGAACGTAGAACCAAAACGTTGTCGATCAGTCTCTTTTTGGTTTCATTAATGGTAGTGGCGTTGGCTGTGGTTTATAGTTTTCCGGACCTCTTCGAAAAAGAAGAAATGCTTGTTTCTAATGAAGAGGTTTTAGGGTTAAAGCAGCAAATTGAAGAATTGAATGCTGAAAATCAGGAACTTAGAAAAATTGAGGAATTTTATTTGGCCAAGCGCCTGCTTGAGAACGATACTATTTATAGTGTTCAAACAGGCATGATTCCAATGGATTCAACAAGCTTCATTTCTCAGGGCCTTTCCAATGGGATGTTCATTGAAGCCAGACCCTACTTGAAGTATTCAATAGGATTGTATGAGACCTATGAAGAAGCGAATGCATTGAGAAGAGGTCTCGTGAAATTAGGATTTACAGATGCTTTTATAGCCTCTTACAAGGGTACAACTAGACTGCAGATTCACCGTCCAAAGTAAATGATGGGATCTTTTAATGCCTGGATTTTAGCCTCTCGTTTGCGTACTCTTCCCCTTTCTTTATCTGGTATTTTAATAGCAGCTGCCATTGCCATGGATGCTGGGTTTTTCATTGCTTCAGTCTTCGCCTGGTCGCTAGTAATAACGATTTTACTTCAAATCTTGTCGAATGTCGCCAATGATTATGGCGATGGTGTCAAGGGTACAGATAATGAATTTAGAATAGGGCCTAAACGGGCGATGCAGTCTGGATTGTTGTCTGCTAAGGACCTCAAAAGGGGTATGTCTATCTTAGTTATTTTCACTCTTTTGGCAATATGGAGGCTTTTTGTGTCTGCTGATTTGCCTTTTTTAGACTTAATGATTTTTGTGGCCTTAGGATTTCTGGCGCTTTTAGCTGCCATTGCCTACACAGTAGGAAAGAGGCCTTATGGTTACAGAGGCTGGGGAGATGTTATGGTGTTTCTCTTTTTCGGAGGGGTTTCGGTAATCGCTGGAAGTTACTTGTATATTCAAACGTTTAGTGCGACTCAACTTCTATTCGCTTTATCGATAGGCCTTTACAGTACTTCTGTTTTAAATCTAAACAACCTCAGAGATAGCGAGTCGGATGCTTTATCGAATAAAATGACCCTTGTAGTTCTTATGGGGTACAATAAGGCTATCATTTATCATCATGTCCTTCTTATAGTTGGTTTTGTGACTTATGTGGCAGGAGTAGGTCAAATCGATACTAACGCTACCCTAATTGCCATTCCAGCAGCACTCTATCTGCGTGCTCACCTTAAAAGAGTTCGAACTATTAAAAGCGCATCAGCCGGATTAGATCCAGAGTTAAAAAGAATAGCTCTATTTACCTTTTTTTCAGCAGTGTTTGTTTTGGTTTTAGTTGGTGTTAAGCTATATCATTAATGAATGTTATTCAGATACATCCCTATACCCTTGTTTTTAAGAGGCCTGCTCAGACTTCTAGAAACACGATGACCGAAAAGAAGTGTTATGTGTTGACCTATGGTAGTCCATTAAAGGCGATAGCAGAGTGTAATCTTTTTGAAGGCCTCAGTGCCGACGACCGTTCTGATTATCCAGACAGGCTGAAAGAGGCTTGCTTAAAACTTGAAAGACTTTTACAGCTTGAACTTCCATTAGAAGATGAACGTTTCAATGAGCTCCTTTCGTCTTACGTTGAACTTCCGTCTATCCAATTCGGATTAGAACAACTGTGGTATAGTTTTCACAGTGACAATCCTTTCAAATTGTTTTCAACCCCATTCTTTAACGGACAAAAGGGTATTGAAATCAATGGCTTAGTGTGGATGGGGGATTTGCCGTTTATGCAAGCGCAGATTGATGATTTACTTAAAAGGGGATTTAATTGCATCAAATTAAAGATTGGAGCACATCGCTTTAATGACGAATACACCCTTTTAAAGGGATTAAGAGAAAAGTATTCGGCCGAGGTCCTTGAGTTAAGAGTTGATGCAAACGGGGCGTATGCCCCTGATAAGGTTCATAAGATCCTCGAACAACTCGCTTCACTTGAAATTCACTCCATAGAACAACCCATAAAAGAAGGTCAATGGGATGAGATGGCCCAGTTGTGTGAGCATTCTCCGCTACCCATTGCTCTTGATGAAGAGCTTATAGGACTATTCAATGATAAAGAAAAGCAGCGATGTATTTCTCATATTCGTCCGCACTACTTGATTCTAAAGCCTGCCTTAATAGGAGGGTTTAAAGCCTGCGATGCCTTTATGGAACTCAATACTCCTTGGTGGATTACCAGCGCTCTAGAGAGCAATATTGGCTTAAATGCAATAGCCCAATACACATCGACAAAAGCGTTGCCTAGACCTCAAGGATTGGGAACAGGAAGTCTATTTACCAATAACTTCGCGTCGCCACTTTCTATTGAAGAGGCCCGTCTATATTACAACAAAGAATTACCTTGGATCCTAAACACCAACACATGAGTTCCTTTATTGAAAAGTCGTATCAGGGCAAAACTCAAGCATGGCGCTATTTACTAGTTCCTATTGCGTTTATAGCATTCATGAGCTACAACTATTGGGCTACTCTTCAATCTTCAGCAAATACCAATGAGATGATGCAGGTTATGATTCAGAGTATGGGAGCCACGACCGTTCTTGCCTTATTGTTATTGCCATTGGCAATCGGATTTTTTGTGCTTCTTATCTATGGGCTGCAGGTGTTGCGAATGCCCATGGTCGGACTTTTTACCTCAAGAACTTCTTTTGACTGGAGGCGTCTCTTCTTCGCCTTTGTACTATGGTCGTTTGTAATAGGATGTTCAACCTTTTTAGACTTTGTGCTTGCGCCTGAGGCATATGAAGTTCAATTTTCATGGGATACTTTTTGGCCTTTTGCACTTGTAGCTATTTTACTCATACCCCTTCAAACTAGTTTTGAAGAATTACTATTTAGAGGACATATGACTCAAGGTTTAGGCATGATGACTAAGAGCAGGGCTGTAGCGTTTATTGTGCCTTCAGTGATCTTTGGTCTTATGCATATAGGAAACCCTGAAGTCTCAAAATTAGGGTATGGCATATTGGCCTATTATATCGGTTCGGGTTTGTTTTTTGGGGCAATGACCCTTTTGGATGAGGGTACAGAGTTAGCATTGGGGTTTCATGCATCAAACAATCTGATTGGAGCTTTGCTGGTTTCTACGGATTGGACAGCCTTTCAAGTTCCTTCGATTCTCAAGGATATCGGTGAGCCTTCATTTGGAATTGATGCCCTAATTCCACTTCTAGTGATTTATCCTATTGTGTTGTGGGTCTTATATAAGAAATACCATTGGGACCAAATAGGAGCAAAGCTTCTCGGAAAGTTGTGATTTATGTGGAATGCTAATTTCAGTATAAATACCGAGAGCGCTTCTCATTCCTACAGAGCTGAACTTGAATCGATGGTGACGTTGCTGCGCGAGGGTAAAAGTCTGAGCGTTCAGAGTTCTGGTTCTACCGGAAAGCCCAAATCTTTTGATCTCGACATTGAGGATGCTTTGGCCTCAGCGGATCTCACCTTGAATTTTTTTAATTTAAAGGCCAAACAGCGGGCCCTAGTGGCTCTACCTCTGCAAGCCGTTTCTGGTTCCTTGATGGTCCTTAGAGCGATGCGTGCTGGGCTTGAACTTCATGCCGTCAAACCTCAAGCAAATCCGTTTCTTGGATTTGAAGATAAAGAAGATGGATTCTTTGATTTTGTAGCCCTTACTCCTTATCAATTGGCTCATAGCATTAAGCATTTAAGGCTAGTAAAAACACTGCTTGTGGGAGGAGCTAGGCTTTCAAATTCGGTAATAAGTTATATTCCAAAAGGGTGTCAAATCACGATTTTTGAATCTTACGGCATGACAGAGACCCTTTCCCACGTTGCGCTTAGAAAGCGTTACCCGATTGAAGAGCGATTGTTTACTGCACTATCGGTAGTTCAATTTACAACCGGAGAAGCCGGCAATCTGATTATACATGCTCCACACCTCAAACAGTGCACTGTGGTCACTAATGATAGCGTACACTTGTATTCTGAGAAGCAATTTGAGTATATAGGTCGACTAGATCATGTCATTAACTCGGGTGGAATAAAACTCTTTCCTGAACGCATTGAACGAAAAGTTTCAAACGTATTTAGAGATTTGGTATTTTTCGTTTCCGCAATGCCACACCCTGAATTAGGAGAACAAGTTGGACTCGTTATAGAAGGAGACGAGGCTCTTCGAAAAGAGGTTGAAAAAAGATTAGATCAGATCTCATGGGAACGATACGAGAAGCCCAAGATAGTATATGCGCTGTCTAAATTTTTCTATACTTCTACTCAAAAATTCGATCGCTTAAAGATGCTTGGGCATCTAAACCTGAAGTAATCCTAGTGAAAAGGGTTCGATTTGTGAATTATTATTTGCCATTTCTATCCCTATCGAGAGGTGTTTTCGGGTCTCTACTGGGTCAATGACACCATCTGTCCACAGTCTCGCTGCTGCGTAATAAGGTGAGGTAGAATTCGCATACTTCTGTTCAATTTCTTCGAGAAGTGTTTTGCGTTCTTTTTCTGATAAGGATTGCTTTGCATTTTTTCGTTTACTTTCTTCGATTTGAAGCAGTACCTTTGATGCAGATTGTCCGCTCATCACAGCAATTTCAGCTGAGGGCCATGCGAAGATTAGTCTCGGATCATAGGCTTTTCCACACATGGCGTAATTGCCAGCCCCATAAGAGTTACCTACAACTATAGTAAACTTAGGCACTACAGAGTTGCTCACAGCATTGACAAGCTTTGCACCATCTTTAATAATTCCTTGATGTTCACTTTTACTCCCTACCATAAATCCAGTGACGTCTTGGATAAAAACTAAAGGAATCTTCTTTTGATTGCAATTAGCGATAAAGCGTGTGGCTTTATCCGAAGCGTCAGAATAGATGACTCCGCCAATTTGCATTTCGCCTTTGGCGTTTTTAATCACTTTTCTTTCATTCGCTACAATGCCTACTGCCCATCCATCAATGCGTGCATAACCCGTAATCAATGTCTTGCCGTAATTTTCTTTGTAGGGCTCAAAAGAATTCTTGTCTATAAAGCATTCTAGAAGGTCGAGCATTGGGTATTGCTCTGATCTATTGTCAGGTAAAATACTGTAAATCTCGTCTGGATTTTTGCTGGGGGCAACGGATGTAATTCGGTTAAATCCAGCAGTTTCTGAGGTTCCTAATTTTGAAATAATCGATTGAATTTTTTTTAAGGCCTCTTGATCTGATGGAACAGCATAATCAACCATACCAGATATGGCGCTGTGGGTATGCGCTCCTCCGAGTGTTTCTTTATCTACCTCTTCGCCAACGGCAGCTTTCACGAGGTAAGGGCCAGCTAAAAAGATAGATCCTGTGTTCTCTACAATTATGGCTTCATCGCTCATGATGGGTAGGTAAGCGCCACCAGCAACGCAAGAGCCCATTATTGCAGCAATCTGGGTAATACCTATACTGCTCATTTTGGCATTATTTCTGAAAATTCGACCGAAATGCTCTTTGTCGGCAAATGTGTCTTCTTGTATTGGTAGGTAAATACCTGCGCTGTCTACAAGATATACGATAGGCAGTCTGTTTTCGATAGCAATCTCTTGCGCTCTTAGGTTCTTTTTTGCAGTCATAGGGAACCAAGCTCCCGCCTTAACTGAGGCATCGTTTGCTACTACCACACAGAGCCTTCCTTCAATTCTGCCGATCTGAACGACTACACCGGCCGATGGACATCCTCCGTGTTCTTCATACATCTGGTCAGCTGCTAGTTGACCGATTTCAATAATCTCTGATTTTTTGTCAAACAAGAAGCTCAAACGTTCACGAGCAGTCATTTTGCCTTGATCCGTCTGTTTTTGAAGTTTAGAAGCTCCTCCGCCATGGCTCGCTTCTTCTTTCTTATCGTGGAGAAACTTTACCGCATTACGATGGTGTATTTCGCGTGCAAGCTCTTTTTTCGTCTTGGTCATGGCCCTTTGGTTTGCAGCTGCAATTTACGATTAATTAAAGCATTTTTACGACCTTTACCCACCTAACACCATAAGCTATTATGAATAAAAATACTGTCTTAGCCTACGCTACTTTTTTGATGATTTTGATGGGGCTCGTTTTGCTCGCCCTTGCCGCGTTTAAATACGATGAGGTTGCAGGATGGGGTTTTGCTACCGTCGGAATTGGCTTCTTTGCAATAGCCTGGGTGTTTAATGCATTAAAAGGTCGCGTTTAAATTTTGTAAAACATGTCAGACGATAAAAAGGTAATATTTTCAATGTCGGGGGTTACTAAGACCTTCACGAATTCCAAAACTCCTGTATTAAATAATATCTACTTGAGTTTCTTTTACGGAGCAAAGATTGGTATTCTGGGGCTCAATGGCTCGGGTAAATCAACCCTACTCAAGATTATAGCTGGGGTAGACACCAATTACCGAGGAGATGTCGTTTTTTCTCACGGATATTCTGTGGGATATTTAGAACAAGAGCCTCATCTTGATGAGTCTAAAACGGTTGTTGAGATTGTAAAAGAAGGAGTGGCGGAAACTGTTGCTGTTCTCGATCGATATAATGAAATTAATGACTTATTCGGTCTTCCAGAGAATTATGAGGATGCTGATAAGATGCAAAAGTTAATGGACGAACAAGCCAAGCTTCAAGATCAAATAGACGCTTTGAATGCTTGGGAACTAGACACCAAACTTGCTATTGCGATGGATGCCCTTCGCACCCCTGAACCTGATACGCCGATCAAGGTGTTGAGCGGAGGGGAGCGACGTCGTGTTGCTCTTTGCCGTCTATTACTAAAAGAACCCGATGTATTGCTATTGGATGAGCCCACCAACCATCTAGATGCTGAATCTGTATTATGGCTTGAGCAGCATTTAGCCCGCTATAAGGGAACGGTCATTGCAGTAACCCACGACCGCTATTTCTTAGATAATGTAGCCGGATGGATTCTTGAATTGGATAGAGGAGAAGGTATCCCATGGAAAGGAAATTACTCTTCTTGGTTAGAGCAAAAGGCGAAACGTCTTGAGCAAGAGAGCAAGCAGGCAAGTAAACGTCAGAAAACACTAGAACGGGAATTAGAATGGGTGCGTCAAGGTGCTAAGGGAAGGCAAACCAAGCAGAAAGCGAGATTGAATAATTACGATAAACTGCTCAATCAAGACCAAAAACTATTAGAAGAACGACTTGAAATCTATATTCCTAATGGGCCGCGACTAGGCACTAATGTGCTAGAGGCTAATGCTATTTCTAAAGGCTTTGGTGACCGATTACTCTATGAAAATTTAAGCTTTAAGCTTCCGCAGGCAGGTATTGTTGGGGTAATTGGTCCGAATGGAGCTGGAAAAACAACACTTTTTAAGATGATTATGTCAGAGTTAGAGCCTGATTTTGGAACTTTTACGGTAGGAGAAACGGCTAAGATTGCCTACATAGATCAGACGCATTCAGATATAGATCCAGAAAAATCGATTTGGGAAAACTTCTCAGAGGGACAAGAACTCATCATGATGGGGCAGCGAGAGGTGAATTCAAGAGCTTATTTGAGTCGATTTAATTTCTCCGGAAGCGAACAAAATAAGAAGGTAAAGCTGTTGTCTGGTGGTGAGCGAAACCGTTTACACTTGGCAATGACCCTAAAAGAAGAGGGTAATGTATTACTTTTAGATGAGCCTACTAATGACTTGGATATCAATACATTAAGATCGCTTGAAGAAGGTCTTGAAAATTTTGCCGGATGTGCTGTTGTCATCTCGCATGACCGATGGTTCCTAGACCGTATTTGTACGCACATACTGGCCTTTGAAGGAAATTCTTCGGTTTACTTTTTCGAAGGTTCCTTTTCAGACTATGAAGAAAACAAACGTCAGCGATTGGGTAAAGACATTAACCCAACACGCATTAAATACAAAAAACTAACACGTTAGATGCAGTAATCTTGCGCTTTTGCCCTAAATCGCTATATATTTGCAGCAAATAAAGAAACCAAACTTAAGATTTTAAATTATGGAAAAAAACCAGTCTAAAGCGTTACCTGCGATACTTGGGGTTCTTTTTGTAGCAGCCACTGCTTTCGCTATTAGCCTATACATTAGCGGTAAAAATACCGAGGAAGCTTTGAATGCTGAGAAAACGGCAGTTATTGAAGAGTTAGAAGGATTAAAATCAGATTACGACAAATCGATTCTAGAGAACAATGCCCTAAGTGAGGAGCTTCTAGCTGCTAGAGGAGAAATCGCTAGCTATATCGATTCACTTTCTGCACTAAAAGCAGATGTAACGACTTTGATGCGTTTTCGTAGTCAAGTATATCAGCTTCGTAGAGAGCGTGAAACTTTAATGGCTCGTTTAGATTCTCTTTCTGCGAGCAATGTTGCTCTTAAGTCATTGAATGAAAAAACTCAGGCGGAGTTAGAGCGAGTTGCTGCACTTAACGATTCAATCGTTCAGCAAAATATCATTCTGGAGCAAGAAAATAGAATTGCTGCTCAGCTTAAATTGGATATGCTTGATGTACAGGCTGTTCGAGTTAAGACTAACGGAGACTTCAAGTCAGTTAAGCGCGCTAATAGAGCAGACAATTTTAAAGTTTGTTTTACTGTTAGAGACAACGCCGTTACTAAAGCTGGAGACAAGAACTTCTTCATCGAAGTAATGGGCCCTGACGGTGCTTTAATGGGTAATACAGAGACAGTTACTGTTAATAGCCGCACATTAAATGTGAGTAAGGTTACTGCTTTCTATTACGAAAACCAAACCTTAGACGTTTGCGATTACGTAGAGAATGGAGGAGCTGATTTTCCTAAGGGAAGTTATATGGTAAATATTTATGACAACGATTTAGAATTAATCGGTACGTCAAAATTTTATTTGAAGTAATTCATATCATAAATACCTCATGAAAAAAAAGGCTCCCATTGGGAGCCTTTTTTATTGCGGTCTTTTTATTTAAAACGAACCAATCATATCTTCAGGGCGTACCCATGCATCGTACTCTTCTGCAGTAACATATCCTAAACGAATAGCTTCTTCTTTAAGTGTAGTCCCATTAGCATGTGCTGCATTCGCAATCTCTGCTGCCTTGTAATACCCAATCTTGGTATTCAAAGCTGTTACTAGCATTAGCGAGTTATTGACAAGTTCTTGAATGCGTTTTGTATTCGGTTCAATCCCTACTGCACAATGTTCGTTAAAGCTCAAAGCAGCATCTCCAATGAGTTGAGCAGATTGTAAGAAATTAGCAGCCATAAGTGGTTTGAAGACATTCAGTTCGTAATGTCCTTGTGTTCCTCCAATAGTAATCGCGACATCATTCCCCATAATTTGTGCGCATACCATAGTAAGTGCCTCTGATTGTGTTGGGTTGACTTTCCCTGGCATAATTGAACTCCCTGGCTCGTTAGCCGGAATAATGAGTTCACCTATGCCAGATCGTGGCCCTGAGGCCATCATTCGAATATCGTTTGCAATTTTATTCAATGACACTGCAATCTGCTTCAATGCAGAATGCGATTCTACGATGGCATCATGAGAGGCTAGAGCTTCAAATTTATTTTGAGCGGTGACGAATGGAAGCCCAGTAAACTGTGCAATGTAAGCTGCAACCTTTTCTGCATACCCCTTTGGAGTATTTAATCCTGTTCCAACTGCAGTTCCACCCAATGCCAATTCAGACAAATGGGTTAAACTGTTCTGTGCAGACTTGATTCCGAATTCGAGCTGCGCTACGTATCCAGAAAATTCTTGACCTAAAGTTAGGGGAGTGGCATCCATTAAATGAGTACGACCAATTTTCACAACATCTATGAATGCTTGACCTTTTTGGTAAAGGGTAGTTTTTAGGGTTTCTATAGCAGGAATACTGTGGCGTACTAATTTATCGTAACAAGCGATATGCATCGCCGTAGGAAAAGTATCATTTGATGATTGTGATTTATTTACGTCGTCATTCGGACTCAGGGTACGATCACCTTGTCCTAAGACCTTTCCTTCTAAAACATGAGCACGATTGGCGATAACTTCATTTACATTCATATTGCTTTGAGTACCAGAACCAGTTTGCCAAATCACTAACGGAAATTGATCTTGCAATTGTCCTTCTAGAAGTTCATCGCATACTTTTGCGATCAAATCTCTTTTGTTTTCATCTAATACCCCCAATTCGGCATTGGTGTATGCTGCGGCCTTCTTAAGAACAGCAAACCCTCTGATAATCTCAATAGGCATTGAACCACTTGGTCCTATCTTAAAATTATTGATAGAACGCTGCGTTTGCGCGCCCCAAAAGGCATCTTGAGGAACTTGAACCTCACCCATAGTGTCTTTCTCAATTCTATAGCTCATAATTCATTTTTGAAATACAAAGATAGCCATCAAAATGCTCTAGCGTTTTAAAATTCGATCTTCAGGTTTGTACTGTACATTGAAATCGACTTATATTCGTAGCGTAAAAGAAACAGCATGATTGAGTTCGATCAATATCTAGGATTTATAGCCTTTTTAACTATCCTAACCATTGGGTTTTGGTTGATGATTTTTCTTTTGACTTTTGTAATCCCTTACTGGGTAACAGGAAGTCTCATTGAATTCTTAAAAGAAAAGAAAAAGGAGCGCGAAGCAGCTAAAAACTAAAACTCCTTTGCTTAATACTAAAAAACCCGCAGACGCGGGACTTTTTAGTTATGGAGTTCCGAATTGGAATTCTTCTTCTCCGCCTCCCATATCTTCGCGGTTGTTTCTTCTTCTATTATTGTCTGGCTCGTTGAATTGATATCTAAACGTCAATGTGGCCTGACGTTGCCTCCACTGGAATTCACTGTAGCTATATACAGTTGCTGTTTGAGTTGTAGACATTCTTTTTTGGCTATTCAATAAGTCACTTATGTTAAAAGAAATTGATCCTTTTTCTTTTAAAATCTGCTTGCTCATAGCGAGGTTAATCGAAAGATTACCTTTGTCAGTACCTTGAGGGTTGACAGAATTTCCACGATAGAAGGCATTTGTCTGAAAATCTATTTTACCCGGAAGTGGAAATTGCCCACTTGCTCTTGAAAACCAGGTAAAATTATCCGTATTAAAAACTTGCGAAATGGTTTCTCCTTTACTGTTTGTAAAGGTAAAATCCCCTTCTAAGCCCTGTTGAAAGAGATTGAAGTTCCATGAGAAGCGCATACCTCTTTTCGGTGAGTATGAAGTGGTAACTTCTCCACCTGTTCTATATTCAGAGGCAAGGTTAATAGGAGACCGTAATTGCACAGGAACCTCAACGAATCCACCTTCTGGATTTTCAATGCGTACGGTTTCTCCAGTCTCGCGCTGGATGAACTGAAACACACCTGAAGTCTGATTGTAATACACCGAGGTGTTAAAGGTTAATTTTCCAAAACGCTTGAGGTACCCGAAATCAAACGCATCAGTATAGGCTGGATCAAGATCTGGGTTACCACTGAACAAGTTCGTATTGCTATTTCTTCTAATAAACGGATTGATAAACCATGAACGAGGTCTTCTCAAACGCTTGCTGTAGCTAAGAGTAAACTGCTCCATTTCTGAGATTTCGTATCCTAAGAAAAGCGATGGAAACCAATTCGAATAGATTTTCTCGTTTCGACTGTCTTGGGTTTCACTGTTTGAGTTTACTTGTATGTCTGATGCCTCCATTCGCAATCCACCAAGAACTGAGAATTTGTTGAATTTACTTCCTAATTGCATGTAGGCCGCATTCACGTATTCTTTGTATTCTAATTCGTTACTCAACTCGTTGTTGCGAACCAATGGGCCTCTTTTTTCTTGCTGAATTTCAAACTCAAAGTCAGTGTAAAAGTCATTGAATGTTCCACGGTAGCCTGCTTCAAATTGACCCTGACCTTCCTCACCTAAAGGCAATACATAATCAAACTGAAACAAGCGATTGATTTGAGATTCCCCAGTAAATGTGTATTCTGAGGGCACAAATATTGAGGCGTCTTCATTAACATTCTCATCTATATAATTGTTTCCTAGTTCTTCACCCGTAGAATATTGAAAATCTGCTGTAAGCTTATGGCCTGTTTTTTCAAAGTCTTTTACAAAATTGAGAGCATACTGATAATTAGAATCTATGTCATCACCAGTATTGGTTCTTAATCTTGAAATAGTGGGGACAAAATTTTGATCGAAGTTGAAAAATTCGGTACGACTTGTGTTTTGTCCTTCACGGTTTCTATAGAAAAAGGTTTGAGTAAGTGAAGTCTTTTCACCAAATAACAATTCAAGACCTATATTGGTGTTGAAACCATTTCCTCCGCGCTTGGTCTTGCTTAATTCGTTTTGATAACTAAGGATATTCCCTTCGAGATCGTAATTGATTTGTTCATTTAAACCTTTTCCGGGCGAATCGTTTTGTCTGTAGGAAGTATTTGAGAAGAGATTAAAGAATTTGCGTCTAAGATTTAAATTGAGGTTAGCTCCCGTGATCTCTGGTGAACCCACATATGCCGTGGCTGAACCGTTAATACCTTTGGTTTTTTCTTGTCTTAAGATGATATTGATGATACCTGCTGATCCTTCTGCGTCATAACGTGCGGATGGGTTGGTGATGATTTCAACTCGCTCAATAGCATCAGCTGGAAGTTGTTGCAAGGCATCTGTGCTTAATCCAGAAAGGGCAGAAGGCTTGCCGTTGATTAAGATTTGAACACTTCCGTTTCCGCGCAAGGCAATGTTTCCTTCTACATCAACACTTACTGAAGGGACGTTATCTAAAACATCGGTTACCGTACCTCCCTTAACCGTTAAGTCTTGACCTACGTTGTAAACCTTTTTATCTAATCTCAATTCAACTGTGGTTCGTTCTGCTACCAACTCAACATTGTCTAATTGTTCAACGTTGGCTTCAAGACTTATGGTACCGAGATCGGTTGAGGCTGCAAATCTAACGTTGTCTTGGGTATAAGATGTGAAGGAAATGAATTCAACACGTAGGTTGTAGGCTCCAGGAAAGGTTTCTACACTGAATTGACCTTTTTCATTGGTAATTCCTCCTGTAACACGTTCTGGAAAACGTACGCTTTGCAATACTAAAGTTGCATATTCTAGTGGAGTTCCTGTTTCTTTATCAACAACTTTACCGCTGATTGTTATAGGTTGCATTGCAGGTCTCTGAGAGAATTGCTGTGCATTGAGCTGTAATAAACCTAGTAGGGATACAATCAGCAGAGTCAGTCTTTTCATGTTTTATTTTTAAGTCTTTTCTTTTTTTCTTTTTTGCGTTTCACTTTTGAGTTGCCTTCTTCTTTCAATGCTTTTAAATGTTCATACAAAGCGATTGGCAGCTCGTTTTCGAGTCTGGCATCTTCTAGAGATTCAATCTCTTCTAAAGCCGTCTTCATCTCATTGGGCTCAAGATTTAAAATTTGAAGTTCAATGCGCTTTTTGGTCGCCTCTAGCATAATAGAACGCAAGACTGCTTCTTCAAAGGCATTGATTTCAATAGTTTCTTTTACCCTGTTCAGTGAAAGTTCTACAATATCCTCAGCCGTTAAAGGTTCGTCTTCTTGTGTTCGCGAAGGAAATTGATTCATGCCTCTCATAGGATTACCATAAGGGCTACCATAAGGGTTTCCCATCATTCCACCTCGTCCCATGGGCATTCCAAATTGGCCAAAACTTTCAAAACACGTTAGCATTACCAACAATGATGCCAAAAAGTAAAATCGTTTCATATTCAAATTGATTTTAACATTTACATTTTATTACTATAAGATTATTCGACAGTTGTTTTCTGCCCATTTACCATCAGATAAGCCTTCAAAAAGGCATCTATATCTCCGTTCATCACACTTTCAACATTTGCGGTTTCTTCGCCGCTTCTAACATCCTTAATTAATTTGTACGGATGCATTATATAATTTCTAATTTGAGAACCCCATTCAATCTTCATCTTTGCATCTTCAATTTCTTTTCGAGCCTCCATTTTGCGACGTAATTCAATTTCATAGAGCTGAGATTTCAACATTTGAAGCGCTCTTGCCCGATTGTCGTGTTGTGAACGAGTCTCAGAACAACTGATCTGTATTCCGGTTGGTTTGTGAACAAGTTGCACTTTTGTCTCTACTTTATTGACATTTTGCCCTCCGGCTCCACTTGATCGAGCAGTAGTAATCTCAATATCAGCTGGATTGATTTCAACTTCAATACTTTCGTCGACTAAGGGATATACATATACAGAGACGAACGAAGTGTGACGTTTGGCATTGCTGTCAAAAGGGGATATGCGCACTAAACGATGAACTCCATTTTCTCCTTTGAGCCACCCGAAAGCAAAGTCTCCTTGGATTTCTAATGTGACCGTTTTAATACCTGCCACATCACCCTCTTGATAATTTAGTTCACGCACAGTGTATTGCTTCGACTCTGCCCACATCAGGTACATACGCATGAGCATAGAAGCCCAGTCGCAGCTCTCTGTTCCGCCTGCACCAGCGGTAATTTGAATGATAGCAGAAAGCTCGTCGCCTTCATCTGAAAGCATGTTTTTAAACTCTAAGGCTTCGATAAGATTAGATAGAGCGTCAAGTTTTTGAGCGACTTCCACCTCTTCAACTTCTTTGGAGTTAAGAAACTCTAGCAGGATTTCGACCTCGTCTTTAACCTCGACGGTTTCTTCGTATTCTTTCACCCATGATTGAAGCCCTTTTAAGACTTTCATATGTTCTTGGGCCGATTTCGGGTCATCCCAAAAGCCAGGTGCAGCTGATTTCTCTTCTTGATGCTCTATTTCTATTCGCTTGGCATCTATGTCAAAGATACCTCCTTAAAGCACCTAGGCGATCAATGAGATTCTTGAACTGTTCGTTCTTTGTCATTTGTGTTGAATAGTAATTGATGCAAAAATAGTGACTCTATAAAGAGCTGCTGAAAAAAATCAATAATTTAAGGCTCTCAAAAATGTTACTCTCATGAAAAAGCTCTTGACTTTACTCTTCTTACTATTTATCGTTCACACCAACAGTGCTCAGGATTTTGAACATACTAAGGGCATGCGCAAGGTTGAAGGTTTTCAGGTATTATATTTTGATGATGTAATGGATAAGGTCTACCTCGAAGTCACGCACCTCAATAAAGACTTTTTACACGTTTCATCTCTGAGTTCAGGGATTGGGAGTAACGATATCGGTTTAGATCGTGGACAACTTGGACCTCAGCGCGTGGTTCGTTTTGAAAAGATGGGTAATCGTATTTTTTTAAATCAGCCGAACTTGGATTACAGAGGATCTTCATATAACGAGAATGAAATAATGTCAATTACTCAGGCCTTTGCTTCATCGGCACTCTATGGATTTGATGTGGTTGAAGCTAGAGAAGATAGGTTTCTGATAGAGATCACCCCCTTCTTATTTCAAGATGTTCACGGAGTTGTTGATCGCTTAGCGTCTAGCGGACAAGGAAATTACTCCTTAGATCGCTCTAAAAGCGCTTTAAATGCCGCTAGAACTAAGTCTTTTGAAAAGAATGTTGAAATCGATTTGATGCTAACATTCTCAGGGAAGCCTAAGTCGTACGAAATACGTTCGGTCACCCCAGAGCCGACTTTAGTTACCGTATATCAGCATCATTCGTTTATTGAATTGCCTGAATTATCCTCTTTTGAACTTCGTCCTTATGACGCGCGCTCCGGATCTTATCCGTTTAGCTTTAGCGATTATTCTGCCTCAGTAAACGAGCCTATTGATAAGATGTTTATTAGACGTCATCGTCTAGAGAAGAAAGATCCAGGGGTGGAGGTTAGTGAAGCGGTCAAACCTATTATTTATTATTTAGATAACGGAACCCCTGAGCCTATACGTTCAGCGTTGTTAGATGGAGCTAAATGGTGGAATCAAGCCTTTGAGGCAGCTGGATATAAGGACGCGTTTCAAGTTGAAATTATGCCAGATGATGCGGATCCGCTCGATGTGCGCTACAATGTTATTCAGTGGGTACACCGTTCTACTAGAGGATGGAGTTATGGAACTTCGGTTGTCGATCCGAGAACCGGTGAGATTCTTAAAGGGCATGTGAGCTTAGGAAGTCTTAGAATTCGACAAGACTATCTTATTGCGCAGGGCCTAATGAATAAACCTTTCTCAGCGCAATCTGAAGCTGAAAAGCAAATGCTTGAAATGGCACTCGCGCGTATTCGACAATTGTCGGCTCATGAGGTAGGTCATACTTTAGGTTTTGCACACAATTTTGCGGCAAGCACCGTAAACAGAAATTCGGTCATGGACTATCCGCATATGTTTGTGTTAGATGCTGAAGGAGATCAGCTCAATTTCGAACAAGCTTATGAAGTAGGAATTGGTGAGTGGGATAAGATATCAGTTGCCTATGCTTATAGTGACTTTCCAGAAGGAGCTAATGAAAAAGTAGCCCTAAATGAGATTCTAGAGCGTTCAAACGCCATGGGATACCGATATTTAACCGATAGTGATGCGCGTCCTGTTTCTTCAGCCAGTGCCACAGCACACCTATGGGATAATGGGAGAGATATTTCCTATGAATTACAGCGTTTGTTATCGTTAAGAGATAAAGTAATCGATCAGTTTTCGATAGACAATATCCCATCCACATCAAGCATGTCTGAGCTAGAGGATGTATTTGCCCCTGTATACTTCATGCATCGTTATCAGACCGAGGCGGTTGCTAAATTAATTGGGGGTATTCATTATAAGTACGCTTATAAAGAGAGTTACGAGCCATGGTTTTTTGTCTCTAAAGAAGAGCAGTTGAATGCCTTAGATGGCGTATTGCAGACACTTTCTCCTTTGGTATTGAGTATACCTGAAGATAAATTGCAACTTTTCGGACCGCGCACCTATGGTTACGGACGCACCCGTGAGTCGTTCAAGTCAAAATTGGGAGTGGCTTTTGATCCGATTGCAGCCGCAGAAACGGCCACTGATTTTACACTTACCTTCTTGTTTAATCCTGAACGCGCCAATCGCGTGGTCTATCAGTCTATGTTGGATAAAGAGCAATTGGGCTTCCCTGAGTTTTTGAAAATTGTCTTTGAAAAAACGTTGAGACAAAAAGCACTTAATGGCTTTGAGGGGATGGTGCAAGAGGTGATTCAGTTTACGGTGTTAAAGCGATTGATGGAATTGGCCTCTAATGAGACTGTATATCCTCAAGTTACGGAAGCAATAGTATTTGAAATGATGCGATTGAAAACATTTTTAGGAGACCAGCAAGCAGATCCTACCTCAATCTATATGAGGAAAGAAATAGATCGCTTTCTAGGAAATCCAAGAGGGTATACATCTGATTTAGAAGTAGTGACTATTCCTGATGGGTCTCCAATCGGATTAGACATGATGTGTTCGTTTGAATAAATAATATGCCGAAAAAAAATCCTTTGCTTCCGCCTGTTGCGGCAGAACATCCTTACACATTAGAGAAACACAACCATACTAGAGTAGATCCGTATTATTGGCTTCGAGAGCGTGAATCTCCTGAGGTCTTAGCTCATTTACAGCAAGAGAAAGACTATTATGAAGGAGTCACAGCAGACCAGCATGTTCTTAAAGAAACGCTTTACAAAGAGATTAGATCCCGTATCAAAGAAGACGATACGACCTTACCAGTATTTAGAAATGGGTATTGGTACGAATCTCGATTTAAAGAAGGTTTAGAATATCCTATTCATGTACGTTACAAAGACCCAAAGTTGAAAAATGAAGCTCAGCTGCTTTTTGACGTAAATACCATGGCAGAAGGTCACGATTATTATGACCTAAAGGGAATACGCGTAAGTTTCGACAATCAATTTTCCCTGTACGCCGAAGACCATATTTCAAGAAGGCAATACACTATTGGTATAAAATCGTTGCAAGATGGAACTCTGTTAGCAGATCGCATTGAGAACACTACGGGTTCGGGTTGCTGGAGCGAAAGTAATGAGGTGTTTTTTTACGTCAAGCAAGACCCAGAAACACTAAGGGCGTACGCGGTCTACAGGCATATTATAGGAACGGATCCAGCAGAAGATGTTTGTGTGTTTTTAGAAGAAGACGAGGCTTTCAATGTTGGGGTCTACCTGTCTAAAAGCAAAAAGTATATCATCATCGTGTCTGGGTCTACCTTGACGACCGAATATCAAACCCTTTCTGCTTCGGATCCGTTAGGTTCTTTTGTTTTGTTTAGTCCGAGAGAACGTGGAATAGAGTACAGTATCGATCATTTTGGATACCACTTTTACATTCTTACCAATAAGGATGGGGCGACGAATTTTAAGTTGATGCGTACTTCAGTCGATCAAACAACCGCTACCCATTGGGAATTGTTTTTAGATCACCGCCCTGAAGTTTTGTTAGAAGATTTTGATTGTTTTCGTGAATTCTATGTGCTGGCAGAGCGAGAATGTGGCCTAACACGATTGCGAATTATAAAATGGGACGGATCAGATGATTTTTTTATTCCCATCGAAGGTGAAACCTATGTCTGTGACCTTTACGACAACCCAGAGTTTGACACGTTGATTATTCGCTATTATGTGAATTCAATGACTGTTCCGGCTAGTGTTTATGCTTTTGATGTAAAGGAGAAGTCTTCTACACTATTGAAACGCCAAGAGATTATTGGTGGATACGATGAAAACCAGTACGTCTCATCTCGTATTTGGGTTACCGCTAAAGACGGATCTAAAATTCCGGTGAGTATAGTTAAACGCAAAGACTGCAAAGAACAGGCACCAACGCTTTTATATGCCTATGGATCTTACGGTCACACCGTGGATCCTACCTTTTCGATATCACGCTTATCCTTACTGGATCGAGGGTTCGTTTTTGCAATCGCTCACGTTAGAGGATCTCAATACTTAGGCAGACCGTGGTACAATTTGGGTAAGATGGAACACAAAGAGAATACCTTTAACGATTTTATAGCGGTATCTCAACATCTTTTAGCTTCAGGGATTGCGCATAAGAACAAACTCTTCGCAATGGGCGGATCTGCTGGAGGATTACTTATGGGTGTCATTCTCAATGAGGCCTCTCATTTATATAGAGGTGTGATAGCAGTGGTTCCATTTGTCGATGTCGTCACTACTATGCTTGATGATTCTATACCCCTTACCACTGGAGAATACGACGAATGGGGTAACCCAAATAATGAAAAGGAATACTACACCATGCTTTCTTATTCTCCTTATGATAACGTTAAAACTCAAGACTACCCCCATATTTATGTCAGTACAGGTTTTTATGATTCTCAGGTGCAGTATTGGGAGCCTGCAAAATGGGTGTTGAAACTTAGAAAACACAACACTGCAAAAACTAAAGTGCTTCTAGATATTGATTTATCTGCAGGACACGGAGGGGCATCAGGTAGGTTTGAGCAACTCAAGGAGATTGCCAAGGAATACGCCTTTTTCATTGAACTAGCTGATAATCAGGATTTTTAGAGTTTAATTATATTTGTCAAAATTTTTTTGGTTTGTTTCTACCTTTTAGTAAACGAAAAAAAGTTAAAGCGGTTGATTCTTTCCTTCATTTGGTAGGAAATACGCCTTTATTAAAGCTCAATCGTTCTGTTCAATCTGTACCTGGTTCTGTTTTTGCGAAACTTGAATGGTTTAATCCAGGACAGTCTTCTAAAGATAGAATCGCACTCCACATTATTGAAAATGCAGAGAAGAAAGGCTTGTTAAAACCTGGAGACACCATAGTAGAGACTACCTCTGGAAACACAGGTTTTAGTCTGGCTATGGCCAGCATGGTTAAGGGATATAGGTGTATTTTGGCGGTTAGTTCTAAGTCTTCTCAAGATAAGATCAACACGTTGAAGGCAATGGGAGCTGAGGTGCACGTTTGTCCGGCGCATGTTTCTGCTGAAGATCCGAGATCGTATTACGAAGTAGCGAAGCGTATTCATCAAGAGACGCCAAACTCAATATACATTAATCAGTATTTCAACGCGCTTAACATTGAAGCGCACTACCTCTCTACCGGTCCTGAAATATGGGAACAGACAAATGGAACCATTACTCATCTCGTGGCGTGTAGTGGTACAGGGGGTACCATCTCAGGTACGGCGCGTTATTTAAAAGAAAGGAATAAAAGCATTCAAATCCTTGGTATCGACGCCTACGGGTCTGTAATTAAAAAATACCACGAAACCGGTGAGCTGGACGAAAACGAAATCTATCCATATAGAATAGAAGGATTAGGTAAAAACTTAATTCCTACAGCTACAGACTTTGATCGTATTGATCGTTTTATTAAGGTAACCGATAAAGATGCTGCCCTTAGTGCACGTAACTTGGCAAAAACAGAGGGTGTATTTGCTGGATATACCTCAGGTGCCGCCTTGCAAGGTGTCTTGCAATATGCGGAAGAGGGTATGTTTGACAAGGATAGCGTGGTTGTTGTCATCTTTCCGGATCACGGATCAAGATACCTGAGTAAGATATACAACGATCAATGGATGCAAGATCAAGGCTTTACAGAAGAGTCGGTTAATACTGTACTGAACCTTCAAAGAGCATCTAATAATGCCTCATCTTAACGTGTACAGCATTTAAGTTTTAGTCTTACTTTTGCCTGTATTTCCACACATTGATTTTGAACTTTATGAGAGATTTATTTGATCGTATCATTGAAAATAAAGGTCCATTAGGAAAATGGGCTGAACATGCTGAAGGTTACTTTGTCTTTCCAAAGCTAGAAGGTCCGATTTCAAATAGGATGAAGTTTCAGGGTCGAGAAGTGATCACCTGGAGTATTAATGATTATTTGGGGCTAGCAAATTTAGAAGAAGTAAAGGCTGTAGATGCTGAAGCTGCCAGAACCTATGGTGCAGCCTACCCAATGGGAGCTCGAATGATGAGCGGTCATACGGATGCACACGAGCAACTACAAAACGAACTTGCCTCTTTTGTCAATAAAGAAGCAGCCTATCTCTTAAATTTTGGTTATCAAGGTATTATGTCTGCAATTGATTCCTTGGTTAGTAAAGATGATATCATTGTTTACGATGTGGATTGTCATGCTTGTATTATTGATGGTGTGCGCTTGCACCTTGGAAAGCGTTTCACCTTCAAGCACAATGACATTGAAAGCTTAGAAAAGAATTTAGAGCGCGCAACGAAGCTTGCAGAACAACAAAACGGAGGAATTTTGGTGATTTCTGAAGGGGTATTTGGTATGCGTGGTGAGCAAGGTAAGCTCAAAGAAATTGCTGCTCTCAAAGAGAAATATAACTTTAGATTTTTAGTAGATGATGCCCATGGATTCGGAACCTTAGGTGCTACAGGAGCCGGGGCAGGAGAAGAGCAAGGGGTTCAAGAGGCTATAGATGTTTACTTTGCTACCTTCGCAAAATCACTAGCCGGAATTGGAGCCTTCCTTGCGGCAGATAAAGAAATCATCGATTACTTAAAGTATAATTTGCGTTCTCAGATGTTTGCTAAGTCGCTTCCGATGATTTACGTTAAAGGTGGGTTGAAGCGTCTTGATATGCTGCGCAGTAAGCCTGAGATCAAGCAGAAACTATGGGAGAATGTGAATGCGCTTCAAAACGGCCTCAAGGAACGTGGTTTTGATATCGGAACCACATCAAGTTGTGTAACCCCGGTTTATTTGAATGGTAGCATTCCAGAGGCAATGGCCTTAGTTAAAGACCTCCGAGAGAACTATGGAATTTTCTGTTCTATCGTAGTCTATCCTGTAATTCCTAAAGGTCTTATTCTATTGAGAATGATACCTACGGCTACACATACTCTTGAAGACGTTGCTATCACTCTAGACGCATTCTCTTCAATTAGAGAACGACTCGAAAACGGAACGTATAAGAGATTGTCGGCGGCTGTTTCTGCTGCGATGAATGAGTAGTTCGAACTATATTTCTTTTTTGTAGGTCGCCCTTTTTTGGGTAACATAAGGGTCAAAGTCTTTCCATAAACGCTGTACGGCTAGATTATCTTCTAGTTCTGGAGTTCTATGGGCAATTTTTACCCCTCTTTTGTCGTATTCTTTCTTTAGGGCGGCGAAGAGTAGGGCAGTAACACCTTTGTTTTGGTAATCTGGATGCACTCCTATGAGATAAAGAATAGCGGTTTTTGAATGACGTTTTGCCCACATCAGATTCAGGATTCCCCACAAGGACTGCTTTCCATTTGCACGTTGTAATGCTTTTGAAAATGAAGGCATAGTTATGCCAAAGGCTATCATATTACCGTCATTATCAAATACAAATTTGATGTACTCTGGATTGATAAAGGTGAGGTATTTTTTTTTGAAATAATCTTTCTGACGTTCACTAATTGGAACAAAGGAAGAGAGACTAGCATAGGATTCATTAAAAAGATCAAACATTTTATTTGCAGACGCGAGCACATCAGAGGTTTTTGTAAAATTCTGAAGTTGCAATTGATACCTTCTTTGTATCAGATTACTTGATTTTTCAATGAGTTTAGAGTCTACATTTGAGATTAGAAACTCACTCTCGAGGTACTTCTTTTCAGCCTTTAGGCCATATTGGATATAGTGTTTTTCATAATACTCATGATTGTACCACGATATCATCGTACCGATGCGGTCAAATCCTTCGGTTAAAACGCCAACCTTATCCAAATTAGAGAATCCCACAGGTCCTTCGATGAAGGTTAGTTGTTCTTTCTTTCCAATGGAAACAACCTCATCTAAAAGTGCCTTAGAAACCTCGAAATCATCAATGAAATCGAACCATCCAAAACGCATTTTAGGCACACCTTGTTCATTGATCTCAAGACGATTTATGATGGCGGCTATACGTCCGACTATTTTTTGCTCTTTCTTCGCAATGAAATATCGTGCTTCAGCGTGCTCGAAAACGGGATTGATTTCGGGATCAAAGAAATCTAGTTCATCAGCTATAACAGGGGGTACCCAATACTTATTACCTTTATAGAGTTCAAAAGGAAAACGAATAAAGGTCTTAAGTGCTTTTTTACCGTGTAATTCTTCAATAGAAATCATGCTTCTAAAGTACTTCAAAATTCAAGAAAGCATAGGCTAAAATAGAATATGAAAGAGCAGTTGATAAGCATTATGAGATCTTTGAGAATACATCTTTTTGTCGTTTTAGGGTTTGTGGTGCTCTCAATAGGATTGTTTTATCCAATTCTTCAAGGGAAGGCTTTATATCAATCTGACATTGCACAGTATAAAGGCATGTCTCATTTTCGTGACCAGGCTCGCCTTGAAGGAAAAGAATCTTTCTGGACGCAAGCTACTTTTGGTGGCATGCCCACTTATCAATTAGGAGCACACTATAGCTATAATATGCTTAGAGGAATAGATAAGGTCATCCGATTTCTACCGAGGCCAGCTGACTATGTGTTTCTATACCTTCTAGGCGCCTATTTGTTTTTATTATTAATTGGTGTGGGATATAAGGGAGCGGTAATTGGAGCCCTCGGATTTTCATTAGCAACCTACCATTTAATTATTATAGATGTGGGTCATAATGCCAAGGCCCATGCAATAGGTTATTTCCCTTTTGTTTTGGCCGCGCTTTATGGATTGTTTCTAGGTAAGAGAAAGATGCTTTTCACTTTAGCGCTGACCTTGTTTATCGGGTTAGAAATTTTTGCGAATCATTACCAGATGACCTATTACCTCTTTATGGCAATTGGTTTG
>JAYPUW010000005.1:0-191654 GCA_038134285.1 Flavobacteriaceae bacterium
AATTTTTGCGAATCATTACCAGATGACCTATTACCTCTTTATGGCAATTGGTTTGTTTTGGTTGGTTATTGGATGGCAGCATGTAAAAGACAAGCGGATATGGAATTTTGCCGTTTCTTCGGGGATGTTTGCTTTGGCATTAGTTTGGGCACTAGCCTTAAATGCAACTTCACTCTTAGCAACGCGTGAGTATGCAACCTTTAGTACTAGAGGAGAATCGACATTAAAAATAGACCGGCAAGGGAACTCCATAGAACCTTTAGATGGTTTAAGTTTCGAGTATATCACTCAATATAGCTATGGAATTACTGAATCTTTAAACCTCTTGTTTCCGAGGTTTGTAGGAGGTGGAAATGCTGAGCCGCTAGGAGAAGACTCGGCGCTTTTCCAGTTTTTAAGAGCGAATAACGTTCCGCGAATATCGGCTTTGGATTTTTTGCAAAATGCTCCTTTGTATTGGGGGAGTCAACCCATCGTAGCAGCGCCTGCCTATCTAGGAATCACTTTGGTTCTACTCGCTTTCATTGGTCTTTGGTATCTCAATCGCAACTATAGATGGGCATCGATTTCTATAGGTATTTTCTTTTTGGCACTCTCTTGGGGTAAGAATTTTTCTGCACTCACTTTATTTATGATTGAATACGTTCCGTTCTACAATAAGTTTAGAGCGGTTTCATCCATTCAGGTGATACTCTCTTTGCTTGTACCTTTACTCGGAGCTTATGGAGTTTATCACTATTTAAAAACACCGAGGAATACACTTCTAAAACCCCTTTCTATTGCCCTTTTGGCAATGGGTGCATTGGCCCTTGCGTACGGACTTGTAAGTGATTTTACGGGCGCTTCGGATGTCTTATATCAAGGAAACTACGGTGAGGCTTTTGTAGATGCCCTAGTTAAAGATCGTCAAGATGTTTTTTATGCCGATCTAATGCGTTCGTTAGTTCTAGGAGTACTTATTCTGCTGGTTCTTTATTTTCAATACTTGCCAAGAGTCAAGAAACACAGCTATCTGCTGATCGCAGCTTTAATAATTTTTGACTTGGGTGGTGTAGCAAAAAGGTATATAACCTCTGACGATTTTGTAAGTCAAACACAAGTAGATCGGCCTTTTCAAGCTTCATCTGTAGATCTTGAACTTCAAAAGGACACGACTTACTTCAAAGTGTTTAATTTTAACGAGGGTTTGAATGGGGCCAGAACCTCTTATTTTCATAGATCTCTTGGCGGATATCATGCAGCAAAACCTGCATTTATTCAGTATATCACTGAATATTTAGTGTATCAAGACCATCCTGAAGTATTGGATATTCTCAATGTGAAGTATTTGATCACCTCTGATCAAAACGGTGAAGAAATTAGTGTTCCTTATTCAACTACGCTCGGCGCTGCTTGGTTTATTTCTTCATTATTTACTGTAGAAGGCGATCAAGAGGCACTCTTGGCATTAAAGGACCAAGACTACAATTTAGAGGCTTCTATTTTGGGCAACCAGCCAAGTCAGATGCGTTATGACCGCAGTGACTCAGACTTTATTGGAGTCGTACGTGCTGAAGAGGGTACGATTGAATACCGATATTCAGTTTCTGAAAAGAGTTTTGCTGTCTTTTCAGAATGGTATTATACTCCGAGTCCTACAGATTGGGTGATGGAAGTAGATGGCATAAACATTCCATTGTATCGCGTTAATTATGCACTGATTGGGGCAGAATTACCCCCTGGCGAACATCAGGTGAAACTAAGTTTTAGGCCTAGGATAATTGAAAGGGCGGATCTCATTCGACTTCCGGCGCAAGGACTTTTTTTAATTGTACTTCTTATAATTCCACTGATTCGATGGAGAAAGGGTTAGAACCAGTGGTGGTAATCGCCTATTATTGGCCTCCGTCAGGGGGGCCTGGAGTTCAAAGATGGCTAGGATTTACCAGTTACTTTGCAGAAAATGGGTTTAAACCTATCGTTATTGTACCCGAAAATCCCTTTTATCCGCAAGTAGACACTAGTTTATCAGAAGCCACTATTGATGCTCTTGAAGTGATCCGTGTGCCTATCATTGAGCCTTTGAGATGGGCAAGTCGATTAGGATTCTCGAACACTAAAGAATACGCCAAAGGATTATTACCTGATCGCCCTAGGGGATTGGTGCAAAAGCTTCTATTTACGATTCGAGGTAGCTTGTTTGTTCCTGATTCACGAGTTTTCTGGGTGAAAGCCGTTACCCGTTTGGCACATAAGCTTATTCAAGAGCGCTCCATTCGTTTGCTTATCACCACAGGGCCTCCTCATAGCGTTCACCTAGGGGGCTTAAAATTAACCTCTCAAACAAGAGATCTCAAATGGATAGCCGATTTCAGAGATCCCTGGACAGATATAGGATACCACCGATTATTGCCTATAAGTGGTTTTGCTAAAAAAAGACATCAACAATTAGAAGCAGAGGTGATCCAAAAGGCTTCCTTGGTTTTGACCACCACTCAGCATCTCGCGTATCATTACAAGAGCATGTACCATGTGCATTGTGAGTCTATCACCAATGGTTTTTCTGAACTGAATTCAAAAGTAGATGAAACTACTGAAGAATTTATTCTGCTTCATATAGGGTCGTTATTTTCCCGTCGTAACCCTGAAAGATTATGGCACGCCATTCAAATGATTTCTAAGCAAGAGAAGCCTTCATCGAAGATTAGGCTCTGGTTTGTAGGAGAAGTAGATGAAATGGTGAAGGCGTCATTAAAAGCCCACTCTTTAGAAGATCAATGCTCTTTCTTTGGATATGTGGCTAAGGATAAGCTTCATGAATTCACATCAAAAGCATCATTGCTATTGCTTGTTGAGGGAGATTCTGATGCTTACGATTTTGTCATCCCAGGGAAACTTTTTGAATATCTTTCGATTCAGGCTCCTTTGATGATTATAGGACCTGAGGGATGGGAAGTGACTGAGATGGTAAAGGACTATCCAATGGTTCTTTCATTATCTCATCACGAAGAAGCGCCTATCATACCCTTTATTGAAAGTTGCCGGTCTACATTCAATCATGATCAAAAACCACCGCGTTTAGAAAGAGATGTCGCTAGATACCAACATAAAGAGCTTGCTAAAGCACTTGCCAAATGTATTCGAAGCTTATGAGTTACAATCAAGTTAAGTACAATGGATTTTTAATTGCCTTTGGATTTCTCTTAGGAGCCATAAATGTACTCTTTCTGTACACTCGAGTATTTACTCCCCAGGCCTACGGAACGTTGTCTTTTATTTTGGCAAGTGCAACACTGGTTTTTCCGCTGATTTCTTTGGGTGTTCATCAAACCATTATTCGATTTTTTGAAGTCAATGAAGAACCTGGCCGTAAAGCTCTAATGGCTAATAGCCTTCAGCTATTGGTGTCGGTCAGCATTCTAGTGTTCGCATTGGTGTATGCTGTTGAATCTGATTTGCGAAGTGCTTTAGAAGCGGAGAACAGCCTTTCACGGATAGCACTTTTTTCAATTGCTGCAGTAGGGGTCTCAATGGCATTTTTTGAGCTATTCTTTTCTTGGGCAAAGGTGAATTATCGATCTACGGGAGGGACTTTCTTGAAAGAAGTGTTTCCAAGGCTTGTGATATCGATGGTTTTAAGTACTCATTATTGGCTCACTCCACTTTCTTTAGAAGGTTTCATTCAAATAGTAATTGCAGTTTACGTGATTCGAGCTTTTTTAATGGGACTTAGGGCTTATCGTTTACTTCCGTTTCATTTTTTTTACGGCCTTGACCTTAAAAAAAGAATCAACTATCTGTGGTACGGCGCTTTGGTGGTAGTCGGAAGTGGATTGAGCATGACCTTCTTAGAAATTGATAAGGTGATGCTGCATAGCCTTAGAAACGCCTCTGAAGTTGCATTGTACACCGTTATTGTTTTTATTGCTACCACGGTAGCTATCCCTCTTCGGGCCGTGCAACCGGTTTTTAACGCGAAGTCTGCAAAATTTTTGGCGCATGGTCAACGCCAGCAACTGAACATACTGGTTCAGAAGGCCGTAGAGATAAGTCTTGTTCTTGGGGTTTTTGTCGTGGCACTTTTGCTAGTAGCTGAGCCTTTAATGCTGTCTTTTTTGCCAATTGCTTACCATGAGGCCTTTGCGATTTTCCCCATTGTATTAGTGCTAAAAATGATTGACAGTGCCTTTTCCCCTGCAGGCATAGTCTTCCAATATACCCCATTTTACAGGTGGTATTTATTGATTAGCGGTTTGTTTTTAGTTTCTATGGTTTTTCTTAACCTCTGGATGATTCCTAACTATGGTATCTATGGGGCAGCTTTAACTTCATTTATCATCGTTTCTTTTTTTAGCGCTGTTAAGGTCGGATTAGCTTATATGATTTTGGAGGTTCAAGTACTTTCTCGCACACATTTTTGGCCGGGAGTTTTGGTAGTTTTTCTGATGACTTTTGAATTCATCCAGGATTATACATTGAGCACAATCTTCTATTCAATTGGATTGGTTCTTTCTTTGCTCTTATTGATACGCTATAAGGTACTTGCCAAATCCTTTTTAAGCCTGTAGTAACTTTTCTTTAAGGTAAGGGCCTGAGACGGATTCATTTGAAACAGCAATTTCTTCTGGAGTTCCTGTGGCGAGTAAATAACCTCCTTCGGTTCCGCCTACAGGTCCTAATTCGATAATATGATCCGCACCTTTAATAAGATCTAAATGGTGTTCAATTAGAATAATACTGTGTCCGTTATCAATGAGTGCATCAAAGGCTTTTTTAAGAGTGCGAACATCCTCAAAATGCAAACCCGTCGTAGGTTCGTCGAAAATGAAAAGGGTAGGTGTGCTTTGGTTTCCTTTGCTCAGGAATGAGGCGAGTTTTATCCGCTGCGCTTCACCTCCAGAGAGGGTTGAAGAAGATTGTCCTAGGGTGATATAGCCGAGTCCAACCTGGGCGAGGAGACTTAATTTTTGTGCAATCTTTTGGTTCCCGTTTTGATTGAAGAAGAGAATCGCCTCGTCGACCGTTAACTGCAACAAATCGTAAATCGAAGTTTCGTTTAAACGTACTTCTAAAATATCAGATTTGAATCGTTTTCCTTTACACTCTTCGCACTCTAGCACAACATCGGCCATAAACTGCATTTCGATAGTTACCGTCCCTTCGCCTTTGCAGTTTTCACAACGCCCGGCCTCGACGTTGAATGAAAAGTGCTTAGGTTGTAATCCAAATATTTTGCTTTGAGGCTGGGCAGCATAAAGCGAGCGAATATCGTCATAGGCCTTGATGTAGGTTACTGGATTTGACCTTGAAGATCGGCCGATTGGATTCTGATCAACAAACTCTACTGCCTTTATTTTGTGTAGATCACCACTTAGTTCATCTAGATGTTTGAATCGTCCTTGATACCCCCCTAAATGATGCAGAAGACCCTGATGGATTACCTTGCTTACTAAAGTGCTTTTTCCGCTTCCAGACACCCCTGTGACTGCCGTAATTGTATTTAATGGAATTTGTACATCTACATTTTTTAGGTTATGCAGACGGGCACCCATAATTTTAATATGATACTTAGACACTCTTCTTTTTTGAGGAATTTCAATTTGTTTCTGTTGAGTCAAATAGCGGGCAGTTAGGGTATCTAGTTTCGTAAATGTCTCATAGGCTCCTTCACCTACAACATTGCCGCCAAGTGCCCCGGCCAATGGGCCTATATCTATAATGTGATCGGCCTCTTTCATGATGTCTTCATCATGCTCGACCACAATAACCGTGTTTCCGAGATCTCTAAGCGATTTTAGTACGATAATTAAGTTTTCAGTATCCTTAGAGTGAAGTCCAATACTCGGCTCGTCTAATATGTACATAGACCCGACCAAACTACTACCTACAGAGGTTGCTAGATTTATACGCTGACTTTCTCCACCCGATAATGTATTAGATTTTCTATTCAGTGTGAGATAAGAGAGACCTACCCGATTGAGGTATTCTAATCTCGTTTTTAACTCCAAGAGTATTCGTTTTGAAACGGATTGCTGGTAGGGGTTAAGCTGAATAGAATGAATAACTTCAATCAACTCCTTGATGGACATATTCAATAGGTCTGTGATCGCATAACCATTAACCTTAACGTAACTCGCTTCTTTTCTTAGTCTATTGCCTTTACAATTAGGACACTTCGATTTTCCTCTGTATCTAGAAAGCAGTACGCGGTTCTGAATTTTGTAGGTCTTCTCTTCGATCTTCTCAAAAAAGGGATAAATACCTTTAAAAGATCGAGTGCCATTCCAGACCATTTCTTGTTGTTCTTCTGTGAGCTCAAACCAAGGTTTGTGAATGGGAATTTTAGCTTGTGCCGCTCCTTCTATGAGTTGGTCTTTAAACTTTGAGAAGCGGTCGCCGTTCCATGGAGCAACGGCTCCTTCATAAATTGACTTTCTAGTATCTGGAATCACCAGTTCAGGATCAATACCGAGTACATCTCCGTAACCCTCACAGCGTGGGCATGCTCCAAAGGGATTATTGGCGTTGAAAAAATGAATGCTAGGTTCGTCAAACACGATCCCGTCCCTTTCAAATTTGTCGTTGAAAATTGCCTTTGCTTTATCCTCTAAATGAATCACTTCACACTGTCCTTGCCCCTCATAAAAGGCATTGTCAACGGCATTCGAAAGACGATTGGTGAAGTCTTCATTATCATGTTGCACTACTACACGATCAACAACCAAACTAAAACCTTCGTTGAATTTAGCATCAAGTTGATCAATTCGAACGATCTGATTATTTACGTAGATACGAGCGTATCCCGCTGCATTGTACAACTGTGCCTTTTTAAGCGGTTTTTGATGCTCTCTTAATCCAATAGGAGCGACAAGCAAGAGTTTAGCATCTGAGGGCTGCTTTAAGATGTAATCCACTACATCGCTTACGGTATCTTTTTGAACCTTTTCATTGCTTATTGGAGAATAGGTTTCACCAACTCTAGCGAAAAGCAACCTGAGATAGTCGTAGATCTCTGTGGTTGAACCGACGGTAGAGCGCGGATTAGTGCTGTTCACTTTTTGTTCAATTGCAATTGCAGGAGCAATACCTTGGATAGAATCTACATTAGGTTTATCTAGTTTCCCAAGAAATTGACGTGCGTAACTCGACAAGCTTTCTACATATCGGCGCTGTCCTTCAGCATAAAGGGTATCAAAAGCTAGGGATGATTTTCCTGATCCTGATAACCCCGTAATAACGGTAAGTTTGTTTCGGGGGATCCGAACATCAATGTTTTTTAGGTTGTGTATGCGAGCGCCTTTGATGTAGATTTCGTTCGACTTCATAATTAAGGCTTCGACTTTTTGTAATAGGCTTCTATCGCAGATTTTCTTCCTATTGTTCTAGTAATGGGATCCTTTTCAATATTCCATCCTCTTGCTGGCGAATATTCTCGACCGTACCATATGATTTGAAGGTGAAGCTTATTCCATTTTTCTTGCGGAAACAGTCTTTTTGCGTCTCTCTCGGTTTGAACCACGCTTTTACCCGATGAAAATCCCCAGCGATACATGAGACGTTGTATATGTGTATCTACCGGAAAGGCAGGTATTCCAAAGGCTTGTGAAACGACTACGCTAGCGGTTTTATGGCCCACAGCAGGCAATTTCTCTAAGGCCTCAATCTCTTGGGGAACGGCTCCATTATAGCTATCTATTAGTATTTGAGACAATCCATGTATGCCTTTAGATTTCATTGGAGAAAGACCTACAGGTTTTATGATCTCACGAATCTCTTCAACAGAGAGCTTAACCATATTGTAGGGATTGTCTGCTTTAGCGAATAGAAAAGGAGTGATTTTATTGACGCGTATATCAGTGCTTTGAGCAGAAAGTAAAACAGCTATTAAAAGGGTGTACGGATCTTTGTGATCTAAAGGAATAGGAACCTCTGGATACAGTTCTTCAAGTGTTTCGATGCAAAAAGATACCTTTTCACTCTTTTTCATTTAGCGTAACTTTAAAACAAAAATAACTATGAATATGCTCAAAGTAGGGGATAAAGCCCCGGAATTTTCAGTTCTAGACGAAAAGTCAAATACAGTAGATTCTAAATCCTTAAAAGGTACCGCACACATCCTTTTTTTCTACCCTCGGGCAAATACTCCAGGGTGTACCGCTGAGGCTTGTAGTCTTAGAGACGGTTACGAGGAACTGAGTGAAAAAGGGTATCGCATTTTTGGGGTGAGTGAAGATAGTCCAAAGAAACAACTGTCCTTCAAAGAGAAATACAATTTTCAGTACCCACTACTGGCAGATACTGCACACGATATTATTGAGAAATATGGGGTTTGGGGTCCAAAAAAATTTATGGGTAAAGAATACGATGGACTTCTTAGAACTACTTTCGTAATTAATGAAGAAGGGATTATTTCGCATGTAATTGAAAACGTAAACACGAAAGATCATGCGAATCAACTCTTAGAGTTGATTCGGTAACACGTTTTTGTAAGGGAAGACCTCTTTAGAGACTTTGGTGTCTTTGAAGAGTTGATTTTTTTTGATGATATCTGCTATTCCCTCAGGAAGCATAATCTCCCAACCCTGAACATCATTGGTAATCATTTGTAAGACCTCTCTCGAATAGATAGAGAGATTGGCTTCTTCGTAATCCTCAATATCAGTAAGCTTATTATTGCGCTTGAAGAATTTGTATAGATCCTTCATTTGTTCACTTACCATAAGACTGTCACTATTGATGATCTCTCCAGTATTCGGATCTTTCATTGGATAGAGATACACTTGAACATTTTTGAAAAAGAGTTTACCGAAAGCCTCAAGAATACCACCGCTTAGGTGACGGTAATACTTTTCGTCAAAAATATCCACCAAACTATTGACTCCCATACTCAAGGCAATACGGCTCTTGGTGTATTTATCGAAATACTCTACGAGTTTGTAGTACTCCTTGAATTTCGAAATCATTACGATATGTCCTAAAGATCCTATCAATTCCGCTCTAGCCAAGAAGTCCTTTTCATCGATATCCCCATATGCTTTAAGGTTCTCTAGAGTAATCTCGAATATGATTTCTGTATTCGCTTTAGCGACCTTAGGAATGGTGCAAAAGAGCTCTTGAGACTTTTCGAGCATATCAATATTGACCTTAGTAACGGGACGGAAACTCCCACGCAAGGCAAGTATATTCTTTTTATAGAGTAAGGCGGCAGGGAGAATATTGTTTCCGTCTGGGCCAAACATTACTGCCTCGGTCATATCGTTTTTAATCAGCTGTAGGCTCATTAGACGATTGTCAACCTGACTAAAATGCGGACCTGAAAAGTTAATCATGTCGATTTCTAGGGTGTCTTTGTCGATATGATCGTAGAGGTAACGTAAAAGCTTTTTGGGTTCATTATACTTGTAAAACGCACCGTAGATAAGATTCACCCCCACAATACCGCATGTCTCTTGCTGAAGGCGTGCCTCAATTTGTTTGAATCGTACGTGAAGTACGATGCGGTTGTATTCTTTTTGATTTGGTTCTAATTGAAATTGAATACCAATCCATCCATGTCCTTTGAAGCGCTTAGAGAAATCAATTGTGGCCACCGTGTTGGCATAGGTGAAAAAGAGATACTCAGGATTATTTGAACGATCTATACGCTCTTCTAGAAGGTTGGTCTCGTGGTCTAGCATCTTATTCAAACGAGACTCGGTGACGTATCTTCCGTCTTCTTCACGTCCGTATACGGCATCACTGAAAGACTTGTCGTAGGCACTCATCGCCTTTGCGATCGTTCCAGAAGCTCCGCCTGCTCTAAAGAAGTGGCGTGCCGTTTCTTGACCCGCGCCAATTTCTGCAAAAGAGCCGTAAATGTTTTGATTAAGGTTTATACGAAGCGTTTTGTCGTGTATAGAAGGAACAACTTCATATTCATTCTCTCTAAAAACAATCTTACTCATAGCACATTTACGGTATTGAATACGTTTTCAAAGGTAAGACTAAAGAGGGTTAAGTCTCGTTAAAACGACCTATTTTTAACCGTAAAATGAATTTAAAATTAACCTTCTTAGGAACGGGCACCTCTCAAGGGATTCCAGTGATTGGAAGTGACCATCCTGTTTGTAAAAGTGAGGATCTTAGAGATAAAAGGCTGAGAAGCTCTGTGCTGATTTCTTGGGAGAATGGAAATATCGTCATTGATTGTGGCCCCGATTTTAGGCAGCAGATTTTAAGAAATCCCATTGATCATCTTGACGCCATTTTATTGACTCACGAACATGCAGATCACACTATGGGTTTAGATGATATTCGTCCTTTTTTCTTTCGCCAAGGGGATATTCATTTCTATGCTAGTGCTAGAGTATTTTCTTCACTCAGCAAACGTTTTGATTACATATTTGATCCAAACTTTAATTACCCAGGTATCCCTGAAGTAACCAAGCACGATATCAAAAAGAACCAGTCATTTCAAATCAATGATCTTAACGTGTTACCGGTTGAAGTCGATCATGCCGGAATGCCTGTTTTCGGGTTTAGAATGAAAGACCTGGCCTATGTAACAGACATTAAATCGATTACATCCGATCAGAAAGCGCTGCTCATGGATTGTGAAGTCTTGGTATTGAATGCGTTACGTCATGAGCCTCATCACTCTCATTTATCGTTAAACGAAGCTATTTCGTTAGCCCAAGAGCTGCGCGCAAAGAGAACTTATTTCACCCACATTAGTCATACACTTGGATTTCATAAGGATATACAAGGATCACTGCCAGAGCAAATGTTTTTGGCCTATGACGCATTAACCGTAACTCTTTAAAGATGCTTAAACATTCAATCTTTCTTTATTTACTTGTTTTTACGGCTCTCATTTTATTGTTTCAATTGGTTAATTCAAGCAGGACATTTAAGGCACTGAACCAAAAAATTCAGCGTCAAGAAATGATAATTGAAGCGCTAAAAGAAAAGATTGAGCTCTTAGAAGAGACAGCTGCTCTAGACTTTAGTGCTCAGGAAAGCAATTAGATCTTTGAAGTTGTCGTAAGAGACGGTATGTCCATTAGGGTATTCATGCCACTCTAAGTTTAAGTTGTATTTTAATAAAAGATCTCGTGATTCTTGAGCCCATGTAAACGGAATCACGGCGTCTTCTGTGCCGTGGGATAAAAAGAATACAGTGGTTTGCTTTTCAATAGCTTCAGCGTTTTCAAGCATTTCTAAATTAAGATAACCGCTCAGACCTGCTACGTTGGCGAAGTACTCTGGGTGGTTTAGGGCTAATGCTAGACTTAATATACATCCTTGACTAAAGCCCATGATGTCAATGTGGTTAAGCTTTAGTTTCTTCTTTTCGGTATCGATGAAATCTTTAATTGCTTTCAGGGAGCTTTTGGCTTGATCTAGATCATTAAATTTTTTTTGATTTTCATCAAAATGAATCGCATACCATGCAAACTGCTCAAATCCTAATGTAAATGGACCTCTGAGCGAAAAAATATGATAATCCTTGGGGAGATGAGGTGCAAATTGAAATAAATCGTTGTCAGAACTTCCGTAACCGTGAATCAAAAAGATAGCTTTGCGGCTTCCTTGTTCAGGTGCTTGATAGAGAAAGCTTAAGTTCATTATAAAATTAAAGGAAAGCCATTAATTGACCCTTAGAAAACACGCCAACACCTTTGTAACTAAATTTTTGGTCATTAAAGAGGTGGGTTTGATTTTCACGCTCTTGAATGGCGTGTTTTTGCATTTTGAAGAGCGAGAGTTGTGCCATGGTTTCTTCTTTGATTTCCGCTTTCCCTAAACCATAGATTGCATAGGGTCTTTTCAACAATTCGATGGCCTTTTCTAGCCCAAAAAGATCACATAAGGCCGGAAACAGTGCATCTAAACTTCTACAGCCAAAATCAGCATCAGAAAATTCAACATCTTTTTCTTCAACCGATACATTACTATGGTCAGAAGTTACATAGTCAATTACACCACTAGTGAGTGCGTCTTTAAGAGCTTTCCTTGTTTTTTGATCAGTTAGTGCAGGCGCAAGCTTGTATCTAGAATCGAATCCTTGAAGTTCTTTTTCATCAAAATACAAAAGTCCTATGGTTGTGCTACAGCTGAGGTTGAGACCCTCTTTTTTCGCTTTCTTAATCAACTTAAGCGCACTTATTGTCGAAATTCCTGTCAAATGTAGACTGGCGTTGGTATAGCGTAATAACTCTATGCACAATTGCACCGCTAAGTATTCACTCAAATCAGGAATAGACTTAAGGCCGAGTGTAAGGTTTGTAGGACTTTCTCGTAATTGTCCTCCTTTGCTCATTGAAGCATCTTGAGGATAAACCAAGATCTTTCCATCGAATCCTTTACTGTATTGAAGTGCAAGTTTAAGAAGGTTCGATTCTACCAGTGGTCTTTTGTAGTCATAGAACCCAAGAGCGCCTGCCTTTTGTAAATCATATAATTCTGAAAGATCAACTCCGTTAGCGTCTTGGGTTAAGGTCCCAAAAGGGTGGACATCAACTGCGTGAGCGCTGAACCCTTTGTAAAAAGACAATGCACTTCCACTATTGGGATGGGGAAGGGTATCAGGCATAATACCTAAAGTCGTGTACCCACAACCGGCTGCAGTATTTAAATCGTTTATGAAGCGTCCTTTGGATTCGTATCCGGGTTCACTGAAGTTTACTTCGGGATCAAACCACCCATAAGAAACGTGCAGGCCCTTTAAATTTTGTATTGAATCAGAGGAAATAGGTTTGATTTTCTTTGCGATCTGTTTGATATTTCCATCAACAATCCGAATATCAACAACGGTTTGATGTAAAGAATGTGAGGGTTCATGCAGTGTTACAGATTGAAGAAGCGTATTCACAGAATCAAAATAAATCTTACAAATCTACAAATTCAAAGGCACCAATCCCAAAAAGAGCAAAATCGTATTTAACCGGATCGTTAGAATCGAAGGCCCTGAGCTTAGTATCCAATTCGATTAATGCTTTCAAATCGTTCTGTTTGCGAGTCAAAAGGCCCAAAGAACGCGCTACACGACCGGAGTGAACGTCAAGTGGGCAAGACAATTGAGAAGTCTTAACCTGTTTCCATATTCCTAGATCAACTCCTTTTTTTGAACTTCTCACCATCCACCTTAAAAAAAGATAGAGCCGCTTTGACGCACTAGACTTCGCAGGATCTGCAAGGTGTTTTTGGGTGCGCATCTCATGAGGGGTTTTGAGTAAAAAGGTTCTTAGGTTAATAATTCCCTTATCCAATCGGGGTTCTGAAGAGATGAAAAATGATTCTAAACTTAGAGATTGAGCATATGCTCGCTTAAGACTGGTTAAAAAGAAAAAAAGGTCATTTTGATTAAATGTGCGATGCACAAAACCTTTACTCATTTGTTTGAGTTCAATTTCAGTGGCGTTAACGATAAAGTCATAGGGTTGGTGATCTAGGCGCTTGATTAGTTCAAGTCCACTTTTAATAATAGACACGCGGTTTCCCCATGCGATGGTTGCAACTAATAAACCTAAGATTTCTTGATCAGCAGAGTGGTCAAGTTCATGAAGTATACCCAAAGGGTCTGTGTCGAGAAAATTAACCTGTTCGTACTGTTCAGCCTTTTCATCGAGGTAGACCTTGAGATCAGTTTTATTCCATCTTCCCATCGCGCAGCACTAGTATTCGATCAGATTTTTGAGCAATTTCTTCGTTGTGGGTAACTACTAAAAAAGAACATTTTAATTGATCTACTAATTTGTGAAATAGGTCATGTAACTGCATGGCATTCGGACTATCAAGATTTCCACTAGGTTCATCCGCAAGCACCATTCTTGGATGATTGATCAAAGCACGTGCAACTGCGATACGTTGTTTTTCACCACCAGACAGTGCCTGAGGTTTGTGACCTGATCGATGAGATAACCCTAAGGTATCTAAGAGTTCATAGGCATATTCTTGAACCATTTTTTTGGATTTTTTCATGATAAGTCCTGGAATGCAAATGTTTTCGAGTGCAGTAAATTCTTCTAAAAGCCCATGATGCTGAAAAACAAAGCCAATAGATTGATTGCGTATTTGAGCCAATTGTCGCTCGTTCAAAGTTAGAAGCGAACGGCCATCAAAATCTAGTAAGGTATTGGGGTGTTGGCTTGGTTTCTCTAGGGTTCCGAGAATATTCAATAACGTGGTTTTACCTGCACCTGAAGGTCCCGTAATTGCTACTATTTCCGAAGCGTTGAGTTCTAAACTAACATCATTTAATATGTCAACATGCTGCTTCGTTTTAAAGATGTGAGACGCTTTGAGAAGCATATTCGCTTTATTTTTGTGTAAAGTACCGAAAGATAATGAACGACAATCAAATGTTGCTTTTTGCGAGTGGTTGCTTTTGGTGTACCGAAGCGGTATTTACTTCACTTAAAGGAGTAATAGAGGTGCGCTCAGGCTATGCCGGAGGACTTGTGAAAAACCCATGTTATAAAGAAGTGTGCAATGGAACCACTGGTCACGCAGAATGCATTAGCGTGGAATACGATCCCAAAGAAATTTCACTAGACGTGTTGTTATCCGCTTTCTTTTCAACACATGATCCAACCACACTTAATCGTCAGGGGTACGATGTAGGTACACAATATCGTAGTGCTTTATTCTTCACTTCTGAAGAGCAAAAGAAGATTATTCAGGACTTTATTGCCGAATTGACCGAGAATGAAGTGTTTCCTTCTCCTATAGTCACAGAGGTGTTGCCTTACAGTAGTTTCTACGAAGCGGAGCCCGAGCACCAAAGGTACTATGAAAGAAACTCTGACGTGCGCTATTGCGAGGTGGTTATTGCGCCGAAACTTGTACTCCTTAAGACTGTTTTAAAGGATTATTTAAAGAATTAAATCTCCTTTTGTAAAAAAAGCTAAAGTTTCAAACCGAAACGCCTTAACATCTTCTTTTCAAATCTCCAAAAGAAGTAAAACTGTCCGAATAGCGCCCCGATTAATACCAATAAAACTTGATATAACGGAAATATTAACCCGATTCGCAGGGGCCAATACACTAATGGGTTAAGAGTCTCGGGTTCTTCAAAAAGCCAGTCCATAACTGGTCCTGCTAAACGCGATGCGGCTGTGCCGGTTAATCCGAAAACAATAAAAATGAGGGTGAACTGAAGGTTAGAAGAGATTCCCCATTTCTTTTTTAATCGTGTGAGTAATAGTGGTCTAGACATGCGTATTGACTTCGTCTATAATGTCGGTTAGTATTTTTACACTAGATAGCGAAAGCGCATTGTACAGAGAAGCTCTGTAGCCCCCTACAAGACGATGACCTTTCAGGCCGTGAAGATCGTACTTCTTACAATACGAGTCAAAAAGAGCAGCATGAGAGGCATCAGGAATAGTAAAGGTCACATTCATAAAAGACCTACTTGAAGGCTCTGCAAAAGGAAGAATCCATTCGTTTTTTTCAAGTGTGTAGTAGAGTAGTGATGCCTTTTGTTGATTTTCAGAAAAAATTGAAGTCAACCCTCGGTCTTTAATCCAACGCAAATTGAGTAGGCTTACAAAAATCGAAAATACCGTTGGGGTGTTAAGCATGCTTTCTGCCTTAATATGAGCATTATAGTCTAAGAATTTGAATCTATTGAGCTCGTTCACCTGTCGTAAAAAATCTTTTTTAATTACTACCAGGGTTGTTCCTGCTGGTCCAATGTTTTTCTGTGCCCCTGCGTAGATCAGATCAAAAGCCTCATAATTTCTAGGTCTTGAGAAAATATCCGAACTCATGTCGGCAATCACTGGTGTTTCATCGAAAGAAGGAAACGTGTCAAATTGAGTTCCGTATATGGTGTTGTTTGATGTCAGATGCACATAGTCGTAAGCGTGATCTATTTGGATATTGCTAGGAATTGATTTGTATCCATTTTCTTTTGAAGAGGCTATGGTTTCTATCCTACCTACCTTTTCAGCTTCGCTAATTGCCTTTTGACTCCACACCCCGGTGTCAATATAAGCTGCTGAATTTTTGAGAAAGTTATAGGGTATCATAGCGAATTGCTGGCTGGCACCTCCATGCAAGAATAGTGCGGTGTAGGTTGACGCGTCAAGACCCATTAACTCAAGAACAAGCGATCGAGCTTCTTCCATAATGTCTACAAAAGCTTGAGACCTGTGACTCATTTCTATAATTGACAATCCAAGGTGATCGAAGTCCATAACCGCTTCAGCGGCCAAATCAAAAACAGATTGTGGTAAAATACAGGGTCCTGCACCAAAATTGATTTTCTTCATCTATAGGTTGGATAAGAAGGTTAAGGTGTCGATTTGATCGGCATAAGTGTCTAGTGTGGGTTGTTGAGATTGCCCGAAAGGAATGCCTTTGCTAAACGGCCCTACACTACATTGAATATTCACTGAATGGTTGGTAGTCCAATTATCGGCTTCTTCTTGGTTTTCGACCCATTTGTAGTGAAGTACTCCAATGGGAGAGTGTATCGTATCGTCTTCTACCATCAAAATCGTTTCTGCGTCTATAAACTCAGCTTGATTTAACAATAACAAAGAACGCTGATATTCTACATTGTTTGCATACTTGTTGTGTTGTAATAATTCATTCCGCGACGATAAAACCTGTGTAAGTGTATTGAGTTCAAACCCTCGTTCAATAATAAGTTGTGTAACATTACGACAGCCTAATCCGAAGTAATCAAAAATATCGTTCGCCAAGAGCTCTAGTTTATACTTTTCGGTGTCTTTGGTTAGCAGCGCTACACTATTTCTGTTTTTTCGGATCAGGTGTGGATATTTTTTAAAGTAATAGTCAAAGTATCTTCCTGAATTATTTGATCCGGTTGCGATAACGGCGTCAAAATCTGCTCCGGGATCAATACGAATGTGAATGGACTGAATAGCTTCGTCATCAAGAAGGTGCATCTGCTCAACCATGAAACGCATGAGTACACTGTCTTTTTGAGAAGGCTTTATAATGCAATGATGCCCTGAGAGATAGACGCTTAACAGATCGTGAAAACCTACTAGGGGAATATTCCCCGCCATTATTAATAAAACCCGCTTTTTACGTTCAGGTTTAAGTGTATAAGGAGCAGTCCATTTCAAAAGCGCCTCAGTGGTTAATTGCTGACTCCAATAGTCTAAAGCCTTAAGAATGTGTTCAGGTGTAAACCACTTGTTCTGTGCCTCTGTATTTCGAATAAGTGCTGCCAATGGCTCATTTTTTGTAAGGGGAGCCTTAAGGAATGTGCTTAGGGTTTTGCCCAACTGGTCAAGTGCACTGATTCTCTTTTTTAAAGCGGTTTCTTGCATTTGTTTTTAAGTGAGGTCAGAAGTACTTTTGCAAAAGTAATTAAAGACTATGGCAATCGTTATCACTGATGAGTGTATTAACTGTGGGGCATGCGAACCAGAGTGTCCAAATACGGCTATTTACGAGGGTGCAGATTCTTGGAGATATAGTGATGGCACTAGTCTGAAAGGTTCTGTTGATTTGCTTTCGGGCCAAACTATTGATGCAGACGCTGTGAATCAAGCCTTGAACGATGAATTGTATTATATCGTTCCAGATAAGTGCACAGAATGTATGGGGTTTTATGAAGAGCCTCAATGTGCAGCCGTATGTCCGGTTGACTGTTGTGTACCAGACCCGAACCATGTAGAAACTGAGACCCAACTTTTGGGTAAGCAACAGTTGATGCATTCTAACTCCTAATTCTAAAATATGAAAGCAGGCATTGTTGGATTGCCCAATGTGGGAAAATCCACTCTATTCAATTGTTTGTCTAACGCAAAGGCACAGAGTGCTAATTTTCCATTTTGCACCATTGAACCTAATATAGGTGTAGTCAATGTTCCAGATCCGCGATTGAAACAACTAGAAGCCTTAGTTCAACCAGAACGTGTACTTCCGGCAACCGTAGAGATTGTAGATATTGCTGGGCTTGTGAAAGGTGCGAGTAAAGGAGAGGGGCTGGGAAATCAGTTTTTGGGAAACATACGAGAAACAGATGCTATTCTCCATGTTTTGCGCTGCTTTGATAACGACAATATTGTTCACGTCGACGGCTCGGTTGATCCTATTCGCGATAAAGAAACGATCGATCTCGAGCTTCAACTGAAAGACCTTGAAACGGTTGAGAAACGATTGGATAAAGTGTCACGTGCTGCGAAAACAGGAAATAAAGAAGCTCAGAACGAAAAAAATATACTTGACAAGATTAGAGAGGCGCTACTCCAGGGAATATCTGTGAGAGCCGTTGAACTTTTAGATGCCGAACGCGAAGAGTTTGTCACTCATCTTCAATTAATTACTGACAAGCCAATGCTTTATGTGTGTAATGTTGACGAGTCTTCAGCAAGTGGAACCAATACTCATGTAGAGCGTGTTAAAGAAGCTGTAGCCGCTGAGAATTCCCAAGTACTAGTCTTAGCCGTTGGATTAGAAGCCGATATCGCAGAATTAGAAACACATGAAGAGCAGCAACTTTTTCTTGAAGACGTAGGTTTGGATGAACCTGGATCAGCGAAACTTATCCGTAAAGCGTATGAATTACTAAGACTCGAAACCTATTTTACAGCTGGTAAAAAAGAGGTGAGAGCCTGGACGATACCATCAGGAAGTACTGCGCCAGAGGCAGCTGGGGTGATACATACTGATTTTGAAAAAGGCTTTATTAGAGCAGAGGTTATCGCTTTTGATGATTTTATTACCTATCAGAGCGAGCAAAAGGTTAAAGAGGCCGGAAAAATGCGCGTTGAAGGAAAAGAATACGTAGTGAAAGACGGAGATGTGATGCATTTTCGTTTTAATGTGTAAAACTTACGTTCGTTTTGTTAATTACTTTCAGGAAAACCCTTTTAATTCAAGGGCTATGGTCAAGTATATTGCATTCTAGTTTTTTCCCTGACCGTTCACATGTCTCAAAACACCTATACTGAAGATAATATTCGTTCGCTAGATTGGCGTGAGCATATTCGCCTGCGTCCAGGTATGTATATAGGTAAGTTGGGTGACGGATCTTCTGCGGACGACGGTATTTACATCCTTCTCAAAGAAATCATCGATAATAGTATTGATGAATTCGTAATGGGTGCCGGAAAAACCATCGAAATCACGCTGAACGATAGACAAATGAGTGTCCGTGACTACGGACGTGGAATTCCCCTAGGAAAGGTAGTTGATGTAGTTTCTAAGATGAATACAGGGGGTAAATACGACACACGAGCCTTCAAGAAATCGGTGGGACTAAATGGAGTAGGTACCAAAGCGGTGAACGCACTATCAAGCAGTTTTAAAGTTTCTTCTTTTAGAGATGGACAACGCAAGATCGCTTTGTTTGAACAAGGCGTGTTAGTTGAGGAACATCAAGAAGAAAAACAACAGCGAAGCGGAACTCTTATTGAGTTTATTCCAGACTCGACCATATTTAAAAATTATCGTTTTAGAGATGAATACGTAGAGCGCATGCTCAAGAATTACGTGTTTCTGAATCCGGGATTAACTATACAATACAACGGTCAAAAATTCTATTCTGAAAACGGATTAAAAGACCTCTTAGAAGATCAGAATTCGAGTGATGATTTTTTGTATCCTATAATTCACCTAAAGGGAGATGACATTGAGGTTGCGATTACGCATAGTAAATCGCAATACAGTGAAGAATACCATTCTTTTGTCAATGGGCAGCACACTACTCAAGGGGGTACACACCAATCTGCTTTTAGAGAGGCCGTAGTAAAGACCATTCGAGATTTTTACGGAAAGAATTACGACGCCTCTGATATTCGAAAATCTATCATTTCTGCGGTAGCCATAAAGGTAATGGAACCTGTTTTTGAGAGTCAAACCAAAACAAAGCTGGGGTCTACCGATATGGGCGGCGAGCTTCCAACGGTAAGAACCTATATCAATGATTTTGTAGGGCATCACTTAGACAATTACCTCCACAAAAACTCAGAAACGGCAGAGGCCATCCAGCGTAAAATTATTCAAGCGGAGCGTGAACGTAAGGAGTTGTCCGGTATCCGCAAGCTGGCAAAAGAGCGCGCGAAGAAAGCGAGTTTACACAATAAGAAATTAAGAGATTGCCGAGCTCACCTGACGGACCTTAAAAACGATCGAAGATTAGAAAGCACACTTTTCATTACCGAGGGTGATTCGGCTTCAGGATCTATTACTAAATCGAGGGATGTGAATACCCAGGCAGTTTTCAGTTTGAGAGGAAAGCCTCTTAATTCTTTTGGGATGTCTAAAAAGATCGTTTACGAGAATGAAGAGTTTAACTTGCTTCAATCGGCTTTAGATATTGAAGAGTCTATAGAGAATCTTCGATACAATAACATTGTAATTGCGACGGATGCCGATGTAGACGGAATGCATATCCGCCTTTTGCTTATCACCTTTTTTCTTCAGTTCTTTCCTGAGCTTATAAAAGAAAACCACCTGTATATCTTGCAGACTCCGTTGTTTAGGGTTCGGGACAAAAGGAAGACCTTCTACTGTTATAGCGAGAAAGAACGGAAGGAAGCCCTTCAGGCTCTGACCGGAAAGCCAGAGATCACTCGATTCAAGGGTTTAGGAGAAATTTCTCCTGATGAATTCAAGCACTTTATAGGAGAAGAAATTCGTCTTGAACCCGTATTGCTCGATCGAGCAATGAGTATCGATCAATTGCTAGATTTCTACATGGGAAAGAATACGCCTGAGCGTCAAGAGTTTGTAATTCAGAATCTAAAAGTAGAAGTCGACGTTGCCAATGAGTGATGAATCACTACATAATGCTGAAGAAGCTCAAGAATTGAATTATGAGCGCATGATCACTGTAACCGGTATGTATAAAGACTGGTTCTTAGATTATGCTTCTTACGTAATTCTTGAACGCGCCGTGCCGGCAATTGAAGACGGATTCAAGCCGGTTCAAAGGCGTATCATGCATGCGTTGAAAGAGCTCGATGATGGGCGATATAACAAAGTTGCGAACGTAGTAGGCCATACGATGCAATACCATCCGCACGGAGACGCAAGTATTTCAGATGCTATGGTTCAAATGGGTCAAAAAGACCTGTTGATCGACACCCAAGGAAACTGGGGAAATATTCTCACTGGAGATAGTGCAGCAGCATCTCGTTATATAGAAGCACGTCTTTCTAAATTTGCCTTGGAGGTTGTGTATAGTCCTAAGGTCACCGAGTGGCAGATGTCTTACGACGGTAGAAAAAAGGAACCCGTTAATTTACCCGTTAAGTTCCCGATGTTACTCGCTCAAGGTGCAGAAGGAATTGCGGTGGGTTTGTCGACAAAAATTTTACCCCATAACTTCAATGAACTTATTGAGGCTAGTGTCGCCTATTTGAATAACCGGTCGTTTACCTTGGTGCCAGACTTTCCGACAGGAGGCCTTATAGATATTGAAAATTACAACAATGGTTTAAGGGGAGGACGCATAAGGGTACGCGCCAAGATTGATATTCAAGATAAGAACACCTTAGTCGTTCGAGAGATTCCTTTTGGAACCAATACTTCCTCTTTGATTGAATCGATTTTAAAAGCGAATGAAAAGGGGAAAATCAAAATCAAAAAGATAGAGGATAATACTGCCGAAAACGTTGAGATTTTAATACACCTTCCATCTGGCATATCTCCTGACAAGACATTAGACGCCTTATATGCCTTTACCGGTTGCGAGCAATCTATTGCACCCCTAGCCTGTGTAATTGAAGACAATAAACCTGCATTTATAGATGTAAAAACAATCCTAAAGCGTTCTACAGATAGCACTGTAGAGCTTCTAAAAGCAGAACTCAATATTCAGCTTCAAGAACTTGAGGAGCAGTGGCATTTTGCTTCGCTTGAACGCATCTTTATAGAAAACAGAATCTATCGCGATATAGAGGAGGAAGAAACATGGGAAGGTGTCTTAGCTGCTATTAGCAAGGGGTTAGCTCCACATGTGAAAAAACTAAAACGAGCCATCACCGAACAGGATATTGAAAAGTTGACAGAGATTCGTATCAAGAGAATTTCAAAGTTTGATATTGACAAAGCAGCTGCTTTTATTGAATCTCTCGAGGGTGAAATCTTAGAGGTGAAGAACCATTTAGACAATATCGTAGACTATGCGATACAGTACTTTAAGGCATTAAAGAAAAAATACGGTGAAGGTAGAGAACGAAAATCAGAGATACGAGTTTTCGATTCCATAGAAGCGACCAAAGTAGTCATACGCAACCTTAAGCTCTACATGAATCGAGAAGAGGGCTTCATTGGTACTGGATTAAGAAAAGACGAGTACGTAACAGAGTGTAGTGACATCGATGATGTGATTGTATTTTTGCAAAATGGTACTATGATGGTAACAAAGGTCGATGCCAAGGTTTTTGTAGGAAAGGACATCCTCTACGCTGGGGTTTTCAAAAAGAATGATCAGCGGATGGTGTTCAACATGATCTACAAGCTTCCAAAAGGGGGGGTATCTTATATTAAGCGCTTCAATGTCACTTCAATCACAAGAGACAAATCCTATAGCCTTGTTAATGATGTAGAAGGGGCTTCAGTACTCTATTTTTCAGCAAACTCGAATGGAGAGGCAGAGGTTGTGACCGTATTGTTAAGACAAACAGGAAATGTTAAGAAACTAAAATGGGATATAGATTTTTCAGATATTCTGATAAAGGGCAGAGCCTCAAAGGGAAATATTGTCTCTAAGTATCCCGTTAAGAGAGTAGAATTTAAGTCTTCAGGAAAAAGTACGCTTAAGCCAAGATCAATTTGGTTTGATGATGTCACCTTGAGACTGAATATAGACAAGCGCGGGCGTTATCTAGGTGATTTCACTTCAAATGATTTGTTGCTCATTGCTACAGACGATGGAATGGTTAAAACGGTTATTCCCGACCTCAGTCTTCACATTGCAGAAAATACGGTGCTAATTGAAAAGTGGGTTCCTCAGAAACCCCTTTCGGTAATCCACTTTGATCCTGAACGTGATCGATACTACATTAAGCGTTTTTTAATAGAGCAAGAGGAGAAAGAAGAGTCTGTGCTCACAGACACTAAGGGAGCCACTTTAATGGCGATACTTTCAGACTATCGCCCTTCAATAAAGGTAGAGTTTGCAAAACCAAGGGGTAAAGATGAACTCACTCCATTAGAAGTAGATGTAGCCGATTTCATTGCTGTAAAGGGTATAAAGGCGATTGGCAATCAGCTAACCGTTCATAAGATTAAGCAAATCATTGTTAACGAGCCATTACCCTATGAAGAAGAGGTTCAAGAAACTAATGATGAAACCACTTCGGAAGATGATTCTGAAGAGACCGAAAGCGGTGATCTTCGATTATTTTAACGCTCGAGCATAGCCTTTGAGTCGTTTGGCGTCTTTAAGAACGCCGTATTCAAATGAATATCCTCCTTTATCAGTGCTTATAATCTTGATGTGAATAGCTTGTTGTTCACTAATCGATTTTGGGTTTTGATTACGAAGAACAAATTCGCAATCATTAATCCACTTCACATTTGAGGTATCGGATTTACCTTGATAAAAATCTATTTCGTAATCATCAAAGCGCTCAAAAGTACTTCTTAGTGTATCTTCTTCAACCACTGAGATAAACTCAAATGAACCTGTCTTATAGGCTGCACAGTTTCTTTCGGGTAAAGAATAACAACCTGTGAGCGTCAGTATTAATGTTGCGAATACTATTTTTGTAGCTTTTAATCGTTTCATAAAACAAAGATACATTCCTAAAACCGTATAGAGTTGACCAAAGCGTTTTCTGTCTTTCCGTATCGTTACCTGCCTCAAGATTTGCTTATGAAAGCTCTTGATAATGAGATTGAATGCATTTCAATTGGCCAATCTGTAGAAGGACGATCCATATACTGTTTGCGTCTTGGAACAGGATCTAAAAAGATTCTTGGTTGGTCTCAGATGCATGGAAATGAATCCACTACAACAAGAGGGTTGTTTGATTTTATCGAACGAATTAAAGGTAATCATCAGCTATTGAGTCAATGCAACCTTGCCTTTATACTGCAATTGAATCCGGATGGAGCCTTTCGATATACCCGAGAAAACGCGAATGGAGTAGATCTTAACCGCGATGCCCTCGATGTTTCTCAGCCTGAAACGAAGGCATTTATGGAATTTTTTGAGGATTATGCACCTGACCTCTGCCTCAATCTCCATGATCAAAGCACCCTATTCACGATTGGAACAACTAAAAAAGAAGCGGCACTTTCATTTTTAGCACCTTCGGCGGATATAGGAAAAACATGGACAAAAGCACGTTTAGAGGCTGTTCGCGTTATCAGTCACGTTTACCTAAAGTTCAATCACTCGGTCAAATCTCGAATTGGGAGGTTTGACGACAGTTTCAACGTCCAATGTTTTGGGGATTATCTCACTCAAAAAGGAGTGCCCACTATTTTACTAGAGGCCGGTCAATGGGGAAGTGACTACGATCGTGTGATTACCCGTCGATTAGTCTACGAGACCTTGCATCACATAGTGGAAGGATTTTGTACATCACCATTAGAAACAGATGCTCTCGAAACCTATTTGAGTATACCAGAAAACACGCAATTCGGATACGATTTAGGGTGTTTCGACAGGCTTAAACAGCAATGGTTTGGGATGCGATTCTCAGAAAGTTTACAAAAAGAGAGGGTTGTATTTGTAGAAGAGAAGTTTGAAAAACTAGATCCAACGGCAAATGATTTCTTCTATTTTCGGGGATTAAAATAAAGTTGACAACAGTTTCGATTTTCGGAAAATTCTTAATTATTTTTGCTTTTCATCGAAAATATCTCTAAAAATCATAACAGTTCGTAATAAAAATGCATTTTATGGCAAAAATTAAACTTGACGAAATAGACCATCAAATTCTTGACATGCTCATTGAAAATACACGTGTACCCTACACGGATATTGCCAAAAAGTTGCTCATATCTGCTGGAACAGTTCATGTTCGTGTTAAAAAAATGGAGGATGCTGAACTCATTCAAGGTTCTTCACTAACACTGGACTATGTTAAATTAGGATACTCCTTTATCGCCTACATCGGGATATACCTAGAAAAGACACACCAAACGAAATTTGTTTTAGGGCGCCTTGAAGAAATACCCTTCGTAACTGTAGCGCACATTACAACTGGCAAGTTTAATATCTTTTGTAAGATTAGGGCTCGAGATACAACTCATGCGAAGAATATCATCTTTAAGATTGACGATATTGATGGTGTTAGTCGCACTGAGACCATGATTTCTATGGAAGAGTCGATTAATGATAAGAAGAGACTGATGCACAGAATCTTCAACGACATGTAATTCCATCATAATACTCAAAGCAGTCATCTATGGCCTCTGCACTGTACTGAACATCATAAAGTGCTTCTCCTATCTTTTTTAAGCCGACAAATTGAACAGTGTTTGCCGCGTTTTTTTTGTCGTGTTGAAGGAGTGGGACGATCGCTTTGCGATCAGCTTCTGTCAGAGAGGGTAATTCATAGTAAGAGCATAAGGTTGTTGTGATTTCATCTAGCTCTTCTTGAGTTAACGAACCGCTGGCATGTGATAAATAAGCTTCGAGTATCATTCCGAGTGCAATAGCCTCACCATGAAGGAGCTGCTGTGATGATTCTAGAAAATGCGTCTCTATCGCATGACCTAATGTGTGTCCAAAATTTAGAATTTTACGTAATCCTTTTTCAGTTGGATCTTGATTGACTATATCTATTTTAATGGCCACTGAATCCGCGATTAGATTTTCAGGTTTTAAGTGGTACTCTTTAAGGGCTTTCCAATGCTCTCGATTGTAGATTAATCCGTGTTTAAACATTTCAGCTACACCACTCTTCAGATTGCGCTGGTCTAATGTTTTTAGATACTGCTGATCTACTAGAGTGGCTATAGGTGAAGAGAATAAGCCGATATGATTTTTAAGCCCTTCAAAATCAATTCCTGTTTTTGACCCGGTAGATGCATCTACCATAGCAAGTAAAGTGGTAGGAATATTTAAGAAGCGTACTCCTCTTTTATAACAGCTTGCTGCAAATGCCCCCATATCAGTGAGGACACCACCTCCAAGTAAAACCAACAAGGCATTTCGATCTGCCTTATGCTCCGTAAGGGCGCTCCAAATCGCAGAACAAGTTTGAATGTTTTTATGCAATTCACCTGCTTCACAAGTGATTTCAATGAAATCTGAATGTCCGAGTTGTTCTTTAAACGCAGGCAAACATTTGGTGGAAGTATTTGTATCTGTTAAGACAAACAGCTTTGAAAAACTTAACTGCTCATCTAAATTGTTTAGATACGACTGTGCCGTTGCGTTAAAATAAAGTTCTGGTGGTTGAATCATGATTTAAAGATACATTCTCTGCATTATTCCAAGGCCCAATTAGGGTATATTTGCCCAAAATTTGCACATTGAGAATGGATAAGATCGTCGATTTTCAAAATACCGAAATAGCATTTGCTTCGAAATCAAATACGGAACTCACCCGGGCGCGATTGCTTTTCGAAATCCTTAAAAATAAACAACTGGTAAAGTTTTCGAATAAGCTTTTGCAATGGGCTTTAGCTTTAAAACTGCCTTTTGAGTGGATTATTAAAGCGACTGTTTTTAAACATTTTTGTGGAGGAGTTTCTTTGGAGCAATGTACTCCTTTAGTTAAAAAGCTCAATGAATCAGGGGTTTATGCCATATTAGATCATTCGGTTGAAGGACAAGATTCAGAAGAACAGTTTGACCAAAATACGCACTTAATTCAAGAAGAGATTAGAAATGCCGCCTCGAATGATGGTGTGGCATTCGCAGTTTTTAAACCTACATCGATTGGTCGTTTAGAGACTTTTGAACTGCTAACAAAAGATCCAACGGCAGAATCACTTGAATTCAACGGTATTAAAGAACGCTATTTCTCAATTGGCGAAACCGCTAAAACACTGAATCAGCGGATCATGATTGACGGTGAAGAGAGTTGGATGCAGGCTTCTGCGGATGAATTAGCCTTAACTCTAATGGAGCGTTTTAACCAAGAAGAAGTGATTATCTACAATACGCTTCAAATGTATTTAGCTAATAGCTACGAGCGATTAGAAGCGTGGATTGAACGCGCAAAATCTAAAAACTTTAAGTTAGGAGTGAAGTTCGTTCGAGGGGCATACATGGAAAAGGAACGGGCCTATGCAAAAAAAATGAGAATTCCCTCTGCTGTATGCATCTCAAAAGACGAGACTGACAGGCTATTTGACAAAGGAGTGGCTTTAGCATTTGAATACCCTGAAAGCGTTTCGATATTTTTAGGGACTCACAATGAAAAGAGCACTGAAAAAGCCGCTCAATTAGCATTACAAGCCTATGGCACTGTGAATCACCCCAACTTGTGGTTTGGACAGCTTCAGGGGATGAGCGATCAAATTACCTATAATTTATCGCATGTCGGAGCGAGTGTTGCAAAATTGATTCCTTACGGTCCAGTAAAAGAAGTATTGCCTTATTTAGTGCGTAGAGCCGAAGAAAACACCTCTATTGCAGGCCAAACAGGGCGTGAGTTAAACTTGTTGAGAACTGAACAGAAAAGAAGAAGTTCTTAAGGTTTGTGATAGGTGAGATAAGTGTCGCAGCGCTCAAAAATATAGCGTTCACCTTGGTAAGTAACCACGTATTGCTTGCAAGGCTCTCTTCGAGGATCACTCTCTGAAAAAACAACTTTACCATTTAAAAGAACAGGCGCGATTACTGCAGAATCTTGAATAGGCCTTAACGGTGTGTTTCTGAGTTCTTTAAGCACTCTACAATTCGGCAGGTAGCAGAAGTCCATACCTTGGCCATTCGTTTTTTTATCAACGATAAAGTTTAAAAAAACGATACCGAGCGACAGTCCTATTGAAAAGTATAAAAGACGCTTTAAGAAGGTAGAAAGAGTTAGCTTCAAATCAAGTAGAGTTTAAGGTCGTGGTATTCAAAACCAAACCAATCCGTAAGGCTTAGGTTTGTTGCTTTTCCTTTATAGCTATAAACCCCTGAGGCAAGATAGGGCTCCTTGCCTACAGCCTCCTCGATAGATCCTCCATTTGCCAATTTCATAACGAAAGGAGTTAAAAGGGCGTTCAATGCATCTGTAGAACTTTTAGGATATCTAGATGGGATATTTGGTACTCCGTAGTGAATTACTCCATTGTAGACTGAGGTAGGGTTGTCGTGAGTAGTGAGTTCAGAGGTTTCTACGCAACCCCCACTGTCAATCGAAATGTCTATAATCACTGATCCTTCTTGCATCTGATCAACCATAGCACTGCGAATGACAACAGGCGCACGACGCTCTCCAAAAAGGGCTCCAATAACCACATCGGCACTTTTTAGAGACTCGAAAAGTGCTGCATCGGCAATGAGCTGAGTAGAGAGCTGAGGAGAGATTTCAAGCTTTGCTTTACGCAGTTTTGAGATATCAAGGTCGAAGAGCTCAACCGAGCTGCCTAAAGCATGGGCGGTTCGAGCGGCCACTAATCCTGGTGCAGAAGCTCCAACTACTACGGTTTTTAAAGGTTTGACTCCACTTATATTTCCGAATAGCATCCCCTTTGAATGCGCAGACGATGCCAATAATTCAGCGGCTGTGAGCACGGAGCTTACTCCTGATATTTCGCCCAAGCTCTCCACGAATGGATAGCTGCCCTGACTTCCTTGGATAAATTCTAAGGCTATGGCAACGATTTGCTTTTTAAAGAGTTCCTCAAAAAAACGCTTTTCTCTCGTTTTTATCTGAAGTGCCGAGATTAATGTCGCACCTTTTCGCATCGCCTTGATTTCATCGATTGAAGGGGGATCGACTTTTACAATAATCTGGGATTGATAGAGTTCTGAATGATCAGAAGTGATTTTTGCGCCTGCTTCTGCGTAACTACGATCAGAATAACCCGCAGCTGTACCAATACCAGATTCTACGGTGACCTTATGTTGATGTGAAGTAAGTACCGCTACACCATCCGGTGAAATCGGGGATCTTCTCTCTTGTAGTGATGAAGACTTCGCAAACGAAATATTTAGGGTGGAAGAAGAATCTACAACCGCTAGCCTCTCTTCTTGAGGAAGCAATTCTTGTCTAGAAAATGGAGATTTACTCATTCTTTTCAACTTCGCGGTGCTATTATTTTAGACTCACCTTTCTTTCGTCATCTGAAATAACTTCAAGATGTAAAATATGGTGCTCAGGAAGCCTGAAGTCAAATAAATGTTCAGGCCACTCGATAAATATAAACCCATTCTTTTCAAAATACGCCTCGAATCCGAGTTCAAACAATTCTTCAATTGAACGAACGCGATACAGATCAAAGTGAAAAATAGGATGTTCAGAATGCGTTAAATAGGTGTTTACTATTGAAAAGGTCGGGCTAGAAACTTCGTCTATACATCCCAACTTCTTGGCTATAGACTTGATTAAAGTTGTTTTTCCGGCGCCCATTTGGCCTATAATGATCATCACCTTATGTTCCAATTGCTCGACAATCGCTTCTGCAATTGTTTCGATGGTGTCTAAAGTGAATACATGGGAGGTGTATTCTGAGTCCAATTTGGTTTCTGACATATTCTATGGATCTTTACAATCCAAATTTAAAGATAGTGAGTGCGCCTAGAAAGTTAAAGGTTATTAACGATCCCGTATACAATGCTGTTCGAGTTTCAAGTCCGCTCATCTTTGATATTATTAGTCATCCTTATTTTCAGAGGCTAAGGCGGATTTCTCAAATGGGATTATCCTACCTCGTCTATCCGGGTACCCACCATACCAGATTTCATCATGCCTTGGGTGCTATGCACCTTATGGAAAAGGCTATTCGTACCCTTAGGGCTAAGGGTGTGGTGATCAGTGATCAAGAAGAAGAAGGATTATTAATTGCCATATTGTTGCATGATATAGGGCATGGTCCCTTTTCACACGCTTTAGAGTACAAGTTGATTCATGCACATCACGAGTTGTTAACTCTTGCTTTTATGCAAGAACTTAATAAGGTGTTTAAAGGTGCTTTAGATACCGCAATAGCCATTTTCAAAGGGGAATATCCTCGAGCGTTTTTAAATCAACTCGTTTCAAGCCAATTGGATGTGGATCGTTTGGATTATTTAAAACGCGATAGTTTTTATGCAGGAGTGACTGAAGGAAATATCAATTCAGAACGTTTGATCAATACTTTTTACGTTATTGATGATCAGCTTGTTATTGAAGAAAAAGGAATTTATTCTGTCGAGAAGTTTTTGATGGCAAGGCGTTTCATGTATTGGCAAGTCTACCTTCACAAAACAAGTATCGTAGCAGAACTCATGCTGGCTAAGGCAATTGAGAGGGCAAGAGAATTGCTACTTCATAATGAAGAACACTATGTAGTCTCACCGCTTGACGAGTTTTTAAATTCGGTACCAACGACTAAAGAAATTGAAATTGAGTGTATTGACATTAAGGGATTTGCGATTTTAGATGATTATGATGTGATCAGCGCTTTAAAGTGCTGGAAACAATCAAAAGATTTTGTTTTGTCATTTTTGAGTTCTTCTATTTTAGACAGAACATTACTCGATGTAAGATTTAGTGAAGAACCCGTGTCTAAACAATTTCTTGAACAAACGATGCGTGAAGTGGGTGAGCGCTATGGATTAGACGAACATCAATCTTCTTATCTTGTTTATACAGGTTTGTTATGGAATCGGGCTTACGACGAATCCAAAGAGCCTATTCGCATCTTGTTTAGAGATCAGTCTGTTCAAGATTTTATGAAGGCTAGCAAGTATTTGGGAACTCAAGCATTCTCTGCGATACACCGCAAAAACTACCTGTGTTCTCCGGCGTTCTAAACTCTAGAATTGCTTAACTTTGCTCTATGATTTTCAAGGTTAAACAAATAGCAGAATGGATTGATGCAAAGGTGGTTGGAGACTCTTCTGTTGAAATCGACCACTTCTCAGCTATTGAACAAGGAAACCAAAAGGGTTTATCTTTTTTGGCGAATCCTAAATACGAAAATTACCTGTATACCACTAAGGCTTCGGCTGTTATAGTGGATGAGGGTTTAGAGCTAAAACATCCAGTTAAAGCAGTATTGCTTAAAGTCAAGAATCCATATGCTAGTTTTACTGCGTTGCTTCGAATGTATGAGAGGATGATACGACCAACCTATCAAGGGATTAGTTCGTCCGCATTCATTCATGAAGAGGCTCAGATAGATCCAAGTTGTTACATTGGAGTAGGGGCTGTTATTTCAAAAGGGGCGGTCATAGAAGAAGGCGTAGAAATTCATCCTCAAGTATTTGTTGGAGAGGGTGCCAAAATAGGTCGTTACAGCGTTTTATTTTCAGGAGCTAAACTATATCACGGCACTCAGCTTGGCCAACATGTGATTGTCCACGCAAATGCCGTTATAGGGTCAGATGGCTTCGGATTTGCTCCAGACGCTGAAGGGGTTTATTCTAAGATTCCACAATTGGGCAACGTAATTGTAAAAGATCATGTTGAAATTGGAGCGTGCTGCACGATAGATCGAGCAACCTTTGGTAGTACTGTAATTGAAGAGGGTGTTAAACTTGACAATCAAGTGCATTTAGCACATAATGTTACCATTGGGGCACATTCGGCCATCGCCGCTCAAACAGGTATTGCAGGTTCTACTAAACTAGGAAAACGTGCCTTAATAGGAGGACAAGTGGGTATTGTAGGGCATCTTTCAATAGGAGACGACGTAAGGGTTCAAGCACAGACTGGAATTGCTCGAAATGTTAAGGACAGCGAAAAGTTACAGGGGACTCCTGCGATTGACTATACGAATTATAACAAGTCCTATGTACTGTTTAAGAATCTTGCCAAATTAGAGCAACGAATAAAGGAATTAGAGCAACAACTCAAAACACTAGACTCGTGAATCAGAAAACGCTAGCAAAACCCGTTTCTCTGTCAGGAATTGGGCTTCATACCGGAAAAAAGGTGACGATCACTTTTTGTCCTGCAGAACCAAATACAGGATTTGTTTTTAGACGTGTGGATCTTCCTGGAGCTCCATATGTACCAGCCTTATCTAAATATGTGACACGCACCCAACGCAGTACCGTTCTGGATAAAGATGGTGTTGAAATTCATACCTCGGAACACGTTTTAGCTGCACTTACAGGTCTCGATTACGATAATGTGATTATTGAGTTAGATGCTAGTGAACCTCCGATAATGGATGGATCGGCCATTGCGTTTGTAGAAGCACTTCAAAGGGGTGGTAGCGTTGAACAAAACCAGGAGCGCGACGTCTATGAGGTTGTGGTTCCGATTCATTTTAAAGATGAACAAACAGGTAGTGAGGTTATTGTATTACCATCGGATAAATATGAATTATCGGTATTGGTTGATTTTGGAACAAACGTTTTAGGCACGCAAAATGCAAGTATGAATTCGTTACAAGAGTTTGCTGCCGAAATCGCTGATGCTCGCACCTTCAGCTTCTTACATGATATAGAAACCCTTTTAGATGAAGGGTTGATCAAAGGGGGAGACATCAATAATGCGATTGTGTATGTAGATAAAGAGCTCTCAGACTCTACTCTAGGAAAACTAAAGAAGGCCTTTAAACGTGACGACATTAAGGTTACGCCAAACGGGATTTTGAACAATCTAGAGTTAAAGCATTCCAATGAAGCAGCCCGACACAAATTATTAGATGTTATTGGAGATTTAGCCCTAGTCGGAACTAAGTTTAAGGGTAGAATTATTGCGTGTAAGCCCGGTCATTTTGTCAATACAGAGTTTGCAAAACTTCTTCATAAAAAAATCAAAGAAGAGCGCCGAACAGGGAAACCGAAAGTAGATGTAAACGCCGAGCCTGTAATGGATACGGTGAAAATAATGGAGATCTTACCACATCGTCCACCATTTCTTTTAATCGATAAAATTCTTGAGCTCAGTAATTCTCATGTGATAGGTTTGAAAAATGTAACCATGAACGAATCTTTCTTTGTGGGTCATTTTCCTGGAGCCCCCGTGATGCCAGGAGTCCTACAAGTCGAAGCCATGGCACAAACGGGTGGTATTTTAGTGTTAAGTACTGTACCAGATCCTGAAAACTACCTTACGTTTTTCATGAAGATGGATAACGTGAGATTTAAACATCAAGTAAATCCGGGTGATACACTCGTCTTTAATTGTGAGCTAGTTACCCCCATTCGTCGTGGTATTTGTCATATGAGAGCTACGGCCTTTGTAGGAGATAAGTTGGTTTCAGAGGCCGAGTTGATGGCTCAAATCGTTAAAACTAAATAAGCTGGACCATTTTATGAATCAACCTTTAGCCTACGTTCATCCAGGTGCTAAGATTGCTAAAAACGTAGTAATCGAACCTTTCGCGATGATTCACAATAATGTCGAGATCGGAGAGGGTACTTGGATAGGTTCGAATGTAACGATCATGGAAGGTGCACGTATCGGAAAGAATTGCAATATTTTTCCGGGCTCTGTAATTTCAGCACCCCCACAAGATTTAAAATATAACGGTGAAGAGACGACCACTGAAATAGGGAACTACACTACGATTAGAGAGTGTGTAACAATCAACAGGGGCACCACTGATCGCTACAAGACGCAGGTTGGATCAAATTGTTTGATCATGGCGTACTGCCATATTGCTCACGATTGTGTTGTATCGGACGGATGCATTTTTAGCAATAATTCAACCCTTGCCGGACACGTTGTGGTCGGAAAAAATGTGGTGATGGCAGGAATGGTTGCGGTTCATCAGTTTGTCTCAATAGGCCATCATGCCTTTGTTACTGGTGGTGCTCTGGTTCGAAAAGATGTGCCCCCTTACGTAAAGGCGGCTCGCGAACCTCTTTCGTTTGTTGGAGTGAATTCGGTGGGCTTAAGGCGAAACGGTTTCTCTTCCGAAAAAGTGCGTGAAATACAGGATATCTATCGCATTTTATATCAAAAAAACTACAACAACACCCAAGCCGTTCAAATTCTTGAGGCCGAAATGGAAGCCACTGAAGAACGGGATGAGATATTGGAATTTATCCGTACCTCTAAACGCGGTATTATGAAAGGCTATTTTAAACACTCATAACTTATGGCAAGTACATCAGACATTAGAAAAGGGTTGTGTATAAGGTACAACAACGACATTTATAAAATCATAGAATTTCTTCACGTAAAACCCGGAAAAGGACCTGCTTTTGTGCGAACAAAACTCAGAAGCGTTACCAATGGAAAAGTGTTAGACAACACCTTTTCGGCCGGACACAAGATCGAAGATGTTCGTGTTGAGACCCGTAGTTTTCAATTTTTGTATGCTGAAGGAGACTCGTTTCATTTTATGAATACTGAAGATTACGATCAGATGGAATTTTCGCGTGCTCTTCTCGAAGCCGCGGACCTTTTGAAAGAAGGTGAAGTGGTTTCAGTGTTATTTAGCGCAGAAGACAATATGCCTTTGAGTATCGAAATGCCCGCTAGTGTGGTTTTAGAAGTAACTTCTTCTGAACCTGGGGTTAAGGGAAATACTGCAACGAATGCGACTAAACCAGCGATACTTGAAACAGGAGCGAGAATAAATGTGCCTTTATTTATAAATGAAGGAGACAAGGTGAAAGTAGATACCGAAAAGGGCACCTACATCGAACGCGTTAAAGAATAAAGAACACCTTCTCGATCAAACAATACATTCTATTTTTGCAACAAATTACACAACATGAGCGTACTCGTTAATAAAGATTCAAAGATTATTGTACAAGGCTTTACTGGAACCGAAGGTACTTTCCATACCAAACAAATGATTGAATATGGATCACCCGTTGTTGGTGGCGTGACGCCTGGAAAAGGGGGACAGACTCATTTAAATCTGCCGGTTTTCAATACGGTTAGGGATGCCGTCAAAGCTACAGCTGCTGATACATCGATACTCTTTGTACCACCAGCTTTCGCAGCTGATGCGATTATGGAAGCAGCCAATGCAGGAATCAAAGTGATCATCACTATCACGGAAGGTATTCCAGTGGCTGATATGGTAAAGGTGTATGATTATCTTAAAAAGTACGACTGCACAATGATTGGCCCTAACTGCCCTGGTGTAATCACCCCAGAAGAGGCCAAGGTAGGTATAATGCCAGGCTTTGTGTTTAAGAAGGGGCGGGTAGGATTGGTGTCGAAATCGGGCACCCTTACCTATGAAGCAGCAGATCAGGTGGTACGTCAAGGCTTGGGTATTTCTACTGCAATTGGCATTGGCGGGGATCCGATCATCGGAACCACTACCAAAGAAGCCTTAGAGCTCTTGATGAATGACGAAGAAACAGATGCTGTTGTTATGATTGGTGAAATTGGTGGGCAATTAGAATCGGATGCCGCTCACTGGTATAAAAACAGTGGTATTAAAAAGCCTGTAATAGGATTTATTGCAGGAGAGACCGCTCCTACGGGCAGAACAATGGGACATGCTGGTGCTATTGTAGGCGGAAGCGACGATACCGCACAAGCCAAAAAACGCATTATGCGCGAATGTGGGATTCATGTAGTAGATTCTCCTGCCTTTATTGGGGAAAAGGTTAAAGAAGTTCTATCTTAAACTTTACATATGCTTTTAAAAGGTAAAACTGCGGTTATAACAGGAGCCAGTAGAGGAATCGGAAGAGGAATCGCTGAAGTTTTTGCTCAAAATGGGGCGAATGTAGCCTTCACCTACAGCTCAAGCGAAAGCAAAGCTTTGGAGCTTGAAAAGGTGCTTTCAACTTACGGAGTAAAAGTGAAGTCATACAAGAGCGATGCGGCAAGTTTTGAAGCCTGCGAGCTCTTGGCAAATGAAGTAGCCTCAGATTTTGAAACAGTAGATGTCCTGATCAATAACGCCGGGATTACCAGAGACAACTTACTGATGCGTATGTCAGAAGATGATTTTGACGAAGTTATTCGCGTGAACTTAAAGTCTGTATTTAACATGACAAAAGCATTTCAGCGTGGATTTCTTAAGCAACGATCTGGGTCAATCATCAATGTTAGTTCCATTGTAGGAGTCAAAGGCAACGCGGGTCAGGCGAATTATGCAGCTTCGAAAGCAGGAATTATTGGATTCACAAAATCGATTGCTTTGGAGTTGGGATCTAGAAATATACGATCAAACGCCATCGCACCCGGATTTATAGAAACAGAAATGACCGCTCAACTTGATGATGCTGTTGTGCAGCAATGGAGAGATGGAATACCGCTTAAAAGAGGTGGCACCGTTACAGATGTAGCGAATGCCTGCCTATTTTTTGCGTCAGATCTCTCTTTGTATGTTACAGGACAGGTACTTCTAGTTGATGGCGGAATGTTAACCTAAACTTATTTATTATGGAACGATTACCGAAATACGTATTGCCAGGAATCTTAGGCTTTTTTGTCTTAATCATCCTGATTTCTAAATCTGCTATCACTATTGGATCTGGTCAGGCAGGAGTCTTGTACAGAACCTTTAGTGGTGGGGTAGTTACTGACAAAGACCCCTTAGGCGAAGGATTTCATATCGTAGCTCCCTGGAACCGCGTCTTTGTCTATGAAGTACGCCAGCAAGAGCTTTTTGAAAAGATGAAGGTACTCTCTTCGAATGGACTTGAAATTCAAATCGATGCTTCAGCTTGGTTTCAACCAAGGTACGAGACTTTAGGAAAGCTGCATCAAGAAAAGAGTGAACAATACGTCAATCGTATTTTGCTACCTGCCATTCGATCAGCTGCACGAAGTGTTGTTGGCCGTTATACTCCCGAGCAGCTTTATTCTTCTAAGAGAGATGCCATTCAGCAAGAAATATTTACTGAGACCAAAATGATCGTCGAAGACCAGTACATTCAACTGAATGAAATCCTGGTAAGAGACGTCACCCTTCCGCCAACTATACGAGAGGCTATTGAAAAGAAGTTAAAGCAAGAGCAAGAGACTTTAGAGTATGAGTTTCGCCTTGTAACTGCTGAAAAGGAGGCTGAGCGTCAGCGTATAGAAGCGCAAGGTAAGGCAGATGCGAATAGTATTCTAAGCGCTTCATTGACGGATAAAATTTTGCAAGACAAAGGTATAGACGCTACGCTAAAGCTTTCTGAATCTACAAATAGTAAGGTTATTGTAATAGGGTCAGGTGATAGCGGCTTACCCTTAATTCTCGGGAATAATTAAAATTTTGTAAGTCAAAATAGAAGTTTACTTTTGTCTTATGTTATTCAATCACACACACCACCATATTTTTTGCTTCGCTCAGACGAGTTGATGGTGTTGTCTATTATATTCACTAAAGGCCCGTTTGAAGCATTCATTCGGGCCTTAATTTTTTGCATATGAGTGAGAGATTAAAAATCGCAATTCAGAAATCAGGGAGACTTAATGAAGACTCTCTTGCCTTACTAAAAGAGGCTGGTATCGCTTTGTTTAACGGTAAAGACCAGCTAAGGGTAGAATCGCACACCTATCCCATAGAGGTTTATTATCTCAGAAATGGGGATATTCCTAATTATCTTAAAGATGGAGTAGTAGACCTGGCGATCATCGGAGAGAATCTTTTGGTTGAGAAAGGAGATCAAATTCCGGTCATTGAACGTCTTGGATTTTCAAAGTGTCGTGTATCCATCGCAGTGCCTAAAGGAAGCAATTACAATTCAGTAAAAGAATTAAACGGTAAGCGCATTGCCACTTCTTATCCTAATACGGTCACAGAATTTTTATCAAAAAACGGAATTGAAGCAGATATTCACGTAATAAATGGATCCGTTGAGATCGCTCCAAATATAGGTTTGTCAGATGCTATCTGCGATATCGTAAGTAGTGGAAGTACGCTTTTTAAAAACAACTTAAAAGAGGTCGAAGTATTATTAAAAAGCCAAGCGGTACTCGCACTATCTCCACTTTGTAAAGCAGAAGATCCGCGTATAGTAGATCTTCTTTTTAGACTTAGAGGTGTCTTACGCGCAAGAGGGCATAAGTATGTACTCATGAACGTTCCAAAGGCTAATCTAGACGCGGTCGTTCAACTCCTTCCTGGAATGCGTAGCCCAAGTGTGCTCCCTTTGGCAGATAAAGATTGGGTATCAGTTCATACGGTGATTGAAGAGAAGACTTTTTGGCAAGTCATTGAAAAGCTGAAAGAAAATGGTGCTGAAGGGATTTTGGTGAGTAGCATTGAAAAAATGTTCTTGTGATGAAGTGTTTTGTTAATCCAGAACCGAAAAGTTGGGATGCCTTGATCGAGCGCCCTACAAAAGATTACAGCGAACTCAATACGCTTGTAGAGGGTGTTTTTCATGAGGTTGAGAAACGAGGAGATAAGGCACTCATTGAATTCGCGCGCACATACGACAAGGCTGAACTAGATGCATTGCGAGTTAGCAATTCAGAAATCGATAATGCTGCTGAAAAACTCTCAGAAGACCTTAAAGAAGCCATTAAGACTGCGGCTAAGAACATAAGACTCTTTCATGAGGCTCAGCGCACTCCAGAGGTTTACATAGAAACGCAGCAAGGCGTTTCGTGTTGGCAAAAAAAGACGCCTATTGAGAAAGTAGGTATTTATATTCCTGGAGGCACAGCACCTTTGTTTTCTACGGTGTTAATGCTCGCTATTCCTGCAACTATTGCAGGCTGTAAAGAAATTGTACTCTGCACTCCGCAACAGGCTAACAGGCCTATTGCACCTGAAATTTTATATGCAGCAAAGTTGTGCGGAGTTTCATCAGTTCACCCTTTAGGGGGTGTACAGGCCATAGCTGCACTAGCAATTGGTACAGAATCAGTTTCTAAGGTCTACAAGATTTTTGGTCCAGGTAATCAATATGTCACTGTCGCAAAGCAGTATGCGGCTCAAAAATGGGTAGCTATTGATATGCCTGCCGGCCCTAGTGAGTTACTGGTATATGGCGATGAGACTTCAATACCTTCTTTTATAGCCGCTGACTTGTTAAGTCAAGCAGAACACGGATCTGACAGTCAGGTCGTATTGGTTGCAACCGATGCGTCGCTTCCTGAGAAGGTAAATAAGGAGCTAGATGTACAGCTCGAATCGCTTAGTCGTAAAGGGTTTGCTAAGGATGCCTTAGAGAATAGTAGAACAGTTGTTTTTAATGATACCAAGACTGCTGCTGACTTTATCAATTACTACGCCCCAGAGCATTATATCATTGCCAGTGAGCACCCTGAGATCATGCTTGACAGCGTTAAGAATGCCGGATCTGTTTTTGTTGGAAGTTTCACTCCTGAAAGTGCAGGAGACTATGCCTCTGGAACCAACCACACACTGCCGACCAATGGATTTGCTAGACAATATAGTGGGGTAAACTTAGACAGTTATTTAAAAGCGATAACCTTTCAACGCATTAGTCCTTTGGGAATTACAACTCTTGGGCCAGCAATTGAGGAAATGGCCCGAGCAGAGTCTTTAACCGCTCATGAAAGGGCTGTTACCAAGCGTCTTGAGTTCCTTAAAGGAAATATTATTCAAGAACCGAAGTTTAACTTTCAAGAACGAATTCAGCCTCATTTAAGAACCGCAGAAGTATACCGTTCTGCCAGAGATGAATTTAAAGACAAGAACAAAGACTACACCTGGTTAGATGCGAACGAGAATCCATTTAACACGGGTTATAATCGTTACCCTGATCCGCAGCAAACACTGTTGAAAGAGAAATTAGCTGAGTTATGGGAAGTTGACCGTGACCAACTCTTCATTGGCAACGGAAGTGATGAAGTGCTCGAGTTGTTATTTCAGTTGCTTACGAAGCCATCGAAAAGCAATGTGGTTGCCATTGACCCCTCTTATGGGATGTATCAAGTCTTAGCCGAAAAATACGACATTCATTACCGTCGGGTTGGTTTAAATGAGCGATTTGATCTCAATGCGAATGAACTTTTGAGCAGGGTAGATCCTATGACGGCTATGGTGTTTCTTTGTTCACCAAATAATCCATCAGGGAATCACTTAAATCTAGAGCAAATCATTCAAGTCATAGAGCGGGCGAATACCCTAGTAGTAGTGGATGAGGCCTACATAGACTTCAGTGAGCGTCCTTCCCTCATTCAACAGTTAAGGAGCTTTTCAAACCTAATAGTAGTTCGGACGCTTTCTAAGGCATATGGCTTAGCTGGTTTACGACTTGGTGTTGCAGTAACATCTTCAGAGTTAGTTAATTGGATGAACCGAATTAAACCGCCTTACAATGTAAACGCATTGAGTCAAAACGTTGCCTTAGAACGTCTTCAAGCATCGAAGGACATTGTTAGTGAAATTGAATTGCTCAAAGAACAAAGAGAGGTATTAAATAAAGCTCTTGAACAGTGCCTTTGGGTTTCTAAGGTATTTCCATCAGATTCTAATTTTATTTTGGTACGCGTAGATGACGCCAAATCAAGATACAATTCACTGGTAGAAAAGGGATTTGTTGTTCGCAATAGAAGCTCTCAACTCAATTGCGAGAATACCCTTAGAATATCAGTGGGAACCGTTCAAGAAAACAAGAGATTAATCTCATATTTAACAGAGAAGTAACATGAAAAAGATACTTTTTGTTGATCGTGATGGCACTTTAATTAATGAGCCAAAAGACTATCAGGTAGATCATATTGATAAGCTTGAGTTTTTAAAGGGTGTAGTCTCGAATTTGAATAAAATTCAACACCAGCTTGGGTACACCCTTGTTATGATCACGAATCAAGATGGGTTGGGTACCTCTAGTTTTCCTGAGGAAGATTTTTGGCCAACACATAATGCAATGATGCGGATGTTCGAGAGCGAAGGAGTGCATTTTGAGAATGTATTTATCGATAGAAGCTTTGCTAAAGATCCTTCAGATACGCGTAAACCATCGACAAAGTTGTTAGATGGATATATAATGCAAGGTTTTGATCTAGAGAATAGTTTTGTGGTCGGTGACAGACTCACCGATGTAGAATTGGCCTACAACCTCGGAATTCGTGCTCTAACTATTAACTTGAATACCCTGGGAGATCAAGAGGTCAAGACGAGTATGAAAAATTTAGAAGGTATCATAGTGAAAAGGGTAGACAATTGGGGAGCCATTTATCTTGAGCTGGCCGGTCTGAGCCGTAAGGTTATCCACAAGCGTAATACGAACGAAACAAAAATTGAAATCGCTTTAGATCTCGACAATAATGATCCGGCGCGTATTGACACAGGAATAGGGTTTTTTGATCACATGCTTGAACAATTGGCTAAACATGCTCAAATAGCATTAACCTTAAGTTGTCAAGGTGATTTGCATATCGATGAACACCACACCGTAGAAGATACCGCGATCGCCTTAGGAGAGGCCTTTAAAAAGGCTTTAGGAAATAAGGCAGGAATTGAACGTTATGGGTACACCCTTCCGATGGATGATTGCCTGGCTCAAGTGGCACTAGACTTTGGTGGTAGGCCATGGCTGATGTGGGATGCCAAATTTCAGAGAGAAAAAATTGGAGAACTACCTACAGAAATGTTCTTTCACTTTTTCAAGTCATTTGCAGATGCCTCAGGGGCAAACCTGAATATTAAGGCAAGTGGCATTAACGAACATCATAAAATAGAAGCCATTTTCAAGGCCTTTGCGAAAGCCATAAAGATGGCCATTCGTAAAGATGTGGCACATATGCAGTTGCCGAGCACCAAGGGATTGTTATGAAAAATGAAGTTGTCATAGTAGACTACGGGGTAGGAAACGTGCAGAGCATTCGTTTTGCCTTGAATCGATTGGGTTGGGAAGGGGTTTTAACCTCAGAAGTCACTACCATTGAAAATGCCAAACACGTCATATTTCCAGGTGTTGGACACGCTGAAGTCGCGGCAAAGCAACTCAGAGCATCGGGTCTAGATCAGGTGTTAAAACAATTGACTCAGCCTGTATTAGGAATCTGTTTAGGAATGCAACTGATGTGCACATCTTCAGAAGAAGGAGATACCAAGGGTCTAGGATTATTCGATCTAGAGATCAAACGATTTGACAGTGGATTAAAAGTGCCTTGTGTAGGGTGGAATAAACTTGAGGACCTTAAATCACCTTTGTTTGCCGGACTAGAGGCTCAGAATCATGTCTACTTTGTCCACAGTTATTACGCTCCTCTCTCAGCCCAAACGATTGCCGTGGCAAACTATGGACAGTCGTATAGTGCCGCCTTGCAAAATGATAATTTTTTTGCCGTTCAATTCCATCCTGAACGAAGCGGAGAGGTTGGAGAGCGAATTTTGAAGAATTTTTTGAACTTATGAGGACTGTTATTATACCTGCGATTGATTTGATTGAGGGCAGATGCGTACGATTGACTAAGGGCGATTACAGCTCTGCAAAAGTATACGACAACAATCCGGTAGATGTGGCTATGCGTTTTGAAGACCTTGGTGTAACACACTTACACGTTGTGGATCTAGATGGAGCAAGAGAAAAGCATATAGTGAACTATAAGATTTTAGAACAACTCGCATCAAAAACTAGTTTACAAATAGACTTTGGAGGTGGAGTTCAAAGTAGTGAAGATTTGAAAATTGCATTTGAAAGCGGTGCTCATCAAGTAACAGGAGGTAGTATTGCTGTTAAAAACCCAGGATTATTCGAACAATGGATTCACGAATATTCTTCAAAGCGCATCATTTTGGGAGCCGACTCGCATCATGAGAAAATTGCCGTTTCAGGTTGGCAAGAGGCTTCAGAGTTGAGTGTTGAGCCCTTTATTCGCGATTACATTGAGAAAGGAATCCAAACAGTAATCGCTACCGATATTGCGAAGGATGGAATGTTACAGGGCCCTTCAATTTCACTGTATAAATCACTACTCCAAGCTATTGAGCAACCTTGGAATCTCATTGCGAGTGGGGGCGTTCGATCAATGCAGGATATTGAAGCGTTGAATCAAATAGGCTGCTATGGAGTCATTGTAGGTAAGGCGATTTATGAAGAAACCTTGAAGTTAGAAGAAATAAAAAATTATAACGCTTAGAATGATAGCTAAACGTATAATACCCTGTTTAGATATACTAGCTGGTAGAACAGTGAAAGGCGTTAATTTTGTCGAACTGAAAGACGCGGGAGATCCTGTGGTTTTAGCTTCAATGTATAGTGAGAAAGGAGCGGATGAACTCGTATTTTTAGATATCTCGGCGACCGAAGAACAAAGAGATGCTTTTGAACCACTAGTTTATGAGGTAGCCAAGACACTTTCTATTCCTTTTACCGTTGGAGGCGGCATTAAATCCGTTGAAAAGGTCGGACGCCTATTACACCAAGGAGTTGATAAAGTCTCCATTAACTCTTCTGCCGTTATGAACCCAGATTTAGTAAGTCAAATCTCTAAGGTTTATGGTTCGCAATGCCTTGTGGTAGCCATTGACGCAAGATTTGAACAAGAAGATTGGTGGGTGTATACTACAGGAGGAAAAAAGAAAACCAAGCTTAAACTATTGTCTTGGGCTAAAGAATGTGAAGAACGAGGCGCAGGAGAGATCTTGTTTACTTCAATGGATCACGACGGTACTAAAGCAGGATTCGCCAACATTATTCTTGATGAGCTATCACAAAGCCTAAACATTCCGATTATTGCCTCTGGAGGAGCTGGGACTATACAAGATTTTATAGATGTATTTTCACAAGGAAAAGCAGATGCCGCACTGGCGGCAAGTGTCTTTCATTTTGAAGAAATAGAGATTAAACAATTAAAAGAAGAATTGGCTTCTGCCCATATACCGGTTCGCCTATGAAAACGCCTGATTTTACTAAAAATGCTTTGATTCCTGCTATAATTCAAGATGCAGCAACACGTACTATCTTAATGCAGGGATATATGAACGAAGAGGCTTTTCAAAAAACACTTGAATCGAACAAGGTGTGGTTTTACTCTCGTTCTAAACAACGCCTTTGGATGAAGGGTGAGACGAGCGAGAATACCCTTGATTATGTGTCACACGAAATCGACTGTGATGCGGATAGTATCTTGATCCAAGCACATCCCAATGGGCCGGTATGTCACACAGGGAATGCTACTTGCTTTAAGGATGAGAATTTAACTGGGCTTCAATTTTTGAGTACTCTTACACGCGTTATTCAACAACGCCGTCAAAACCCTGACGCGAAAAGTTATGTCAGCTCGCTCTTTGCTAAGGGCACGAATAAAATTGCTCAAAAAGTCGGAGAGGAGGCTGTAGAAGTAGTTATTGAGGCGAAAGATGCTAAAGACGAGTTGTTCTTAAACGAATCTGCTGATCTGCTTTTTCATTATATGATTTTATTGGAGCAAAAAGGATTCACTATAGAGGATGTGGTGAAAATCCTTGAGGGACGTCATCGATAAAAGACACCTAATATTGTATCTTTAACGGTGCTATGAATTTGAACGCTGGGTACCGTTTTACACTTGGAAACGAAAGAAACAAAACTCCCTTTGAACGTTTGTACGATATCTTCCAAGAACTTATCACCCACACCTCAGGAGATGTAGACGAGGCTATAGATTGGCTTCGACAATTGGATCTCGAATACGAGCTTACGGATGAAAACTATACTGTCGATGATTTTCTTGAAGAACTCTTAGAAAAAGGATATTTAAGAGAAGAGATGGTCCCTTCGGGTGGAGAACCCTCTAAGGAGGCCAATGAGGCTCAAAAACGCGCCTTAAAAATGACCGCAAAACTAGAAAGGGAACTTCGAAAAAGAGCCTTAGAACAGCTTTTTGGAAACCTTAAGCGAAAGAGCGCAGGTAATCACAAGACATCGGCCACTGGACAAGGTGATCAGTACTCCGGAGATGTTCGTGAATTCAGATTTGGTGATAGTATTGAGCATATTGATATGCAAGCCTCTGTTCAGAACGCGATGAGAAATCACGGACTCGACTTAAGTAATATGCAAGAAGATGACCTGGTGATTAAGGAGACTGAACACAAGAGTCAAATGAGCACGGTTCTGATGATTGATATCAGTCACAGTATGATACTCTATGGAGAGGACCGAATCACCCCTGCAAAGAAAGTAGCAATGGCTCTGGCCGAAATGATCACCACACGCTATCCCAAAGACACGTTAGACGTCATCGTATTTGGAAATGATGCCTGGCCTATAAAAATTGCTGAGCTTCCATACCTCAATGTTGGTCCTTATCACACCAATACAGTCGCAGGATTAGATTTAGCGATGAAAATTCTTGCTCGAAAAAAACACGCCAACAAGCAAATCTTTATGATTACTGATGGCAAGCCAAGTTGTTTACATCTCCCTGATGGATCTTATTATAAAAATAGTGCAGGTTTAGACCCTGAAATTGTAGCCCAATGCTACAATCGTGCAAGAAACGCAGCAAAGAATAACATTCAAGTCACCACCTTCATGATCGCACAAGACCCTTACCTCATGGAGTTTGTGCGAAGTTTTACCGAAGCCAATAAGGGGAAAGCTTTTTACACAGGTCTCGATCACTTAGGTGAAATGATTTTTGAAGACTACAATGCTAATCGAAAAAGAAGGATTAAATAAAAGCTATGAAAAAGCCAATGACATTAGGTGTTTTAAAAAGTGCCGGATATGAATATCAGTCCATTAAGGATGAGTTGAGAAAGAACTTGATTTATCGGATCCAGAACGATAAGCCATTGTTTGAAGGTATTATTGGTTATGAACACTCTGTCATTCCTCAATTAAAAAGAGCGATCTTATCAAAGCACAATATTAATCTTCTAGGATTACGAGGTCAGGCAAAAACAAGAATTGCACGATTGATGACTGAATTGCTCGATGAAGAAATTCCTGTGGTGAAGGGTTCGCCTATTAATGACGATCCATTAAAGCCAATATCTAAATATGCCTTAGAACTTATTCGAGATAAAGGAGATGATACCCCCATTGAATGGCTTCATCGATCAGAACGTTTTTTTGAAAAGCTCGCCACGCCTGATGTGAGTGTCGCCGATCTTATTGGAGACATTGACCCAATTAAGGCTGCAAACCTTAAACTTTCTTATGCAGATGAAGAGGTGATACACTACGGAATGGTTCCTAGGGCCAATCGATGCCTCTTTGTAATCAATGAATTGCCTGATCTACAAGCCCGGATTCAGGTAGGACTTTTTTCAATTTTACAAGAAGGAGAGATTCAGATAAGGGGATTCAAATTAAAAATGCCTCTTGATGTTTCTTTTGTCTTTACAGCTAATCCAGAGGACTACACCAACAGAGGAAGTATTGTAACACCGCTAAAGGACAGGATTGGATCTCAAATACTCACTCACTATCCGAAAACGATTGAAATCGCCAAAGAAATAACACGGCAGGAGGCCAAACCTGCTATAGATGGACTTCACATTAGTGAAGCAGCTCGTGATTTAATTGAAACCATTGGCTTTGAAGCGCGAAAAAGTGAATACGTGGATGCAAAAAGTGGAGTTTCGGCTCGCCTTAGTATTAGTGCCTTTGAAAATGCGATTAGTGGTGCTGAGTTAAGAATGCTTCAGAATAACGAGTCTAAATCAAGCCTCAGAGTTCTGGATATTATGAACAGCAGTTCAGCGATTACCGGAAAAGTTGAGTTGGTCTATGAAGGCGAACAAGAGGGAGCAGATTTTGTAGCACAAGAACTGATTAAGAAGGCTGTTCTTCATATTTTTGAACAGCATTTTCCAAAGATTGACAAATTAGAGAAAAAGGGTGTAGCTACGCCTTATGACAGACTCTACACCTGGTTTTTTGAAAATGACCCCATTGAATTGTTAGACGATGCTCCGGATGATTTTTATCAGAGTGAACTTGATCGAATCAAACCCTTAGATGAGTTGCTTAAAAATCATTATCCTGAATGCCTTGAAGAAGAGCGGTATTTCTTTAAAGAAATCATCCTATGGGGACTAGTTGCTAAAGACAAGCTTAACAGTAGCCGTTTAGACGACAAAACGTCGTTTAACGACCTTTACAACAGTTATTTTTCTGGTCTAGAATAAGAGGTTTAGACTGATAAGACTTGAGAATTACTGTCGATTAGCTGTATTTGATCCTTCAATCGCTCAATGAGCAAGTTCATCATTCGTTTATTTAAAGAAGAGGAGTCTTCACTATACGTCTCAAATTCTTCAACCGTAAATTGGCCTATAATCATTCCTTTTAACTTGTTCCTGAATTTTTGATCCCGCTGAATGCTATTCTCAATGTATTCTAGCTTCTTGGGAAGGTTCAGCTCGTGAAAAACATTTTTGTGTTTCTTAATATAATTCTTGAACGCTGAAAGGAACAATTCATTTTGAAGTTTCAGAATAGGCCTTAACGTAGCGTTCTGAAAATATTCATCCCTGCTCATGTTATCATGAATCTTAGAGGTTGGGATTTGCGGGCGCTGCTGAAGAATTTTTTCAGAACGTGTTGACATGATTGGGTAGTATTTAAACTAAGAGATGGTATCTCTTAATCAAGATAGGATTGCAATAGATCGTTTTTTGCAGACTTTCGAAGTTTACGAATCGCTTTTTCTCTTATCTGCCTTACTCTCTCACGGGTTAAGTCAAAGGCACTTCCGATTTCATCTAAGGTCATTGTAGCGTTCTGGCCTATACCATAATACAAACGAAGTACATCGGCCTCTCTTTCAGATAGCGTATCTAAAACACGATGAATCTCTGTTCTTAATGATTCATTGATGAGATCATGGTCAGGAAGGGGTGAAGCATCTGACGACATGACATCGTACAGGTTTGAATCTTCACCTTCTTCAAATGGAGCGTCCATAGAAATATGTCTCCCCGAATTCTTCAATGATTGTTTTACTTCGGTAACTGTTAATCCTATCTCTTCTGCAATTTCTTCAGCTGATGGGGGACGCTCATGAGTTTGTTCTAGATACGAAAAAGTCTTGTTTATTTTATTGATCGAACCAATCTTGTTTAAAGGAAGACGTACTACACGAGATTGTTCGGCTAAGGCTTGAAGGATGCTTTGGCGAATCCACCAAACAGCATAAGAGATAAACTTAAAACCGCGTGTTTCATCGAAGCGCTGAGCGGCCTTTACCAGACCAAGATTTCCTTCATTAATAAGATCGGGAAGCGTCAGACCTTGGTTCTGATATTGTTTGGCAACCGAGACCACAAATCTTAGGTTGGCATTCACTAAAATTTCAAGTGCTCGTTGATCGCCCTTTTTGATTTTCTGTGCAAGTTCAACCTCCTCTTCTGCGGTAATTAGATCAATTCGACTGATATCTTGAAGGTACTTGTCTAGCGATTTAGATTCTCGATTTGTGACCTGCTTAACAATTTTGAGTTGTCTCATGGGCTTGAAATTTGAATACATATTACAATTCTTAAGAGGCCCAATCAATAGAACCTCGGTTGGTTTATCAAGAAGTTATCACCAAGCGATTAATTTGAACAAAGTCATCCGTAATACATCTATTTATGGCTATTTTTGCAAAATTAGACCTCTTAAAATGGCCAACAGTCCATCCAATTCTAAAGAACTTTATACGTATCAAAAGAAAGACCTTTTGAGGATCTTTGATGCGCTTGATTCGGTTGATGAGGGGACAAATCTGCTTTATCAGTTACCTACAGGTGGAGGTAAAACAGTTGTATTTAGTGAGATTGCTAAGCGTTTCATTCAAGAGAGAAATAAAAAGGTAGTCGTGCTTACGCACCGTATAGAGTTGAGCACTCAAACTTCGAAAATGCTCAACGATTTTGGTGTCACTAACAAAGTGATCAATTCTTCGGTTAAGGAGATTGAACCCAAAGATTCACACATGTGTTATGTAGCAATGGTCGAGACTTTGAATAACCGGCTGAATGATGAAAAAATCATTCTTGAGAATATTGGACTTGTTATTATTGATGAGGCGCATTATAATTCCTTTAGAAAACTATTCAAATATTTTGAGCAGCCCTACGTTCTCGGGGTAACCGCGACACCACTGAGCTCGAATATTAAACTTCCCATGAAAGATTTCTACAAGAAATTAATTGTTGGGGAGTCTATTCAGTCTCTTATCGACAAAGGCTTTCTAGCAAAAGCGGTTGTGCATCGGTATGATTTGAGTTTACAGGGATTAAAGCTGGGAATAAATGGAGATTATACGGTTAAGAGTAGTGACGCATTTTATGCAAATTATGGAATGTTAGGTAAGCTTCTAACAGCTTACAATGAAAATGCTAAGGGAAGTAAAACATTAATATTTAACAACGGAATCAATGCTTCTGTGGCAGTTTATGAGACGTTTAAACGCGTAGGTCTTCCTATACGACACCTAGACAACAAACACTCTTTAAAAGAACGGCAAGAAATACTCTCTTGGTTTAAAAAGACACCTGATGCCATTTTAACCTCTGTCAGTATACTTACTACTGGTTTTGATGAACCCTCAGTAGAAACAGTTATATTGAATCGTGCCACTCGTTCGCTGACTTTGTATTTTCAGATGATAGGTCGCGGCTCAAGAGTTTTGAAAAACAAGGACACCTTTTCTATCATTGATTTAGGTAACAATACGTTGCGTTTTGGTCCGTGGAGTGATCCTATTGACTGGAATGATATCTTTCACTTTCCAGATTTTTATCTCGAAAACATAAAGAGCGATGAAGAGATTGAGCGCAATTTCGAGTATGAAATTCCTGCTGCGGTTAAGACTAAGTTTTCTAAGTCTTCTTCTGTTACCTTTGATGTAAAAGAGCGCTACAAAGCTGTATTCGCTAAGGGAGAGCGCCCAAAGAAAGTACTTGAAGAAAGTATCGAACAGCACGCTCAAATGTGCATTGAAAACAGCGACTCTATTACAGAAGCGCGTCAATTGATGATTTTGCTTGATGAGGATATTAAGAATCGTGTGAAACAGTATACTTATTGTATTATGAACACAACTAAAAACTATAAAGAGTGGTTAGAAGAAGATTATGTCCGAAAGCTGAGAACTAAGCTTGTTCAAAGTTATGCGCGGATAGAGTCTTAAGAGATTCCATCTCATAAAGTGAGCTTATGAAAACAATATTCGAAACGGTAAAGGAATACAAAGACATCACCTTTAAACGTTCTGGAGCTATTGCGAGAATTGCAATCAACAGACCCGAGGTAAGAAACGCCTTTCGTCCATCTACTACGAGCGAATTATATGATGCCTTTTATGCAGTATCAGAAGACCCGACCATAGGAGTGGTGCTCTTAACGGGTGAGGGGCCTTCTCCACAGGATGGTGTTTACGCCTTTTGCAGCGGAGGAGATCAAAAATCCAGAGGTAATCGAGGTTATGTAGGGGATGATGGCAAGCATCGTTTAAACATCCTTGAGGTGCAGCGACTTATTCGTTTTATGCCCAAAGTGGTAATTGCCGTAGTTCCGGGATGGGCGGTAGGCGGAGGTCATAGTTTGCACGTGACATGCGATCTAACTCTGGCAAGCGAAGAGTACGCAAAATTCAAACAGACTGATGCAAACGTCACCTCTTTTGACGGAGGGTATGGATCTGCTTATTTAGCGAAGATAGTAGGGCAGAAGCGTGTTCGGGAAATTTTCTTTTTAGGTAAAACCTATTCGGCCCATGAAGCTTATGAAATGGGTATGGTAAACAAAGTGGTTCCTCACCAATTGCTTGAAGAGACTGCAGTAGAGTGGGCTAAAGAGATTTTAGAAAAATCGCCTACCTCCATTAAAATGCTAAAGTATGCCATGAATTTAACAGATGATGGAATGGTAGGGCAGCAGTTGTTTGCAGGAGAGGCCACGCGTTTAGCCTATATGACTGATGAGGCAAAAGAAGGTAGAGATGCTTTTTTAGAGAAAAGAAAGCCCAATTTTGATAAGGACAAATGGATTTCATAATGAACGTATTTCGACACCCCCTAGTATTCATTTTGGCATGCTCCATCAATGTTTATGCACAAGATTTACGTTTCGCAGATGATCTCTTCGATAATTACGAAACCTACAAAGTAGAAGGTTTTCAACAAAGAAGAATTAAGCAATCTGAGGTATTGTCTGCCATTGATAAAGCCATTGCTCAATACCCAGGAGTTTTTGAATCTAGAATAATTGGCACATCTGTTCAGAGAAGACCTCTACCTATGTTGAGTTTTGGAAACGGGACTATAGATGTATTGATTTGGTCTCAAATGCACGGCAATGAATCAACGGCGACACGTGCCATTTTTGATCTATTGCATTTTATTGGCGCTCAACAAGGAACTACCCAAGTTCAAAACATGTTGAATGTATTGCGCATTCATATTATTCCAATGCTCAATCCTGACGGCGCCCAAGAGTTTCAGCGTGAGAATGCATTAGGAATAGACCTAAATAGAGATGCTTTGCGCCTTGTTTCTCCAGAAGCGCAAACCCTTAAGCGCGTTAGGGATAGTCTTAATGCTGATTATGGATTTAATCTGCACGACCAAAGTAGGTATTACAATGTAGAGCGCACACCAAAGCAGGCAAGTATTTCATTTTTAGCTACTGCGTTTAACTACGAGAAGGACATGAATGATAGGCGTCGAGATGCTGCTCAGTTGATCGGTTATCTTCACGCTATAAATGAAAAGTTTATTCCCGGACATACTGGAAGGTATAGCGATGACTTTGAACCACGCGCATTCGGAGATAACATTCAGTTATGGGGGACGCGACTCATTTTAATTGAAACAGGAGGGTTTCCCGATGATCGCGAAAAATCAATGGGGAGAAAAATGAATTATGTCCTTATAGGGTCTGCCCTTGATGCTATCGCAACTTCTTCATTTGAACATATAGCAGAGTCGGCCTATTGGAATATTCCTGAAAACGACAGAAAGCTGTTCGATCTTAAAATCGAGAAGGTACAGGTCTCTGTAGAAGAAAAGCCTTATGTATTAGATCTAGGGATAAATTTAAACGAAGTTGCCACAGCGGATAGCTATATACTCAATGCAAGCCTCGAAGACAGGGGAGATCTAAGCACTTATTACGCCTACGAAGTGAGGAATGCAGAAGGCTATGAACTAATTGTTCCTAAACGTTACCCGAAAAAGATTAAATCGATTGAGGAACGAAACAAACTTATACGCCAAGGATATGCCTTTAGTCGATTGAATAAAAAGGGAGCATTTGGATTTATTGGACTTCAATCGGCCTCACCATCAATAAAAGATGCATATGCGCATGTGACCTTCTTTTTACAAAAAGAGGGAAAACTTGAGGTGCTAATATTGAATGGAGAACTAATACAAATATCTGATTTATAATGTATTGTATAATTTTATTTAAACTATTTATTTAATTTTAATAAAAGATTTATTATTTGAAATCTAAATCTAACATAATCAAATACTTAGCTTTCTTTTCTATATATACGATATGGGGGTCTACGTATATGTTGAATAAGGTGGCAGTTTCAGAATTGCCTCCATTTATGTTGGCGGGAATTCGTTTCTGTATTGCAGGGTTGCTAATGCTGATTCTGGCTCTTTCTTTCAAAAAGAATATTCGTATCTCATTGCCACAGATGAAAAACAGCATAATTGCTGGTTTCTTGTTTTTATCAATCGGAAATGGTGTTGTCGTCTGGGCTCTTTCTTTTGTAGATAGCGGTTTTGCTGCTCTTATTATAGCGTCTCAGCCCTTAATTGTTTTAATACTGCTTCGCATCATTGAAAAAAAACCTATCAAAAAGCTTTCGTGGATCGGCGTCGGGATTGGATTCATAGGCATGTTGTTATTGGTGACTCAAGAGCAGATAAGAAAAGATGAGTCAAGTCTGTTAGGGATACTGATGATCATAGGATGTGTCATCACCTGGGGATATGCTAGTATATTTGTAGGCAAGGCAGACCTCCCAGGAAATTATTTGGTGAATTCAGGGTATCAAATGTTATTTGGTGGAATCAGCCTTGTATTTATGAGTTTTGTTAAGAATGAGGGGTGGATTGTTCCATCGCTCTGGAGTACGCCGGTGTTATGGTCGATGTTGGGTTTGATTTTATTTGGAAGCCTAGTAGCGTTTACATCCTTTAATTACTTACTGAAAACAGTAAGTCCAGAAAAAGTAGCTACTTCAACCTATATCAATCCGATAGTGGCTATGATTTTAGGAGCCATGGTACTTAATGAAACTTTAAGCGGGCAAAGCATTATGGCAGCTCTGATCTTATTGACAGGTGTCTATTTTATAAATATGAAACACAGTCCAGCCGTATATTTAAGGAGACGTGCAATGCGTAGAATTCGAAACATAAAATAGTCCTATAATTTATATTATGTAAAATAGAAAATATGAGTATCTCTCAAGTACCCTCAGTAAATCTCACCCACTACGTTTCCGGAGATCGCAATGATCAACTTCGATTTATTGAAGAAACAGGTAACGCCTTTTCAACTATAGGATTTGTAGCGCTATCCGGACATTACCTAGACCAAGAGCTTACCGAGAATCTTTACCGAGTAATAAAGCAGTTCTTTGCCCTTTCTGATGAGATAAAGAAACAATACGAGATAGAAGGTTTAGCGGGTCAACGCGGCTATACATCATTTGGAAAAGAAACGGCAAAGGGCTTTAAAGTTCCTGATTTAAAAGAATTTTGGCATTTCGGTCAGTATTTTGATCCTGATGGGATTTATCCTCCCAACTGTATGGTTAACGAACTTCCGGAGTTTAATACTTATGGACAATTAACTTTTGAAGCTCTAGAGAAAACAGCATTAGAGCTTCTTAGGGCGCTATCGGAATACTTAGAATTGCCAAAGCATTACTTCGATGAATTCATCATTGGCGGTAATTCTATTCTACGCCCTATTCACTATCCTCCGGTAAATGAAAACGTTCAAACCGCAGTGCGTGCTGCTGCCCACGGAGACATTAATTTGATTACGTTGTTAATGGGAGCTCACGGCAGAGGTTTGCAGGTACAACGCCTAGATGGAGAATGGATCGATGCGATCGCCACTCCTGATGAACTTATGATTAATGTGGGTGACATGCTTTCTAGACACACAAACAATCGTTTAAAGTCTACGATTCACCGTGTTATCAATCCAGAACGTACTCAAAACGAATCTAGATATTCTATTCCGTTCTTCATGCATCCTAAACTCGATATGCCGCTAAATGTCTTGCCTCACTGCATTTCAGAAGATCAGCCGAAGCAGTACGAAGACATAACGGCAGGAGAATTTCTAAACGAACGCCTTCGTGAATTAGGGCTGATGAAATAAGCTATGGATCTATCCGATCAACTTAAAAATCTCTTTCCTGATCATATTCCTGAAGATGATCCAAGTCCTGAAGCTACCAAGGCTTCTCTACCCTTTTATATTCATCAAACTCCTCCGATAGAGTGTGTTTACGAAAAAAGAAAAGGCAAACCCACCACGGTTATTAAAGGGTATCAAGGAGCGAATCAAGATTTTAAAATACTTAGTAGTGAGCTCAAGTCTTTACTCAATGTAGGCGGAGGAATTACACAAGAGACTATAGTTATTCAAGGAGATTACAGAGACAAAATCATGACCTATTTAAAAGAGTTTGGGTTCACTGTAAAACGTGTTGGCGGGTAATTTCCAATCTATTGGATCGAGGTGGTTTTTCGCTAAAAATTGATTCGCTTTGTTGAAATGGTCATTTCCGAACCACAATCCTCTATTCGCACTTAATGGTGAAGGATGTCCTGATTTTAGAATCAGTAGGTGGCTTTTATCCATAAATGGGTTTCCTAATTTTTGAGCTTGACTTCCCCAAAGCATTAGTACCATGGGCCTCTCCGTGTCTACTAGAAAAGAAAGTACTTTTTGGGTTAATAATTCCCACCCCATGCCCTTATGACTGTTTGGTGAACCGCATTCCACAGATAAAACGGTATTGAGTAAAAGAACCCCCTGATTGGCCCAATACGTAAGATCTCCATTGGTTGCGCTAGCATTTCCGCTCTCTTTGAGTATATTCCTTAAGGATGCCGGAATATGTCCAATTTTCCAAGTTGAGAAGGCCAAACCGTCGGCAACACCCGGTGTCGGATAAGGATCCTGACCAAGAACAATCACTTTTACGGATGAGACGTCACAACACTCAAACGCGCGAAAAATACGGTCTGGAGGTGGCATGCAACACTGCTTCTGGTATGCATATTTGATAACCGTCTCTAAGGCATGAATTTGGCTAGCAATTTCTTTGCTGTCAAAGAAGGCTTTCCAACCTCGAATGGGCAATTTAAAAAACACGCTTAAAGATAGCCAAAGCCTTTATCTTTGTGCTCTGAAGAATGAATGCAGTATTTAAAAAGGCCCTTATAGATTTAGAGTTTGACTCTGTTTGCAGTCAAATCGCGCTCCTGTGCACCAATGAAAAGGCTAAAGAAAATGCGGTAGAACTGCCCATTTACTTTTCAGAAGAGGAGGTACTGCAAACATTGAGATACACTTCAGAATACCTTTCGAGTTTTGAGAATGAAAACCGTATTCCGAATCACGGGTTTGATAGTATTAGTGAAGAACTTGGACTGTTAAGAATCGAAAATACGGCCATTGAGCCAGAAGGGCTACAACGGATTGCGCAAGTTTGTACTCTTTTTGAAGCGCATTCCAAGTTCTTCAAGAAATTCAACACCTACTATCCTACCCTTGCCTCTCGACTGGATTCGCTAGTGTATGAGGATGAGATCAAGAAACAAATTGGTGAAGTGATCGATCGTTTTGGGGTCATCAAATCGAATGCTTCGCCTGTCTTAAACGACTTAAGACGGTCGATTAATGAGGTGCGCGCAAAAATCAACCAAAGTTTTGGTGCCTCTTTAAATCATTACACCAAATTGGAGTTTCTAGATGACATCAGAGAAACAGTGATTGAAAATAAAAGGGTATTGGCGGTTAAAGCCATGTACCGCAGAAAGGTGAAAGGAAGTCTTCTCGGGTCATCTAAAACAGGATCTATTGTTTATATCGTTCCTGAATCTACACAACAACACTCTCGTGCATTGGCCGACTTACTTTACGAAGAAGGTCAAGAAATCAGGAGGATCTTGCTGCTCCTCACTTCATTTATCCGTCCTTTTCGAAGAGATCTTGAGCTTTATACTCGTTATCTTATTCAGATTGATATTATATCGGCCAAAGCGAAATACGCTCAGAAGATTAATGGAATCATGCCTGAGGTAAACTCAGCGCATCACTTATTCTTAAAGGATGCCTATCACCCTTTACTTCTTGTTCAAAATCGTAAAGAAGACAGAATAACTAAGCCTCAAACCATTGAACTTCATCCTGAGAATCGAATAATTGTTATTTCTGGTCCTAATGCAGGAGGTAAGAGTATCACGCTAAAAACCGTTGGACTGCTTCAGCTCATGATCCAAGCAGGAGTATTAATTCCTGTACACAGAAGTAGCACAGTGTGTTTGTTTGAGAATTTTATGACCGATATAGGTGATAATCAGTCTATTGAAAACCATCTGAGCACCTATAGTTTTCGACTCAAAAACATGCGACAGTTTTTGCAGAAATGTGATGAAGAAACACTGTTTTTGATTGATGAATTTGGGACAGGGTCTGATCCAGAGCTTGGTGGTGCGCTTGCTGAGGCGTTTTTAGAAGAATTTTACGAACGTAAATCGTTTGGCGTTATAACTACGCATTATTCGAATCTTAAATTATTGGCAAATGAGCTTGAGCATGCCACCAATGCCAATATGCTATTCGATAATAAGAGCCTAGAACCCATTTATCAACTGGTTTTAGGTGAGGCTGGTAGCTCATTTACATTTGAGGTAGCAGAAAAAAATGGCATCCCCTATCGCTTTTTGAATCGAGCCAAGAAAAAGATTGAGCGCGGTAAGGTGAGGTTTGATCAAACCATAGCTAAGCTACAGAAGGAGCGCTCAAAAATAACTAAAACAGAGTCTGCCTTAGACGAGCAGGCTCAGCGCGCAAAAAAAGAAGCTGAACGTCTCGAAAAACTCAACGAAAAACTCGACGACAAATTAAGGAGTTACCAACAATTGTACGATTATCATCAACGTATGATTCAGCTTGGGCAAAAGCTAGATGAGCTCTCTGAGCGTTATTTTGTAGATCAAAAGAAGCGAAATCTAATCAGTGGAGTCTTGCATTTGGTGGAGACTGAGAACAGTAAAAGAAAGAAGAAAAACGCCTTAGAGGTTAAGGCCGAGAGAAACACAAAGAAGGCACAAGAGGAAACACTAAAGCAAGAAATAAAAGAACTGCCAAAACAGCCTAAGCCAAAGGCAGATAAGCCGAAAAAGCCAAAACCTAATATTAAGAGTTTTAAGATTGGTGATCGTGTGCGACTAGAGGAGAGTAAATCAACGGGAACCATTGATGCTATTGAGAAAGAGATCGCAACAGTCAATTATGGGATGTTCACAACAAAGGTTCATTTATCGAAGCTAGAAAAAACATAATGGAAGCTCCAACCATTATCTACGACTCATCATGTGCCTTCTGCTCGGGCTCTATAGAATGGGTAAGCAAGAGAGATCCTCAGCACTATTTTCAATACGTCGCATCAAAATCCACATTAGTAATAGATTGGATGCGTTCTAGAGGAATAAATCCTGAGTTGGCTGATAAAACTGTGATTCTAGTTTTACCTAAAGAGGGATGGTATGTGCGTTCTGAAGCCCTTCATATGATCTGTAAAAAGCTTCAACCACGGCCATGGTGGAGCTTTGTATTTCTCTTATTCACCTACCCCATTCTCGACCTAGGATATAGAACTATCGCTTATCTCAGAAGTTCGATTAGGTTTTCTAGCCGCTGATCTACTGCTTCATGACGAGTAAAAGAATGACTACTGTATTCAAGCGGTGAAAAGAGATTGTTTGCTTTTAGAGTTTGTACGAACTCGGAGTATTCAGAGGCTGTTTTTCCGGCGAAAAAATGAACATCCTTTGTAAAAGGTTTTAATACTGGTCGAAACCTTTTCAGGACTTTTTATAACCTGACAAAAGGCAGAAGTAACACGATCTCGAATGGTCAAGTTTCCGGGTGTACAAATCGCCACTTTATGCCCTCTTGATACACACTCATGAATAAAAGTAAGAGTAGTGTCTCTTTCGGGGTTTATGTTTTCCCACGGATACATTAAGAAACGGATATACATAAACTAGATAGTATTACTTTTTAATTGCGTCTAAATGATCGTCCCAGTTTTTAGGCTTAGGGTCGTGTAATTTGTTCAGTTTTTTAGCCACAATAGAGGCTACAGTCGCGTCACCAGTTACATTCACCACTGTTCTGCACATATCTAACGGCCTGTCTACTGCAAAAATCAAGGCTAATCCGATTGCCAATTTTTCTGACGGAAAGCCGATGGATTCTAAAACGATCACCAACATAACCATACCCGCTCCTGGCACTGCAGCTGCCCCTATTGAAGCCAATAATGCCGTCAATATAATCGTTAGTTGATTACCTAAGGTTAAATCAAAGCCAAGTGCTTGTGAAATAAAAACTGCTGCAATAGCCTGATAAACACTGGTTCCGTCCATATTAATAGTGGCGCCAACAGGCAAAACAAAACTGCTTACCTCTTGATCTACTCCAACATGTTCTTCAAGGCGTTCCATGGTTACCGGAAGTGTTGCCGCACTAGAAGAGGTTGAAAAGGCCAATAATTGTGCTGGACTCATTTGCTTAATGAACCAAAAAGGATTCTTTTTCACCACAAACTTGATCAACACCATATAGAATAAGATCATTATGAAAAGACCAAAAACCAGCAAGAACGAATACTTCATTAACGCCACAAGCAGTTCAGGATTATTACTTGAAACTACCACACTCGACAATAATGCAAACACCGCATACGGAGCAAAAAGCATTATTAAATCAACCATCTTGAGAATGACGTCATTTAGCGTGTCAAAAAGTTGTTTTATTGGTTTTACCTTCTTCTCTCCGATCAAAAGCATTGAGATGGCGAAAAAAATGGCAAAAAAGATAACCTGAAGCATTAACCCATTGTTCGAAAGTGCCGCAAATAAATTATCAGGCACCATATCAACTACAAATTGAAGCGGCCCGGCTTCTTTTTGAGCGGTGGCCGTTGCAATCTTTGAGGTAACCCCGCTGTCTGAGGCATATGTCTCTGTAAGATTTGCTATCGTTTCTTGACTAATTCCTTCTCCAGGATTAAAGGTGTTAACTAGCGCAAGACCGATAAAAATCGCGATAAGAGTGGTCATCATGTATAGGCCAAATGTTCGAAGCCCCATATCTTTAAACTTAGCAATATCCTTTAAGTCTGAAATCCCTTTAATAAGAGAGGCTAAGATTAATGGTACTGCAATTAGCTTTAATAGCCGAACAAAGATGGTTCCAATGGGAAGTATCCAATCCGAGACAAAGGTTGTACCCCAATCGAACAAGGTCATAACGAAACCAAAAATGACTCCGGCTACCATACCAATTACAATCTTCCAATGCAATGCCATAAATGCTAAATTTTAGAGGTTTTTGCCATCATAACGTGGTCTGCGAGTACCAATGCGGCCATCGCTTCTATAATTGGCACCGCTCTCGGAACAACACAGGGGTCGTGACGGCCCTTCCCATGATTCGTTTCAATTTTACCTTCATTGGTTAGTGCTTCATAGGATTGTAACAAAGTTGCTACAGGTTTAAAGGCTACATCAAAATAGATGTCCATACCGTTTGAAATTCCTCCTTGAATCCCCCCGCTGAAATTGGTTTTTGTGCTTCCATCCTCGTTGAAGTTATCGTTGTGCTCGCTTCCAAACATAGCGGCCCCCTCGAATCCACTACCATAGGCAAAACCTTTCACCGCGTTTATAGATAGCATTGCAGCCCCAAGATTGGCATGCAACTTCTCAAATACAGGCTCTCCTAATCCTACAGGTACATTTTGAACAACGCATCGAATCACACCGCCAACGGTATCGCCTTTCTTCTTAACCTCACTGATATAGGAAATCATTTTTTCAGCCATTTCAAGATCTGGACAGCGAACAACATTTTCTTCAGCAAGTTCCAATTCTAGTTCTTGATAGTGTTGTTCTAATTTCAAAGAGCCCACCTGTATAACAAAGGCCTTGATAGATATCGGGTTAATGAATTGTTTAGCAATTGCGCCGGCCACTACTCTAGAGACTGTTTCTCGGGCAGATGAGCGACCCCCTCCCCTATAATCTCTAAATCCGTATTTCTTATCGTAAACAAAATCGGCATGAGAGGGTCTATAGGAGTTTTGTATGTGTGAATAGTCATTAGATTTTTGATTGGTATTCTGAATAGTAAAACCAATTGGTGTTCCGGTTGTTACTCCTTCGAATATTCCAGAATGAAAGACTACGGTATCAGGTTCTTTCCGTTGTGTGGTAATTTTAGATTGACCTGGCCTACGCCTGTCAAGGTCTTTTTTCACCAATGATTCGTCGATGCGAACACCCGCAGGGCATCCATCGATAATGCCTCCCAACGCTGGACCGTGAGATTCACCAAAGGTGGTAAGCCGAAATAAATTCCCAAAACTATTTGAGGCCATGAAATAGGAATAAGGTTGAGCTAGCTAAAATAGCGCACTTTTTCTAGAAAGCCTTGTTAACCATTTATTATCACAGCCTTCATGATTAATTAAGTTTTAAGTGATGTGCACTTCTTTAATTTCGTTTAGACAATCGTAACGCGTTGAAAAAAAAATAGATATCTCTGTCATCTCTGACGTTCACCTAGGAACTTTTGGATGTCATGCTGATGAACTCATCACCTACCTCAACAGTATTGAGCCTAAAACCCTTATTCTTAATGGTGACATTATCGATATTTGGCAGTTTCGTAAGCGATTTTTTCCTTCTTCTCACCTTAAGGTGCTAAAGAAAATCATAGGCATGGCATCAAAGGGAACCGATGTTTATTATATCACAGGCAATCCCGACGAGATGCTCAGAAAGTTTTCGGGGCACGCTATGTGCCGATTCAAGCTAGTTGACAAGTTGGTGCTGGAGTTAGGTGAAGAAAAGGCCTGGATCTTTCACGGTGATGTCTTTGATATTTCAATTCAAAATGCCAAATGGCTCGCTAAACTTGGCGGATGGGGTTATGATTTTCTAATTCTTATCAATCGCTTTGTCAACTGGATTTTATTAAAAATGGGACGCGAAAAGTATTCATTATCAAAGCGCATAAAAAGCAGTGTAAAGGGTGCAGTTAAGTATATCCAAAGCTTCGAAAAGGTTGCCGCAGAATTAGCCATAGATAATGAGTATGACTATGTGATATGCGGACACATCCATCAACCTAAAAAAGAGGTTTATCAAAATAGTAAAGGAAAAACAACCTATCTCAATTCTGGAGATTGGGTAGAGAATTTAACCGCACTGGAGTACAGTCTTAAACGTTGGAAGATCTATAACTACAATCACGATAAACTCTCTCCTTTCTTCGTAGATGAAGACCTCAAAGAAATGGATCTAGACGAACTCATCGCATCTATCACTAAAAAGGAAGAGGGGTTGCGAAATATTGAGATCGTAGAAGACTCAAGGGACGACGACTAAGCCTTTAAGGCCAATGCCAATACTTCAACAGGGTGTAAGGCCTTTTTCTCAGTCCCATCTTTTATTTGATGTCTGCAACTAGTACCGTTAGCAACGATCAAGGTATTATCGTCTGCCGATCGAACCGACTTAAACAGTTTTAAGCCTCCAATTTTCATAGAAAGATCATAGTGTTCCTTTTCGTACCCAAAGGATCCCGCCATTCCACAACAACCGGTCGTCATTAAGGTGACATCGTAAAATGGAAACGCATTTAAAAGATCAAAAGTGACCTTTTGATTAGAATGGGCCTTTTGGTGACAGTGCACGTGGACCTTTAGTTTTCGATGGCGATCAGAGAATTGATCGATACTAATTTTTTCTGATTTCAATTCGCTTAGAAGAAACTCTTCTATCAGAAAGCTATTATTTTTTAAGGCCTTTGCTAGCGGTTCTTCAGATAGCATCCTAAGATATTCATCACGAAAACTAAGAATCCCTGAAGGCTCTAAACCAACAATTGGTAATCCACGGTCCAAATAAGGTCTAAAGACCGCAAGACTCTTTTGAGCACAGTCTTTTGCTTGTTTCAAAAATCCTTTAGACAAAAATGAGCGTCCACTTTCCGTGTAAACAAGGTTCAACCTATACCCTAAAGTGTTAAGCACCTCTATTGCAGCTTTAAGCAGCGAAGTGTCTAAATATCGTGTAAACTCATCAATATAAAGCACAACTTCTTGATGAGTCTTATCGGGTTTCTTTATGGAAGTATAATACTTCTGAAAATTGAATGCCTGCACACTAGGAAGAGATCGGTCTTTTGCTATTCCGAGCCCCTTCTTTAACAACAAACTTAATGGGCCTTTTAGAAGAGCATTCGAAAGTATTGGGGTGAATGCTGCTAATCGATTTAATTTAGTACTATATGCGAAAAAGCGACTTCTAAAGGAGTATCCATTCTGCTCTTGGAATTGAAAGAGATATTCGGCTTTTAAGGTAGACATGTCTACGTTTGAAGGGCATTCACTAGCACATGCTTTGCAACTCAAACACAAATCCAAAGCTTCTACTACCTCTTTTTGGTTAAAGACTTGGCCCTCATCTTGTTGGGTCATAAACATGCGCAAAGCATTGGCTCGCGCACGTGTGGTATCCTTTTCGTCTAAACTTGCATGATAACTCGGACACATTCCTCCTTTTGCTGACGCGGTCTTTCTGCAATCACCACTACCATTGCACTGCTCAACGGCGCGCAAGTAACCTTCAGTATCAGAAAAGTCTAGAAATGTGGTGATTTTAGGTTCCTTTCGGTCAGGTTCATAACGCAAGGCGCGATCCATAGGGTAAGAATCGACGATTTTACCAGGATTTAAGATACCATTGGGATCAAACAGCTTCTTAATCTCTTTAAAAAGGGCATAATTCTTTTCTCCTACGAGCTCAGGCAGAAACTCGGCTCGAACAATACCATCTCCGTGCTCTCCACTGAAACTTCCTTTATACTTCTTGGTCAAGCGCATCACATCAGTAGTGATCGCCCTAAATAAAACAACGTCTTCGCTCTTCTTTAAATTTAAAATGGGCCTAAGATGCAGTTCTCCCGCCCCCGCGTGGGCGTAGTATACCGCTTTTTGATCATACCCTTTCATGAGTGCTGAAAACTCCATGATAAAGGGCTTCAAATCGTTCAGCGATACCGCTGTATCTTCTATACACGCCACCGCTTTTTTGTCACCAATCATGTTTCCTAAAAGCCCTAGTCCTGCTTTTCTTAATTCGTGAGCCTTGTTAATATCTTCTCCCTTTAAAACTGGGGCTGCGTAGCTTTCAGAGTTATTTTTAATATGGTAAAGTAAGGCTGCTGTTTTCTCCTCAAGAGCTTCTTCTGAACTTGCTCTAACTTCAAGCATGAGCACGGCTTCGGGATCTTCTTGAACAAAAGAACGCGTTTCTGCATATAATTTGTTTCCCTTGGTACAGTCGAGAATCACCTTGTCCATCATTTCGCAGGTGTATAACTCGTGCTCCATTACAGTCGCAACATCTGATAGGCAAGCTTCTAAAGTATGGTAATGTGTGACTACCATGGCGCCATATTTCGGCGGTAGAGCGTCGAGCGCCACTTCAATTTCGGTGGTAAATGCCAAGGTTCCTTCACTTCCACAAAGCAGAGGAGTGATATCTAAATGTTGTTCCGTACTCTCATCTAAACGCACCTTAAGAAGGTCAATGGCGTATCCGGTATTTCTTCTGTGAATTTCAGGTTTTGGAAAATGTGAATTAATTTCCTCAGCCACCTCTTTTGGAGCTAATAAAGACTTTAATCCCTCTTCTATACACTGACCAAATTCACTATTCCTAGCAATTGATTTAACCCTTCCAAATTCATGAACCGTCGCATCTGAAAGCACGGTTCTGAGGCTTAACACCTTGTCACGCGTTACCCCATAACGAATTGATGTGGTTCCTGAGCTGTTGTTTCCTACCATCCCACCGATAGTACATCTGTTTGCTGTAGAGGTATTAGGACCAAAGAACAACCCATAAGGCTTTAGGTAAGTGTTTAATTCATCGCGAATTACACCAGGTTGAACACGGATAGTCTTATTCTTTTCATCAAATGCTAGAATCTGGTTCATGTGCTTAGAGGTGTCTACCACAACGCCTTCACCAACACATTGACCAGCCAAAGAGGTACCTGCCGCTCTAGGAATTAGTGGAACTTGATTTTCTTTCGCCCAATGCACTAGAAGTTTTAAGTCACTTTCATCCTTAGGAAAAGCAACTCCCATAGGAGTCATTTGATACACAGAGGCATCGGTAGCATAGATTGCACGGTAGAGTTCGTCGTCTAATAGCTCTCCTTTGAACGAACCTTTTAATGCTTCAAAAATGCTTAAATCTTTCATTTAATTTCTACGATTTAACACCCAGAAAAATAATATTAATGGAACTACAAGTGCCGCAATTAATAAGGGGTTGGAAAACAGAGTTCCAGGTCTTAATAAAGCGGTAAAAAGAAAACCCCCTATAGCACCTCCGAAATGTGCCGCATGCCCTATACCATCATTATTTTTGTGCATACCATAGACAGAATACATCAAAAACCCAAAACCGAAAAGCGGTGCAGGAATGGGTAGTGGTATCGGCATGATGATGAGCTGCATTCCTGGATAGAGCAAAATCGAAGAATACACCACGCCAGAGACAGCTCCTGATGCTCCAACTGCAGAATAAAACTTATCGTTTCGGTGTACCCAGAGGGTAAAAAGGTTTCCAAAAATTAAGCTCAACACAAAAACTGCAAAGAACTTCCAACCCCCTAGAAGCGCATATACCGTTGGAGCGAAAAAATAATAACTTATTCCGTTGACAATAAGATGCCAATATCCCACGTGTAAAAATCCAGAGCTCAACATGCGGTACCATTGTCCTGAACGAATAGAAGTAATACTGAAAGTGTAGCGATTGAACCACTCTTCATTATTAAAACCCTTTAACGAAATAAGAGCAATAGCTACGAGTAATAATGTAGTCGGATGTGATAGTGTTTGAAGCATCGTATAGGCTTCAAATATACTTATCTTTACCCGCCAATATGGTAGCCTTTCTTGTATTTATTCTTGTACTTCCTTGGATCTACGTGCTATCGCTAGCACCCTTTCCTCTTCTTCACGGATTGGCGCAACTGTTGTCCTTTTTACTCAATACTGTTTTTAACTACAGACGATCAGTGGTGGAGCAAAATATTGCAAAGGCTTTTCCGAATTACACTCCTAAGCAAATCAAAGACACCTCCAAGAAATTTTATCTGCACTTCGCTGATCTCTTTATTGAAATCATAAAAGCCGTAACACTAAGTAACCGTGACTTCAAAAAGCGTTACACCGTAAGTGGTTTTGATCACATTGAGGAGATTCTCAATCAAAAGAAATCCGTCATCATTATGGCTGGCCATCAAGGCAATTGGGAATGGACCTCCGCGCTATCGCTTTACACAACCCATCGCTTTTATGCCATATACCAAAAAATAAACAACCGCTATTTTGATGCTTTTATGCGCAAGAATAGAGCGCGAACAGGCCTCTATCTACTTCCAACCTATCTTACAAAAAAGACGGTTTCTGAGCACCATGAATGGCAAGAAGTTAGCCTATATGGCTTTTTGAGCGATCAGTCTCCAACCCTCAAGAAAACCAAGTTGTGGACGGATTTTTTTGGTCGTTATGTACCTGTACACACAGGAGCAGAAGAGTTAGCTCGAGAGTTTGATTTGGCTGTTTTTTACATGGACTTGAAAAAGGTAAAACGCTCGCATTACCACGCAGATTTCACGCTGCTCTCAGAGCACCCCGCGTCATTAGAACCCTTTATTCTTACCCAGATGTTCTTGTCAAAAGTCGAAAACAGTGTAAAAGAACAGCCTGAGACCTATTTATGGACGCACCGCAGATTCAAGCATGAAAACGCAAAAGAGAATTCCTAAAGTTGAGCGCTTATGTCACTCATCAGTTTCTTAAAGTCTGCAGCAAGGGCGTCCGCTTTAATTTGAGTTTTAGCCTCGGTATAGATCCTTACTATGGGTTCAGTGTTTGATTTTCTGAGATGGACCCAAGAATCTTCAAAATCTATCTTTACCCCGTCAATAGTAGATGGGATAAGATGGTTATATCGCTGAGCTACTTCATCTAAAACCTTTGATAATTCTTGATCTTTAAGCTGAAGCACTAGCTTTTCTTTAGTCATAAAATAACTTGAATAAGAAGCACGAAGTGAAGACACCGCAATCTCCCTTTGGCTTAATAACATCAAGAATAGAGCGATTCCAAGTAAGGCGTCTCTTCCATAATGGTTGTCTGGATAAATAACCCCACCATTTCCTTCTCCTCCGATTACCGCACCAACTTCTTTCATCTTAGCAACTACATTCACCTCTCCTACAGCTGCCGCATGAGAGGTTACGCCATACGTAGCAGCAAGATCTTTGAGGGCACGTGTAGACGATAAATTAGATACGCACGGTCCTTTTGTTTTACTTAGAATGTAGTCCGCACATGCTACCAAAGTGTATTCTTCACCAAACATTTCTCCATTTTCATCTACTATTGCCAGACGGTCAACGTCTGGGTCAACAGCGATTCCAAAATCTGCCCCTTCTTTCTTCACCGTCTCCATTAACTCTTGTAAGTTTCGTTCTAATGGTTCTGGATCATGAGGAAATTTTCCATGCGGCTCAGAAAACAACTCCACCACCTCTACCCCTAAATCTCGAAGTAAAACGGGAACAGAGATGCCCCCGCTTGAGTGAACACTATCGGTGACTACCTTGAATTTTTTTGTTCGAATTAGGGAGGGATTAACTGCATCGAGTTCCTTAATCTTCTCGATGTGTTTTTGAATGTAGTCAGATTTAGTTGTATGTGTTCCTAACTTATCATAACTACTATAGGTAAAGGCCTCATCACTTGCAATTTGAAGTAAGGTTTCGCCATCGACTGCACTCAAAAATTCTCCGTGTTCATTCAATAATTTAAGAGCATTCCATTGGGCAGGATTGTGGCTTGCTGTTAGAATCACACCTCCTTGTGCCTTTTCATTTACTGTTGCAAATTCAACGGTTGGCGTAGTAGACAAACCTAAATCGATCACATCAATGCCCATGCTCACAAGGGTATTCACCACTAAACCTTGCACTATTTCACCTGAAACCCGAGCATCTCTTCCGACAACTACTTTAAGTCTTTCATTCGCCTGCTGCTTTATTTGAATCATACGGGCAAAAGCTGAGGTAAACTTTACAATGTCTAAAGGCGTGAGATTATCGCCAGGACTTCCGCCTATAGTACCTCTTAGTCCTGAAATAGATTTAATTAAAGTCATAATCACTGAGTGTATCTTCAAAGATACCCTAGATTTCAATTAAATTAGGTCCGTAAATAAGGCTAATTATGCGCATCACCACTATCTTTTTGAGTCTTTTGATCCTATCAGGCTGTCAAACCACCCCACCGTCTCCACAAGAATATTATTCTCATGCAGCGGTTGTTAGTTCACGAACAGAAGCCTCTGAGATCGGCGCAGCCATTTTAAAAGAAGGCGGAAATGCTTTTGATGCCATGATTGCAACAGAATTGGCCTTGGCCGTTGCATATCCTTTTGCAGGCAACATTTCAGGGGGCGGATTTATGGTGTTTAGAAAAGCCGATGGATCAACCGGCAGTCTTGACTACAGAGAAATGGCTCCTCTGAAAGCAGGGGCTGACTTCTATCTTAATGATGACGGGCAGGTAATACGTGGCAAAAGCACGCTTGGCGCCAATGCAGTAGGAATTCCTGGTACAGTAGCAGGGCTTTTTGCGGTATACGACTCTTTGGCATCGCTACCTTTTGAACGCTTGATTCAACCGGCGATTGATCTAGCGAAAAAGGGAGTTGTTGTCACTGAGAAGCAATCGCGACGGTTAGCCTACTACGATTCGTTATTCACTGCAGTAAATGAACGCGTACTAACACGCTTCTCTGGCGCTGTGACAGGAGACACAATCGTGTATCCTGAACTCGCATCCACTATGGAAAAATTAAGAGATCATGGTCGCGACGTATTCTATAAAGGAGAAATTGCAGAGAAGATTGCTGCCTTTATTCAAGAAAATGGTGGAATTATTGAGGTAGCAGATTTAGCAGCCTACGAGGCAAAATGGAGGACGCCTGTTTCCATTCATTTTAAGGGTTACGATCTTATTTCTATGGCACCTCCAAGTAGTGGCGGTATTACTATGGCACAGATCTTCGGTATGCTGGAACGTCCATTTAATGAAGACGTAATCCTTGACAGCCCAGAATATATTCATCTGTTAACCGAGTCGTTTCGAAGAGCTTATGCTGATCGCAATCACTTTCTTGGAGACCCAGACTTTGCAGCTATTCCGACTCAAGAAATGAGTTCAAAAGAATATTTAGAAGCACGTATGGCTGACTTTGATCCTAACATGGCCACCTCTTCTTCGGATGTATCCCATGGTGAGATCCATACCTTATATGAGTCAGATGAAACCACTCATTACTCCATTATCGACAGTTATGGTAACGCCGTATCGGTCACCACTACACTAAATGGTGGATACGGTTCAAAACTATTTCATGAAGAATTAGGTTTCTTTTACAATAATGAAATGGACGATTTCAGTGCTAAGCCAGGCGTGCCAAATATGTTTGGCCTCATTGGCTCTAAGGCGAATGAGATTGCCCCTGGAAAGCGAATGCTAAGTAGTATGACGCCTACTATTGTTGAAAAAGACGGTGAACTCTTTATGGTCATTGGAACACCAGGAGGTTCTACCATAATAACGGCAGTAGCCCAAACTTTCTTAAGAGCAGCGGTATATGACAGACCAATGCAAGAATCGGTCGATGCAGGACGTTTTCACCATCAATGGAACCCCGACATCCTAATCCTTGAACCTAATCGTTTCAGTTCTGAAACCATTGAGTCGCTTAAGGCCAAAGGTCATCGTATTTCTGAAGAAACTAACCAAATCATAGGCAAGGTCAATGCACTAAAGATTCATCCAAAAAAGGGAATAGAGGTTGGAGCAGATTCAAGAGGTGATGAGGCCGCCGCTGGATTTTAAACGCTGAAGGCTAAGCTTTGCGTACCATGCGCTCCTTTAATTCGCGCATTGAATCTTTTAATTCGTTGAGCAGCTGAAGACTTTGATCCTGTTCTAGTACAAAAGTTATTTTACTACTCACCTCCCACAATTCTTGAATTTGGTAGGCATGAACTTCGTAAGGTTCGTAATTCGGATTGAGTGATTGTAAGGTCAACCTGTTGTTCATAGGGTATTGAATTACCTTTTTGACCATCACACTATCTTCAAGCACTACTACATACATTTTGGAAGGTCTAATTGCATCAAGTGATTCAACAGCTCTAGCCAACACCCAATCCCCTGGGTTTAAAGCTGGCAACATGCTTTCTCCTTCTACTTGAAAACCTCTATAGGTAGCGTTTCTAAACTCTTTTAGAGGTAAATCGAAGGCAGGTAGTTTTTGATACCAACTTCTGTCTAAAATATTTTGAGGATACCCTGCCGCTGCCTTTGCCTCTACGAGTAAAACATTTTCATTTTGCTCTGAATTGACTGTAATTACCTTCGGAAGGGTCTGAGCCGTTGAACCTCCTAAGCGCATCTTATCGCTCGCTCCAAATAGCCATGAAGGATTGATACTGTGTTCTTCATAGAGTTTAGCCACTACATAACCAGGGAGCTTTGTTTTCGCGCGTTCTATATCCGCAGTTGAACCACTCAATCCTAAATAGCTTCCAAATTCAGACTGAGTAAAGCCTAATTCTTTTCTTAAAAGGGCAAACCTTTGTGCAGAATCTGATGATGTCATGCCTCAAATATACGGATTTATTCCAAATAAATTAGGAAATATTCCAATCGTAATACTGTATTTTTGATTCAAATTTTCCGAATTTGTCATCAATCCGTATAACCAATGCTAAAACTCATAATCTCAAGGATATATCCATTAATATCCCCAGAGAGAAACTTGTTGTGCTTACTGGTTTGTCGGGTAGTGGTAAATCTTCATTGGCTTTTGACACCATATATGCAGAAGGGCAACGCAGATATATCGAAACCTTCTCTGCTTATGCAAGACAGTTTTTGGGAAATTTAGAGCGTCCTGACGTCGATGCTATCGAAGGACTGTCGCCTGTTATTGCCATTGAACAGAAAACCACCTCGAGATCACCCCGTTCTACGGTTGGAACCATTACTGAGATTTATGATTTTCTTCGATTGCTATTTGCTAGGGCCGCAGACGCTTATTCTCCTGAGACCGGAAAACGTATGGTTCGCTATACCAACGAAGAAATAGTGTCGCGTATTCTTGAGCAATTCAACGGTCAAACGGTCACGGTGCTTTCCCCTGTCATACGCTCCCGAAAAGGACACTATAGAGAGCTTTTTGAAACCATTTTAAAGCAAGGATTTCTGAAGGTTCGTATAGATGGAGAAATTCAATCTATTCAACCAGGCTTAAAGCTCGATCGTTACAAGATCCATGACATCGAAATTGTCATTGATCGCATCAGTGTTAATGGTAAAGAAGACAAGCGATTAGTACAAAGTATAGAGCTTGCCTTAAAAAAGGGTAATCAAGTACTTATGCTTGAAACGGCCGAAGGTGACATCCACTATTTCAGTTCGGCCCTTATGTGTCCTGAATCTGGTGTTTCATTAGATGTTCCTGAACCCAATACCTTTTCATTTAATTCTCCTAAAGGAATGTGTCCATCATGCAGAGGATTAGGGAATATTAAGGTAATTGACGAGCACAAAATGTTCCCTGACAAGAAGCTGAGTATACGAAAAGGTGGAATTGGTCCTTTAGGGACCTACAAAAAGAATTGGTCTTTTACCCAAATCGAACACATCGGGCAGCTGTACAACTTTACCTTAGATAGTTCCATTGAATCGTTATCAGAAGAAGCTCGAATCGCTCTTCTAAAGGGAATAAAGGAGCGGATTACCATTCCGTCAAAAACGTTAGGAGTTACAAGAGAATACGCTATAGATTTTGACGGTTTAGAGACTTTTATTTTACAACAATATCACGATTCTGAATCAGCCTCCATAAAGCGCTGGGCCTCAGAATTTCTTGAGGATGCACATTGCACCTCTTGCAATGGTTCGCGGCTGAAGCCTGAAGCTCAACTCTTTAGAATTACCGGAAAGACCATAACAGAATTGGTGGATTGTTCTATTGCCGATTTACGTTCTTTCTTTGATGGTATAGAAAGCAGACTCGAGCCCCAACAAGCCGTTATTGCAGCTGAAGTAATCAAAGAAATCAAAATGAGACTTAGTTTTCTCGACGAGGTTGGATTGAGCTATCTCACCCTTAATAGAAGCGCTCGCTCTTTATCTGGTGGCGAAGCTCAGCGGATTCGCCTCGCGACCCAGATAGGTTCTCAACTTGTTGATGTACTCTATATTCTTGACGAACCGAGTATAGGACTACATCAGCGCGATAACATGAGACTTATTGGAGCCTTACAGGAGTTACGCGATATAGGGAATTCAGTTTTGGTGGTAGAGCACGACCGTGATATGATTGAATGCGCTGATCATGTGATCGACATTGGCCCAGGTGCCGGTAGACATGGTGGAGAAATTGTATTCGAAGGTTCACCAGCAGAGATGAAGGTCACTAGCACCCTAACGGCACAATACCTGAACAATGAAAAAAGTATCCCCACTCCTTCTGCGCGTAGAAAAGGATCTGGAGATTTCATAGAGCTTTCTGGATGTAGTGGAAACAATTTGAAAAACGTGACTGTAAAGATTCCATTAGGAACCTTAACCCTTGTAACAGGAGTTTCAGGTAGCGGAAAGTCAACACTGATCAACGAAACTCTTTACCCTATATTAAATAACCACTATTTCAATGGGGTTCAAAAGCCTCTACCCTATTTGAAGGTAAAGGGATTGCAACATTGCGACAAGGTTATTGATGTCAATCAAGCACCCATAGGCAGAACTCCTAGGTCTAATCCAGCCACATACACTGGGGTTTTCTCAGAAATCCGTTCGCTTTTTGCCAAAACGACTGAGGCGGTTATACGTGGGTACAAGCCAGGACGCTTTAGTTTTAACGTTACAGGCGGACGTTGCGAGACCTGTGGAGGTGGAGGCCAGAAAGTAATTGAGATGAACTTCTTACCCGATGTATTGGTAGAATGTGAAACCTGTCGTGGAAAGAGGTTTAACCGCGAAACATTAGAAATCCGATACAAAGGCAAGAATATTTCTGACGTACTTGAGATGACCATTGAAGAAGCATCTGCATTTTTTGAAGCCATCCCTAAAATTCACCGTATTCTTAAAACATTGAACGACGTTGGATTAGGTTATATCACCCTGGGGCAATCTTCAACAACCCTTTCAGGGGGTGAAGCACAGCGTGTAAAGCTTGCCACAGAATTGGCTAAGCGAGATACAGGGAAAACTATTTACATCTTGGATGAACCTACCACGGGACTTCATTTCGAAGACGTTAGAATTCTTTTAGAGGTGCTGAATAGGTTGGTAAACAAGGGCAACACGGTAGTTGTGATTGAACACAATTTAGACGTTATACGTCAGGCAGACCATATCATAGATGTAGGACCTGAAGGTGGAGAGGCCGGAGGATACATCGTTACCAAGGGAACTCCAGAAGAAATTAGTAAGTCTAAAGATAGCTTAACCGCTTCTTTCTTAAAAAATGAATTAGATTCGTTTAAATCCATAGCCATTTAAAATGTCATATTCAACTAAAGATTGGAACGAAATTAAGTCCAACGACTCCTGGGCGCTCTTTAAAATAATTGGTGAATTCGTAGAAGGATACGATCGCATGGCCAAAATTGGACCTTGCGTATCTATTTTCGGATCAGCGCGCACCCCTGACGAAACAGAGACATTTGCCTTAACTTCTGAAATCGCTAAAAAGCTTTCAGAGCAGGGATTTGGTATCATTACCGGCGGTGGTCCCGGAATCATGAAAGCAGCAAATAAAGGAGCTTCAGAAGCTAAAGGAATTTCAGTAGGTCTGAATATTAAACTTCCTTTTGAACAACATCCAAATGAATACATCGACATTGACAAGAGTATTTATTTCGATTATTTCTTTGTGCGTAAGGTGATGTTTGTAAAATACGCCCAGGGCTTTGTAGTAATGCCTGGTGGATTTGGAACTTTAGATGAACTTTTCGAAGCTCTCACGCTAATTCAGACGCATAAAATCCAACATTTCCCAATCATCCTTGTGGGGATTTCGTTTTGGAGTGGGCTTATAGAATGGATTCAAAATACCCTACTCGCTCAAAAAACCATTTCTGAAGAAGATCTAGATCTATTTAAAATGGTAGACACCTCTGATGAAGTGGTTGCAACCATCTTAGACTTCTACAAAGGCAAAGAGCTAAGACCGAACTTTTAAATGAGAAACTTTCTTCTGTTATGGTCTCTGCTTGCAATCGTGCCTTTACTTTTCTCCCAAGAAAAGTTCGAATACACTACAATAGAAGCTTATTTATACCCCAATCATTTTGAAGGAAGTTTAGAAGTTAAAAGCATAATACGTTTTAATAATTCCGATTTTATCCATAACGATACGCTCTATCTGTATGACTGGAATCATGCTTTTTCATCAAAAAACTCTTCCCTAGGGAGAGCCTTTCAACAGCGCTTCGATCGTAGTTTTCATTGGACTCGAGAAAACGAAAGGGGCTATACCACCGATTTAGAAATCCGGCGCAATGGAATGCTCCTAGCATACGAACGTATTGATTACGACATTTTAGAGGTTGTTATTCAGGGTACTGAAGAAGACCGCACTCAATTGGAGCTCAATTATTCCCTTAAACTTCCCAGCTCAAAGTTTACGGGTTACGGTATTGATGAACAAGGAAATCTAGTATTGAAAAACAATCTAATACTTCCTATTCCATTAGAAAACGGTAGTCCTCAAATTTATCATCATCAAAATAAAATCAATCAGCGAACGGGTTTAGTCGATTACATAGTTCGATTTGACAGAGAAGACAATCATTTCATTCATAGTGACTTAACTCCAATTTCGTATTTTGATTTCCACGGAACAACAGCAAGCCCTCCTCTATTTACAATCGATCACGATGACACGAGTCTTTTGCATTTCAGAACCTCTGAATGGTCGATACATGTGGATGATGAATTGGTCAAAGGACTTTCTAATCCTACAACGCATTTCAGCCGCATAATTGATTTTATTACGAGCTATTTGCCGGCCACTAAAACAGATAATTTATTGCTAACCGTTAATGAGTATAACGAAGCTCCGATTTCTCTAATTGCGGATATACCAGCGCTTCTCTCACCATACCCCGAGGGATTCATTGAAGAACTAAAACTGGTAAAGACGTTATTGCGAAAACAACTTTTGTTGAAGTTTGACAGCAATATGAACGAGGAGCATTTTTATTTAGACGGATTTGTCCAATACCTCTTAGAACGCTATATAGAAACCTTCTATTCGGGAATTAAATTCATCGGAAAATATAATCGACTGTGGCCGCTTAACCTTTACACTTTGGGCGAAATACAGCTCAAAGACTATTTTAAATGGCTTGCCCGTTTTATCGATAATAAAAACTTAGATCAGCCCTTATTAACGTCAACCTCAGAACTTTTAAATTTCAATTATAGGATCGCTAATCCGGTACGTGCTGCGCAACTCTTTCAAATGAGTTTTGATCCAAAAACCTCACCTGAAAGTAGTGATGCATTTATAGATTTTCAACGGGCATCCGTCCTTAAACCAGGTGTATCAGGTTTTGATTTGAAGTGGTTTTTCAATCCTCAATCAACCGTTCCGGTAGTATCTGAGCGCTTGTTACAAAACCGTCAACGAATTGATTTCAAATTCACTGATTTCAAAAGATCAAATAATAAAGATTCCATACTCCTGCATTATAACGGGGCTTATCCCTTACCGGTTAAGGTGTCCCAGTACTTAGGGGATCAAGAGGTCGACTCGAAATGGATTTCTAATGATACACATGAAACATGGGTTTCATTCGACACCAAAAGGAGAGCGCGATACATTACCAATCCTGAACTAGAGACGCCTGAGTTCACTACCATTAACAATACCTACAACCCTCGAGGGGGCCTTTTAAAAAAACCTATAAAAATCTTACCCATCACAGATCTTGACGACCTCAAATACAGTCAGTTATTTGTAACCCCTCAGGTTCTGTTTAACATTTATGATGGTTTATCCTTAGGCGCACAACTTTCTAACAATTCATTAGTTACAAAGCCATTTGAATACGAACTTTCTCCTTATTACTCTAGAAAAGAAAAGGCCTTGATTGGAGCATTCAAGTTTTCAAGTAATTTCTGGGCAAATGACAAGAATAGAAGTCGTATCTCAGCAGGTGTTTTTGGGCTCTCTCAGCATTTTGACATCAATTCGAGATTCAATACCGTAACCCCTTATGTGGCGATCAATCAAAACGTATCCGGAATCACTTCCAGAACAAATCAATCTTTTTTAGCTCGACTGAGATCTATTAGCCGCACTATAGATGGGAACAGTATTGAAGCTCAAACCTTAGAAAATCCTGATTATGTTGTTTTCAATCTGCGCTATCAAAAAATAAAACAAAGTCTATTTGACTTCCGAAGTCTTTTAGGGGATATTCAACTTACTTCAGATTTCATTAAACTCTCCTCTTCTACTGAATACAGAAAACTCTTTGACAACAACATACAGCTCAGCTTTCGTTTGTACGGAGGTGTTTTTCTAAGAAACTTTCAATCCAATGGTTATTTTGACTTTTCAATCGGAAGACCTAACGACTACTTATATGACTACAGTCTCATCGGTCGATCTGAATCAGAAGGATTGTCTGCTCAACAGCTTATTCGCGGTGAAGGAGGATTTGTATCCTCTATAGATAAGGGATTTTCAAATGGAGCTATTGCAGCTTCAAATATAGCCATCAACCTATGGCGATTCGTTGAAGTATATACAGAGCTTGGGTACTTAAAAAACAAGAATGAAAATGCTCGCTATTTATACGGGTCGGGACTGCGCTTAAATCTTGTTCCTGATTATTTAGAAGTATACTTTCCAGTTCATAACCACACTGGTTTCGAGACTTTTGGCAAAGACTATAGTTCAAAAATTCGATTTGTCTTAAGTCTTGAAATTGAGACTTTAAGCAGATTGTTCACACGCTCTCTATTCTAAGCCCCATAATTGTGTATTTTTGCCTCGCGCATTCTACGCGATCTTATGGGAAACAGCGAGATGACATTTCAAGAATTTCAAGACGAAATTCTAAACGACTATAAAACTGCATATACTAGCCGTATATGTAGCATACTAGGGCGGAAAGAGGTGTTACTCGGTAGAGCTAAGTTTGGGATTTTCGGCGATGGGAAAGAACTTCCTCAAATCGCCATGAGTAAGTTTTTCAAAAGAGGAGACTATCGCAGTGGCTATTACAGAGACCAGACCTTTCACCTTGCACAAGGATTGCTGAACCCTGTATCTTTCTTTCACACCCTTTTTGGAACCACGGATTTAGCTCATGAACCCATGCATGGTGGACGCCAAATGACCGGGCACTTTGCAAGCCCAATGTGGAGCCATCAGAACGGTTGGCTAGATCAAACAAAACAGTTCAACTCTACCTCTGATGTGTCTTCAACAGGCGGACAAATGCCTCGTTTACTTGGTCTTGCTCAAGCTTCTTCATTTTATCGTTCACAATCATATACCGTAGACGCCTCACTCTTTTCTGTAAATGGAAATGAGATTGCATGGGGAACCATCGGAAACGCCTCAACCTCAGAAGGCTTATTCTTTGAAACCATGAATGCAGCCGCAGTAATGCAAGTCCCCATGCTTATGAGCATATGGGACGATGATTACGGAATTTCGGTAGGCCCTGAATACCACACCGTAAAACAAAGCATTTCAAGGGCTCTTAAAGGGTTTAAAAGAAACGACAAGCACAAAGGCCTTGAGATTATCGAAGTAAAAGGATGGGATTACGCAGCTCTTATTGAAGCCTATCAGAAGGCTGAACTGTTGTGTCGTGTGCAACATGTACCTGTTCTTGTTCATGTGGTTGAATTGACCCAACCTCAAGGACACAGTACCTCTGGTTCTCATGAGCGCTATAAAACTGAAAAACGACTTGAGTGGGAGCGCGAAAACGACTGCCTTAAGCGCTTTAAGGAATGGATCATTGAAAAAGGTTTCTCAGACGAACCGACTATTGAGAAGTTAGAGCGTGAAATCGAAACTACGGTAGCTGAGGCAAAGAAAACTGCTTTCGCAGAGTTTCAACAGCCAGCCTTGCATTATAGAAATGAATTGATTCAGACTATTGAAAAGAATAACATTTCTCTTGAAGCGCATTTATCTGATGGCCTAAAGGCCTTGAAGTTTAAAAAATTGGTTTTAAAGCGTGATGTTCTTTCGTTGGCTAAAGGACTCCTCATTAAGCAAGGATCGCAATTAAGTGTTTCGACTAAGCATACACTCAGTGAATTGATCCATTCTATACAAGAAGTGGAGCAGCATCACTACAGTTCTGAATTGATAGATCATACCGACAAGGCTCTCACAAATGTTAATCACCTAGAAGCAACTTATGATCAAGATGCAGAAATGGTTGACGGCCGACAAATTTTACTTGAAAATTTTAAAGCTATAATGCAGCACGATGCACGTGTACTCATTTTCGGAGAGGATTCAGGGCAAATTGGTGGCGTGAATAAATCATTAGAAGGCCTTCAAGAAATTTTTGGAATCGACCGTGTTTTTGACACGAGTATTCGCGAAGCAACCATAATTGGTCAAGGTTTAGGTTTGGCAATGCGAGGATTACGACCTATAGCTGAAATTCAGTATCTCGATTATATTTTCTACGCTTTAAACATTCTAACTGATGATCTGGCCACCTTAAGATATCGTTCTGTTGGACAGCAAATTGCGCCTCTGATCATTAGAACGCGCGGACATCGTTTGGAAGGTATTTGGCATTCAGGTTCGCCTATGGGTGGTCTGGTGCATTTGCTAAGAGGAATCCATATTCTATCACCCCGAAATATGACGCAGGCTGCTGGGATGTACAACACACTCTTAAGAGCCAACGAGCCTGGATTGATCATTGAACCTTTAAACGCCTACCGTCTAAAAGAGAAGTTACCCAATAACCTAGGTCAATTCACCGTTCCAATTGGTGAAGTTGAGGTGCTATCGAACGGAACCGACATGACGGTGGTGAGCTACGGTTCAACCTTAAGGATTGTTCAAGAAGTTATCCAACAGCTTGAAATATACGGAATCTCAATTGAGCTTATTGATGTTCAAACCCTTTGGCCCTTTGATCAAGGGATGGTCTGTGCTGAGAGTCTAAAGAAAACAAACAGACTTGCCATTGTAGATGAGGATGTTCCTGGAGGATACTCTGCCTTCTTACTACAACAGATTCTTGAACACCAAGAAGGTTACCGATTCTTAGATAGTAAACCGATAACGATCAGCGCAAAAGAACATAGACCTGCATACGGATCTGACGGTGATTACTTTTCTAAACCCAATGCTGACGAAATCTTTGAAAAACTCTACACACTTATGTATGAGTCGAATCCGTCTAGATTTGATAAACTGTTCTAAGGTCGAATTATCATACTTAACTCTTGATAAAGTTGAGCAGAACTGTTTGCCGAATTTAATTGACCTACACCTTTTGAAGCCAAATCAATTTGTTTCAACCCACCCAAGATTCGAGTTAAACGTTTCATAGAATAAATTCGAGCCGCATTTTGATAATCCTTTATAAAATACGGAGAAACGCCAAGGGTTTTTACTGCTTCAGCTTTATTTGAAAGTGCATGATATTTAAACACTTTTAAAAAGAAAGAAGAAAGGACCGGTAAAATCATTTGAATTGGATAATCCTTAGACTTTTCTGAGAAATAGTTTAAAATACCAATTGCCTTTTGTAGCTGACCAGAACTGAGTGTTTTCTGCATCTCAAAAACATTGTAGTTTCTGTGAATGCCAACATGTTTCTCTATGTGCTCAAGCTTTATGTTTGTAAGTTCAGGAACTGCAAGCTGTATCTTATCAATCTCGCTTTTAAGACGTCCTAGATTCACACCAATAAACGAAAGCAACAATTGTTTCGCTTCAACCTCTATCGCTAGATCATGTTGTGATAAATGAGAATCTAGCCATGCAGGAAGTTCATTTTCATAAAGGGGTTTACATTCATAAAGACCCTGAAGATTTTCTACCTTCTTAACTGCCTTTTTACGTTTGTCCATAGATGCGCTATGTATCAAAAACACTAGTACACATTGAGGATTTGGATATTCTAAATAAGTCTCTAAATCAGCAAGTTGATTCGTAAGGCTTTGCGCTTGACGCACAATAACTGTAGTGTACTCATACATCATAGGCAATTGCCTAGCTCGTTCAATCACTTCACTCATATTACTGTCTGAACCGTACAAAACCGTTTGATTAAAATCCCTCAAATCTTTTGGAATGACACTTTCCTCAAACCACTGTCCGATTTCTTCTATAAAGAAAGACTCTTCGCCATATATTAGATAGCAAGGGGAAAAGGACTTCGCTTCAAGATGTCTTTTTAATTGCTCAAATCGCATATTAAAATGGTACTTTTGATTGCCTTATGGAACTCGCCATTTTGAACTTACCTTCGGCTCGATTTAAGGTTAAAAATACCGAAAACCGAACGCTAATCTGGGATATTATCCGAAAAAAATATCTCCCATTAACTTCAGAAGAATGGGTTCGGCAGCACTATGTGCATTATTTGATCTATCATCGCGGCGTAAGGCCTCAGCGCCTTCTCTTAGAAAAGAAGGTCATGACAGCAATGAAGGCCTCTCGATTTGATATTGCAATCGTTAATAGTGACCGTTCTATTTCATTAATTGTTGAGTGTAAGGCTAGCGAAATCGCCATAAATGATGATGCAATAGCTCAGCTCTTGCGCTATGCCTACGAATTAAAATCTCGATATTTAGCGCTAACCAATGGAATACAACACTATTATTTTGAATGGGATATAGAAAAACTAGAATACCGTCAAATCAATGCTGCCCCAAGCCTAATATAGTCTAATGAAAGAAATAGCGGTAATCATATTAAATTTCAACGGAAGAAAGCTGTTACAAGAATTTCTCCCCTCAGTCATCTCACATTCTACTGAGGCCTCTGTTTATGTTATTGACAACAATTCAGATGATGATTCTGTCGACTTTCTAAAAACGCAATATAAAGACCAATTGACAATAATTTCATTATCCAAAAATTACGGATTTGCCGGAGGGTATAATGAGGGTGTCAAGGAGGTTAATGAACCATATTGGTGTTTGCTCAATTCAGATGTGCGTGTCACTGAAAATTATATTACACGGCCTCTTGAGGTCCTTAAAGTAAATATCGATATCGCTGCTGTACAGCCAAAAATTAAAAGTCATAGGCATCCTGACTATTTTGAATATGCGGGTGCCGCAGGTGGATTTTTGGATTATTTGGGATACCCCTTTTGTCGCGGAAGACTCTTTCAACGGATTGAGAAAGACAATGGACAATACGACGATGAAATTAACGTGTTTTGGACTACAGGAGCATGTATGTTTGTAAAACGTTCAGCCTTTGAAGATGTAGGAGGTTTTGATACCACTTATTTTGCGCATCAAGAAGAGATTGATTTGTGCTGGAGGCTTCACCATTTAGGTCTAAAACTTCTTTACACCTCAAAGAGCACTGTCTATCATTTGGGTGGATCAACCTTAACCAATCACAATCCCTTTAAAACCTACCTCAATTTCAGAAATTCTCTCTTTACTTTGGTTAAGAATCTTCTTGCTATTGAAATACCTTTTATCTTACTGATTAGGCTGGTAATGGACGGAGGCGCCGGAATTGTATTTCTCTTTCAAGGTAAACCCAAACATACCTTTGCTATTTTCAAAGCGCACTTCAGTTTCTATTTTGCCTTGCCTCGCCTCTTAAAGAAAAGGCGCAATATTCGACCTAAGTTTCGAAGACGCAAACCTTTATCTATTGTCATTCAATACTTTATATTAAATCGCAAAAAGATTTTAAAATACTAGGGGGGTATTCTGTGTTTGGCAAAGTATTTGCTACTTTTAAGGGTGAAAAATATATTCTCATGAAATTAAAAGTTTTAACTGCTGCAATTGCTGCACTGACCTTAGGGTCCTGTGTTTCGTCAAAACGATTCAATACCGTAAACAAAGATTTAGAAAGTACGAAGGCTGAATTGGTTTCCACTAAAAGAACCATGAACGATTATGCTTCTGAAATAGGAAAGTATGAGGCTCAGGTTAAAGCCCTTTCAGAACAGAACAGTTTCTTAAGATCAAATAACCAAGATTTGATCAATAACATGGATAATTTCACCACCCTTACCTCTAAAGGTGCTGAAAACCTTGAAAAAACACTCGAGAGTCTTAAAGAGAAAGAGTTAACCATTAACAAACTACAAAGTGCTATTACTAGAAGAGATTCTGTAAACCTTGCCTTAGTCGCTAGCCTAAAAGGTGCACTCGGAAACTTAAACGATCAAGACATTGAGATAAATGTAGAAAAAGGAGTGGTATTCGTTTCAATAGCCGATAAGCTTTTATTCCAAAGTGGAAGTTACAACGTATCAGCTGAAGCGAAGCGTGTTTTAGGAAAAGTAGCTACTGTAGTCAATGCAAAGCCTGATTTCGAATTTATGGTGGAAGGACACACGGATAATGTTCCTTACAAAACAAATGTTGAAATTAAAGACAACTGGGATTTATCGGTAAAACGTTCGACTGCAATTGTTCGCATTTTACAAAACGAGTTTAAGGTAGACCCAAAACGTATGACTGCAGCAGGAAGAAGTTATTACGCTCCTCTAGTTGAAAATAATTCAGCTGCGAATCGTGCACGTAACAGAAGAACTAGAATTGTTGTCTTGCCAAAACTTGATCAGTTCTACTCAATGATTGAAGACGGCATGAAAGATCCTGCTATTCAATAAGCGAGATTACGTAAGCACTATTAATTAGAATAAAAACCCTCCTAAATCGGAGGGTTTTTTTATGAGAGTATATTAAGCTTTGCAAAACGGAGCAATAATTTTTTCGCCCCACCCGAATTAAATTCTATCTCAGCCTTGCGTTCTGGCCCCACACCTTCAATAGCTTTCACCACGCCATACCCAAAACGCTCATGATCAACCTTTGAACCCACCATAAGATCATCGTATTGAGACGTTGAGGTTGTTGTGCTAGAAGGCTGTGATTTTAATTTTCTCAATCTTCTGAGCTGATCCTCTGTTGGTTTTTTGCGCTCCTCCTGCATACTGCCTTTAGGCTTCAAAGTGCGGAGTTTGCTGTGATCCACTTCTCCAAAAAGTGATGGGTCTACGAATCGACGAACAGCACCACCAAAATCTACAGCATGATTATCAACATATTGGTCGTCTATCTCTGCGATAAATCTACTGGGTTCGGCATCTATGAGTTTTCCCCAACGGTACCTATTAATAGTGTATGTAAGATAGGCTTGCTGCTCTGCTCTAGTTATAGCCACATAAAATAAACGCCTCTCTTCTTCCAATTCAGAACGCGTATTCATACTCATAGCTGAGGGAAACAAATCTTCTTCCATACCAACCACAAAGACAGTCTTGAATTCTAACCCTTTTGCAAGGTGGATGGTCATTAACGCCACCCGATCATCATTTTCAGTAGCATTGTCAAGGTCAGTAGCAAGGGCTACATCTTCTAAGAACTCATGAATAGAACCAGTTGCACCGTCAATCTCCTTTTGTCCTTCTACAAAATCTTGAATACCATTAAGTAATTCTTCAATATTTTCAAGACGGGTGATACCTTCTGGCGTACCGTCCTTTTTAAATTCTTGAATAAGCCCTGTTTTTCGGGTAATGTGATCGGCAGTTTCAAAGGCATTGTTATCGCTACTGAAAATCTGAAAACTCCTTACCATTATACAGAACTGCTCCAATTTCGAACGAATTGAAGACGCAAATGAAGCCGATTTTAGCTCATTTTGGTCTTCTGCGAACTCGAAAATAGATTTCCCATAAGCTCTTGCTGCAACGGAAAGTTTTTCAAGTGTGGTTTGTCCGATTCCTCGAGCAGGAAAATTAACTACTCTCATAAAGGCCTCCTCATCTTTTGGATTCACCACCAAACGTAAATAAGCGAGCACATCCTTTATTTCTTTGCGCTGATAAAACGAAAGTCCTCCAAAAATCCTATACTGAATATCTCTCTTTCTCAGCGCATCCTCAATCGCTCGAGACTGTGAATTAGTGCGATACAGAATGGCGAAATCCCCATATGAACATTGCGTATTCATCTTTGTTTCAAAAATGGTACTCGCTACATAACGCCCTTCATCCGCATCTGTAGGGCTTCTGTGCACCACAATTTTATTCCCTAGCTCGTTTGAGGTCCAAACGTTTTTCTTAAGTTGATCTCTATTGTTCGCAATCACAGAATTTGCGGCGTTTACAATGGTAGAGGTTGAACGGTAGTTTTGCTCAAGTCTATACACCTCTACTCCTTCGTAATCGCGCTGAAAATTCAGCATGTTATCGAGATTCGCACCTCTGAAAGAATAAATACTTTGAGCATCATCCCCCACTACACAAATGTTTTGATAGCGATCTGACAAGGCTCTCACAATTAAATACTGTGAATGATTGGTGTCCTGATACTCGTCAACAAGAATGTATTTGAACCGTTCTTGATACTTCAAGAGCACCTCAGGAAAACGATTAAGAAGCTCATTCGTGCGAAGCAATAGATCGTCAAAATCCATAGCACCAGCACGAAAACAGCGATCGACATATTCTTTATATATGTCTCCTATACGCGAGCGTCTGGCAATTGCGTCGGCCTCTTGAAGTTCCGAATTTTGAAAATAAGCCTTCACCGTGATTAGGTTGTTTTTGTACGATGAAATACGCTGTTGTATTTGCTTGTACTTATACACATCCTTATCAAGCCCCATTTCTTTAATAATCGAGTTGATAAGGCGTTGTGAATCTTGAGTATCGTATATACTAAAGTTACTTATAAAGCCTAAATGATGCCCATCCGACCTCAAAAGCCTGGCAAAAACCGAGTGAAACGTACCCATCCATAGGTTTTTAGCTTCAGACTCACCCACCAAAGCCCCAATTCTCGCTTTCATTTCACGCGCAGCCTTATTGGTGAATGTTAGGGCTAGAATGGAGAATGAATCAACTCCATTTTCAATTAAATGAGCAATGCGATATGTGAGCACTCGTGTCTTTCCTGAGCCGGCACCAGCAATAACCATTGAAGGCCCTTCTTTGTGCAAAACAGCATTTCGTTGGGCCTCATTTAAAGCGTCTAAAAACTTCATACTCCTTTCTCTTTCGCACAGTTAAATTATTGAATTTACTAAGGTCGTGCCCTTTCTTCTTTATATATTTAGTAACAAGTTTTAACATTCTATCATGCGTCTTATTTTAAGAGCTGTTTGCAGTTCAGTTTTTTTCTTCACACTCTCGGTGACATACAGTCAAAATCCTTCAGATCAAGAGTTTAATACCATTGAGAAAAAAGTAATTGAATGGCGAAGAGATTTTCACCAACATCCTGAACTCAGTAATAGAGAAGTTGAAACTGCAAAGAAAATTGCAAAACACCTTAAAGATTTAGGTTTAGAAGTCACAACAGGAGTTGCACACAACGGTGTTGTTGGACTGCTTAAGGGATATCAACCTGGTCCGGTTATCGCATTACGCGCCGATATCGATGCTCTACCTGTTACTGAAAGAAACGATCTGCCCTTTAAATCAATAGTGAGGTCTCAGTTTTTAGGTGAAGAAACTGGTGTTATGCATGCCTGCGGACACGATACACACACAGCAATACTAATGGGTGTTGCCGAGATTCTTACGCAGCACAAAGATCAATTAAAAGGTACAGTGAAATTCATTTTTCAACCTGCCGAAGAAGGTCCTCCACCGGGAGAAGAAGGGGGCGCACTACTCATGGTCAAAGAAGGCGTTCTTGAAAACCCAAAAGTAGATGCTGTATTTGGGTTACATATCAATTCAGAAACTCCCGTGGGCACTATACGCTATAAAACCGGAGGCCTCTTGGCTTCTGCACAACGATTTGTGATTAAGGTTAATGGCAAACAAACACATGGATCTCAACCATGGTCTGGAGTAGACCCTATTTACATCAGTTCGCAAATCATTGATGGTTTACAATCATTAATCAGTCGTGAATCAAATCTTCTCAAAGAAGCAGCTGTTATAAGTGTAGGAAAAATTAAATCAGGATTACGATTTAATATCATTCCAGAATCTGCAGAGATCATTGGTACCATTCGAACGCTAGACTACGACATGAGAGATCTGATCGAAGAACGGATGCATAATATGGTTCCGCAGATAGCAAAAGCTTTTGGTGGAACAGCTGAAGTTGAAATCACGGAAATGACAGATATCACCTATAACAATGCCAATCTTGTGACTCAGATGCTTCCAAGTATAGAAAAGGTATTAGGAAAAGAGAATGTAAAGCTTACCAAAGCTACTACTGGTGCAGAAGATTTCTCATATTTTGTGCGTGATGTACCAGGCTTCTTTTTCTTTCTAGGCGGAATGACGCCAGGCAATCAGACGCCTTATCCACACCACACCCCGGATTTTAAAATAGATGAGTCAGGGATGATTTACGGGGTAAAAGTCTTGAGTCAAATGACCTTGGATTATTTAAATGCTAAAAATTAAATGAGAAAGATTTCATTGTTTATACTCGGTTTACTTTTTATCCCTTTTGTAACTGCACAAAAAAAGGGGGATTTACTAGAGGATAATCGCGCCCTAAACGCACTTGTAGAGCGTAACGAAGCTACTATTCGAGACCTTCAACAGCAAATATCAAGGCTAGAAGCCATCAACGAAACCTATAAGTTTGAATCAGACAATTTAAAGACCACTAATAAGGCGCTTATGGAGCGATTGAGCAAATTCGCAAACCAATCGGTTACTAACATTATGAATATTGGTGATCAGATTGAAAGCATGCGCTCTTTAGAGAAACAAAATCAATTTTTTAAGAGCGCGCTCATAAGACATGATTCAGTTCTAATCGAAACGTTAAAGAAGCTTAGACCCTTCGTTTCAAAGGCCAAAGGAATGGTGCTAGAACCAGGAGGAGTTCGTTTTCCTTTTGCTCAAAACGCTCAAATATCATTAGACTCCCTGCATACCGACAAGCGGATTCAAAATATTGATTCTGTACTTAATCTTTATCCTTTTTATCAGCTCGAAATCATTTACAACGCTACTAATAGCACGTTTAAAGAGGCCCTATTTAAAACCTTTACAGAAAATCTGAATCAACCGCTTGAGCGCTTTAGCTTCTCTCGTACACTTGTAGATACCTTGTATCTGAGGCTAACTCCAAACCAAACAAATTTCTATAAAGAAGTAAGAGCTATGATACAATAACCCTAAGGGTTAAAGTGTTGCTTTGCTTGCAAGTAACCTCTCTGCCACCAGCGAATCATTCTTTTTTGATCGAAAAGTAAAGGGTTCTGAGTGAGCAGTGTTGGGGTATAGATGAAGTTCAACTTCACTCCTTTTGATTTTGCCCGAAGTTCACCCAAAGAAATATTGTGCTCTTCGATCTGGTCAAGTGAAAAACCAAAAATACTTAGCATTAAGTCAAAGGTGTTAGAAGTAGGCAATCGATGTGTTTGGTTTTTTTCTTGCCTTAAAACAATGATATCAATCTCTTTTGCTCCGGCTTCGATGGCACGATCAACCGAAACAATACTCCCTAATCCGCCGTCGGCATACTCATAACCGTTTTTTGATACCAATGACATAAAAGGAATGTAATTGGCCGATATCCAGACCCAATCTAGAAAGTCTTCGTAACTGAAATCTTTAATCGATTTATATTCTACTCCATTCTTACTTAGATTGGAAACCGTGACGATTACATCTTTACTACTTTTCTTTACAGATTCAAATTCGAAGGCGGTAATGTGTCTTTCTAAAAATGCACGGAGATTCTTACTCTCTCCGAAGGTTTTATTTCCCCGCATAAAACTGCGCAAGACATTAAAGTGATTCATCTCCAGTTGAACAACTCCTTCCTTTTTTCTAGTGTAAAACGGGTTGAGATTGAAAATCTGAGAGCTATCCACCTCTTTGTATACCGAATGCAATTTCTCTATTTTCCCTAATGCCAGGTGAATAAGAAGCAAGCTACCTGTTGAAGTACCCACAAACAGATCGTAGTCTCTTTTTTGTTCATCTATAAGATATTGGGCTACTCCTCCGGCAAAAGCTCCTTTACTGCCGCCCCCAGATATTACTATTGCTCGCATTCAAATGGATTATTTCATTCAACGCTCTAATTTAGATAAGTTTGTGCGTATGCAAGCCTCTTCAATCTTAGCGTCCCCTATAGCTGCTGTCAAAGGGCTTGGACCAAAGCGGGCAATGATCATAGAAAAGGAACTGAGTATTAAAACAGTTTATGAGCTTTTATTCTTTATACCGAATCGCTACATAGATAAGAGAGCATTAACTCCGATTTCATCCATCTCGCTTGAAAATAGCATCGTACAGACTCAAGGTGTTCTGCAAAACATAAAACTTGTCAAACAAGCCAAAGGTTATCGATTGTCTGGAGAATTGATTGATAACAATCATCGCCTTGAATTGGTGTGGTTCAAAGGGTACCAGTATATCGAAAATCAACTCAAAGAAGGCCAGTGCTATAAGGTTTATGGTAAAGTTTCTCGTTTTAAAGATCGATTCAGCATGGCACACCCAGAGTTGAGTCAAATTTCGATTCAATTAGAGCAAGACTTTAAAGGTAATATCGAGCCCTTCTATCCCATTCCTGATAAATTACAGAAGGCAGGAATTACGCAGCGCCTCATCCGCTCCATTCTTCAACCGATTGTTAAGTCTATTGACTTTGAGCTTTACGAGACCCTACCTTCTTATATCGTAAAAGAACAATTGCTTATAGATAAAACCTCGGCTTTGATTCATCTTCATGCGCCCACGCAGATGCAAGAAACACAACAAGCTTTAGACCGTCTAAAGTTTGAGGAATTGTTCTACATGCAAATGGGGCTGCTTTACCGAAAAATCAAACAGAAAACGGCAATCAAAGGTCAACGTTTTGATGGCATAGGCACTCCATTTCTATCCTATTACGAATCTCATTTACCATTTGAATTAACTGAAGCTCAAAAACGTGTACTAAGGGAAATTCGAAACGATATGGGTTCAGGACTCCAGATGAATCGTCTGCTACAAGGTGATGTAGGATCTGGGAAAACCATGGTCGCTCTCATGGCTTGTCTCATTGCAATCGGAAATGGGTCTCAAGCCTGTATTGTGGCTCCGACAGAGATTTTAGCACAACAACACTACCACGATATAGCCTCAAAACTTGCTTCCTTAAGGATCTCTGTAAAACTATTAACCGGTTCAACCTCTAAAAAGGAACGCAGCGCTTTGCACGAAGGGCTACTTTCTGGCGAACTGCAAATTTTGATTGGTACGCATGCTGTTTTTGAAGATACGGTGATCTTTAAAAACCTCGGTCTGGCGATTATTGATGAACAACATCGCTTTGGAGTTGCGCAGCGCTCTAAATTGTGGAAAAAGGCTAAAGTGCCCCCACATATTCTGGTAATGACAGCTACCCCCATTCCCAGAACGTTGGCGATGAGCACCTACGGAGACCTTGACAATTCAATCATTGATGAGTTACCTCCGGGAAGATCGCCTATCATCACTTCACACAGGACAGATGGTTCAAGATTAAAGGTATTCGCATTCATTCGTGAACAAATTAAGCTCGGGCGGCAGGTATACATAGTGTATCCGCTCATTCAAGAATCCGCTGCCTTAGATTATAAAGACTTAATGGATGGATATGAGAGTCTCTGCCGTGAATTTCCACGTCCTGGCTACGCCTTATCCATATTACATGGTCAAATGAGTGCAGAGGCGAAGCATTATGAGATGAATCAATTTGAGAAAGGAACTACTCAAATAATGGTATCCACTACAGTCATTGAAGTTGGAGTAAACGTTCCTAACGCCACGGTTATGATTATTGAGAGTGCAGAGCGCTTTGGTTTGGCTCAATTGCATCAACTTAGAGGTCGTGTAGGTAGAGGAGCACATCAATCATACTGTATACTTATGACCAAAGATACTTTGTCGGAAGATGCAAAAACACGTATTGAGAGTATGGTTAAATACAGCAGTGGGTTTGATCTATCAGAAATTGATTTAAAACTAAGAGGTCCGGGAGATCTAATGGGAACACAGCAAAGTGGCTCACTTCAATTAAAGTTTGCTGATTTAGTGGATGACGTCGCTTTGATGAGCACTATTCGAGCGCTTGTACAAGGCCTTTTGGATAGTGACGCAGCCTTAGAACTTCAAGAACATCAATGTATCAGATCTACCCTACAAATGCTATTAAGGGGAAAATTACTCTGGAGCTATATTAGTTAATTAAGTCTTTTGAAACTCAAGGATTCGGCCAATTGTTCTGCCGTAACGTGAGAGAGATCGTGCTTATTTCTACATCGATTCCTTTTTGAACGTATGTCTTTTGTGCGAATACCAACCCTCAAAGATCAGAGGGTTTACCGAAACTCTTATGCATTGAATAAAGATTAGTCCTATTCGGATAAAGCCCGCTCTATCCATGCCAAAAAGTCGCTTCTTGAACTGAATTGAATAGGTTCTTGGATCACCGTCAAGTCAGGATCCAATAACACGTAGTAAGGCTGTGAAATAGACTTAAAGTTTACCGCCTGAAATAACGACCAATACTGACCCATGGTACGTATCGATTTAATACGTCCATCGGGCAATTGGTATTTGCCTCTTAAAGTATAAGTTAAGTTAGTTCTATCATCAACGTACAAACTAACGAGAATAACGTCTTCTTTTAGATATGAATAGATACGCGGGTCGCTCCAAACCTCAGCCTCCATTCTACGACAATTGACGCAAGAATACCCTGTAAAGTCAATTAAAATAGGCTTGTTTTCAACTTGAGCTCTCTGCAGGCCTTCTTCGAAACTCAAGGAACATTCAAGACCCAGAGGACAAGGCGTTTCTTCAGCATTCAATGTATAATACAAGGGAGGTGCAAAGGTGTTAATAACACCGCCTTTTAAAGGATCCTTCAATGCAACCCCGCTAACAAATGCAAGCCATAGCACAGGTAACAGAAACAGTACTCTAACTATTCGATTCGTGGTATCATTCCAAAGCTTAAAAAGTAAATAAAGGGTAGCACTTATACCAATAACAAACCAAATGCCAACGATTATCTCATACTTAAAGAATGACCAACCCGCGATCAAATCTGTATTCGATAAAAATTTGAACGCTAGAACGAGTTCAAGAACGCCCAGAACAAACTTCACGGAATTCATCCATTCCCCACTTTTTGGCAATTTTGATAAGGCACCAGGGAAAACGGCAATAAGCATAAACGGAAGGGCTAATGCTAACCCGAAAGAACCTAATATCACAAGTAATGAAACCCCAAAAGTCCCTGCCTCTGTTTGGGTCGCTAAAGCTCCTAATACTCCACCTAAGATGGGCCCTGTACAAGAAAACGAGGCTAAAACTAAGGTCAAAGCCATGAAAAGGACTGAAACAAATCCTTTTGTTCGTTCACTTCTTTGATCTGTACTACGAATCCAGTTTGAGGGTAGATTTAATTCGAAGCGAAAAATAAACGAAAGAGCAAAAAGCAACAGTACCAGAAACAGTAAGAAATTTACCATTGGGTGACTGGCGATTTCGTTGAATAACTGTGGATCTGCCTTGGATCCAAATAGAAACGGAAGGCCTGCGCTTACATATAATACAACTATAGAAAGGCCATAGAGCACAGCCCAAGTTGTAGCATTCTCTTTTTGATTGAAATGCGAAACCGTAAGTGGAATAATAGGCAGTACACAAGGAGTTAAAAGAGTTATGAGTCCACCTAAAAACCCCATTAAGGTAAGGCTCCAAATGTTCAACGACCCGTCTTCTGCTCTAATACTTTCAAGATACTGTTCATTCTTAAGATCAAGCTTTAAATCTTGCGCCAACTTAAGATCATCTCTAGCCTCAGCAACGCTTTCTTCAGCAATGGCATTAAAATGCTGTCCGATTTGAAATATAAAGTCTTCACTCGCAGAGATGCAGAGCTCTTTACAGACCTGATAATACAATGTGATTTCAATAGGTTTCGATAGATCATACACCTCAACCACTTGCCCAAACCTTACCTCATCTTTAAAGATCTGCTCGGTAACTTCAAATACATCATTATAATAGGCCTCAGGAGTAGGCTCAATTACTGGGCCTATTCGTTTGTAAGTATCTGTTTCTTGAAATTCAAAAAACGCTGGTTGACTTCCGCCTTCCGGAGAATACTGAGAGAAGATATGCCAGCCCTCTTCAATAGTGGCATTAAGGATTAATTTGTATTGAGAGTCACCTAATTCTTCCCATTGTGTATCCCAAGAAACCTGAGTCGCACTAAATTGAGTATAACCCGACAACCATAAGCATGAAGCCAGAAGGAGCACTACTAATCTCGCCATACGTACAAGGTTTTATAGGATGGAATATTAACCTGTTGTTGAATATCTATGGTAGTGTAAGCTAGACAGCTAAGAGCTTGGTCTTTGTAGCATACCACCTGAAGTCTTTGTTTTACAATAGGATTTAGCTTAATATCTCTTAAAACCTTTGAAAGCTTTTTAGGGCTTTTTTGATTCTTTAATAAGACTCTATCTGAGGCACCCCACTTTCTAACTTCAATATCCGATAGTTTGGCTTCTATAGGAACATTTATCTCGGAAACCGAAGCTTTGAGCGTCTCATCACCTTTACGAGGATCATCAAAAGAAAACTGGTAGCGGACCTCTAAAGAAGTAAGAGGAGTCAGTAACAAGTGTTGATCAAATCTATAAATCCTATGCGACAAAGAACTCACCTCTTTACCATTTTCAGCATAAAGCAGGCGACTCAGGGCCAGAAAATCCTTAAACCCATAGGACTCAAAAAGCAGCTGAAGTACATCTGAACTATTCTCATGTGCTTTGAGCGCATCAATAGTAAAAGCCTCCCAATCCTCACCTTGAGAGCAGAGTTTATCTAAAAGAAGTCTTCTGTACGACTCTTGAAGCCTTAGTGTTCTCTTAAAGTAAGAAAGACTGTAGCGCAGCTTTTCATGTGAATTTGAGAGTTTTGTATTTAAATCGTTGAGGATTTTGTTTCGCACAAAGTTTCTGAGGTAATCATTTTTTTGGTTACTAGAATCTGTTCTGTAGTTAATATGGTTGCTCTGGGCAAAGTCAATGATGTGACGCTTAGTAGTTTCTTTAAGAGGTCTCAACACAAATTGATTATGATCAATACCGCTCAAGCGGTGCAAAGTAGCGCCACTAAAAACACTCATGAGCATTCCTTCGATGCTGTCATCTTCGTGATGCGCTGTAAGTATGTAGTCGTATCCCTCCGATTTTAGCAATGAATAAAACCAGTTATACCGAAGATTTCTCGCCTCCTCTTGAATGCTCTTTGACTGATCGAGTTCAAACACCTTACTGTAATACAATACCTTGAAACTATTTGCCAGGTCTTGAACGAAGATGGCATCTGATGCACTCTCTTCATCACGCAATTGATAGTTTGCGTGAGCTATTCCGAAAGAATATCCGTTTCTATGTAAAAGATGTGCGAGCACCACACTGTCAACCCCACCACTGCAAGCTAAAAGGAAATTATTAGAGCGGAACGATTCTAGGCTTTGGTTAAAAGCCTCCTCAATATGGATTTTTTCAGACACTAAGCATGAAGGGCCCTGTTTTCTGTAGCCGCAAGGGCAGCTTCTTTAACGGCTTCTGCATAGGTTGGATGCGCATGTGACATACGTGCAATATCTTCAGCCGAAGCTCTAAATTCCATGGCGGTCACTGCCTCTGCGATCAGATCAGCGCAACGTGCACCAATCATGTGTATTCCTAATACTTCATCGGTTTGCTGGTCTGCTAGAATCTTAATGAATCCATCTATATCACCACTAGCTCTAGATCTTCCCAATGCACGCATTGGAAACGAACCTGATTTATAGGCCACACCTGATGCTTTCAATTGTTCTTCTGTCTGACCTACCGAAGCCACCTCAGGCCAAGTATAAACTACCGACGGTATAAGGTTGTAGTTGATATGGGGTTTTTGTCCTGCTAGAGTTTCAGCTACAAATACACCCTCCTCTTCTGCCTTATGTGCGAGCATGGCTCCTTGTATCACATCACCAATAGCATAAATGTGATTCTCCGCGGTTTGCAAATGGTCATTTACAGCAATTCGTCCTCGTTCATCAACTGTTAAAGAGGTATTTTCAAGACCTAAACCTTCCGTATTCGGCACCCTCCCCACTGAAACCAAAGCGTAATCCCCTTCGAGAACTACCTTCTTTTCTTTCTGCGATAAGGCCTCGATCACTACAGTATCTCCATTTCTCTCCACCTTTTGAACGGCATGAGAAAGGTAGAATTTAATGCCATGTTTCTTTAAGACTTTCATAAGCTCTTTAGAAAGAGCGCTATCCATAGAAGGAGTAATGCGATCAGCATATTCTACCACGCTTACCTCTGCACCTAATCTTCTATAGACTTGGCCAAGTTCAAGGCCTATTACCCCTCCTCCTATAACCACAAGATGCTTGGGTATCTCTTTGAGCGACAACGCTTCAGTCGAAGTGATAATGCGTTCTTTATCAAGGGCTATGAAATTAAGGTTACCGGGCTTAGATCCCGTAGCGATAATGAACTTATCTGCGGTAACCTCTTGAGCTCCCTCTGACCCGCTAATCTTTAGTTTATGGGCATCTATGAAGCTTCCCAGTCCCTTTAAGACGGTAATCTTGTTTTTATCCATTAAGAAATCAATACCCTTAACGGTCTGGTCAACAACTGACTGCTTTCGAGCTATCATAGTTTCAAAGTCTACCGAGATCTTACCTTCTATGGCAATACCATGGGCTTTACTGTCGTGCAAGATCGCCTCGTAATGATGTGATGAATCTAACAAAGCCTTTGAAGGAATACACCCAACGTTCAAACAGGTACCTCCTAAAGTGCTTTCTTTTTCAACAATGGCGGTATTCATTCCTAGTTGTGCGCAACGAATTGCAGCAATATACCCTCCAGGTCCGGCACCGATAACGATAACGTCAAACTTTTGCATAATGGATCAATAATTGTCCTGCAAAATTAAGACGTTTTAACGGTAAACGCTAGTAGATCTTTGTTAATACCACGCAGTATAAATTGGCAGAAACAGGCGATTTGTTGTAATATCGCAAGATAATCTTCTGCCTATGAGTTCTTCTCGTTCTATCCGTCTAAGTGAAGCCCTTTTTCCGTTGATTGCTTTAATCGTGATGCTCGCTATCAACGTCTTTTATTTCAAGGATGCCAGTCTCGACGGATCTAATCAATTTGTACTCTTATTAGGCGGAGCGGTTGCCGCTATCGTCGGATTCGTCAAAGGAGTTTCATACGAAGAGATGATGAACGCTGTTGCAGACAACTTGAAGTCAACCTCTTCTGCCTTACTTATTCTTCTTATGGTGGGAGCCCTTTCTGGAACATGGTTGTTAAGCGGAATCATACCCACTATGATTTACTATGGCATTCAGCTCTTAAATCCTAGTATATTTCTTTTGGTTAGTGTATTGGTTTGTGCACTGATTTCGGTGGCTACAGGGAGCTCATGGACTACCTCGGCTACCGTAGGGATCGCATTAATTGGTGTGGGTAACGCGATGGGTATCTCGATGGGAATGACAGCAGGTGCCATTCTCTCAGGAGCTTATTTTGGAGATAAAATGTCTCCTTTGAGCGACACCACGAACCTTGCAGCAGCGATGGCTGGGACCGATTTATTTACCCATATCCGCTATATGCTATACACCACCGTTCCTACCCTGGTGATAACACTTTTTGTATTTGGTGTCTTAAGTGCTACTATAGAACCTGCTGCTGCGGTTGAAACAGCAAGCCTTCTAAACGCTATTACCGAATCTTTTACCATAAGCCCATGGCTCTTCAGCGTTCCTGTTCTTGTGATTGTCTTAATTGTCCGTAAAACACCCCCATTGGCCGCTCTGTTAGTTGGAACATTAGGAGGTGCACTTGCGGCATTACTTTTTCAACCTGAATTCATTCGCTCCTTAAGCGGAAGTGCCGAACTTAATTTCGAATCGGTTTACATCACCCTCTTAAACGCTATCACCGTTGATCTAGCTGTAGAAAGCTCGAACACTGTGCTTAATGACCTGTTCACCTCAGGAGGAATGGCAGGAATGTTAGGAACAATATGGCTAATAATCTGTGCAATGGTTTTTGGAGGTGTCATGGAATCTATAGGAGCACTTTCAAAAATTACAGCCGCCTTACTCAAACTTTCAAAATCAACTTTTGGTCTAGTGGCCAATACGGTAGGAAGTTGTTTGGCCTTAAATGTAACGGCATCAGATCAGTACTTGGCTATCGTCGTTCCAGGCAAGATGTTCGCAAAAGCCTATGAGCAAAAAGGGTTGGCCCCCGAGAATCTCAGCCGAACCATCGAAGATTCAGGGACAGTAACTTCAGTACTTGTACCATGGAATACCTGTGGGGCATACCACAGCAGCGTATTAGGCGTTTCAGTCTTTGAATATTTCGCTTATGCGGTCTTTAATTATGTTAGCCCAGTTATGACCTTATTATTTGCTGCCTTATCGCTTAAAATCCGAAAATTTGCTCCCAACACCTAAGTCTGTACTTATCCCCCCACGCAGCAAGGAATTATCGTAATTTAGACCTCCATGAGTCGAGCAGCAAAAACAACCACAAAAAAAGCCAAGTTTCGCATCGTTTCTGGGGCCTTACTTTTCTTTTTTGGATTAGCGAGTCTTATCGCAAGCATTTCGTTTTTGTTACACTGGAAAACCGATCTCAGCGCCGTAGAGGCCATAGGAAATACCTCACAAATCGTTCAAAACACACTCAACCATCTAGGAGTATGGATCGGTTATATTTTGGTTTACAGAGGGTTTGGTATTTCAGCTTTGCTTATTCCTTTGACTGTATCTATAAGTGGCTTCTCTCTTTTTTTTGATACACTCACTCTTAAGCGCTTTCTGAATTGGTGGACAACAGCTTTGTTTTGGATGCTGTGGATTACCTTTTTGTTCTATCTCATTTTAGAATCAGGATCTATCTTTTCGGGTGTCGTAGGTTTTGAAGTTGGAGAGCTGATTTCCAATTATATAGGTAGATTAGGTTTACTCTTTGCTTTATTATTCTCTGCCATCGTATATGCTGTAATTGCATGGTCGTGGACCCCTCAAATGAATTTTCCGAGGGTACTTTTTTTATTGCCAAAGATCAATCTACCCTCTTTAAAGAGAAAAAACAATCTTAATGAGACCTTTATAGAAGACGACTCAGACTGGGGAGAAATTAGTGAGCCGATCGATAATGAAGAATCCCCTCTTCAAGAGGAATACACCTTTGAGGCTACTTCAGCAGAGAGTGCACCGACACCTCAAATTTCCGTTGAAACTACAGCCGAAGAGGTGGCCTTAGAAATTAATGTGTTAGAAGAGGACGAATTTGAAAAGAAGTCAAAACAACTTGTTGAGGATTTTGGAGAATTTGATCCTACCCTTGAACTAAGCAAATACCAGGCGCCTCATATTGACTTATTAGATAAGCACGGAGGAGACCAATCACAAATAGAAATTGACAAAGAAGAGCTTGAGGCCAATAAGAATAGAATTGTAGACACCCTAAATAATTACAATATAACCATTGAGCGCATAACTGCTACCGTGGGGCCAACAGTTACCCTTTATGAGATTGTACCTGAAGCAGGTATTCGCATTTCAAAAATTAAGAATCTAGAGGACGATATAGCGCTATCGCTGTCAGCCCTTGGTATTCGCATAATAGCTCCTATTCCTGGTAAAGGGACTATCGGAATTGAGGTACCCAATAAGCATGCGACTATTGTAAGTATGCGTTCGGTCATCGCTTCGAAAAAGTTCAGCACTGCACCCTTTGACCTTCCTATAGCTTTTGGTAAAACAATCTCTAATGAGACCTTCGTGGTTGATCTCGCCAAAATGCCTCACCTATTGATGGCTGGGGCGACCGGACAAGGAAAAAGTGTGGGACTCAATGCCGTACTTACTTCATTGCTCTACAAGAAACACCCGGCAGAAATCAAGTTCGTACTCGTCGATCCGAAAAAGGTGGAATTGACACTTTACAATAAAATAGAACGTCATTTTCTCGCTAAACTTCCCAACTCAGAAGAGGCCATTATTACTGACACTAAGAAGGTAATTAACACGCTGAATTCTCTTTGTTTAGAGATGGATGATCGTTACGATCTGCTTAAGGCAGCAATGGTACGCAATATCAAGGAGTACAACGCTAAGTTTGTAAAGCGTAAACTCAACCCTAATGACGGTCATCGCTTTCTACCCTATTTAGTCTTGGTGATCGACGAGTTTGCAGATTTGATTATGACCGCGGGTAAAGAAGTTGAAACCCCGATCGCACGCTTAGCACAACTCGCTCGCGCTATTGGGATTCACTTAATTATCGCTACGCAAAGGCCTTCTGTGAATGTGATTACGGGAATCATTAAAGCCAATTTCCCAGCACGATTAGCCTTCAGAGTGACTTCAAAGATCGATTCACGAACCATTCTAGACGCTTCTGGGGCAGATCAACTTATCGGTAGAGGTGACATGCTGTACACGCAGGGAAATGAAATGATCAGATTGCAGTGTGCATTCGTTGACACTCCTGAAGTAGAGAAAATCACCGACTACATTGGTTCACAACGTGCTTATGCAGACGCTTACTTGCTTCCAGAATACGAGGCAGATGAAACTTCTTCAATGCTGAGTGATTCTTTAGACGAACGCGATCCCTTATTTAAAGAAGCAGCAGAAATAGTTGTTAGTGCTCAACAGGGATCTACCTCACTAATCCAGCGCAAAATGAAGATTGGGTATAATCGAGCAGGCAGAATCATTGATCAACTTGAAGCTGCTGGAATTGTAGGACCCTTTGAAGGTTCTCGCGCAAGACAGGTATTATTTAAAGATCTCACAAGCTTACAATCATTTTTCGACACAGAATCTTAATATGAAATTGACCTCAATTTATCATGCACTAGCGGCATTACTAACTTTGACCTTTTCAAATGTAAATGCTCAAGGCTCGAGCCTTAAGGCAGAAGCATTACTTGATAGCGTTTACAGTAATATGTCACGTTACAACCATATTACACTCAAATTTGAATATTTATTAGAGAATAAAGAGGCCGACATTCGACAAAGCACACCCGGAAAGTTATACATCTCAGGTTCAAAGTATAGGCTAGAGCTCTTTGGCAGCACTCAACTCTTTGACGGATCCACAACTTACAGCATCATTCCTGAAAATCAAGAAGTTGTCATCACTCCAGCATCTCACACAGATGAAACGGGTCAAATTAATCCCTCTGAACTCTTTTCGTTCTATAAAGAAGGGTACCGTATTGAAGAAGACGTTGAATGGTCTAGGAATGAAGCTGAGGTGGTCCTATACCCTATCGATTCAGAAGCGGAGATCGAAAAGGTAATCGCTAAAATTGACACTCTCAATTACCGCATAAATACTTTGATACAAATGGGCTTTAATCAAACCCAGACTACCATAAAGGTAACTCAATACGACACCAATTCTTCAATAGACCGGAGCCTATTTGTTTTTGACAAGTCAGCATACGAAAGCCAAGGATATTACATCATCCAATAAGAAAAGATGCGGATTTTAGACCGATACCTGCTAAACCAATTCGTTCGCACCTTTTTTAGTGTTTTTCTTATCGTACTCTTAATTTTCATTTTTCAAGCGATTTGGCTTTTTATTGACGAACTCGCAGGAAAGGATTTAGACCTAGAAATAATAGGTAAGTTTCTGCTCTATTATATGCCAACTATCATTGATGATGTACTACCATTGGCAGTATTAGTCACCTCTATTCTGACCTATGGTTCATTTGCTGAGCACTACGAATTTGCCGCCATTAAAGCGTCCGGAATCTCTTTTTTAAGAGCAATGCGCAGCACCCTTGTATTTTCGGTCTTACTAGGAATAGCCGCATTTTTTGTCTCAAATAATTTGATCCCTGCTGCTGAGCAGAAAATTTTCAACCTCAGACGAAATATTGCAAAAGTAAAGCCCTCAGCAGCGTTAGTCGAAGGTATTTTCACTGACATTGAAGGAACGAATATGAACATGAAGGTGCGTGAAAAATACGGTGAAAATGATCGTTATCTAAGGGATGTTCTCATTCATCAGAAGGCGACAAATCAACAGAATATTGTAGTGATTAGTGCCAAAGAAGGTGAATTCATAAGTAGTAAAGAGTCTGAACTTTTAAAGCTCGTATTATACAACGGATACTACTATGAAGATATACTGTTAAATAAACCCGAAGATATCAAAAAACAACCCTTTGCAAGAGCGTCGTTTGATACCTACATCAAATTTATTGATCTCTCAAGCCTAAATGAAATTGATCTTGAGGAAGAATCTTCTATTACTACAGATAAGATGAAACCAACACGACAGCTCCTCAGGGACATCGACTCTTTAGAAATAGACACTAAAGAACAGCTCGTACAATATTCCGAATCTACAATGAGGCGTATGGCGGCTACATTCAGACTAAAAGAGCGTACCGAAGATGATGATGAGGTCGCGTACCACGAGGAATGGATCTCGCAATACCTTCCAGTAACTGACCGCGATTCTTTATACTTTAAGGATTATGCGCGGGCTGAACTCCTTTCTGTTCTGCCCACTTATCAACGCTCAAGTGCAATTAGATCAGCAACCAATCAATTAGACAACCTCAGGATCATAGCCTCAACCAAATCGACAGAGATGGGGAAGCGATTTGAATTCTATAACCGCCATATCATATCTCTTCATAAAAAGTTCGCCCTTGCTCTTTCATGCATACTCTTGTTTTTTGTTGGAGCCCCGATTGGAGCACTTATTCGAAAAGGAGGTCTCGGCTTACCAATGGTGATTGCCATTGTATTGTTCTTGAGTTATTACTTCTTAGGGGTCTTTGCAGAGAATTATGCAAAAAGAGGAAATATCCACCCTATTATCGGAGCCTGGTTTTCTACCTTTGTCATGCTTCCTGTAAGTATATATGTCACTCGAATAGCAGTACTCGACAGAGGAATCAAAGGAGGCTCTTTGAGTTTTAAATACCTCTGGGATCTTCTTAGAAAAAGACCATAACTAATGAATTCTAACTTAGATAGCATACGTTCAGCCATTGATGCCATTAAAAATGGTGAAATCATAATCATTGTAGACGATGAGAATCGCGAGAACGAAGGTGATTTTGTGATGGCCGCAGAAAAGGTCTCTCCTGAAGCTATAAACTTTATGTCAAAATACGGCCGAGGCCTTATCTGCGCACCTCTCACCGGAACAAGGTGTGAGCAACTTGGCCTTTCTAAAATGGTCAACGACAATACCGATCCTATGAAAACTGCATTCACGGTTTCAGTAGACCTTAAAGGAAACGGTGTGACTACGGGTATCTCAGCGAGCGACCGATCAAAGACAATCATGGCTCTTACCCAAAATGAAACAAAACCAGAGGATCTTACGCGTCCAGGTCATATTTTTCCTTTGATTGCAAAAGAAGGGGGTGTACTGCGAAGAACAGGACACACCGAGGCAGCGATTGACATGGCAAAGCTAGCAGGCCTATCTCCTGCTGGTGTAATCGTTGAAATAATGAATGAGGATGGAAGTATGGCTCGATTTGACGACCTGCTGAAAGTGCGAGATCAATTCAATCTAAAGATGATAAGTATTGAAGACCTTGTCGCATACCGCATGATGAATGACAGTCTCATCGAACGTGTTTTTACCAAGAATATTGATACGATTTACGGTAACTTTTCATTGACCACCTATAGACAAACCACTAACAACTCTATTCACGTGGCGCTGACAAGAGGTATTTGGAAGAGAGGAGAATCTGTGCTTACGCGTATTCAACCCTACGACAGCGCTATGTCTTTTTTTTCGTTTTTAAAAGGAGATCAAAATAAGAGTCTAGAGCGGATCTTTAAACTCGCCGCTGATGCAGATAAAGTGGCATTACTCTTTATCAACAAACAGTCAAACGCTTCAGATTTTCAATATCATATTCAAGAGCTCATTGGATCAAATAAGAACGAAGAAATCAGAAATATGGACGACAAGGACTTTGGTATAGGTGCACAAATCTTACACGATCTCAATTTGGTTTCTCTGCGTTTAATGTCTAATTCTTCACCTATACACCGTGTAGGACTTAGCGGTTATGGCCTTCAGATTGATGGGGTTCAACCCTATTAAAAGAACCAGAGTTTCACAGCCATCAAAACTACCATTACAAGTAGAGCGGCGCGAATAAATCCTTCGCCCTTCTTGACAGATAGTCGAGCAGCAATCCACCCTCCGACCATATTACCTAAAGCTAACAATAGGCCTATTAGCCAATCGATCAAATCATTCCAAATGAAAACGGCAAGCGCTGCACTTGTGTAAATCGCTGTCACTAAAACTTTAGTAGCGTTAGTTCTTATAAGGTCGAGTCCATTGAAGAGGTTTAACCAGAGGATCATTATTAATCCCATACCGGCATTGATAAAACCACCATATACTCCTAACAATAAAAATACAATTAAAGTAAACCAAAGCGGCTTTCCGCTTAATCGCTCTGCACTGATCGATCGTTTAATTCTAGGCTGAAAGATCATCAGCACCACAGTAATAATCATGATGATCGCCAACACTTTGTTAAACAATCTCTTGTCAAACTCAATGGCAATAATAGCCCCAAAAACAGCCCCAATGGTTGCTGCCAATCCTAGATAAAGGCTAAAAGGCATTACACTTACCTTTTTGCTCTTAAAACCTGCGGCGGCAGAAAAGGCAGATAGCATAATTCCAAGGCGATTTGTAGCGTTTGCAACTGTAGAGTCAAGTCCCACAAGAATCATTGAGGGTAAGGTTATAATCGATCCTCCTCCGGCCATTGTGTTTATAAAGCCCGCGATAAATCCCACCACGGTAATAAGCAGCCATTGAAGTTCTTCGGTCATGCACCAAAGATACCTTCATTTGAGTATATTTAGTTCAAATAGCTAATCATGAAAATTTGGAACCTCTTTATTCTTTTATTTCTATTAAGTGCATGCGGTACTTCGACCACAACTGATTTAGACAATGACTTAGGCCTTATGCTCTATACGATTAGAGAAGAAATGAAAGAAAATCCCAAAGAGAAACTAAATCGTGTTGCTGAGATAGGCTACGATTATGTTGAATCGGCTGGATATGAAAATGGACTTTATTACGGTATGACCCCCACCGATTTTCATGCTTACATGAAATCGATAGACCTTAAACCCATGAGTTCACACCAAGGTTCTATGACCTACGAAAACGCTGATCAAGAGATCGCAGACGCAGTTGCCGCTGGATTTAAGTTTGTCGTTATCCCTGTGCCCCCAATGGGTATGTATACATACAACTTTGAAACCCGTACTATGGGAATGAAAGGGAGTCCAGAAGAGCTCGTGGCCTTTTTAAATACGGTAGGAGAAAAAGCAGCCAATGCGGGATTGTCTCTTTTATACCATAATCACGATTTTGAATTTAAACCAAACGAAGATGGGCTAATGTTAGCGGAATACATTATTGAAAACACAGATCCTCGCTTTGTCAACTTTCAGCTTGATTTGTATTGGGCGACTGTTGCTGGAGCCGATATTAAAGGCTTTATCAACAATCACCAAGGCCGCATTAAGGCATTTCATGTGAAGGATATGAACGAAGATGGCAGCATGGCTCCTGTGGGTCAAGGTAACATTGACTTTGTGGATATTTTCACGCTTCGCGATAAAGCCGGATTAGAGTTTTTTGTAGCCGAACAAGATTATACCGGTGAAATCAGTCCAATGGAAGCTATTGTGATTTCATACAAAGGACTAGAGTTTATTACAGAGAGCTTTAAAGTGGAAGACTAAATAGATCTCGCATTGAAATAAAAAAAGCGCCTCTAGGGCGCTTTCTCTTTTTAATACTATTAGAGTTGCTTTTTAGCGAGATAAAAATCGATTTTCTTGATGTGAGATTAAGCGCTAATGCGCTTGATCCGCAAAGAGAGATCCTACTCCCAAAAAGCCCTCTCGCAGCACTTCGTGCAGCGGTGCGCTTCTTCTTTTCTTTCCTCTGCTGAACAGGCTCAAGAGACTGAAAAGAAAAAGCCCTCTCACCAATTGGTGTGAGGGCTTATTGGGAGCGGAGAGAGAGGGATTCGAACCCCCGGAGGTATTACCCTCAACGGTTTTCAAGACCGCCGCATTCGACCGCTCTGCCATCTCTCCTATTGGGGGGCAAATATAAATCGATTTAATCATAAAATAAAAAATGCCGCACAAAAAAGCGCGGCATTTATGTTCAAATGAAAAAGTTCGATTATTTCACCTCTTCAAAATCCACGTCTTCTACATTGTCAGACGTGTCTTGCGAAGCTCCCGCATCTGCTGAACCACCTTCGTTTTCTGGAGAACCAGCGGCATCAGCTTGAGCCTTATACATTTCCTCAGAAGCATTTTTCCAAGCTTCGTTGATAGCGTCTAAGGCAGGCTTTATAGCAGCAACATCTTTAGATTCAAAGGCCTTCTTAAGGCCTTCAAGTCCTTCTGTAATTAGTTTCTTCTTGTCTTCAGACAATTTGTCTCCATATTCAGACAATTGCTTTTCAGTTTGGAAAATCATTTGATCCGCCTGGTTTAAGGTTTCAGCATTCTCTTTAGCAAGTTTATCCGCCTCTGCATTTGCCTCTGCTTCTGCCTTCATCTTCTCGATTTCTTCTTGAGTTAAACCTGAAGACGCTTCGATTCTGATGTCTTGAGACTTACCTGTAGCCTTGTCCGTTGCAGAAACCTTTATAATACCATTTGCATCAATATCAAAGGTTACTTCAATTTGAGGTGTTCCTCTTGGTGCAGGCGGAATTCCGTCTAAGTGGAAGCGTCCGATCGTCTTGTTATCAGCGGCCATTGGTCGCTCACCCTGAATCACGTGGATTTCTACTGAAGGCTGATTGTCTGCAGCAGTTGAGAATACCTGTGATTTCTTTGTTGGAATAGTTGTATTTGATTCAATCAATTTAGTTGCTACACCTCCCATGGTCTCAATTCCGAGCGATAAAGGCGTTACATCTAAGAGAAGAACGTCTTTGACATCACCTGTCAATACTCCTCCTTGGATTGCAGCACCAACAGCTACAACCTCATCAGGGTTCACTCCTTTTGAAGGAGCTTTTCCGAAGAATTTTTCTACTGCTGCTTGAACGGCAGGAATACGTGTTGATCCTCCTACTAAAATAATTTCGTCTATATCACTTTTTGAAAGACCAGCAGCCTTTAATGCAGACTCGCAAGGTTTAATCGTGCGCAATACTAAATCTGCAATAAGTTGTTCAAACTTCGCCTTAGACAGCGTACGAACAAGGTGCTTAGGTCCTGAAGCTGTTGCTGTTACATAAGGAAGGTTGATTTCTGTTTGGTTTGAAGATGAAAGCTCGATTTTAGCCTTTTCAGCCGCTTCGCGCAAACGTTGCAGTGCCATTGAATCTTGACGAAGATCAATAGACTCGTCGGCCTTAAATTCCTCTGCCAACCAGTCGATGATTTTTTGATCAACGTCGTCTCCTCCTAAATGCGTATCACCATCCGTAGCCAGAACCTCAAAAACTCCGTCTCCTAATTCAAGAATTGAAACGTCATGTGTTCCTCCTCCGAAGTCAAATACTACAATTTTCTGGTCGCTTTTTTTCTTATCCAACCCGTAGGCTAATGAAGCTGCAGTAGGCTCGTTAATAATACGTTCTACGGTTAGTCCAGCAATTTCTCCCGCCTCTTTGGTAGCTTGACGCTGGGCATCGTTAAAGTAAGCCGGAACGGTAATTACAGCTCGTGTTACCGATTGCCCAAGGTAATCTTCAGCAGTCTTCTTCATTTTCTGAAGAATCATTGCCGATAATTCTTGAGGCGTATAAAGGCGGTCGTCAATTTTTACTCTCGGCGTATCGTTATCTCCCTTTACCACTTCATAAGGAACGCGTCCTACTTCTTTAGAAGATTCTGAGAACTTGTTACCCATAAAACGCTTAATCGAATAAATGGTTTTATTGGGATTGGTTACCGCCTGCCTTTTTGCCGGATCACCCACCTTTATTTCTCCTCCTTCAACGAATGCGATCATTGAAGGAGTGGTTCTCTTTCCTTCAGCGTTTGGAATAACAACAGGGTCATTACCTTCCATTACTGAAACACAAGAGTTTGTGGTTCCTAAGTCGATACCTATAATTTTGCTCATAACTAAATGATTACTTTTTTCTTTCCTTTAGACAATCATTATGCCAGACCGAAATTCCTGACAAGCTGTCAGAGTATTTGAAATATCTTTGAGTAAAAACTAGCAATGAGTGCGATTAGTATCTTTGAAATGTTCAGTATCGGAATTGGTCCTTCTAGCTCACACACCTTAGGACCATGGAGGGCAGCAATGGCCTTTAAAAATCGTCTTCACGCTAAGAAAATAGATATTGCTGCTATCCACTCCCTTACCATTGAACTTTATGGTTCATTGTCATTAACCGGAAAAGGACATTATACAGACAAGGCCATTTTAATGGGGCTCTCTGGTTATGATTATGTAGAGGCTCTACCAGCTCAAATCAATGAAACTATTGAAAAAATTAAAGGGACTAAAAAGCTTTATTTGTTTCAGCAAAATTTGATTGATTTCGACATCGAGAGGGATTTAATCTTTAAGTCAGAATTTCTTGAACACCATCCTAATGCTCTCAAGATTAATATCGCCTTCGGAGACCATCACTATTACGAGGAGATCTATTATTCCTTAGGTGGTGGATTCATTATTACACACGAGGAACTGTCTCAGCGAATTGAACCAGATTATGCATACCACTTTCCCATTTACAGTGCAAAAGATATTCTCCATCATTGCGAGGTTGAGAATTTAAGCTTCTCTGAGTTGGTTTTATTTAATGAGTCTAAAAGGTATGGAAACAACTTTGTAGATGAACGTTTATTAATAATCTATGAAGTTATGCGTGATTGCGCTTTTAAAGGATGTCATAGTAGTGGCCATTTACCAGGGATTTTGAATGTGAAGCGAAGGGCATTCGACATTCATCATTCCTTAATAAAGGATTCTATTTACACAAATGCTGAAGAATGGATTACAGCCATCAGAAAAACTAAAATATATTTCAGAGAAATCTTAAAATGGGTAAGCTGCTTTGCACTCGCGGTAAATGAAGAAAATGCTGCAATGGGAAAAGTTGTTACGGCCCCAACGAACGGAAGCGCCGGTGTTGTGCCAGCAGTACTTCTGTACTACCTAACGATTGAAAATCACCGTGCTGGATTTGACGAAATAAAACGCTACCTAGCCGTTGCCGCTGAGATCGGTTCATTATTTAAAAATAACGCCACAATATCTGCTGCAATGGGTGGATGTCAAGCAGAGATTGGTGTTTCATCGGCCATGGCTGCCGCAGGACTAACTGAACTTATGGGCGGTAGCCCTTATCAGGTCTTAGCGGCCGCAGAAATTGCCATGGAACATCATCTTGGTCTAACCTGTGACCCCATCGCAGGGCTAGTTCAAATTCCGTGTATAGAGCGCAATTCTATGGGCGCTATAAAGGCAATAAATGCTTCTGAGCTAGCCCTTTCAACGAAAAGTGAAGATATACGTGTCACATTAGATCAAATTATCGCGACGATGTGGGAAACCGCAAAAGACATGAATTCTAAATATAAAGAAACCTCTACTGGTGGACTTGCAATTCAAGTCAACGTTTCAGACTGCTAAAGGTTTCTTTTTTCAGACTACCTTTGAAGATAGGCTACAGCATTACATCTTATGTCAACAGCAAAGAAAGAATACAAGCGCATCACGGTAAAAACCTTAAGTGAGATGAAGGCGGCAAATGAAAAAATTGCCATGCTCACCGCTTACGACTTCACTATGGCACAAATGGTGGATAAAGCAGGAGTTGATGTCATTCTAGTAGGAGATTCAGCAAGTAATGTGATCGCTGGTCACGAAACCACCCTACCGATTACACTTGATCAAATGATCTACCATGCAAGTGCTGTAGTTCGCGGAACTAACCGTGCATTGGTTGTGGTAGACCTTCCTTTCGGAAGCTACCAGAGTGATTCAAAAGAAGCGCTGCGTTCTGCCATTAGGATCATGAAAGAGAGTGGTGCCCACACTATAAAGCTAGAAGGTGGAACTGAAAATGGTGATGCGCTCAAAAGAATCCTAGGCGCAGGAATACCTGTTATGGGACATCTAGGACTTACTCCTCAATCCATTTATCAGTTTGGTTCATATACCGTTCGCGCCAAAAAAGAAACTGAAGCCCAAAAGCTTAAATCCGACGCCCTTTTTCTTCAAGAACAGGGCTGTTTCGGAATTGTGTTAGAAAAGGTTCCTGCCGCCTTAGCGAAAACGGTTGCAGAATCGCTTCATATTCCTGTGATTGGAATCGGTGCAGGGTCTAGTGTAGACGGTCAAGTACTGGTACTTCACGACATGTTGGGGATGACTACAGAATTTAGCCCACGCTTCTTAAGACGTTACCTCAATTTAGATGAACAAATAGGAAGAGCGTTAAGCCAATATGTATACGATGTAAAATCAGTTGAGTTCCCTAACCAAGATGAACAATACTGATTTAGAGGTACTCTTTGAGGATAATCATCTTATTGCGGTATACAAACCCTCTGGAGTTTTAGTTCAAGGAGACAAAACTGGCGACCAAACATTGGCTGACATCGTCAAATCTTACATCGTTGAAAAATACAAGAAGCCTGGGGCAGCCTTTCTAGGGGTTATTCATCGTATAGACCGACCCACTTCTGGAATTGTGGTATTTGCAAAGACATCAAAGGCCCTTAGTCGAATGAACAAAAGTTTCGCCGAAAGAGAAATTCACAAAAACTATTGGGCCTTAGTGGAAGGTCATCCTGATCCGATCGAAGCAAATCTTGAACACTATCTTGTGCGTAAGTCCGAAAAAAACAAATCATTTGTCCATCAAAAACCGGTTCCAAATTCAAAACGCGCTCATCTGACCTACAAAAGTATTCACCGACTCGAGCGTTTTAGTTTATTACAAGTCGAACTGCATACCGGAAGGCATCATCAGATTAGGGCGCAACTTTCGGCTATGGGTCACCCTATCAAGGGAGATCTTAAATACGGTGCTAAACGCAGTAACTCAAATGGAAGTATTGATCTGGTCGCCCAACATCTAGAATTTCAACATCCGGTTCAAGACGTTAGAGTGGTGCTTACCTTAAAATCCCCTCTACTGTCAATCAAAATAGATGAACCGTTCGATTCGTAGTATATTTACGCCCCAAAACGCCATAAACTATGCTTATCTCTGATCAATGGCTGAAAGATTACTTTGACAGCCAATTAGAACCAAGTGAAAATGCCGCAATTCTAACCGATTTAGGATTAGAAGTAGAAGGCGTTACCACCTACGAGTCAATTAAAGGAGGGCTTGATGGCGTTTTTATTGGCGAGGTACTTGAATGCGATCAGCATCCAAATGCCGACCGATTAAAGATTACACGCGTTTCTACAGGAAAAGAAACACTTCAAATTATCTGTGGAGCGCCAAATGTCGCCAAAGGTCAAAAGGTAGCTGTTGCACTGGTCGGCACCACTATTTATCCTTCGATTGGAGATCCAATAACTTTACAAAAGACAAAGATTAGAGGCCAATCTAGTGAAGGGATGCTTTGTGCAGAGGACGAATTAGGACTTGGTCAAAGTCACGATGGCATTATGGTCTTGGATTCTGATTTAAAAATAGGTCAACCTTTATCCGCCGTATTCGAAAATTATTCTGATACTGTATATGAAATAGGACTAACTCCGAATCGAGCAGATGCTATGAGTCACTATGGTGTTGCTCGAGATTTAAGAGCGGGAATTGCGAAAAACAATCAATTGGCAACCTTAAATTCGGTAAGCACCTCAAGCTTCTCTATTGAGAATTACAGTACACCCATAGAAATTACCGTACAGTCTAAAGAAAAAGCGCCACGTTATCTCGGCATTGTGGTGAGTAATATCCGTGTAGCACCCTCTCCTGCTTGGTTGCAAAATAGATTAAAAGCCATTGGTTTAAATCCAATCAACAACGTTGTGGACTGTACCAATTACATCCTCCATGGACTTGGACAACCGCTACACGCCTTTGATTACGATAAAATTGAAGGGAAAAAGGTGATCGTTCGAACAGCAGAAAAAGGAGAAAAACTAATCACCCTTGATGGTGTAGAACGTGAACTTCATACAGAAGACCTTGTAATTTGTGACGCTAATAAACCGATGTGCATCGCAGGTGTTTTCGGGGGCTCACACTCTGGAGTCGGTGAAAACACATCTTCTGTTTTAATTGAGAGCGCTTATTTTGATCCTGTAAGCATTCGAAAGACCTCAAAAAGACACGGATTGCACACAGATGCTTCATTCAGGTTTGAACGTGGGGTCGACATCAATACCTGTGAAATAGCCTTGAAGCGTGCTGCCATTATACTTAAAGAAATAGCAGGTGGTACCGTAAGCAGTGATCTTATAGAAAGCTATCCTAAGGAGGCTGAGCCGATCAGTCTTTTTTTGAATTACGCTACACTTAACCGTATTGCAGGTGCAGCACTCCCTAAAGATCATGTCAAAAATATATTGGTAAATCTTGAATTCAAGATACTCAATGGGTCAGAGGCGGGTTTAGGCATTGTTGTTCCAACCTACCGTAATGATGTAAATCGTGAAATCGATGTTATCGAAGAGGTTTTACGCGTTTATGGCTACAATAATATCCCTGTTCCAGAGAAGTTTAACTACACTCACGCTTCTAGTGCCGAAAATAAGAATCTAAAGTTCCAGAATGAGGTTTCAGAACACCTTGTAGCCTTAGGCTATGCAGAGACTTTATCTAATAGCCTAACCATAGCAAATAATGATCCTCGAAGTATTTTACTGAAGAATGCGTTGAGTTCTGACCTTGAGTCTTTACGTACAGAAATGTTTAGTAGCGCATTAAAGACTTTAGCCTATAATGCGAACCGTCAGCAAAAAGACTTGAAGATTTTTGAGTTTGGTAAAGTCTACCACCAAGAAGGTAAAAAACGTCATGAATACCAGCAATTACTGATCATGGCAACGGGTCGTAAGCATATTCAACATTGGCTTAGCGGAGACGAACATATCTCATTCTACGATCTAAAGAGCATTTGCAATACCCTTCTCAATCGTATAGAAATCACTGATTATTCAGAGTGTAAAATAGGAACACACTCTTTTTTCACAGAAGGTATTTGCTTTAGTAATAATGAACTTTTACTTGCAGAGATTGGATTGATATCGAAGGAGTATTCCAAATCTTTTGGTCTTACACAAGAGATAGTTTCTATCCTCATTCATTGGGATAGTGTGATTCAAAAGGCACACAATAAGGAATTTAAGCTCAAAGAAATTTCAAAGCATCCACAAGTCTACAGAGACTTGGCTCTAATTATTGATGAAAATCTGGAATTCGGTCAGCTACTAGAGGCTTGCAAAAAAGCCGAATCTAAGCTATTAAAAGATGTACGTTTGTTCGATGTATACACTGGTAAAGGTGTTCCTAATAGTAAGAAATCATATGCGATACAACTTCAATTCAACGACCCTAGAAAAACGCTTACCGATAAGGAGATCGACAAATCAGTAACAAAAATATTCAAGAAACTAGAAAGTGATTTTGGTGCTGTTTTAAGAAGCTAACCACTTTTACTTTAAATGATTTATTCGTTAATTTTATGGCGCTGTTAAAGAAAATCTGATGAATCTAAAAGGTCTAAACCTCAGAGAGGAACTTAATGTTGCTCAACAAGAACACGCTTCTTCACTTGAAAAATCTGCCTTAGAATCTCTTTTTAAGAGTTCTATTTCTTTTACCGATGAAAATCTTGATGAACGCTTAAAAAAACAAAGAGAAGCGAGTAACTCCTTAAATTTTGACCAATTAGACACCTCTCGTATTTTCCACATAAGCGCCATCAAACAGGTGGCTACAACCTACCGCTTAAGGTTTTTACCCTTAAAATTCTTTAAGCCAGAACTTCCAAATCTTGCTAAAGAGGCACTTCTAGAACTCGAAGCCCAACACGGTGTAGAGCTAGAAGGCCTTCAAATCATGGCCCCATCAAAGCTTTTCAAATTAGAAGATAAAGACGATCCTGTATTATTTGCGCCCATGGGCAATGGATATTATTACCTTGTTGCACATTGGGGAAGCGACTTGCACCCATTGAGAAAGTGGCTAGTATGGCCCTTTAGAGGACCCGCTCATTTACTGACGCTATTGGCGGCTATCAGTTTTGTACTAACGCTAATCGTTCCTGATGGAATGTTCTCTAAAGAAAATTCAACTGCTGAATTCTGGATTCTCTTCTTCTTTTTCTTCAAAGGAGTTGTGGGACTCGCAATCTTTTACGGATTTGCTATGGGAAAAAACTTCAACCCCTTTATTTGGAATTCAAAGTATTTTAACGCTTAATCCTCGTTCAAAAGATTAAGCGTACATCTTTTCACGAAGGGTCTTGATGTCTTTGTTCTCCATATACTCATCGAAGGTCATATAGCGGTCGATAACCCCATTTGGAGTTAATTCTATAATACGGTTCGCAACTGTATTCACAAATTCATGATCATGGGTAGTTAGCAACACCGTACTCTTAAATTGCTTCAAGGAATTATTGAATGCCGTAATACTTTCAAGATCTAAGTGATTGGTGGGTTCATCTAAGAGAAGAACATTAGCCCTTTGCAACATCATTTTACTGAGCATACATCGCACCTTTTCTCCTCCTGAAAGGATATTGCATTTTTTAAGAGCTTCTTCACCACTAAATAGCATCTTTCCTAAAAATCCTCTTAAGTGAACCTCTTCCTTTTCTTCTTTGGTCTTGGCATAGGTACGTAGCCAATCTACAAGACTCATAGGATCAATAAAATAAGACTCGTTATCTGCTGGCAAATAAGCCTGGGTAGTTGTAATCCCCCATTGCACCTCCCCTTTAACTCCTTTTTGTACCCCTGAAATAATTTGATAGAACGCCGTTGAAGCTCTGGAATCTTTGGAGATTATAGCAACCTTGTCAGATTTCACAAGATTAAGATCTATTCCTTTAAATAAACATTCGCCCTCTTCAGTATAAGCCTCAAGGCCGGTGATATTTAAAATCTGATCTCCTGCTTCGCGCTCTTTTTCAAAAATAATTGCCGGATAGCGTCGAGAAGAAGGCTTTATATCGTCAACCTTAAGCTTCTCGAGCATTTTTTTTCGTGAAGTGGCCTGTTTACTTTTTGCAACGTTAGCACTAAAGCGTTGAATAAACTCTTGCAGCTCTTTAGCCTTTTCTTCTGCTTTTTTGTTTTGCTGTGCTCTTTGTCTAGCCGCTAGCTGGCTACTCTCATACCAAAAGGTATAGTTACCGCTAAACAGATTGATCTTACCAAAATCAATATCAGCTACATGTGTACACACCGCGTCTAAAAAGTGTCTGTCGTGAGAAACGACTAACACCGTATTTTCGTAGTTCGCCAGAAAGTCTTCAAGCCAACTGATAGTCTCATAATCAAGATCGTTGGTAGGCTCATCCATGATCAATACATCCGGATTACCAAATAAAGCTTGCGCTAATAAAATCCTCACCTTAACCTTAGGATCGATATCAGACATCATTTGATAATGATACTCTTCTCTAATACCCAGATTAGAAAGTAAAGCAGCAGCATCACTTTCAGCATTCCAACCGTTCATCTCCTCAAATTGAACTTGTAATTCACCGATACGATCAGCATTGGCATCGTTGTAATCCGAATACAAGGCATCCATTTCTTGTTTCACTACGAATAAAGGCTGATTGCCTCGCAAAACTGTTTCTAAGACTGGAAATTCATCACAGGCGTTATGGTTTTGCTCTAGCACCGACATACGTTTTCCTGGCTCTAGTATAACCTGACCTGAAGTAGGCTCTATCTTCTTTGAAAGTACCTTCATGAAAGTGGATTTTCCTGCCCCATTAGCGCCAATGATACCATAGCAATTTCCTTGGGTGAAGCTTACGTTTACTTCATCAAATAAAACGCGCTTTCCGAACTGAATGGAGAGATTAGATACTGATAACATTAAAACCTAACCGTTCAATTTTTTATGATCTGCCAAAAAGGTCGCAAGTCCCTGATCTGTAAGTGGATGATTCAATAGAGACACCATCGCTGATAATGGGCCTGTCATCACGTCTGCCCCGATATGTGCGCATTCAATAATGTGCATAGCATTCCGCACAGAAGCTGCTAATATTTCAGTGTCAAAATCATAGTTGTCATAAATCGAGCGGATGTCTTCAATCAGTTGTAAACCATCAGAAGAGATATCGTCTAGCCTGCCGATAAATGGCGAAACATAACTAGCACCAGCTTTGGCAGCCAATAAAGCCTGTCCTGAAGAGAAAATGAGAGTGCAATTGGTACGAATACCCTTTTTTGAAAAATAAGAAATAGCCTTAAGTCCTTCACGAATAATTGGAACTTTCACCACAATTTGAGGATGCAATTCGGCAAGCTTCTCTCCCTCTTTAATCATCGTTTCGAAATCGGTACCAATAACCTCAGCCGAGACATCTCCATCTACAATTTCACAAATGGCCTTGTAGTGATTAAGAATATTTTGTTCCCCTGCAATTCCTTCCTTGGCCATGAGTGAAGGATTGGTTGTCACCCCATCAATGATTCCTAAATCTTGGGCTTCTTTAATTTGATCTAGATTGGCTGTGTCGATAAAAAATTTCATAGAGGAAGATTATAATGGTTAGCTAACATCTTTTCATACCACCTTTGAGGTAGGATTTTTTTGAGTATTTGAGCAGATAATTTTTGCAAAGTCGAAGCTACAAAATAGTGAGCTTTTGTATTTCGTTTTTCTAGGATTCCTTCAATAGCTACAGCAACAGCAATCGGAGACGCTGCCTTGGTAACATGGCCATCAAATTGTTCTAATTGATTCTTATAAATAGAATAATAAGCCGATTCTTCTCTTAAGGGTGTATGGTATCTACCAGCGGCTATATTCGTAGCGAAATCACCAGGTGCAACATTTACGACGTCGATACCGAAAGATTTAACCTCTAATCGAAGTCCTTCTGTTAACATACTAAGGGCCGACTTTACTGCTGAGTAATGGGCGCGATAAGGCAATCCCATATATCCTGCGATAGAGGTGATGTTGACGATTAAACCGCTGTTTTGCTCACGCATACCGGGTAGCACTTCTTGAATTAAACCAATAACCCCAAAATAATTGAGCTCGAACAGATTCCGGACCTCAGATAAAGGTGTTTCTTCAACCGCGCCTGTCATTCCTTTTCCCGCATTATTAATCAGCACATCTATTGCGCCTTCTTCTTTTAAAACAGCTTCTACAAGCGATTTTGTACTTTTCTCTTTGGTCGCGTCAAACGTCAACAACGTGTAGTTTAAGGTATCAACTACATTTTCAGGATTTCGAGAGGTACCATAGACCTTGTGGCCCTTTGAAGCGAGGTAGGTAGCAATAGACTTTCCTATACCAGAAGAAGCGCCCGTAACTAGAATAACTTTTGATGTTTTCATACAAAAAAAGGCAAGTGACCTACATCGCACCGCTACAACCACATACCCTTGCTGCGTTCCCGCCCTGGGGGAGTTCTGTAGGAGCTAGTCGTGTAGGCCTTGCCCGTGCAAAGATAAGGTCTTTTAAATTTGTTACCCGTTCAACTAAACTGTAATTTTCAGCATGAAATGGATCCTTATATGCCTCTCGGGGATGTTTGCTTTTTTGTCGGCTTGTGAATCAAAAGTTGAGACACCAAAAAACGCAATTGAATTTCTTGCTAACGATGAATTTCTAAGCCCTTCAGATACGCTTAGGTTTAAGGTACTCGACTCGAGTATCTCGAACTTGAACTTCACCTACCAGGGACAAACCTTACCTTCCTCGAATGGCATAATAGTACTCGAAGGCCTGGCCTTAGGAAAAGGAGAACTCATTGTTCGTTATTCTAAAGCTGACACCCCTCAACTTCAAAAAAAGCCACTCAATCTTTATGCTCAGGATCCTCCAAAGAAATGGAAGGCAGAACTTGTAAACACCTATAGTCACGACACCTCCTTTTATACCCAAGGGCTCGAATTCATTGGCGACATTCTTTTTGAAAGCACAGGCCAGCGAGGCAAGTCTTTGATCACGAGTTACAATCCGTTCAGCGGCGAAACCTATAAGACCACCGCTCTAGAGGATAACTATTTCGGTGAGGGGATTACCATTTTAAACAATCGTATTATACAGCTCACTTGGCAGGCCAAAAAAGGATTTATTTACCAGCTTGATTCACTCGAGCGCATAGGAGAATTTTCTTACGGAGCTTCTCAAGAAGGATGGGGATTGAGTCATGATGAACAGCACATTTATAAAAGTGACGGTAGCGCGACGATCTTCTTGTTAGACCCCATGTCATTAGAAGAAAAAGCCACTAGAACCATCAGTTCAGATAGGGCTTATTTAAAAAATGCGAACGAGCTTGAGATTGTCAACGATTTTCTATTCGCCAATGTCTATCAAAAAAACAGCATTATGATTATTGAAAAAAATTCTGGTGCGCTAATCGGTGTTTTAGATCTGGGTTTCTTAGCGGATAAAATCGAAAAGACAACAGATTTTGATCCGCTGAATTCAGTACTAAATGGAATTGCTTATCACCAAGAAAGAGAAACCTTCTTCGTGACCGGTAAAAACTGGAATCTCTTATTTGAGATGCGCTTTAGCGAAGAGTAATCGCTTAACCCGCAAACAAGGGTCTTCCACTCATCAGCTCATTCACCTCTGACTTGATCTGCTTTAGCGACGCTGAATCTTCTGGTGACATTAGCACTCGGTCGATAAGCTGAGCCACTTTAACAATTTCTGCTTCTTTCAGTCCTCTAGTGGTAATCGCAGGTGTACCTAAACGAATACCAGAAGTAACAAATGGTGACTTATCATCGAATGGAACCATGTTTTTATTCGCAGTTATGTCGGCGAGCTCCAAGGCTTTTTCAGCGGCTTTTCCGGTGATGTTCTTATTTCTTAAATCAATAAGAATCATGTGGTTATCTGTCCCTCCAGAGATAATATTGTAACCCATTGAAGTCAAGGTATCACTCAAAATAGACGCGTTCTTTTTCACCTTAATGATGTAATGTAAGAATTCATCGGTTAAGGCTTCTCCATAAGCAACAGCCTTTGCTGCAATGATATGCTCTAAGGGGCCACCCTGATTTCCTGGAAACACAGCGAGATCCATCAAGGTAGACATCATGCGCAATGATCCATCCTTGAGCTTTACTCCAAAAGGATTTTCGAAATCCTTACCCATCATAATCATACCTCCTCTTGGACCTCTAAGGGTTTTGTGTGTGGTGGTTGTAACTACATGGCAATGAGGAACAGGGTCAGAAAGAATACCTTTTGCAATTAGACCAGACGGATGCGAAATATCTGCCATAAGCATCGCCTCTACCTTATCGGCTATAGCTCTAAATCTCTTAAAGTCTATGTCTCTTGAATACGCTGAAGCACCAGCGATAATAAGCTTAGGTGATTCTTTTACGGCAATTTTTTCAATTTCATCGTAATCCAAAAATCCGGTTTCTCTATCGACCCCATAAAAGGTTGCACGATATAATCTTCCTGAAAAATTAACCGGAGAACCGTGAGTCAAGTGTCCGCCATGTGATAAATCGAATCCTAAAATGGTATCTCCTGGTGAGAGTAAGGCATGAAAAACCGATGCATTGGCCTGCGAACCTGAATGAGGTTGAACATTCACATACTCCGCACCGAAAAGAGCTTTGGCCCTATCTATTGCCAAGGTTTCAACTTGATCAACTACTTCGCAACCTCCGTAATAGCGTTTTGACGGATAGCCTTCAGCATATTTATTCGTCAATACGGAACCTGCTGCCTCCATCACACTCTCTGAGGTAAAGTTTTCAGAGGCAATTAGCTCTATCCCACGCAGTTGACGTTGGCGTTCTAATTCAATTAAATCAAATAGTTGTTGATCTCTTTTCATACCATAAAATTGAAGCGTAAAAATACGAACTAGCCCTAAGAATTAAGTGTCAATTTAGGACACTTATAAACATTATCATTCACGAAATAGCTGTCAAAACGTCAGCTAAAACTATGTAAATCATGTCATTACGACATAAATAATGCGCTTCGAAAGTACTCCTACTGAATGGGCTCGTTTTTTGACAACCATCTAGTAAAAATTAATCATCATGTTGGATATAAACGCATTCAGTTCAAAAGTCCAAGATATCATTGGCGAGGCGCATATTGTTGCCGAAAGCTACGAACATCCTGTAATAGATGGTATTCATTTACTTCAAGCCGCCCTGAACAAGGCCAAGGAAGAGATTGGTCTCGTTTTAGAGTCATCCACAGACCGTATCCAAAAACTTTCCACTGTCGTTCACGCCCGACTCAACAGTATGGGTAAGAGTAACGGCACTCAAAAAGGGCTCAGCCAAGAAGCTGTTTCGATTCTTACAAAGGCCATTGCTGAGGCACGCAAGGACGAAGAATCGTTAGCAAATTTTAGGCATTTCTTAAAAGCCCTTGCAGTAAAGGAATCAGTAGCCTCTCGCATTTTAAAAGATGCTGGGATAACCATGAATAGTATCGATAATCAGAAAACGCAGCAATCCACATCTACCCCTGCTAAAGGAAGAGAAAACCTTAATAAGTACGCTAAAAACCTTAACGAACTTGCTGACAATAACGAATTGGATCCGGTCATAGGTAGAGACGAAGAGATCAGAAGGGTTTTGCAGATCTTATCAAGACGATCAAAAAATAACCCCATACTCGTGGGTGACCCGGGAGTAGGTAAAACCGCCATCGTTGAAGGAATTGCACAGCGTATAGTAAGTCAAGATGTACCTGAAAACCTAAAGGAGAAAGAAATCTACAGTCTTGATATGGGGCTTTTACTTGCAGGAGCAAAGTACAAGGGAGAATTTGAAGAGCGCCTTAAAGCGGTCGTCAAGGAGGTTACAGAAGCAGATGGTGAAATCGTACTCTTTATAGATGAAATTCACACTTTAGTTGGTGCAGGTGGCGGATCAGGAGCTATGGACGCAGCCAACATATTAAAACCGGCACTGTCAAGAGGTGCACTCAGAACGATTGGGGCTACCACCCTAGAGGAATTTCAAAAACATTTCGAAAAGGACAAAGCACTTGAAAGACGATTTCAGAAGGTTACCGTCAATGAACCAAACACCGAAAACGCAATTTCGATCTTAAGGGGTTTAAAAGACAAATACGAAGCCCATCATAAGGTTCGTATTAAAGACGAGGCAGTGATCAGCGCAGTTGTACTCTCAGAGCGCTACATCACCTCTCGATTCTTGCCCGATAAAGCCATTGACTTAATGGATGAGGCGGCCTCAAAAATTCGCATGGAAATCAATTCCAAACCAGAAGAATTAGACGTCATGGATCGTAAAATCATGCAATTAGAAATTGAGATTGAGGCCTTGAAAAAAGAAGACGATACCGATAAGTTAAAAGTACTCAACTTCGAACTCACAGAGCTCAAAGAAGAACGAAACAGTTTATTCGGAAAATGGCAACAAGAACGCAGTGTTATTGACGAAATTCAGAAAGTAAAGAATGAGATAGAAGCGCTCTCATTAGAGGCAGAACGTGCTGAGCGCAATGGGGATTATGCAAAGGTGGCCGAGATACGATACGGCAGCAGCAAAGCACTTCAAGACCAATTAATCCGTCTTGAACAAGAAGCTCAAAAAGCGAAAAACACCTTGATTAAAGAAGAGGTCTCAAGCGATGATATCGCCGAAGTAATGGCTAAATGGACAGGTATTCCCGTTCAAAAACTGCTTGGTTCTGAACGCCAAAAACTATTAACCCTTGAATTTGACCTTAAGAAAAAGATTGTTGGACAAGACCGAGCCATCACCTTATTGGCTGACGCTATTAGACGAAGTCGATCAGGTCTTCAAGATGCAAATAGACCTATTGGTAGCTTTCTATTTTTAGGGAGCACTGGTATAGGAAAAACAGCTTTAGCAAAGGCCATTACACATACGCTGTTTGATGATGAGAATGCCATGACGCGCATTGATATGAGCGAATACAGTGAACGTCACAGCGTGAGTAGATTAATAGGAGCTCCTCCGGGATATGTTGGATACGAAGAGGGAGGTCAACTCACCGAATCCGTAAGACGCAAGCCCTACTCTGTGGTACTTCTAGATGAGATTGAAAAAGCGCATCCAGAGATCTTCAATGTCTTACTGCAAGTCTTAGATGATGGGCGCCTTACCGATTCGCAAGGTAGAATGGTCGATTTCAAGAACACCTTGATTATTATGACCTGTAATTTAGGTAGTGAGCTTTGGACATCAATTGATCAAAATAGCATTCATCTAGACGACGAACTATCGAGTCTAGAGTCTCAAGTAATGCAAATGTTAAAACAACGACTTCGTCCAGAATTTTTAAATCGAATCGATGAAATCGTGAGCTTTAATCCTCTTGGTAAAAATGCCATTAACGGTATTGTTTGTCTACAACTCGACGAGGTCAAAGACAAACTGGCAGACATGAATATCATCCTTGATGCTACACCAGAAGCTTTAGACTATTTAGCGCATAAAGGATATGATCCAGATTTTGGAGCAAGGCCCATCAAACGCTTGATCCAAAAAGAGGTGATGAATGTCATTTCTAAAGACCTTATCTCGCAAAAGATCAAAGAAGGTTCTATGTTATTGCTAGATGCCTTTGATGACAAATTAGTAGTACGCGAGTTAGATACCGACTAGTATTATGTAATTTAGCCTTGAATTGTGAAAAAATGAAAAGGCTTAAAAACACTAGACTTTTTATCATAGAAACCTCAGCCGTGCTTTTTGTTAAGCACGGTTTTGAGGCGACCTCCTTGAGTATGATCACCAAGGCTACGGGGCTAACAAAAGGAGCGATCTATGGCAATTTTGCCGATAAGGCCGACCTAGGACTCACTTGTTTTGAGTACAGTTTTAGTGCCATTGAAGAAGGAATTAAAAGTGCTTTAAAGAGCAAAGGCAATCACAGAGGAAATATGCGTGCCTTTTTTGAATTTTATCGTTCTTACCCTAAAGTCATTGAAAAATGGGGCTCGTGCCCACTAGTAAGTTTTGGAATTCACAGCACCTATAATTCTCCTCAGCTTTTAGAAAAAGTAAACGAAGCCGTTCATCGAATCGAGACCTACCTTACCGAGGTTTTAAAGGCCGGTATAAACGCCCATGAGTTTTATTTAGGAATCCCTGAATCAGTATTCGCAAAGCAATTATTTTCTTTAATGCAAGGTGGTGTAAGTCAGTCTCTTATAACCAATGACATGAAGTATTTAAAGAATACTGCTTCTTATTTAGAGTACCTATTTGAAAGCGCCACAAAAAACTAAAGTTTTATCATGAAAACAGCAGTTTCGATAAAGAATAAAAGGGCGCGGTTTGATTATGAATTGATCGAAACCTATACAGCGGGTATCGTTTTGGCCGGAACTGAAATTAAATCGATCAGAGAAAGTAAGGCACGGATTACGGATAGCTTCTGCGAATTCAATGACAATGGAGAATTATTTATTGTCAATATGCACATTGATCCGTATGCAAACGGCGGATATGTCAATCATTTACCTAAGGCCTCGCGAAAATTACTTCTGCAAAAAAGAGAATTGCGTAAACTCGAAAAGGAGGTCTCACAAAAAGGAATGGCTATCGTACCTCTTGGCCTATATATTAATCAAGGTGGACGAGCAAAAATTGATATTGCCCTTGCAAAAGGAAAGAAAAGTTATGACAAGCGCGAAACACTTAAAGACCTCGAAAATAAACGCGATCTAGAACGTATTAAAAAACAGCACAATACAAAATAACTAGCGCTTAACCCCTTCGGTGCTATTGAGCAGCGGAACAAATTGAAAATCTCCATAAACCGTTTTGTGAAACTCCTTACGCCCTTTTCGTTCGATAACAGTCATTTTTTGCTGCTCTTCTCCTACAGGTATTACAAGGATTCCACCAATTTTTAACTGAGCTAAGAGCGCTTTAGGCACCTCTTTTGCCCCTGCAGTCACCACAATCCGATCAAATGGGGCATGCTCGGGTAAACCTTTGTATCCATCTGCATAACGGAGGAGTTTAGGCTTCCATCTAAATCTACTAAAGAACACTTCTGCCTTTCTAAAAAGTTCCAATTGGCGCTCAACTGAATACACCTCAGCCCCTAAATAACTCAAGATTGCTGATTGATATCCGCTACCTGTTCCAATTTCAAGCACCTTCAACTTCGGTTGTAGCTCTAAAAGTTCTGTCTGAAAAGCCACCGTATAAGGATGCGAAATGGTCTGGTCAGCTCCTATTGGAAAGGCGCGGTCTTCATAGGCATACGCCTCTAGTGTTTTGTCTAAAAAGAGGTGTCTTGGGACGGTGCGTATAGCCTTTAAAACATCCTCATTATGAATACCCCTGGCCTCTAGTTGATTTGCCAATTGATTCCTTAGCCCACTATGCTTTAAACTATCTTTTCGCACCACTCTGTTTTCACGCCTAAAATAAAGCGCTTCTGCGTAAATTTGATCAAAATAGTAAACTATGATTCGTGCTGGGGTTTTTGGAGCAGGACATCTTGGAAAAATTCACCTTAAACTGCTACAGGCTTCGCCATATTTTGAGCTTATTGGATTTTTTGACCCCGATCAGGACCATGCAAGGCAACTTCAGAATGAATTCGAATACCCTTCATTCGCAAAAAAAAGCGAATTATTAGACCTTATTGATGCTGCTTTTATTATTACCCCTACTCCATTTCATTTTGATTTAACGAAAGAAGCTCTGCTTAAAAACAAGCACGTTTTCGTTGAGAAGCCCATATGCGAGACCATTGAAGATGCTCAACAAATGGTTCGAATAGCTCAAGAAAACCAATGCATCGGTCAAGTAGGCCATGTGGAGCGCTTTAACCCCGCCTTTTTAGCTGCACTTCCGCATCTAGACCATCCTAAGTTCATCGAAGTACACCGTCTCGCCGAATTTAACCCGAGAGGAACAGATGTTTCTGTGATTCTAGACCTTATGATTCATGATATCGATCTCGTACTACAGTGTTCAAAATCAGCAATCAGAAAGATTGACGCCAACGGAGCGGCAGTTATCAGCAATTCGGTAGATATTGCCACGGCGCGTATCGAATTCGAAGACGGCTGTGTGGCTAACCTTACCGCAAGCAGAATATCTCTTAAAAACATGAGAAGACTAAGATGCTTTCAAAGAGATGCATACATCACCATCGATTTACTTGAAAAGAAAACCGAATTGGTTCGCATGAAAGAGGCTCCCTCATACCCGGAGCCGTTTGACATGATACTTTCGACAGCTGAAGGCGTTCAAAAACAGATCTATTTCGAAAATCCTCCTGTCAACCCAACGAATTCCATTGAAGAAGAGCACAACAACTTTGCAGAGGCGATACGAACAAATCAACAACCGTGGGTAACCTTTAAGGATGGCCTTAAAGCACTAGAGGTTGCCCAAGAAATTATAAAGCAGTTAGAAGCTAAAGCGCTATGAATTTGCTAAACGCTTTTAAAGGTTGGGTTTCGACTGCTGAGTCTTCAGAAAAGGTACCCATAAAACATATCGATACGTACTCGAAAGAAGACATTGAGTCTGTTTTGACTTCGAACGAACACTCCTTCTTTAAGATTCTAGAACCTAGTTTGTTTGGATGTGATCAAGTCGATCTTCAAGAACGTTTTGCATTGGTAAGAGAACGTTTGCTAGAACAATTATCTTCCGCGACGTATCAAAGATTTAACACCAATTCATTGTGGATTTACCGGGTATCAAGCAGCATTTACACAGCAACGGGCGTTGTTGGCGTGACCCCAATTGAGGCTTATATAAGGCATCGCATAAGGCGACACGAAGAAACCCAGAAATCAAGAAGAAACAACCTCTCACTATACCTCGAAGAAGTGGGCATTCATGCTGACCCCGTGGTTCTATCCTTTGAAGAGCGACAACAAGAGTTTCAGTCTTTAGTGAAGCAGTTTACATCGGAGACCAATCCTACTATTGCCGTACGTATTCACTATGAACTACATGAGTTGTGGCAACTTTCTGAAACTTCAATGGTAAATCAAATCGAAAGGCTAATTAATTCGAATTACACGCTATATTTAATCGACGGACACCACCGAATAGAATCTGTCTTGCATTATTCACAAAGACAAGGCACTACTCCTAATGAGGCGAGCCCCGCTCATTTTTTGAGTTTTCTAATACCTGAAATAGAACTTAATATTAGGGCAACGGTTGATACCTATACCTTAAACCTCTCCACCGAACAATGCATCGAGTTTTTACAGCATCATGTAACGCTCTCAAAAGCCGAGGTAGTTGACGAAACTATCGACCAAATATTTTTATCAGAAATACCTTATAATTTTAGGTTCAATTCCTCTTCAAACCTACCAGATCTTAAAACGGATTTAAAAGCTCAGATGAGCCTTAAGCAATCTTGCGAGATCGAAACTAAGCTCACTCTAAGGCCGAAGAAATACACTGTTGAAGAGCTTAAACGGGCTGCAGATTTAAATCAGCCCCTTACCCCTAAGTCGACCTATATTGAACCAAAACTATTAACCGGACTGCTTCTTTACCCGATCACATGAGCGTAACGCAACAACTCCATACTTTAAAAAACACCCTTCCTGAACCTGTAACACTCATTGCGGTTTCTAAAACCAAGCCTAACGCTCTTATTTTGGAAGCCTATGAGACAGGGCATCGTGATTTTGGAGAAAACAAGGTTCAAGAACTCACGAGTAAATTCGAGCAGCTACCAAAGGATATTAAATGGCATATGATAGGCCACCTGCAGCGAAATAAAGTGAAATATATTGTTCCTTTTGTATACCTCATTCACTCTGTAGATTCGAAACGCCTTTTAGATGAGATACAAAAACAAGCTCAAAAGATCAATAAGCGGGTAGCTGTTTTGCTGCAAGTACATATCGCAAAAGAAACTTCTAAGTTCGGATTAGACCCAGAAGAGCTTGAAGACTTATTGAAACTAAAAGAAAAATACACCCATATCGCCTTCAAAGGTTTAATGGGCATGGCGACCTTTACCGAAAATAATTCAGCAATTCGAAGTGAATTCAGCTCTATAAAAGCTTTACACGACAAGCATCTTGTTTCATGGGAAAAGGATCCTATTCTATCCATTGGGATGAGTTCGGATTATCAAATCGCCATAGACTGCGGAGGTAACATGGTACGTATAGGAAGTGCTATTTTTGGACATCGCTAAACCGAACACTCAAGTGACTTATGCTATAATTGACGTTGAAAGTACTGGAGGTAAAATTGAAGAAGAAGCCATCATAGATATTGCCATTCTTCGATTTGATGGCCACCGTATTGTCGATCAGTTTCACAGCCTTGTCAACCCCGAGCGAGAAATTCAGCCGTTTGTGACTTCCTTAACCGGAATCACTTCAAAAATGGTACAAACCGCCCCCAAATTTTACGAGTTAGCGAAACGAATCGTTGAAATCACCAACGATGCAGTCCTAGTTGCGCATAACACTCAATTCGATTACCGAATTCTAAAAGAAGAATTTCACCGTCTAGGCTTCGATTTCAAATCAGCTACCTTATGCACTGTTGAATTAGCACAACGCCTGCTTAGAGACCATGACAGCTTTAAATTAGACAAGCTGGCAAAGGCTCTAGGAATACCTATTAGTAATCGCCATCGCGCTTTAGGAGATGCCGAAGCCACGCTATCCTTATTGAAGATACTACGCGAAAAGGATCCCTTAAATGAGGTTGAGAGATTAATTACTAGAACCATCAAGGAATCTGACGCTCTGCCTTCACATCTTGAAATGGTACGCTCAGCAACTGATATACCAGGGGTATTTCAACTCTTCGGAAAGAAAGATAAGCTCGTCTATTGCGCTTATGCATCTTCTATTAAAAATACAGTTGAAACGCTACTCTCTGCATCCAATTATTCAAAAAAACCGCTGTTTAGGTCTGTAAATAGACTCACTTATGAAGAGTGTCCTAGTAAGCTTCTGGGTCTTATTAAAACCTATCATTACCAAAAAACTCAAAGACCACTTATACGTTTTTATATCAAAGAAAGAGAAGAGAGTGAGTCTTATGACAGCCTTAGCGGAATAATTGTTGACAAGGGGAGAACGAATGGCGAATCCGCTTTGCTTAAGGTATCCGAAGGAGTACTAATAGCTTATGGGTATACAGACTTAAATTTTCAGTCTACCAAAGCGTCAATTCTAGAGCATAGACTTACCAAGGTTCCGGATGATCCGTTTTTTATGCGTATCATCTCTTATCAACTGAAGCAACATTCATACAAGATCATTGAGTAGTTATAAGACCGTCATATCAATAGAAGGACCCACCGCAAGTGGTAAAACCGCTTTGAGTATTGATCTAGCACAAGAGCTTGGTACTGAAATCGTTTCAACCGACTCTAGGCAGTGCTATAAAGAAATGGAGATAGGAACTGCTGTGCCAAGCCTAGAAGAAAGAGCTAAGGTAAAGCACCACATGGTTCACAGTCATAGTATAGAACAACCGCTTAACCCTGGCTCCTTTTCTATCGAAGCTAGAAAACACATCAACGAGCTCCTTAACGACAATGAGATCGTGGTTTTGGTTGGAGGGAGCCCTCTCTATGCTGAAGCCCTCTTATTTGGTTTGGATGAACTACCTCAAATTGATAAAACTATTGTCGAATCAACTCGAAAGCTGACTCTTGAAGAACTTCAGCAGAAATTAAAGGAATGTGATCCTCACTCTTACAACACCTTAGATCTTATGAATCGAAGGCGACTTGAACGTGCGGTTCAGGTCTTTGAGCAGACGATGAAACCTTTTAGTCATCATATAAACAAACCTAGAAAAAAACCAGATTTTGAATTAAGGCGCTTTAGAATAGACTGGGAAAGAGATACGCTGTACAACCGCATCAATAAAAGGGTGGACCTTATGTTAGATCAGGGGTTAGAGCAAGAGGCGCATGAGCTTTGGATAAAAGACAACGAATTAGTAAAAACAACCGTTGGCTACCACGAATGGTTTGGCTTTTTCGAAAAGAGGTGTTCTAAAGATGAAGCGATTACTGCTGTAAAACAACACAGTAGAAATTTTGCCAAACGCCAACTTACTTGGTACAGAAAAGCGCGTGAAATGGAGGTACTTTCAAATAAAGATCCCCTTTCGCAGCTTTTACAACGAATTAAGCGTTAACTACAAGCCGAAAACCTTCTCCATGAATATTGAGAATTTCGACCTTTTCATCCTTCTTTAGATACTTACGCAACTTGGCAATATACACATCCATGCTTCTAGAAGTGAAGTAGTTATCATCTCTCCATATTTGTGTAAGTGCCCGCTCTCTAGGCATAAGATCATTCAGGTGAAGGGCTAGCATCTTTAAAAGCTCATTTTCTTTGGGAGAGAGTTTGATGTGCTCCTCGTCCTTATAAGTTAAAAAACGAAGCTTTGCGTTGAGGTTAAAGTCCCCTATCTCAAAGTAAACTTGTTGATTGTTAGCAACAACACCTACTGCCTTGCGTTTTAAAAGGGTTTTGAGCTTCACCAATAACACCTCAGAATCAAAGGGCTTATTCAGGTAATCATCTGCTCCTGATTTATAGCCTTTAAGCACATCTTCTTTAAGGCTTTTTGCTGTTAAAAAGATGATAGGTATTAAAGCGTTATCTTCTCTGATTTCCTTAGCCAGAGTGAATCCGTCTTTGAAAGGCATCATCACATCAAGAATACAGGTATCGAACGACCCTTTTTTATACTTATCAAAGCCTTCCATCCCGTTTTTTGCAAGGGTAACGTCAAATCCATTTAATCCTAGGTAATCCTTTAAAACAATGCCAAAATTAGGATCGTCTTCAACTAGTAAAATTCTCTTTGCATCACTCATGGGTTTTTAATGTAAATTGAGTTTAATTGAAAATTCAGTTCCAATGCCCTTTTCGCTTTCAACACCTACCTCACCAGAATGTACTTCCACAATTTGCTTGACATAAGCAAGACCAAGTCCATGCCCTTTAACATTGTGCAGGTTCCCCGTATTTTCACGGTAGAACTTCTCAAAAACGTGTTTCAGAGATGACCAGCTCATTCCTTTGCCATTATCTTTAATTGTGGTAATCACTGTTCTGTTTACATTAAAAGTTTTCACTTCTATTTCAAGAGGTCGATTTGTATCAGCATATTTTAAAGCATTATCTAAAATATTTACAAAAACATTGATGAGATGCATAGCATTTCCCCAAATGATTTCGTCTTCTGCCTCTTTCTTAACAATTATTGTGCCATTTTTTTCGGCGATAAATAATTTTACTCTATCCAGCGCCTCATCAAGAACATCGTTCAGGCTAATCTGTTCTTTTTCAATAGTAAGCTGGCCTTTTTCGAGCTGAGAAATTTGTAAAACATTTTCAACCTGAGCATTCATCCTTTTATTTTCATCTTTAATCATCTTAATGTAACGATCAAAGTTTTCTGGCATACTTGAGGGCGCTAGTGACGAAGAAACTCTAAGGGCCTCGACCGCCAAGTTTATCGTCGCAATAGGCGTCTTAAACTCATGGGTCATATTATTGATAAAGTCTGATTTTATCTCAGCAATTTTCTTTTGGGTAAAAAGCTGATGTAGCGCAACACTAAAGGCCACTAAAATGATCAGCGTAAATACTATGGATATTGCTACTAGACCGATAACGTCGCGCCAAATCAAAGCCTCACGATTAGGAATACTGATATTCAAGGTGTACTCACTCACTCCTTCACTATCCTTGAAAAAGGTGACTGAAAACCCAGGTTCTATGGCAAAGTCAAAGGCTTCGGATTTAATAGCCGTTGGATATCCTAAACGCTCAATTCCAAACTCAAAATCACTTTTAATTCCACGCTTCGCCATTTCTTGTTCTAGCACAAATCGTATCTCTGAAGTAGAAACACGCTGATGTATAGGGGTAAGTTTTGCCGCCTCTAAAAAAACATCCTCGTATTGCGCCTTCTCAATGCTGCTTAGACCTCCGATTTTATCAATTACATCGATAGGCTCTAATGAAATCGTGGATCCGTCTAAAGAAGATTCGGTGCGAAATGTCTTTCTACTTCGCCTCGAGGTGTAATTATAAATTCGGGTAGTATCGCTCATATTCAAGGCCCTAAATCCCGGCAAAGCGCTTGTGGCAACATCGTATCCTTGTTCTAAGATTCCATGAGAATAATAGATGATTTCATCATTAGACAGTCCTCTATCTACAAAAAAGAAATTTCGTATTTGCGTCGACTTAGGCGCTCCTACACTATCAATCAATACCGCTAGCTTTGAATAGTAATCATTTCGCTCGCGCTGTTCGACCAGATCAGCCACGTGCTCCATAACATCAATCATCGCTGTGGTAAACTCTTCAGAGCGACTTTGCAAAGACAACTGAATCCAGTAGCCCTGCACAAGTATAGAACCCAATAAAGCTATAGACATCAGTGCTATAGTCGCATACAGACCTCTTTTATTCATGTATGAACAGATTAATCTACCTTAAAGTTAGGGCTAATGTTAGAAATCTTAAGCCTTGATAAGATCCTCGAGTAAAGCCAAGACTTGATCTTCAAGGCGAATCACTCCGGAGTTATCGATGAGATAGGTAGCACGCTCTACTAATTCTTCATAAATAGGCTGACTTTGGATTCTCTTTAGTACGGCCTCTCTACTTAGCCCGTCTCTTTTCATAACACGCTCTACGCGAATAGATTCGGGTGCATTAACGAGAACAATCGCATCGAAATGGAGATAATATTCAGTTAGTAAAACCAAGGCTGATTCGTGAAACACTAGTGAAGAAACTTGTTCATTTGACCACTTTTCAAAATCCTCTCTCACTATCGGATGAACCAACAATTCTAGTCGAGTCTTCAACGAAGGATTTTCAAAAATAGCCGCACTAATAAAGCCCTTGTTTAGATCAAAAACCTGACCGGCTTTATCTTCTAAATAGGCCTCCGGGCCTAACAAGGCTATCAATTTAGTTCTTAATCCTCCGTCTTGTACCATGATATACTTGGCCTTTTCGTCAGAAGGATAAACCGGATAACCCTTTTCTTGAAGCAACTTACACACCCTTGTCTTACCTGAACCTATACCTCCCGTAATTGCGACCTTCTTCATTATCTCTCAATTAAAAAGTCTACGGTAGAAGTCAAAAGCTCTGTATACAAGACCCCTATTGGTTCTTTAGTTAATTTCAGCGGCAATTGCTTATCGTCTACCCTAAAGGTTGAGGGCATCAAAACACTAACCTCAAAGTCTTGCTCAGACCAATTATTCAGCAGTGTGGTAGGCGCTTTGCACAACACAGAAATCGTATTGGGAAATAGCTGTATTCTACTTGCATTCTCTAGGGTTGGCAAAAGAACAGGAACCTCAAAAATACGCTCTGAAAAACGTGCGACCTCTTGAGCGAAAAGAATCTCAGAATCTGAAATTCGAATGTCTTCTATGCCTTTAAGATCCAAGGGCACCTTGATACTGATTGTAGCTTTAATGTTTTCTAAACGTACAGGCTCTGTTAAGATCTTATCTAAACCCATTAGGCTTTTTTCTGTACCTCTCACTTCTACAAAAGACGGATCGATACTTGCCGAATCGATGGCAACATAGTTTGGAACGAAAGAGGCAAATACCCTTGGAATGACTTTAATTCGCTTCGTTTTTAAAAGAGATGCTTGGACCTTAATATCCTTTGTCGAGACATAATCAATTGAAATCGTTTCAGGGGTTTGAGAGAATATAGCATCCTCAATAGCCTCTGCAGACATGAGGTACGTTCCATTTACATACCGTAAAGGGGTAAGCGGAATTTCTAATTCTTTAATTGACCAGAAGTCAAAAAGTACTCTAAACCCTTTGCCGCTTATGCGAATGGGAATATCATAAGTCTCATTTGACTCTAATAAGAGTGTGTCTGGAACTTCAGAAAACCTAATCTTCACTGATGAACTGATCGTTACTGGTTTACTCAATTGATTAAAGAACCAAATAAGGGCTGCGATAAAAAAGAAGTATACAAATTGCTTAAGTCCTATTTTTCGCATGGCTAAGAAACTTTAGATTCCCCCGTAAAGAAATACTGTGGAAACAGTTCTTCAGCACTCTTACGTGATGAGGACCTCAACTTAAGATACGTTAAAAAATAACCTAAGCCATATGCTCCCATTTGAATAAATAGAGCAGCTATAGTGAGGGCCGTTAAGAATATAGATCTAGATCTAATCAAAACATCAATTTTCAAGGCTCCCACATATAGTATTAGAGGAATACTTAACAGAAGTATGAACTTTAGACTGAGTACACTTGAAAGGGTCAACATCAAACACATAATAAGAACAAGGAGGTAGAATGTAAATAAAGAGGGTAACGTATAAATATCTCTTTTAAACTCTGGATGCATATGTTCTAAGATAGGTCTTACAGCTCCAAACTTAAAAACCTGCTTTGCAAATGAGCGAAATGAAATCCTTCTTTGATGAAACACCTTAACGGATGGTATAAGTCGCGACTTAAAACCACTTTTCCAGGCCCGCATGCTCAGTTCAGGATCCTCTCCCGGGTGCATAACACCAAAACCACCCGTTGATTTAAACACCTCTTTTGACAACCCCATATTGAAGCTCCTAGGTTCGAACCTATTCGACGACCCCCCTCTTATACCACCTGTTGAAACTTTTGAAGTCATCACAAAGTTTATGGCGCGTTGCAACGGCGAGAAGGAAGACAAGGCATCATCGGGTCCACCAAAAAAATCAACATAATTAGAAGAGAGCTCATGATCAAGGGTGGTTAAATACTCTTTGGGTAGGATGCAATCTGAATCAAAAAGTATAAAATAAGATCCCTTAGCACGTGACATCCCATAATTTCTGCTATCTCCGGGTCCTGTATTATTCTTTTGATAATAGGATATTCTAGCGCGTAAAGGGCTACATTCAATGACCTCTAATGCAGGGTGCTGAGAACCATCCTCAACCACCACAACTTCAAATTCTCTTTCAAAGTCTTGAAGGGCAATAGAATGCAGCAATTGATCTAATTCTTCTGGCCGATTATAAACCGGCACTATAATAGAATAATATAAGGGTGACTTACTCATGCTAACCCTTGAAGTGTATCGCTGTTATTTCTCAGAAAAGAAATCAACGATTTCTTGGCTCACACCAGTCGTTGAAAATCCTCCATCGTGAAAGAGGTTTTGCATGGTGACTTTACGTGTAAGATCTGAGAACAAGGTTACAGCATAGTCTGCACAATCTTCAGCCGAAGCATTCCCAAGAGGAGACATTTTCTCGGCATAGTTAAGGAAGGCATCAAACCCCTTAACCCCTTTACCAGCTGTCGTAACCGTAGGAGATTGAGAAATGGTGTTGACACGAACTTTCTTTTCTTTTCCGAAGAAGTAGCCAAAACTTCTAGCTACTGATTCTAGATAAGCCTTATTGTCAGCCATATCGTTATAATCCGGAAAAGTTCTTTGCGCTGCCATATAGGTGAGCGCCAAAATACTCCCCCATTCATTCATCGCATCAGCTTTGTATAACTGCTGTAGGAGTTTGTGAAAAGATAGGGCTGAAACATCCCATCCTTTAGTAGTAAAGTCATAGTTTTCATCCGTATAGTGACGACCTTTTCTCACATTAACTGACATTCCTATAGAGTGCAATACAAAGTCAAGCTTACCCCCCAAAATCTGTATCGACTCTGCAATCAATTTTTCTAAATCTTCAGTGGAGGTCGCATCAGCTCCAATTATCGTGGCACCTGTTTTCTCAGCAAGCTCATTCAACTCTCCCATTCTCAAAGCAATAGGAGCATTTGTCAAAACAAATGCACCCCCTTCTTCGTGAACGCGTTCTGCGGTTTTCCAAGCGATTGAATTCTCATCTAGGGCCCCAAATATGATTCCACGTTTACCCTTTAAAAGATTGTAATTCATGATTGTTTATTTAATGAATGTTCAAATATAGCAAGATTCAACACCACTAATGTCTGGTTAGAAGTGTTCTTGCATGGCTTAACGCCGTTTCAGAAGGATTGTTCCCTTCTATCATCGAGGCAATTTCTTCTTGACGTTCAGCCTCAACTAACTGGGCCACACGGGTATGGACTCGACCTTCAGCCTCTTCTTTATACACTTTAAGATGCGTCGATCCTTTTGCGGCTACTTGCGGTAAGTGAGTAATGACCAAAAGTTGATTACGCTCACCCATCGCTTCAAACAATTGCGCAACACGCTCCGCCACTTGCCCAGAAACCCCGGCATCTATTTCATCAAAGACTTGAGTAGGGATTGTGTTTGTCTCACCCTTAATATATTGGATAGCAAGTGCCAAACGCGAAAGTTCTCCTCCAGAAACCACTTTTTTTAAATCAAGAAGATCAGACCCCTTATTTGCTTGGAATTTAAAATTGACTTCGTTAATTCCATTCGCTCCTAAATCCTCGTTCTCGCGAACTTCAATAGCGATACGCGATCCAGGCATTTCTAAAGAAGATAAAACGGTTTCAATCGAGTTGCTCAAGGCTATAGCCGCACTTTTGCGAGTATCACTGATTTGGCGCGCAATAGGTTCTAGTTCTGCACGCGCTAATAGCAACGCGTTTTCAAGCGCTTTTATACGATCAGCATAACTGCCATCCTCACCCAAACTAGAAGCAATGGCACTCCGCTTTGCCTTAAGTTCTTCTACAGTGCTTACCCCGTGCTTTTGCTGAAGGCGCTGCAATTCTGACAAAAGTTCAGAAATCTCCTCTAAAGCGCTGGGCTCCAAATCAATAGATTCTAGTGCCTGATTTATCTCTAAATACAGATCCTGAGCTTCAATGGCCAACGATTGCATCCGGTTGTTGATCTCTGAAAAAGATTCTGAGGCTTTTAATAGAGAAGAACTCAAACGCTGTGCTTGTCTTAATTGTTCGTTGAGACCATACGGCTCAGATTCAAATAAGCCGTTGAGCTCATCGATGATGGATTGTATCTTCTCTGACTGACTCAGAATCTCATAGCGCCATTCTAGATCTTCTTGGTTGACCTTTTCAAGATGCAAATCGTCAAGTTCACTCTTTAAATGTTGTTGATAAGCCCATTCTCGCTCCATTTCTTCTGATCTATCCCTTAACGCCTCAAACTCATCGTTTAAAGCCTTGTAGCTTCTGTATTTTTTGCGGTAATCGTTCACCAAATCCTGCTGCCGGGCATGCTCATCTATAAAATCTAGCTGTTCAGCATTCTTTAAAAAAGAATAGGATTCGTTTTGCGAGTGAAAGGAGAACAACTTATCCGTTAATTGGTTCAACACTGTCTGTTTTACTGGAGTGTCGTTGATAAAAATTCGAGACTTCTGGGTCTTACCCATCTCTCTTCGTATAATAGAATGTTTATCGTAATCAAGTTCATTCTCTTCAAACCACCACTTGTATTGCGAATTAACGGCTATTTCTAACTCAAGTACACACTTCGAATCTGGGTGATAAAATGAAACTCCATCTGCTCGGGCACCAAGTGCCAACTGTAGTGCCTGGAGTACTACTGATTTTCCTGAACCTGTTTCACCTGTAACCACGTTGAAACCAGAACCAAATTCAACACTTAGTTCGTCGATGAGCGCAAAATTCTTTATATAGAGCGAAACGAGCATTTATTTCCTATAATACTGTAAATATAAGTAGAGTCGATTGCAATTTACTTGCGCCGTTAGGGAATCCTCATACAGGCTTCAGAAGAGCTTTGGATGAGCGTCTTTGATCCGCTGTAACAAAAGTGAATTTGCAAAAAATACATCCTGATTACCTAGTACCAAAAGACTCTCATTAACGCACGATTGATCGTAAGCAGTTTTTTGGGATTGCTTCAATATACACCCACTATTCAGCTGGTAATAGAAAAGCCTTATAGAAACGTAAGCCGGATTGAGCAGCTCGTAAATCAAGCGATACTTCGAAGCTCCTCCTCTTCTCATTTCCCAACCTGTAAAGGAAGTCGATTGCATTCTAGTCAAAAGTTCTTCAGCCTTTCGAAAATGAACCGTTCCTCCATTAATCACTTCTGAATCAGCATAAAATCCTAAGCCTATGTAAGAAAAGAACACCACATTAGCAACCAAATTTGAGTTGATGTTATTTAGGTTGAAGAACAGAGGCGTTCCTGGGATATAGGTAAAGGCCAGAGAAGGTTCATACCAGCGGAACATTAAGGTACGGTGGCCAGTGGAGTGCATTTTGTAAAGCCCTACGCTCAAGGCGGCTCGAATACTGGTGTTGCGATGCTCAAGAACTGAAAGCGTATAACTGATTTCTAAAGACACCTCTTCTGCTGTACCCAACGTCGAACCATTCAAGGTTGAGGAGAGCATCCTAGAGAGGTCCCTTTCGATCTGCCGGTATTGAAATTGATAGGCGTTGTTTTGAGTTCGATTCTCAAGCTTAACCTGAATGCGCGTTTGCTGAGCCGATAGTGCTCCAAAAGCCACTATTAGGAATCCAAGTAGCGTCTTTTTTAAAACCATTGGTCGATAAAATCACTCCAAAGTGACTTTGCGAGTTGATGTTTGGACTGAAGCGGAAAATCAGAATGCGATCCATCTTTTTTGTAAAGTGTCACCTTGTTTGTATCCGGGCCGAAACCAGCTCCAGAATCACTTAATGTATTGTAAACAATTGCATCAAGTTTTTTGACCTTCATTTTCGATAGGGCTTTTGAAGGATCATTCTCGCTCTCTAGGGCAAAACCTACCACCACCTGGCTATTCTTCATGGGGATTATGCCAGCAAGAATATCTCTTGTACGGACGAGATTTAAGGATAATTTCTCTTCTCCTTTTTTAAGTTTATGCTGATAGGTTTCTTCAAAGGTGTAATCAGCAACAGCTGCGGAGGCAATAAAAATATCTACATCAGAAAAATGCTCCATCACCTGATCGAACATTTCAGCAGCGGTATTAATGTAAATACAGTTTATTCCTTCTGGCAACGCTATTGGACAAACAGGACCACTAATCAATGTCACCTCAGCGCCCAATTGGTAGGCTCTTAGGGCCATCTCATACCCCATTGTACCGGTTGAATGATTCGACATAAAGCGCACCGGGTCAAGCGGTTCACGGGTAGGACCAGCATTGATCAATACTTTTTTCTGATACAGAGGAGCCTCTGCTTGCAGACGATCAATAAGCTGCTCGACAATCGATTCCGGTTCAGCCATACGACCTTCTCCTTCTAGGCCAGAAGCTAGGAATCCTGAGGTCGCAGGAATTACTTCAACACCTCTAGATCTCAATACTGAAAGATTCTCATGAGTAGCCGGATGGGCATACATATCAAGATCCATAGCTGGAGCTACAACAACCTTACAACTCGATGACATGTAGGCAGCAAGCAATAAATTATCGCAGGAGCCAGAAACCATTTTCGACAAAGTATTAGACGTTAGCGGGGCTATTAAGAAGAGGTCGGTCCACTTAGCCAATTCAACGTGATTGTTCCACTTTAGGGTTCCGTCAGCCTCATCAACAAAATCAAGGTAGACATGATTTTGACTGAGAGTGCTTAGGGTTAATGGACTAACAAAATCCTTGGCTGCTGATGTCATAATCACCTTAACCTGCGCTCCTTGACGTATGAGAAGGCGGACTAGAAAAGTAGTTTTGTAAGCGGCTATTCCGCCAGTGACTCCAAGCAGAATATGTTTTCCCGCAAGCATAAGAAGCTTTTTACTCCTCTGTAAGGGTGTTTCTGTAGTAGATACGGTCGTTAAGCCATTCTTCAATAGCCATGGCGTGTGGTTTTGGCATTTTTTCGTAGAACTTAGATACTTCGATCTGCTCTTTGTTCTCGAATACCTCCTCTAAACTGTCCGTGTAGGTAGCAAACTCTTCAAGCTTATCTACAAGCTCCTTTTTGATCTCAGCATTGATCTGAACTGAGCGTTTTGCAACAATCGATAATGCCTCGTAGATGTTAGAGGTTTTTTGGTCTAAAACGTTCTTGTCGAAGGTTTTAGTTGTAAGTGCAGCTTTAGTTTCTTTCACGATAGCCTTAATTAATTCAGCGAATTTACAAATTCTAATCCGGATTGTATCTTGGAATGGTAATATTCCACTTCCTCGTCAAATTTAGAGCGCTCGTAATACCTTTTAAAATCTTTGTAGTAGTCTAAGGCTTCTTCATAGCGCTCCATCATTCTGTTTGCTGTAGAATTCTCTGCTAAAACGGTAGCAGATTTAATACGGATAAACAGTGCCTCTTCTTTAAAAATTGAACCTGGATATTCAATGATAAAATTATTAAGCGATTTAATCGATGAAAATAAGACCGGAAGGTTAAATTCTCCTAGATTATCGTATTGCTTCGCAATCTCAAAGGCTTTGCGCTCTTTTTTAATCTTCAATTCTTGAACAAACTCGTTGGCTCTTTTGAAATATTCTGAGTTCGGATAGTTGTTGATGAAGTTTTGGAGCTTTTCTAAGGCCTTATCTGTATCTGTTTGATCTAAACTGAATCGAGGGCTCATATGATAATAACTCTCTGCCTCAAGGAAACTCGCTTCTTCTCGCTTATCACTATTGGGATACGCTTTGATAAAACGTTCAAACTGATAGCTCGAAAGGTAGTAGGCTCTGGTTTTGAATTGTGCATCGGCGAAGAAGAAACTCAAACGCTCTCCTTGTGGTCGACCTGCATATTTAGGAGCAATTAATTCGTAAAGGCGCTTGGCTTTTAGGTAATCCTCTTCTTGATAATACCGATTCGCCAGCTCATACATTTCTGTCAAATCGTTATTCTTAAGTACCTGTTGGTATTCGCTGCACGAGGTTAGGAGCATTAACCCTATTGCAGCCATAAACGGTAAAGACCTCAAACTCATGGGGCAAAATTAAACTTTTAAACCGTAATAGATCGTAGTTTTTGCAATTCCGCACCAATTCGAAGTGCTAAATCTGACGTTGCCGGCACAAGGGGTAGTCGGACATTCGGAAGTAGGTCGCTTTGCTTCGATAACAGCGCCTTAATTCCTGTAGGATTTCCTTGCTCAAAGATCAAATCAATCATAGGTAAAATCGCGTGGTGTAAGCCTAAAGCAGCCTCATCTTTTTGCAAAGCCAGTTTAACCGCTGCTACCGTGTAATCTGTCATTCCTTGACCTATAACAGAAATAACGCCATTAGCCCCATTTAAAATAGATGGTATAGCCGTTGAATCATCGCCAGATAACACACTAAATCCTTCTGGAGCATGCTTCGTTAAGGCATCTATTTGCGCATAATCGCCGCAAGCTTCTTTAATTCCGATGATTTGAGAGAAAGAATACGCTAACTCTAAAACAGTTTGAGAAGTCATGTTTACTCCTGTTCGAGAAGGAACATTGTAAAGAATTACTGGAAGTGGAGAGGCTAAAGCAACATCAGTATAATGAGCAACTAAACCTTGTTGAGAAGGCTTGTTGTAATAAGGAGTGACCGATAAAATGGCATCAAATCGAAGTGCGTCTAATTGCTGTAGTTCAGCACATAAGCTTTTAGTAGCATTAGAACCCATTCCTAAAACAAGAGGTACACGTTTTTCATTAGCCTCAGTAACTATAGAAAGTACGCGCTGTTTTTCTTTAGCGGTAAGCGTTGGAGTTTCTGCCGTCGTGCCAAGGGCCACTATATAGTCTACTCCTTCGTTAATAACACGATCGGTGAGTTGACTCAGGGCTAGCTCGTCAATTTCGTCTTGTTGCGTGAATGGCGTAATCAATGCCACGCCTAAACCATTAAGATTCATAACGTGTAGTTTTGAACACAACAAATTTATACGCTATTTAACCTTAGGCCTGAGACCTCACTTAAATAAATAAGTGATTTAGGGAGTTATTCACAGGTTTTTATCAAAACGTCATATCCCTAACATTTTGATAAACTCATTTTCGCTTATAAGGGGTATTCCAAGTTGTTCAGCCTTGGCTTTTTTACTAGGACCAATTTGATCCCCTGCAATGATATAATCTGTTCTAGTAGATATACTAGAACTGTTTTCACCGCCATGCTGCTCAATGAGATCTTTGATTTCGTTGCGACTAAAACGCTCAAAAACACCAGAGACCACTATTTTTTTGCACGCTAAGGTGCCACTTTGTTCGTTTGTGATTGCGGTTGACTCAAAGTGAAGCCCTGCCAATTTCAATCGATGGATTAGATTTCTATTGTCTTCTACTCTTAAATAACTGAAAACACTCTCTGCGATTCGTTGCCCCACATCGTCTACAGCTTCAAGCTCCTCAATAGTAGCCTCTTGCAGGCGTTCTACAGTATCAAAGGCCTTCACCAATTTCTTCGCCACGGTTTCTCCAACATAACGAATCCCTAAACCGAATAAAACTTTTTGAAAAGGCTGAGACTTACTCTGCTCTATTCCTTCTAAAAGATTTTTGATCGATAAATCACCTAATCGAGGTATTCCTGTAAGCTGATCCGCTGAAAGGGTGTATAAATCTGCAAAGTCTTTAATCAGACCTTCCTGCACCAGTAGCACCACGGTCTCTTCCCCTATCCCCTCAACATCCATGGCTTTTCGGGAGCAAAAATGTTGAATACGACCTGTAATTTGAGGCGGACAACTTTCTTCATTAGGACAATAATGTTGTGCTTCTCCCTCTTTTCTGACGAGAGAGGTTTGACATTCTGGACAGTAATTAGGAAACTCGATTGGCTTCGAATCGCTTTTGCGCTTTGAACGATCTACTTCTGTAACTTTAGGAATTATTTCGCCTCCTTTTTCGAGAAACACCGTATCTCCAAGATGTAAATCAAGTTTTTCGATTTGATCCGCGTTGTGCAAAGTAGCTCTCTTCACCGTTGTTCCTGCCACTAAAACGGGTTGCAGGTTGGCGACAGGGGTAATAGCACCTGTTCGACCAACTTGATACGAAACAGAGTTTAAGATCGTGAGCACCTGTTCAGCTTTAAACTTATACGCCATCGCCCATCGTGGAGCTTTTGCTGTAAATCCGAGTTGCTCTTGCAGTTCAATGGTATCTACTTTAACTACAACTCCATCAATCTCAAAGGGCAAACTTGATCTATGGGTATCCCAGTATTTGATGTAAGATTCCACTTCTTCTACACTACAACATAATTGTGCAGTATCAGCCACATAAAACCCCATTTTTTTGGCCATATTCAACATTTCATACTGAGAGGTATATACCGTTTGTTCTGAAACCATAGCATATACAATACATTGGAGTCCTCTAGCTGCGACTATAGAAGAATCCTGAAGTTTTAAGGTGCCTGAGGCTGTATTTCTTGGATTCATGTATAAGGGTTCACCGGCCTCTTGTCTTTTTCTATTTAGCGCTTCAAAAGCATCTTTCGGGAGTACTATCTCACCCCTAATCTCAAATTCATCGGGATACTCACCCTGCAGCACCAACGGCACCGTCTTGATTTTCTTGATGTTTTGAGTGACGTCATCGCCTTGAACACCGTCTCCTCTTGTCAATGCACTAACTAGGCGACCCCCTTTATACTTTATCGAAATAGAAGCTCCATCGTACTTTAGTTCACAATTAAAATTGAGTTCTGGAGTAAAGAGTATAAGCGCATCTTCATTGAGACGTTTTTTGATGCGCTCAATCCACATTTTAAGCTCATCAAAAGAGTAGCTATTGTCTAGACTATACATGGGAAACTGATGCGCAACAGTTTCGAAATTCTTGGTAAGTCCTCCGCCTACACGCTGTGTGGGTGAATTGGGATCGAATACCTCAGGATGGGCATTTTCAAGCACTTGTAATTCCTTCAACTTTTTATCAAACTCAAAGTCAGTAATGGTAGGATTATCAAGTATATAATATCTATAATTATGGTCGTGCAATTCTTGACGAAGCGCACGAATTTTGTCGTGTTCAGACATGCTATAAAACTCGTTTTTTCGCTTGAATCATTCTAGGTTTCCCCCTAAAATCATTTCTTAATTCAACATAATCATAGTGCTGGCATAAGCTTTTAACTTCGGCGCCAAAATTTTCATTTATCTCTAAAAATAACATTCCATTTTCATTCAACGCATTTAACGACCATTCAACGATATGTCGATAGTAAACTAAAGGATTATTATCGCTAACGAAAAGTGCCTCATGGGGCTCATGATCGAGAACATTAGCTTCCATGACTTCTTTCTCAGACGTTCTTACATAGGGTGGATTCGAAACAATAACATCGTAGGAGTGATTCGCACTATATTCAAACAGATCCACCCTTTCAAAATCAACACTCACTTGGTGCTTTACTGCATTTCTCTGAGCACATTCTATGGCTGATTTACTGAGATCGATAGCGTGGATCCTTGCACTTCGAAAGTACTTTGCAAGACTAACGGCTATACAACCGCTCCCTGTGCCCAGGTCTAAAATGGTAAGTGAGTTGTCGCTTGAGTAAGTGGAACAGATCCAATCGACAAGTTCCTCTGTTTCGGGCCTTGGAATCAATACACCTTCTTTTACCTCAAACGCTAAGCCTCGAAACCAAGATGTCCCTAAAACATATTGATAGGGCCTACCAGATTTTAGCTCTTGAATATAAGTTCTTACGCTTTCTTGATGCGTTTCATCCAGCACCTTATAGGGATCGCTAAGTAGCTTTGTATACAATTTTGCATCACAGTAATCTGCCCAATTACGCAATAGCATCCGGACCTCTTCAGTAGTGTAATAAACGCTTAACTCTATTCGCGCCCATTGCAATAACTCGTGATAAGTCATAAGTCTTTTATCAAGTGTATGGGGCAAGAGCAATGTCCTGTGCTTCCGAGCGGACCTGGCAATGGCTTAAACCCTATCTTCTCGTATAGTTTTTGTGCCGAAATCATTGACTCTAAGGTTTCTATGTACGCCTTCTTATACCCCTCAGCCCTAGCCTGCTCCATAACATGCTCTATCAAACGTCTACCCCAGCCTTTTCCTCTAATTGCGCTATCGAAGTACATCTTTTGAATTTCACAGGTAGTTTCCTCTGCTCCAGGCAAATCTCCGTATCCACCACCTCCATATAGTTTGAATCCATCGGTAAGGATATAATAAGACCTTTTGGGTGCTGTATAGTAATCGGACAATGAAAATAGATAAGGATCGGCATAAGCCGTTCCGGTTTTAGGCGCATCCATTTCTTCTAAAACCTTACGAATTAAGGTGCCCACCTCTAAATCATCGTCAGGACGTATCTCACGAATTTCAATAGGATTCATGCATTGGAGATTCAACGAATTCAAATCGTTAATTTTACCCCGTGAATATACAGGAAATCTATATGAAACGGGCCCTAGACTTAGGTCGAAGGGGGACAATTATTGCTAGCCCTAACCCTTCTGTTGGCTGCGTAATCGTGCACGACAATCGCATCATAGGGGAAGGCTTTACGAGTTCATATGGAAAAAATCATGCTGAAATCAATGCTCTGAATAACGTAAAACCAGCTGATAAGACCCTTATACCCGCTTCAACACTCTACGTGACCTTAGAACCCTGCTCGCATTATGGAAAAACGCCACCCTGCGCCATACGTATTGCAAAAGAGCAAGTAGCTGCCGTAATCATTGGATGCACAGACCCTAATCCAAAAGTATCTGGTAAAGGAATTGCAATACTCAAAGAAGCGGGGGTTGAAGTACAGGTGGGAGTTTTAAGAGACCAATGCTTTTATCATCATCGTGTATTTTTAAAAAATATTCAAACCCAGACACCATATGTAACGCTGAAATGGGCAGAATCGGCCGACGGATTTATCGCTCCGCTTCCGACTCGAGAAGGAAAAGAAAAAATCTTCTGGATATCTAATAGTTGGTCAAAGCAATACGCACATCTCTTGAGAGCAGAACACGCCGCCATACTGATTGGTGCTGAAACCCTTAAGAAGGATCGCCCAACACTGACTACAAGACACATTTCAGGGCCATCCCCTAAACCCTTTATTCTTACACGAGATCATAGAAATATTCAGAATACAGACGACACTATTCAAATTATTGAAATCGGCGATGAAATGAGAACACAAAACAAAACAAACTCAGAGCCACCTTATCTCATTCGTGCTACAACATTAAAAAAGGCAATGGAGATACTCTATGCAAAGGGATATTTCTCGGTATTAGTTGAAGGCGGCTCTCAGGTCATTCAGTCTTTTATTAAAGAGGATCTTTGGGATGAAATGATTTGTATCAAATCTCAAAGCCTACTTAAAGATGGAATTAAAGGTCCTGCAACACCACAACTTGAATGGCAATTTCAAAGTGACAAGGATGAAGTTATTGGCATCAGGCGTTCATCACTTCACTGATAAGATTTCTCAAATCGTCAGGTACAGAAATAGGCTTAAAGGCATCTGCGTTTAAGCAAACAAGCCTTACTTTTCCTTCAAGAACTAAGGCCTCCTTTTCATTAAAAAGTTGACTACTAAACTCTATAAAAGACTTCCCTATTGAACTCACCTCTGTTTCGACCCGAATCAACTCATCATAACGTGCTGGAAATCTGTAATTTAGTTCAGCGTGTACGACAGGTAACAACACCCCTTTCTTCTCTAGTTCGGCGTAAGAATAACCCAAAGACCTCAACCATTCCACCCTTCCTAACTCTAAATAATTTAAGTAGTTAGAGTGATAAACAATACCCATTTGGTCTGTTTCCGCATACCGTACTCGCACCTCAACAACTCCCTTTTTCATGATGTATAGTTTAGATTACTCGCATGTGATTAATTTTTCTAAGAGTTATGATAAAAAAAGTATAATTACAACACCTTTTTTATTTTTTTTAACCAAAAGAAGTAAACATATTTGCCTTTCAACCCAGATTTCTAATCAGGGTATTTGGTACAATCATTTGTAGTAATCGAAAACGCCTAAAACTAGTCTTTTGAAGATGTCAGCTGAACATGTTTGGAGTCAATGCCTGTCCTTTATAGAGGACAATATTCAACCTCAAGCATTCAAGACTTGGTTTGTACCCATCCAACCTGTAAAACTTCAAGACAACGCTCTTAGTATTCAAGTGCCGAGTAAATTCTTCTACGAATGGATAGAAGAGCACTACGTAAAATTACTGCGAGTGGCACTAAGAAAAGAATTGGGTGAAAGCGCAAAACTCGTTTATGTCATCAAGATGGAGAATGCTGACAAATCGAGTTCGTTTACTGAACAGATTCCAAGTAAACAAAAAAGTTTATTTGCTCCACAAGAAATTGACATTCCTATTGTTAGTAAAAACCCAAGTTTAAAAAACCCGTTTATCATTCCGGGCATCCGAAACATTAAGATTGATGCTCAGTTAAACGCTTCTTATAGCTTTGAAAACTTTTTAGAAGGTGAATCAAATCGCTTAGCACGTTCAGCTGGTCAAGCGGTAGCGAATAAACCTGGAGGGACTTCTTTCAATCCTCTGTTGATTTTTGGTAATGTAGGCTTAGGTAAAACGCACCTATTGCATGCCATTGGGGTAGATATTAAAGAGAAGCACCCTGATAAGACCATTCTTTATATATCTGCCGAAAGGTTTACACAGCAATACATCGAATCGGTCAAGAACAACACGAGAAATGATTTCATTCATTTTTATCAGCTCATAGATGTGTTGCTAATCGACGATGTTCAGTTCTTAGCCGGAAAAAGCGGAACACAAGACGTGTTCTTTCACATATTCAATCACTTGCACCAAAACGGCAAACAGGTAGTCTTAACTTCAGACAAAGCCCCGGTAGACATGCAAGATATAGAGCAACGATTGCTCTCTCGATTTAAATGGGGGCTTTCTGCTGAACTCAGCCCGCCAGATTATCATACACGTGTGTCTATCCTAAAGAACAAATTGTATTTAGACGGAATGACGATGCCTGAAGAGATCATCGACTACATGGCTCAAAATATTAAGAGTAATATCAGAGAATTAGAAGGGGCTATCATTTCACTCATCGCACAAGCCTCATTTAATAAAAAGGAGGTCAACCTAGAGCTCGCTCAACAGGTAGTAGACAAATTCGTTAAAAACACCAAGAAAGAAGTGTCTATCGAGTACATTCAGAAGATGGTGGCAGACTACTTCGAAATGGATTTAGACACCTTACAATCTAAAACACGAAAACGCCATATTGTTCAAGCTCGTCAATTGGCCATGTATTTTGCGAAACGCTACACTAAAGCTTCCTTGGCTAGTATTGGATCTCAGATAGGTAGACGTGATCATGCTACAGTTCTCCACGCCTGTAGAACCGTGGAAAACCTAGCTGACACTGATAAGCAGTTCAAGAAGTACATCGAAGACCTCTCAAAGAAGTTTTCTTAATCCCACACCGTTTATTTCATGAAAAAGGGAACGCTCTACCTCATTCCTGTTCCTCTTGGAGACTCCCCTCTCACCTATACCTTACCGTCACAGATTTCAAAAATCGTCCAATCGCTTAAATTCTTTGTTGTTGAAAATGAAAAAACAGCAAGAAAACATTTACGGTACATCTTTCCTGAAATAGATCAATCATCACTTAAAGTAGAGGTGCTCAATCAGCGCACCCCAGATGCACTTATTACCTCTTTTATTAAACCCTGCTTAAAAGGTCAAGACTTGGGAATACTTTCTGAGGCCGGATGCCCAGCAGTAGCCGATCCAGGTTCTAAATTGGTCCGCTTGTGTCATGAAAACGACATCAGAGTACAACCGCTAATTGGCCCATCCTCGATCCTTCTCACACTCATGGCAAGCGGGTTAGATGGGCAAAATTTCGCGTTTAACGGTTACTTACCTTATGAAAAATCTGACCGTATAAAGACACTAAAAAAGTTAGAGCGGGAATCCCATCAAAAGAAACAAACGCAGCTTTTCATGGAAACGCCTTACAGAAATGAGAAGCTCTTTCAAGAACTATTAGACCAACTAAGCCTAGACACTTTACTCACACTGGGAATTGAAGTGAGTTTAGAAACTGAAGAGATCAAGACAAAGACAATTGGTAATTGGCTTGCCTCACCTGCCCCTATATTACACAAGAGACCTTGTATTTTCGGAATTTTAAAGGCGTAATCACCTTCTTATTTGTCGACTATTAAGCCAGGCAGAGTAAGCTTTTGCCTTTGCTTTGTGTTCTGATAAATTCTTAGAAAAGTCGTGATAGCCGATTCGAGTACTGTCAGCAACAAAAAAGAGATACTCGTGCTTTTCAGCCTCTAAAACAGCATCAATGTAGCTTATCTCTGGCATGGTAATGGGCCCCACGGGTAAACCGCTAATCTGATACGTGTTGTAAGGTGATTCAATGAGTAAATCTTTGTATAACACACGACGAATTATAGTGTCAAAGCTTTTATAGCTTTCTTTTAAGGCGTAGATCACAGTAGGGTCTGCCTGGAGCTTCATTTTTCGTTTTAATCGATTGAGGTAAACTCCTGCAATAGTTCGAGATTCTTCTGGCTTTACAGATTCTTTTGCTACAATAGAAGCCAAGGTATAAACCTCTGCAGGAGAAAGTTTTTTGTTATGAGCACTAGCTAAACGCTTATCGTTCCAAAAAGCCCCGTGTTCCTTAAGCATTCGAGATCTAAACTGAGCCGCAGAAGTATTCCAATAAAATTCGTAAGTATTTGGTATGACCAAAGACAACACATTGTAGCTATTCAACCTTGTCTGAAACAAAAAGTCACGTTCATGGAATGAACGCAAAAGATCTAGGCTGTCAGCTTCAATAAATTGACTTACATAACCCAATACATCCTCTAAACGCTCCATAGACGGAACGATTACTTGAATAGGCCTATTCTCAGACCGCAATACATTAATGATGTCATTATTGCTCATTCCCTTCACCAAAACAAATCTTCCGGGCTTAAAATAGTCGTAATAGCCTTTTTGCTGCGCTAACCTGACAAAGTCATGAGGATTCTTTAGTAGTGGCGTTAACGTATTTAGGACTTCATCAATAGTGGCGTATGATTGTATAAATATCACCCGCTCCTCTTGATCAAAGCTGGTATTATCAGCCATTACGACACGGTAACTTAGATATGCCCCTACGCTTAATGCAATAAGAGCAATCACGGCAATAGCTGAAACAATTTTCTTTTGCATACTACAAAATAAGTTGATAAAAGTATTCGCTTTTAAATACACCTTTCTCAAACACCCAATCTTCACGAATACCCGTGCGCTTAAAACCAGCGGATTCAAATAGCCTTATACTCTCCTTATTGTCTACAGTCATCGTCGCCACTATTTGATGACAATCGAGTGTAGCCTTTGTGTAATCTATTATTAGGGTTAGCGCACGTTTTGCCAATCCCTTGGATCTGTAGGCCGCTGCAATAACGATGCCTATAGATGCTCTTTTGTGCTTAGGATCAAAGTCAAAAAGATCGATCAAACCAATAGCCTGAGCTGACCAATCAATTACCAGACGCAGCTGTTTTGCAGTATATATGTCTTGATGTGCATTTTCAAGATAGCGAGCAAGCACATCTTTTGAATAAGGCTTGTACGTATCTGATACAGTCCAAAGCGAGGTGTCATTTTCGAGCTCATACAACCACCCTAAATCGCTTAGCTCTAGCGCCCTTAAAATCAAGTCTTTATCTTTAAGAAGCTGACTCATTATGTCGATATATTTCCGTCAAAGACGTGTTCAGCAGGACCTGTAAGCACAATATCTTCATAACCCAATTCAGACGATTTAAAGTCTACCTCTAATAGTCCTCCCAGAGCATTTACCTTAACCGAAGTCCCTTGAATCTTACCCATAAGGTGCGCGCTCAAGACTGCCGCTGTTACCCCTGTACCGCAAGCAAGCGTCTCGTCTTCAACACCTCTTTCATAGGTGCGTACAGCAAGCTCGGAATCATTTATAATTTCTACAAAATTGATATTACAACCCTCTGAACCATAACGGTCTCTCATCAATCTTCCCGACTGAAAAACATCAAGCTTTTGAAGTCCCGAATCAATCCATTCTATGTGATGAGGTGAACCCGTATCACAGTAGCAACTATGATCTTCTTGAATTGTAATGACGTGAACGGGCTTCATGTTAAGCGAGATATTATCTGCCGCGTGTACGACAGCACTATAAACATCTTCACCAAATCTAAATTGCATAAATGACGGAGCTCCCTTTCGCTCATAAGCATAGCGTACCATGCAACGTCCACCATTTCCACACATACTCCCTTTCTTACCGTCTGCATTATAATAGCGCATCGTAAAGGCCTTTTTAGAATCAGTTGAAAGCTCATATACCATAAAGCCATCAGCTCCAATACCATAACGTCGATGACACCATAAGGCAATTTGAGATTCGGTAAGGTCAATGGAACCCAAATCTTGGGCATCGACAATGATAAAATCGTTGCCTGCTCCGTGATATTTAGAAAAATGAAGTGATTGCGTCATATCGGTTGCAAGATAACAGATTTTAAAGCTTGTATTTTGCGTTAAAGCAGCGTTAAAGCAGTTTCATACCTTGTAAAAGAGTGTAAACTTTGTAAAAAAATTTTACGCGTTATGAAAAAATACATCAGTTATTCATTTGTTGGTACTAGTGCTGCGTTGTTAACTCTTTTAGCGCACCACTATTTTTTTTCTGAGCAACCCATTGCGGCAGCCACTGCTTTCGAGGAGCCCGTTTTTAAAACTTCATTTGGGGCTTCACCATCAGACAGTAATTTTGTTGAAGCTGCTGAGAAGACAGTGAATGCTGTGGTCCACGTAAAGAATGTCTCTTTAGAACGTTCACCTCAATCTCTTTTTGATTTCTTTTATGGATACGAGTCGTTTCAGCAACCCCAAATTGGCACCGGCTCAGGGGTAATCATCTCTCCTGACGGTTATATTGTTACCAATCATCACGTTATCGAAGATGCTGAATCATTAGAAATAACGCTTAACAATAACCAATCGTATGAAGCCCAAATTATTGGTTCAGACGCCTCATCAGACATTGCTCTACTAAAAATTGATACCGAAAGAGAATTGCCTTATCTCGCGTTCGGCGATTCTGATGGTTCGGCTGTTGGCGAATGGGTATTGGCCGTTGGCAATCCATTCAATTTAACTTCTACCGTGACCGCAGGAATAATCAGCGCAAAAGCACGCTCAATTTCCCCTATGAATTCGATGTCTTTTATTCAAACAGACGCAGCTGTAAATCCGGGTAATAGCGGAGGAGCCCTAGTAAACACTCGTGGCGATCTTATAGGAATCAACACTGCCATCAAATCTAGAACAGGCTCTTATGTAGGTTACTCATTCGCCGTTCCGGGCAATATTGCAAAAAAAGTAGTTGAAGACTTGCTAGAGTTCGGAGCCGTTCAAAAGGGTATCTTAGGTATCACCACTTTGAGAGCAAATTCAAAAGAGGCGATAGAGCAAGGTGTAGACCACATTGAAGGAGTATATATCGCCGGGGTCTCTCAAAATTCAGGCGCCGATAATGCTGGATTAGAGTCTGGAGACGTTATTCGGTCAGTAGACGGTGTAACAATCAAAAACTTTACGGGTCTCACTGGGCACCTCTCTTCAAAAAGACCTGGAGATATTGTTCGTGTTATTGTTGACAGAGACGGTAAACTATTTGAAAAAGAGGTGCGTCTGGGTAAAAACGAAATTATTGACCTACCCTACCTCGGTATGCGGGTTGAAAACTTAAGCAAAGAGGATAAAAAACGGTTAAATATAGAAGGTGGTGTGAAAATCATAGCCGCAGCCGAATACTACAAATCTTACGATCTTGAAGAGAAGGTAATCATTGCCATCGACGGCAGCCCAGTGAATTCAATTGAAGATGCAGAACGACTAGCTGAGGCAAAAAGAAGTTCACGGAGAGCCATCACTATATTGAATAGTGCAGGTGAGAAAGAAACCCTAATATTTAATTAGTTTTAGGGCCAAATTACGCCGTTTTGCATATAGACATCATCTCTGTCGTTCCTGAACTACTCGAAAGCCCTTTCAGTCACTCCATATTAATGCGAGCGATTGATAAGGGCTTAGTTTCATTTAAAATTCACGATTTAAGAAACTTCGGCCTTGGAAATTACCGCCAGGTAGACGATTACCAATTTGGAGGCGGAGCAGGAATGGTTCTCATGGCCGAACCATTAGATCAGCTACTAACGAGTCTCACCAAAGAGCAGTCTGCCGATGCTATCGTTTACCTGACCCCTGATGGCGAAACATGGAATCAATCAATGGCCAATGGCTTTTCTTTAAAAGAACGATTCATTCTCATCTGCGGGCATTACAAAGGAATCGATCAGCGGATCAGAGACTTATGGGTGACACACGAAGTTTCTATTGGAGATTACGTGCTATCGGGTGGCGAGTTGGCAGCCTCGGTTGTTTCAGATAGTATTATTCGTTTGATTCCAGGGGTGCTGAATGACGCCGGATCTGCATTAAATGATTCTTTTCAAGACAAATTGCTCGCCCCACCTGTATACACTAGACCTTCAGAATTCAAAGGGCTCAAGGTACCCGAGGTTCTTCTCAGTGGTAATTTTAAAGCGATTGAAGACTGGAGAGAGGCGGAAGCTTTGCGCATAACTGAAGAAAGAAGGCCAGATTTATTGAGTGATTGAAGAAAATTTTTGACTGTGGCGAAAACCAAAATAAAGTATTATTTTTGCGGTCAGTTTTAAAGAAAATTCCGTCATGGAGAACTTAGTACAATACGTTGAAAATACGTTCATAGATAAAAAAGACTTTCCAGACTTTGGTTCTGGTGATACTATTACTGTGTATTACGAGATTAAAGAGGGTGAAAAAACAAGAACTCAGTTCTTCAAAGGCGTGGTGATTCAGAGAAGAGGTTCAGGGGCTACTGAAACCTTTACTATCCGTAAAATGTCTGGAACTGTTGGAGTAGAGCGTGTCTTTCCAATCAATATGCCTGCTCTTCACAAAATAGAAGTAAACAAGCGTGGTAAAGTAAGGAGATCACGTATTTTCTATTTTAGAAATTTGACAGGTAAAAAGGCAAGAATCAAAGAAGAAAGAAACTAAACACCTTTATATTTGAAAACTTTTTAATGCCGTGTTAAGTTTAGCTTCACGGCATTTTTTGTGCGATATATTTACCGTACTTAACCAAACCAAGCAAGATGAAGACGATTTATTACACTATGACCGATGAGGCCCCTGCGTTGGCTACCAATTCTTTTTTACCCCTTATAAAAAAGATTACAAAAGAAGCGGGTATTCAATTTATTCTAAAAGACATTTCACTGTCAAGTCGCATAACTGCAGTCTTCTCAGATCTTTTACCAGAAGACCAACGAATTGAAGACGCTCTTGCCAAACTAGGTGAGTTGGCAAAGCAAGAAGATACAACGATCATTAAGCTTCCTAATATCAGTGCATCAATGGCTCAGTTAAAAGCAGCCATTCAAGAATTACAAGATAAAGGAATTGCTGTTCCTAATTATCCTGATTCCCCTTCTACCCCTCAAGAAGTAGACTATAAAGCACGATACGACAAGGTGAAAGGTAGTGCCGTAAATCCAGTCCTTCGAGAAGGAAACTCTGACCGACGTGCTCCAAGGGCTGTGAAAAATTTTGCCAAAAACAATCCACACCAAATGGGTGCATGGGAGCCAAATAGCGGTACGCGAGTGAAAACAATGTCTTCTGGCGATTTTAGATCAAATGAAAAATCCCTGACCCTTGACAAAGAACGCGTAGTATCTCTTCTTTTAAAAACCGATAATGGCAAAGAGATTAGCTTAAAATCTAATCTGAAACTGATCACCGGTGAAATTATAGACATGAGTATTATGCAACGCAGCGCACTCACAAACTTCTTCAGAGAGGCTTATAATGAGGGGAGCTCAGAAGGTCTCTTGCTTTCGCTCCACATGAAAGCAACAATGATGAAGGTGTCTGACCCTATCATCTTTGGCCACGGTATTAACGTTTATTTTGAATCGCTCTTTGCTGAATATGCCAATATCTTAGAGCGATTGAACATCAATGCGAATGAAGGACTCCAAAGTATTCTAAATCGTCTTGTGCAAGACGATTCTGAAGAGGCTAATGCCTTTCACAAAGCATTACTAAATAAACTGCACGCACAAGCCCATTGGGCTATGGTAAATTCCGACAAAGGAATTTCTAACCTACACGTTCCGAGTGATGTGATTATCGATGCCTCTATGCCTGCGATGATTCGTAACTCAGGTAAGATGTACGATGCCAAGGGACAATTAAAAGATACCCTAGCGATTATCCCAGATAGTTCCTATGCTGCAGTGTATCAGAGTACCATTGATTTTTGTAAAGCGAATGGCGCCTTTGATCCGTCTACGATGGGAACGGTGCCTAACGTTGGTCTTATGGCTCAGAAAGCAGAAGAGTACGGTTCACATGACAAAACCTTTGTAATAGCCTATAAGGGTACAGTGCAGGTTGTCGATGAAAGCAGTAAAGAGATCTTAGCTGAAACTGCAGTAGAGAAAGGAGATATATGGAGAATGTGTCAAGTGAAAGATGCACCAATAAGAAATTGGGTTTCTTTGGCTATTGAACGTGCAAGGCTTTCAGAAACGCCTGCCATTTTTTGGTTAGATCAAACTAGAGCCCATGATGCCGAATTGATTAAAAAGGTTAAAACCTACCTTGCTCAAGAAGACACGGCTGATTTAGACATCAAAATTCTTGGAGTAGCTGAGGCTACTTTAGAAACCCTAAAACGATTGAAAGACGGAAAAGATACGATCTCAGTTACCGGAAACGTATTGAGAGATTATTTGACCGATCTCTTTCCTATTCTAGAAGTAGGAACTTCAGCCAAGATGCTCTCGATCGTTCCGCTCATGAACGGAGGAGGACTTTTCGAAACAGGTGCTGGAGGATCAGCTCCTAAACACGTTGAACAATTTTTAGAAGAAGGTCACCTGCGTTGGGATTCACTGGGTGAATTTTTAGCTCTAGAAGTTGCGCTTGAATTTATAGCCCAAAAGAACAATCTAGATAACCTTACCATTTATGCCAACTGTCTGGGGGATGCCGTTGAACGCCTACTAAACGAAAATCTAGGCCCTCAGAGAAGCGTTGGGTTATTAGATACACGAGGAAGTCATTTTCACTTGATTAAATTCTGGATTGAAGCCTTAGGACAATCGAATCTTGAGCCAATACAGCGCGATAAATTCAAGAACCTTAGTGATGCCTTGAATTCAAATGAAGAAACTATTTTAAGAGAGATCAACGACACTCAAGGAAAAGCACAAGAAATTGGAGGCTATTACGCACCCGATCCCAGTTTAGCTTCAAAGGTGATGCGTCCGAGTACTACCTTGAATACGCTGATCGCAGAATTCTAATCACAGCTTGATTTGGCTAAACTCAGAAAGGGAATAAAAACGTGGTTAATTACGCTACTCCTGATGGCAACCGGTCCTGTGTTTCTAAGTAGTGCTTTTAAAAACGAAGGTCATCCTTTATTCTGGGTGGTTGCGAGTATTGGAGGACTCATATGTCTTGCAGCGCTTTACTTCGGATTTAAGGCCATAAAGCTTATCGTGAGCTTTCTGTTTGATTCTTCGGATCCAACCAAATAGCTTCCATCTTTTTCAGATCGACAGGCTCATGAGCTTCTTCGTAAGGCAACAAGCCTCTTAAATAGGCACGTTGTAAAATATCTTCGGTCCAATAGTCTAACTTGTTGCTATAAGGATCGTAGGTCGACTTGAGATCCATATCGTATAGCTTGGCTGCCGTTTGAAACCAAAAAGCAGTGAATCCGTTTCGGTAATCTTTCACTAGATCAAATGCACTTATTCCGGTTTGACGATTGATCAAAGAAATTAACACCTTGCCGTCATTCCTTGATAATCTTTTGAGTTCATCGGTCAGTTCTTCTTGAAGATATTCCTTTACCTGTTTAGTGTATAACTGCTTTTTACGCTTAGAACCCAGCTTATCTAAACGGTCGCGCAAACTATCCAATCGATGTGAAGCCATAATCGCATAGCGATACACTTTAAAAATGCGATATTGATGTCTTAAGTAGGCATTACTCGTAGCGTCATCTTTAAATTTTAAAGGCGCTAACACATAGACCTCATCTAACTCAATGGTCTCAGAAAAGATAGAGTCCTGAACGAGTTTATAACGCATAGTCTCTTGCCCAATAACCGAGGTGGTATGGGTCAAAATCAACGCAAAAATCAATAGCAAACCGTATCTCATACCGTCAGATATTCGCTAAATTAGAGCAAAATTATAGGATCATGAAGACTGCAGAAATTCTAGACAAAAAAGCACTAACCTTTTTAGAAAAATACCTCAATAACGCCTCTCCGACAGGCTATGAGGCACAGGGACAAAAAATTTGGATGGACTACCTAAAACCCTATGTAGATGAATTCATCACTGACACTTACGGAACGGCAGTCGGGGTGATCAATCCTAAAGCCAAATACAAGGTAGTGATTGAGGCGCACTCGGATGAGATCTCATGGTATGTCAACTATATAACCGAAAACGGCCTTATTTACGTCATTCGAAACGGGGGCAGCGATCACCTGATTGCTCCTTCTAAGTGGGTAAATATTCACACAAAAAACGGAAAGGTAGAAGGTGTATTCGGATGGCCAGCTATTCACACTAGAAAGCCCGGAAAAGAAGAGACTCCCAAACTTGAAAATATTTTTATCGACATCGGAGCAAAGGACAAAGAGGAGGTTGAAAAAATGGGAGTGCATGTAGGATGTGTTATAACCTATCCAGACCAATTTAAAGTCCTTAATAAGAACCACTTTGTTTGCCGTGCTTTAGACAATAGAGCAGGAGGATTCATGATCGCTCAAGTCGGAAGACTCTTAAAAGAAAATAAAGTGAAACTACCCTTCGGATTGTACATCACCAACTCCGTCCAAGAAGAAATAGGTTTGAGAGGAGCTGAAATGATTACGGCAAGATTAAAGCCTCATGCCGCAATTGTCACAGACGTCACCCATGATACCACTACACCAATGATTAGCAAAATCGAGCAAGGTGAAATTAAAATGGGTGCAGGGCCGGTGATTTCGTACGCCCCTGCCATTCAGCACAAATTGAGAGATTTAATCATTGACTCGGCTGAACAGTATAAAATTCCATTTCAACGTAATGCCTCATCGCGTTATACCGGTACAGATACAGATGCCTTTGCGTATAGCAATGGAGGAGTAGCTTCTGCACTCATATCGCTTCCTTTGCGTTATATGCATACTACAGTTGAAACGGTACACAAAGAAGATGTGGCTAACGTGATACGATTGATCTACCAATCGCTCTTAAACATGAAAGACGGGGATCAATTCTCGTATTTCGAATAATTCTTTATTCGCGAATTAAAGGAAGAATCGTTTGAAGACTTTCGAGCTGAAATTCTTGCTGCTCGGAGGTCTTCATGTTTTTTAATACCCAGGTAGCTGCCTCGGTATTCCAAAAAGCAACATTCAAAGCCTTGCGCTTTTCAGCATACTTATACTGTTTGGCAGGCTTTGCAGCCTCAGGGTACAATTCAGAGGATATTCCTTCAGAACGTAAGCTAGTCACCAAGTTTATTGCCCTCAAAGGATTGGTATCCGTATGGTGAAGAACTAAAACTTCAATTTGATCTCCAATAGTCGAAGGAAACAGGCCAAGCTCCTCCATTACGAGGTAAATTCGATCTAAACCAAACGAAATCCCTACCCCACTCAAATATTTTCCGCCAAATGAAGAAGTCAGATCATCGTAACGCCCACCGCCTCCTATGGCTCCTAATTGAACGCTATCGGGAGCACTTACCTCAAACAGCGTACCTGTGTAATAATGTAGACCCCGTGCTAAAGTAAGATCAAAGGATAGTGAAAGAGAATCAAGAGAAAGTTGGGAAGCTTGGTCTAAAACAAATTGCATCTCTTCTATGCCTTTAGTTCCAACTTCAGAAGAGTTAAAGAGCTTTATCAAGCGTTCTAATCGCGATTCTACAGATACACTGTGATCTAAAAACGACACCAAAGTCTCCCAAATAGACGGATCAAATCCTTGTGACTTCAATTCTGCAGCTACGCTCTCTGAACCTATCTTATCGAGCTTATCCAAAGTAAGGATAAAGCTTGAAAGACGATCCTCTATGTCTAAGGCTTCAGCGATACCACTAAGCAGTTTTCTATTATTGAGTTTAACTGTTACTTTATGTTGGCCCTTTAAACCTAAGTCTGAAAAAATGGCGTTGTAAAGTTGTAACAATTCAATCTCCTGCCAGAGTGAATCTGTGCCAACAACATCTGCATCGCATTGAGTAAACTCCCTGAACCTCCCCTTTTGAGGACGATCTGCGCGCCAAACCGGCTGAATCTGATAACGCTTAAAAGGAAAAGCCAACTCATTCTGATGTTGCACCACAAAGCGTGCGAATGGAACCGTAAGATCATAACGTAAAGCCTTATCACTTATAGAAGAAGTTAAGGCTTGGCTGTCTTGAGACTTTAGTGCAGAAATGTCGGCCTTGGCAAGATAATCTCCTGATTTCAGAATTTTAAAAACCAATCGGTCTCCCTCATCCCCGTATTTTCCCATCAAGGTGTCGTAGTTCTCAAAACTAGGGGTCTCAATTCTTGAAAAACCAAAGTATTTGAAATGCTTTTCTATAATGGAAATTATGAATTGACGTTTGCTCAATTCATCCCCATAAAAGTCTCGTGTTCCTTTTGCTAAGCTTGCCTGTGTCGCCATAGTAGTTCCTTAAATTATTCCTCAGTGCTATCTAAGAGATCTTCAAACCAATCGTAAAGTGTACCCTTTGTGATTACTCCGCCTTTTTCAATAAGCTCAAATTTATCAGAGTTTTTGTTACCAGCATAGGCTTTAGAGGCTCTTTTATAGGTAACATGATCTGAATTGTAATGTTGTTTGAACCAATTAAATCCGTCTTTCTCTCTTAAATCTATGACTGAATTTGTCACCTCTACTGCAATTAATTTAATCTCTTGATCCATACATTTAAACAAATACAGGTGATTGGCTGAAATATTTTCTATGTAAGCAGCACGCTCTAATACGGCGTCCCATACCAAATCACTAAACTGATCGAGCAATTTATCTACCTGGTCAGGCTCTTGGTCCTTTTTGGTTTGCCAGGCAGTGCGATCTATATCCTGGGTAGCTAAGAAGGTTGAGAACTCTTTGTGCATGTCCTCAAATTGTTCCTTTGTTAATCTTCTGAACTTCATCTTTAAACGAAAAAAGGGGCCCTAATGAGGCCCCTTTAAATTTGTAATAAGTGCAAATTAGTTTGCCTCAGGAACAACTTCAAACGCAAGATCTGCAATCACCTCGCGGTGCAGTCTCACTTTTGCTGTGTAAGAACCTAGACGCTTCACCGAGCCTCCTTGTACAAGTATAAACTTCTTATCAATAGACTCATTTTGCTTCTCTAATTCAGCAGCAATGTCAATATTTGAAATAGATCCGAACAATTTGTCTCCTGCCCCTACTTTGGCCTGAAGCTTCAATTGAATCGCAGAAATGCGATCAGCGGTTGTTTGAGCTTCTTTTACCAATTGAGCTTCTTTGTGAGCGCGTTGTTTTAAGTTTTCGGCATGTACTTTTTTTGCAGAAGGAGTCGCTAAAACAGCTAACCCTTGAGGAATCAAAAAGTTACGACCGTAACCGTTTTTTACTGAGATAATATCGTCTTTAAACCCTAGGTTTTGAACGTCTTCTTTTAAAATAATTTCCATAGTTCCTCGCGTAATTATTTTAACATATCTCCTACATATGGCATAAGTGCCAAATGTCTTGCTCTCTTGATCGCTTGAGAAACCTTACGCTGATACTTAAGCGATGTTCCTGTAAGTCTTCTTGGAAGAATCTTTCCTTGCTCGTTTACGAGCTTAAAAAGAAAATCTGGGTCTTTGTAATCGATATACTTGATACCAGATTTCTTGAAGCGACAGTACTTTTTGTCCTTCTGGGTGTCAATGTTTAAAGGAGTCAAATAACGAATTTCTCCGTCTTTTTTTCCTTTTGCTTGTTGTTCAATTGATGACATAATTAAGCCGTTTTAAGTTTTTGTCTTCTTTTCTCAGCCCAAGCTACTGCGTGCTTGTCGAGTTTCACAGTCAAATAACGCATTACACGCTCGTCTCTTCTAAATTCTAATTCGAATTCAGTAATAACTTCAGCGGGTGCGGTGAACTCAAACAAGTGGTAAAAACCACTCTTTTTATTCTGAATCGGATAGGCTAATTTTTTAAGCCCCCAGTTCTCTTTCGCAACCATTGACGCGCCACGGCTTGTCAAGAAATCTTGAAATTTATTCGCTGTTTCCTCCACCTGAGTATCAGATAGAACGGGATTCAAAATGAAAACAGTTTCGTATTGGTTCATAATAGTGTTTTAAAAGGAGTGCAAAAATAGGTAAAGCTTTTCTCCTTTACAAGTCAAACAGAGAGATTCTAAATATGATCGACGTGATAGCCCAGACGAACAGACTGAAAACCACCAATCCCTTCAAAAGAGCGCTGAATACGTACGATTGCTTCTTTCAGTTTATGGGGTGAAATTGACTTCGAATACTTAACTACGATCTGTTGATAGTGTAGACCTCTGATTTTGGAAACAATGGGGCTATCATTTCCTAAAACCTGAATTCCATTGAATTGGTGTAACGCCTTAGCAAACCAAGATGCTGCTTCCCAAACCGTCGATTCGCTCTTCGCCTTAAACTGTATCCGGATCATCCTCGAATAAGGCGGATAAAAGAATATTTTTCGCTCTTTGAGTTCATCCGCATAAAAAGCAACGTCATCATAACGAAGCAACTGCTGTAGAACGCGGTGCTCTGGATTGAAAGTTTGCAACAGCATCAAGGCGGGAGTAGAAGAGCGCCTTCCGCCCCTTCCAGCCACTTGAAGAATCAATTGAAAGGACTGTTCCTGTGAGCGGTAATCAGCTCTATACAACATCTGATCTGCTTGCACCACTACCACTAAACCAATATTTGAGAAATCAATACCCTTACTAATCATCTGTGTACCCACGAGCATATCGTATTCCTGTGCCTCAAAAGCGCTTAAGGCCTTTCGACGCCTTGTCCAAGAAGCGCTAGAATCACTATCAACGCGAAGAACTGAGTGGTTAGGATACTGTTCTTTAAGAAAGTGTTCGATCTGCTCTGTGCCCAATCCTTGAGCCACACTATCGTATTGGCCACAATCACCACATTCCAACGTGAAACACTCTTCATAGCCACAATAATGACACCGTAGCAACGACTCCCTTTTGTGATAGGTCAACCCTACATCGCAGTGTTTGCAGAGTTTCACTGCGCCGCAGCTATGACAAGATACCAGAGTGGCATATCCTCTTCGGTTTTGAAAAAACAAGATTTGCTTGCGATCCTCAAGGGTGCTCTCAATTGCAGATAGCAATGTTTGAGAGAAAAACCCATGCATTCGCTTTCGTTTGTATTCTTCTCTTAGATCAATGAGTTTGAGTTGAGTGGGTACAGCTTCTGCGTATCTTGAATTGAGATCTACTTTCAAGTACTTCTTCTCTCCATTTTTATATTGAGCATTAAAAATGCTTTCAATACTTGGTGTAGCCGATCCTAACACTACCGAGGCTTTATTAAGATGACCGAGGTACACTGCCACATCACGAGCATGGTAACGCGGAGCCGGATCTGCCTGCTTATAAGAATAATCGTGTTCCTCGTCAACAACAACCATTCCCAATGCTTGAAAGGGCAAAAATAATGCGGAACGCGAGCCCACCACGATTTGAACACTTGAATCTTGATTAAGAATTTTTTCCCAGGCTTCAACGCGCTGCGCTGAACTCATCGAAGAGTTATAGGCGAGTACTTTTTCAGGAAAACGACGGTTGATCCGCATCGTTAACTCTGTTGTTAATGCAATCTCTGGAAGTAAAAACAATACTTGTTGAGAGCGACCTATCACCTCTTCAATAAGTTTCATGTATATCTCGGTCTTTCCAGAACCAGTAACTCCCTTGAGAAGAACTGGCTTATCAGCGTTAAATCCGGATTTAATCTGAGCAAATGCCTCTACTTGTGCTGCTGAAAGTTTAAACTCTTGAAGTTCAGCGGTTATGGGTTCAAGAAAAGTGGTAGGTCGCTCAGTGATGGCAATAATTTCCTTTTCACACAACGATTGGCGAACTGCGGTGTTCACCTTGGCATGCTTTCGAAGTCTTTTCCAAGAAATGGGTTCACCTTCAGGGCTCAACTGCATAAGGGTTTTGAGCAATGAAATCTGACGTACTGAATTATTTGCTTCTAAAAGGCTCAATGCTTTGGGTCTATCAATTAGCTGAACCAAATACTCATGAGCTGTTTTGGCTTCGTCTAACATGTGGTAAACCGGATCGTGATCCGACTCAAGGCTATCCCATTTACTTTCAATAAGTAAACCCGGAACCAAAGCCGTCCGCATTACCTCTCCTAAGCTACACATGTAGTGCTGTGCCATCCATTCCCAGAGTGCAAGTTGATGAGCTGTTACTATAGGATAGTCTTCGTATACCCCTTCAATGGTCTTTGTTTCATAAGTCGGCTCAGAAACACCAACGCGCCAGACAATACCTGTGTAGCGCTTTTGCTTCCCAAAAGGAACAATAACCCTTTGCCCAAGCTCCACTTGTATAGCGGCATCAACGCTGTAGGTAAAGGGTTTTGCTAGTTTAAGCGGAAGCAGGATCTCAACAAACATATTCAAGCAGTTGCTGATGGATCTTCTCCTCTTTTAAATCGAGCAAGAAGTACATTGAGCTCGTATCCTAAGAGCAGTATGTTAGAGTTTAGCCAGAGGTAAAACATGAGAATCAACAACCCTCCCAACGCTCCATACAATTCGTTATAGCTTGCAAATTCATCGACGTATATTCCAAAGAAATAGGAGGTAATTATAATGAGCACTGTAGTCATGAGTGGGCCCCATGAAAAGAAAGAGGTACGCGCCTTTCTTGCGGTTCCAAAAAAATAAAGAGATGCTGTAGCCAAAAAAATAACAAATACTACTAGAAACCGCTGCAATAATCTCGCAGAAAAGAAATCCGAAGACACAATGAGTTGATTAAGGTACCACTCAGAGTATACCAACCCAAGAGCTCCAAGACTTACCCCTAAAGCCAGGGATACCCCTACCGCAAACGAATAGAGATACTGCTTGAAATAATTACGCGTAAAGGCCACGTGATGAGAGTGAGCGAATTCACTAAATATGCTATTCACACCGTTAGCAACCAAAAAAATGGAGAGCACAAAAGTCGAAGAAAGCAAAGTACCCGTGTTCTTTTCTTTTAGCTCGGTGAAGATCTGTGAAAAATAATCTGCGGTAGCCTCAGGCAAGAAGGCTTCTAAAAATCGAAAAAGAGTTAAGTCATATGAAGCATTCGCCTGAACGAGCTCAAATAAATGCGGCATTAAGGTCAGCAAGAAAATCAAAAGAGGAAACAGTGCAGTAAATAAACTAAAGGCAATGGCACTCGCCCTAGAACTTAGTGCTCCTTTAATGAGTCCAGACCAGTACAGAGAAATCAAATCAAAGAGCGTAAATCCCTTATAACCAGGCAAACTGATACGTTTCAACCACAAGGAAGCAAAACGATAGAATCGGTCAATTAATTTAAATAGTTGCTTTTTCATAATTTTTCAAGCTTAACCGATGGCCTTACCTTTAACAAAACGAAATTAATAAAAATGAAGGTGACCCTTGTAGCCGTCGGAAAGACCGACTCTGGAGCCATAAGTGCTTTGGGCGATGAGTATCAGAAACGTCTAAGCCGCTATTGCAGTTTTACGCTACTCATTGCAAAAACACTTACAAAATCCAAAAACCTATCTGAAAAGGAAATTCTTGACTACGAGGCAAAAGAAATTTTAAAACTTCTTAATCCGAAAGCTTTTGTAATCGCTTTAGACGACAAGGGACAGGTAAAATCCTCCATTGAATTTGCCCAATTCATAGCGCAAAAGCGAGACTCAGGAGTTTTTGAATGGTGCTTTTTGATAGGGGGAGCCTATGGATTTTCATCAAGTCTAGAGCCTCTCATAAAGACCAAACTTTCGCTTTCAAAAATGACGTTTACCCATCAAATGGTTCGTCCTATATTTTTAGAACAGCTGTATAGGGCGTTCACCATTATAAACCACGAACCCTACCACCACGAATAATAATCTAATAAAGCACTCGGAATTTTATGGTATTAGGAATCGCCTTAAGGGCCGAAACCACTTCAGGATTGTAAGCCTTATTCACATCAGAAATCACGTAACCTACCGCAGGATCGGTAGATAAATACTGCCCTACCAAGTTCAATTGGTATGAGGCCAAAACTTTATTGATTTCAGCCATTACTCCAGGGACATTTCGGTGTATATGCAGAAATCGATGTCGATCTTTCTGTTGGGGCAATCGAATGGTTGGGAAGTTTACCGCGTCTTCTGTTGTTCCTGAATTGATATATCCTAAAATCTTTTTTGGAACAAAATCCGCAATATCCTTTTGAGCCTCAATCGTCGATCCCCCAACATGTGGTGTGAGAATCACATTCGGAATCCCTTGAAGCGGGGTAATAAAGTCACCATTTTCTTTTGGTTCAACGGGGAAGACATCTACTGCCGCGCCAGCAATATGACCAGATTTAAGATGTTTTGCCAAGGCATCTATATCCACAACAAATCCTCTAGATAGATTGACGAGAATGGCCCCCGGCTTCATCAGAGACAACTCTCTATCACCTATGAGGTTCTTGTTTTGGGAATTATCATCCACGTGTAAAGAAACCACATCACTTTGCCGCAACAACTCGTCTAAGTCGTTGAATTTTTGTGCATTTCCTATAGCCAATGCATCTTGAATATCGTAATAGCAAACACGCATTCCCATTGCTTCCGCAAGAATTGAAAGTTGCTTACCGATATTACCATACCCTATAATACCTAACGTCTTTCCTCTAACTTCTTTAGAACCAGAGGCTGTTTTATTCCATACTCCCTGGTGCATTTCAGAAGAACGTTCAAACACACTGCGCATCAGCATAATAACCTGACCTATGGCTAGTTCAACCACCGAACGAGTATTGCTGAATGGCGCATTGAACACCACAACCCCTTTATTCTTGCATGCTTCAAGATCAATCTGAGTAGTGCCGATACAGAAAGCAGCTACCACTAATAATTTATCCGCTGCCTCTAAAACTCCTTTGGTTACCTTGGTTTTTGAACGTATTCCGAGCACATGAATGCCTTTAATGCGTTCAATGAGTTCATCTTCATTTAAACTGGTACTTACTAACTCTACGGCATATCCATCACTTTCTAGACGCAATAAAGCATCGTGATGAATATTTTCGAGAAGTAACATCTTAATACGGTTCTTTGGATAGGATATGTTTCTTGGCAAATCGTTTATAAACAAAAATTCATCTAAATTTTCAGCAATATGATCGGCGTTTTTCATCGCCTTTTCGCGTTTTACGTTCTCTGTGTAAGCAAAGAATCGGTCTGCAATACCTGCCTCTCTCATGACGTAATCTGAATACCCGTCACCAATTACCTGAACTTCTCCAGAGAGGTTCATGTTTTTTAAACAACTGATTTTACCATTATGAGAAGACAGCACATTTGCCGTGTCAAATCCAATTATATAGCCGTCATCATCAAAAACAAAAGTGTTGGCATAAACTCGATCCGCTTCGATATGAAACTGCTTTACAATGGGAATAATAAATTCTTTAAAACCACAAGAGACAATATAAATCTGATCTTTATACTTTTCAAAAAATTGCTGATTTCGCACAAAAGAGTCACTAATTTTTTCGCTTAATTCCCCAATTAATTGCTCGAGCTGCGAACGATGAGCTCGCATTAACTTGATTCTGCGCTCTAGTGATTCTGTAAAGGAGATTTCTCCGTCAATACCTTGATTTGTAATTTCTTGAATTTGAGCTACAATCTGATCTTTGTTTGGATTGTCAGCTAAAGCGATCTCGGCTAAGATATCAAGGGCTTCTACCCTTGTTATCGTGCTGTCGAAGTCAAAAACGTAAGAATTAGCCACGAATAACGTTTGATGATTGATAGACAAATGTAGGCTTATTTTAATTTTTAATATTGTAGAAAATAAAGGCACCCACACTAGTTATGAATCATTTATACGCTGATCATCTGCTTTTTGCAACACATAACCAAGCGAAGGTGAGCGAGCTCTCTCGTCTTATTTCACCCTCAAAAAAAATAGTTTCTCTCGACGAACTAGGGTATGACCAAGAAATTCCTGAAATAGGAGATACGCTTGAAGAAAACGCCTTACAAAAAGCCAAAACCATTTTCGACATCTTTAAAATACCCTGTTTCTCTGATGATAGCGGTCTATTCATAGAAGCCTTAGATGGAGAACCTGGGGTGCATTCTGCCTATTACAGTGGAAAGAGAGATTACTGCATAAACAATAAGCTGGTACTTGATAAGTTATCCGGAATCACCAACCGTAAAGCCTACTTTAAAACCATTATTTGCTTGATCGAGCCTGACGGAAAAACAATGTATTTTGAAGGTGTCGTAAAAGGAAGTATAGCAAGAGATAGCCTTGGAGAAAACGGTTTTGGCTACGATCCTATCTTTATTCCTGAAGGGCACACTAAAACCTTTGGCGAACTTAGCGTTGATATTAAAAAAGCGCTTAGTCACAGAGCGCGGGCAACAGAAAAACTCATAAACTATTTAAGAGCTAAAGAATAGTTTATAGCATAGAACAAGAATAGTCTACCTTTGCAGCGAAATTCAACCTAATGCAATCATTCAAGTCCCTAGGACTATCTGCCCCTCTGCTTCAAGCAATTGAACAACTGGGCTTCACTGACCCCACTGAAATTCAAAAAAAAGCAATTCCGGCACTTTTAGAGCAAGAAACCGACATGGTTGCTCTTGCACAAACGGGAACCGGAAAAACGGCGGCCTTTGGTTTTCCTCTATTGCAAAAAATACAGCCCAAAGAACATAAGGTTCAAGGGCTTATCATAGCACCTACACGCGAATTATGCCTTCAAATTACTCAAGAGCTAAAGAAATATGCTTCTGAGCTGAACCGGGTTTCGGTTGTGGCGGTCTACGGTGGTGCAAGCATTAGAGAGCAAGCAGATCAAATTAAGAGAGGGGCTCATATTGTAGTCGCAACTCCTGGAAGATTAATCGATTTAATTGAGCGCAGAATGCTTTCGATTGATGCGATTGATTACTGTGTCTTAGATGAAGCTGATGAGATGCTAAACATGGGGTTCTATCAAGACATTAAAAGCATCTTAAGCCACACCCCAAAAACAAAGCAAACATGGCTTTTCTCAGCAACTATGCCTAAAGAAGTGGCTGAGATTGCTAAAGAATTTATGCGTAACCCCATTGAAATCACGGTGGGTACGAAAAATGAGGGGACCAATTCAGTCAGTCACTTCTACTTTCAAGTTACTTCACGCACCCGTTACCAAGTCTTGAAGCGCCTTGTTGACAGTGATCCTGAATTGTTTTCAGTAGTTTTTTGTAGAACAAAAATTGAAACTCAGAAAATCGCTGAACGTCTCATTGAAGACGGATATAATGCAGGAGCCCTTCACGGTGACCTTAGCCAAAACCAACGCGACCTGGTAATGGCGGGCTTTAGAAAACGGCAATTACAAATCCTAATTGCTACCGATGTGGCCGCAAGAGGCATAGACGTTGATGACATTACTCATGTCATTCACTATCAAATGCCGGATGATCCTGAAACCTACAATCACCGAAGCGGACGCACGGGAAGAGCGGGTAAAACGGGCTATTCGTATTGTCTTACTACCTCTAGCGATCGTCAAAAGATTAGTGCCTTTCAAAAAAGACTAAAGCAACCGTTCTCAGAAGGAAATGTTCCGAGCGTTGAAGAAATCATTCAAAATCAACTTCATAAACACGCTCAAAAGCTAGCCGAAATTGAGGTCCATGAACAACTAGATATTTATTTACCAGAGCTTCAGAAATCCCTGAAGAAACTTAGTAAAGATGATCTCATAAAAAAAGTGTTCAGTGAGGTTTTTAACAGACTCCAGAAATACTATCAAAATTCAAACGGCACACTTAGCCCTGCTTCCGAAGATTCATTCACAAAAGAAAAAAGCTTTCAGAATGAAGTGCGTTTCTTTATCAATCTTGGTGAACGCGACGGATTCGATTGGAGATCACTTAAAGATTTTCTTCGTGAAGAACTAAGTCTAGATAAGGACGACTTGTTCAAGGTCGATGTGCTGAAGAATTTTTCTTTCTTCAATGTAGAAACAGCCATTAGTGAACGCGTATTAGGCCTGCTTCCAGGAAAGCCCTTCGGTTCTCATAAAATCAATGTAGAAATCACGCAAGACAGCGGAAATAATAAAAAACAAAAAAATGGCCGAAAAGGAACCAAAAGCTCAAGAAATTTCAGTCATCCAAGTAAAAAAACGCGTTCTAAAAAACCAAGGAAAGGATTTTACTAAGCTTTAGAGGCTATATTCTTATCGCTCTTTCGTAATTTTCTAAAAATTATTGAATGTGATCACACCTAAAGCGCTCCTGACTTTTTTCATTTTCTTTTTGACCCTTGGAGTGTGGGCACAAAACAAAGCAAGTTTTACAAAGCAACTTAAGGCTAAGGTAGTGAGCGCCACCAATAGCTTACCTCTAGAGAGTGTTCATATTATTAATCTTCAATCCATCGTCGGAACGATAACCGACCAAGAAGGAGCTTTTGAGATTCCAGTACAAGTCGGTGACACGCTATACGTCACATATCTTGGATATAAATCTGAAAAGATCAGAGTAAATAATGACCTTTTAAATATCGAAGGATCCACTATCGCCTTAACCGAATTAGCGTATGCATTAGAAGAAGTCGTGGTACGTCCTTACCAGTTAACCGGTTTTCTTGAAATCGATATCAAATACCTACCCATAAGCACTGCGTTTCAGTACAGTATTTCAGGACTTAATAAAAGTTATGAGGCTAGAAATAGTAGATCAAGGGGAACACAAAAAGTAATAAGCGGTCTTTTGAATCCATTAGAAACCATTGGCTCACTATTTGCCAAGAAGGCACCACAGCTAAGAAAACTACCTAATATCAAACAAGACGAGAGTATCCGGTCGTTACTCACAACAAAATTTGACCGAGAAACACTAACAGCGCTATTGCAAATTGATAGTTCTGAAATCGAACGCATGCTAAATCAGTGTAATTATTCGGAGGGTTTCATCCAATCCGCGAATGATTTGCAAATTCTAGATGCATTGAATTTGTGCTATGAAGAGTACAAAGTCTTGAATCGTTAAGAAGACAACTCCTTTTCAGCTCAGGTTTTATGAATACCTTTGTTTTTTGAATCTACCATGAATCTAAACGAATTAACGGCAGTTTCGCCCATCGACGGCAGATACCGAAGTAAACTCAAAGAACTAGCACCCTATTTTTCAGAAATTGCACTCATACGCTATCGCATTTGGGTTGAAGTTGAATACTTCATCTTCCTCAACGAAACCGGATTAAATCCGCTTTCACCTCTCAGCACTGCGCAAATTGATGGACTTAGAGCTCTTTACCTCAACTTTACTGAAGAAGACGCAATAGAAGTAAAGACCATCGAAAAAACCACAAATCACGATGTAAAGGCAGTCGAGTATTTCATTAAAAAACACATAGACGCGCTTGGTTTAAGCGCGATCAAAGAATTTATTCATTTCGGCCTAACCTCGCAAGACATCAATAATACAGCGATACCCCTTTCTCTTAAAAATGCCATGGAGCAATCCATACTTCCGGCCTTTCGTCAGTTAATAGAAGAACTCAAGGTTAGAGTAGCAGAATGGGACGACATCGCTATGCTTGCTAGAACCCATGGACAACCAGCTTCCCCTACCCGTTTAGGGAAAGAAATAGCGGTTTTTGTAGTACGACTTGAAGAACAACTTAACGGTCTATTGAATCAGAAGTATGCAGGCAAATTTGGAGGAGCTACTGGTAATTTTAATGCACATGCTGTGGCCTATCCAGGGAATGACTGGAAAAGCTTCGCTAAAACTTTTGTAGAAGACCGTTTAGGATTGGATTATAGTTTTCCTACCACCCAAATCGAGCACTATGATCATCTAGCCGCTTTATTTGATGGTCTAAAGCGCCTAAATACAATTCTAATTGACTTTTCTCGAGACGTATGGGCATATGTGTCTCTCGATTATTTTAAACAGAAAATCAAGGCAGGAGAAGTAGGTTCGTCAGCGATGCCTCACAAAGTGAATCCGATTGACTTTGAAAATGCCGAAGGAAATTTAGGCATTGCCAATGCACTCTTCGAACATTTAGCAGCAAAGCTCCCTATTTCACGTCTTCAAAGAGACTTGACTGACAGCACAGTGTTAAGAAATATCGGAGTTCCAATAGCTCATACCCTTATAGCTTTAAAATCAATCGAAAAAGGTCTCGGAAAGCTTTTGGTCAATAAGGAAAAGATTAGCATGGATCTTTCTAACAATTGGGCTGTCGTAGCTGAGGCTATTCAAACTGTTTTGAGACGAGAAGGGTACCCTAATCCCTACGAAGCTCTTAAAGCATTAACGCGAACCAACGAAGTGATCACAGAGGCTTCAATAACAGAATTCATCACTCAACTCAATGTAACTGAAACAGTGAAAGCCGAACTACGGGGAATTACTCCTTTCAACTACACGGGAATTTAGTCCTGTTTGCGGTTTAACTCTCCTAATTCTTCTGGAAGGTTCAACTTAGAAGCAAGTAAGCCTATTTTCTCCATTTCTAGATCTCCCGTGATCGAAAGCAGAACCGTTTCAAAATTGCGTCCGTTGATATTGACATTCTTAAGTTCGGTTACGAGCATTAGTAATTCTTTAATACGATCGCCTTTACCCGAATCAGCATAAAAATATACCTGCGACTCATCATCCTCTACAATCATAAGCTCCATCAGTTTCTTAGAACTCACATAAGAGAAGGCGTCTTCTTTAAGGGATTCTGCAGTAGTGTTGTCTGAAGTGGTCAACACCCTTAAACTGCTAATTTCTTTCGCTAAATCGACAAATGCCTGAGCATCTGGATCGTTAATAACTAGTTGCATGTTCGCAAAGAGTTTAAACATACTCTCAGAAATAACAACTGATGTGACTTCTTTTTGACGTGCGTATTTATCAAAAAGTGATTGAGCAGAAAGGCCTTGTAGGCTCACAGCCATAAGTACTAAGGCAATTTTAATCGTTTGAATTTTCATAGGTTTTATTTTAAAATTTTCTGTACAGTTTGATCCATATAATCTAGGTACACTAATTGCTCTTGAGCTTGTTTTAATTGCTTTGAAATGAGTTCGAAGGCCTTCTTCGTTTCAATATAGGCCTCTTGCATTTTTCTCTCTTGATACTCTTCTTGAAGACGATACACTCCAAAGGATGTTACAATGAGCAAAGCAAATGAAGCTGCGATACGCATCCACGAGATAACCGAAGAAAGTCTTGTGCTAGGCTCTTCAAGGCTTACTTTAAGCTGTTGCTCATTTTGGGTATACATGAAAACGTCCCTAGCCCATTCCCATTCAGGGTCGATAGGTCTTCCTGCGTCTCTAAAATAGCGCCGCAATAGCATTTCTTCTTCTAGACTTGTTTGACCATCTAGATATTTTTCCAGTAAGGCCTGTATTGCATTATGACTCGTTTTCATTCTCGCCTAAAATTTGAGTTCTTATTGCTTTTCTAGCGCGCGAGAGCGTGACGCGAACCGCACTAGCATTCATGTCCATTATACTTTCAATTTCTTCAAAATCGTATCCTTCAACATCTCTCAACTGCCACACTAAACGCTGTTTCTTTGGCAAGTGTTGAACAGCATCATTTACCTTTTGCAAGCGCTGTGAACTGCTGAAGGTCTTATCTAACTCTTCTTCTTTTGAAACCAAGTCTTCTAGACTCGCCTCCTCTATTCTTAAAAAGCCATCCTGCTTTGACTTTAAACGGTCTATACTCTGGTTCTTAACCATTGTAATCGCGTAGGCCTCAATACTCTTCGCTTGCTCAGCGATCTCTTTGCGTTCTAGAATCTTTACCATTACATCCTGAACACAGTCTTGAGATTCTTCATGAGATACCAGTATTCTTTTCGCAACCCTGTAAAGTCGCGATTGTATCGATTGCAATTGATCAATAACTTTATGTTGGTTCATTAAAATAGTTCTCAAGAATCACCCTTTAAATCTAGGACGGAAACAGCTTAAATTTGTTACATTAGATAAAGCTATGACAAACCCATCATTAAAATTCGTTTCGCTTTTTGTAGCATTATTCCTTTTCGTTGGCTGCACCAAAGAGTCTATAGATGAGCCTTCACCTCCTGACGGCTCTAACCCTTCGGCTCTCTCACTAATTGGATTTGATAATCCTTCATTTAACGTGATGAATCCGGCCAATTGGTTGGCCTGGCAAGATAAGGTACGTAAAGCATTTGCAGAAGAGGCAGTAGATACACAAGATTTTATTTGGAATGCCTTAAACGTGTGGTACTTCTGGAAAGAAGAAACTGCAGAATTGGATGAGGATTTCTTTTCAAACCTTCAAGAGTATCTCGATTTTCTCAAAGGTTATAGCACTCCTCAGAGCATGGTAGAGGCACTCCAAAATTCGGAAGACCGTTTTACCTTCTATAACGAAAATTATAGCGTTCTTGTAAATTCCCTTGGAGGGATTAGCAAAAGTGATGGTCTAGAATTTGGTCTTGTAGCAAACGATGATTCTGAAGATGTCATTATGTACACGCGTTACGTGGCTAGAGCATCCAATGCGGAAGACGCAGGTATAAAGCGAGGTGATCTGTTTAACCGGATCGATGGCCAACTTATAACAAGATCTAACTACCTAAACTTATTGAATAACCGCTCAGATACCTATAGTCTAGGTAAAGCTGAACAAGACGCCACAGGAGCGTTTGTAAGTGTTGAAGAAGAGGTGTCATTGACACAAGTTGAAAACTTCAGTGAAAATCCAGTGTTGCATCACAGCATTTATACCAATGGCTCTCAAAAAGTGGGCTATTTGGTGTACAATCAATTTATCTCATCGTACAACCAAGAATTAAATGAAGTCTTCGGTACCTTCAAAAACAATTCTATTGATGAATTGGTTATTGATTTAAGATATAATCCAGGAGGGTCAACGGCAGCTGCTGCCATTCTGGGCAGTCTCATACACAATGGTTCCGGTGTCTTTGCAAAGCAAAAGTGGAACCCTTATTGGACCAGTATGTTTGGCTCAAGTGTTGAAGATACATATAGTAGCCAAATTTCTGTAAATGGTGCAGCCATATCCCTAAATCGACTAGGAATGAAAAGGGTCTATGTTCTTACACAGTCAGGCACGGCTTCTTCAAGCGAACTGTTGATCAATGGATTAAGACCCTATATAGAGGTTATTCAGATTGGCACCACTACCAGGGGGAAGAATGAATTTTCGATCACACTGGTAGACGATCCTGGTAGTACATCAGGAAACACTGTTTTCCCTTATCTCTTTCAATCTAGCCGCGTAGATCAAATCAACCCTAAAAATAGCTTTGCATTACAACCTTTAGTGGGTAAATACGAAAACAGTGAAGGATTTTCAGATTACACCAATGGACTTGTTCCTCAAGTCCAATTCAATGAAATCGTTAAGGTCGATGGTCGAACCGTTTTTCGAATCGGGGAATTCGGCACCCTTGAGGACGGATTGTTTGGCAAAGCAATTGAACACATGTCAGGCACCATGGGTGCAACTAGATCCTTCAGTCCTTCTGGTATTCCTGCTGAGCAATTAAGAGAAAAGGAATCATTAATGTTTGTTGAATTTGAATAATGCTTGAAACCGTTCTCGCCTTTTTAACCTTAGTATTTGGAGTCCTTGGATTTATTTTAGGAAAGCGACTGGCTTCCAACGCCCCAAGCGATCAGCGTTTAGAAGAGCGCTTAAGTTTATTAAAAGAAGCGCTTGAGCAAGAGAAGAATGAGCATCAAAGATTGATTGAAAAGCACCAAGAAACCTATACTACATTAGTTGAAACGCAGAAAGAATTAGAGTTTTTAAACGACAAAAACAGCCATCGCCAAGAAGAACTTGAGCAGTTACAAAAGCAATTCAAGACTGAGTTTGAAAACCTAGCACAGAAAATCTTTGAAGAGAAATCCACTAAGATTAGTGAAGAGAATCAAAAAAACATCAAAACACTCTTAGATCCTTTAAGAGAACGAATTACTGATTTTTCGCAAAAGGTAGAAGAGAGCAATAAACAGAATCTCACCTTTCACGAAACTTTCAAGGTGCAGTTAAAGCACATGCAAGACCAAAGTCTTGTGATGAAAAATGAGACAGCTAATCTCATCAAAGCGCTTAAGGGGGACAATAAACTTCAGGGAAATTGGGGTGAACTCGTATTAGAGCGCATTCTAGAAAAATCAGGTCTGCGCAAAGACAGTGAATACATGGTGCAACAAAGCTTCACCAATGATGAAGGACGCAGACTGATGCCTGATGTCGTTTTAAATCTCCCTAATAATAAAAAGATTATCATCGACTCAAAAGTTTCTCTGGTACACTACGAACAATTCGTGAATGCTTCTGAGCAGGAGCAAGAGACTCTTGCTAAGTTGCATCTCAATTCATTACAGCGCCACATTAAAGAATTAAGCGAGAAGCGCTATGAGGATATTTATGATATCGCTTCACCGGATTTTGTCATCCTCTTTATCCCTATCGAACCGGCATTTGGCGCTGCATTACAGCAAGATCCACAGCTTTACCTAAAGGCGTTTGAACGAAACATCATCTTAGTCACCCCTACCACGCTATTGGCTACTTTGCGCACAATAGATTCTATGTGGAACAACGAGCGACAGCACAAGAACGCGTTAGAAATCGCCCAACGAGCTGGCGCTTTACACGACAAGTTTGTCGGATTCATTGAAGACCTGAATAAAGTTGGAATTCGAATGAATGATGCAAAGAAATCCTATGAAGATGCGATGAAAAAACTACACACCGGTAACGGTAATGTGGTGAGCAGTATTATCAGGCTACAAAACCTTGGAGCGAAGGCCAAGAAAGAATTGCCCGAGGAAAATAAAGCTAGAGCCCTAGAAGAATAAGATGCTATCTATTTAGAAAGGTACATCTTCCTTCGGGTGTAAAGCTCATAAAATGCATCATCCTTTAAATCTTCAATGAAGAGAATACTTTCTCCTGTACTCTTCATTTCAGGTCCCAAATTCTTATTGACATTCGGGAATTTGTTGAATGAGAACACGGGCTGCTTAATCGCATAACCTTCTAAATGAGGATTAAAGTTGAAATCTTTAACCTTTTTGTCTCCCAGCATTACCTTAGTAGCGTAGTTCACGTAGGGTTCACCATAGGCTTTAGAGATAAAGGGCACCGTTCTCGAAGCGCGAGGGTTTGCCTCAATGATATAAACTGTGTCGTCCTTAATCGCAAATTGAATATTGATGAGTCCCACCGTTTTGAGTGCTAGTGCAATTTTTTTAGTGTGGTCTTTAATTTGCTGCATTACAAATTCCCCTAGGTTAAACGGAGGAAGTGTGGCATTTGAGTCTCCTGAATGAATACCGCATGGCTCAATATGCTCCATGATTCCGATAATATAAACCTCTTCGCCATCACAGATTGCATCTGCTTCTGCCTCAATAGCACCATCTAAATAGTGGTCTAGAAGTAGTTTGTTATTAGGAATACTTCTCAGTAGATCTACCACATGAGCTTCTAACTCTTCTTTATTGATCACAATTTTCATTCCTTGACCACCCAATACATAAGACGGTCTTACAAGAAGAGGGAAGCTGAGCTCCTCTGAAAGCGCTAAGGCCTCGTCTGCATTCTCTGCTACACCAAATTTTGGATACGGAATGCCTAGATTCTTTAAAAGAGTTGAGAAACTCCCTCTGTCTTCAGCAAGGTCTAGGGCTTGAAAAGAAGTTCCAATGATCGGAATGTTATAGCGATCTAGTTTTTCAGCAAGCTTAAGCGCAGTTTGTCCTCCGAGCTGAACAATAACTCCTTCAGGCTTTTCATGCTTGATGATATCGTAAATATGTTCCCAGAAAACAGGTTCAAAGTAGAGTTTATCTGCAGTGTCAAAGTCCGTTGAAACGGTCTCAGGGTTACAGTTGATCATGATGGTTTCGTATCCAGCCTCAGCAGCGGCTAATACCCCGTGCACACAACAATAGTCAAACTCAATGCCTTGTCCGATACGATTCGGTCCTGAACCCAATACCACAATTTTTTTACGATCTGAAACAATCGATTCATTTTGAATAGTTCTGGTACCATCAGCATACTGCATCTCCTCTTCAAAAGTGGAGTAATAATATGGGGTCTGTGCCATAAATTCAGCGGCACATGTATCTACGAGCTTATACACTCGCTTCACCCCTAGTTCCTCCCGCTTATTGTAAACTTCACTTTCGAGGCATCCCATCATATGTGCAATTTGACGATCTGCAAATCCTTTCTGCTTAGCCTCGAGCAACAATTCTTTTGAGAGGTCTTCAATCTTATGAGACGAAATCTCTTTTTCTAGTTGATAGAGCTCCTCGTATTGCTTCAAGAACCACATATCTATCTTGGTTATATCGTGAATCCGCTGAAGCGGTATTCCTAATTGGATGGCATCGTAAATAACAAAAACTCTATCCCAGCTAGCTATTGTTAACTTTTGAATGATTTCATCGTATTGCGTATAGCCTTTACCGTCTGCTCCTAATCCGTTTCGCTTAATTTCTAATGATTGAGTAGCTTTATGAAGGGCTTCTTGAAAGCAACGTCCAATACCCATCACCTCTCCTACAGCCTTCATTTGTAAACCAAGAGAGCGATCTGCGCCTTCGAATTTGTCAAAGTTCCATCTTGGAATTTTAACAATGACATAATCCAAGGTAGGCTCAAATAGCGCAGAAGTGGTTTTTGTAATTTGATTCTCTAATTCATCTAAGGTGTATCCGATCGCGAGCTTTGCGGCAATTTTGGCAATAGGATAACCCGTTGCCTTTGAAGCTAAAGCCGATGAGCGCGAAACTCTAGGATTAATTTCAATGGCAATTATATCTTCTTTTTCATCAGGACTTACAGCGAACTGTACATTACATCCGCCAGCAAAGTCACCAATATTGCGCATCATCTTGATCGCCATGTCTCGCATGCGCTGAAACGTGCGATCTGAAAGGGTCATTGCCGGGGCCACTGTAATGGAGTCACCGGTGTGAATCCCCATAGGATCCATATTCTCAATCGTACAGATGATGACCACATTGTCATTAGCGTCTCGAAGAAGCTCTAATTCGTATTCTTTCCAACCGATCAGAGCCTTGTCGATCATTACCTCGTGTATAGGTGAGACTTCAAGACCATAGCTCAACTGTTGATCAAACTTTTCGGGATCGTAAATGATAGAAGCTCCTGCACCTCCAAGTGTAAAGGATGCCCTTACACATAAAGGAAACCCAAACTGCTGAGCGATTTCTTTACCCTTCAAAAAAGAATTGGCTGAGGCCTGAGGTGGCATTCCGATGTTTATTTTTTGCATTAAATCACGAAACTTCTCACGATCCTCTGTAATCTGAATGGCGTCGATATCTACCCCTATAATTTCAACCCCAAAATCATTCCAAATCCCCTTCTCGTCAGCTTCTATACATAGGTTAAGAGCCGTTTGACCTCCCATGGTCGGAAGCACGGCGTCAATATTCGGATGCTTCTTCAAAATCTCAATGATAGATTTCGTCGTAAGCGGAAGTAGGTACACGTGATCCGCCATCGACGGATCTGTCATAATTGTTGCGGGGTTCGAATTAATCAAAACCGTTTCTATACCGTCTTCTCTTAAAGATCTTAAGGCTTGTGATCCTGAATAGTCAAATTCACAAGCTTGTCCGATTACGATAGGCCCTGAGCCAATGATTAAGATAGAATTGAGGTCTTTGCGTTTAGGCATGAGAATTGGTTTTCAAAAGTATAGATCAAAAAAAAGGTGTTACCTTAAAAATAACACCTCTTAACTAGTATTTCAATGAGACTCTTCTTCGCATCTTATTTCTTGTGACGCGGCTCTGAAGAGACGGTTAATTTCTTTCTTCCCTTGGCACGTCGACTAGCAAGAACTTTACGGCCATTTTTGGTAGCCATGCGCTCACGAAAACCGTGGTTGTTTCTTCTTTTGCGTTTCGAAGGTTGGTAAGTTCTTTTCATTCGTGATTCTTTATAGGATCGTACCTTGAATTTATCGGGTGCAAATATAGAGATATTTTTAAAATCAAATGCAAAAAGTCTTGCCCATAGTTTTGATTAAATTTGCTCTCTAACCTGAACGCATGATCCATAAGAATATTAAAATTTTACTGAGTAGCGTCGCCTTGGGCTATGCGATCTTACAGTTTATTGAGGGGTTTATTGGCAACGGAATCTTTTTTGTACTTCTGAGCGCCCTCGTCCTGTTTTTGTACTTCAGAAATGAAATCATTCTCTTGTCGTTTTTAAAAATGCGCAAACAAGATCTTGCTGGTACGGAACGTTTATTACTCCGCATAAAAGATCCTCAAGCTGCATTGGTTAAAAAACAACAGGGATATTACAATTATCTCTTTGGGATTATTTATTCTCAACGCAACCTTAACGAGGCAGAGAAGTTTTTCAAATCGGCTCTTAAATATGGACTAAGCATGGATCATGATATAGCAATGGCGAAGCTTAGCCTTGCGGGTATTGCGATGCAAAAAAGAAGGAAGATCGAAGCTCAAACACTCTTGACAGAGGCCAAGAAACTAGATAAAGGAGGATTACTGTTAGATCAGGTAAAACTGATGCAACAGCAACTCAAGCGCATCTAAAAATTCTGCTATTTTTAACAAAATGCTCATTTTCAGTTTACTGGACTTCGGACTAGCGCGGTTTTTAGGCAGATTTTTACTATTTTTATTAATCTTAACACTTGATTGAATCAATGAGCAACCTAAACCCAAAAGACAATACTTTTTTAAGACAATACGAGGTTTGTGTTGAAGGAAATCTAGCCAAAATAGAATACGCTGCACAAGAGAAGAAAGTATTTCTTACCAAATTGGTCATTCCTGAGCAAATCAATACCAAAGAATTCAAAGACGCTTTTATTAAAGCGGTTCTAGACCACATTCAAGAGCAAAAATTAAGGGTTGTTCCTACCAGTCCTCAAATCGCTGGTTTCCTCAGAAAACACAGACAACAATACAAAGAGATGCTGCCTGTTGGCATTCGTATCTAAAGATTCGCTTATTTTATTCGGGCAAAACCTTTTTCATCGATAACGTCTAATTCTACTTTCTTTAAGACGTTCGACAACCCTGGATCCCAAGGTGTCCTTACCCGAATGTAATTCTCTGTAAAACCCTCTGCATAGCCTTCATTGATTTCTTTTTCAAAGAGTACCTCACGAGAAGTTCCAAGGTGTTGTTCGTAGAATTGACGTTTTTTCTTCTCTGAAAGGCTTCTTAACATTTTTGAGCGCTTTTTTCTCACTTCATGAGGCACAGCTCCCTCCATTGATGAAGCTGGTGTATTTTCACGCTCAGAATAGGTAAACACGTGTAAATAAGACACCTCTAGGTCAAGTAAGAACTGATATGTTTCTAAGAAAAGTTCGTCGGTTTCACCCGGAAAGCCAACTATGACATCAACACCAATGCAGGCGTCTGGCATAATTGAACGGATACGCTCAATGCGCTGACGATATAACTTAGTTAGGTACCTTCTTTTCATTCGCTTAAGAAGCGTGTCTGATCCACTTTGAAGTGGAATATGAAAGTGAGGTACAAAGTTTTTGCTCTGGGCTACAAAATCAATAATCTGATCTGATAGTAGGTTGGGTTCGATAGATGAAATACGCAGTCGAGAGATCCCTTCAACCTCATCTAAGGCCTCTATTAATTCTAAGAAGGTGTGATCGTGCTTTTTATTTCCATGTTCACCTTTTCCGTAATCGCCAATATTAACCCCGGTTAAGACGATTTCCTTAATGCCCTGAGCAGCTATTTCTTTTGCCTGATCGAGTAGTTCTTGAAGTGGAGCACTTCTAGAAATTCCGCGCGCTAACGGAATGGTGCAATAGGTACATGGGTAATCACAGCCATCTTGCACCTTTAAGAAAGCGCGCGTGCGTTCTCCTATAGCGTAACTGCTTACAAACGTATCTGTTTGCTCGATTTCACAGGCGTGAACATGTCCTTGAGCATTTGTTTTGGGTGACTCTAATAGCCCGTTGAGGTAACTTGAAAGACTGAACTTTTCACGTGCGCCTAACACCATATCTACCCCGTCGACAGCAGCCAATTCTTCAGGTTTAAGCTGTGCATAGCAACCTACTGCCACGATGTAAGCCTCTGGATTTAATTGATGGGCCGATTTCGCAATAGTTCTAAACTTTTTATCGGCATTATCAGTAACTGAACAGGTGTTGATAACATATACATCAGCCACCTCTTCGAAGGCTACCTTCTGATATCCCTCTTGCTCTAACGAACGTGCCAAGGTAGAAGTCTCTGAGAAATTCAACTTACATCCCAAAGTGTAAAATGCAACCCTATTGGTTTGTGTACGCGCTACTCCCATTGTGGAATCAATTCATGTAAGGTATCGAAAAGTGCGTCCTCTTGAGGAGCAAAAGACACTTTTCTTCGCTTCATCATCTCTTCTGCTGTGCGTTTCGCTTTATCTAAACGGTACTCGCTTAATCCTTGAGCACCTCCCCATTTAAAGCTTGGGATAAAGTTTCTAGGAAATCCGCTCGAGAAGACATTCGTGCTGTACCCAATTACCGTTCCTGTATTGAGCACAGTTCCGATTGCCGTTTTAGAGTGATCACCCATAATTAAACCACAGAACTGAAGACCTGTAGGCTCAAATCGTCGTGATGAATAGCGGTATAATCTCACCTCTTCAAAGGTGTTCTTCAGATTCGAATTGGTAGTATTGGCGCCCAAATTGCACCACTGTCCGATGACCGCATTTCCCAAGTACCCATCATGCCCTTTATTCGAATAAGAGTGAATCATAACGTTGTTCAACTCTCCGCCGACCTTAGAATATGGCCCTATCACTGTAGGTCCATATATTTTTGCCCCCATTTTAACTACACCTGAGTCGCCTAAGACAAAAGGGCCTCGAATAAGCGAACCTTCCATAACCAATGCATTCTTACCAATATAGATAGGACCGTTTTCGGTGTTAAAAGTGGCTGCATACGCCACTGCCCCTTCATCCATGAAAACTGGATGTTTACCGATCACGCAGCAAGAAGGGTGTAATGCTTCAGATTTCTGATGTTGAATATGAGCCTGAATCGCTTCGCTTAAAACAAGGTCAAGCTTAGAGAATAGATCTGAAGGCTGAGCCAGCTCCACCACCGGGTGATCTTCAAAAACGATTCGTTTTACTTCCTGAGGCTTTGGTTGTGTGCGACGGGCTATTTCAATGTCCCCCTGTACAAGTACTTCGTTAGTAGCTAAACGTATCACAGCAGCGGCCATAGCTTGCGTAGGAAAAACAGATCCGTTGAGTAAAACGTGCTCCTTTTCTACACTTAATGGCGGGTACCACGGGGCTAAGTGCGGTAAAGTATCATAGCAAAAGAACCCCTCGGGAATAAGACCTCTCCACTGATTAGCAATAGTGTGCACTCCAAACCTTAATTCTGATAGAGGCCTGGATAAGCACAACGGAAAAAAGTCTATTGTTTTGCCAAAATCACTTAGTACGTAATGCATGGGGCTAATTCTAATTGCAAAGGTACAATGTGTTCAAAAAAAACACCCCCGTAAAAGGAGGTGCCTGTAGGGATCACAAAAGGCCAGGTTATTTTTGAAACTTGGCGTATTTGTTTTTGAATTTATCAATTCGACCAGCCGTATCGACTAGTTTCGATTTTCCTGTGTAGAACGGATGTGAAGTACGAGAAATCTCTACTTTAATTAGAGGGTAGCTCACGCCATCAACATCAATAGTTTCTTTTGACTCAGCGGCTGACTTAGTAATAAAAACATCATCGTTTGACATGTCTTTAAACGCAACTAGTCTATAGTTTTCTGGGTGGATTTCGCTTTTCATAACCCGTTATTCATTTTTGAGAGTGCAAATATAACGCAAACTTTCTAGTAAAGCAAAGCATTTTGTGTGGTAAAAAAGTGACTTTTATTGAGGCTCGAGCAATTAATTCATACTTTTAGATCACCAATAAATAAACATTATGGATACTCCTCTTCAGACTAGATCTTATATCCTTACTTATGGCGGCGTTCTTGGTGCTTTAAGTGCAATATTTTCTTTCATGCTTTACACCATGGACATGCATTACCAAGGTGGAACCATGGTGACAATCGTTAGCGTAGTTCTTTCGGTTGCCCTGTATGCCATAGGAATGTTCCAGTATCGCAATGCCAATGCTGGGCTTATGACGTTCTGGCAAGGAGTTAAAATCGGTGTAGGGATTGCCCTTATAAGTGGAATCATCGTGGTCCTTTTCAATCTTGTTTTAACACGAGTAATCGATCCTGAAACGATGTCAAAAGCGATGAACTTTCAGCGCGAGCAGCTCATCGAAAATACCGAACTCACCCTAGAACAGATTGACATGCAACTTGCAGCTATGCAAAAGTTTCAAACCCCAGCCATCCAAGCAGCTTTTGGACTACTCTTCTCGGTAATCTTCGGATTTTTATTATCCCTCTTGCCTGCTGCTATCCTTAGAAAAAGCGAAGAATAGATCAATAAAATCTTACTTTTGATGCTGCTATGCAGCTGTCAATAGTTATTCCTCTTTACAACGAAGCCGAATCCTTGCCTGAGTTAAGTGTTTGGATAGTTTCGGTTATGCAAAATCGGGATATCGAATACGAGATTCTGTTCGTCGATGATGGCAGCACAGATGAATCGTGGAATATTCTAACCGACTTATGTGCGCAAAATCCCGCGATCAGAGCGCTAAAATTCGCTAAGAACTTTGGTAAATCTCAAGCATTGCACGCTGGTTTTAAACGAACCCAAGGCCAGTGGGTAGCCACTATGGATGCAGACTTGCAAGACAGCCCTGAAGAGCTACCGGAATTACTTGAACTCATGCAAAGCGAAGGTTACGATCTTGTATCAGGATGGAAGCGCAAGCGCCACGACAACCTCTTCACGAAGAATATCCCATCTAAACTGTTCAATTGGGCGGCACGAAAAACCTCAAAAATTCATCTACACGATTTCAATTGCGGGCTAAAAATGTACCGTTCAGAAGTAGTTAAAGCACTTGATATCAAGGGAGAAATGCACCGTTACATTCCGGTACTAGCCGCTTCTTCAGGATTCAACCGCATCGGCGAAAAAGAGGTGGCACACCAGGCGCGCAAGTACGGAACCACCAAATTTGGACCAGAACGTTTCTTAAATGGAATGCTAGACCTGATGACAGTACACTTCGTGAGTCGATTCGGTAGAAGACCCATGCATTTTTTTGGAGCCTTTGGAGTGTTGATGTTCATCTTCGGATTTGGGGCCGCCTTCTACATGGGGATCGATAAATTATTTTTCAATACTACTGCACGACTGATTACAGATCGCCCTGTTTTTTATCTTGCCCTTGGCGCAATGATTATCGGAACACAACTCTTTTTAGCAGGCTTTATTGGCGAACTGATTATTCGAAACGAAGGATCCAAAGAACGATACATCATTACAGAATCACTCAATAGCAGTCAAGACTTATGACCCCTCAAGAGAGAGCACATACATGGTTAAATCCCATCTTTGATCTTGAAACCCAAAGTCAAGTAAAAAAGCTTATAGAGAACGATTCTGAAGAACTAGTTGATGCCTTTTACAAAGAATTGGCCTTTGGAACCGGAGGGATGAGAGGGATACTGGGTGTAGGGACGAATCGCATCAACAAATACACCCTAGGAAAAGCTACCCAAGGACTTAGTAACCACCTCAAAAAACGCCATCCAGGCAAAAACTTATCCGCAGTAATTGCCTATGACTGTCGACATCAAAGCGACACACTCGGTCGACTGGTTGCCGAGATTTTTAGTGCAAATGGCATTGAAGTTTCGCTGTTTAGCGCCTTGAGAACAACCCCTGAATTATCATTTGCTGTCAGGTATCTATCCGCTGATGTAGGTATTGTCTTAACGGCCTCTCATAATCCACCAGAATATAACGGTTACAAAGTGTATTGGAACGATGGAAGTCAAATCGTGCCTCCTGAAGACGGAGAGATTATTGCAGAAATACAAAACCTTGACTATTCAGCTATACGGTTTGACGCAGAAAAAGATCGTATTACCCCAATTGATAAGGAGGTCGATAAGGCCTTCTTTGAAGCATCGTTGAAACACGGGTGCCTTGGCCAAGGCGATCGCAACCTTTTCTCACTGGTATTCACCTCTATTCACGGTACCTCAATTACCGCAGTTCCACAAGTACTGCAGCAAGCTGGATTCACTAATGTTCACATCGTTGAAGAACAAGCTGTCGTAGACCCTGATTTCAGTACCGTTAAATCGCCTAACCCCGAGGAACCTGAAGCTCTAAGTATGGCCATTCAGCTCGCGAAGCGCCTTGATGCCGATTTGGTTATTGGCACAGACCCTGACAGTGATCGTCTAGGGATTGCGGCGCGAGATACCTCAGGAGGTTTGAGTATTCTAAACGGAAATCAAGCCATGATCGTCTTAACAGAATACCTATTAGCACATCATAAAAAGAGAGGGTTTAACGGAAATGAATTTATTGCCTCCACTATTGTATCAACGCCGATGATTGCTAAAATGGCAGCGCAATACGGGGTGCGGTTTGAACAAACGCTTACCGGGTTTAAATGGATCGGAAAACTCATCAAAGACCATCCTGAACTCAGGTTCATTGGAGGAGGAGAAGAAAGTTACGGCTACATGGTTGGTGACTTTGTAAGAGATAAGGATGCGGTGACCTCTAGCCTATTAGCAACTGAAATCGCCTGTGAATTGAAAAGCAAGGGTTTCACCCTTTACGATTACCTTATCGATTGTTATGTCAAATACGGCCTCTACCAAGAGCGTCTTATATCCATTACCAAAAAAGGGCAGTCTGGCGCAGAAGAGATTGAAGCCATGATGAAAGGGTTCAGATCACATCCGCCAAAAGAAGTAGCCGGAGAGCCTGTAGTTAAGGTTGAAGATTATCTTTCACAAGAATTAGTAGACCTTCAAACAGGTAAGCGCATGCCTATTCTACTTCCCAAAGCCAATGTGATCATATTAGAAACCTCTAAAGGAAGTCGTATTGCAGCTCGACCCAGTGGTACAGAACCTAAAATTAAATTCTATTTCAGTGTTCACACATCACTTCAGGACGCCTCTAGCTACAGCTTACAAAAAGAAACATTAGAAGAACGTATAGACCAAATTGCAACCGCTTTAGATCTCGATTAATGAAGGAATACAAGAGACTTCTTGGATACGCCAATCCTTATCTAGGAAGCGCTTTAACAAATGCGGTGTTCAATTTGCTTTATGCGGTATTTAACGTACTGTCGATCCTCATCTTTATCCCTACTCTCGGAATTCTATTCGGTACACAACCTAGGGTAACTGAACCTCCTCAATTTGAAGGCATCGGGAACGTTAAAAACTTCATAGAACAACAGCTCAATTATTTCATTACCGCACGCGCAGAGCAATCAGATGAAGTCGGAGCATTGTTAGCTATTGTGCTGCTGAGTGGAATTATCTTTTTATTAAAAAACACCTTCCGCTATCTCGCAGCATACACCCTTTCGTTTTTGCGCACCGGGATGGTTAAAGATCTTCAAGATCACCTGTACCGAAAGCTATTAGCCTTGCCGCTGAGTTTTTCAAAGCAAAAGCGAAAAGGTGATTTGATCGCAAGAATGACAGCAGACGTAAAAGAAGTAGAGCAATCTATTATCAATTCGTTTGAAACGCTGAGTCGCGAACCCTTCACTATTCTTTTGGTTCTGGCATCGATGCTTGTTTTGAGTTGGCAATTGACCCTTTTTGTATTGCTCTTTTTTCCGGTCGCTGGATTCATCATTGCTCGCGTAGGCAAGACGCTTAAGGCACAATCTTTGAAAGCACAGCAAGAAACCGGATTACTTCTTTCTTTTTTCGAAGAAACGCTGGGAAAGCTAATGGTGATTAAATCATTTACCGCCGAGCCCTATTTCAATCAAAAATTTAACCGTAGCACCTCAAACCTAAGGGGGATTATGAATCGCGTCATTCAGCGCAATGCAATGGCCTCTCCCTTGAGTGAATTTCTTGGGGTACTAGTCGTACTGGTGGTCTTGTGGTATGGAGGATCCCTTGTTCTCAAAGGAGATGCTGCCTTAAGTCCTCAAGAGTTCATGGGATACATAGGCCTCTTTTACACCATCATCAATCCGGTTAAGTTTTTAACCACCGTTAACTATAACCTCAAAAAAGGTAGACCAGCACTTGATCGCATCTTAGAAATTCTGGACGCCAAAAACACCATTGTTGACCCTTCTACTCCAAAGCCATTTCAGTTCAATCGTGAAATTGAATTTAAACAATTGGGTTTTAGTTATGGAGAAACCACAGTACTCGAAGATTTTAATCTAAAGGTGAAAAAGGGTGAAACCGTCGCCATAGTGGGCACCTCTGGAAGCGGAAAGTCAACCTTAGTTCAATTGCTGGCCCGCTTGTACGACACTCAACAAGGTCATGTTCAAATCGACGGAATAGACATTACAGCCTTTTCAAAAGCCGACCTGAGAAAACATATCGCTTTTGTGACTCAAGAGGCCATGCTTTTCAATGCCCCTGTGATCGAAAATATTGCACTTGGAGACTTTAACGCAGAAATCGAAGCGGTGAAACACGCTGCCTCAGATGCGCATGCCTCAAGCTTTATTGACACCCTTGAACAAGGTTATGAAACCGAATTAGGAGACGATGGAAATCGACTGAGCGGTGGGCAAAAACAGCGGATCTCTATCGCCCGTTCTTTTTATAAAGATGCTCCTATTCTTATTTTAGACGAGGCCACCTCAGCCCTAGACACAGAGAGCGAAAAAGAGGTTCAACAAGCTTTAGCATCCATTCAGAAGAATCGAACTACCTTGATTATTGCCCATCGATTATCCACCGTTCAAAATGCAGATCGCATTGTAGTGATCGATCAGAAAAAGGTGGCTGAAATCGGTACGCATTCAGAGCTTTTGGCTAAAAAAGGACTCTATTACAACCTCATCCAAATGCAAACACTTTCGAGTTAAATCAATACTTATGCGCTTTCACCGCAATCTAGTTCTGGCTGTCGCCGACGCTATCGATCTTATCTTCAACCAAGACCAATATGCCGATAAGGTCATCGAACGCATCTTAAAGCGTGATAAAAGATGGGGAGTAAAAGACCGCGCCTTCATTGCGAGTACGGTATACGAAATGGTAAGGTACCGCAGACTCTATCTCGAAATTGCAGAAGAAAAGTTACCCTTAACTGGTGAGGGATTCACCAAAGTCTTTTCTGTTTGGTGTGTACTCCGAGGTCATGGTCTTCCCGATTGGCCAGAATTTGAACATGCTCCCACCCGAAAGATCAAAGGGCGATTTGACGCCCTGAGAAATGAAAGGGCAATCAGAGAGTCTATTCCAGACTGGTTAGACGCATTGGGTGAAAACGCATTTGGATCTTTTAAATGGGAACGAGAATTAAAAGCACTCAATGAAGAAGCAGCGGTGGTACTGCGAGCAAACACGAATAAAATCAGTCGAAAAGCGTTAAAAGAAAAACTCGCCGGCGAAGGGGTTGAAACTCATGAGCTTGCCGGCCTCAATGAGGCCTTAGAATTAAAGGAGCGCTCAAATGTCTTTCAGCTACAATCCTTTAAAGAAGGATTCTTCGAAGTGCAGGACGCAAGTTCTCAAAGGGTGGCTCCCCTACTCGATGTAAAGCCCGGACAGCGTGTGATTGATGCTTGCGCGGGTGCGGGAGGAAAATCACTACATCTTAGCACCATAATGGAGAATAAAGGACAACTCATTGCCCTAGACATCTTTGAGCACAAATTGAAAACCTTAAAATTAAGAGCGAGAAGAGCCGGTGCCCATAATATTGAAACGCGCACTATTGATTCTAACAAGGTGATTAAAAAATTGGTTTCAAGTGCAGACCGCGTGCTGATCGATGCTCCGTGTACCGGATTAGGTGTTTTGAGACGCAATCCTGACGCTAAATGGAAGATCACTCCAGATTTCTTAGACCGGGTGGTAGAAACACAGAAAGAATTACTGAATTCCTATACCCAAATGGTTAAGCCAGGCGGAAAAGTCCTCTATGCCACCTGCTCTATACTTCCTCAAGAAAACGAACAGCAGGTAACAGCATTTTTAAAACGTCCCGAAGGGGCTGCCTTTAAACTCGTTAGTCAGCATCACCTTTATCCTTCAACGGATCATTATGACGGCTTTTTCATGGCTCTGTTTGAGCGTGAATCCTAATTAAATACCTTTGATTTTTTAATAGCCCCCCTATGATTTACTTCTTTGGAGATCCCAGTTCTTTGATTTATGCCGTTCAAAAAACGGATGCTTTAAGCGCCTCGGATATTGAAAAATTACAGTGGCTCTTTGGAGGCCACTCTTTGCTTCAAGACGAAAGCATTTCTCAAGCTTATAGCGGTCCGCGCGCCAGCATGATCACTCCTTGGAGCACCAATGCCACTGAAATCATTGAAAACATGGGGATTAAAGGGGTAGTAAGAGTTGAACAATTCAACGCCTATAATGCAAACGAAGAGGTAGATCCCATGCTCTTTCAGCAGTATAAGCGTTTAGATCAAACGCTATTCGATATTTCGGTAGAGCGCAATCCAACCCTGTTGATCGAAGATATAGCACACTATAATGCACAAGAAGGACTGTCTCTAAGTGATGATGAAATCAACTATCTAGAAGGGCTTTGCTTAAAGCTAGGACGTAAGCTTACAGACGCCGAAGTGTTTGGGTTCTCTCAAGTAAATTCTGAACACTGTAGACACAAAATTTTTAATGGCACATTCGAAATCGATGGCGCCGCCAAACCGTTATCACTCTTTAAGCTCATTCGCAAAACTTCAGAACAGCACCCGAATAGCATAGTATCTGCCTATAAAGACAACGTAGCCTTTATTCAAGGGCCTGAAATTACTCAGTTCGCCCCAGAGCTTGCCCAAAAGGCTTCTTATTACAAAGAGACCAAACACCAGAGTGTGATTTCACTCAAAGCCGAAACACACAACTTTCCAACTACTGTAGAACCCTTCAATGGTGCCGCTACGGGTTCAGGTGGAGAAATACGAGACCGTCTAGCTGGTGGCATTGGTTCTTTACCTCTAGTGGGGTCGGCCGTTTACATGACGAGTTATCCGCGTCACAGAAAAGAATTATCTGCCCATGAAACCGCCATTGAGGCAAGAGAGTGGCTGTACCAAACCCCTTTAGACATACTGATCAAAGCCTCAAACGGAGCTTCTGATTTCGGAAATAAGTTCGGCCAACCCCTTATAGTAGGATCACTGTTGACATTTGAACATCAAGAAACAGATCCAGCCTTTGACATGCGCACATTAGCCTACGACAAGGTGATCATGTTGGCGGGTGGTGTGGGTTATTCAAGAAAAGAGTACGCCCAAAAGAAGAGACCAGCACTAGGAGATAAAGTGGTAGTGCTCGGAGGTGACAACTATCGTATTGGTATGGGAGGCGCAGCAGTATCAAGCGCAGACACCGGTGCTTTCGGAAGTGCCATCGAACTCAATGCCATTCAACGTTCTAATCCTGAGATGCAAAAGCGTGCTGCTAATGCGATTAGAGCACTGGCTGAAAGTGATGACAACCCTATTGTTTCTGTGCATGATCACGGCGCAGGAGGTCACTTGAACTGCCTTTCAGAATTAGTAGAAGAAACCGGCGGAAAAATCAATTTAGACGCCCTACCCGTAGGTGACCCCACACTCTCAGAAAAAGAGTTAATCGGAAACGAATCTCAAGAACGTATGGGGCTCGTAATCCCCGAAAAGTCTCTTCGGCTGTTGCAAGAAATCGCAGAACGCGAACGTGCACCCATGTATACCGTAGGGGATATCACCGGTGACCATCATTTTTCGTTTTATTCAAAAAAATCAGACTCCAAACCCATTGATCTTGAGTTGACAGACTTTTTTGGCAATGCACCAAAAATGATCCTCAAAGACACTACCACTCCAAGAACCTACGAAGGGCTTACCTATACTTTAGCCGATTTCCACGAGTACCTTGATGCAGTATTGCGTTTAGAGGCGGTAGCCTGCAAAGATTGGCTTACCAATAAGGTTGATCGTTGCGTATCAGGAAGGGTTGCGAAACAACAATGCATTGGTCCATTACAATTGCCGCTTCAGAATTACGGTATAGCAGCTTTGGATTTCGCGAGTTACAATGGGATTGCAACTAGTATAGGCCATAGCCCAGTGAGTGGTTTGATCGATGCCGTTGCCGGAAGCAAAAATAGTATAGCCGAAGCCCTAACCAATATCGTCTGGGCTCCGCTTGCTGAGGGTCTCAAATCGGTTTCACTCTCGGCAAACTGGATGTGGCCATGTAACAATGAAGGAGAAAATGCTAGACTATACGAAGCCGTAGAGGCTGCTTCAGCGTTCTCTATAGATTTAGGAATCAACATTCCGACAGGAAAAGACTCGCTTTCTATGAAGCAGCAGTATCCCGATCAAGAAGTCTTAGCTCCTGGAACAGTGATTATCTCAGCCGCCGGACATTGCAAAGACTTTACCAAAGCCGTAGAGCCCCTGTTTAAGAAGAACAAAGGAGCCATTTATTACATTAACTTTTCACAAGTCACGCATCAGCTTGGCGGCTCTTCTTTTGCGCAGACACAAGCAAAAATTGGAACAGACGCACCCACTATAAAGAACCACAAGAACTTTGGAGCAGCATTTGACTGGATTCAACTCCAACTGACCAATGAGCGTATTTGTGCTGGACACGATGTCGCCTCAGGCGGGTTAATCACGACGCTCCTTGAAATGTGTTTCGCCGACCCTCATATTGGGGCAGCTATAGACCTTAATGTAATAGGATGCGAAGACACCATCCGTCTTCTTTTTGCTGAGAATACCTCTGTGGTATTTCAAGCCACAGATGACAGCTTTGATGCTATCGCAATCACCTGCCCTATCCCATGTGTCAAAATAGGTGAAGTGCATGAAAGTGGTGAATTGGTCATTAAGAATGCAGGTGTTGAACTTGGTTTGAATATTGCGAGTCTCAGAGACCGTTGGTACGAGACTTCTGTGGCCTTTGACCAACATCAAACCTCAGAAAACTTAGCCTTTACTCGTTTTGAGAATTACAAAAGACAACCCCTTACCTATCAATTTCCGAAACAGTACCACTCACAGCGATTTGAAATTCAAGGAAAGAGACCTAAAGCCGCTATTCTTCGCGAAAAAGGAAGTAACTCTGAACGTGAGATGGCCAATGCGCTTTACGCCGCAGGGTTTGAGGTGAAAGACCTACACATGACCGACTTGATTAGCGGACGTGAAACGCTTGAAGACGTTCAGTTTTTAGGGGCTGTAGGAGGCTTTTCCAACTCAGATGTGTTAGGATCGGCAAAGGGTTGGGCTGGAGCGTTTAAGTACAACGAGAAAGCTCAAAAAGCCCTCCATGATTTCTTTAAGCGAGAAGACACACTTTCTGTTGGGATTTGCAACGGATGTCAACTGTTTATGGAATTAGAATTGCTCTACCCTGAACATCCAACACATGCGAAAATGACCTTCAATCAATCTAAAAAGCACGAGAGTGCTTTTACCTCCGTAGTTATAGAAGAAAACAACTCCGTAATGCTCGGCTCATTAGCCGGAACGCGCCTAGGAGTATGGATCTCTCACGGAGAAGGAAGGTTCAACATGCCACTTGCCAAAGAGCACTACCATATTGTAGGAACCTACGGTTACGAAGGGTATCCCTCGAATCCAAATGGCAGTGATTTCAATACGGCAATGCTTGTAGATCCAAGCGGAAGACACCTGGTTACTATGCCGCATATAGAGCGCTCTCTGTTTGCCTGGAACTGGGCGTATTATCCCAACTCAGAAGATCATTTCAGCCCGTGGATTGAAGCCTTCATTAATGCTAAGAATTGGATTTTAAATTGTTAAGTGTTTAGCGTATTTTGCAAATACCTTAACATTTAACAAACATGACTTCTGTAACACGCTTATTCGATTTCGCGTATGATCAACTGCAGCGCGATCCGATCGCGAAGGCCTTTAACACCAAAAAGGATGGGAATTGGGTCTCGACCAGCTCTGCTGAATTCATAGCGCAAGCCGAATCTGTCAGTAAAGCATTGATTGACCTCGGCGTACAAACAAATGACAAGATTGCCCTGATCTCTATGACCAATCGCACAGAATGGAGCATCCTCGATCTAGCGGTATTGCAAATAGGTGCGCAAACTGTACCTATTTACCCTACGATTTCTCAAGAGGACTATGCCTATATTCTCAATCACAGCGAAGCAAAATTTTGTTTTGTATCCTGCGATGAAATTTTAGAAAAGGTTCTCGCGGTCAATAGTGAATTAAAACACTTAAAAGAAATATACAGCTTCGACGCCTTGAAACGGGCCAAACATTGGACCGAATTGCGTGACAAAGGTCAGCACCTTAACCATAGTGATGAACTAGAAGCCCGCAAAAAAGCTGTGAAACCAGCAGATCTAGCCACTTTAATCTATACTTCTGGTACTACTGGTAAGCCTAAAGGTGTCATGCTCTCTCATGAAAATATCGTCACTAATGTGCTTTCTTCAAGAGAACGTGTACCCTTTGAATCAGGAGCGGTGGCTTTAAGCTTTCTACCTATGTGTCACATCTTTGAACGTATGATCGTTTACCTCTATCAGTACTGTGGCGTAAGCATTTATTACGGAGAGGGCTTAGATAAAATCAGCGATAATATCAAGGAGATTAGACCGAGCGTGATGACTGTAGTACCTCGCCTACTCGAGAAGGTCTACGATAAAATCATCGCGAAAGGAAAAGAACTTACGGGTCTTAAAAAATCATTGTTTTTCTGGGCCGCAGATCTTGGGCATAAATTTGAACCCTATGACCGCGGACTCATTTATAACCTAAAGCTCGCCATCGCTCGTAAACTCATTTTCTCGAAGTGGCAAGAAGCATTAGGCGGAAACCTTGAGCTCATGGTCTCAGGGAGTGCTGCACTTCAACCCCGCTTAACGCGAATCTTTGGAGCGGCTGGAATACCGGTTATGGAGGGATATGGCCTTACTGAAACCTCACCGGTGATTACGGTAAACGATCAGCGAAACAGAGGATGGCGGATTGGATCTGTTGGAAAGGTCATTTCTGGTGTTGAAATTAAAATCGCTTCAGACGGAGAGATTCTGTGCAAAGGGCCTAATGTGATGCAAGGCTATTACAAGGACGAAGAAAAATCATCTGAGGTCTTAAAGGATGGATACTTTCATACCGGTGACATCGGTGAGATTGATTCAGACGGATTCTTGAAAATTACAGATCGTAAAAAGGAGATGTTCAAGACTTCGGGTGGAAAGTATGTGGCGCCTCAATTGCTCGAAAATAGATGTAAGCAATCGCTATTTATTGAGCAGATCATGGTGGTTGGTGAAGGCCAAAAGATGCCTGCCGCGCTGATTCAACTCAACTTTGAATTCATTGAAGAATGGGCAAGCAAAAAGGGTATTAGCTTACCTCAAAATCGCTCTGATTACGGTACTAGCGAGGCGGTCATTGCTCGAATCAGTAAAGAAATCGAAGAGGCAAACGCTGATTTTGCACAGTGGGAAAAAATCAAAGATTTTAGAATTACCCCTGATACTTGGTCTATTGAGGGCGGACACCTCACCCCTACCATGAAGCTAAA
>JAYPUW010000006.1:0-120467 GCA_038134285.1 Flavobacteriaceae bacterium
CCCTTGAAGCCCTTATCGCGCAACAAAAACTACCACAATTTTTTGAGGCAGGCGGAAACGGTAATGTGGTGAGAGCACTCAAAATCGCTAATCAGTTTGGGCTGAATATGGCCGTTGTCGGAGGAGGAGATGAATACGAATACACCAGAGAACTTCAAGCACTTGGAGGTACGGTTATTATTCCGGTCAATTACCCAGATGCATACGATGTATCAGATCCGTATTTGGCGGAATACATTAGCATTAGAGATATGAGACATTGGTACAACGCGCCGGCTAATGCGAGTATTTTAGAGCAAAACAAGATCTCATTTGCGTTCACATCTCATGGATTAAAATCGCCTAAGGATTTAATCAAAAATGTTTCAAAGGCAATCGAAAGAGGACTTTCAGAGCGTACAGCCTTAGCTGCATTAACCACCGTTCCGGCTTCACTACTCGGAAAACAAGCGACTCTTGGTGCACTTAAACCTAATATGCAGGCCAATTTCGTGGTTAGCTCAGCGCCTATTTTCGATAAAGATGCATCGCTTTACGAACATTGGGTGGGAGGACACAAACACATTCTAGAAAACCGAAATACTCCAGACGTACGCGGTTCTTATGAATTGATCCACAGTGGGGTAACCTATGGTCTTGAGTTTGGAGGAAAGCTGACCAAACCAACCTTAAAGGCCACTCACGAAGAGGATAAATTGAATACAAAAGTTTCTTATTCAGAGGGTCAACTGCAATTCTCGCTCAGCAATGACAACGGAACACTACTGCGCTTCTCAGGCGTTTTAGACGGGGAAGTATTGAGTGGAAAATTGCTTGATAACTCTGGCGAAAGTCGTGAACTCACCCTTACAAGAGTGGCGGCATACACCGCAAGTGAAAAGAAAGAATCATCGTCTTCAACTCCTGAATTCTATGTGAAGTACCCTAATGTAGGTCATGGATATGAAGCGCTTCCTGAAGCTCAAGAGCTACTCTTCAAAAATGCCACTGTTTGGACAGGTGAAGAGATTCTTGAAAACACAGATGTTCATATAAAAGATCAAAAAATCTATAGAATAGGTCAAAACCTAGAGTCTAAAAAGGCTCAAATCATCGATGCAACCGGAAAGCACCTCACAGCAGGGATTATTGATGAACACACTCACATTGGGGCCCTTGCAGTTAACGAATCAGGTCATAACTCGACAGCCGAGGTGCGCATGGCAGACGTCGTGGACCCTAAAGATTCGGATCTGTACCGCAATCTCGCTGGAGGAGTAACTAGCGCTCAGTTACTTCATGGATCAGCCAACCCTATCGGAGGGCAATCGGCCCTTCTAAGACTAAAATGGGGAGAGACCGCTGACAATTTACTCTTTGAAGGAGCAGATGGCTTTATCAAGTTCGCTTTAGGAGAAAATGTGAAACAATCTAACTGGCAATCGTTCAATAGGTTCCCACAAACCAGAATGGGGGTTGAACAAATGATTGTTGATTATTTCACAAGAGCTAAGGAATACCAGAAACTCAAAGCCTCTAAACAACCTTATCGATACGATGAAGAACTTGAAACGCTTGTCGAGATCCTTGAATCAAAACGTTTCATCACAAGCCATTCTTACGTTCAAAGCGAGATTAACATGTTGATGAAAGTGGCAGAGCAATTCGATTTCAGAATTAACACTTTCACCCACATCCTTGAAGGATACAAAGTCGCTGATAAAATGGCTGCCCATGGTGTTGGGGGGTCAACCTTTAGTGACTGGTGGGCCTACAAGTATGAAGTGAAAGATGCGATTCCGTATAACGCGGCGATCATGACCAATGCTGGTGTTACTGTAGCCATAAACAGTGATGATGCAGAAATGTCGCGAAGATTGAATCAAGAAGCTGCTAAGACCATGAAATACGGTGGAATGACCGAACTCGAAGCCTGGAAAACAGTAACCCTAAATCCGGCAAAGCTCTTACACATTGACGACCAGGTAGGAAGCATTGCCGTAGGCAAAGACGCCGACGTAGTACTGTGGTCTGGACACCCAATGTCGGTGTATTCTAAAGCTGAAAAAACGCTCATACAAGGTGCAGTATATTTTGATATCACTAAAGACAAAGCATTAAGAGATGCCATTGCTCAAGAGCGTATGCATCTTACTAAACTGATGCTAGATGTCAAGGCATCTGGAGGAGCCACCATTGCTCCCGTCCAAACCAAAAAAGAACGCTTTACGTGTGATACCTTATAATCTATAGAACATGAAACATATCTATACATTTATTCTGACCGTATTGAGTGTTGCGCTTTACGCGCAGCAAACTCCTGCTCAACCTCAATCTGAAGCCATAGCCCTTGAAGGTGCAACGATTCATGTGGGTGACGGATCAATCATCGAAAATGGTTTAATCATATTCGAAAACGGAATCATTACCCATGTAGGAGAAGCCTCGGCTAAAATTGCACGACCACAAAATGTAGTTCAAGTTGACGGAAAGCATATCTATCCAGGGTTTATAGTTCCAACAAAAACTCTAGGACTTGTTGAGATCAATGCCGTTAGAGCTTCTGACGACACAGACGAAATCGGAGAAATGATTCCTCATGTGAGAAGCCTCATTGCTTACAATGCAGAATCACAAGTAGTAGAATCGCTAAGGCAGAATGGAATCTTATTAGGTCAAATTACTCCTGAGGGAGGCAGAATATCTGGAACTTCGTCTATTGTGCAGTTTGACGCCTGGAATTGGGAGGATGCAGCCGTTCAAATAGATGATGCGATACACCTTACCTGGCCGTCTGCATTTCGCAACGGAAGATGGTGGGCCGGAGAATCAAGAGGAATCCAAGCGAATGACAATTACAGTAATCAAGTCAATGAGGTTATAGCATTTTTGCAACAAGCCAAGACGTATCTCGCAGGAAGTCGTTCTCCTGTAAACCTTCCGTACCAGGCTACTGCAGGACTCTTTGATCAATCACAACGCCTTTTTGTATACGCAGACGGAGAGCGTGAAATTCGAGACGCGGTGACCAAATTGAAACAACTGGGTATTGCTCATATAGTCCTCGTTGGTGGGTATCAGGCTGAAAATGTTTCAGATTTTTTACTACAACACCAAATTCCAATACTTGTTCACAACGGTCACGAGATTCCTGAATTAGAAGATGACGCCTATGATTACGTCTACGGATTAGCCGCACGACTTCACCAGAAAGGGCATCTTGTCGCGATACAAAATGCTTCGAAAAGCAATTTCCAAGTGCGTAACCTGCCCTTCTATGCCGGTCACAGCGCCCAGTACGGTATTGATAAAGAAGATGCACTTCAGTTAATAACCCTTAATACCGCAAAAATATTAGGGATTGCTGATCGTTACGGTTCGTTAGAGGCCGGAAAAAGCGCTACCCTATTCGTTTCAGAAGGTGATGCCTTAGACATGAGAGGAAATCAATTAACGCAAGCCTTTATAGACGGAAGAGGAATATCATTAGAAACCCACCAAACAAAACTCTGGAAGCGTTACAGTGAAAAATACGCGAAACAGAACTAAATAACACGAGCCCTATTTTAGGGCTCGTTTTCTTATGACCCCCCTCAGCAGTACATCAAACAAACACGTCAAAGAATTTAAAGCGCTTCAAGAGAAAAGCCGCTTTAGAAAATCTGAATTGAGGTTTACCGTAGAAGGCGTTCGTGAGCTGTCCATTGCCCTTATGGCAGGTTACCATTTAGAGAAACTCTTTGTTCAGCCAGAACTAAGCGATCTATCCTCATTAAAACTTCCTAAAGAGGATCAATTCGAACATTTTGAAGTGGATCCAAAGGTCTATCAATACATGGCTTATCGTGCATCAACTGAGGGCGTTGTAGGCGTATTTCAGCAGAAAAAACACAATCCAATGCACACTACGGTAGCTTCAAATAGAAAATTATTAGTACTCGTACTCGAAAACATCGAGAAACCAGGAAACCTTGGAGCTATTTTCAGAACCGCTGATGCAGCAAAGGTTGATATGGTATGTCTAGCCAATTGCAGCACCGATTTGTACAATCCGAACTGTATTCGATCTAGTTTGGGATGCTGTCTCAGCGTGCCCAGCATTGCAGGGAGCAACGAAGAAATACGGGATTGGCTCACCGCTCATAGCGTCCGCTCTTATGCGGCCACCTTACAAAACAGCAATCCATATTTTCAAGAGAGCTTTAAAGAGTCAACAGCCTTTGTTATGGGATCAGAAGCCAATGGTTTGAGTTCATTTTGGAGAACTGAAAGCTCCGCTTCAATTGTTATTCCTATGCAGGGACTTATTGACTCTATGAACGTTTCTGTGGCTACTGCTGTTCTAACCTTTGAGGCCCTTCGTCAACGGAATGCCTGACAGAATCAGATAGTTTGTATCTTTAATATATGCTATCAGAAGCGCAAATAGAGCAAGAAAATAAAGAGATTGTTTCTCGATACAAAGACCTTTTACGCACCAGTTATCAGACTCTGAGTGAAGAAGATAAGGGCCAAATTCGGCTTGCCTTTGAAGTTGCTGTTGATGCGCATAAAGACCAAAGGAGAAAATCTGGAGAAGCCTACGTCTTTCATCCTATTTCGGTGGCTCAGATTGTGGCAGAAGAGATTGGGCTCGACGCAACCTCTATTATGGCGGCATTACTTCACGATGTAGTCGAAGACAGCCATTACACCCTTGATTATATAGAAGAACAATTCGGCCCAACGGTTGCGAGAATTGTAAATGGTCTGACTAAAATCGCAGGATTAAAGAAAGACACAAATAATAATAGTCTCCAAGCAGAGAACTTTAGAAAGATGCTTCTCACATTAAATGATGATGCAAGAGTAATTCTGATCAAGATAGCCGATCGCTATCACAACATGCTTACGCTTGGGTCAATGCGTCCTGATAAGCGGGTCAAAATCGCTTCTGAGACACTATATATTTATGCACCCCTGGCCCACCGCATAGGACTGTACAATATCAAAAACACTTTAGAGGATCTCGCTTTAAAATACATCGAACCTGAAGTCTATTACTCTATTGAACAAAACATTGCGGACTCATCTGACAATAACGAGCAGTACATAGAGCAGTTTAAATCTATAATAAAAGATGCGCTTGAACGAGAAAAAATCAAGTTTCAGATCAAGGGTAGAATGAAATCTATCAGTAGCATTCACAAAAAAATGCTCAGCCAGAATTTATCTTTTAATGAGATTTACGACAAGTTTGCCGTTCGCGTTATCTACAAGGCAAAGCCCGAAGAAGAAAAGTTCTTAGCCTGGAAAATCTATTCTATAATCACCGATTATTTCACACCCAATCCTGTCAGGCTTAGAGACTGGATCACTTCTCCGAAAAGCACCGGATACGAAGCTCTACACATCACTGTGATGGGACCTGATCGTAAATGGGTAGAAGTTCAGATTCGATCAGAGCGCATGCACGAAATCGCTGAAAAAGGCTATGCAGCGCATTATAAGTACAAACACGGCGAGCAGAAAGAAGTAGGGATAGAGTCGTGGTTAAACCGCTTGCAAGAAGCACTTGAGAGCTCTAATCGAAGTGCTGTAGATTTCGTAGAAGAGTTTAAGCTAAACCTCTACTCCAAGGAGATATTTGTATTTACACCAAAGGGCGATCTCATATCGCTACCAAAGGGTGCAACGCCATTGGACTTTGCTTTTCATGTCCATACAGAAGTAGGATTAAAAACAAGAGGAGCTCGCGTAAACGGTAAACTGATGCCGCTAAGTTCTGTATTGAAAAGCGGAGATCAGGTTGAGATCATTACATCTGAGAATGCTAAACCCACTTCAAACTGGCTGGATTATTGTCATACGGGTAAGGCGCTGTCAAAAATACGCTCAAGCCTAAATGCAGAGAAGAAGTCTATTGCCGATGAAGGGCGTGAGGTGTTGCGAAGAAAATTAAGAGCACTTAAAATTAAGTTTAGTGAAGACACCATTAATAAACTGGTAAATCATTTTAAGCTAAAAACCTCTCAAGATCTCTTTTATCGTATTGGTAGCAGATCAATTACTAATAGTATGATCAAATCCTTTGCTGCGAGCTATAACAACGCCCTGATCAGTTTTTTTACTAGTCGTATTCGAAAGTCGACAAAAGAAAAATCAGAGGAGTTCATAGACGATCAACAGTTATCACAGCAATTCGATATGCTGGTCTTTGGTGAAGAAGAAGAGCGGCTTAATTACACCTTGGCAAGTGACTGTTGCAAACCTATACCGGGGGACGAAGTATTTGGATTTCTAACCGTAAATGACGGTATCAAAGTCCATAAAAAAAATTGTCCCAACGCGGTGGCCCTGCAATCCAAGTTCTCATATAGAATAATGCAGGCAAGGTGGATTGATTCGAGTCAGCAAGACTTTTTTGCCGACATCAATATTACCGGAATAGATCAAATGGGGCTAGTGAGCAGTATCACCCAAATCATCTCTCAGCAGATGCACATTGGGATGAAATCTATTAGTTTTTCTGAAAAAGGAGGAACGTTTTCGGGTTCTATCCGTGTAATCGTGAAGAACAATGACATCCTCAACTCAGTCATAAAAAAACTCAGACAAGTAAACGGAGTAGACAAAGTTATTCGTACTTGATTTTAAGCTATTTTTGCCTTTTAGCCAGCGTTAGTAATGCCTCTAAATAAATCCTCAAATCAAGAAATCGTTAAAAAGGTATTTACCCAATTTCTGGAAGAAAACGGGCACCGCAAAACTCCTGAGCGCTACGCAATTTTACAAGAGATATACGAGAGTAACGATCACTTTGACATAGAGTCGCTCTATCTCAAAATGAAAGAAAAAAACTACCGCGTTTCACGGGCAACACTCTACAACACTATCGATCTTTTATTAGACTGTAATCTTGTACGTAAGCATCAGTTTGGAGGCACCCAGGCCCAATATGAAAAGTCTTATTTCGACCGTCAACACGATCACGTCATTCTTACAGACTCAGGTGAGGTAATTGAATTCTGTGATCCCCGAATCGAGTCGATAAAAAAAACAATAGAAGAGGTTTTCGATATTAAAATCTCTAATCACTCCCTCTATTTTTACGGAGAACGCAATACTGATAAAAACAACTAGACACCTATTCATAAAATTCATGATTGATTTACTGCTTGGACTCCAATGGGGAGACGAAGGAAAAGGAAAAATCGTTGATGTCCTAACCAAGAAATACGATATCATCGCGCGGTTTCAGGGAGGGCCAAATGCAGGACATACCCTAGAATTTGAAGGAAACAAGCACGTTTTACACACCATACCTTCTGGAATCTTTCACGATACCTCTATAAATTTGGTCGGAAACGGAGTGGTTATAGATCCAGTTATTTTTAAAAAGGAGCTTGAAAAACTCGTACCCTACAATCTTGATCTAAGAAACAAACTTTTAATTTCTCGTAAGGCTCACCTCATCCTCCCCACCCATCGTTTATTAGACCAAGGTTCTGAAGCAGCAAAAGGGAGTGCTAAAATCGGATCTACTTTAAGGGGTATTGGCCCTACTTACATGGATAAAACGGGTCGAAATGGCATCCGAATTGGTGATATTGAAGCCCCTGATTGGAAAGAAAAATACCGATCGCTAACCGATAAGCACCTGCAGATGATTAAGAACTATCGGGTAGAGATACAATTTGACCTTGAGACACTAGAAAAGGAGTTTTTTGAGGCCATTGAGACGCTCAAACAGCTTCAGTTTATTGATTCTGAACACTATTTAGACCAGCAGCAAAAGCAAGGTAAAAAGATCTTAGCCGAAGGAGCACAAGGATCTTTGTTAGATATTGATTTTGGTACTTATCCTTTTGTAACCTCTTCAAACACAACCGCTGCCGGAGCGTGTACAGGTCTAGGAATTGCCCCTAACCGCATCAAGAATGTGATTGGTATTTTTAAGGCATACACCACTAGGGTCGGAAGCGGCCCCTTTCCTACTGAACTATTTGACCAGGACGGAGAGACCCTCGGTCGCGTCGGAAACGAATTTGGTGCCACGACTGGCCGTCCGCGAAGATGTGGGTGGTTAGATTTGGTTGCATTGAAATATGCCATCACAGTTAATGGAGTAACCGAGTTGAACATGATGAAGGCTGATGTTTTAAGTGGTTTTAAAAAAATTAAAGTTTGCACGCACTACAATTACAAAGGTGAATTAATTGATCATTTGCCTTTTGATGTAGACGAAAAATATGTGGAGCCCGTTTACGAAGAACTAAAAGGTTGGAATGCCGATCTTACAGCGATGAGAGATATCAATGAGCTTCCAACTGAACTTCATGATTACTTGACCTATCTAGAAAAGGCCATAGAAGTACCTATTACGATAGTTTCTGTGGGGCCTGATCGAACTCAAACGCTATTTCGCAACTTATGAAAAGTACAGTGACATTTGCCCTCCTTCTGTTCACTATGGGCCTCATGTCACAAACAGAAGAGCAAGCGGTAATTGAAGTGATTTACGGAGGTCGTTTCATAAAGGACGAGCTCAAGTATCCTGGGGCTTCGGTCTTTCGAAAGGACCAGAGCGGTCAGGTACATTTCAGACATAAAGGTGCAGATCTTTTTTGCGATGAAGCCTATCTTTACAGCCAAGAAAATCGACTAGAAGCGACCGGAAACATCCGGATGAAACAAGGGGACACCTTAACCTTAGTGAGTAATCAGCTCTTTTACAACGGAGACACTAGACTCGCTAAAGCTATAGGTAAGGTTGACCTCATCAACAAAGACTCTAGACTATTGACTGATCTACTCTATTTTGACAGATCGAATCAAAAAGCCTACTTCAATTCTCAAGGAAAGCTCTTTAGTGAAGAAAATATATTGACCAGTGAAGAAGGAACCTACGACATTCTAGCAAAGACTTATTACTTTGAAGATAAAGTTCATATTGACAACCCTGACTTTACTCTTGATTCAGATCAATTAAACTTCGACACCACCACTCAAATCGCCACGATGCGGGGTGAAACGGTAATTGTCAGTCCAACCTACAGATTTTACTTTGAACGCGGACAATACGATACAGAAAAAGAAAAAGGTTACGGTCTAGAAAATACAAGAATAGATTACGATAACCGTACCCTTTACGGAGACTCGGTGTTCTTCGATAACGCCAGAGAGTATGCGGCCGCTACCCAGAATATACGGGTGTTAGATTCGTTGAACGCAAGCGTGTTAAAAGCCCAATTTGTTGAACTCTTCAAAGCAAAAGACTCACTGCGCGCCACGGGTGAAGCTATAGTGGCAAGAGCGCTAGACAGCGATTCGCTCTATGTACATGGCACCTATTTGTTTGTAACAGGTAAAGAACAAGAACGCGATTTATTGGCCTACCCGAATGCCCAATTTTTTAAAAACGGATTAAGCGGAGTTAGTGACAGCCTGAAGTATACTCAAAAGTCAGGAATTACTGAACTAGTAGGAGCACCAGTGTTATGGAATGAGAAAAATCAATTAACGGGGAACTACATGTACTTCACCTATTCCAAGGGCACTAAGACTATCGACTCGTTATACGTTAAGGGTAATGCCTTTATGATTGCCGAAGACAGTATTGGACAATTGGGTTATAACCAAGCCAAAGGAGCTCTTCTTGATGGTAATTTCACCGACAACAGATTAGATGCAATGATCCTCAAGAAGAATACTGAAGTGGTATACTATATGTACGACGACACCCCGGCGCTAATCGGAGTTAATAAAACCCTCTGCAGCGAGATCAAAATTGATTTTGCAGAAGGGAGCATTTCAGATATCACTTTCTTGGTTAACCCTTCTGGTGAAATTTATCCCTACGAGATTTTCCCTGAAGAACTTGCTAAACTTGAAGGTTTTCAGTGGCGCGGTGATGAAAGGGTTGACAGCCTAGAAGAATTTATCAGTCGCATTAAAAGACTCAAAAAATGAGCAACTTAAGACGCTTCAAAGAGGTCTTAGCGGCCACCACTCCACACCCATTGGGTCTTTTCGTTTCAAAAGCCAAAGGCAGCTATATCTACAACCACGAAAAGAAAGCGTATCTCGATTTTATTGCTGGGGTATCGGCCGTGAGTATTGGCCATAATAATCCTGTGATCAGAAGAGCGGTCAATAAACAACTGAAAAGGCACTCACATGTTATGGTCTACGGAGAATTTATTCAAGAATCTGTGTTGGCCTATGCTGAACTTTTAACACAGCACTTACCAAACCCTTTAAATAATGTTTACCTCGTAAATTCTGGTACAGAAGCCATCGAAGGAGCATTGAAATTAGCCCGTGCCGCAACAGGAAGAACAGAGATTATTGCAGCAAAAAACAATTATCACGGTAATACCATGGGAAGTTTAAGCCTAATGGATTACGAAGAGCGAATTGCACCGTTCAAGCCCTTGCTTCCTGATGTAAAGCATATAGGCTTCAATAAATCCAAAGACCTTGAACAGATAACCACAAAAACAGCTGCTGTCATTGTAGAAACAATACAAGGAGGAGCAGGCTTTATTTTACCTAAAGATGATTATTTAGAACGCTTAAGGGCGCAATGCACCAAAACAGGTAGTCTATTAATTTTAGATGAAATTCAGCCCGGATTTGGTAGAACGGGTAGTCTCTTTGGTTTCGAGCAATTCAATTGTGTTCCCGACATTCTCGTGATCGGAAAAGGAATGGCCGGAGGACTTCCGGTTGGCGCTTTTATCGCTGAACGCTCTTTAATGCAGACCCTGAGTACTGCTCCAAAACTCGGACACATCACCACCTTTGGAGGTCATCCCGTGATCGCAGCAGCAGCACACGCAACGCTTACTTACATTCTAAAGCACAAGCTTCAAAATCAGGCCTTGGAACACGAGAAGTCGATAAGAGCCTTATTAAAGCATGATCTTATCAAAGAAATTAGAGGAAAAGGCTTAATGTTAGCGCTAGTTTTCGAGCGTGAAGAAATTGCCAATTACCTTGTCTTAGAAGGCTTGAAAAACAAGCTCATCCTATTCTGGTTGCTCTACGAGAAAAGAGCCGTACGCATCACACCTCCTCTCACAATAAGTAAGAAGGAGATCGAAAAAGGATGTAAGATTATACTCGCTTTATTGGACCGCTATTCTGTTAACTAATCTGTTAATAAGAAGTCTCCTCTAAAAAGCACCCCCCATTAAACGATCGGTAATTTTAAATAATACCAAACCTAACAACACTTACAACTATGGGAAACCCAAATGAAAACCCAGAAACTGCCGTTCGTAAGTTTGAATCGATGCTTAAAACTGACGATGTCTATTTCTTTGATTCTGAAGATTTTGAAGATATTGTGCATCACTATCTTGACCACGGAAAAAGTCTTTTAGCAAAAAGAGCTCTCGCGCTTGGTCTTGAACAGCATCCGCATTCTACAGAGCTAAAGATTCTCAATGTTGAAGTGTTGGTTTCTGAAGATCAGTTCGAAAAAGCGGAGCAAATCTTGGATGAACTAGAAGCCTACGATCCTTTCAATGAAGAGTTTTTTATTCAACGCGCCAATATTCTCTCTAAAAAAGACGACCACCATCAGGCCATTAAAGTACTAACTCATGCCCTGAAATACACTGATGAATCATTTGACTTGCACTCTTTGCTTGGCATGGAGCATTTGTATTTAGACAATTATGGAGAGGCCAGAAAACACTTTGAGTGCTGCCTCGAAATTGATCCTATGGATTATGCCTCGATCTATAATTTGATCTATTGTTTTGAGTTTTTAGAACAATACGAAGAAGCGATTAGTTTCCTCAATGATTTTTTAGAGCAAAACCCCTACTGCGAGGTGGCATGGCATCAGATTGGTAAAATGTATGTAGAATTGGATATGTACAAAGAAGCCCTGGCCTCTTTCGAATTTGCCATTATTGCAGACGACAAGTTCACAGGTGCTTATTTTGAAAGAGGACGTGTTTTAGAGCGTCTTGGCAGATACAACGAGGCCATCGAGTCGTATGAAACGAGCTTTGAGTGGGATACGCCTTCCTCTTCAGCTTATCTGCGAATTGGTCTTTGCCATCAGAAACTGGGCAACTATCAGTTAGCAGAAACACATTTCTTTAAGACGATTCACGAAGACCCAATGTTCGATCAAGGGTGGTTGGCATTAACCAAACTTTTCTACATTCAAGCAGATTATGCTAAGGCTCAAGAGTATATTGGGAAAGCCTTGAGTACCGATAGTGAGAACGCCCTTTTTTGGAAGCGAGCTGCGATCATTTATCAAGCGCTAGGAGACCTCGCTCAGTCAGATTACGCCTTTAAACAATGCGTAGAATTGGGAAATTACGAGCTCAGTACTTTTGTAAAATGGGCTGAGATTTTACTTGAACTCAAGTCTTACGATAACGCCTTTAAGGTGTTAGAGCAAGGCATTGAATTTTATCCAGATCAATCAAGCCTCCTTTACTTCATGGCTGGCATTCACGCCTTAAAGGGCAATAAGGATGCAGCGCAAACCACCATCTGTAAGGCGCTAAGATTAAATCCGTCTGGAGCTGAAGTATTCTATTTATATTTTGAAGAGCTAGCTGAAGTCGATTGGCTTAAAGCCTATCTAGAGGCAAGTAAGAGAACCTTCTCCTCGTAAAGAAATCGCCGTAACTTCGTAGAGCTGGGCAAAATCAACGATATGAAGGGCTTGAATTCACTACTTATATTTCTCAAAGGGATGGCTATGGGGGCGGCAGATGTCGTTCCAGGGGTCTCAGGTGGTACTATTGCTTTAATATCAGGCATCTACGATCCCATGTTAAAGAGTATTAACGCGATAAATCTTACCCTATTCAAGACGCTTAAAGCAGAAGGCGTCAAAAGCGCGTGGAAGTCGATTAATGGATCTTTCCTGCTGTTGCTCTTCGCAGGAATTGCTACGAGCGTAGTTAGCCTGGCGAAGCTCTTAAGCACATTGCTCGTGACCCAGCCGATAGTGTTGTGGAGTTTCTTTTTTGGTTTAATTCTAGGAAGTATTGTCTTAGTGTGGAATCCCATTGTGCACACCAACAAATGGTCGACTGCATTGCTTTCAAGTGTAGGTTTTGCCTCAGCGCTCTCCATCAGCCTATTAAATCCGCTACCTGAAGCTTCTTCATTGGCCTATCTTTTTTTTTCAGGTGCATTGGCTATTTGCGCGATGATCCTACCGGGCATATCTGGTTCATTTATTTTAGTGCTTCTCGGCAGCTATCCAACCGTTTTGAACGCTGTACATGAACGAAATATTAGTGTATTACTCATTTTAGGCGCAGGCGCTGTCTTCGGATTGCTCTCATTTTCTAAATTTCTCGAATGGCTTTTTGAACACTTTAAAAATGCCACCTTAACAGTCTTAGTGGGATTTATCGCAGGAACATTGCCAAAAATTTGGCCATGGAAAGTTGAGACTGAACTTGGTTTGAACCTATATCTACCTAATTTCAAGACCTCTAGTGATCAGTTGTTGACAGGACTTATGTTTATGAGTCTAGGGCTCATCTTAGTGCTGTTTATTGAAACCATAGGCAATCCCACAAAAAACAAAAGGGCGTAGTGAAACCAGAAAATCGCTCCATTATTGATTATATAGGCCTTGTCGTCAAAGGCATCCTTATGGGTGCTGCGAATAAAGTTCCTGGTATTTCTGGAGGGATTATAGCTTTTGTAGGTGGCTTTTATGAAGAGTTCATATTCTCCCTTAACCAATTCAACATTACTGCATTTAAACTATTTATCAGTTTTAAATGGAAGAAGCTCTACGATTATGTCAATGGGAATTTCTTAGGGCTTCTCGTAACCGGTATGCTTATCAGCTACTTCAGTGTTGCAAAAGTCTTGGACTACCTTATTTCAAACTATGAACTATACGTCTGGTCAACCTTTCTAGGAATGATCATCGGATCAATCTACTACCTTGAACGCCAGTTTGGGGTGTGGGCGAACACTACTAGAATAAGTGCAATGGCAGGACTCATCGCAGGTTTATCAGTTTCTTTATTACCTCAACTTCCGGTAAACGACAACCTATACTACGTATTCTTTTGTGGCTTCATCAGTGTAGCCGGCATGACCTTACCAGGACTATCCGGGTCTTTTTTATTGATTCTTTTAGGTAACTATGTATTACTCCTAGTAGATTCAGTGAATGCACTTTACGACACCTTCATTTTTGTCATTAGAGGAGACTTCTCCTTTACCCATAACCCAGAACACTTAAAACTCCTTAAAGTTTTAGCCGTATTCACGCTTGGTTCGATTGCGGGCCTTGTATCGCTTTCACATCTTCTCGCCTATGTTTTAAAGCGCTTTAAAGCAATCACTACGGCTGTTTTAATAGGGTTTATCGCCGGATCACTCATCGTAGTTTGGCCTTGGAAACAGGCAGTATACAGAGGTGAAACTTCAGCAACCAATAAAGTGCAGCATTCTGAAAATTTGCGGTATACCAATTACTGGCCCGATTTTACAGAAATTCAAAATCGGGTGTCTTTGGGCTATATTGCTCTCGGAATAGGAATTGTATTAGCAATAGATGTATATGGAAGATACCGCAGAAAATAGAGCGATATACGGTTTAATTGGTAAAGGGATCTCCTACTCTTTCTCTGCCTCTTATTTCAATAACTTTTTCGAAAAAAGAGGATGGAATGGGAGCTACCAAAATTTCGATATTTCATCTATTGAGGAGGTTAAAAGGGTATTTGACACTCCTCATCTTAAAGGGTGTAATGTGACCATCCCCTACAAAACAGAGGTGATTCAATACCTTGATCAACAAGATGATGAATCAAAGGAGATCGGGGCAGTGAATTGCATCAGCTTTAAACAAGGAAAGCTCACTGGCCACAACACTGATGCCTATGGCTTTACCAAATCGCTAAAGGATCAATTAAAAGAAGATGATCGTTCAGCACTAGTTCTTGGTGCAACAGGTGGTGCAGCAAAAGCCATCATCTATGCTTTAAGCGCATTAGACATCCAAGTTATTACCGTCTCGAGAAGTGGTAACTCAGACTTTACCTATAAGAGTTTAGACTATAAAACAGTGCTTAACACACCGTTAATCATAAACTGTACCCCACTAGGAACCTATCCTAAAATAGAACAAGCTCCTCCCATCCCCTATGAAGCCTTGAACGAGTATCACTTCTTGTTTGATCTAGTATACAATCCTGAAGTATCGACGTTTCTCGGGTACGGTAAAACTGCAGGAGCGCGTATTGAAAACGGTTACAATATGTTGGTCTTCCAAGCGCAGCGTTCATGGGAGATTTGGAATTCGCTTTGATAGCCTGTCCATTTGTTTACCTTTGTTTATTATACTTTGCACGCACTGCGTATGGATTCAAGTGAAAAACATGATGCTATAGAACAAGATAAGTCTGCGGATATGGTATTTCAACTACCACAACTTCATAGCACCTCTTATCAAGATCATTCTTTAGAAAACCTAGTTGGCGAACTGCAACGTTTGCTTAAAAATGCTCCTATTCAGAAAATAGCGCAGCATGTTAAGGCGATAAAGCAAAGTTTTGACTCACAGTTTAAAGCTCAACTTATTGCTGAAAAAGAGCGTTTCTTGGAGCAAGGTAATGCAGAGATGGAGTTCGAGTACAACCCCTTAATAAAGCGTCAATTTGATGAGCTGTACCGCGAATATCGAGATAAGAAAGCTCGATACCGTAAAGAGTTCGAACGTCAATTACAAGAAAATCTCAAAAAAAAGCAAGCGATTATTGAATCGATTAAGGCGCTTCTAGAAACCGAAGAGAATATCAATGATACCTTTCAAACGTTCAAAGACCTACAGGTCGAATGGCGAGCTACTGGAATGGTCCCGAAAATCTATAACGATGATCTATGGGCAAATTATCATCATCATGTTGAGCGGTTTTATGATTTCTTAGATCTCAATCGAGAGTTGCGCGATCTGGATTTTAAACACAATTACGAAGAGAAACTTAAAATCATCGACCGCGCAGAGGCACTGATCGAAGAACCCGATTTCAAAAAGGCCTATACCTCATTACAAGAACTACACGGTATATGGAAAGAAGAATTAGGGCCCGTTTCAAAAGAGGTGCGCCAAAGGGTTTGGGAGCGCTTTAGTGCTGCAACTAAGAAAATGCACGACAAGAAACAGCAAATTGCCGAAATCGAAGACCGGGAGCGTGAGAAGCATTTAATTGAAAAGAAAAAGATACTAGAAGCGTTTGAGGCACTAGCTTCTACCCCTATTAGCTCGCAAAAACAACTAAATCAGAACCTTAAACTCGTAAATGAAATAAAAGATAGCTTTTACGCCGTTGGCCACGTTCCTAGAAAAGAACAAAAAGCATTATCCAATCAGTTTAGAACACTATTTAAAGCGTTTAATCAGCAGAAAAATGGGTTCTACAAAGAACAGAAGAAGAGCTTCAAAGAAAATCTTACAGCTAAGCGAGGGCTTATTGAAAAGGCCGAGGCCTTAAAAGACCATACAGACTTCAAAGCTACCACTCCTGTGATTAAAGAATTACAGCGTGAATGGAAAACGATTGGACATGTACCTCGAAAGTACTCAGAACCCTTGTGGGAAGCCTTCAGAGAAGCCTGTAACCATTACTTTGAGCGCCTAAAGGCTCAAACTAATACAACAAGAGCAAAACAACAGCATTTAAGAAAAGAACTTAGCAATGTTCTTGAACAAATTGAGATGTTCTCACCATCGAAAAACAGAGACGAAGATTTTCAACGGCTTGCTGAACTAAAGACAAAGTTAGAACAGCAAGCAAGAACAGCAAGTGGACAGGTTGTGCCTAAAGCCGAAAAAGCATTGAGTAAAGCCATTAACAGTATCGGTTTAAATGAAAATTCGTTTGCTTCAGAATTCAATACCAAACGTATTGCTAATCTAAAAGAAAGCGCCACTGAGCTAAGCGATCTGCATCATACTCGAGCTGAGGTGCGTAAGCATATTGATCGTTTAAATGACGAGATTCGCCTTCTTGAAACTAACCTAGAATTTTTCACGTCCTCAGATCCCGAGAATCCGCTTCTTAAAGAGGCTCGTTCAAATATTGGGCTGAAGTCTGATGAAAAAGAACAATGGAGTTTGAAACTCAAAGAACTCAATGTGATTAAAAATCGTATTGAAAAAGAGGAGGCCGAAAACAATCAAGAGGCCTCTGAAGAAACCCCTGACGAAAAAAATTCCGAAGAATAGATTTTAGTTATTTGGCGATATTCACCGAACGAGTTTCTCGAATAACCGTAACTTTCACTTGTCCAGGATAGGTCATTTCGGTCTGAATCTTTTGTGAGATCTCAAACGAAAGCTCTGAAGCACGATCATCGCTTACCTTATCACTTGAAACTATAACTCTAAGTTCTCTTCCGGCTTGAATAGCATAAGCCTTCTCTACACCTTTGAAACCTAAAGCAGCCTCCTCAAGATCCTTGAGTCGCTGAATATAACTGTCAAGTACCTGACGTCTAGCGCCTGGTCGAGCTCCACTGATGGCATCACAAACCTGAACAATCGGAGAAATTAAGCTCGTCATTTCAATCTCATCATGGTGAGCACCAATGGCATTGATCACCTCCTTATGCTCTCCGTATTTTTCTGCCCATTGCATCCCTAAAATGGCGTGTGGTGTTTCAGTATCGACCTCGTTCATTGGTACTTTTCCGATATCGTGTAACAATCCTGCTCGCTTAGCCAATTTAGGGTTCAACCCTAATTCTGAGGCCATAACTCCACAGAGTTTAGCCACCTCACGAGAGTGTTGCAGCAAATTCTGTCCATACGAGGAGCGGTATTTCATGCGTCCTATAGCTTTAACTAACTCCGGATGCAACCCGTGAATTCCCAAATCAATAATGGTTCGTTTTCCGACCTCAATAATCTCTTCGTTAATTTGTTTCTCTGTTTTTTGAACGACTTCTTCGATGCGTGCTGGATGAATTCGACCGTCTGTGACCAAGCGGTGCAAGGATAATCGTGCAACCTCTCGACGAACCGAATCAAAGCACGATAATATGATAGCCTCTGGAGTGTCATCTACAATAATTTCAACCCCTGTAGCCGCCTCTATTGCACGAATATTACGCCCTTCACGCCCAATAATCCTACCCTTAACATCATCTGATTCAAGGTTGAATACAGAGACGCAATTTTCTACAGCCTCTTCTGTACCAATGCGTTGGATGGTTTTGATTACTACCTTCTTGGCCTCTTGCTGCGCGGTAAGCTTAGCTTCTTCAAGGGCATTCTGAACAAATGCCATGGCCTCTGATTTGGCTTTTTCCTTTAGCGAATTAACCAGCTCTGATTTAGCCTCTTCAGCTGACAAACCCGACAGCACCTCAAGCTGCTGCACTTGGCTTTGATGCATGCGCTCTAGTTCTTCTTCACGCTTTTCGATGCGCTCGAGTCGTTTGTTCAAAGTTTCTAGTTCCTTTTCAAGCGAATCACTCAACGATTGATTCTTTTTAATTTCAGCGCTTACTTGAGATTCTTTGTCGCGAATTCGCTTTTCAGCTTCATCAATCTTTTTGTCTTTTAACAGGATTACCTTTTCGTGTTCAGCCTTTAGTTCTAAAAATTTTTCTTTGGCTTGGAAAATTTTATCCTTTTTGATCTGCTCGGCCTCCTTCTCTGCATCTCTGAGAATGCTCTGAGCTTCTTTCTGAGCAGAATTCAATGCAGAGTCACTCTTTTTCTTTTGAATAATTGCAGTTATAACAAAGCCTAAAACGGCCCCTAAAATCAATGCGAGTATTGCGAATGTAGTTGTGTCCATATCTATTTAATAAAAAACCCACATTGAGGATTTTGTACAAACTCCGTTTATACACGTTTAGGGCTAACTGATTGCTTAAGGATCCATTCTAGATGGTTTGCTTGCACAACCAAACTCACCCTTTAGAATTTAATCTTCGTTGAGTTTGTCAAAAAATAAATCAATGTGGGTATGCTAAACTCTTTATTCGTTAACGCCAATGGCGTTGTCAATATCTTCTAAAAGAGCCTTCAATTGAGCCTTAGCGGATTGATAGATATGCTGATCTTTACTTTTCAGCGCGACAGAATTAGCAAGTTGCAATGCACACATCGCAAGTACATCTTGCTTATCGTTAACGGCATAACTTGACTCAAATTGTTTAACCATTTTTTGAAGCTGCTCTGCAGCTTGTCGCAAACTTTCTTCTTGTTCAGCATTTACTGATAAGGGATAAACTCGATCTGCAATCGACAGTTTAATTCTTAATTTATCACTCATAATCAGTTGATCTCATCTATACATTCCTGTAGCTCCTGAATGAGTTGATCAAGTTGATGCCCGATTTCATCATTCTGTTGAACGCTACCCAACCTTGAAAAATGATCCCTGTGCACACTAAGTTTGCGTTTCAACACCCCTACCTCTTCTTCTAATATCATTTTTGCCTGCTCAGTCTCAACAATGCGACGCTTCAGCTTTTCATTTTCTGACCGCTGAAATGAAAGTCGCTCGATGAGGTCGTGAACCTTTTGATATAAAAGGCGAACCGCTTCTGCAAGTGAGTTAGCTTCTGACATCATTTTCCTTTCAAAGATACTAAAAGTGAGCAGGCAAGTGTAATAATTTAATCTCTAGTCTCTCTTGCAAATCTCTGGCAGATCGTTTTGATTTGCGTTTTATCTCCATGAAAACACTAAGCTTCATTCTTTGTAATTGCCTCTTTTATTGGGGGATGGCAATGCAAATTGAATCTATTGATTTAGCCGCAAATCCTCCGCTGCACATCGAACTGCGCTATTCAGGAACCTTTTCTGAGCTAAGACCTAATCACTTTCACGGAGGGGTTGACCTGAAGACCAAAGGAAGAGAGGGGCAACCTGTTTATGCTATTGAAGATGGACATATTCGCAGAATTAAGGTGGGTACAGGCGGTTACGGAAAGGTAATTTACATCGATCACGGAGATAGTTACACCTCTGTTTACGGTCATTTATCACAATTTAGCCCGCGTATTCAATCGTATATCAAGGCTGAACAATACGCCTCTAAGTCTTATGAGATTGAGCGTTATTTCTCCAATGAACGCTTCCACATAGCAAAAGGAGAGGTTATTGGATACAGTGGAAATACCGGAAATTCATTTGGTCCTCACCTTCATTTTGAAGTGCGCGAGCAAAAGGGACAAATACCCCTAAATCCTTTAAATTTTGGTCTAGATGCCACTGACAACGATGCACCTACGCTGCTGGGGCTTTACATCTATGAAGGGGAAATGGCAAATTCTAACGACCTGAAATTTAATCGAAAAAAGATTGTTTTGCATCCCGTTTCAGAAACCCAACAAACCGAATTTATTTCAGATACTCTAGAAGTCGCACCCTTCATAGGTATTGGCGTAGAAGCGTTTGATCGCCTTGAACAATCCCTTAATAAAAACGGGATGTATCAGATTGATCTTAGTATACAAGATTCTTCATTGGTTTCACTCACCTTTGATCGATTTTCATTTGAGGCTTCGCCTCATATTAACAAAGTGATCGATTACGAATTTGAACAAGAAAGCAATAAAGACGTTCAACTTTTATTTAAACCCCGCGACCTGGTAATCGAGATGTATAAAAAGACCTTGAATCAAGGAATCATAAAGGTCGATTCTATTCCCTTAAAAGCCGTCGTATCCCTAAAAGACCACAGCGGGAACGAAACAAAGGCGACACTATTCTTCAAAAACAGCGGTGTTGTCTCAAATCTAAAGCGAGCAAAATACAGTACTGCAATTGACACAACGTTGCAAAGCATTTCATCGACTATTCGATTACGCGCCAAGAAAAACGCTATGATTTCTTCTGAAAATTTGTCTATAGCCCTAAGAGGTGACACCCTGAGCATTCGACCTGATTATGGATACCTTGAAGAGCCGATAGAGGTGTCATATCGCTTTTCAGAGGCTACTCTTGAACGGGTCATTAACGAGCGTATGTATCTAGGAAAACTAAATGAAAAAGGTAAAATCAGCTATATCGCCAAAGCAAAAGACTCTGTTTTTGAAGTAAGCTTAAATACTCCTGGAAACTATTTTTTGGCTTCAGACACTATACCTCCTTCAGTTACTCCTATGAATTTTCAGATGAATCAAAACGTAAACAACTTCAGGTATTTATCCATAGGTGTGCAAGATCAAGAAACCTTTATTTCACGATACAACGGGTACATTAACGATCAATGGGTACTCTTTGAATACGAACCTAAAGAAGACCGGTTGCGATTCGACCTCAACGATATCATTCTCCTCGAGGGTAAGCACACTATACGTATCGAAGTAGAGGATGCTTTGGGTAACAAAACCGATTGGTATACAGAAATCGACATAAAATAGCCATAAAGGTTCTAATTTTGTATGGTGATCCGATCTGTTTTATTTCCCCTTTTTTTGTTGTCTATTGCCTCAGCAACAGCGCAAAAAGAAGTTTATTTAAATACGGACTTTGATTCTTTTGCATCAAAGCACAAGACTATTGCAGTTCTACCATTTGCCGTTGATCTTGCACTAAAGGCGGAACCGAGTGAATTTTTAAGACGTCAATATCTAGAAACAGAGGGGCTTGCTGTTCAACAAGCCCTTGCCAATTACTTCGAAAACAAATCCAATAGCAAAGATTTCTTTATACTCTTTCAGCCCTTAGCCTTAACACAAAAGAAACTACAAAACGCTGGAATAGACTACAGAAGTATAGGTCAAATGAAAAGCGATGAATTAGCTAAAATATTAGACGTAGATGCGCTGATCACTGGAACACTTCATTTACAGGTATTACTCTCAGATGGCATCGAAGATGAATTCAATTGGCTTGACCTTTGGGTACTCTCTCCAGAATTCGGAAAGTTAGCAATTAAAGTTAGTGACGGAAGGAGTGGAAAATTACTTTGGCGCTACGAAAAAGCGATAGACCGCAGGTCAGGTAAAAACACAAAAGAGCTCATTGAAAAGTTGATGAAGCAAGCTGCACGAAGCTTCCCTTATCACAACAGAAATAGCGACTAATCTTTCGTCACAAAATCAGCTAGCACCTTAACGGCAAGATCAACTTCTTCTATCGTATTGTATTTAGAAAAGGAAAATCTAAGCGATGGCATCCATTTCTCATTCGCTGGAACCACTTGATCCAGTACATGCGACCCTTTACTACTGCCTGATTGACAAGCGCTTCCCTGTGAACAAGCAATACCATTTAAATCAAGATGAAAAAGCAACATAGCCGCCTTGTCGCCTTTTAGTGGCAAACGCACGTTTACGAGGGTGTAGGTACTGTTTGATGAGGCGGAGTTTCCGTTAAAAACAACCCCGGGTATCAAGGTTTTAATACATGAAATAAAATGCGCTTTCAGGTTTGCAATAAAGACGCGTTCTTGATCTAATTGCTCATAGGCCAATCTAAAGGCTATTTCCAGGCCTGCAATATCGTGAATACTCTCTGTTCCGGCTCTAAGTCCTTTTTCTTGAGCGCCACCTACGATCAGCGATTTAAGACGAACGTTAGAGCGTACGAACATAAATCCAATACCCTTTGGTCCGTGAAATTTATGAGCAGCAGCAGTTAGAAAATGAATGGGAGTTTCAGTGAGATTTAATCTAAAGTGACCAATCGACTGAACGGTATCTGAGTGAAAATAAGCACCGTAAGTTTTACATAAATCAGCCACCTTATTCAACTCCAGCATATTTCCAATCTCGTTGTTCACGTGCATTAACGAAACTAAGGTTTTAGTAGTCTCGTCTTTAGTTAATAGGTCTTTTAGTGATATTAAGTCTACCGATCCTTGTTCGTCGAGCTCCACAAAGTCCAGTTGCACTCCATATTCTTCTTCCATGGCCTCGATTGTATGTAAAACGGCATGATGCTCAATTCTCGAACTAATAATCCTACGAACCCCGAGGTCTCGCACACAAGATCTGATAATACAATTATCGGCTTCTGTTCCTCCAGAAGTGAAAATGATTTCTGAGGGTTTGCATGAAAGGGTCTTAGCGATTTGCTTACGCGTACTCTCGATTATGGCCTTTGAGGCTCTTCCAAAGGCATGAGTTGAGGATGGATTACCGAAGTTTTCGGTTAGCACGGCGTGCATTGCCTCGACTACTTCTGGACGAACTGCCGTTGTAGCTGCATTATCTAAATAGACCTTATTCATAGACGGCAAAATTAACAATTTCGACCATCGTATTGGAACTGTTTTAAATTGCTACGTCTGAATAAAATTTTATCCTGTAAATGCGAAGTTCTTCTTCTTCATAATTACCATCAAAAGAAGCTGCAGCCTGCTCAATGGCATTATCTTTCGCCTCAATAAAATAATCGTGTAGTTCTTGTTGAGAATCATCGTCTAGCATTTCGTTAACCCAATAGGATATATTAAGTTTAGTTCCGCTGAAGACAATCTGCTCCATAGCATCTAATAACTCCGAAACGCTTAAGTTTTTTGAAGCCGCAATGTCGTCAAAGGGCAACTTTCGATCGATACTCTGGATAATAAACAACTTTAAGGCTGAGTTGGCTCCCGCTGACCTGACCACCAAATCTTGAGGGCGCTCTATGTCATTCTCTTTTACGTACGAAGCAATAAAAGAGACAAAAGGGGCTCCGTATTTTTTTGCCTTGAGCTCTCCTACCCCGTGCACCTGAGCTAATTCTGTGTTGCTGATAGGGTATTTCATCACCATATCTTCTAATGAAGGTTCTTGAAAAATAATATACGGAGGGACATTGTGCTTCGCCGCCTCCTGTTTTCGGAGCTCCTTCAATTGTCGTAACAACACCTCGTCTAAACTCTCAGTTTTTGTTATCCCCTTTAAAGCCGAAGCTTCTATGGCAGCGTAATCGCGATCCAAAACCATCTCGAAATCTTCTGGTGTATTTAAGAAGGTCCGTCCCTTTTCAGTGATAAGCAGCACTCCGTATTGTTCAATGGACTTCTTGAGTAAATTAGCCACCACCATCTGACGAACCAAGGCATGCCAATACGCTGACCGATGGGCATGACCACATCCGAAGAAAGGTTTCTGATCGGTTTGGTTCGCACTAATCATAGCATTGGTTTTTCCTCTCAAAATACGAACGATCTCTTTGCTCTTGTATTTCTCAAAAGTGTCTAATACTAAATTCAACACCATGACCACTTCATCAGAGGATTGAATCTTCTCCTTGGGATGCTTTGAGTTATCGTCCATCATTGCTCCCTCGCCATTTACTTCATCGTATTCTTCGCCAAAATAATGGAGTATAAATTTACGTCTAGACATCGATGTCTCAGCATACGCGATAACATCTTGCAGCAAGGCATTACTCACTTCTTGCTCTGCAACAGGCTTAGACGCAGAGAATTTCTCTAATTTTTCCATGTCCTTCGCCGCATAAAAGGCGACACAATGCCCTTCGCCGCCATCACGACCAGCCCTTCCTGTTTCTTGATAGTAACTTTCAATACTTTTAGGCATATCGTAGTGAATCACGAATCGAACATCAGGCTTGTCAATACCCATTCCAAAGGCGATTGTAGCGACTACTACAGAAGCCTCTTCCATTAGAAACTGATCTTGATAATCGGCACGTGTCTTTGCATCAAATCCGGCGTGATAAGGGATGGCTTTAATGCCATTGAGCCGCAACAATTGCGCAATTTCTTCTACCGTCTTTCTACTCAAGCAATAGATGATACCTGATTTACCTTGTCGCTCAGATACAAATCGGATCACATCAGTATTCACTTGGGCCGTTTTTGGCCTTACCTCATAAAACAGATTTGGACGATTGAAAGACGCCTTAAAAAGTTTTGCGTCTCTCATACCAAGATTCTTTATAATATCCTCTTGAACTTTTGGGGTAGCTGTTGCCGTAAGGGCAATAATCGGGATCTCATCGGATAAGCGATTAATGATCGTTCTTATATTTCTGTACTCTGGGCGAAAATCATGTCCCCATTCAGAAATACAATGCGCTTCATCAATGGCGACAAATGAAAGTTTTAATGGTGATAAAAGCTCTATGGTTTGTGGCTTAGTAAGTGACTCAGGAGCCACAAAAAGTAGTTTAGTCTCTTCAGAATTCAAATCGTGCACCACCTCTTGGTAGGCAGCCTTGGTTAGGGAAGAGTTGAGCACATGTGCTACGCCATCGCTTTTTGTTACAGAACGGATAGCGTCTACCTGATTCTTCATCAACGCAATTAACGGACTGATAATCACTGCCGTTCCTTCTGACATCAACGCCGGAAGCTGGTAGCAAAGAGACTTACCCCCTCCTGTCGGCATGATCACAAATGTGTCTTGCTGCTGAAGTATAGAAGTGACCGCTTGTTTTTGAAGACCCTTAAATGCAGAGAAACCAAAATAGTATTTCAATGCATCAAAGAGTTGCTCGTCCGTTACAGTATGAGACATAGTCTTGAAGATAAGAAAAAACTAGAGGTCGTTTTTCGTAATTTCGTCTTATGTATAACTAAAATAGCTCATCTTAAGGCTTTTTTCTTGAACCCATCCTCAAAACGTATTGCCGACGCTAAAGAAGTACTCGATTTAGAGGCTTCTGCCCTACAATCCTTATCAGATTGCATCGACCATTCTTTCTCAGAGGCGGTCGGACACATTGTCGAATGCAAAGGACGTGTGGTGTTCACCGGAATGGGCAAAAGTGCAATAATAGCTTCAAAACTAGCAGCGAGTTTCAATTCAACCGGAACGCCTTCTTTATTCATGCATGCAGCAGATGCCATCCACGGTGATTTGGGTATGGTTCAAGAAGAAGATGTGGTCATCTGTCTTTCAAAGAGCGGAAACACTGAAGAGGTTAAAACCTTAATTCCGTTGATTAAGACTAGAGGGAATACCTTAATTGGAGTAAGCGCTGATCCTTTTTCCTTTCTAGGAAAGAACGCCACTACCTTTCTGCTAACCCCAGTAGAGCGAGAAGCCTGTCCTCACAACTTAGCCCCTACTACAAGCACCACCTTGCAATTAGCACTTGGAGATGCGCTCATGGTTGCGGCACTCAATGAAAAAAATTTCACCGAGACTGACTTTGCGCGCTATCACCCTGGTGGAAGCTTAGGTAAAAAACTCTATCTCAAGGTTTCTGATCTTATGAGTAACATGGCTAAGCCAGAGGTATCTTTAAAAACGTCTATTCTCGATGTGATTTTAGAGATCTCAAACAAAATGGCTGGATGTACACCAGTGATTTCAAATCAAGAGGTAGTTGGTATTATTACCGACGGAGACATTCGACGCATGCTGCAGCGACAAACCGACATTAATCAGCTTAAAGCCGAGGATGTCATGAGTTCAAACCCTATTCGCTATTCATCAGATCATTTGGCCTTAGACGCCCTCAAATTGATGAATGAAAAAGAAATAACTCAACTCATAATAACGCATGAAGGCCGCTACGCAGGTATTCTACATATGCATCAACTTATTCAAGAAGGACTATCAGTATGAGTACAAAGGATGAAATGTCATTTCTAGATCATTTAGAAGAGTTGCGTTGGCACCTCATCAGGTCGATTGTTGCTATTCTCATAATAGCCACGGTTGCGTTTATCATGAAAGGTTTCATTTTCGATCGCATTATTTTTGCACCTAAGAATATGAGCTTTCCGACCTATAACATGTTCTGTAAAATCTCTACCTTTTTCGGTATTACTTCTGATTTTTGTGCCGAATCGTTGCCCTTCAGAATCCAAAACAGAACAATGGCAGGGCAGTTTTCTGCACACATTTGGACTTCGATTTGGGCAGGCTTCATTTTAGGTTTTCCCTATTTGCTTTTTGAAATTTGGAAGTTCATTAGTCCTGGACTCTATGAAAAAGAGCGCAGATACTCAAAAGGTTTCATAGGCGCTGCCTCTCTTTTGTTCTTCATGGGAGTACTTTTCGGATACTACATAGTAGCACCCCTTTCTATAAACTTTTTAGGGACATATCAGGTCAGTGCTGAGGTGAGCAATGAAATTGACATCAGCTCTTACATCTCAACGGTTAGAGCTTCTGTAATTGCGTGTGGTATCATGTTCGAGCTTCCCATTCTGATCTACTTCTTAACCAAAATCGGATTGGTTACTCCAGAGATTCTTAAAAAATACAGAAAGATAGCCTTAGTCCTTGTATTGGTGCTTTCTGCCGTCATCACCCCACCGGATGTAGCGAGCCAGATAATTGTTGCCATACCTGTGATGATATTATATCAATTAAGCATCGGAATTTCAAAGTTTGTAACACGTAATTCAGAAGAAAATGGCGCATAAGCTAGTAGAAGACTTTAACGATTATCGTTCAAAAATGAACGAACGTATTTTAGCCGATGATCAAAAATTGATCAAACGTATTTTTAACCTAGACACGAATGCGTTCACAGAAGGGGCTCTAGATGTTAAAACCAAAGAGCTTCTAGGTCTTGTAGCCTCTGCAGTATTGCGCTGTGACGATTGTGTGCGCTATCATCTTGAAGGAGCCAAAAAAGCCGGATGTACGGCTGAAGAAGTGACAGAAACGCTAGGAATAGCTACCTTAATCGGTGGAACCATTGTAATTCCTCATTTAAGGAGAGCTTATGAATACTGGGATGCGCTAAACCCAACATCGTGAAGTTAAGAGCTGAAAACATAAAGAAAATCTACCAGCAGCGTACCGTTGTAAAGGGTATATCTCTTGAAGTAAATCAAGGTGAAATCATTGGCTTACTTGGGCCGAATGGGGCCGGAAAGACCACTTCGTTTTATATGATTGTCGGCTTAATCCAAGCCAACACCGGATCGATTTATTTAGACGATTTAGACATCACCAAGTTCCCGATGTTTAAGCGCGCCCAACACGGTATCGGATATCTCGCTCAAGAAGCCTCTGTGTTTAGAAAACTTAGTGTTGAAGACAACATACTAAGTGTGCTACAGAACACCACCTTATCAAAGGGCGAGCAAGAGAAGAAAAGAGATGCTTTGCTCGAAGAGTTCTCACTAACCCATATCCGAAGAAATCGAGGTGACCTTTTATCAGGTGGTGAGAGACGAAGAACAGAAATCGCTCGTGCCCTAGCTACTGATCCCAAATTCATTCTTCTAGATGAACCCTTTGCCGGGGTAGATCCGGTTGCTGTAGAAGATATTCAGCGTATTGTGGCACAGCTTAAAAACAAGAATATTGGCATTCTTATCACCGATCACAATGTACAAGAAACTTTAGCCATCACTGAACGATCATATCTCATGTTTGAGGGATCTATACTTAAGGCCGGAGCACCAGAAGAACTTGCTGCAGATGAAATGGTGCGTAAAGTGTATTTAGGTCAAAACTTCGAATTGCGTAAAAAGCGCCTAGCGTTTAATCAAGAGTGAGCCTAGCGTGTAGGTCGGCAATAACACCAATACCAGCTCTTCTCTAAAAAGCACAAAACCAACAATAGCACTTACCATCACCAGATATCTCAACACGTTTGTTTTAAAAGTATAATCTTTGAATTTCAAAGAAATAGCAGGGATTTTGCTCACCATCCACCCTGAAAATAAGAGCGTCAATATTACGGCTGCACGCATAAACCAAACAGGGGTAAAATACGCCATCTGATCGAAGAGTTCTGTTCGCGTAATAAGCACCACAAAAAGGGCCATTGCCGGCGTAGGAAGACCTTCAAAATGAATGCTCTTTGAGGCATAAACTGAAAAGCGAACTAATCGCAGAAGCGCACCAACAAACAAGATTGCCGCAAGTCCAGCAGCCCATAATACTGATAAAGATTCAGAGAGTGAGAAATACCACCAAAGACTTGGAAACAGTCCGAAACTGATCACATCAGCCATTGAATCCATAAAAGTACCAAAGGCAGATTCTACTTTTAAAATTCGGGCGACAAATCCATCTAGAAAATCAGCTACTGCCGCTGCTATCAAGGCAATGAGTGCAAGATCAAACCGATCTTGTGTCATCGCAATACACCCTAAGAACCCAAAGAGGGCATTTAAAAGCGTGATGAAATTGGCTGTATGGGCTCTTAAGCTTAACATGTCAACGAATTTACACTTTATTCCTCTGCTCGTTCCTCTTATCTTTGAGTGCAATCGAAAACCATGGCACTTCGACTTCTATTTCTCATCACCTCCTTACTAAGTTCCGTAGTGGCACCTGCTCAAGAATCACTGAGTAGGGTTGCACAAATAAGCGTACTTACCTGCAGTGAGGGCCCAGAGTTGCATGCCGCCTTCGGACACAGTGCCATCCATGTATACGATCAGGGTAAAGGAATCGACGAAGTCTATAATTACGGTACCTTTGATTTTGGCGCCCCAAACTTCTATGTGAATTTTGTTAAAGGAAAGTTAGACTACTATTTATCGGTAACAGACTATCCAACCTTTAGCGCCTATTATGCTTATGTAGGGCGAGAGGTAGTGAGACAAACGTTAAATCTAAACCAAGAGCAAAAAGAAGAAATGTACCGATTATTGGTTGAGAATAATCGGCCCGAAAACCGTCATTATCGCTACGACTTCTTAAAAGAAAATTGTGCCACTAAGATTCCAGAGTTGCTAGAGCAAAGCCTCGGAGAAAGCTATAAAATGAGTACAGTTTACGACGGTCAAAACTTGACCTATCGCGGCACCCTTCATGAACATCTGCCCTTATATTCTTGGAATAGATTCGGTATAGACATCGTACTCGGTGCAAGAGTCGATCAGACCTTGACCACTTCGGCCCTTATTTATTTACCCAACTATTTAAAGTCTATTCTAAGTACTAGTACTGCGGAGTCGAAACCTTTAGTGCACAATACACACATTGAAATCGCAAAGAAATTACCAAAAGCTATACACTCTTTTTGGACTTCGCCTCGTTTCATTCTAATAGTGCTATTGCTTTACGCGCTCTTTTCTTTGTGGATGGGTAAAGCAAAAGGAGTTTTTAATCTATTTGATCATTTGCTTTTACTCCTTACGGGTGTTGCAGGTTTATTGCTTACTTTTCTCAACTTCTTCTCTGAGCACTTCGCAACGGTTTATAATTTTTCACTCTTTTGGGCTAATCCGCTGTTGCTTGCTGCCACTGTGCTAAAGAGCAAAACCTTATTTCAGTCAGTTTGTCTATTTTCTATACTCTTTATTTTTGTGGGTCTGTTTGGAATCCAATACATTTCTATAGAAATGGCCCTTGCTGCAGTGCTTGTTATAACTTTATGCCTGAAGCAAGCTCAAAAACTATAATCCCCTCTTTACTATGCCTTCTACTTACGTTATTCTAGGACTGCTTTTTATCGTGTATCTTGTGTTGCTTTACGTCTCTAAGACCAAAAAGAATAGAAGAAAACGGGGGTTTTTAGAAGGCAGAAATAGGCGTTAACCAAACTTTAACACGATTTTTTACGGTTTCTATAGGCCAATTTGTCCGAACTTCTATTTTTGCAAAAAAATTAAACCCTTTTTATTATGTATTGGACGTTAGAGCTTGCTTCCTATTTAAGCGACGCGCCTTGGCCAGCAACTAAAGATGAGCTTATTGATTACGCCATTCGTACGGGTGCACCTTTAGAGGTGGTAGAGAATCTGCAATCGATGGAAGAAGAAGGAGAAGAGATTTATGAATCAATTGAAGAAATTTGGCCTGACTACCCTACCGAAGAAGATTATCTATGGAACGAAGACGAATATTAATTCGCCTCTCAAACCAAAGCACAAAGCCTCTTTAAGAGGCTTTTTTTAGTTAATTTTACCAGAATTATGAGCATCCTAACCACTATTCTCAAGGCTTTCGTTGGAGACAAATCGAAAAATGACATCAAATCTATTCAACCGATTGTCGAAGCCATTAAAAGAGAAGAACATACACTTCAAAATCTTACACACGATCAACTGCGCGCGAAGACTGTTTTTTTCAAAGAAACGCTTCAGCAAGCCGCAGCAGCTTTGAATGATCAGATTAAGGGGATTCAAGAAGAAATTGCTTCTTGTGCGAACATAGATGAGCGCGAAAAACTCTACGATCAAATTGATCATCTAGAAGAAAGCATTTATGAGGTCTCTGAGAAGACCTTAAGCGAACTCTTGCCACAGGCATTTGCAGTGGTTCGAGAAACAGCTAGACGCTTTAAAGAAAACGAAAACCTAGAGGTTAGCGCTACAGCTTACGATAGAGAGCTTTCAGCAATACGTTCTTATGTAACACTTAATAAGGATACGGCATCTTGGAGCATCTCATGGAACGCGGCTGGTAAAGAAGTCGTTTGGGACATGGTGCACTATGACGTGCAACTCATTGGAGGTATCACTATGCACCAAGGAAAAATCGCAGAGATGCAAACAGGTGAAGGTAAAACACTGGTAGCCACCCTTCCCGTTTACCTCAACGCATTGACCGGAAAAGGAGTTCATCTCGTTACGGTTAACGACTATCTGGCAAAGCGGGATAGCCAATGGATGGCCCCTATCTTTGAATTCCACGGCCTAACCATAGACTGTATCGACAACCACCAACCGAATAGCGAAGAACGCAGAAAAGCCTACCTCGCAGACATCACCTACGGTACAAACAATGAGTTTGGCTTTGACTATCTGCGCGACAATATGGCGCATCAGCAACAGGATGTAGTTCAGCGAAAACACAACTTCGCTATTGTAGATGAGGTAGACTCTGTTTTGATCGACGACGCCAGAACTCCACTCATCATCTCAGGCCCTGTACCCGAAGGGGAGCGCCACGACTTTGATGCGCTAAAGCCCAGAGTAAATGATCTGGTTCAACGTCAGAGAACAGAACTTACCACCACTCTTGCCGAGGCTAAGAGAAAAATTCAGGCGGGTGATTTGAAAGAAGGCGGATTTTTATTGCTTCGCGTACATCGTGGATTGCCAAAGAACAAAGCCCTCATTAAATTTCTTAGCGAAGAAGGAAACAAGCAGCTCTTACAAAAAACAGAAAGTTATTACCTTCAAGATAATGCCAAAGAAATGGCTCAAGTAGATGCTGAACTTTACTTTACCATTGAAGAAAAGACGAATCAAATTGAACTGACCGAACGCGGAATACAAACGTTATCAGATCAAGAGGATCAAAACTTCTTTGTACTTCCTGATATAGGTGGAGAAATAGCCGTTATAGAGCGAAAAGGTTTAACCGCAGAGGAAGAGGCTTCAGAAAAAGAAAAACTTTTTAAAGACTTCTCTGTAAAAAGCGAACGTATTCACACTCTCACCCAATTACTCAAAGCGTATACCTTATTTGAAAAAGACGTAGAGTATGTGGTGATGGACAACAAGGTAAAAATCGTCGACGAGCAAACCGGGCGTATTATGGATGGGCGTCGCTATTCCGATGGGCTTCACCAGGCCATCGAAGCAAAAGAAAATGTGAGGATTGAAGCACTCACTCAGACCTTTGCCACTATTACGCTTCAAAACTATTTCAGAATGTACGCAAAGCTTTCGGGAATGACGGGTACAGCAGTAACTGAAGCCGGTGAATTCTGGGAGATTTATAAGCTAGATGTCGTTGAAATACCAACGAACAGACCTATTGCACGTGACGATCGCGATGATTTGATATACAAGACCAAGCGCGAAAAATACAATGCTCTTATTGAAGAAGTGGTGAAGCTTTCGAACCAAGGCCGACCAGTGCTAATCGGAACAACCTCTGTAGAAGTTTCAGAATTGGTTTCTAAACTTTTATCTGTGAGAAAAATTAACCATAACGTCCTCAACGCTAAGCTCCATAAAAAAGAGGCTGAAATCGTTGCAGAGGCAGGTAATGCGGGGGTGGTAACCATTGCTACCAATATGGCGGGTCGCGGAACCGATATCAAGCTTAGCGATGAAGTGAAGCAAGCGGGTGGTTTAGCGATTATCGGAACCGAGCGTCACGATTCTAGAAGAGTAGATCGCCAATTAAGAGGTCGTTCAGGGCGTCAAGGTGATCCAGGAAGTTCTCAGTTCTACGTGTCTCTAGAAGACAACCTGATGCGCTTATTCGGATCTGAGCGTATGGCGAAGATCATGGATAGAATGGGCCTCAAAGAAGGCGAAGTCATACAGCACAGTATGATGACCAAGTCTATTGAACGCGCCCAGAAAAAGGTCGAAGAGAATAATTTCGGTATTCGAAAACGCTTACTTGAATACGATGACGTTATGAACGCTCAACGCGAAGTTATTTACAAGCGCAGAAGACACGCTTTGTCGGGTAATCGACTAAAAGTAGACATTGCCAATATGATTTTTGACACCTGTGAGGCGATTGTAGAAGAAACAAAGGCGACTGACGATTACAAGAATTTTAAGTTTCAAGTCATTAGTCTTTTTGGACTCTCTAATCTTATGAGTCCTGAGATATTTAGTAAATCATCAGTACTTCAGTTGACAGATGAACTTTATGCTCAAGCGTATAAGGCTTACGAGGAACGCATTAAAGAGCACGCCCGGGTGGCGCTTCCTGTGGTTCAATCCATTTGGAACAATCCTGCCAACACCTTCAAACGTATCGTAGTACCTTTTACAGATGGACAAAAAACAATTCAAATTGTCACTGATCTTGAAAAGGCTCACGAATCGGATGGAGTAAGGTTGGTAGACGATTTTGAAAAAAACAGTGCATTAGCACTCATAGATGAATCATGGAAAGATCATCTTAGAAGAATGGACGAGTTAAAACAATCGGTTCAGCTTGCGGTACACGAACAGAAAGATCCCTTACTTATCTACAAGTTTGAGGCCTTTGAGCTATTTAAAGCCATGTTGAATAAAGTCAACAAAGAACTTCTAGGATTCTTGCTAAGGGCTAGAATTCCGTCAGAACAGCAAGGACCGATCAAAGAGGCTAGCACTGTTAAAAAACTAAAGCGCGACAACTTACAGGTTTCAAAAGAATCTGTGCTCAACACTGATGAGCTAGCTCAAAGACAGCGCGAAGTGGCGGCCGGAGCCGGAAGACCTCAGCGTACAGCAGTTGAAACGGTTATTCGTGAAAATCCTAAAATTGGTCGCAACGAGCGTGTAACTATTGTGCATACCATAAGCGGAGAAGAGAAAGAACTAAAGTTCAAACAAGCAGAGCCTCTGTTAAACTCTAAGGAATGGGTATTGAAAAGCTAAATCATGCCTAAAGCCTCAAGAGAAAAGTGTGTCATTCAACGTGAGTTCTTGCTCAGAGTAAATTATGCTGGAATCTTACTTTGTTCAGCGACATCTATAAAGTTAGGCCTAGAAGGCGCTTTTTCGGCTTACTTCTATGCAGCAATTGCCTTTTCTGTTTTACTATATGTGAATGCTAAAGCCTTAAAAAACCGTTAATATGAAAGTCAATATTTTAGGATTGGGGATTTTGCTCTTGTGGTCTTGCGCCACACGAGGCCAAAATGAAACTGAGAAGGCATATCCCATCAATGACCCATCATTAGAGGTAGCCTATTTTGCCTCAGGTTGTTTCTGGTGTGTCGAGGCTATTTTTGAAAGTGTTCAAGGGGTAGAAGAAGCTATCTCGGGTTATTCAGGAGGTACTGAAAAAAACCCGACCTATCGAGAGGTAAGTTACGGCAGAACCACTCATGCCGAAGCCGTTGCCGTTTATTACCATCCCGATGAGGTAAGTTTTAGCGAACTGTTAACTGTTTTCTTTGTTTCGCATGATCCAACTACACTTAATCGCCAAGGCCCTGACCGTGGCACCCAGTACCGCTCAATTGCCTTTTATCAAAATGATGTGGAGCGCCAATTGATCGAAGCATATATGGATGCACTGAATGAAGCGGATGTATATAGAAATCCTATTGTTACTGAAATCAAAGCGTTTACGGTTTTTTACGAAGCAGAGGGATACCATCAAGACTATGAGAAAAACAATCCCAACGATCCGTACATTCGAAACGTTTCGATCCCACGCCTCAATCGCTTTAAAGAGGCTCTACCACAATTGTTAAAGCATGAAGCTAATAATGAGTACTAATCAAAACGTCGTTACTCAATCACTCCTCTCTATCGTTATCCCGGTCTATAACGAAGAAGATAATGTAGTGCTCCTCACTGAGAAAATTCAGGAGAGCCTCAAAGGATATGCCTATGAAATCGTTTTTGTAAATGACTTCTCTACAGACGAAACGGTACAGCGCATAAAAATGATGGAAGACCCGCTTGTTCATCTTATCGAATTAAAGAAGAATTACGGTCAAAGCTTGGCGCTGGCCGCAGGAATCGATTACGCCAACGGCGAATACATTATCACTATGGACGGAGATTTGCAAAATGATCCCCGTGATATCCCTAATATGCTTAAGGTAGCCATTGAAGAACATTACGATTTGGTAACCGGAGTACGTCAAAAAAGAAAAGACAGTTGGTTAAAGACCATTCCTTCTAAGGTAGCCAATTTCTTAGTCCGCAAAGTGACTAACCTTTCGATTAAGGACAACGGATGCGCCTTAAAGGTATTTAGCAGAGATATCGCTAAGAATCTCAATCTTTATGGAGAAATGCACAGGTTTATCACCCTATTGGCCTATCTCGAGGGTGCACAAATCAAACAGGTGCCCGTTAGCCATCATGCGCGCCATGCAGGTGTCTCTAAATACGGTCTCGAACGGGTTTTCAAGGTAGTAGCCGACATGATGCTTTTGCTTTTCATTCGAAAGTACCTTCAGCGTCCCATACACCTCTTTGGAATCTTCGGATTCTTTCTCATCCTTATTGGTCTAGGCATTAATGCCTGGTTGATTGTAGAGAAATTCTATTTTGGGCAAGATATTGGCCAACGCCCACTCCTAATCTTCGGGCTAATGTTTATTCTTGCCGGGGTACAGCTCTTCACTATTGGTATCGTTATGGAGATGCTAATCCGTACTTATTACGAATCTCAGAACAAGCGTCCGTATCGCCTCAAGGGGGTTTGGAATTCTAAGCAAGATGCCTAAGGATTCTAAGGCCTTAAAAACCATACTCAAGGTTACCGTAAGCCTTTTGCTGCTCTACTTTGTCTTTTCGAAGCTAGGAACAAGAGAGTTGTGGAATACCCTTAAACAGGTTTCAACTCTACATTTTATATGCGCCTTTTTATTGGTACTTGCTTCAAAAGCCATTGCGCACTTGAGACTGCTTCATTACCTCAATACCATTGGGATCAAAATGGCCCGTCTTACCCATTGGAAATTATATCTCCAAGGAATGTTTTACAATCTGTTCTTACCTGGCGGAATAGGAGGCGACGCCTATAAAGCCTATATTCTCTCAAAGCAGTTTAACGTCAAAACCAAAAAGATCATAGGTGCTTTAGTCGTTGACCGTCTTAGCGGAATGATGGCCTTAGGTACTTACACCCTTATTTTAGTCAGCGCTTATTTGAGCCATTATCCAATAGAGTACTTACCTGAGGCTCTAGTATACACAGGACTTCTTTCTCCATTAATTATAGCCGGATTCTATGCATTCAATCGGCTATGGTTTAAAGCCACTCTAAAGGCATTTAAAACCACAACCTTGTTTTCATTTACATTGCAAGGGCTACAAATTTTAGCCACTTACCTACTTCTAATCGGATTAGGAGAATCACATAAGATTTGGGGGTATTTGTTACTCTTTACCCTATCCTCTGTAGTATCAGTACTGCCCATCAGCCTCGGCGGAATTGGTCTCAGAGAATTGACCTTTTTTTATGGGGCAGAATGGCTTTTCATAGATACCGAAACGGCTGTAGCACTGAGTCTTTTGTTCTTCAGTACAAACGCCCTTGTTTCACTCCTCGGACTCCGTTATCACCTTCAACCGCCATTTCAAAGAGCCTCTTAGGCCTAAGGAACCACCATAATACGCTTAAGAGAGAGTTGTTCTTCTCGACTGTTTTTTTTGAGAAAATGAATATTCAATCGCGTGACCCGAAAATGTGAAGCACTCGCCCATTCAATGGCCTGAGGATACAATGACTTAAACGTCGTATAATGTTTCGTATCTACATAAACATAATCGCCAGATGAAAGCGATTGGATGTCATAGGCGTGCTTTGGAATGCTCAATTGTTTTCTTCCGAATTCAAGAGACCACAGATAGTCTTCAGAGTAATTAAACACTTTTGCTTCACTCGGAATTCGTTCACTTAACACCTGACCCGGTTGGTAATTCAGTAGTTGAGGATAAAAATGAAAAAAGGCCATTGCGTTAAACAAAAGGGCAATACCTATCAAACTAATATGAAGACTGTGCCTTTTCTTAAAGTGATAGTAAAGTAACAGCACACCCCATATCAATGCGATACCCACTGTTTTAGGTGTTGGCGTAAAGACAACCCACAAGAGCAACACCGCTGCGCCGTATAGTATAGCGGTACCTGAATCGGCTATTTTATTCCACCCAGCACTCCTAGTTTGACTCAATACCTCAAGTTCTTTAGCCGTCAACAAGGCAAATAGCGGCATGAGAATGTTGAGGTAATGGGGCAACTTAAACTGTGAAGCACTCATGATTAAAAACAAGGGGATCAAGGCTACCCCAACAAAGAAGAGCGGCTGTCGAGATCCAAAAGATGGTCTAATAGCATTCACCCATCCTTTTAAGGTATAGAATGTGAACGGCAATAGCACCCAAAGAAGGGTGTGAAAAAAGAAAAAATAACCACTCGAGCTCTTTCCGTGCCCCGTTCCACTAAGACGCTCGAAGCTCTGATCCCACAGTATAAAGCGCACGCCACTTCGCCCCGATATACCGCGAACGATCTTCTCGGGATGCAGGTCGAACTGTTGGTGATAGGCGTACAGTACAGGAATAATGGTGAGTACAAATACCGTAAGTGCACCCAAAACATTTATCGTAAACAGCGAGCGGATGCGGCCCTGAACTATAGCATAACTCACTACAGTGAACCCCAAAACCACCAAAGCAATCATCCCTTTGGTAGAGAATGCCAATCCAGCAGCTATAGCTCCAATGAACGCGTCACTCCATTTTAGGTCTCTTATATAGCTTATCAGCTTCCATAAGGCAATCGCAACGAAAGAAGAGAGCAAACTATCGGTCCTTAAATCGAATGAAGCCAACACCATCGTTTGAAATGAGAGAAACACAAACGCGCTCCATAATCCGAGTTCTTTGGATTTCAGTTGGGTTCCAAGCCTGTGGAGTGCATACGCACCCAAAACAAGGGCAAGAAAAGAGGGCAAGCGATAGGCCCAGGCGGCATAGCCGAATAGCTTAAAGCTTAGGGCTGCAAGCCAATAATGCATATGTGGCTTATCGAGATAGTCTATTCCGTCCTTGAACAGGTGGATAAAATCACTCTCTTGAGCCATACGCATTGCCATTACTGCAAATTGGGCTGAGTCGTTTTCCATTAAGGGCATAAAAAGCGACACGAGATAAACGAAACCAAGCATAACCCAAAGGTGATATGGAATTGTTATATGTTTCATTCAGATAAGACCCACTTGCGGTATGCCATTGCGAACAAGGTTCCCCATAAGGTTCCAAAAAAAGCCCCAACTACAATATCCGATGGATAATGAACCCCTAAATACACGCGGCTAAATGCGAATAAGATTGCCCAAATAAATAACAATAGAAATGCTTTGTGAAAACGTTTAAGTATTAAGGCAAAGAAGGTTACTGAAGCAAAGCCATTAGAGGCGTGTCCTGAATAGAAACTGAATTTGCCTCCACAGTAATTAAGAGGACGAAGCAGTGATGAAATTTCAGGATCATGGCAGGGTCTAAGGCGCATAAACCCCTCTTTAAAAAGATTTGTCACTTGGTCTGAAATAGTAATCAGCAACACTGTACTTACCACCAATAAGCCGAATTTTCTCCAGCCTAAGTAGCGCTGAGAAAAAATAAGAATCAAGAGATAAAGGGGCCATCCGTTCTCTTTCTTGGTGATGAATAGCCAAAATGCATCCGAGCTTGGGGTCCCAAAACCCTGAACCCACAAGAGTAAAGAACGATCAATCTGCTGAATCGTTTCTATCATCAAGCATCAAACTGTTCCATTTCACTATCGTAAAAAGAGAGGGCTTCATCAATGAGTACAATACTCGCCTCTTCTAGCTCATCTAAATCCTCTTGATCAAAAGACTCAAACCAAGTCACCTCATCGTTGGTAACATTCAACAGAAACCTTGGATACTCTGTGTGCAACACATAAATAGTGTCTGGAAATTGTGAATGATCAGCCAATAAAAACTTAGGAAGTGACATAATGAATGCGATGTGTTTTAGACAAATACTGAAATCGAAGGTACAACAATAAGGCAGAGACTGTAAGTCCTAAGGTCAGCCCTATCCATATGCCCTGAGAGGCAAGCGAAGTATGTAATCCCAAATAATAGCATACCGGAAACCCTACTAACCAGTAGGCAATAAACGTGATATAAGCCGTAAAGTTCACGTCTTGCATTCCTCTTAAAGCACCAATAATAACGACCTGTAAACCATCAAACAATTGAAAAATTGCCGCCCAAAGTAGTAATTCACTTGCCAAGGCCATCACCATTAAATTGTCTGTTCGATTTAAGGGATCGTTTGCATCTAGATAAAGTTCTGGAAGCACATGGCGTGCTGTTAAAAAAACCATTGCAAATAATAACTCAATCATTACAGTTAAAAAGAAAATAGATTGAGCTACCTCGTTTAAACGTTTATAGTCTTTTCTACCCTTTTGATTGCCAACACGAATCATAGCAGCAACGTTTAATCCTATTCCCACCATATACGTCATAGAGGCTAAATTCAAGGCTATTTGATTTGCCGCTTGGTATAGGGTTCCCAAAATACCACTCAGCCAGATGGCAGAGGTAAAGAGAGTAACCTCAAAGAACACCTGAAAAGACGAAGGCAACCCAAGGGCAAGAATGCGTCTTGAGAATCCCCAACTCACTAGCCGCCATCTTAAATCGGTCATGAAAGGTGAGAAATAGGCCGATCGCTTTAAGAAAACGATGAGTAAGAATAGCATAAATACCCTCGAAATAAGAGTTCCTAGGGCAGCCCCTGAAACCCCCATTTTCGGAAACCCATGATTTCCGAAAATCAAGAGGTAATTCAGCAATACATTGAGCAAATTCCCGATGATAGAAGCGTACATGGGTAAACGTGTTCGTGAAAGCCCATCACACAATTGTTTAATAGCCTGAAACAACATGAGTGGAATCAACGAGACACCAACAATACTCAAGAACGGAACCGCAAATACAAGTACCTCTTCAGGTTGTTTCATTTTGTGAAGTAAGGGTACAGAAAACAACACCACCCCCGTAAGCAGTACCCCAACAATACCGCAAATCAGAACTCCATGTTTAAACACCTTTTTAATTTCAAAGGTCTTTTTAAACCCATCTGCCTCGGCAATAAGTGGCGTAATGGCAGTAGACAGACCTAAGCCAACCGACATGGCAATAAATAAAAAACTATTTCCGAGTGAGACCGCAGCGAGCTCGGCAGGCCCCAATTGACCCACCATGATATTATCAGCAAACGCTACCAAAGTGTGCCCGAGCATTCCAAGAACTACCGGGGTCGCAAGTTTCAGGTTATACGGAACCTCTGCCCAGTGCTTTTTTAAAATGGCTATCATAGATGCTTAGCGGCATTCCAGAGTTGATCCATCTCTTCGAGACTCATTTCTAACAATGAGGTATTCGCTTTATGCGCCTGCTCTTCGATGTATTGGAATCTCTTTATAAACTTTTTATTGGTGGCCTCTAAGGCATTTTCAGGATTAATCTTTAAAAAACGTGAAAGATTAATCATTGAGAATAGTAGATCGCCAAATTCCTCTTCCACTTTCGAAGCAAAACCTTTTTTAACCTCCTCTTCAAATTCGTTCCACTCCTCTTTCACCTTATCAATAACTTGCTCGGTTTGCTCCCATTCAAATCCGACTCCCGCAGCCTTTTCTTGAATACGCTGAGCCTTAATCACCGAAGACAAACCTTTAGGTACCCCTTGAAGTACTGATCTTTTACCTTCTTTTAGCTTGAGCTTTTCCCAATTTTGTTTAACCTCTTCTTCATTCTCTACCTGAACATTTCCGTAAATATGAGGATGTCTAGAAATGAGCTTCTCACAAATCCCATTGGCCACATCAGCAATATCGAAAGATTTCATCTCTGCTCCCAATTTGGAATAAAACACGATGTGCAAGAGCAAATCTCCCAGCTCTTTTTTTACCTCTTCTAAATCATTATCTGCTATAGCGTCTGCCAATTCATGAGTCTCTTCAAGGGTAAGCGTACGCAAAGACTCAAAGGTCTGCTTCTTATCCCATGGACACTTTTCACGAAGGTCATTCATGATATCGAGGAGTCTAGAGAAAGCTTCAAGCTGTTGTTTTCTTGTATTCTCAGGCATTAGGGTGTACTTATAGTTAGTCTGTTGCTGTTGATTGTAGGCGGTAAATCGTCAGCTTTAAGACCAAAGCGCAAATGATAACGCTTCTTATCACTTAAAATTGGGATGCTTACCGTGTCTAATAGTGTCTCATTCGCATGAATTGAAAGATTTTGGATCACCTCTCCTTCCTTCAAAATGGTCTCCCCTTCTAATAAATAATAGCGAAGATCTGCCCTATTGGTTGAATCTAGACCTAAAGTGAAAGAATAAGGATTACTAATCTGAAGGGCATACTCGTCATCACCTAATGAGGTGATTTTGACTTCCACCTTATCAAAGGAATTAAAGCGATCGATAAATTGGTAGTAAATACGCGCATTATTAGAAGCTGTATAGGTTTCAAAACCTTTCTGGTTTCTTTTGTGATGTACTAAAAGCACCTGTTGATTTCTAAATTCATCTTCGCTGCTCCAATAATCAAATTGAGTGTTGTTGAAATAGACAGTACTTAGCGTATGAGCCTTTTGTTTACTATAAAATTGATATCTCGAAGCATTTTCATAGCTATTGATAAATACGATGGGCCTTCCGTCAGAAAGAGAAGATAGTTCAGATGCCCATTCATCCCAATTATGCAAAGGTTCTAGAGATCGACTGATGGTTGCAGGCAAAAAATCAACACTTAAATAAAGTCTAAAAAGAATAAAGAAGAAGACAGAAAATCTTCCCAGACGACGCACCCATAAGCTCAGGTATTCTGATCGAGAAATCGGATCAAAAGCTAAAACCGTAAGTGGAACTAGAACTACACTAGTCCAGTGTTTATGAATAAAAACCTTGAACGACTGAAAGAAGAAAAAGGTTAAAACTCCAAAGAAAACACATTTCAAGGCGGCGTTTATGGTGGTTTTTTCAATAGGTTTTGTAAGACCAATGAATAAGGGTATGCTCACCAAAGGCCCCAGAACTATCGGTTGAGAGAAGACATAAGAGACCACATTAGCGGGGTTAAAACTGATGTCGGAACGGTCGTTCAGATGAAAAACAATACTCGACCAGTCGTTTTGATAAAGCCAATAGATATGCGGAAGCATAAATACAATGCTGAGCATCACTATCGCCCAAAAAGATCGCTTCTGAAGTAATTTTAGATTCGATAATAGAGTAAAAAACACGATGAGAACTCCGTGGTATTTACTGAGTAGCATCCCAACAATAGCCAACGAGATCCCTATGATGTCTACCCACTTATCTCGTGTCGCATAGCGCTTGTAAAACCAAAAGAAGAGCACCTCAAAAAATAACAGTGGAACATCTGTCTTTACCAAAAAGCTGCCCGCATGTACGGCAAGTAAGCCAAGCACCATAAAGATGAAGAGACGTAGATGCTTTCTGCCCACCAAATCGTACAATAAGGCTATAGTGGCCGTACTGAGCAGGCTAGAGAACAAACGTGCACCAAACTCTGAGGAATCGAGCAGAGATCCCAAAAAGGCGAAAAAAGCAACCGCTGGTGGATGGTCTAAATACCCCCATTGAAGATGTTGTGAAAAAAGCCAATAATAGGCTTCCTCACCAGATAAAGGCATTAACGCACCCTGTACTACTCCAGCTAAAAACCAGAGTAAAAGAAAGACTATAAGCGTAGCAGGACGTTCCTTTATAACGAAATTCATAAGGCAGTTCTAAGAAGCGAAATTAAGGCTTTTAACTCCGCGATGTTACGAAATAACACCAGAGCCAATCATCTCGTCTTCGTTGTACCAAACAGCGAATTGTCCAGGTGTTATGGCCGACTGAGGATGCTCAAATTGAATGTACAATCCCCTGGTTTCGAGATCAGGTATCAGCACAGCATCCTGTAGAGGTTGGCGGTATCTTATCCTTGCTTTAACGCGTGTAAGATCCCTCAAGTCTTCTCTAAGAAAGTGCACATCCTCTGAAGCAATGTACAAGGTATCCCTCCATAGCGCCCAATGATCACTCCCCTGTCCGACGTAAACAGTGTTAGACTCGGTATCTAATCCGACCACAAAAAGAGGTTCTTTAGTGCCCCCTACGGCTAATCCTTTACGTTGGCCTAATGTGAAAAAATGAGCTCCTGTATGCGTTCCAATCTCCACTCCCATCTCAGGAGAAAATTCAAAGGCCTTACTTCTTAATGCTAAAGTTTCTGGCGTTTTGTCAGGCTCAAGAGTTCTTGGTATTTCAATAATCTTACCCTTTTTAGGTTCTAAACGTTGTAGTAAAAATTCAGGGAGTCGCACCTTACCGATAAAACAAAGACCTTGAGAGTCCCTTTTTTCAGCTGTAATAAGCTGTGCTGAACGCGCTATTTCGCGAACCTCAGACTTTTGAAGTTCACCAATAGGAAAAAGGCTTTTAGCAAGCTGATCCTGATTCAATTGACACAAAAAATAAGATTGATCCTTAGAGCCATCCGCACCAGCAAGAAGTCTATAGATCGTGCTTCCATCTTTTTCTATTTTGTCTTTTCTACAGTAATGTCCGGTAGCGACAAAATCGGCCCCTAATGCAAGGGCTTTTTTGAGAAAAACATCAAATTTAATCTCACGGTTACAGAGTACATCGGGATTAGGTGTCCTACCTGACTGATATTCTCGAAACATATAATCTACAATTCGCTCTTTGTAGACTTCGCTTAAATCAATCGTTTGAAACGGGATGTGAAGACGCTCTGCCACAATCAAGGCGTCATTAGAGTCTTCAAGCCAGGGACATTCATCTGAGATGGTTACCGAGTCATCGTGCCAATTTTTCATAAAAAGACCGATCACGTGATACCCCTTCTCTTTCAATAGATAGGCAGCTACACTTGAATCAACCCCTCCGGATAGACCGACGACAACTTTAGTCTCTGAAATTGGTTTTACCTGCGCCATTTCATCCACAAAGGTAAGCCGATTGCCAATTCGAGACTATTTACCGAGCTTCTTTTGATTCTCGGCTTGCTCCATCATCTCTCTCATTTTGCGCTGAAACTTACTCTCTTTCTTGGGCTTCTCTCGGTTTTGCTGAACCTGAAGGTGAATTTTTGTTTCGTCGATAATGTAGTTCTTAATAACTAACATGATCGCAATGGTCAAGAGGTTTGAGATAAAGTAATACAAACTAAGTCCAGAGGCGTAATTGTTGAAGAAGAACAACATCATTACCGGAGACAAGTACATGATAAATTTCATGTTTGGCATACCTGGTTGTTGTTGCATCTGCATAGTTTGACCCGTAGTCATTTGCATGTAGAAGAAAATGGCTACCGAGGCCAAAATCGGGAATAAACTAATGTGATCTCCGTAGAACGGAATCGCAAATGGAAGATCTACCACTGTATCATACGAAGACAGATCATCTACCCACAAAAATGACTTCTGTCTTAGGCTGAAAGCGGTAGGAAAAAAGCTAAATAATGCATAGAACACCGGAAGTTGCAACAGGGCAGGAACGCAACCGCTCATGGGATTCACACCTGCCAAATTGTAAAGCTTCATGGTTTCTTGCTGCTTCTTCATCGCATTGTCTTGATACTTCTTGTTGATCTCTTGAACTTCTGGCTGAATGACTTTCATCTTGGCTTGTGAGACATAACTCTTATACGTAACCGGAGAAAGAACGAGGCGAACAACCAAGGTCATCACGATAATTGCAATACCGAATGGAAAGACTGAGGCCAATGCATCGAAGAACGGGTTGAAGAAATGGCGGTTCAGCGTTCCAAAAATTCCCCATCCAAACGGAATAGATTCAATGATTCCGAGATCCTTGTGAGGAGCCATCGCTTTTGGATCTGTAGGTCCCATGTAGAGGTAAAGAGAGCTACTCAACTCTCCTCCGATACGATCTAGGAGTGTCTCGGTAGAGTATTTTTTCGTGAAGGCTATCGATTTTGATTCTTCATTCACCAAATTCTCAGAACGAAGAGTTACCTGCTCGAATGGCTTCTCTGATCCGAGTATGGCACTAAAAAAGTGATGTCTGTTAGATATCCAATCTACATTCTCTACCGTCTCCTCATCACTTTCTGAGGTAGCTGAAAGCTTTTTAATAGTCCCCTGATCGTAACTATAGGTGAGTCGCGTGTAGCGATTTTCATACTCTACACTCTGATCGTTTCTCGGTGCCCAATACTCCCATTTAAGCGCAACCTCTTCTGAAGGATCGAGATACGCATTGAGGTTTTGAGTACGTATGTCTAAATCGATAAGATAGTTAGAGGCGTGAAATGTATAGCTATACTCTAGAAAGCTCTGTTCGTCTGTGTAGGCTCTAAATACAAGCACCGTATTCTCTCCTAAGATTTGCTTTTCAGATGTAAAGAGCAATTCTGAGGATTGAATAAGTCGGTTGTCTCGCGTTCTAAAACTTAGACCAAAATCTGAATAATCGGCTTTGACTAATTGAACAGCCTCTCCTTCATAATCCTGGTGATCGTTTAGTGACAAACTAACGAGCTGTGCTCCGCGAGAAGAGAAAGTTGCCGTGAACGGATCGGTCTGAATCTGGATTAAGGTATCGGCCGCTTGGGTAAACCCGAATGGTCCTGCCTGAAGAGCGTAAGCACTACTATGAAGGGTATTCTCTACTGGAGCGGTAGCCTCAGGTGATGTTGTATATTGATTCTCTGTATCTCTCAGAGATTCTTGTGTTTCTTGTTGCGCTGCTTCTAGGCGCTGAGCCTCTAATTCTTCTGGACTGGGTTGGTTAAGGTATAACCAACCGAGCATGATAGCAAAGATTAGGGCAAAACCTATGATGGCGTTTTTATCGAGACTTCGATCTTCCATGGGATAGTGTTACTTGGTCGCTAAGAAGGCAAATATAAGGTTTCAAATGCCGAAAGCACTGCGTTCTACCTCGCTAGATGATATTTCTTGGCCGCACCCACAAAGCTGACGAATAGCGGATGGGGATTTTCTACCGTGCTTTTGTATTCTGGATGAAATTGAACTCCTAAAAACCACGGGTGATTTTGGATTTCAACGGCTTCTACTAATCCAGTATCTGGATTGATACCAGAGGCAATCATTCCAGCTTTCTCTAACGCATTCTTATAAGCATTGTTCAGCTCAAAACGATGTCTATGTCTTTCGCTTATTAAAGCTTTACCTAAGTAGGCATTGCTTAACGTAGTTTCTGATTTAACCTCACATTTCCATGAGCCTAAACGCATGGTTCCTCCCTTTTGTTCAACCGATTTTTGATCCTCCATCAAATGAATGACTGGATCAGGTGTGTGTTCATCGACCTCAATGGTATTTGCATTTTTGAGATTCAAGACGTTTCGAGCAAACTCAATCACCGCCATTTGCATCCCTAAACAAATTCCGAAATAAGGCAAGCCGTGAGTTCGTGCATAGTGGACAGCCGAAATCTTTCCTTCAATACCACGACTACCAAATCCTGGTGCCACGAGAATGCCGTCGAAACCGTCAAGCAATGAGGCGATATCCTGTTCTTCAAGATGCTCTGAATGAACTGATACAACGTTCACTTTCACTTTGTTACTTGCACCGGCATGTATTAAAGCTTCAAGAATTGACTTGTATGAATCTTGAAGCTCTACATACTTACCGATAAGGCCAATGGTAATTTCTGCGCTTGGTGCACTGATACTCTCAACAAAGGCTGACCATCGCTCTAGATCTGGCTTTTGAGAAGTGTCAAGACCTAGTTTTTCTAACACCACGGTATCGAGTCCTTCCTTTTGCATTAGAAGAGGAACCTCGTATATAGTGTTAGCATCAATTGACTGTATTACCGCCTTGGCAGGTACATTGCAAAAACGCGCAATTTTTGAACGAAGGTCGTCATCGAGTTCGTGTTCAGTGCGACATACCAAAACATCCGCCTTTATTCCGCTCTCCATTAAAGTTTTCACCGAGTGCTGCGTAGGCTTTGTCTTCAACTCTCCGGCAGCAGCTAAATAAGGGATCAAGGTAAGGTGCACTACTAATCCATTTGAGTCACCTAGCTCATACAATAACTGACGAACCGCCTCGATGTAGGGTAAGGATTCGATGTCACCCACCGTTCCACCGATTTCAGTGATGACTACGTCGTAGGCTCCTGAATTGCCCAATATCTGAATGCGCTCTTTAATCTCATTGGTGATATGCGGAACCACCTGAACGGTTTTTCCTAAAAAATCTCCTCTGCGCTCTTTTTCTATAACACTTTGATAAATCCGCCCAGTGGTGACGTTATTGGCTTGCGAGGTAGGAATGTTCAGAAAACGCTCGTAGTGCCCAAGGTCAAGATCGGTTTCGGCCCCATCATCAGTCACGTAACACTCCCCGTGTTCGTATGGATTTAGCGTACCTGGGTCAACGTTAATGTACGGATCTAATTTCTGAATGGTAGTTCTATATCCCCTAGCTTGAAGCAACTTTGCCAGTGAGGCTGCAATAATACCTTTACCTAATGAAGATGTTACTCCTCCCGTAACGAAAATATACTTTGTGGACATGGGGAACTTATTTTCTACGGGATGTAAAGGTACAAACTTTGGGCAGAGACCTAGGCTCAATTTCATTATCTTTTGATGAAACTATTGTTAACTGTTCTCATGAAAAGAAGAGATTTTCTGCAAAATGTTCCAGCGGCCCTTATGGCTACTCCATTAGCAACACCTTTCGCGCTTGACTCTACCACGGGCCTAGAGCGCAGTATTCCCATAAATCATTCCGTTGCGCGTTGGTGTTTAAGTCAATACAAACTCGACGAACTCCTACCAAGACTAAAAGACATAGGCATTCATTCGATCGATCTTGTCGGACCTCAGGATTATCAAACACTCAAGAAATACGACATGCACTGTAGCATGTGTGAGGGGGCTGCAATTAGTCTTACCGAAGGTTTCAACGATCCGCAATACCACGATGAACTGGTAAAGCGCTACACCGAGGCCATTCCTAGAGTAGCGGACGCCGGATTCACCAATTTGATCTGCTTTAGCGGAAACAGACGCGGCATGGACGATTTGGTAGGGTTAGAAAACTGTGCAATAGGTTTAGAACGCATCTTACCCTTGGCCGAAAAATACGGGGTAGTCATTCAAATGGAACTCTTTAACGCACAAGACCATCCTGACTACATGTGCGATTCAAGTTTATGGGGCATTAGCCTTTGCAGAAGACTAGGAACACCGCACTTCAAGCTCTTGTATGACATCTATCACATGCAAATACAGGAGGGAGACATCATTCATCAAATCACCGAATATCACGAGTATTTCGGACACTACCACACTGCTGGAGTTCCCGGAAGAAATGAGATAGGTGCCGATCAAGAGCTGTATTATCCAGCAATCATGCGGGCCATAGCAAAGACTGGGTTTACCGGCTATGTGGCTCAAGAATTTATTCCTACCAACAAAGATCCATTTGTCTCTATAGCAGAGGCTATAGGTATTTGTGAAGGAAGTCGACTGCCTCAATAGTCTTCTTGGGATTCTTCTTCCTCGATGCGCTCTCCGTCTTCGTCGAAGCGCTCAGGGAACCTCATTTTCTCTATCGCCAATAAGCGATCAGCAAGCCAGGTATCAGGAATTTCTGGCCAAGGTTTAAATAACTCGGGGGCGATGGTAGAGTCGAGATCTATAAAATTAAGATTCCGAACCCACTTGAGGCGATAAGCGACATTTTGAAAAGATAGCCCGTCTACGGTTTCATAATCGATATCAGAACCCGCGTAGCGCTGTTTTGATTGCACAAAAACAGAATCTGCATCTGCCTTTCTGCGCTTCACCATCACCCGGAATATAGCATCTAGTGTTAGGTCAAAGGCCCGGGTCGTGGTGATAGACGGATTAAATCCGAACTTCTTTTTGAAGCCTTGAACGAAGGTGTCAGTAGGTCGACCGTACACCTCTGGATAGGCAAAAATGAGATTCGAAAGATGCACCGGATTCACCTGATCGTTAAAATAAACTACACTGGGTGTTGTTGTGAATAGACGCATGCTTTTGACGGGCTCCGCATTTATACCGTTTAAGATCGACACCACCGAAGCGGCCAATCCTGACTGATTGGTCTCTAGAAAGGCCCAATTCGGAATCAAAGAATCGACAATCGAATCTCTAAACTCTGGGAGTTGTTCGATGGCCAAGTCATTAATTAACGGAACGTCAAAAGCCTCTTCAAACACGTCTTTTACAGAAGTTCTAGCCTCTTCTTGATCGCTGTCTGCAACAAGAAAAACGCGCTCTCCCCTATACTGACTCAGCGCATACGACAACATCTTCTGCCGCATTTGAGTCGCCACGGTACTTCCGTAATAGACCGTACCCTCGATATCAGGTTGCGCCTGCATAAATGGAACAAAAACAGGGGTAGATTTATCCTTGCGATACAGTAAATACTGACGGGCCACTCTAGGACTAATTGGACCCATAACAAGATCAGACCCGACCGTATCAGTCTGGGCGAAATCGGTTACAAGCCCTGGACTGAGCTGCGTATCTACAAATCGAGGCTCAACATATATTTGATGTGTGGCTGCAGAATCTATGGCGTACTGAATGCCGTAATACATCTCTAGCGCCGTCTGCATATCTCTTCTTAGTTCAATCTGACGGACTAATCCTAACGTATCAATAAAACGCAACGTATCAATAGGAATCGTTGGGCTATACAAACTATCAATCACAAGACTGTCTCTGAAAGGGATTCGGTCTTCTCTAAAAGGAAGCAAAAACAAAGCCTTCAAACGCACAGGTACCTTTGCAGCATCCGAAAGATCCTTAATGCTGTCGATGACTTGAGCCAGAGGTACGGTCTCTACTTCTTCTTGAACGGGTGCCACATAAGTTTCTTGCACAACAGGTTGATTGCGCTCAGACTTTCTGCGTTTTCGTTGTGCATGACTAGCATCAGGCAAAGCTGCAAAAAACAGCAAGGCCAAAACGCTCCATAAGACTCGTTTTATTCCCATTCTATCGTTGCCGGTGGCTTTGAACTGATATCATACACCACGCGATTGACTCCTTTAACACGGTTGATAATGGTATTAGAAACCTCTTGAAGAAAAGAATAGGGTAGGTCTACCCAATCTGCTGTCATACCGTCGGTACTTTCTACGGCTCTTAAAGCCACTACACCTTCATAAGTGCGCTCATCTCCCATTACTCCAACACTTTTTACGGGCAATAACATAGCGCCAGCTTGCCATACGCGATCGTAAAGATTTTCTCTTTTCAGTGCATATATAAATACCGCATCAACCTCCTGCAGAAGACTTACGCGCTCGGCGCTTACCGCACCGAGAATTCGAATAGCCAAGCCTGGTCCTGGAAAAGGATGTCTCCCGAGCATTTCTTTAGGCATGTCCATAGCGGCCCCTACCCTTCTCACTTCATCTTTAAACAAACTCTTTAGCGGCTCTACTACTTTGAGCTTCATATAATCTGGGAGTCCTCCTACATTGTGATGACTCTTGATCGTCACTGAGGGCCCACCACTTGCCGAAACCGACTCTATGACATCGGGATAAATGGTTCCTTGAGCTAGCCATTTCGCATTTTCAACTTGTTTTGACTCGTCGTCAAAAACATCAACGAAAACCTTGCCTATAATCTTGCGCTTTGTTTCAGGATCTTCTACATCTGCCAAGGCATCTAGAAATCGATCCGAAGCGTCGACTCCTTTTACATTTAAGCCAAAGCCCTGATACTGGTCGAGAACCGATTGGTATTCGTTCTTACGCAGAAGTCCATTATTGACAAAAATGCAGTGTAGATTACTGCCGATGGCTTTGTGCAAAAGCATAGCGGCAACCGAAGAATCTACCCCTCCTGACAAACCGAGAATGACACGCTCGTCTTTGAGTTGATCTTTCAATGCTGCAACGGTCTCTTCAATAAAAGCAGCAGGGGTCCAGTCTTGCTTTAAACCCGCTATACCCACCAAGAAATTTTTCAATAGCTGAGTACCCTCAGTGGTATGATACACCTCAGGGTGAAATTGAATGGCATAGGTAGCCTCGCCTTCAACCGTGTAGGCCACATTTTGAACATCATGGGTGCTGGCTAACAGCCTGGCATTATCAGGTAGCTCAGTAATGGTATCTGAATGAGACATCCACACTTGAGAATCTATCTGAATTCCCTCAAAAAATTGATCCTCTACAATATGTTTAAGTCTAGCACGACCGTATTCTCTGGTGTTAGAAGCCTCAACCTTTCCGCCATAGGCGGCCGCCAAATATTGAGCGCCATAACAAATTCCGAGCAGAGGCAGCTTACCCTTGATTTGAGATAAGTCTGGGCGCGGAGCGTTCTCAGAGCGCACCGAATGAGGTGAACCAGAAAGCACTACAGCCACGTACTCTGAATAGTCAGATGGTGCTTTATCGTAAGGAATGATTTCTGAGTAAATATTGAGCTCGCGAACACGTCTAGCGATGAGTTGTGTGTATTGCGAACCAAAATCGAGAATGAGGACTTTCTGATGCATGCCCAAAAATAGCTATTTGCTTTCTAGAGCGCGGATTCAAAACCGTATTTTTAATCGATGATTCAAAAGCAAACCTCTTCTCTCGAGCACTACACCGCCCAAATTGATCTTTTACTCAATCGTGCGTTACAGAAAATAGATCAACTGAATTGGATCACGCTGAGTTCGGTACAGGTAAAGGGTGGCGAATCGTTTCCGGATGCACGCACGGTTGTGCTACGCAAAATCCTCAAAAAGAGAGAACTTGTCTTTTACACCGATAAAAGGAGCCCTAAGGTGACTCAGTTTGAACGGAATAAAAATGCCGTGGCCCTCTTATACGATCACACCGCACAGATGCAGTTGCGCATTAAAGGAACCATTGAAATTGACACCCAAAGTGCCCTTTATGAAAACGCTAGTGATCAGATTCCAAATCAGGCAAAAGTCAATTACAACACTTTGCTCGCCCCAGGAAGCGCGTTGCTTAACGAAAATCCAGACAGAACTGACGAGGTAATACACTTCGCACTAGTAAGGTTTCATCCGCATACGTTTGATCTCCTTCATCTCACTCCAGAAGGCGGTATACGCATTGAAGCGAAAAATACAGATGACGGAATGCTAAGCGATGCTAGATGGCTGGTCCCCTAGCTCAAAGATTTTCAGACACAATCAAATGAAGATTTCCATGAGAAGCTTCATTGCCAAAGGCCTCCAACAAAGCATCAAAAAAAGAAGGCCCCAACTTAGCGTAAATCACGCTTAAGTTCTCAAAGCGTTCATGAGGTATACCCATCGGGTAGAGTCTATCATAAAGTTGAACAAGGCGCTTCACTTCGTCCTGAAGCTTGCGCTTTTGTGCCTTAAGTAAGCGCTTCTCAAGGTGATCTAAACCTTTAATTTGCTTATGTTCTTGTGCAGAAACCGCGCCCATAAAGCTTTTATCGGTTTTTTCAGCCATCTCCTTTAAGGCTAAAAACTGCTTAATTAACTGTTCACGCTGGGGGCTAAAGTCTATGGATAGGTCTGAAATTCTACGAATCACGCTATTTACAAAGGCATCCTTTGAACGAATAAAGTCTTTGAATTCTGCCTGAAGAGCACCCATCTTACGGTACTCCTTAGTACTCATCCAGAATACAGAATTTCGAAGCACAAAAAGCGGAAAAGGGGTTGAAGCACTTTCAAATACTGCCTTGAGCTGCATAGAGTAGGCAAGCTCTCCACCTCCACCTATATAGGCCAAGTTCGGTAAAATGATTTCTTGGTACAGCGGTCTCAACACTACGTTAGGTGAAAAACGTTCCGGAGCTTTCTCCAAGAGGTCCAAGAGCTCCTCTCGTGTAAACTCAGTTTTAGATTCCGAGAGTCCAAATCCATTTTTAAGTCGCACAATCCTTTCTCTAGAGCCCTCTTCTAGATAGAACAAATTGATTTCTCTTGCATTGACTTGAGAGCCAAATTCTAAAGCAGCAAGATTCTCTGAGGTTTTATCCACTAAGGGTTTGGCAAAGGACTCTTCAAGCTCCCGTCGCATAACCGGCTTAAACAGTTCCTTCAATACTTTCTGATTTGGATCGATCACCACAAGCCCGTACTGTTTGAACAGCTCGTGAACCAATTTAAACATCGCAGAAGCGAGCTTCTGAGAGCTCTGATAAGATTCCCGGAACAGATCAATTATGGTTTTTGCGTCTGGAGTATCAGGAAGGAGATCTTCAATCTTTGAAATCACATCTTGCAGGCCTTCTGTACTAAAAGTACCAACGGCTCCTTTTTGTTTCGTATTCCAATTGAGTTTAACCTGTCCCAAGTGAATGTGATTGATCTCTTCATAGTCGTGATCTTCACTGGCCATCCAGTACACCGGAACGCAATGCATATCTGGAAACTGCTTTGAGAGCAACTGACTCAGCTTTATGGTATGCAATACTTTGTAAACAAAGAACAAGGGGCCTGTAAAGATGTTCAATTGGTGGCCGGTGCAAACTGTAAAGGTGTTCTCGCGATCGAAAAGTTGAATATTTGCATCAACTCTTTTATCCACTAGGCCATGAGAACTGTACTGTGCGACAAGTGCCTCTTTAAGTGCTTTGCGATGTGTAACTGGGTAAGATTGGGATTTTAATAGCCGCTGTGAACCAAATGAGGCTAAGCTTGGTTGATTAGTGTAGAATTCCTCTGGCAAATCACCCTTAACATAGGCCCGCATAAGTGGAGAATGAAAGCCCGTTTCAGAAAAAGAAAGGTGATAAAAATCCATAGCTTCTTTTAGTAAAGGCTAAGATACGCAGTAAATTTCGTAGCTTTTGCACCCTTAAGAAACAAGCTATGAGATCTTCTTTACTTCTATTTTTAATGGCCACTTCCTTGAGTTGGGCACAACTGCAATCTCCAAAAGAATTTTTGGGGTATTCATTAGGTGATGCCTTTACGCGACATCATGAAGTGGTGAGTTATTTTCAGCATTTAGTCGACCAAAGACCCGATCAAGTGGTACTCCAAACCTATGGTAGCACCAATGAAAGAAGAAGTCTCCAAGTGGCCTTCATAGGGACACCAGAAACTATAGCAAAACTAGAATCAATTCAAGCGGATCACCTTCGGTCTCTCACTGAAGGAGAAGCTTCAGACATAGGAATTGTATGGCTGAGTTACAATGTTCATGGAAACGAAAGTGTGAGCACTGAAGCCTCAATGCAAACGGCTTATGAATTACTTACCTCCAAATCAGAATGGTTAAGCAATACCCTTGTGGTGATTGACCCTTGTATCAACCCTGATGGACGTGAGCGTTATGTCAATTGGTACTACCAGGCAAAAAACGAAGAAAAACAATCCGACCCCAATAGCAGTGAACATTTTGAACCCTGGCATTCAGGAAGAACCAATCACTACGTTTTTGACTTGAATCGAGATTGGGTTTGGACCACCCAAACAGAAAGTAAAGCGCGATTAGCACTATACAATAAATGGTTCCCACATATCCATGTAGATTTTCACGAACAAGGGGTCGACAGCCCGTACTATTTTGCTCCCGCTGCAGAGCCCATCCACGAGGCAGTAACAGAATTTCAGAAGGATTTTCAAACTGAACTCGGTAGAAATCACGCAAAGTACTTCGATGAAAACGCTTGGCTTTTCTTCACCAAAGAACGTTTTGATTTGCTCTACCCTAGTTATGGAGATTCTTACCCTACCTTCAATGGAGCAATCGGAATGACGTACGAGCAAGGAGGTGGCGGCCGAGCAGGGTTGTCTATTTACAATGGTGATGGAGATGCAGTCACACTAAAAGATCGGATTGCCCACCACGTGACTACTGGATTATCTACCGTTGAAATGGCACATCTCAACACACAACGTCTCATTGAAAACGCAAAGCTTTATTTTGATTCTAGCACAAAATCCCACCAGACCTATGTTTTATCTGGTAAAGAAGATAATATCCATCAGCTCACCAAACTTTTAGATCGACACAAGATTACTTATGAGAAGGCACAACCAGCCCTAGTAACAGGATACGATTACCGAAGTCAGCGTCAAAAAAGACTTCAAATCGGTTCAGATCACCTTCTAGTTTCTACCCGGCAGTTTAAAGGATCATTGGTTCGTGTGCTATTTGAACGCGAAGCACAATTGAACGACTCGGTAACCTATGATATTACTTCATGGTCACTTCCATACGCTTATGACTTAGAGGCCGTAGAAGTTGACAAAGACCTCAAAGGGTCGTCGTATACAGCAACAAAGCCTGTACCCCTTGCCTTTAACGAAAAGGCCTATGCCTATGCGATGAATTACAGCAGTTTTGAAGACCAAAAGGCTTTGAGTTTCTTGCTGTCGAATGGGGCCCGTGTGCGCACCTCTTATGAAGCCTTTGAGATTGATGGTATGAAGTTTAATCCAGGAACTTCAATCATGCTCGTAAAAGAAAACCCAAATCTTAAAGAGCTCATGACTTTGTGTACCGATGAGTATTCAAGAACTTTTAAGGAGGTAAGTAGCGGTTTTGTTACGGCGGGTAAAGATTTTGGTTCTTCTGCGGTTCAACTTACTAAAGCTCCAAAGATCGCCTTATTAAAAGGTGATGGCATTTCATCGTACAACTTTGGTGAGTGGTGGTATTTTTTAGAGCATGATCTCAGTCAAAACATAGCCACAATCGATCACGATGCCATGAGAAGAGTAGATCTCAAAGGATACGATATCATCATCATGCCAAGTGGCAGCTATTCGCAATGGAGTGATGCCGAACTCAATCGCATAAAAACTTGGGTCAGAGAAGGAGGACGTTTAATCGCTCAATCCGACGCCCTGTATACTGTCAGTAATTGGGATGGGCTCTCGCTTAAAGCAAAGCAATCTTCAACGAGTGACAGTGCTCCTATTTCCTATTCTCTTCAAGAGCGCAGCGCCATATCAGACAGAATTACAGGTGCCATTTTTAGAACAAAAGTGGATCGCACACACCCCATCGCTTTTGGATACGCTTCTTCTTATTTCTCCCTGAAGCTAAGTGAAAACTACTTTGAGAAATTAAATCGAGGAACCATATTTTCTATCGAAGAAAACGGAAAACCTGTATCAGGCTTCGCTGGTGCGCGAACTGAAGAACCTTTAGAAAATTCTCTAGTGCTAGGAGCAGAACGTTTCGGAAGAGGCCAGGTGGTTTACTTCGTAGACAACCCTGTGTTTAGAGGTTTTTGGTATGGGGCAAAACAGGCCGTTGCCAATGCCTTATTTTTTGAGTTTTAGGCCTCTTCTCCTTTAGCGGCCTCTTCTTTCTTAGTAGTTTCTTTTATGAACGAAAGAAGCTTTTTGCTTAGAAGTAAGTTGTACCAGCTCAGTACTTTTTTGATATCGCTTGCATAAACGCGGTCTTTATCGTAATTCGGAAGTACCTCGAAAAAGTACGCTTCTAAATCAATTTTTGCTGCCTTTGGTGAGGTCGAGGCTTGCTTTCCGCCCTCTTTGTCGTAAATCAATTTGAACACTTCTAGCAAAGGCATCTCTTTCTCTAGGGTATATACAGCAATCTCGCTCAACATGCTTACCTTGGCACGTAAGGGTACCGTTACACGTTTTTGATCCTGAAGAGATTCTGCGACGAACCCACCTTTTGTTTGCGCTAAAAGTTTAAATAAGCCAGGGTATCCTGCTATAGAAATAATCGTTTCGAGTTCTTTACTCATCGTTTTTTGCTTTTGGTATAAAATTTCATGCGGTAGTCTGAATCTACCATCCCTCTACTAATTTTATCAAGTCGCCCTTTGATTAGTCGCTTCTTTAAGGGTGAAAGTTTGTCTGTGAATAAGACCCCTTCAATATGATCGTATTCGTGCTGAATGATGCGCGCTGCCAATCCCGAAAATTCTTCAACCCTTTCTTTAAAGTTCTCATTTAAATAACGTAGACGAATTACTGATGGCCGTGTAACATCTTCGCGAATATCAGGAATACTTAAGCATCCTTCTGTAAAAGAAAAATCATCTCCTTCCTCAGCGATCATCTCGGCATTGATAAACACCTTTTTAAAACTCTTCAGCACAAGTTGGTCACTAGGAGTAGCGTCTTCATCGTCAGCAAATGGGCTTCCGTCAATCACAAAAAGTCTGATAGACTTGCCAATTTGTGGGGCAGCTAAGCCTACCCCATGAGCATGATACATGGTTTCCCACATCGATTCAATCAATTGTTCTAAGCCCTCGTAATCCTCTGAAATAGAAAGTGCTTTTCGTTTTAACACTGGATCTCCGTAAGCAACAATAGGAAGTATCATAAGCGGCTATCAAAATAAGATTGAAGAATTAAGGTGGCACTCACCTCATCAATTACTGAACGGTTTTGACGGACCGATTTACGAGCGTTCATATCCACTAAAGCCTTAGATGCCATTTTTGAAGTAAAACGCTCATCCTGCCATACAATCGAAAGATTCAGGGCATTGACTATCTCTTGAACTTTCTTTTCAATAAACTCCATCGATTCAGAGGGTTTACCATTCATTTGAAGTGGTTTACCCACTACAAGAACCTCAATGGGCTCTTCGTTATGGAGTTGCGTCAAGGTTGAAAGAAGTTGCTTAGTTTCAACGGCAGAATAGCCTGAGGCGATTCCCAGGGAATTGTATCCCGAAGAAATTCCTGTGCGCTTTGTTCCAACATCAAGTCCAACAACTCGTTCCAAGAGGCATTATTTTGCCACAAAAATAGGTCAATTTGAACTGTCACAAACTCAGGGTCAATGTATCTTTGCAAAAAATAGAAGTCAATGCAAGCGCTAAGAAAAAGAATAGAAGATGCCTGGGAAAATCGTGAACTCTTAAATGAAAAAGACTATCAAGATTCCATTCGTGAGGTCATTGACCTTTTAGATGGTGGCTCATTGCGCTGTGCCGCTCCTAACGATAGCGGAGAGTGGATTGCAAATGAATGGGTGAAAAAAGCAGTAGTCCTCTATTTTCCGATCCAAAAAATGGAGACCCTAGAGGCCGGCATTTTTGAATATCACGATAAAATTCCTCTGAAGAGAAATTATGCTGAAAAAGGGGTTCGAGTAGTACCGAATGCCGTGGTAAGGCACGGGGCTTACGTTTCGAATGGCACGATATTGATGCCCAGTTATGTGAATATAGGTGCCTATGTAGACGAAGGTACTATGGTTGATACTTGGGCAACGGTTGGGAGCTGTGCTCAGATCGGAAAGAATGTACACCTTTCAGGTGGTGTTGGCATCGGAGGCGTTCTAGAACCGCTTCAGGCTACCCCAGTGATTATAGAAGACAATGCATTTTTAGGGTCCAGAAGTATTGTCGTTGAGGGCGTTCGTGTAGGTAAAGAAGCAGTACTAGGTGCAAATGTGGTGCTCACAGCATCTACAAAAATCATCGATGTCACTCAAGATGAGCCCGTCTACTATCAAGGTGAGGTACCTGCTCGAAAAGTGGTTATTCCTGGCACCTATACTAAAGAGTTTAACGCCGGATCGTATGGAGTTTCATGCGCACTGATCATCGGAGAACGCAAAGAGAGCACTGATAAAAAAACTTCGTTGAACGACGCGTTGAGAACCTATGGTGTTTCAGTCTAAAACCGCATAAAACACTACCTTTACCGGACTCTTAGGACGAATAATGCCTTCACATCGTATCGAAAAGCTTCCTAAAGCACTAGAGCAACCCATATTTGCAAAAATTGGTCAGATTGCTGATGCATTAAATCTTGAATGCTATGTAATTGGTGGCTATGTTCGAGATCACCTGCTCGGGCGTCCTTTCAAATTTGATATAGATATTGTCACCCTCGGCAATGCCATTGATTTAGCGGAAGCCCTTAGTCAGTCTCTAGAAGGAAATCCAAAAGTGTCGATTTTTAAAACCTTCGGTACAGCGATGCTGAAGCACAATGATCTTGAGCTAGAGTTTGTTGGTGCACGAAAAGAAAGCTACCAGTCAGATTCTAGAAAGCCGATCGTCACAGACGGTACACTTGAGGACGATCAAAATCGAAGAGATTTTACCATTAACGCTATGGCCATCTGTTTGAATACTGGCCGTTTTGGCGAGTTCTTAGATCCATTTAATGGTATTGAACATCTTAATGAAAAACGAATCGTTACCCCATTAGAGCCTGAGATTACCTTCAGCGACGATCCTTTAAGAATGCTAAGAGCCATTCGTTTTGCAGCGCAATTGAACTTTGAAATCGATCCGATTACCCTAAAGGCGATTGAGGCTCAAAAAGAGCGCATTACTATTGTATCCAAAGAGCGTGTCGTTACAGAGCTTCACAAAATACTGGCAACAGAAAAACCTTCTATAGGTTTCGGCTTACTAGAGAATTCAAAACTTCTACCCCTTATACTACCTGAACTGAGTGCCTTAAAAGGCATCGATGAAATTGAAGGGATGACCCATAAAGACAATTTCTGGCATACCTTAGAAGTGGTCGACAACCTGGCATCAGTTAGCGACAACCTCTGGTTGAGATGGGCGGCCCTTTTACACGATATAGGCAAGGCGCCCACCAAGCGTTTTGACGAGAAGAATGGATTTAGTTTTCACGGTCACGAATTCGTCGGCTCAAAAATGGTCTACAAACTATTCAAACGTTTGAAAATGCCGCTAAACGATTCGATGAAATTTGTTCAAAAGATGGTGCTCATGAGCTCTAGACCCATTATCATCTCTGAACAGTTTGTAACCGATTCTGCAGTAAGAAGACTTGTTTTTGACGCAGGAGATCACATAGAAAGTCTCATGATGCTTTGCGAGGCAGACATTACCACCAAGAATCCGAGAAAACAAAAGCGCTATAAGGAGAATTTTCAAAGGGTGCGGGCAAAAATTCAGGAGGTAGAGGATCGTGATCGCATCCGTAATTTTCAACCTCCAGTGGATGGAGCAGAAATTATGGAAGTCTTCGATCTCCAGCCCGGAATAGAGATTGGCATCCTCAAAGAAGCCATTAAAGAGGCTATTCTTGAGGGTGAGATTTCAAACGATTATGAAGAAGCCAAAGCCTTTATGTTCGAGAAAGCCAAGAGCATGGGACTAAAGCCAAAGCAAGATGTATAGAACCCGCTTTTTACTTCACGCCACCTTGACAGTAATCTATCTGGTCATTATTGCCGGAGCTGTGGTGCGTATGACCGGCAGTGGAATGGGTTGCCCAGATTGGCCAAAGTGTTTCGGATATTATATACCTCCTACAGAGGCTGATGCCCTTGAATGGAAGCCAGATCAACCTTATCAAAAAGGCCAAGTCATCATTAAAGAAGAAAAACTTGAAGTTGCCCAACGGGATTTTACCTCTACAGAGCTATATAATCCATCAAACTGGGAAGTTTACACCAAGCACGACTATGCCCTATTCAACCCTTGGCATACCTGGATTGAATACATCAACCGCTTATTAGGCGCCATAGCCGGTTTATTCACCCTGGCACTATTCATCAGCACCCTATTTGAGCCTAAAAAGAATAAAAAACACATTGTGATCGCGGGATTAGTTTTATTCGGTATCCTCTTTCAGGCCTGGTTAGGTGCTACAGTAGTGTATTCTGTACTTAACCCCCTAAAGATCACCCTTCACATGCTCATGGCACTGGTACTTGTGGCCTTGCTCTTTTACCTTAAATCACAGATCGATCCAGAACAGCGTCAGCCCAATGAATTAAAGGGCCATAAACCATTGTTGGTTGTTGCCCTTTCTTTGACACTCATTCAGGTTCTTTTCGGCGCCCAGGTGCGACAAAGTGTCGACCATTTTATAGACAATGAAAACCCTATAGCCACTTGGGTTCAAAATGCTCCAGTTCTTTTCTATGTGCATCGCTCATTCTCTATAATCGTACTTGTAGTGAATGGGCTGCTTTTTTATCGCTTGAAAAGAACATCCCCTTTATATTTCAGCTATTACCAATTGGTTTTAGGTCTAATCCTAATTGAGTTCGGCACAGGTATCGCAATGACTTATTTCGAGTTTCCGTTTTCATCTCAACCTTTGCATTTAGTAATCGCTTCGCTATTATTTGGGGTTCAAGCCTATTTAGTGATGAAAACTAGTAGTAGATTAGCGCCCTCTAATTCCTAAAACTTATGTTATATAAAATTCGAGTCATCTTAGATGCAGAAGAGGATATTTTTCGTGATTTGGCGGTATCCGATCGCATTAGCTTAGAGGATTTTCATATTGCCATTGCACAATCTTTCGGATTTGATCTTAGTGAAATGGGCACCTTTTTCGCCACAAATGAAGAATGGGTTCAAGGAGTTGAATATCCGATTGTAGACATGGGCTTTGAAGATGATACCGTAATCATGCGAGATACTCCTTTAGGAACCTTATTAAATCAAGAGAGCCCTAGGCTCATTTACGTATATGACCTCTTAAACATGTGGAGCTTTTTTGTGGAGTTGGCAAAAATCGAAGATCGTGAGCCCACTGAAACCACAGAGCTGCTATTTAGTTTCGGCACCCTTCCAGATCAGGCTCCTGATAAAAGCTTTAATTCAGAGCGATCTTCTTCAATGGATACAGACGATGACCTCTATTCAAGTGAAGAATGGAATGACGATGAATTCGAAAATGAATTCGGAGATGACTATAGCGACGACTTCGGATCTATGGACGACTACAGCGAAGATTATTAAACCTAACACCCTCTATTTTTAACGTTTACAACGCACAGATCGATGCGATTTCTTTGCATAGCGTTGGCAATAAAAGCCTTAATGAACCCCTTCATCTTTCTAAAGATCACCTTCAATTGGATGACGAAATCGGTGTACTGCTAAAGCAATACTTTTTCTCACCCTTTAATCAGAAGGAAGTGAATTTATTACTGCTTCTCTCATGAGGTAAACCTAGAGTACCATCCTGTATATCAGGCTGTACAGCGCATTTTTGAAAATCCAAAAGAGCTGCACGAGCAGAGTAAAGATATTGCAGCTCACCTTTACGAACAATCTAGGCATGCACACATCAATATCGGAGAACTTTATGTAGCCCATTTTAGTAAGGTAAGACTAGACAATGAAAAAATCGATGCGATTGGGATTTTTAAGAGTGAAGTCAAACAAGACTTCTTTGAATTCAGCTGGGAGAACGAGAATCTCAATATACATTTGCGCAGAGGAATCTCTACCCAAAAGCTCGACAAAGGATGTCTCATCTTCAATACTCTAGCTGAAAAGGGATATAAAGTACTCACGGTAGATCGCAATCGTTATGATGCTAAATATTGGCAAAAGGCTTTCTTGTCTATCACTCCACTTACCGGTGAAGTCTATTTCACTAAGAACTATCTTAAACTCTTCAAAAACTTCGCAAAAGATGTGATTCTTGAGGCAGAAGACAAGCAAAAAGAAGTACTATTTATGAATCGTGCGATGAATCACTTTGCTTCTCGCGATATATTTGAAGAAACCCATTTTCTCAACGATTTAATCGAAAATCCTGCCCTTATTCCGGAGTTCAAGCACTACAAGACTGAACGTGGTCCTAAATATAGCATAGAAGATGTTTCTTCATTTGGTATAGCCAATCATGCGGTAAGCGAGGCAAGAAGAAAATTTAAAAATCAAATTCACCTCGACACCATCATTCATATTAAACTCGATTTCATTAACCCAGAATCGGCAGAGAAGTTTGTTGAAAAAGGATGGGACGAAGAGCGTAAGATGTACTATTATCTCTTGTATTTCAATAAGGAAAATAAGAGTTAAAGTGCTGTAAGATCTCTATAGTTTCTGATGACAAAAAGTAAGGCCAGTTCTAGGATCACACCCATCGAAGGTGCCGACTCAAAACGCGGATCACCGGTATAGTGACTAATCTGTTTTCCGAGGGTTTTAATGTGTTCTGAGGTCGACAATACATCTGCTTTTGCCGATTCTATAAGGCGGCGAAGTTGAGCTTCGGCGCCCAAGGCACGCTTCGCTAATGAAGACCGCTCTTCGCGCTTGTATTGAAAGACCGACTCTTTTTTAAGATGCTGTTTAATCAGATCGATCATTCCTTGATTTTCAGGAAAAAACTGAGGGCGATAAACCTTTAAATCACCCTCGTAGTTCTGCTGATCGAAATCGATGGCCCTAATCTTATGAATAACGCTATCAAAATCGTGGACCGGAATAACCACATAGTTATATGCGCGCATATCCCCTAGAAGACGAATCATAGAGCGCTCATTGAATTTTACAAACTCTTTGGCGAGTTGTGCGCGTTGACGCTCACTGCAATGAGGTAGGTATTCTTGAATGAAAACATCTCCAGGAATTCCGGCTATGTGCTCTTCAATAAGCGTATCGTTAGAAACCAGAAAGTTCAAATTGTAGGGCGAAAGTAGGTGCTCTAATTCTAGCCCGTATATGCGAGAAGCATCACTCCTTTTGACGTAGAAATAAGTGTAGTTATCATTCATTACATTCCGAATCTTGATTCGAAAGGGCTTCGAATTTCCGAAAGTGCAATAATCAATGGCGTCTACCGAAAGGTCTTCGATAATAGCATCACTTCCGTCAGAATGTAGAATAGAATAAATCATCTTGAGCGACAGGTCGATCTCCTTTCGTTCTTCTTCAGAATAATACACCCGTACCCACAGGGTATCCTCTTCATGCTGATTCAAAACAGCCACAGATCCTGTGAAGCGCATCAAATCATCGTAATGTACAGGCACTTCTATACTGCGTTTATAACGATCTAAATAGCGTTGCAGCGTATCCGAAATTGGATAACTGGGCTTTTTGAATACCATTTGAGGAGCTTCGCTCATAGGCATAAGATACTTTGTTTTATAAAAATGATTGCCGCAGAGGATTGCTATTTTTACAGAATGAAGTTTGAGATTCAATCTACATTCAAACCTACCGGGGATCAGCCCGAAGCTATTACGGCTCTTTCTAAGGGAATTACCGAAGGTGATCCGCATCAAACTTTATTAGGAGTGACGGGTTCTGGAAAGACTTTTACCGTCGCAAATGTCATTGAAACCGTACAACGCCCTACGCTTGTACTGGCGCATAATAAGACGTTGGCCGCTCAATTGTACGCTGAGTTCAAACAATTTTTTCCAAAAAATGCCGTAGAGTACTTCGTCTCTTACTACGATTATTATCAACCCGAAGCCTACATTCCCGCAAGTGGTACCTACATTGAAAAAGACCTCAGTATCAATGAGGATATCGAAAAACTTCGTTTAAGCACCACCTCCTCCTTGCTCAGTGGCAGAAGAGATGTGATTGTAGTTGCTTCTGTATCATGTCTTTATGGTATCGGTAACCCTATCGAATTTCAAAAGAATGTCATCCGCATACAGCGCGGACAGGTCATTGCACGCACACAGCTCTTAAAGCTACTCGTGCAATCGCTGTACGCACGTACCACCGCAGAATTTTCTAACGGTAATTTTAGGATTAAAGGAGATGTGGTTGACGTGTTTCCGGGATACGCAGATTACGCTTTCAGGATTCATTTCTTCGGTGATGAGATCGAAGAGATTGAAGCTATTGATCCGGCAAATCAAAAGGTAATTGAACTTTATGAACAACTGACCATCTTTCCGGCAAATATGTTTGTCACCTCACCAGAGGTTTTACAAAATGCGATTCATCACATACAAGAGGATCTTGTCAAACAGGTAGCCTATTTCAATGAAATCGTAAAGCCCCTAGAAGCGAAGAGACTTGAAGAACGGACTACTTTCGACCTCGAGATGATGAGAGAACTGGGGTATTGTTCAGGAATTGAAAACTATTCGCGCTACCTCGATGGCAGGGCGCCAGGAACGCGTCCGTTTTGTCTTCTGGATTATTTTCCTGAGGACTACCTCATGGTCATTGATGAAAGTCACGTGACTATTCCACAAGTACATGCGATGTATGGTGGAGACCGTTCACGTAAAGAGAATTTGGTCAACTACGGCTTCAGGCTCCCTGCTGCTTTAGATAATCGACCCCTAAAATTCGAAGAATTCGAGGCCCTTCAGAATCAAGTGATCTACGTAAGTGCCACTCCAGCAGATTACGAAATGCAATTGTCCCAAGGGGTTTTAATCGAGCAATTAATCCGACCAACAGGGCTCTTAGATCCCATAATAGAAATTCGTCCCAGTAAAAACCAGATCGATGATCTAACCGAAGAAATTCAGCAAAGAGCTGAAAAAGACGAGCGGGTTTTAGTGACTACACTGACCAAGAGAATGGCAGAAGAACTCACCAAATACTTGACGCGAATTGGAGTCAGATGTCGCTACATCCACAGTGACGTAGACACTCTCGAACGCGTCGAAATCATGCAAGATCTAAGGCGCGGATTATTCGATGTGCTCATTGGTGTAAATCTGTTGAGAGAAGGGTTAGATCTTCCTGAAGTATCATTGGTTGCTATTATCGATGCCGATAAGGAGGGATTTTTGAGAAGCAACAGGAGTTTAACACAAACGGTTGGAAGGGCCGCGCGACACCTCAACGGAAAGGCTATTATGTATGCAGATACGATTACACAAAGCATGCAAGAAACCATTGCTCAGACGACCTATCGAAGAGAAAAACAAGAGGCGTATAACAAGAAACACGGCGTTACCCCTACGGCATTGAATAAACCCCTAGACGATACCCTGAGAAGCCGTAAGACTCAGAGCTTAGAAAAGGAACTCAAACCTCTAAGTGAGAAAGAAATTGCAAACCTCAGCAAGGGAGATATTGATACACAAATTAAAAATACGCGCAAGGCAATGGAAAAGGCGGCCAAAGAGCTCGACTTTATGGAAGCGGCCCGCCTAAGAGATCACCTCAAACAACTACAGGCTCAACGGTAATGAGTTATACCAATACGGCCTTAACTTTATCTGCGGCTTCTTGGAATTGTACCGCTGAGTGTACTTCGAGCCCTGAATTGTCAATGATTTCTTTCGCAAGTTCAGCGTTCGTTCCTTGAAGGCGCACAATGATCGGAACATTAATATGATCGGCCATATTCTTGTAGGCGTCTACGATACCATTAGCTACGCGATCGCATCGGACGATTCCTCCAAAAATATTCACCAAGATTGCTTTCACATTAGGATCCTTCAAAATGATACGGAATGCCTCTTCAACGCGTTTGGCATCGGCTGTACCTCCAACATCTAAAAAGTTTGCAGGCTCGCCTCCGGCCATTTTAATGAGATCCATAGTTGCCATTGCTAATCCGGCACCATTCACCATACATCCAACATTCCCGTCAAGATCCACATAATTAAGACCGATAGCCTTTGCCTCTACCTCAACAGGATTTTCTTCACGGGTATCGCGCATCTCAGCATAGACCTTGCGTCGGTACAAAGCGTTGTCGTCTAGAGTCACTTTTGCGTCTACAGCAATCACGCGATCATCAGAGGTCTTTAACACAGGATTGATCTCGAAAAGACTTGAATCACTCTGCTCGTAAGCCTTGTACAAAGCAGTAACGAAGCGTGTCATTTCTTTAAAGGCTATTCCGTCTAAACCAAGGTTAAAGGCAATATTGCGCGCTTGAAAACCAGTGAGCCCTACAGAAGGTTCAATTTCTTCGGTAAATATTAAATGTGGTGTCTTTTCGGCTACCTCTTCAATATCCATTCCTCCTTCAGTAGAGTACATAATCATATTTCGACCCGTAGCGCGATTTAATAACACAGACATGTAATATTCAGAGGTTTCGCTAGGACCAGGATAGTAAACGTCTTCCGCTACAAGAACCTGGTGAACTGTCTTTCCTTCTGCGGAGGTCTGTGGAGTCACCAATTGCATTCCGATAATCTGACCAGCTAATGACTTCACATCCTCAAGTGATTTAGCGAGCTTCACTCCTCCCCCTTTACCGCGGCCTCCTGCGTGGACTTGAGCCTTAATTACATGCCACGATGTACCTGTTTCTTCGGTCAATTTTTTAGCCGCCTCTATAGCTGATTCTGGAGTTTCAGCTACTATTCCTCTTTGAATATCAACTCCGAAGCTGGCTAAAATCTCTTTTCCTTGGTACTCGTGCAAATTCATGATATCAGTCTTTTTACTGGGCACAAAAATAGAAAAGAGGCACGAATGCACCTATTGCTTTTGTGCTTTAATTAGAGGATGAAATGTTTTAAACGAAACAAAATGTGATATTCATGATAAAACTTCACAACAATACAAGATATTCGGTTGAAGCATAGTAATTTGCATCACTTTTTTTATTGATATGAGTTCACAACCACCATTTGAAGCCATCGCTCGCGAATTCGGAGCGCCGGTATACGTTTATGATGCACATGTAATTAGTGCTCAATACAACAGGCTAAAGGAAGCCTTTATAAAGGTTGAACATCTAAAACTTCACTATGCAGTGAAGGCCAATTCAAATTTAAGTGTTCTGCGCCTGATGCACCATTTAGGTGCAGGATTAGATACGGTGTCTATTGAAGAAGTTCGTTTGGGCTTACGCGCAGGAGTGTCACCAGAAAATATCATCTACACGCCCAATGGGGTTTGTATAGAAGAACTTGAAGAAGCTAGAAGTCTTGGGGTGCAAATCAATATCGACAACTTATCGGTTTTAGAATTGTTCGGTCAGCGCTATCCTGAAACCCCAGTTTGTGTGCGCATTAATCCGCATGTAATGGCGGGTGGAAATACCAATATTTCAGTCGGACATATTGATTCAAAATTCGGGATTAGCATTCATCAAGTTCCTCACATCTTACGCATTGTAGATTTGACAAGAATGCGTATCAATGGGGTACACATGCATACAGGAAGTGATATTTTGGACATCGATGTGTTTCTGCATGCATCAGAGATTCTATTTGAAGCGGCCACGCATTTCAAAGATCTCGAATTCATTGATTTCGGAAGTGGCTTTAAGGTTCCTTACAAAAAGGACGATATTGAAACACCCATTGAAGAACTCGGAGACAAACTAAGTGAACGATTTAATGCTTTCTGCAAAAAAACAGGAAAGTCATTGACGCTCTCTTTTGAACCTGGTAAATTCTTAGTAAGTCAAGCCGGAACCTTTGTAGCCAAGGTGAATGTGGTTAAACAAACCACATCAACGGTCTTCGCAGGAGTAGATTCAGGTTTTAATCACTTGATGCGTCCTATGCTCTACGGCTCTTACCATCACATAGAAAACATTAGTAACCCGAAAGGGAAGCCTCGTTTTTACTCGGTGGTAGGTTACATCTGTGAAACCGACACCTTTGGAAGCAATCGTCAAATCGCTGAGATTACCGAAGGCGACTTATTGGCCTTTCACAACGCCGGAGCGTACTGCTTCTCGATGTCAAGCAACTACAACTCTAGGTTGCGTCCTGCTGAAGTGTTGTGGTATAATGGCGAAGCACACCTCATTCGTTCTAGAGAGACCTTTGAAGACCTCTTAAAAGGCCAAGTCGAGGTCGACCTTGTCGTAGAGGCAAAAGTTGAGACCGTTTAATCGTATCTTTAGGTATGAAAAAACTCCTTTCTCTGGCTCTTTTTGTAAGCATCGGACTCTCTACACTCAGAGCTCAAGAAGAAACCATTAAGTGGTTAACCTTTAAAGAAGCAGCCGCCATAGCAGAAGCAGGGAGCAATAAGAAGTTTTTTATCGATGTGTATACCGATTGGTGCGGCTGGTGTAAGAAGATGGATAAAGAAACCTTCAATCACCCAGAAGTGCGCGCCTATATGTTGGCGAACTATCACATGGTGAAGTTCAACGGCGAACAAGCAGAGCCCATTACCTATAAAGGCGAAACCTATAGCCTTGTTGGATCAGGAAGAAGTATCTATCATGAACTCGCATACGCGCTATTGCAAGGAAATCTGAGTTATCCGACCGTAGTCTTTATGAATGAAAAATTCGAAGTGTTAACGCCTTTAGCCGGATACTACCCCGCAACCCCATTTTTGCAAATTGCCACTTATTTTGGAGATTCGCTCTTTGAGACAATGACCTGGAAAGATTACGAGGCAATGCTAGAAAGCAAAAAATAACACTACACTAACGACGGCTGTAGTTTGGTGCCTCTTTGGTGATCGTTACGTTGTGAGGATGACTCTCGTTGATTCCGCTAGCAGTAATCTTTACAAACTTTCCAGAGTCTTTAAGAGTTTGGATGTCTTTAGCTCCACAGTAACCCATTCCGGCTCTTAGCCCCCCAATAAACTGGTGCATGCTCTCATAGAGGTCTCCTTTGTAAGGTACACGTCCAACGATTCCTTCCGGGACCAATTTCTTGATATCGTCTTCTACATCTTGAAAATAGCGGTCCTTACTGCCCTTCTCCATAGCCTCAACCGAACCCATTCCTCTATACGACTTAAACTTACGCCCTTCGTAGATAATCGTCTCACCAGGAGATTCTTTTGTTCCGGCCAGCAAAGATCCGAGCATAACACTATCGGCTCCGGCGGCAATTGCTTTTGGGATATCTCCGGTAAATCGAACCCCGCCGTCAGCAATCACAGGAATACCAGAACCCTTTAAGGCCGCTGCAACCTCTAACACTGCAGAAAATTGTGGAAATCCAACACCTGCAACCACTCGAGTGGTACAAATAGAGCCAGGTCCAATACCCACTTTTACAGCGTCTGCACCGGCTTCGACTAAATACTTAGCCGCATCAGCTGTAGCGATGTTTCCGACAATAACCTCTAGTGATGGAAACGCTTTTTTAATTTCTTTAAGGATGTGCACCACTCCTTTACTGTGGCCATGGGCTGTATCAATAACCATGGCATCAACTCCTGCATTCACCAAGGCTTCCACTCGATCAAAACTATCAGGAGTTACTCCTACTGCTGCAGCAGCCAACAAACGACCGTATTGATCTTTATTAGCCTTAGGTTTTTGCGTCAGCTTTGTAATGTCTCTAAACGTAATTAATCCAACCAATTGAAATTGGTCATCCACTACAGGTAATTTTTCAATCTTGTGTTCTTGCAATATCACCTCTGCCTCTGCTAGCGTTATACCCTTTGGAGCGGTAACTAGATTAGAAGAGGTCATAACCTCGGTGATCGGTCGCTCGTTGTTCTTTTCAAAACGCAAGTCTCGATTCGTCACAATCCCAACAAGCTTTCCTGCATTATCAATAATCGGAATACCTCCAATGCTGTGTTCTTTCATGCCCGCCTTCGCATCCATTACAATAGCATCCATTCCAAGAGTAACCGGATCTAGTATCATTCCTGATTCGGCGCGCTTCACGCGCCTTACTTTCATGGCTTGCTCTTCAATGGTCATGTTCTTGTGTAGTACTCCAATACCCCCTTCTCTTGCCATGGCGATAGCCATCTTCGATTCAGTAACGGTGTCCATAGCAGCAGATATAATAGGAACATTAATTCTGAGCTTACGTGTAAATTGAGTCGTTATATCGACCTCTCGCGGAAGCACTTCTGAGTAGGCGGGAACCAGTAAGACGTCGTCGTAAGTAAGTCCTTCGCCTACTATTTTAGAGAGATGTGCTTGCATGCAATTATAGGATTAATTGCATGTAAATGTACTCAATTAATTCTTTCTGAGTGCTATAGATAGGCACTAAATAGCCGCTTGGCATGGTTATAAGCCACCTCAAACGAGGCGTGATTCAGATTGAATTCCTCTTTTTGAACGGTAAGAAAGCTGATCAACTTCTCGGTAGGTATATTTCCCACTAATCCATCTGTGGCCATAGGACAACCGCCAAAACCCTGAATAGCGCCATCAAACCTTCTACAGCCCGCAAGATAAGCCGCCTCAACGTGAGTCTTCCATTGGTCTGGGGGCGCATGCAAATGAGCACCAAATAGTAAACCTGAATCACCCAGATGACTTACCGTTGAGAAAACCTCGTGAATGCGTTCTGCATTTGCACTAGCTGTGGTATCTGAGAGCGACAGGGTCCTTATCCCTATAGCCGCTAGACGCTCGACCCAATACATTAATACCTCAAGGTTCCAAACTTCTCCATAGGGATTACCAAAGCCCATGGATACATAAACAACGAGTTCCTTAGATCTTCTTTGACAGGCATTGTGAATACCCTCTAGCACAGCAAAAGCCTCTTCACGTGAGGCATGTGTATTGCGCATTTGAAAGATCTCTGAGAGCGAAAACGGAAAACCAAGCACATCAATATACTGGGCATCCAAGGCGTGTTCTGCTCCTCGGTAATTGGCTACGATAGCTAGTAAGCGTGTTTTTGAAACAGAGAGATCTAAACCGCTCAATACCTCATTAGTATCGGCCATCTGAGGCACGGCTTTAGGAGAGACGTAGCTCCCAAAATCGAGGTAATCAAAATTACACGAGAGCAATTGCTGCAAATAAGCAATTTTTTGGTGCGTTGGAATCAACGTCTTGATTCCTTGCATCGCATCACGCGGACATTCAACTAGACTGACCATGGGCGCGTTCAATCAGTGCCTTGTGGACATCCCAAATCAGTTGAGGACCTTTGTAGACAAAACCCGTATACAATTGAATAAGGTCAGCACCAGCATCGAGCTTTTCTAATGCAGCTTCTGCAGAGTCAATCCCCCCTACTCCTATAATGGCAAAAGGATACTTTTGACGGGTCTTCAGGTAGCGAATGACCTCAGTACTTCTTTGTTTTAATGGAGCTCCACTTAACCCTCCGGCCTCTACGACAAGCGCATCATCTGAGTTCAAATTTTCACGAGAAAGGGTAGTATTGGTAGCGATCACACCATCCAGTTTTAGAGATTCAACAATGTCAAGAATGTCGTCTAGCTGGGCGTCACTCAAATCGGGTGCAATTTTTAAAAGTAGTGGGCAGAGTTGCACGTCTTGCTTCTTGGCCAAACTATCCCGTAGTTCGATCAAGGTTTTAAGCAAACGAAAGAGGGGCTCCTTTTCTTGCAACTCGCGAAGCCCCGGGGTATTTGGAGAACTAACATTAACCACAAAATAATCGACCTTTCCATACAACGCTTTCATGGCCTTAGTATAGTCATCAATGGCATTCTTGTTAGGCGTGACTTTATTCTTGCCAATATTTCCGCCAATTACAGTACGGTGTACTTTAGAAAGTCTTGCTACAACGCGATCAACACCATCATTATTGAAGCCCATTCTATTAATGAGCGCACGATCTTCTTTCAATCTAAAAAGACGCTTTTTCGCATTTCCTGGTTGTGCTTTCGGCGTTACCGTTCCAATTTCAACAAAACCGAATCCAAAGTCTGAGAATGCATTGAACAAAAGAGCATTCTTATCGAAACCCGCTGCTAATCCCACTGGACTGTCGAACGCTATACCCATCACCTCTTTGCGCAGAGCGGGATGCCTGGGCACCCAAAGCACCCTGATTATGCGCGTAAAGCCTAAAATCTCAAATAATCGAATGGCCCCAAAAGAAAAGTGGTGAGCCTTTTCAGGGTCGATTTTAAAAAGCAGCTTACGTATTAAACAATACATCGTTCAAGTTGACACAAAAAAGGAGTGACAAAATCACTCCTTTTATTAGTATTTACACCATGAGGGGCATTAAGACTTTTGGAGCTTAAGACTCAACTCATGCGATATTGAGCTATTCTCTAGTTTTAATTTACCTGCGAGGGTTTCAATTACTACGGTATGATCTGAATCATTGATCTCCATGATTTTACCATGAAGACCACTTTTTGTGATAACACGATCACCCTTTTTAAGAGCGGTTATAAACTTCTTCTCATCTTTTTGTCGCTTCATTTGAGGACGTATCATAAAGAAATACGCCACGACGAAAATGAGAATTAAGGGAAAAAATTGGCTGATAGCTTCCATTCAAAAAAAGGGTTGATTATTTTTTTAGGGGCGAATCAAAGGCCGTTGCAGATTCTGGTTGAATAAAGGCAGTGATTCTTAGATTTTCTATTCCTGCTTTAGTATTGGTTGTCAGTGTAATGGTCTTGGTTACCTGATTGATACCTGTTCCGTTAAACTTAACCAAAAGCTCTCCTGTCTCGCCAGGTGCAATTGGAGTATTTCTAGGGTAATCAGGAACAGTACATCCACAGCTAGAGCGCGCGTTAGTAATCAACAAAGGAGCATCTCCAATATTCTTAAACGTAAAAACCGTTTCTTGTGGTGTTCCGGCAGTGATAGTACCGAAGTCGTGTTCTACCTTGTCAAAAGACATACGCGCAAACTTTCCTTGGGCGTCCGAAGTCCCTGCTTCAGAGGCTGTAGCTTGAGTACTCATTGAAGCCGTTTCTTTTGATGTTGTATTTGAATTATTTCCGCATGACACAACAAATGTCAGGGCTAATGTGGTAATACCTTGGGTAAAAAATCGTGAAGTATTCATGTTCTAATTTTTATTTGTGACGTTCAAAAATAATCAATTCTTTTTGCCTGTCAGAGTAATCCTCGACCGGCTTTTTTCATACGCTTGTTTGCAGTGAATTCTTTACTCAATTGATCTAAAATACCGTTAATAAACATACTGCTTTTAGGAGTAGAGTACTCTTTGGCGATTTCTAGGTACTCATTCAAGGTAACTTTCGGCGGAATAGACTCGAAATCGAGCAACTCCCCTATCCCCATAATCAATAAAATGAAATCTACATCTGTGATGCGTTCTTGATCCCAGTTCGGGGTTTTTCCTTCAATCTCTTTGGCATAGCTATCAAAATTCAAGGCGATTTTAGAAAGCAAAACAGCGGCAAATTTTCGGTCCTCGTCATCCACAAGACTAGCCCATCCGTCAAAAGCATTGTTCTTTTTGATATCGAGCATTGAAAGCTGCTTCAAGATAAAGGTATTAACCACCGGGAAGTCATCCGCCCAACTCAACATTTCATCTTCTATAAAACTGTAGAGATCATCATTTGGGGCTATAAAGTCGTGAAACAAGGTAAGCAACTGTGCTTGATGCTCCTTCAATGAGGGCTTTTCTTGTTCCATATAGACCTTAAAAGAAGTACTTGAAACGTACTCTTTGTAGACCTTAACCACATACTTTTCATTCAAATACCAGTGGTTAATTTTATACTTTTTCCAGGCCTCACGCAATGTTTCAGATTCGGTGATTGCCATGAGATAAGGATTGTCAATAAAACGCTCAGGGTCCACAAAGGTGCTTTTTGAAGAATCTAAATAGGCCTTTTTTCGGGCTTCTGCCTCACGAATAGCCCATTGTCTTAAGGCGTAAAAAAAGTTCAGCTGAAGAAGGTAAAGCGCCGTACTCTGGTCGATACTTTGCTTTAAGGCTTTTTGTTGTTGTTCAATTGTACCTTCGTCGGTCTTGGTCAATGCATAGAGACTTTGAAAAACCTTGATGCGAATATGGCGGCGGGTTAACATGCAAAAGAACTTTGGTTAAAATTGAATAACGGTTTCAAATGTACAGTTATAAATCATATAGTATCTTTGAAATTTGTCACAAACTACGGTATGAAAGCCCTGAGGCACCTCAACAAATACTTTCTAAAATACTGGAAAAAGTTGCTTATCGGCTTACTTATAACGGTGAGTGCACGCGTCTTTTCGTTGGTGATGCCTTCATACATCAACAAGTCAATACAGACCATCGAACAGTTTTTTAAAGGGGAGATTGAAAAGGCCCCCGCACAAGAACTACTTGCTATCGATATTGGAATTATCATCGGTACAACGGCTATTGCTGCCTTGCTAACCTTTTTGATGCGTCAATACATTATCAACGTCTCAAGATACATTGAATTCGACCTAAAGAATGAGCTCTTTGAGCACTACCTCTCACTCTCACTAAATTTCTTCAAGCGCAATCGCGTAGGAGACCTTATGAATCGACTCTCTGAAGACGTGAGTCAAGTACGTATGTATGCTGGTCCGGCCATTATGTACGGACTTCAGACAATTACCCTCTTTGTGATTCTTATTCCACTAATGTTCATCAAGGCACCCACTCTTGCCTTGTATACTGTGCTTCCCTTTCCGATCCTCTCTGTACTCATTTATAACATCAGCAAACGGATTCACTTACGCAGTACTACGGTACAAGCCTATCTATCAACACTCTCTACCTTTACCCAAGAGCGTTTTTCGGGTATAGCCGTGGTAAAAGCCTACGGACTTGAAGAGAAGATTGATCAAGAAATTTCTCAACTCTCTTCAGAGGGTAAAGAGACAGCAATGCATTTGGCACGAATAAATGCTTGGTTCTTTCCGTTGATGTTATTGCTCATTGGCGCATCAAATATTATCGTAATGTTTATCGGAGGGCGGATGTTTTTGAACGGAAGTATTTCATCTGTCGGACTCATTGCTGAGTTCATCCTATATGTAAATATGCTCACATGGCCGGTAACGGTAGTCGGATGGCTTACTTCTATCATTCAACGTGCCGAAGCCTCTCAAGAACGCATCAATGATTTTCTAGAAACAGAGCCCGATTTTATTTCAGGTGACTTCCCTACTGATGAGGTTAAAGGCGAACTCAGTTTCATTAATGTACATCTCACCTACCAAGACACCAATATAGAAGCACTCAAAGGAGTAAGTTTTACCGTGAAACCAGGAGAAACCCTAGCAATATTGGGTAAAACAGGATCAGGAAAATCGAGCGTTATGGACTTGGCGGCACGCCTTTTAGATCCCACAACAGGAATGATTTTACTTGATCAAATAAACCTCAAATCATACAAACTTGATCAACTAAGGGCTGATATCGGAGCAGTTCCGCAAGACGCCTTTTTATTCTCAGAAACAATTAAGTCGAATATCAAATTTGGCTCAAAGAATGCTGATGATGACGCGATTATAACCGCGGCAAAGATGGCCGATGTTCACGATAATATTCTTTCGTTTCCAGACGGATACGAAACTCAATTAGGAGAGCGCGGTGTTTCACTTAGTGGAGGTCAAAAACAACGAGTCTCTATTGCTCGAGCGCTGATCAAGCAAGCAAAAATTTACCTCTTCGACGATTGCCTTTCGGCTGTAGACACTGAAACCGAAGAGGTGATACTTGAAAACATAAAAAGACTTACTGACGATAAAACCACACTTATCGTAAGTCATCGCATTTCTACAGTAAAGCACGCCGATCGTATCATTGTCATAGAAGATGGTAAGGTTGTTCAAGAAGGAACACACGCAGAACTCCTTGAAAAAGAAGGCTTCTACAAACATCTATACCACGAACAATTAGTGGCCTAAAAAAGTTGTTCGACATTCTTTTTTTTTCCATTTTTGGGTAAGACGTTAATGAAGTCTATCTATGGAATCACGATATAATGGCGATCAAGAGGAGATTTTCTCAAAAGTTTTAAGAGCAGGACGAAGAACTTATTTCTTTGATGTTCGTGCCACAAAGGCTGGAGACTACTACCTTACACTCACCGAGAGCAAGAAGTTTTCAAAAGAAGATGGAAGTTTTCACTACAAGAAACACAAAATCTATTTATACAAAGAAGACTTCACTGCCTTTGCCGAAATACTCAATGAGATGATGCAGTTTGTGGTCGACTCAAAAGGTGAAGAGGTGATTTCTGAGCGTCATCAAAAAGACTTTAAAAAAGAAGAGGATGTAAATGTTACTGATGAAAATCAGGGCTCTTCTTCCTTTACAGACCTCGATTTCGAGGAACTTTAATCTAAAAGAATCCCCATGAAAAATATCTTTTTCAGCCTTATTGGGCTGTGTCTTGTTGGAATTGTATCTGGACAAGTTTCGTCAGACGAGGTTACACTAGAGTATTATCTTCCTAAAGGAGCCTTATACGACGCCTCAATACCACGACCTGAACAGGTCATCGGACACGAGGTGGGTGAATGGCATATCACGCACGATAAGCTCGTGACCTATATGTATGCCTTGGCAGAGGCGAGCGATCGTATCAGCATTAGTAATCGCGGTACCACCTATGAGGGTAGACCATTACTCTTGCTCACCATTTCTAGCCCTTCAAATTTGAGTAGAATAGGAGAAATACAAAAGAATCAACAGCAAATTGCCTCAGGAAACAGGCAGCCAGCCGCGAATGACCCCGTAGTCATTTACCAAGGATTTTCTATTCATGGGAACGAGCCAAGTGGTTCAAACGCTTCGCTAGCATACGCTTACTACCTAGCAGCTTCAGATGAAGCTCTTGGATTTTTAGAGAATACGGTAGTGCTCTTTGATCCAAGCTTTAATCCTGATGGCTTGCAGCGCTTTGCGTACTGGGCGAATACCAATCGTGCACATGTCATCAATTCAGATCCTAATGATAGAGAATACAACGAAGTGTGGCCGGGTGGTCGCACCAATCATTATCATTTTGATTTGAATCGCGACTGGTTGCCCGTTCAATTACCAGAAAGTAGAGCGCGACTGGTAACGTTTCACGACTGGGTGCCAAATATCTTAACGGATCACCATGAAATGGGCACTAATTCGTCTTTCTTCTTTCAACCAGGTGAACCAAAACGCGTGCATCCTTTAACTCCAAAAATCAATCAAGAGCTCACAAAAGCTATTGGAAATTACCACGAGGCCGCCTTAAATGAGATCGGATCACTCTATTATAGCGAAGAGAACTATGACGACTACTACTACGGGAAGGGATCTACTTTTCCTGACGTGAACGGTAGCATTGGAATTCTATTTGAGCAGGCGAGTTCAAGAGGACATGTGCAAGAAAGCGATAACGGTCTTTTAACGTTTCCGTTTACCGTTCGCAATCAAATGGCAACGGCAATCTCAACACTTAAGGCTGCAAATGGACTGAAAGATAAGCTTCAAAACTATCAATACAGCTATTACCGCAATTTAAAACAAGAAGCTGCTGCAGAAAAAGCAGGTGGATACCTATTCGGTAGCCCTAAGGATTTTAGTAGCCCATGGCATCTTGCAGAGGTTCTAAAAAGACACCGAATAGAACACATGGTGCTCGACTCAGATGTTACCGTTGGCGGAAAAAAATACGCAGCAAAGAACAGCTATTTTGTTCCTCTAAACCAGAAGAACCCTCGTCTTATCCACGCCATTTTCGAAGAGCGTACGGTATTCGAAGACAGTCTCTTCTACGATATCTCTGCATGGACTTTTCCTCACGCTTTTGGCGTAAATGCTGAGAAATTAAGTAAGGCTCCTACTAGCCAAATGAGCGAAGACAGTTCGATGGAGTTGCCATCAGGGTCGGTTAGTGGAAAAAGTAGCTATGCGTATCTATTCGAAGCACATGATTATTACGCACCAAAGCTTGTTCATGCCCTTACTCAAAAGGGAATTCGGGTTAAAGTGGGTCTTGCTCCATTTGAGTTGGAAAACAAAAACTACGATTACGGAACTCTAATGGTTCCGCTTCAAAGCCAAAATCTAACAGCGGATGAACTTTATAAGAAGTTGAATGCTCTCGTACAAGAAATTCCAGTGAAAGTTCAGGCTGTCGGAACAGGCAAAACAAAAGGTATCGACCTGGGGAGTAATGATTTTGAGGCAGTCAAGCCTATTTCTGTGGCTATGATTGTGGGGGATGGAATCCGTTCAAATGACGCCGGAGAAATTTGGCATCTGTTTGATCAAAGATTTGGTATTAAGGTTACGAAGCTAGACACTAGAGACTTAGAGCGTGCCGATTTGTCGAGGTACAATCGTATCATATTTCCGAGCACCTCGTATGAGTTGACTATTGGAGATAAGGCGGTCTCTAATTTAAAAGATTGGGTCCGTGATGGAGGTGTTCTTATCGGGTACAGAAGCGCATTGAGCTGGTTAAAACGCAATGAGTTTATTGATTTCGAAACGCGTCGACCTGCAGTTAAAGACGCAAAGAATTTGCGCTTCGATCAGCGCGATGAATATTCGGGCGCTCAGGTAACGGGTGGAGCGATCTTTGAAGCAGCGATTGATCGTTCGCACCCGATCAACTTTGGATTCACTGAAAATAAAATTGCGTTATTTAGAAATACAAATACCTTTATCGCTCCTAAGCAGCACTCGTATCAAAATCCTATTCAGTATACCAACAACCCACTTTTGAGTGGATACATCTCAGAAGAAAATTTAATCGAACTTAAGGGTTCAATACCATTCGTTAATCAATCTATGGGAGCTGGACGTGTTATTGGATTAACCGACAACACGAATTTTAGAGCCTTCTGGTACGGAACAAATCGCATTCTTTTGAACGCATTATTCTTTGCAGATTCAATGTAATTACCAGTGGTTGCGCTTCGCTAATCCCTCGAGATGGGCATAGTGATGGGAACCATGCCAAGCATATAAGAGCGTATTCTCTATGAGGGTACGCTCTTTTTTTGTGTCCGGATGTATAAAGCCTTTTCTCATCTCTTCAAAACGCAATGAGCGAATTAGATAAACAATCTTTTGGTGAACCGCCTCTAACAAAATAAGTGAACTTTCAATAGGCATTTGTGCGTCAGGCAAACGTGCCCAACCATCTTGATCATAGGCTTTTATAGTTGGTGTTTCTTCTGATAGAGCCCATTTATAGCGAATGAGACTGTGCAAATGACTATCTGCCAAATGGTGGACCAGTTGACGAGCCGTCCATCCTCCTTCGCGATAAGGGGTGTCTAATTGCGAGTCACTCCAACTCGAAAGGAGCTGGCGTAATGCTGACGGCAGTTGGTCTAGTTGTACTAAAGCCTTTTCAATATGCTGCTCTGAAATCTCGGCCGGAAGCTCAAATTCGCCGATCGGAAACTTTAAAGGGTCCACGTTTAGCCTACGCTAATAAGTTCAACATCGAAGATCAGGGTAGCGTTTGGTGGAATCACCTCTCCGGCACCACGAGAACCATAGCCGAGATCTGGAGGGATAACAAAACGCGCCTTGCTACCTACTTTTAAAAGGGAAATACCTTCATCCCATCCTGAAATCACTTGCCCTATACCTAAGGTAAATTCAATCGGTTCTTTTCGTTGAAAAGAAGAATCAAAAACCTGACCACTTTCTAAGCTACCCTCATAGTGTACCTTAACCTTTTTCTTTGGTTCTGCTTGAGCACCATTACCCTGTTGAATTATTTTATAGCGCAAACCAGATGCCGTTTTGTCAAAGCCCGCCGCAAGCTTTTCCATAGCCGTTTCTCGAACTTCTTGTTCTTTTTTTTCGCGCTCAGCTCTAGAGTTCTCAAAGGTTCTATACGCCACAACAGCATTCCATTTTTCGGCCTCAGCGCCATTGCGCACAATCGTTAGGCTCTTAATTATATCTCCCTGGGCCACGGCATCTACTACCTCTTGACCTGAAACTACATGTCCAAAGACGGTGTGTTTATTGTCAAGCCAAGGCGTAGGTACATGCGTGATAAAAAATTGGCTGCCGTTTGTTCCTGGACCCGCATTTGCCATCGAAAGCACACCGGGCTTGTCATGCTTTAGATCGGGATGAAATTCATCGTCGAACTTATATCCGGGATCTCCTGTACCCGTACCCAATGGACATCCTCCTTGTATCATAAAGTCAGGGATCACTCGGTGAAATTTTAAACCGTCGTAATAGGGAGAGCCCTGAGCTTTCGCTTTATTTTCTAGATCACCCTCCGCAAGAGCTACAAAGTTTCCGACGGTCCCTGGTGTCTTGTCATGCATGAGTTTAACGGTTATACTTCCTTTATCTGTTTCAAACTGAGCGTAAATTCCTTCTTGCATAATGAGTTATTCGAGAGCATTTGCCCCATAAGTATCGATTAAATAAATAAGTGAAGCCATTGCAGCAGCTCCAAGCTCTAGTTCTCTCTTATTCACCTGGTCAAAGGTGTCATGATCTGAATGGTGGTGATCGAAATAGCGCTGCGAATCCGGACGTAAACCGGCCAATACAGCTCCCTGCGGTTTTAAGGGTCCAACGTCTGCACCACTACCTCCTAATTCAAATCGATCGGAAAAATAGGGGTAGAATAGCGGTGACCAACGTGCAATGCGTTCGAAGTTCATTTCATTCGTATCAAACTGAAATCCTCTAGGGGTAAAACCACCACTATCACTTTCTAGGGCAAAGACGTGTTTTTCTCCTAAGGACGCAGCTTCACTTGCGTATTCTCTCGCTCCTCTTAATCCATTCTCTTCATTCATAAAGAGCACCGCTCTCAAAGTACGTTTTGGCTTATAACCAATCGCCTTTAGGGTGCGCAATACTTCAATAGACTGAACTACCCCCGCCCCGTCATCATGAGCACCATCTCCGAGATCCCATGAATCTAGATGACCGCCAACTACTAAAATCTCTTCTGGATACACCGAACCCTTAATCTCACCAACAACATTGTAAGATTTCACGTCTGGAAAAGCGCGACAGTTCTGTTTAAAGTAGAATTGAGTTTCTGGATTTAGTCTTAAGGTAGCCGAAAGAAGTTCTGCTCCATTTGTACTTATTGCCGCCGCCGGAATTCTAGAGCTAATAGGGCTATCTCCATAACTCATTCCTCCGGTATGCGGAAAGTCGTCAAGTCTGAGATTCATCGAACGCACAATTACCCCAATGGCACCGTACTTCGCTGCCTCTGCCGCTCCCGAATAACGTTGATCGACGCATGCACTATAGGCTTTAAAGGTTTGTATGATTTGCGCATTCATCGGACGGTTGAAGAACACAATTTTTCCGGCAATTTTATTGCGACCTAGCTGTTCAAGTTCTTCTATACCTTTGACTTCAACAATTTTGGCTTTTAATCCCATGCTCGGTGTGGCCACAGAGCCTCCAAGTGCGGTAATGGGCACGGTAGTACTTAAACCGGGACTAGTTTCATAATAAGCGTATTCAGGGGCACCTCTTAACCATTTTGGAACCATGACAGGCTGCAGATATACCCGATCTAACCCTAAGTCATTCATCACAGACTTCGTGTATTCCACTGCTTGTTCAGCCTCTACTGAGCCCGACAAACGCCCGCCAATTTGAAGCGAAAGAAACCGCAACCAATCGTACGCCTGACCACCAGTAAGAGTTTCGTCAAAAATAGATCGGATCATCAATGCATCTCGAGAAGAAGCCTCTTCTGATTGGGCTTCAACCCTCTGCATTCCTAAACTAAGACTAAAAAAAAGGAATAGAATCCCTACTGAAATTTTACCTCTCATACGTATTGTTTTACGTCCTCTAAAGTTACGGCATCGCCAGAGAGTATAAGCAATCGCTCTACCACATTTCTCAATTCTCGAATATTGCCCTTGTAGCTCTTCTTTTGAAGTTCACCAATGGCTTCTTTTTCGAACGTTTTCACTCGAGCACCATTCTCTTCTGCAAGTTGTGAATTGAAGTGTTCGATTAAGAGTGGGATATCTTCTTTGCGCTCATCGAGTGATGGTAATTTTAGGCGAATTACACTTAAACGATGGTAAAGATCTTCTCTAAATGACCCTGAGAGAATGGCCTCTTGTAGATTCTTATTGGTTGCGGCTACAACACGTACATCTACCTTTATCGCCTTGTCTGAACCCACAGGTGAGAGCGTTTGCTCTTGCAATACCCGCAATACTTTGGACTGTGCCGATAATGACATGTCGCCTACCTCATCAAGAAATAGCGTCCCTTGATGGGCGGCCTCAAATTTACCTGCTCGGTCTTTATGAGCAGAGGTGAACGACCCTTTAACATGGCCAAAAAGCTCGCTTTCAATGAGCTCTGAGGGAATAGCGGCGCAGTTGACTTCTATGAACGGAGCAGAAGAACGCTCACTTAATTCGTGAATAGAGCGTGCTACGAGCTCTTTTCCGGTTCCATTTGCGCCAGTAATTAAGACACGAGCAGAAGTTGGAGCGACCTTTTCAATGATATACTGAACCTCTTTTAAGGCTCTACTCTCGCCTACCATTTGAGTAGACTTACGCAACTTTTTCTTAAGTCTTTTGTTTTCGGTCGCTAATTTTTTGCGGTCAAGGGCATTCTTTACCGTTAACAATAAGCGGTTTAATTCAGGTGGTTTTGAGAGGTAATCAAATGCTCCAAGACGCATGCACTCTACGGCCGTTTCTAAATCTCCGTGCCCCGAAATCATAATGAAAGGCAACTCAGATAGCCGAGATGCGCAAGCCTGCAAGACCTCAATCCCATCTTTTTTGGGCATTTTGATATCACAAAAGACTAAGTCGATTGACTCATCTTGGCTTAAAAGATCTAAGCCCTCTTGTCCGTCTTTAGCCGTTAGACAGTCATTAGTATCATCCGATTCTTGCAGAATTTTTACAAGTACTCTGCGGATGCTTTCCTCGTCTTCTATGATAAGTATACGTGCCATGAGATTAATGAGAGGCCTTTAAAATACAAAACCCATCCTCAAACAGAGTTCAAGGATGGGAAAAATTGCTATGAAAAAGAAAATAGTAAAGGATAAACCCTTACTGATGATAAATATATACTTTTTTTTTAATTCTCGCGAATCCCTGCTTATGAGAACATATCTCTAATTCGGTCGAAGGTTGATTTATCGTCCGCCTTAGGATCAGGCATAAAGTTTTTATCGTTCAAGATTTCTTCAAAGAAGGCTTCTTGCTCGGCAGATAATTTTTGAGGGGTCCATACCAGTACATGTACTAATAAATCGCCCTTGCCATATCCGTTTAAGCTCTTCACTCCTTTACCTCTAAGGCGAAGAACTTTACCCGACTGTGACCCTTTATCGATTTTAATACGAACTTTTCCCCCAACGGCATCGATTTCTTTTGAGACCCCGAGAACGGCCTCAGCAAAACTGATACGTAGATCGTAGTGCAAGTTATCTCCCTCTCGTTTTAAGGATGGGTGCTGGGTTTCTTTTATAGACACGATAAGATCACCTGCTATACCGTCTCCTGGGGCGGAGTTTCCTTTACCCGAAACTTTGAGCTGCATGCCGTCCTCAACTCCTCCTGGGATCTGAATAGAGACCGTTTCTTCTTTACTCACGAGTCCTTGGGCGTCAGCCCCTGCTGGCTTTTGATCTAGAATTTGTCCGGCTCCACCACAGGCGGTACATGGAGCAGCTGTTTGCATACGTCCTAAAATGGTATTGGTAATTTTCGTTACCTGCCCAGTACCATTACAGCTACTACACGATTTATAGGTTACCCCCTCGGCTTGAACCTTGCGCTTAACCTTCACTTTCTTTTCTACCCCTTCAGCAATTTCGTCTAATGTTAGGGTAATCTGAATACGCAAGTTCGTTCCCTTCACGCGGCGGCCACCAGAGGATCCAAAACCACTGAATCCAGCAAAACCGCCGCCAAAAGCACTTCCAAATATATCTCCAAACTGACTGAAGATATCATCCATGTTCATCGAACCGGCACCTCCTCCGTTCTCAAATGCGGCGTGTCCGAATTGATCGTAGCGTGCACGCTTATCCGAATCTGAGAGTACCTCATAAGCCTCTGCCGCCTTTTTAAATCGCTCTTCAGCCGCGCTATCACCAGGGTTTTTATCGGGATGGTACTCGATGGCTTTTTTTCTGTAGGCCTTTTTAATTTCAGACTCAGAAGCCCTTTTAGACACCCCTAATATTTCGTAAAAATCTTCTTTCATCTAGTGACTAGTTTCCTACCACCACCTTGGGGTGACGGATAATTTGATCGCCTAATTTATATCCCTTCTCTACCGTGTCGATAATCTTACCCACCATATCTTCTGATGGCGTTTTGATTTGAGTGATCGCCTCATGAACATCAGAATCAAAAATATCTCCTGCTTTTACCTCAAGAGGTTCTAACCCTTTTGCTTTTAAGGTTTCGGTGAGTTTATTGTAAATCAATCGTATACCCTCAATATGAGCATCTTCTTGCTTTTGCATCTCCGCGATAGCTCTTTCAAAGTCATCTACTACCGGTAAAAGAGCTGTAATCACTTCTCGACCTGCAGTTTTAAATAAATCGATTCGCTCTTTGGTGGTGCGCTTCTTGTAGTTTTCAAATTCAGCAAAAAGCCTTAAAAACTTATCTTTTTCTATAGCTAATAAAGCTTCTGGGCTTTCCTCAGCTGTTTTGCTATGATCAGATGTCGCTTCTTGGTATTCTTCTCCTGAAGATTCAGTGTCTGCTTGAGCATTCACTTCGTCTTCTTCTATGGCTTTCTTTTCCTTCTTTGACATGTTTTGACAATTATTAACGATAAATTAGTAGCAAAAGTACTGCCATTCGGGTTCGCGATGTCAAAATGTCATCTTTTTAGCAGCTGTGTAAGGGCGCTTCTTAGATGCTTAAACCTAAATTCAAAATCCGAAGAATCTAAGAGTTCAGAACACACTTTTTGAGATTCTAAGATCACAACCGCCATTTCACCCAAAATTATTTTTAAAACGGTTTCTGGGATTGGTGGTAAGAAAAAGGGACGCTTTAAAATGTACGCCACTTCTCTCAGTAACTCTTTTTGTAACACCGGATGTGGAGCTACCGCATTAACCACTGGTCCCAAATTGTTCTTTAAAAGATATACAAATAAACGCGCCAAATCTTCACTGTGAATCCAAGATTGCCACTGCCTTCCTGATCCTAGTGGAGCTCCTAACCCAAGACGAACCGGTATTGCTAATTTAGGTAGTGCGCCTTGAGTGCTGTCAAGCACTATTCCAATGCGAACCAGAGAAAAAAGGTGTCCCTTATCAGAAAGACGTTGGGCCTGTGCCTCCCATTGTTGCACCACTTTGGTTAAGAATCCGTCACCATAAGTTGTCGAATGCTCGTCATGAGTGAAATGGAATTCGCTCTTATACACTCCAATGGCGGATGCGGAGAGCACTCGTACTGAAGAACTCTTCGATTCTTCTATGGCCAATTCAAGCGTCTTTAAGCTATTGATACGACTGAGTAGCACTTGTTTTTTGTACGAGGCACTCCACCTTTTCGAGATCGTTGCCCCCGCAAGGTTAATCACATGGGTTACCCCATCCATGGCCTTTTTGTCAAATGAGAATTGATTTGGATTCCACTCAAATCCTTTTGCACCAGAAATCAAAGAGGGTGAAGGATTACGAGTGAAATACCGTACCTCAACCCCATCATTTTCAAGTTCAGCACAGATTTTAGTTCCTATGAGTCCTGTAGCCCCTGTGATCAATACTACCATATCATTTCGTTTTCTCAGCACGCAACATTTCTCGTTTTCCCGGTGGGCCTGGTAATCGTTCTATGCTCAATCCGGCAGCCTCTAGACCTCGCCTTACCGTTCCTTTAGCGCAATAACTTACCCATATTCCGTTTTCACACAGTAAACCTGCGCATTTCTCTAGCGCCCATGGCTCCCATAATTCAGGCTGAACCCTTGGTCCAAACGCATCGTAATATATGAGGTCAAAACGAAGGTCAGTGGTAAAAGCTTCAAACGTAGTATTTAGTTTTAAGAGATTGAAATTAGGGGTTATTGCGGTCCACTCTCCCATATCTGCTTGGTGCATGGTGCAATAAAGTTCGGGGGAAGCCCAGGTCTCATTCTCAAATACCTTATAATGCGCTGAAGAAAGCCGATGGGGCTCGACAGTGACATAGTTGCATACTTCATTACCCCTTTCAGTCATCCTGGTCGCCGTAAGTACTGCATTCATTCCCGTGCCAAATCCCAACTCAAATACGGTTAGGGTTCGCTCTTTCGAACCAGACAGGAAAAGGTGTTCAAGACCCTTCTGAATGTATATGTGATTCGCTTCAGTTAAGGCACCGTGCTTAGAATGATATTGTTCGTTTAACGCAGGTAAATGAAGCGTTTTACTCGAATCTCCTGTGGTAATAATCTCAATCTTCACAAGCGTAAAAGTAAAGTAAGAACTTGTATTTTTACGTCCTAATAAGAGAAGTATGAAAATCACAAAGGTTGCCGAGTCAAGATTTGGAGCTATAGATTACAAGGCGATGCCTTTCGGGACTTTATTTACCGATCATATGGTCGTCGCAGATTATAAAGAAGGTAATTGGTCGCTCCCTGAAATTGTACCCTACGGCCCAATGATGATGTACCCTTCATCAAGTGTTTTCCATTATGGCCAAGCTTTATTCGAAGGAATGAAAGCCTACAAGGATAATGATGGTAATGCTTTTCTCTTTAGACCTGACCAAAATATCAAACGCTTTAATCGCTCATGTAAGCGTCTGGCGATTCCTCAAATGGACGAGAAAGCTTTTCTCTATGCGCTCGACCATCTAATTGCCCTAGAACGCCAATGGATACCCCATGAAGAAGGAAGTTCTCTTTACATACGTCCGTTTGTATTCGCCACAGAGCTTGCCATAAAGGCTAACCCTTCATTAGAATACCGCTTCTGCATCATTTGCGCCCCTGTAGCTTCATACTTTGCCGAGGCTATTGCGGTGAAGATTGAAGAAAAGTTTTCTAGGGCTGCGCCTGGAGGTTTTGGATATGCCAAGGCTGCCGGAAATTATGCCGGGCAGTTTTATCCAACAGAACTTGCAAAAGCCGAGGGGTATCAGCAGGTAGTATGGACAGATGCCCAAACACACAATTATCTTGAAGAAGCAGGAACCATGAACATTTTTGTGCGCTTTAATGACACTTTAGTTACAAGCCCTGTTTCTGATACTATACTCGATGGGATTACGCGTAAGAGCATGATCGCCTTGTGCAAAGATCTCGGCATTAAAGTTGAAGAACGTGCCATCGCTATTCAAGAACTTCTAGAAGGTTTTGAAAATGGAAATCTCGTAGAGCTTTTCGGCGCCGGAACCGCTGCGGTAGTCAGTGAAATTAAAAGCTTCGGATACCGGGGTGTCAACTACGAATTAGATGTTGCAGAAGATGCTTATGGCCCAATACTCAAAAAAGCCCTCACCGATATCCAACGCAATAGAGCCGAAGACCCACACGGGTGGCGCTATGAAATTAAGGCGAATGTTTAGTATTGGCCAGCTCATTTTTGCCCTTCTTTTCGCAATCGGCTTTATCACGATTATCGCTTTGGCCTATCGCAAAGACAAAGCCGTACATCAACGCTATTTCAAAGGAGCACGCTGGGTACTCGTCGCATTTATAGTCTTTGTAGCCCTTCTCAGTGTTCTTAAAACCCTTCTAAGACCGTGAGTCATTGGTCTACATATGCTGCGATTTTTCTTGGAGGAGGTCTAGGTAGTGTAGCACGATTCGGCCTTTCTGCGTTGCTAAACAAAGGGCATCAACTTTTTCATTGGGGTACCTTTTCAGCAAACATGTTAGGGTGTCTTTTGATCGGAGCTCTGGTTCCCTTCTTTTCAAAGACTCCTCACTCGACTTTGGCACTCTTTGCCATTGCGGGGTTTTGCGGAGGATTCACCACCTTTTCTACGCTCTCTTGGGAGAGTATTAAGCTCTTAGAAAAATTCGGTATAGGCCCTTACCTCCTATACGTCGGTAGCTCAATTTTAGTAGGTCTTTCGCTGACCTATGGGGGTTATCGTGCTGTTTTACAGCTATTTAAATTCTGATTCCTTAAAATTTTATTAACATCTCATCGAGAGGTCCCTAAAAATTAGGATCTCCTAATCGATCTTACTCAAATATTGCATTTTATTAAATGTTTTTACAAAAACAGTGAAAATAAACTGTTAAAAAACAATTATCACTACGTTTATTACATCAAAACTGTAAAAACGATGAAAAAAATTGAAGCAATCATTCGAAAGTCAAAATTCGATGAGATTAAGAAAGCTCTGCAGGATGTTGGAGTTCTCTTTTTCAGTTACTGGGACGTAACCGGAGTAGGCAATGAAAAACAAGGTCATGTGTATAGAGGTGTGGTCTATTCAACCTCTGACATTCAACGACGCTACCTTTCTATTGTTGTCTCAGACGATTTTGTAGAAACCACCGTCAAAACCATCATTGATACCGCAAAAACGGGTAACGTGGGTGATGGAAAAGTTTTTGTTTCATCTATTGACGAAGCCTACCGCATCCGAACGGGTGAAAGTGGGTACGAAGGAATCAACTAAACGTTAATCATCAAATCAATCACATGGAAACAGCTTTATTTACTGCAAATAATATATGGATGATGCTCTGTACAGGGCTAGTATTCTTTATGCACCTGGGATTCTCATTTCTTGAAATAGGACTCACACGTCAAAAGAATACCATTAATATCCTCTTTAAAAATATTTTTATCATCACGGTGGGACTGCTTCTCTATTATATTGGAGGATTTAATCTTATGTATCCAGGATTTGAAGACGGCGATTTAGGCCTTCTCAAATTCGCAGGCTTCGGAATCGCAGCGCCTGATGGCGGAATGACTCCTGCCTACGCCGATGGCGGTTACACCTGGTGGACCGACTTCTTGTTTCAAGGAATGTTTGCCGCAACCGCAGCCACCATTGTTTCTGGCGCCGTTGCTGAGCGCGTAAAACTTCAAGCCTTTTTCATTTTCACCATCATCTATGTAGGTATCGTGTACCCGATTGCAGGCTCTTGGCAGTGGGGAGGCGGATTCCTATCAACACTAAGCTATGGTTCTGCCGAAGGTTTCTATGACTTTGCAGGTTCGACAATTGTTCACTCTGTAGGAGGATGGGCTGCATTAATTGCCGTTTACCTCTTAGGAGCTCGTGTCGGAAAATACAATGAAGACGGATCTGCAAATGCGATCACAGGGCACAGTATGCCCTTCACTACTGCAGGAGTACTCATCCTCTGGCTCGGCTGGTTTGGGTTTAACGGGGGGTCAGTGCTATCAGCTGATCCTGAACTTACCTCACTCACATTAGTGACAACCTCATTAGCCGCAGCGGCAGGCGGTGTTTCTGCTATGACGGTAGCTTTCTTCAGATACAAAAACTTAGATCTCACCATGTTCTTGAACGGTATTCTAGGTGGACTCGTAAGTATTACGGCTGGAGCCGATCAAATGAGCCCTAATGAAGCAGTTATCATTGGGATTATCGGTGGTATCATTATCGTATTCGCCGTATCGTTTTTAGATAAATTAAAATTAGACGATCCTGTAGGAGCTATTGCCGTGCATCTTGGAACGGGTATATGGGGAACGCTAGCCGTTGGAATTTTTGGCGGCCTTGCCTCATTCGATCAGTTCTTGGTGCAACTTGCAGGGGTTGGAGCCGTTGCATTCTTCTGCAGCGTTTCAGCCTTCATAATCCTTGGAATTTTAAAGAAAACCATTGGGATTCGCGTCTCTAGAGACGAAGAAGTCGAAGGACTCGACATAAACGAGCACGGAATGGATGCTTATCCAGATTTCAGACTCAACCAACATTAATCATCAATCTCAGGGCGCACCGAAGTGCGCCCTTTTTATTCAATCTTAAAACGCAAACATCATGAAAACCAAAAAACACCTCCTAGTGGGTCTAGCACTACTTTTGCCTTTATTTTCGGCAATCCGCGCTCAAGAAAGCCCAACGTTTAACCTTAGCGGATCGGTAGACACCTATTTCAGAACCAGCGAATACGCTCCAGGAACTTCATTTGCAAACCTGCCCGGGTTTGCCTTAGGGATGGCCAATTTGGTCTTTTCTTATGAGGGCGAAAAATCAGGATTTGTAGCAGACCTCGTTTACGGACCTCGAGGAGCTGAAGCCGTATTTAATTCTACCGGATCGTCTAACATTGTCAATCAACTTTATGTATACTACAACTTGGCAGAGGGTGTAACCGCTACCTTCGGAAATTTCAACACCTTCTTAGGTTATGAAGTCATCTCTCCGACAGCCAACTTCAATTATTCTACCTCCTATATGTTCTCATACGGGCCGTTCTCACACACGGGGCTAAAATTAGACTTCGCGCTTGACGACGAAATTTCTGCGATGATAGGTGTGATGAATCAAACGGATTATACCGATTCGAATAGTGATGGCAGCATGGCCTTTGACAGCTACATGTTCGGAGCTCAATTAGGAGTCTATGGCCAATATTTTAACCTTCTAGCAGGCGAAGGATACACTCAGGTCGATTACACTGGAGGGGTGGATCTCGGAACTAGCTTTTTCTTGGGTGTCAATGCAACTCATGCAAGCCTCGGAGGAGACACTTCATTCTCTGGAGTAGCCTTATATCCGCAGCTAACGCTTTCTGATACCTTAGCCCTTGGGTTGCGTGGCGAACTCTTCTACGATAAGGGAGCCGGAATACTTGATGCCGATGGAGACTTCGACAACACGGGACTCACACTCACCGGAAGTTACACCTCTGGCAATTTCACCTTCAAGCAAGAATTTAGAGTAGACAGCGGATCTTCAGCCTTTTACAGTAACAGCAGTGGATCTACTGATTCTCTTTCATCATTCATACTAGCAGCCATTTACAGCTTCTAACAAACCCAACTCCAGGTCATCCTCATCACATGAAGAAGATGGCCTGGTTTATTTTAAAGTAAGCGGAAACTTCATTTCTCCGGCCATGACTTCTACATCTAAGGTATTCACAGCAGGAACGATGGCACAGGCATACTTCGGATTATAGGCGCAATACGGGTTATAGGCCTTATTAAAATCGATAAGTACCGAATCACCTAAAGGATAGCGCAGATCGAGGTAACGTCCGCCTCCATAGGTGCTCACTCCGTTGCTGTCATCGCGAAACGGAAGAAAAACATAATCGTCTTCAGGTTTGTAGGCTCTGTAAACTTCTAAAGTAAAAGGCTGACCCTTCAATTCGAAATACAATCTGCCATAAAGCACCTCTTTAGTCGAGGTATTCGCAGTGGTTGGCATCTCAAAAGGTTCGGTATCAAACTCCTCTTCAAAGGCAGCGATTACCATAAAAGTACTATCCGGTTCAAAAAAGGATAATGATTCAAAACTCTTACGCTCTTTTGGACGCAACGGACTCAAAGCTCCATCCTTAAACGAAGCGTTTTTTTCATCTTGCCACTCGTAAACTTCATGTAGCACTTTCGGCACGGTGTCTAAATCTACCAGCACCCTCTCGTGGTGGTAGCGCTTCTCGGAGCACCCCACAAGTCCAATAAAAAAAAGGCTAAAGAGAAGAAAGCGGTGCATCACGGATAACTTGAGAAAGCACTATATGAGTGCGAGTTTCACCATACGAAATTAACAAATCTATCAAGGCTTCTAAATGCTTCTGATCTGCAAGAACCACCTCCATTATAATATTCTCATTCCCCGTCACCCGATAACAATTGCGAATCTCCTTTAACGAAGGAACACGAGCCAAAAAAGGCTTAAGCATCCCGACAAAGGCCCTTAGGTGGATAATGGCATGAAGTGACTGCCCCACCTTTGAAGAATCTATCTGGGTACTATAACCTAGTATAACTCCCTGATCCTCTAAACGCCGAATTCGATCCGCTACAGCCGCAGAACTCAAACCCACTTCTTTTCCCATAGCGGTAAAGGATATACGCGCATTGTTTTGGAGTAAGCGAATCAATTTTTTATCAACACGATCTAACATAAATAAGTATCGAATTTTAACTAAAAATATTTAAAAATTATCGTAATTATATAATATTACTTTAAATATTATATTCTTCACCGAACTTACTAGGGTAATTTTATCACATGATCGTTTCAGAAAAATTGTACAAAGAAACCCTATCACTCTGTGCCATCACAGAGCGTGTGGGCTTTACGCAAGAGCCTGAGCGCACTCCAAATGCCTTCACTTCTGAGATCACCCATCAACTCATTGAAGATTCAATATTGCTGAAAAACAGCATGTATTCGGCTCTGACTGATCACGCTTCTTTGAGCAAACATTACAGCATGCTTCGATTCGCTTTAATTCTAGCGAAGAACCTCCAATCTTATATTAGGGGGTTAGAGCGCGACCATTCAGTCAACAGAGAATACCTTAAGGTGTCGAGAAGAGCCTTACGCTTGTACAGAAGACTATTGCTGAATAATTACAATCAATGGAAGGTTCAGCTCAATTGAGCGCGTTGTTGAAGAAACCCTAGAGCGGTCTCATTAAAAATCAGAGGCTGTTCAACATTAACCACATGCCCACATCTTTTTACCACCTCAAGCGTAGCATTCGCATGATGCTTGATCAATTCTTTTATCGGAGGCAAGAACAAATAGTCTTCTTCACCCATTAGATATAGGGTCGGAATATCAACGCGAACCGAACGATAGAACCTCAGCAACGGATTGAGGTCGGCAGTCAGCTTAAACCATTTTAAAAACTCTTTCTGATACAGTTTCTTGGCTTCTCGAACAAACAAATGACGAGACTCTTTATGGTTTTTGTTCGGCATAATAATGAACGCAAAGAAGCGATACAACCAGAGGTAAGGCACTACAGATTTAAACAGATTACCCAACAACATCAATAAACGCGAACGCACATCAAGCTTCACAATAGCACCGCCCAATACCATCGATTGCACCCTATTTGGGTAGCGATCGGCTAGATTTCGAATCAGAATGGTCCCCAAAGAGATACCCACAAAATGCGAGCGCTCAATGGATAAGTGGTCGAGCACCTCAACAATATCATCGGTAATTGAATCAAAAGTATAACGCGAATGAAAGGCTTTTGAAAGCGGAATCTTAGAGTTGCCATGCCCCCTTAAATCAATGAGCAATACATTGAAATGCTTTTTAAAATCGCGTATTTGCTTAAACCAAATCGACGAACTACCTCCAGCACCATGAACAAAAGTGACCCATTGGTCAGCATTCGCATCGGTATATGTAGTGTAGTGAAGCATGAATTAAATATAAAGCAATGTGCGCATTTGTTCGTGCAATGCAGCGGCCTCTTTTTGAGCGGCTTCAGCGAAGTCTCGTCCAGAAGAAGCATAGATGATTCCTCGAGAAGAATTTACCAAAACCCCCACCGATGCGTTTTTAGCAGCCGCATAAGCCTCAGAAAGGGATCCCCCTTGAGCTCCGATTCCGGGCATCAGAAAGAAAGAATCGGGGGCTAAGCTTCTCAAGTACTTCAGCTGGGAGTTTTGTGTAGCCCCTACCACATACATTATGCGTTCACTATTAGGCAAGGCTTGAGTCTTAGCAATAACGCGCTCCACCAAATGTGTCTCTTTCTCTTCTGAGTTCCATTGAAAATCAAAGGCTCCTTGATTTGAGGTGAGCGCCAACACAATGGCAAATTTGTTCGGATACTCCAAGTAAGGGATCAGTGTCTCAACCCCCATGTAAGGCGATAGGGTGATCGCATCACAACTCATAGCCTCAAAGAACGCCTTTGCATAAGCCTTTGCTGTGTTTCCAATATCGCCACGCTTGGCATCTGCGATGATTAAATGAGAAGGATGTTTTTTCTTAATGTAGGCTACGAGTTCAGACAAAGCACCCCATCCGGCTACCCCAAATGCTTCAAAAAAGGCTGTATTGGGTTTAAAGGCCACACAATGATCGGCCGTAGCGTCAACGATAGCGGTACAAAATTTCAGCAGCCCCTTTGAATCTGCTACCAAATGTGCAGGTAAGCGCTCAAGAACAGGATCAATCCCCACGCATAAAAACGAACCCTTTGTGCGGATGTGCTCGGTTAATGAACTTGTATCCATACTTATAGTGTTTCTGAAGCTTCTTTAAGTTTCTCTGTATTCTCAACCATTCGAAGCTCATCGATAATCTTTTGAATGTCTCCATTGATAATCCCTTGAAGGTCGTAGAGCGTCAACCCAATGCGATGATCGGTCACACGTCCCTGAGGATAATTGTAAGTGCGGATCTTAGCCGAGCGATCTCCAGAGCTAACCTGAGAGTTGCGCTTCGCCGCATCCTCTTCTTGACGCTTGGCCAGTTCGAGATCGTATAGGCGTGACCTTAACACTTTAAAGGCCTTCTCTTTATTCTTATGCTGTGACTTCTGATCTTGACACTGGGCTACCAATCCGGTCGGAAAGTGAGTAAGACGCACCGCCGAATAGGTCGTGTTTACCGATTGCCCGCCTGGACCTGACGAACAGAAAAAGTCAATTCGCACTTCTTTCGGATCAATTTCAACATCAAAATCTTCTGCTTCAGGGATTACCATAACTGTAGCGGCGCTCGTATGCACTCGACCTTGGGTCTCTGTTTGAGGAACACGCTGCACGCGGTGTACCCCAGCCTCAAATTTCAGGGTGCCATATACATCTTGCCCGGTTACCTCGAAGTGAATTTCTTTGTATCCTCCGCTGGTTCCTTCATTCAAATCAATGATGTTCGTTCTCCATCCGCGAGATTCACAATATTTGGTATACATTCTAAAAAGATCCCCTGCAAAAATACTCGCCTCGTCTCCACCCGTTCCGGCACGGATCTCCATCACCACATCTTTCTCATCTTCAGGATCTTTGGGAATCAGCAATAATTTAATCTCTTCTTCAATGGCCGGAAGAGCAGCTTTAGCTTCATCCAACTGCATGCGCGCCATTTCAACCATTTCGGCATCATTTGATTGAGAAATGAGCTCTTCGGCTTCTGACAGATTATTCTTCAACGACAGGTATACCTCTCGCTTTTCAACAAGAGCCTTTAAAGAAGTGTATTCCTTATTCAATTGCACATAACGCTTCTGATCAGCAATCACATCGGGTTGAATGATTAAGTCTCCGATCTCGTCGTAACGTTGCTTGATGATATTGAGTTTATCTAACATTGGGTGATGAAGTTCTTTCGAATTTAAGGGTTTTCTAAACTGCTACCCTAAAGGTATTCAAAGGTACCGTAATCACTTTCAATGGTAAGCTTCTTCTTGTCGCTGGCTTCAACACGGCCGATCACCTTAGCCGCTACTCCAAAGCGCTCTGAAATGGCAATTAGTGTTGGCGCCAAAGCGGCAGGCACATAGGCTTCGAGGCGATGTCCGCAATTGAAGACCTTATACATTTCTTTCCAGCTCGTTGCTGATTCGCGCTGAATCGTCTGAAACAAAACAGGCACCTCAAATAAGCTGTCTTTGATGACGTGAAGTTTGTCTACGAAGTGCAACACTTTGGTTTGAGCTCCTCCGCTGCAGTGGACAAGTCCATGAAGCTGGGAACGCTCTATTTCACTCAGCATTGCCTTAACGATCGGCGCGTAAGTTCGTGTAGGAGACAACACCAATTTTCCGGCGTCAAGCGGCGAGCCCTCAACGGTATCCGTCAATCCTAGACTCCCTGAATACACTAGCTCTCTGGGTAATCCTCCATCAAAAGTCTCAGGGTATTTCTTAGCCAAATCTTTTCCGAATACGTCATGACGCGCAGAAGTCAATCCATTACTTCCCATACCCCCGTTGTATTCGCTTTCGTAGGTTGCTTGCCCAAATGAGGCAAAGCCTACGATCACATCTCCGGGTTGAATATTAGCATTGTTGATGACCTCAGAGCGCTTCATGCGCGCTGTTACCGTAGAGTCTACAATTACCGTACGTACCAAATCTCCAACATCTGCCGTCTCTCCTCCGGTGGTTTGAATGTTAACACCGTGCGGACGCAATGCACTTACCAATTCTTCGGTGCCTTCAATAAGCGCCTTAATGACCTCTTTAGGAATCAACCGAGCGTTTCGCCCAATGGTAGAAGAAAGCAGGATGTGATCAGTCACTCCCACACAAATCAAGTCGTCAAGATTCATGACTAAAGCATCTTGTGCGATGCCCTTCCAAACCGATAAATCTCCGGTTTCTTTCCAGTACATGTAGGCAAGAGAAGACTTGGTGCCGGCCCCATCAGCATGCATTACGATACAGTAATCATCATCACCAGTCAGCGAATCTTCAACAATCTTACAAAATGCCTGAGGAAACAATCCCTTATCCACATTAGTGATCGCCTCATGCACATCTTCTTTTGAGGCTGAAACTCCTCTTTGGGTGTATCGATTTGATTCTGAATTGGACATGGAAATGGTTTGAGCAAAAATAGAACTTATGCCTTTATAAAAGAAAAGCCAAAAGGTTTACGGCATTAACGATTCAAGGTCCAGATTTTTAACAAGTTTATAATTATTTGATAACTCGAGGGTTATGTTAAAGCGTTAGCGAATTAAAAAGTTATTTTCGAAAAAATTTCAATCAAATAATGATATGAGCAAAACAAAATTAGAATACATCTGGCTTGACGGTTACAGCCCAACTCAAGAACTCAGAAGTAAAACGAAAATCGTGTCTGACTTCGACGGTAAACTAGAAAGCTGTTCGAACTGGTCTTTCGACGGAAGTTCAACCCTTCAAGCTGAAGGAAACTCGTCAGACTGCATTCTAAAACCTGTGCGTCTTTTTCCAGATCCTGATCGCTTAAATGGTTATTTAGTGATGTGCGAGGTGTTGAATCCTGATGGAACTCCACACGTTTCAAATCACCGTGCGACTATCGACGACGACGACAATGATTTCTGGTTCGGATTCGAGCAAGAATACTTCCTTATGGATACAGAAACGGACCTTCCATTGGGCTTCCCACGCGGCGGTTTCCCTGGCCCACAAGGTCAGTACTATTGTTCTGTAGGCGGACGCTACACATGGGGTAGAGATTTCGTTGAAGAGCATTTAGATATTTGTCTTGAGGCCGGATTAAATGTTGAAGGTATCAACCAAGAGGTTGCTCCTGGTCAGTGGGAGTTTCAAATTTTTGCTAAAGGCGGAAAAGAAGCTGGTGATCAAATATGGGTGGCTCGTTACCTTCTCAACAGAATCACTGAAAAATACGGATACTACATTGAGCTTCACCCTAAACCGGTTCACGGAGACTGGAACGGTTCAGGTATGCACGCCAACTTCTCTAACACCCTTCTCCGCACCTGTGGAAGCAAAGAGGTATACGAGAAAGTTTGTGAGGCCTTCAGACCCGTTACAAAAGAACATATTGCAGTTTACGGAGCCCATAACGATCAGCGCTTAACTGGTCGTCACGAGACTCAGTCAATCAATCAATTCTCTTATGGAGTTTCTGACCGCGGAGCCTCAATCCGTATTCCGATCTACACCGTTGAGCACGGATGGAAAGGTTATCTTGAAGACAGACGCCCTGCTTCAAACGCCAACCCTTATCAGGTTGCCAGCCGTATTATCAAAACCGTAAAATCTGCTAAAGTATAAGGGTTAACCTTTACGGTTTAAAGTCATAATCCGTCTATTGCATAAGAGCGATAGGCGGATTTTTTATTTAAACCACTTGGTAAATAAAGAAGAGGTATCCGGCGAGCAGCGCTAACCCTTGCCAGTACTTCAATTCGCGCTTTTTTGAAGCTAACACTAACGGGAGTAATACTAAAGCGAAGCCTAACATGAAGAGTACATCACTGCTTAAAAACTGCGGATCATCTACTACAATAGGCTGAATAAGACCAGTTATAGCGAGCACTCCCAAGATATTAAAGATGTTAGAACCTACCAGATTACCGAGTGAAATCGCTTTCTCTTTTTTAAGCATCGCTATAACAGATGCCGCCAACTCAGGTATACTTGTTCCCACCGAAACCACAGTAATACCGATCACACGGTCACTAACCCCAAAGGTCTGAGCCAAATCAATCGCTCCCCCCACAAGCCATTCTGAACCCAGCCACAACCCCACTATCCCCATTGCGAGGTAGATTAGGTTTTTGAAGGATGACAGTAGCTCCTCATCCTCAGGAAGCTCATCTTCCACCGCCGGCTGCTTCACCTTGAGGAGGTACCACAAAAAGCCACCCAATAACAAAAAAAGTATCGCCCCTTCAGGACGCTGCAGTACCCCGTCGTTATACAAGAAAAACCACAACAAACCCGAAGCCACCATCATCACCGGCCAGTCGGTCAAATAGAACGAACGCTTCACCTGCATAGAACCGAACAATAAGGTCACCCCTAACACCAGTCCGAGGTTCGCTATATTAGAACCCACCACATTACCCAGGGCTATCGATGGTGAACCTGCCAGTGCGGCATTTACACTCACCACCAACTCAGGCAATGAAGTGGCAAAAGAAACCACGGTCATCCCCACTACAATCTTTGGAATCGAAAGGCTTAATGAAACAGAAACGGCCGCTTTCAGTAGCAGATTACCTCCAACAACCAACAAAACCAGCCCCGCAAGAATGAAAAGAAATGACATCATGCCCCAAAGATACAGGCAATGTTCTATATTTAAATTTGAGAATTGGGATATGCGCAAAAAAGCATTCATACTACTGGCAAAAATCAACAAGGCCGTTCTACCTTCTTTAAGCAAACGAAGAGTAGACTTAGCAAAAGCCAAAAAATGGCAAATTGCCTTGATTGGGTATCGCTATTATATCACCCGAAAAGCACTGAAATAAACGATCCATTTCACCTATGGCTACAAAAGCATTTCTTTGTTTGTAATTATGAAATAGCCTATATTTGCACCCCTAAAAGGCCTCGTGGCGCAACTGAATAGCGCATCTGATTACGGCTCAGAAGGTTGCAGGTTTGAATCCTGCCGAGGTCACTTAAGCAATCATATGCGCTAAAGCGCTCAGCCCAGTATTAATCTGAGTTGAGCGCTTAATGTTTAGGATAAATCCTAAACCTATTTGGTTGCGCCACCCAGATACTTTTAGCAATTAACTCCCGAAAATTAGTCAATTTTGGCAGCTATTTGGCAGTAATTATAGGTCAATAATAGTCATTGACGTAAATGGCATTTTCTCTGTCTAGAGTAGATCAGTTCTACGATTTCAACACTTTCGGTTAATAACTTCTTACTGAAATCGCCTCTAAAAGCAAAACAGATTAGGCACCTCTCGGTTATCCTTATAAAGCCGAGAATCTTTTCAAGTCTCTACACTTCTGTCATAATAGTTAGGCAGTTGGTTCAGGCACCCTAAGTCTGTATAGTAATTGCCTTATGACTCTTTTACAGCTTTTGTGCGGCACCCCATAAGATTCAAACTATCCAGCACATATCAATCTGTTTAAAGCTGTTAAGGGGGTGCCTCTATATGGAAGATTTGCAAGGTTGTTTAATGGTGGTTTAATAGGGCGCCCCTTAAAGGGCGCCCATAAATAGCTTCAACCGCAGCAAAGCGTACAAGACTTTTAGTGTTAAATAGCTAACACCTAAAGAGCTATAACGCCAGCCCCTTAAAAGGGCTGGCTATTTCTTCTAATAGACTGATAAAGAAGAGTGGTTTAGTGGTATAATATAATACTCTCTTATGATTAGGGTCGCCATAGCGACCCATCAATCTGGAACACTTTTAATACACTTTAGTTATATAGTTATAACCTATTAAACAGCTTTAACAATGAATGAAAACATCCATATTAAGATAAGCGCCAGCGACAAGCAGGAGCTGGCTATTAGAGCTAAACAATTAGGACTTAGTCTTAGCAGCTATATCCGACTAAGACTCAAAGAATACAACTCGCCAAGAGAAGTGACTTTAAGGGAGGTTGTGTCTTATTGATATCGGAATATAGTGTGCTTCCTATAATTAGCGAGGTATTTAAGCAATACTTAAAGAGCCGATTTGTTAAAAATGTAATTTTCTTTAATTAAACTACTCTAAATGAAGCGGATACTTCCTTATTTGTATAGTCTACTCTTTGCTTTGGCGTGTACTAAAGACGATGAACCTATAGACACTCCTACTCCTAAAGCCAAGTTTACCGTAACCATAACCGCGGGACCAGGGGGAACAGTAAGTTCAACAGGGGGAACTTATGAGCAAGGATCTACCGTAAGTGTAACCGCAACACCCGCCTCAGGATATAGTTTCTCCGGGTGGTCTAATGGATCAACAGATGCTACCTTGAGTATCACCGTTAATGCCAATACCACCCTGAACGCAAATTTTGCGCGCATTCCTTACGCAGTGGATGTTTCAGGAGCAGTATCCAAAGGGGCTTTCCTTACAGGGTCTACCCTAACCTTCTACGAGTTTGATCAAAATCTCAATCAAACCGGTAAGAGCTACAACACAGATATATTGGACGACATAGGGAGTTTTAGTTTAAGTGTTTCTGACCTTACGAATGACTACGCCCGCGTGGTTGGGGATGGGTACTATTGGAATGAGGTATCCAATGAAAACTCTTCTGAAAAACTAACCCTAAATGCCATCTCAGAAGTTAAAGAAGGTATCAATGTTAACGTCCTAACCCACCTAGAATACCAGCGCGTAATAGAACTGGTTAAAAACCAGGGTAAGAGTTTTACAGATGCTAAAAAACAAGCGCTTACAGAAGTGCTTTCGTCGCTCGGAATTGAAACCAATGAAGATTATGGGACCTCTGAACTCTTCAATTTTAAAAATGGAGATCAAAGGTCTAAGATATTACTTGTTGCTTCTGCCATTATCCAGGCAACAAGAACCCCAGCAGAAGTTATATCCGTAATAACTCAAATAGCAACTGATCTCAAAGACAATGGTAATATTGATAACGAGGAGCTTAAAGTGGATATTGCTACTGAGTTAGTACAGATTGATATCAATGAGGTAATTAGTAATGTTGTTGCTCGGTATAAAGAATTCAATGAGGAATTGAATGAGCAAAGCTATCAAAGCGACTTCTTGGAGATAGCAAAATCAGAGTTTATTAGTTTTCTTCCGGATGAGGATAGTGATGGAGTTCCTGATATTATAGACCAGTGCGCCGGTACTCCAGAAAGTGATGAAGCAGATGAAAGTGGTTGCGGTGTGACCCAAAAATCCTATCTCTTAACTACAACTGTAGAAGGAAGTGGAAGTATCTCAGAAGAAGTTGTTCAACAGCCAACAGCCTCTTATGATTATGGTACAACAGTACGCTTAACCGCAAATCCTATAAATGGCTGGGAGTTTAAGGAGTGGAAAGGGGATGTTGTATCTACTGAAAACCCCATAGTTCTTTCTGTTACCAGTGAAGCTTTTGTAACCGCGGTTTTTGTTAAGAAACAATTTACAGTTACCCTAAATACTGTAGGACAAGGTACAATCTCAAGATCCCCAGAAGCTGAGACCTATGAGTTTCAATCTACATTGGAGTTGACAGCAACTCCAGAAGAAGGATGGGTTTTTTCGAATTGGAGTGGAGATATTCAATCTACTAGTAATCCTATTTCAATAAGTATTACGAGTAATAAAGAGATTACAGCCGTATTTAAACGCAAACAATACCTGCTAACCATAAACAAAGAAGGTGAAGGAGCAGTTGCTGAAGAAATTGTTACTCAACCAACGCAGTATGAAGATGGCACTTACGTGAAACTAACAGCTACTGGTGCTGAAGGATGGGAATTTACAGGTTGGTCTGGAGATCTAGAGGGTACAGAGAACCCAACTATAATTGAAATTGACGAAGCTAAAACCATTACCGCAACCTTCCAGAAAGCAGACTCTGATGGCGATGGGGTTGTTGATCTAGAAGATTTATGCAATAATACCCCAGAGGGCGCGACCGTAAATGCAAATGGATGTCATGATATTATTTACGTAGCCACAAACGGTATCACAATCAAAGCGCGTGAAACTGCCCTAGTTGGAGATACTCAAGAATTAAACGGCAAACTATATAAAGTAGTTGACGAAACGTTACTAAGGGAGATGGTCGCTAACGACGAGGATGTCACTAAAGTTGTCACTACCAAAGTGACCAACATGGGAAGCCTATTTCTTAAAAAGTCAGGATTTAATCAAAATATAAGTCATTGGGATACTTCAAACGTTATTGCAATGAATTCAATGTTCGCTGAGGCATCATCATTTAATCAAAATATCGGGGGTTGGGATACTAGCAAAATCCAAACTATGAATAACATGTTTAGAGAGGCTTTTAGTTTCAATCAAAATATAGGTGAGTGGAATACTGAAGAAGTGCTTGAAATGAATCATATGTTTTATCAAGCAAAGGCATTTAATCAAAACTTAAATCAATGGAATACCTCCAAGGTTACAAGAATGGATTTAATGTTTTTTCAAGCAGATTCTTTTAATAATCAAATTGGGGACTGGGACACTTCCAATGTTGTTAATATGGCTTCGTTGTTTCAACAAACACCTGTATTTAACCAGGATATTAGTAACTGGGATACCTCAAATGTGATTGATATGAGTCAGATGTTTTATCTGTCAAAATTTAATCAGCCAATTAATAACTGGGATGTTGGGAGTGTCACAAATATGGCGGGTATGTTTGATGGAAACAGCTTTTTTAATCAACCATTATCTCAATGGGACACAGGAAATGTTGTTAATATGCAAGCTATGTTTAAAAATACCCCCTTCAATAAATCAATTGATGGTTGGGATGTCAGCAGCGTAACTAATATGAGATATATGTTTCAAGGAAGCACATTTAATCAAAATATCTCAAATTGGTGTGTTACGAGTATAACTGAAGTACCAACAGGGTTTAATGAAAGCTCTGGATTAACAAATGAGTTTTTACCTATTTGGGGTCAATGCGGGGAAATCTATCTGGACTCAAATGGCGTGACAATTAAAGCCCGCGACAATGCGGTTGTTGGCGAATCTTATAAGCTAACTAATGGCGGTGATGATTATAAAGTAGTTGATGAAACTACTCTAAGAACAATGGTTGCCAATAATGAAGATGTTTCTAAGGTTGTAACTACTAGAGTTACTGCACTAGATGAATTATTTTCTGGAAATACCTCATTTAATCAAGATATCGGAAGTTGGGATACATCAAATGTTACCTCAATGTATAAGTTGTTTGCGGGTTCTGATATCGGAATGAATCTAGGTGCTAGAAATGGAGATCCTAGTTTATTCAACCAAGATATTTCTGCTTGGGATCTTTCAAAAACAACCAATACCAGCTATATGTTTTACCATTCTAAGTTCAATCAAGGCATTGGAAATTGGGATGTAAGTAAAGTATCAAACATGGTTGGAATGTTTTACTATAATGACGTTTTCAATCAAGATATAGGTGATTGGGACGTTCGAAATGTTTTGAGCTTAGAGAGAATGTTCACCCGAGCTGAAGCATTTAACCAAGATATAAGTAGATGGAACACATCTAAAGTACAAGATTTGGGTTGGATGTTCTTAGGAGCAAAAGAGTTCAACCAGAGCATCGGAAATTGGAATGTCGCATCCGTGGGATGGTTTGTAGGAATGTTTTATGGGGCAGAGAAATTCAATAAGGATATTGGTCAATGGGATATGAGTAACGCTACTAATTTAAATTTCATGTTTAGAGATGCATTGGAATTTAACCAAGACATAAGTGGTTGGGATGTTTCAAATGTTAACACTCTGCACACGATGTTTGCTAATGCCCAAAAATTTGATCAGGACTTATCTTCATGGTGCATGTCATCCATAGACATTAGTAGTTCTAATACATATGAGAACTTCTCAGGAGGCTCACTTTTATCGCAAGGAAATCTTCCTATCTGGGGTCAATGCGGCGAAATCTATCTGGACTCAAATGGCGTGACAATTAAAGCCCGCGACAATGCGGTTGTTGGCGAATCTTATAAGCTAACTAATGGCGGTGATGATTATAAAGTAGTTGATGAAACTACTCTAAGAACAATGGTTGCCAATAATGAAGATGTTTCTAAGGTTGTAACTACTAGAATTACAAGTTTTGAAAATTTATTTCAAAATAAAACTAGTTTCAATGATGACATAAGCTCTTGGGATACCTCCTCAACCACTGATATGAAATTTATGTTTGCTGGCGCAACAAACTTCAATCAAGACATAGGTGATTGGGATGTAAGTAGTGTTACAATGATGGATAAAATGTTTCAATATGCAACCAGCTTTAATCAAGATATAGGTAATTGGGATGTATCCAAAGTTTATAAAATGGAATGGATGTTTTTTTACGCCACTAACTTTAATCAAGATATAGGTAATTGGAATGTGAGTAGTGTTACAGGTATGGGAAATATGTTCAGGAAAGCAACCAGCTTTAATCAAGACATAGGTAATTGGGATGTTAGTAGAGCGACTGATATGAGAAGTATGTTCGAAGGTGCAGAAAGCTTTAATCAATATATAGGTAATTGGGATGTGAGCAGTGTTACATGGATGATGCGTATGTTCTATGGTGCAGCCAGATTTAATCAAGATATAGGTAATTGGGATGTTTCAGGGGTTACTAACATGTGGGCTATGTTTACGAACGCTTCTACCTTTAATCAAGACCTTTCTATGTGGTGTGTGTTATATATTATAGATGGTGCTGGTCCATTTGCAGAAGGTACATTAATGAATTCTGCTCAAATACCAATCTGGGGGACCTGCGATAAAGATATGGATGGAGTTAGAAGTAATGTAGATTTAGATGATGAGAATTACTTTGTTCGATTAGATGTCGATAACAATGAAATAGACGACTTATGCGATCCTAATTACAGCGCTAGTGGCAAAACCAAAATTGTATTAGAAATTAAAAGAGTTTGGACAGCAGGTACAAGTACTGGAAGAATATATCTATATGCTGATGTTTTTGATGGGGAGTTAGCGTTGGATTTTTCAACAAATAGCAGCGGTTGGTATCATCAAATCAATACCGGCGCAAACGAATGGGTTGATTTCTATGGATCTGATGTTGTTTATAAAGCCTTTGGAGCTAGGGTTGTGGAGTATTTAAATGAATTCGATAATGGTATTAATACCAAGGAAGAGTTTCAACGATTCTTCAGTGGTAATTATTCTGATCCTGACAAAAACTTTTATCCTTTAGGCTCTCTCTCTTGTTTGTCCATTGAAATTGAATCAAATCACGTTTCTGGGGGCTCAGGCGGAGGAGGCGCGGGAAGTACGGGGGATTGATGGCATATCTTCTTTCTTCAATTCAGCTATATCCAAGCCTCTAAAATGGGTTAACGATACATTAAGATTAGATGAATTTCTTCGTAGTAGGGTAAAAAAAAAGGCGGTTAAGCCAACCATAGCCCACCTACCTTTTTAATAAAATAGGGTGTGATGCCCTATAGGGTAAAGGTAGTCTATTTTAGTTAAGAAACTCTGTTTTAATAATAAGTCGTATCTTTTAAAAAAGTGGTTAAATGAATTTCTTAGAAAAGTACTACCCAATAATACTTGCGTTCTTAAGCTTCTTATATTCCATTTTTCTATGGTTTACGGGAAATCAGTTAGAAGGCATCTATGTAGGCCTATGGCCTATTACCATTTTAGGATTTGCTATAGCTATTAGACAAAGAAGAAAAGATGCCAAAAATCTACAGGACGATGCAGAATAAAATAATGTTCATTATTGGAACTGTGGTCTTTGTAATATATGCTTATTTTCTCCTAACAATTGTAAGAAGACAGCATCAAAAGCAGAGCAAAAGCAACAGACTAAATTCTTAATTTTCTCTTCAAATCAGAGTTTTAACAATCTCTGCCTAAGGATAGGCATATCCGCTTCCTTCAATTCAGCTAGATCTAATCCTCTTAAATAGGTCAGAGATAACATTATTTTAGAATTGCACTACTTAGAGAATTAAACACCTCATTTATGAGGGTTTAGGTTAGAATTATTTCATTTGAAAATCTGCACTCTTAGATTTTACGATCATATAAACATAAATCAAAGCTAAAGTGAGGTGTGCGTAACCATAAAGCGAAGGAACATCAGTTCTTAACTGAAGTATAATGTATCCCTGAAGAACATTTAAAACAACAATAGACAGCGCAATTTTTCTTGCTAAATGTACAGCTGCAGTATTCTTAGAATCATAAGTGATTTTGCTTGGAAAGGTTATAATTGCTGCACATAGAAAAGCGGCAATAGTAACAAGATTGCCATAATCCCCAGTCAATTGAAATTGATTAGATTCTCCAATAACCGGAAGAATGGAGTAAAGAAATGTACCTAAAAGTAAAGTTCTTCGGTTCATCTTAATTGCTCCATAGGCAGCAATTGCAATAGCAACAACACTAGCAACCGTAAAAAAAATTGTCAAAGCATCCATAATTAATATTTATTGGTTAAACCTTTTTAAGATAAACATTTTTAATATAAATGGCGCCAATTAATTGTTTATTGCAATAAAATTTTTAACTTAAATTATTAACTTAAAATCTTAACCTAAAATGTATTAAAATGAAAAAAGTATTATTTCTACTAGCAATTATATCTTCCATTAATCTAATGGAGGCACAAGTGATACAAACTCGTATGCTTGAAGTTCCCCGAGCCAATATGGCAAAATTTGTTGCGGCAGCAGCAAAAAAAACTCAGCTATATAATAGCAAACCTGGTCAGCCTAGATATCTAACTTTTGAAATTCTGAGCGGACCGTATGCCAATAATTTTATTAGAGTTCATTCTGCTGACTCTGTGGCTGAATTTGATAATGTTGACCAAGTAGGAAATGACTACTGGTTTAAAACAACAGGTGATCTTCACAATTCTGTAGGAAACAGAATGTGGTCATTGGCTAAATCTGTTTCGTACATCCCTGAACCGGCAAATTATGAAGACTTAAGAAGAGTTATTTACTACAACTTCACAGATGCAGGAGAGGACGATTTCTGGAGGTTTAGAGAACGAGTAAAAAAAGCAATGGAAGCTTCAAATTACGGACATAGAATGGGTGTATGGTTTTGCCAATCTGGTTGTGATGGTAATATTGTAATGGTAAGATTTCATCATAAAGATTTTGCAGGTCAGGCGGCAGATTATGGAGAGCCACTTGCAAATATGATAGCCAAGTATAATGAGCTATATGGTGAAGATGCATACGAACAAGACAGCGATAAGGTGGATGCAAGCTTAGTCGAAAATGGACGAATAATAAGACATTATAGACTTCGCCCTGAAATGAGTTCACCAAGAAATTAATTTGAATAATAAAGAACCAGCTTAGGAACTAGAAATCTTTATGATTATTTCATTACAACAAACCCCCTGTCTCAACTAGGGGGTTTTTATTGAACTATTGGGCTTCAATAAAACTAAATAAAAGCTTCTATAACTGAGGCATTTCCTCCTCCTCCTACAATTCAGCTACATGACACTTTTCCCTACTTTTAGAATAATAACCGTTTTAAATGCTCATTCAAAAAGGCCAACAAAACCTGACGAAGCTCCCCTTTAATCGGGGTGGATTCTATCATATTCCCTTAAGCGCAGAGGTGATCAAAGCGCTTCCAGACGGCCCGAAAACAAGAATCATTTGCGAGCTTGACGATCGACTCAGTATTCGTTGTGGATTAAACCCATTAGGAGAAGGTGCCTACTTCATCCTTCTCGCTAAACGGTATATAGAACAACTTGAAAAAGTAGAAGGCAACCTCATCTCCTATATTCTAAAAGTGGACCCCCATCCTTTAGGAGTCGACATTCCAGAAGTGATGCATGAACTGTTTGATCAAGACCCAGAGGTCAAAACTGTCTTCGAACAACTGAGAAATCCGAGAAAGAGAACTCTCATTCATCGCATTAATCGAGTCAAAAATATCGACCTTCAAGTACGACACATCCTCGACTTTATTGAAGAAGAGGCCCATAAAATACGCCAACGAAAAATCCGTTAATATGAATCCCTTTACATCTCCTGAATCAGCCTATTCGTTCTTCAATGCAACCGCATTTTTTGCATGGTTGATACTCGCTTTTGCCCCTCAGTCTGAAAACATCAGAAAAATCTTAGTGAATATCGTGATTACCTTCTTTGCATTGAGTTACGCCTATCTCTTGGTGAGTACCTTTCGGCTCGAGAGTTTTAGTGAATTCTCAACCTTAGAAGGGCTTCAAGGTCTATTCTCAGATCCTCTTGCGGTTGTCACCGGCTGGATACATTACTTAGCATTTGACCTCTTGACCGGTGTGCTAATTGCTAAGGATGCCACTAAGCAAGGGTTCTCCCGTCTAGTCATACCTGTATTTCTGCTCTTCACCTTCATGGCAGGTCCGATGGGATGGCTTATTTATTGGATAGCAAGAACAGTAAAAACACGCGGTTCATTTATTCGTGTTTGAAACAGAAGGGCTTTTACTGTACCTTCGATCTATGCGATTTCTTTTGCCTTTTTTCCTGAGTGTCTTCAGCCTGCAGGCACAGGTAAAGACGATTAAATTGAACAACACAAAGCCAGTTGATACCCCTAAAACCATAGGCTTTAGTATTGAGGCGAGTGAGATCCGGGTTCATGGGTTAGAGGAACTATTTGATACCGTAGAAAAACGATTCAATTATGCTCCGAAATACATCGACTGCGAAACCTGTGCGGTTGTCGCCCCTACAGTGGTCTACACCATAGTGCTAGATTACACTTTCGGGAATGCGGCGGGAAGCAAATCCGCAGCCCTTATTTGGAGACGGTCAGCAAAAGAAAAAGGCTTTCCTAAACAAGGTATTTTGCTAAGTGAGCTTTCAGAAGACGAATTGATTTCACAAGAAAGCTTCGTCAGTACTATTGACCGCGGTGCAAATCTTTACGTCAGAATGAAAGAAATGAGAGGACATGTGCTAAATAATGGTATTCACACCGACAAAAAAGCCTTGAGGTTAGGCAAGCTATTCAGAACCCCTTAATTCCTATTTAATTTCGGCACTAAGCCCGGCCTCTAAAAGGGCAGAGCAACGTGGCTTTAACTCATCGTAGCTCCCCGTTTTTACGCTGCACTTGCCTTTGTAATGTACAATAAGAGAGCACTGATGGGCCTGTTCTTCAGTGTGCTCACATACCCGAATCAAGGTGGCAATGACGTGTTCAAAGGTGTTGACGTCATCATTAAAAAGAATGATCTGATGCTCTGAGGCTTCAGCTGTTTCGGTCAACAGTTCTTCTGATTCCTCAAAATATTCCCTCTCATAGCGCATACTCTAAAATATAAATTTTGCGCAAACCCAGTTGTCTTTGGTCGTGTGACTCTGGTACGTTAAGCCTTGCTCGGTAAAGGCTGCTTTTAAATCTGAGAGGTCTTCAGAGTAAAATCCACTGATAAGGATTACCCCTCCCTTTTTTAGCGCACGAGCATAGTCTTTGACCTGCTGCAAGAGTACATTCTTATTTATATTCGCTAAGAGTACATCGTATTGTTTCTGAATGTTTTTAAAATCACTGGCTTGCCATACTTTGAGTTGTATGTCATTGCGTGAGGCGTTCTCAACGCTGTTCTCAACACACCAATCGTCACAATCAAAGGCCTCAATCTCTACCGCCCCTTTCTTAGCAGAGAGTATTGCCAGTACCGCAGTACCGCATCCTACATCTAACACGGTCTTACATTCAAGATCGAGATGATCAATACCCTCAAGCATTTGATAGGTCGTCTGATGGTGACCCGTTCCAAAACTCATTTTGGGTTCTATTATCAGTTCGATGGCTACAGCACAAGGTTCGTGAAAAGGAGCGCGAACAGCGATTCGGTCTTCGATCTGAATAGGCTCAAAACTACTCTCCCACTTCGCGTTCCAATTTTCTTGCTGAATTTCATCCACTTTCAGTTCTATAATGGTAGTTAACCCGGAAGTGATCGGAAAGTGGGTGTCTACTTTGAGCTCAATGTCTGACATTTGACCCTTTTCGACATAGGCGATGAGTCCATCTTCGGTCTCTTCAAAGGTGTCAAAAGGATATTCAGAGAGTTCAGCAAGTAATACTTCTCTCGCCACTTCAGGATCAGACAGCGCAAACGTATAGGCTAAATATATAGGGTCTGCCACTTTTACGAAGCTGCATTTACAATTGCTAAGAAATCGGCAGCATGTAATGAAGCTCCCCCGATTAATCCTCCGTCAATATCAGGACGCGAAAAGAGATCTGCGGCGTTTCCTGGCTTTACACTTCCTCCATACAAAATGCGAGTTTGATCGGCCACATCAGTTCCAACCTCGCTGCGCAAGTATTCACGGATAAAAGCGTGCATTTCCTGAGCCTGCTCAGGAGTAGCGGTCTCTCCGGTTCCAATCGCCCAAACGGGTTCATAGGCTAGAATGATATGCTTGTAGTCTTCAGCAGCAACTCCTGCCAAACCTGAAATAAGTTGAGATTGAACCACCTCAAAATGAGTAGCCGACTTACGCTCAGCTAATTGCTCTCCGAAGCAGAAGATCACCTGCATACCTGAAGATAGAGCAACCTTTACCTTATCATTGATTTGAGCATCTGTTTCGCCATAACTATCACGTCGCTCTGAATGGCCCAAAATGACCGTTGAGGCCCCCACAGACTTTAGCATCGACGAAGAAATCTCTCCTGTGTGTGCGCCGCTTTCTGCAGCGTTCATGTTTTGAGCAGCTAACTGCATTCTACTGCCTTTAATGTGCTGATTGACCTCATTGAGAAATACAAAAGGAGGTGCAATATATACTTCAGTAGCGGCGTCTTGGTATCCCGCAAGCAATTCATTTACAAGTGATTTCGCTTCGGTTAGGTCTTTATTCATTTTCCAATTCGCAGCAACAACAGGGGTTCGCATAGGGTTCTTAGTTTAAATCTTTATAGTGTTTCTTGTCAATAATAGTCGCGTTCTCTAGAAATAAAATTCCTGGATTTGAACGCACAATCGTTTTTACCGTGGTTTGATCGGCCAAATGCCAGTAGAACGGGATGTTGTATTGTTCGTAAAAAGAGGCGATCGCCTCATATGAAGAGGCCGTAATCCCATAGATCTCATATCCTTCTTTATGAAGGTCAATCGCTTTCTGTACCATTAAGGCCAAACCCTCTTGATCTGCATGATCTAAATCATAGGCCGTAATCAATAGTGCCTTTTGAGCGCTCAGAAGTGAAGAAGTGTAATCTACACCGTCACGCATTAAAGTAAAGTCATGAATGGGTGGTTCGTAGCCTTTTTGCAAGAGCACCGTTTCTACATTTCCGGTAAACGTTCCTTGGTGATCCGGAAAGGCACCTTCAGTTTTTATGACTTTTTTCTCTCCTTGATATTCAAACTCCCATAAATAGGCGTACACCTCCTTTGGAGCATCATCCGGAATTTCCATTGAAGTTTCAATATTAGCTCCAATGTTGTAAGGTCTAAAGTCAAAGAGAGGTAAGTGATTGAGCACGTAGTAACCAAAAAATACACACAGTACAGTGCTCACGAGCGAAAGCCTTAAGCTAAGCCTATTACTAAATAGACGGTAAATGAAGTCGCGCTTTAACCATAGCCATAAGATAAAGATCAAGAGCACCACATCTTTATAAAAGGATTGCCAGGGCGTGAGTTTTATCGCATCGCCAAAGCATCCGCAATCGGTCACTTTATTGAAATAAGCCGAATAAAAAGTGAGAAAGGTGAAGAATACGATCATCCCCAAGAGGCTATAAAGCGTAAACTTTTTAAGATATCCCAACCATAATAATATTCCCAAAAGCACCTCAAGAACTACCAATATCAGCGCGATTGCAAGTGCGAAGGGCATGAAAAAAGGCAAGTCTAGAACGCCGGGGCTGAAATACTCCTCTAGTTTGAACGAAAAACCTACCGGGTCATTCAATTTAATCAAGCCCGAAAGTATAAAGACAAAGCCTGTTAAGGCACGAATGAGCTGTGTGATCGCGTTCATGAATGTGTCAAATGGATCATAGCGAAAACCGCGTAATTCAAAATGTCTTGATAATTGGCGGCAATACCCTCACTCACTAGGGTTTTTCCCTGATTATCTTCTATCTGTTTGATGCGGTGAAGTTTTTGCAAAATAAGATCGGTCAAAGAGCTCACGCGCATTTCGCGCCAGGCCTCGCCGTAATCGTGATTCTTGTCAAGCATAAGTGACTTGCACTCTTCTACTTTGGCATCATAGCGTTCAAGAGCCTCTTCAGGAGAAAGATCGGGCTGATCGACTAACGGAAGCTCTGATTGTATGAGTGCCATCACGGAATAATTGATAATCCCAATAAACTCATCCTCTTCACCCTCGGCAATCTTTGACTTTGCATTGGTTTGCAATCCACGAATCCGCTGGGCTTTGATAAAAATCTGATCGGTCAATGAAGACAATCTAAGTATCCGCCATGCCGTACCGTAGTCGAAGGCCTTCTTTTCAAATAAGGTTCTACAGCGCTCAATGACGTGATCAAATTGGGTTAAAGTTGTACTCATAGATAAATGGAGTGGTTAACGTAACTTAGTATCGCTTGATTGACCTTTCAAATATAAAGGATTCACCCATGACCATTACCCTGAATCAACAGCTAATTGACCTTAATATTCCGCGGATCGCAGCGATTTTGAATGTAACTCCAGATTCATTCTACGACGGCGGACAACTAAAGAACCAAGACCAGCTCTTAAGCAAGGTTCAGGATCACATAGATCAAGGAGCTGACCTTATTGATGTAGGCGGATACTCCACACGACCCGGCGCCTCCGCAGTTAGTGTTGAAGAAGAGTTAAGTCGTGTGATCCCGGCAGTTGAATTGCTTCAAGAGCATTTTCCGAATATCCCACTCTCTATAGACACCTTCAGATCAGAAGTAGCTGTAAAAAGCCTAGAAAAGGGCGCCGCCATGATCAACGACGTCAGCGGATCAAAGGCTGACCCGAAGCTATTGGATGTGGTAGCCTCATTTCAGGTCCCTTACATAGGTATGCACATGAGAGGCAATCCAAAATCCATGAACACCCTCACGGATTACGAAGACATTATAGTTGAACTGCGCAAACATTTTTCTTGGCTAGCAGAAGAAACGGCTAAACGAAACCTCAACGACCTCATCATCGACCCTGGGTTTGGGTTTGCTAAAACTGCTGAGCAGAATTTCTTTTTACTGAATCACTTAGACGCATTTAAACTTTTGAAGCTTCCTATACTCGTGGGATTGAGTCGAAAGTCAATGATTTACAAAACACTTCAAATAACCCCAGAAGAGGCCGTGAATGGCACCTCTGCCCTTCACATGATTGCGCTAGAACGAGGAGCACACTTTTTGAGGGTACACGATGTCAAACCGGCCAAAGAATGCATCGACCTATACCTAAAGCTGAAACAATCAAACACTTAGAGTGAAATTGTACCTTTAGTCATTTACATATGAACCTGACAGACTTCTTATCGTTCAAAATTACCGATGCCCTTGACATTTTGCTCGTTGCCTTTCTTTTGTACTATGTATACCGCTTACTGAAAGGCTCCGTTGCTATCAATATCTTTATTGGCCTAGTCATTGTATGGGGATTCTGGAATGTCACCCGACTACTAGAAATGAAGATGATAAGTAATATCGTCGGTGGATTCATGCAGGTCGGATTCATCGTGTTGGTGGTGGTCTTCCAACAAGAAATTCGACGCTTTCTTTTGGTGTTAGGTTCCGGTAATTTTTCAGCCAAAAAAATGGGGCGTTTCTTTCGCTTTATGCGTGCCGAGAAAAAAGAACCCCGTACCAATATCGGAGCCCTTGTTGAGGCCTGCGAAAAGCTGAGCATGCAGCGTCTTGGGGCACTCATTGTTCTTGAACACAACGACAGCCTCGACTTTGTCAAAAACAGCGGAGACAGTATGGATATCACGCTCAATGCACCAATCATTGAGAGCATCTTTTACAAAAACAGCCCGCTACATGATGGAGCGGCAATCATTAAGGGCAATAAGATTGTGGCGACTCGCGTCATCCTTCCATTAAGTAATGCCAAAGACATCCCACCGCAATACGGCCTTCGACACAAAGCGGCTATAGGCATCACAGAAAATACAGACGCCTTGTGTTTGGTGGTAAGCGAAGAGCGCGGAGAAATCTCTTACATCAAGGGTAAGAACTTCGTGAGCTTCGATTCAATATTGATGTTGAAAGAAAAGCTAAAAAGAGATTTAGCTTAACAAAGCTACTTAGACCGCCTGGTCTACTTCCTCAAGAAACTGAGCCTTATATAGCTCGTTGTATGCTCCTTTTTGTTGGAGCAACTCATCATGGGTACCTTCTTCTACCACACGTCCCTGATCCAGTACAATAATGCGATCTGCCTTTTGAACGGTAGCCAATCGATGCGCAATGATAATTGAAGTACGTCCCTCTGTAATGCGCTCGGTAGCCCGTTGTATCATTTGTTCAGCATAGGTATCTACCGAAGAAGTGGCTTCATCTAAGACAAGAATAATTGGATTCGAAACATAAGCCCTTAAAAAGGCGATAAGTTGACGCTGACCACTTGAGAGCGTGCTCCCTCTTTCAGTGACCGTATAGTCGTATCCGCCAGGAAGCTGTTCAATAAACTCGTGCACCCCAATCTCTTTTGCTGCAGCAACAATCTGCTCTCGGGTTACCTTTTCATTTCCTAGACTGATGTTATTGGCGATAGTATCGGCAAACAAGAAGACGTCCTGTAAAACCACAGCAATTTGAGTGCGCAATCCTTTAAGCGCATAATCGCGCACATCTACACCATCAATTTTAATACTCCCTTCATTGATGTCGTAAAAGCGATTTAACAAGTTAATAATCGTAGACTTGCCAGCGCCAGTAGAACCTACAATCGCAATGCAAGAACCTTTCTCAACGTGAAACGTTACGCCCTTAAGCACCTGTTTCTTCGCATCATAACTAAATTGAACCTCCTCAAAATCTATGACCCCCTTTAGGTCTTCTGCTTCGTGCGCCCCTTTATCTTCAATATGGTCTTGAGTCTCAAGAATGGCGAATACACGTCCGGCGGCTACCATTCCCATCTGTAAAACGTTGAACTTATCGGCAATATGTCTCAGTGGTCGAAATAATAAAGACGAAAGCAGAATAAAGGTGAATATGTCTCCATATCCTTCGGCAGTAACCCCTCCCACATTTTGCACTCCTCCATACCACACTATAAGTCCAACTGTGATAGAAGAGAGTAATTCAGCAACTGCAAAAAATATAGAGTTGTACCACACCGTTTTTAACCAGGCGTCTTGATGTTTTCTATTGATCTCACGAAAAGCTTCTGCCTCAACTTGCTCACGGTGAAAGAGTTGAACGATCTTAATACCTGCCAAACGCTCTTGTGCAAAGGAGTTAAGGACTGCGATTTGAGACCGTACTTCGACGAAAGCCACCTTCATAGACTTCTGAAACCATCTCGTGGCATACAAGATCAAAGGCATAATCGCAAAGACCAAAAGTGCTAGCCTGAAATTGAGCACAAGCATTACTGCAGCCACCACAAGCATTTTTAATACATCAGCGACGATCATAAAAAATCCTTGACTAAAGATCTCTCCTATCTTCTGCATGTCTGAAACCGCTCGTGTTACCAAAACCCCAATAGAAGACTTGTCAAAATAAGCCATTCTAAAACGTATCATCTTAGACACCAATTTTACTCTAACATCTTGTATAACAGACTCTCCGAGCAAATTAGCGGTATACGTGAATAGTAATTGAAAAAGCACCTCTCCGAAGAGCACAAGACTCATAGCGATGATTAGCGATAACAGCAAATCGGCATTTTGATTGGTGATCGCCTCATCAATCAATCGACCTACTAGTGAGGGGGTAAGCACAGCAAAACCAGAAATCAATAAAGCTGATACAACTGAAATGAAGAATATCCCACTATAAGGACGGGTGTACGAAAAAATCTTTCCGAACAGTTTAAAATCGAATTTGCTTTTTGCAGTCTTATCAGCTTGCATGAAATCTCAGATCAGGATATTCAACGGCTACCAAAGATAGTCCTTTTGCAGGCGCAGAAACACCGGCTTCACTTCTCGATTTTGATTCCAATAAGATTTGAATTGAAGAGAGGTCGCGTTTGCCAGACCCTATTTCTACTAAGGTTCCAACAATTGCACGGACCATATTTCTCAAAAACCGATCTGCTTTGATCGTAAATATAATCTCATTCTCCAAGGGTTTAAAAGCGGCTTGAGTAATGGTGCAAATAAATGTTTTAACGTCGGTATGTGACTTCGAAAAACACTCAAAATCATGGGTGCCAAGCAACATAGCCGCCGCTTCATTCATGACTTCGATTTGTAAGGGCTGAGCCACGTACCAAGCAAATCGAGTGGAGAACGGATTCTTCACTGTACTAATGCGGTAACGATACGTCCGTGAAAAAGCATTAAAACGGGCATGTGCCTCTGACCGCACCTCGAAAAGTTCATGAACAACAATTGCCTCAGGTAAAAATCGATTGAGACGGTGTACCAGTTCAGCAACATCTAACTTTTGCTCTGTATCAAAGTGCACAAAAAGCTGATGCGCGTGAACTCCTGCATCAGTACGCCCAGCTGCCACAACAGAAACTGGAGCCGAAAGAAGCATCGAAAGCGCCTCTTCAAGCACTTGTTGTATCGATAATGCACTCGGCTGTCGTTGCCATCCGTGATAATCAGTTCCGTCAAAGGAGATCTCTAAAAAATACCGCACAATACCTTTACTTTAGCAGCACAAAGATACGTTTAATGACACGTGTTCTCCTCTTATCAGACACCCATTCCTATATAGACGTCCGCATTTTACATTACGCAAATGAGGCCGATCAAATCTGGCATGCAGGTGATATTGGAGATTTTAAAGTGATTGAACCCTTAGAAAAGTTAGGAGAGCTAAAGGCCGTTCACGGTAACATTGACGACCATAAAATGCGAGCAGCCTATCCAGAGATCCTCTATTTTGAATGTGAAGGTCTGAAAATTCTAATGACACACATTGCACAATACCCTGGCCGATACGCCGCGGCTACTAAAGCCTTATTAACCAGAAATCCTTGTGATGTGTTTGTTAGCGGACACTCACATATACTGAAGGTCATGAAAGACGCTAAATTCGGGCACCTACACCTCAACCCGGGGGCTGCAGGAACGCACGGATTTCACAAGATGCGTACTGCGCTGAAATTTGTGATCCACGACGGAAAAATTGACGATCTACAGGTCATAGAATTCGGTGAACGAGGTCGTTTAAATCCATAAAAAAAAGGCCCGATTTTCGAGCCTTTCTTCGCGCACTAATACTACTAAGATATCTGGTTTAACGCAAGCGGTCAGCAGATTTTATGAGATCTTCATCATGTTTGATAGCCCTATTGGCGAGGACTAGCATTACGATAGAAAAAACTGGAATCAGCATCCCAATACCCTTCTCTGGTGAACCACCTCCGGATAGGTTTAGCGACCGATAAACGAAAAATCCTAGTAAAAAAAGGTGAAGCAGTATGTTGATGCGATTGAGTACAAACTGCTGCTGTCTATTTTTATACTTCAATAGAGAACCGAGTGCCAAGAACCCTGTAAAAATAGCCTCGGCAAATACAAACAACTCGATTCTAGATGAAAACTCTAAACCTCCCCACTGTCTCATTGCACCTATTGCGAGTGCAAAAGAGGCTAAAAAGACCACCAAGAGGTAAATAGATTGAATGCGTTGTATCATATTCTTCTCCAAAAGTAATTTGCTTTTTTTTAACCTCACATTTGGATTTAAATTTTCTTTGTATCATTGCATAAGAATCGAGACTAGCACACTTCTTATTTCTCGATCTTTTCACCCTAATCCAGATGATTTACTCTACAAATTCACTACTACATGTTTGATATTGACGCATTAGGCGCAAAAAAATTGCCTGAGTTGCAAGAAATCGCTGCTCAGCTTAAGATCTCAAGGTTTAAAATTCTCAAAAAGCAAGATCTTATCTATCAGATTCTAGACGTACAGGCTCAAAAGCCAGAGAGCGTTCAAAAGATAGAGCCTAAAGATACAGCTGAAAAAATAACTGAAAGACTTGAAAAGAATACCGAGCGCAATGAGCAAAGAGCAGAGCGCAACGACCAAAAGAGAGAGGCGCGTAACCATATGCGTGGACCAAGAGCAAAAGAAAATCAACAAAAAGAGCCAAACGGTCAATACCAATCGTCTAACGAAGGGAGCTCAGAGGAAATCAAAAAGACACCTCAACATCAGCATCAGCGCAATCAGCGCAATCAGCGTCAGAACAACGGACATCTTAACGGTGAAAAAAACAACAATTTCGATAAAGACCTTAAAAACAGGTACAAACAACCTGAATATGAGTTTGAAGGAATCATTGAAAGTGAGGGCGTATTAGACATCATGTCTGACGGATACGGCTTCTTACGTTCGTCTGACTATAACTATCTCGCCTCTCCTGATGACATTTATGTCTCTCAATCTCAAATCCGCCTATTCGGATTAAAAACTGGAGACACTGTTTTAGGAAGTATCCGTCCTCCAAAAGAAGGAGAAAAATACTTTCCACTTATTAAGGTTAGTAAGATCAATGGCCTAGATCCCAATGTGGTTCGCGACCGCGTTTCATTTGAGCACCTGACTCCGCTTTTTCCTAAAGAGAAGTTCAACGTGGCTGGGGTACGCAGCACCGTATCAACACGAATCATCGATTTATTCTCGCCTATTGGTAAAGGACAACGCGGAATGATTGTGGCTCAACCAAAAACAGGTAAGACGATGTTGTTAAAAGACATTGCCAATGCCATAGCTGCGAATCATCCTGAGGTCTATCAGATCATTTTATTGATCGACGAACGTCCTGAAGAGGTGACTGACATGCAGCGTAACGTACGCGGAGAGGTAGTTGCCTCAACCTTCGACAAAGAAGCTTCTGAGCACGTACGCGTCGCAAATATTGTTATTGAAAAAGCCAAGCGCCTAGTAGAATGCGGACATGATGTTGTCATACTCTTAGATTCAATCACACGATTGGCACGAGCCTATAATACGGTTCAACCAGCCTCAGGTAAGGTCTTAAGTGGAGGGGTTGACGCCAATGCCTTACACAAACCAAAACGCTTCTTCGGAGCAGCTCGTAATATTGAAAATGGAGGCTCACTCTCTATCATTGCAACGGCACTTACCGAAACCGGATCTAAAATGGACGAAGTGATCTTTGAAGAATTCAAAGGAACAGGTAATATGGAACTACAGTTAGACCGTCGCATTTCAAACCGCAGAATCTTCCCAGCGATTGATTTGATTTCATCTTCAACACGAAGAGACGATCTCTTGCTCGACGAAAGCACGATTCAGCGCATGTGGATCCTCAGAAAATACCTAGCCGACATGAATCCTGTAGAGGCTATGGAATTTATTGAGCAGCGCATTGCTCAGACCAAAAACAACGAAGAGTTTTTACTTACAATGAACGAGTAATCGTTCTACAGATACCAACAAAAAACGCGCCCATTGAGGCGCGTTTTTTTATGTGATAGATAAATCTAAAATTAAGCGAGCTCCGCTACTTTCTTAGCGAGTTTGCTCTTCAGGTTTGCAGCTTTGTTGTGGTGAATGATATTTTTCTTCGCCAATTTATCGATCATACCGAACACTGAAGGAAGCTGTTTTTGAGCTTCGTCTTTGTTCTCTTCAGAACGCAACTTTTTGATTGCAGTACGAACCGTTTTGTGTTGGTAACGGTTACGAAGACGTACAACCTCGTTTCTTCTGATGCGCTTTAATGCTGACTTGTGATTTGCCATATTATTATAAATCTTGTAGCCCGTAGGGGAATCGAACCCCTGTTACCAGGATGAAAACCTGGCGTCCTAACCCCTAGACGAACGGGCCGATTAAACCCTTAAAATTAAAAATTAATAAAACCTGTAGCCCGTAGGGGAATCGAACCCCTGTTACCAGGATGAAAACCTGGCGTCCTA
>JAYPUW010000007.1:0-109672 GCA_038134285.1 Flavobacteriaceae bacterium
TAATGTGTGTAGCCGAGTAGTACTAATTGCTCGTATACTTGCACAGTCCCTTGTGTAATTCTATTGATTTCCAGAAACTTACTGATTTGATTTGATTTTTATAGCCATTTAGGCTTTCGTCTCTTTTATGTCATATTTAACCGTATTGAAAACTTTGGTGGCCATTGCGGTAGGGTTCACCTCTTCCCATCCCGAACAGAGAAGTTAAGCCTGCCAGCGCCGATGGTACTGCCCCCAAAAGGTGGGAGAGTAGGTCGCCGCCATCCTCGAGCCCCGTACAGCAATGTGCGGGGCTTTTTTTTGCATTGAACTTTTCTTTTCTTGGCCTTGTATTTCCTCTATATTCTGGGCTATTAGATTATCTCTGACTATAAAAAAGCCGCCAGAAATGGTGGCTTTTTACATTATTACTGTTTTTCGTGTTTCAGCTTTTGATCCTTCGGTTGATGTTTATAAAAGTGGCAAGTCACCATCTCCTTTCAGTGGTAGATGGCTTTGCCCCATGAGGTACTTGTCTACATGATGCGCAGCTTGACGCCCTTCAGTTATAGCCCAAACTATAAGTGACTGGCCGCGGCGTTGATCTCCTGCAGCGAAAACTCCTTTTCTTGAAGTATGATAGTCGCTTTCAGAGGCCTTTATATTGCCACGATTGTCAAATTTTAAATCGAACTGATCGGCTAATGTCTGCTCTGAACCAGTGAATCCAAGGGCTAAAAGTGCAAGGTCACACGGCCAGGTCTTTTCGGTTCCTTCTCTTTCTACGAGTTGCATGCGTTTGTCTGCCCCGAGCTTCCACTCAATTTCTACGGTGACAAGGGCAGTTAGATTGCCTTTGGCATCTCCGATAAACTTCTTAGTCATGGTACTAAAGTGGCGCTCAACACCTTCTTTATGTGAAGTACTTTCACGAAGGCGCATTGGCCAAAAGGGCCAGGGTTGGTTGTGAGGGCGATCAGGAGTCGCCATGGGCATAATCTCAAAGTTCTGAATGCTCTTTGCTCCGTGTCTTCTAGAGGTTCCGATACAGTCTGAACCTGTATCTCCGCCCCCGATGACGATCACATCTTTTCCTTTTGCTGTGAGTTCTTCTCCTGAAATCTTCAGCTTACTAACGCGTCTGTTGTTCTGGGGTAAGAAATCCATGGCTTGCACCACGCCTTTTAGTTCTGCACCTTCGATAGGTAGACCTCTTCTAACGGTAGCCCCTCCGCAGAGAACCACCGCGTCAAATTCAGCTTCTAGTGCTGTGGCCTTAACATCTTTTCCGACATGAACATTTGTCTTAAATGCGATTCCTTCTTCTTCAAGAAGTTCAATTCTTCGGTCTATGATTGTTTTTTTGAGTTTGAAATCTGGGATTCCAAATCGCAACAAACCTCCAACCCGCTCGTCTCTCTCGAATACGGTGACTTCGTGCCCTGCGCGGTTCAATTGTTGTGCCGCTGCTAGGCCTGAAGGTCCAGAGCCAATGACCGCAACCTTTTTATCGGTGCGTGTCTCAGGAGGCATCGCTTTAATGAATCCGTTTTTGAAAGCGTTCTCAACGATGTTCTTCTCTATGTTTTCAATGCTTACTGGATCTTCGTTGATCCCGAGTACACAGGCCTCTTCACAAGGGGCTGGACATAGTCTTCCTGTAAATTCAGGAAAGTTATTTGTCGAATGAAGAATTTCTGAGGCCTTTTTCCAACGGCCCTCGTAGACCGCATCGTTAAAATCAGGAATCAGATTGCCAAGCGGGCATCCGCTATGACAAAATGGTATACCGCAATTCATGCATCGCGCTCCCTGCTCTTTAAGCTCTTCTTCTTTTAAGGGAGTGGTGAATTCGTTGTAATTCTTGGTGCGCTCTTCAACCGGAAGGTATCCTTCGGTTTTGCGCTTATATTCTAAAAAACCAGTAGTCTTACCCATGATTTATTGGTTGATCGTTTCGTTTTCTTGTTCTAAGCGAAGCAGGGCTTGTCTGTATTCTTCTGGTAAGATTTTGACAAAGTGCTTCACTTCTTTTTCCCAGTTAGTCAGTAATTGCTCTGCTAGGCCACTCATTGTGTAGTTGTAATGGTTTTCAATAAGCTGATGCAGTTCCGCCTCATCTTCTTTGTGTTCTACAGTGAGTATGTTTAAGGCATCGTTGGTAATGGTCTTCGCGTACTTCTTCTCAGGGTCGTAGATATAGGCGATTCCGCCACTCATACCTGCTCCGAAATTGCGACCAATTTTACCTAAGATAACCGCTGTACCACCTGTCATGTATTCACATCCGTGATCTCCAATACCTTCGACTATCGCTTTAGCTCCTGAGTTACGCACGCAGAAGCGCTCTCCGGCGAGTCCGTTGATGTAGGCCTCTCCTGCGGTGGCGCCGTAGAGACATACGTTACCGGTTATGATGTTTTCATGCGAAGCAAAGCTTGCTCCATTCGGCACGCGAATGATAAGTTTAGCACCAGATAAGCCTTTTCCGAGGTAATCATTGGTGGCTCCGTTGACCACCAAGGTCAGTCCGTGAGTGCTAAAGGCACCAAAACTCTGTCCTGCAAAGCCGTTAAACACCACGCGTAGCGTATTTTCTGGAAGCCCTTCAGCTCCGTAGATCTTAGAGATCTGGTTGCTCATGATGGCTCCGACTGCGCGATTGGTGTTTGAAATCGGAAATTCGAGATTGGTTTTTTCTTTTCTATAAAGTGCAGGGTGTGCCTTTGCCATGATTTCAAAATCGATGGCGCCTTCGGTTTCGTCAATCTGTTTTTCAGTGTTTCTGAGTGCTGAACCTTCTGGAACCTTTACTTTATGAAGGATAGGGCTCAAGTCTAATCCAGCAGCTTTGTAGTGGTTGATGGCTTGGCTGCGCTGTAGCCTGTCTACCTGACCGACCATTTCGTCAACCGTTCTGAATCCTAGCTGGGCCATAATTTCACGAAGCTCCTGCGCCACGAAATACATGTAGTTAACCACGTGTTCGGGCTGTCCTTTGAATTTCTTTCTGAGCTCAGGATTTTGTGTCGCAATACCCACTGGACATGTGTTAAGGTGGCATACGCGCATCATGATGCACCCTGAAGCTACCAGTGGAGCCGAGGCAAAACCAAACTCTTCAGCCCCTAATAGACAGGCGATTGCGACGTCCCGTCCGGTCTTCAACTGACCGTCACATTCAAGTACCACACGGCTTCTAAGGTTATTAAGTACGAGCGTCTGTTGGGCTTCAGCAATACCGAGTTCCCACGGGAGTCCCGCGTGTCTCAAGGAGGTCAGTGGAGAAGCTCCCGTACCTCCGTCGTGTCCTGAAATCAAAATGACATCGGCATTCGCTTTCGATACACCTGCCGCAATAGTTCCTACGCCGACCTCTGATACAAGCTTCACATTGATTCTTGCTTCACGATTCGCCGATTTTAAATCGTAAATCAGCTGTGAAAGATCTTCAATCGAATAAATATCGTGGTGCGGTGGCGGTGAGATGAGCCCTACATAAGGCGTAGAGTTTCTCGTTTTCGCGATGTATTTGTCTACTTTAGGTCCAGGAAGCTGTCCACCCTCTCCGGGTTTTGCTCCTTGAGCCATTTTAATTTGTATTTCTTTTGCGTTTGTCAAATAGTTTGAGGTAACCCCAAAGCGCCCTGAAGCAACCTGTTTAATGGCCGAGTTGCGCCAATCTCCGTCTTCTGTCTTATAAAAGCGTACCATGTCTTCACCACCTTCACCAGAGTTGCTTTTGCCGCCAATACGGTTCATCGCAACAGCTAAGTTTTCGTGAGCCTCTTTACTGATACTTCCGTACGACATAGCCCCCGTTTTGAAGCGCTTCACGATTTCAGTCCACGGTTCAACCTCTTCTAGCGGAAGTGGATCGTAGTTGGTGAAGTCGAGCAATCCTCTAATGGTGAGTAAACGTTTAGATTGTTCGTTGATCCGTTCGGCATAAGCCTTATAAGTATCTGGCTCGTTGTTTCGAACGGCTTTCTGCAAGTTGGCGATACTGATAGGATCAAAGGCGTGCTGTTCGCCATTCCTTCTCCAGCGGTAGTCACCACCCACCTCAAGTTCTAGTTCACCGGCAGCATTATTTGTTTGAAAGGCTTTCTCGTGTCTAAGCGCAATCTCGCGTTCGATTTCGTTTAAGCCAATTCCCTCGATGCGCGTGGTAGTGGTTGGGAAGTATTTCTTAACAACATTGGTATTGATACCAATACATTCAAAGATTTGAGATCCTCGGTATGAATTCAGTGTTGAGATTCCCACTTTATTCATGACTTTGAGGATTCCTTTACCAACAGCCTTATTATAATTGGCGATTGCTTTTTCGGTATCCTCGTAACCCAAGTTTTCATTTAGTGCGTTAGCTGCAATCAACTCGTTAACGAGGTATGGATTCACTGCACTTGCCCCGAAACCGAACAGCAACGCAAAATGGTGAACCTCACGGGGTTCAGCCGATTCAATGATGATACTGGCAAGAGCACGACGCTGTAGGCGTCCTAGACCGTGGTTGACATATGAACAGGCTAATAGAGCCGGAATCGCTGCGTGGTCTTCGTCAACCCCACGATCTGAAAGTATGAGTATTGAAACACCTTTGTCGATACGCGCTGCTGCCTCTTCAACTAATTTTTCTAAGGCACGTTCTAGGCCGTTTACTCCTTCTTTGATCGAATACTGAATGTTGAGGGTGGCAGTTTCGAATCCGCCATTGTCTTCGACCCTTCTAATTTTTTCTAGATCCTCTTTTGAGATGACAGGATTTTTAATCTTCAGTTTCTTGCACTGGCTCTCATTGATCTCAAAGAGGTTTTGATCTCTTCCAAGTGTCAAACTAATATCAGTGATCAATTCTTCACGAATACCGTCTAATGGTGGATTCGTCACCTGAGCGAACAGCTGCTTGAAGTAGTTGTATAGTAGTTGCGGACGCTCTGAAAGTACAGCAATGGGTGTGTCTGCACCCATTGATCCGATCGGTTCGGCACCTTGCTGCGCCATGGGCAATATGATGCGGCTAATGTCTTCTTGACTATAACCGAAAAACTTGGCACGCGTCTCAAGACTCGCATTAGGCTGGTGTACCTCACAGGCTCCATAAGGAATATCTTTAAGGTGTTTGAGGTTGGCGTCTATCCATTTCTTGTACGGATGCTTGCTGACGATTTCTTTTTTGACGTCTTCATCTTGAATGATCTTACCGGCCTCCATGTCTACCAAGAACATTTTACCCGGTTCTAGTCTTCCGTGAGATTCGATGTTTTCAACCGGCAGGTCAACGACTCCGATTTCAGATGACATGATCACGTATCCGTGTTTTGTTACAGAATAACGCGAAGGTCTCAATCCGTTACGGTCTAGTACCGCCCCGATATAGGTACCGTCTGTAAAGGGTATAGACGCTGGTCCGTCCCACGGCTCCATCAAACAGGAGTTGTATTCGTAGAAGGCGCGCTTGTCTGGATCCATCGATTTATTGCGTTCCCATGCCTCTGGTACAAGCATCATCATGGCTTCAGGAAGCGTGCGGCCCGTCATCAAAAGCAATTCAACAACCATGTCAAGGCTCGCTGAATCCGATTTTTTGGGAAGTACGATAGGGATGATGTTTTTTATATCATCACTGAACCAATCACTTTTCATCAAGTCTTCTCTTGAGCGCATGCGTGAAACGTTACCTCTAAGGGTGTTGATTTCACCGTTATGGCAAATGAATCTGAACGGCTGTGCAAGATCCCAAGTAGGGAAGGTGTTGGTCGAGAAACGTTGATGTACCAAAGCCAATCTTGTGATACAATGCTCATCTTGAAGATCGAGGTAATAAGCACTGATGTCTTCAGGCTTTAATAGACCTTTATAAATGATGATTTTGGTAGAAAAGCTTGGGATGTAAAACAGCGACGACTCAGAAAGCTTAGAGTTCCAGATGGCATGCTCGGCTTTCTTGCGTGCGATGTAACGCTTTACTTCAAAGGTGTGCGCGTCAATGCCTTCAGGCTTAGCTATAAACAATTGACGCACAAATGGCTCAGATTCTGCGGCTATTTCACCAAGTACTTTGCGGTCTACAGGAACCGTTCTCCATCCTAAGACCTCAAGGCCTTGAGCCTTTAATTGGTTTTCTAGCGTCTGCTCGCAGAAAGCACGCTGATTGTCTTTTTGAGGTAAAAACATATTGGCTACCGCGTACTGTTCGGGAGCGGGCAGGGTGAATGCCACTTGACTCTGGTAAAAGTCATGTGGAATATCGATTAGGATACCAGCGCCGTCACCGGTTTTTCCATCTGCATTAACCGCCCCGCGATGTTTCAAGCGAACGAGTATTTCTAAAGCCTTATGTATGATATCGTTACTCTTGATACCGTTGAGGCTACAAATAAAGCCGGCACCGCAGTTGTCGTGTTCAAATTCAGGAAGGTATAAACCTTGTGCATCTTTTGGCATGCGTAAAAAATTTTTTCAAAAACCTTGGAATCTATAAAATAAAAACAGCAATCCTCTTTCAGTTACTTAAAATTCACAACTATAATGACTCTTGTTAATCTAATTGGTAAACTCTGAATTTTGAGCCTGTGATTTTAACAATTTCACAATCGTCTTAGGGGGTGTTTAAGAGAGGTTACCCTATCTAAAATTTCTATATTAGGCCTAACAAAATCTAATTTCTACATGGAAACCCTAATCATTGCCATTTTTTTTCTTGGATATTTTTTTATCACGTTAGAGCATAATGTAAAAGTGGATAAGCTCATCCCAGCATTGGTAATGATGGCATTATTGTGGGCGGTTGCTGCTCTCGGACACATGGAAATGTTCGAGGTGAATACCGTTCTTAAGGAATTAGAGCCAACCCATCTTGAAGAAATTTTATTGTATCACCTTGGTAAAACAGCCGAAATATTGGTGTTTTTACTTGGAGCAATGACCATCGTGGAAATCATTGATTACTTTGATGGATTCTCAACGATCAAAGGCTTCATTAAAACACGATCAAAGACCGCATTACTTTGGATTTTCTCAATTCTGGCCTTTGCTCTTTCTGCTATTATTGACAATCTTACAGCAACTATCGTTTTGATCACGATCTTACAGAAAGTGATTAAGGATAAGAACCTACGTCTATATTTTGCGGGATTGATTATCATCAACGCAAATGCTGGAGGTGCATGGTCGCCTATTGGAGATGTAACCACCACTATGCTTTGGATCGCCAAGAAGGTAGAGGCAGCTTCACTGGTGAAAACGGTTTTACTGCCTTCAATTGTATGTATGGCTATTCCAACATTAATCGCATCGCGATTTAAGGTGTTCCAAGGTTCAATAGACATGGAAGAAATGGATCCAGAAAAAACAGTCTATAGCGGTACAATGCTCTACCTTGGTTTAGGGGCTATTGTTTTTGTTCCTTTCTTTAAAACAGTAACGCATTTGCCTCCTTATGTGGGTATGATGCTTTCGCTTGCTGTAGTAGCTTTATTTGCTGAGATTTTTTCAAATCGCAAGTTTAAAATGGCCAATGCTACAGGTTATGCAGACGCTGGTCATCACAGCCCTGTGCATAAGGCGTTAACCAAGATTGAGTTACCTTCTATTTTATTCTTCTTGGGTATTCTTATGGCCGTAGCTTGTTTAGAGTCGTTGGGGATTCTGTTCACAGCTGCTGAGGGAATGAATCACGCGATTCCGAACACCGATATCGTAGTCCTCCTTTTAGGTATAGGATCCGCCGTTATTGATAACGTTCCGTTAGTTGCCGCCTCTATGGGAATGTTCTCTGAGCCATTAGACAGTCTGCTTTGGCATTTTATCGCCTATTCTACTGGAACAGGTGGAAGTATGTTGATTATCGGTTCTGCTGCAGGAGTAGTAGCTATGGGAATGGAAAAAATTGATTTCTTCTGGTATTTTAAGAAAATCGCATGGTTGGCATTGATCGGTTTTGTTTCGGGTGGATTGGTCTTCATGGCACTTCGTGATTTCGTATTTTAGAGGTCAGAATTAGACCATATGCCCCTTGTCATTCAAGACGCCGAGAATCGGTTATCTTTTTTTGATCTTATTTTTAGCGGAGGATGGGCCAACGTGCTCATTATTGTAGTCCTTTTTGGACTTTTGATCTACGCACTATACATCACCATTGAGCGTTTCTTGATCTATCGGGCTGTGCTCAAGCAAGAAGACGCTTTTGTCAAAGAAATCCGCAGAAAATTAATGCAGCCCAAGGAAGCCATCGCCATCTGCGATCAATCTGATCATCTGCTAGCATCAGTCATTAAAGCAGGGTTGGTACGCTTAGAACAGCGCAAAAACAAGGAGCAGATCACACTAACCTTTGAATCACGTACGGCCTATGTAGTGGCACAGCTAGAACGTCATCTCAATACACTTGCTACCATCTCAGGGGCAGCCCCAATGCTCGGATTTCTCGGAACTGTGATAGGAATGGTGTTGGCCTTTAAAGAAATGGCCATGAGTGCAGGCCAAGCAGACATTTCTCAACTCGCAGGAGGAATCTATACCGCACTCACCACTACCGTTGCAGGATTAGTAGTCGGAATCATCAGTTATATCGCTTACAACCAATTGGTAAATCTGCTGCAGCGCATCACTCAGCGATTTGAATCTTTAATTAACACTGTTCTTGAAGAACTTTAGGAATGAAGATTAAAGGCAACCACAAGCCTAGTGCTCAGTTCAGTCTCTCTTCGATGACTGATGTGGTATTTCTGTTATTGGTCTTTTTTCTTTTGACTTCAAGCGTAAGCTCTGCCATTGATTTGACCCTTCCTGAAGGAAAAGGAAATAGCACTTCAGAGGTACAGACCATAGCGATCTCGATTGACGAGCGGTTGAGGTATTTTATAGATGATACCCAGATCAATCCAGAATATCTAGCATTAGAACTAAAAAAGGCGCTAGACCAACGCCCAGGAGCGACCTTATTGCTTCGCGCAGAAGAAAATGTGGCGATCAAAGAGGCGGTACAAGTGCTAGACATTGCCAATGCGAACAATTATAAGATTGTGTTGGCCGTTGCTCCCAAGTAATATTAGAACCAGATGACCTCCATTAAGACCTATCAAGAGGCTTTGTCTTTTTTATACGCTCGTCTTCCTATGTATCAACGAGACGGTAAGGCCGCATTGCACCTCAAATTAGACCGTATTGAGGCACTTATGCAATACCTTCAAAATCCTCACAAAAGATTTAAATCGATTCATGTGGCGGGCACCAACGGAAAAGGATCGGTATCACACAGTATTGCTTCGGTCTTACAAGAAGCCGGGTATCACACAGGACTCTACACCTCGCCGCATTTAAGAGATTTTAGAGAGCGGATCCGCCTCTCAGGAGCTCCATTACTCGAATCTAAGGTGGTAAACTTCGTAAATTCCCATCGAATCTATATCGAGACGCACCGCCTTTCATTTTTTGAGTTGACAGTGGCCATGGCTTTTGAAGCCTTCGCATCAGAAAATGTAGATGTCGCCGTGATTGAAGTAGGAATGGGTGGACGTCTGGATGCAACCAACGTGATCATTCCTGAACTTTCAATTATTACTAATATTGGCTTCGATCACATGGAGTTCTTAGGAGATACTCTAGAAAAAATCGCTGTTGAAAAAGCAGGAATTATAAAGCACGGCATTCCTGTGGTGATTGGCGAACATCAATCGGAGACCCTACCCGTATTTTCTCGCATTGCCGATACTGCTGCAGCCCCATTGCTGAGTGCATGGAATCATGAGAAAGCCATTGCCTTAAGCCGCGATATTGATTTTGATCTCAAAGGGGTTTATCAGGCTCCAAATCGGTTAACAGCACTTACCGCATTACTTAAATTGCGTGAGCAAGGATGGTCTATAAGCGACAATCATCTCAAATCAGGACTCTCTCAGGTGGTGCTTAACACGGGTCTAAAAGGACGTTGGCAATGGCTTAACAGGAACACCGTTTGCGATACCGCTCACAATCAGGCGGGCTTGACACAGGTCATGAATCAGTTAAGATCCTTGAAATACCATCAACTGCATATTGTTATAGGGGTGGTTGCCGATAAGGATCTATCGCTTGTCTTGCCTCTTTTCATCAAGGAGGCCCTCTATTATTTCGTAAAACCTGATGTCCCTCGCGGCCTAGATGCTCATGTGTTAGCAGCAAAGGCGCTAGAGTATGGTTTAAATGGAGAAGTTTACGATACGATTTCTATCGGATTGTACGCTGCACAGTCAGCGGCAACAGAACAAGATCTTGTCTTTGTGGGCGGAAGTACATTTACTGTAGCTGAAGTCGTATAATTTTCGCTCTTTTCTTTGGCTACAAGCCAAAACGTTCTATATTTGCGAACCCTTTTTAGGGCTCTTAGCTCAGCTGGTTCAGAGCACCTGCCTTACAAGCAGGGGGTCACTGGTTCGAATCCAGTAGGGCCCACTTTTAAAAAAAAGTCGATGTTAACATCGACTTTTTTTTCAGGGGATGCTGACCGATTAGAGCGTTTCCAGATTCAATATGATTTTTTGATTCAATATGTTAGTGCTGAATGGCTAGAACAACATAATCAATAGTCTCTATGACTATTTAGTTTAAAATAGTGTTGATTTCTATATTTTTTGAAATCTTTAAATTAGATAAACTAGCACACTACTAAAGCATGAAAATTGAAAAAATAAATATCCTTGTTATCATAGTCATCTTCATTTTTGGTTGTGAAAAACAAACTCAAGAAGAGGAAGTCCTGAAATATTCCATTTTTACATCAGCAGGCGATGGAGGCACTGTAAATTTTACAAATGGTTTGTATTCACAAGGTGAGAATTTAAGAATTGAAGCAATTGCCGATAGAGGATACGTCTTTAATGGTTGGGAGGGAATAGATTCCCAAGAAAATGTATTAGAATTTTCCGTTCAGAAGTCACTGAGTCTTAAGGCGACATTTAAGCTTAATGTCATTGAATTAAACTCTAATGTTCCTTATTTGGTAGAAGATCTCGTTGATAACTCCGGCTTTATTTTGACTATTGAAAATGGAAAACAAGTTTGTTATTTAATAGATCATCGAGGAGTAAAACAAAAAACTTGGAACTTTGAGTTGAATTTAGGTCAGGATGCTGAGCTAGCTCCAGACGGCTCATTATATGCTCTCTTTCAAGTACCAAATGATAATTTCGGATTTGGAGGTAAAAGTGGGCTTATTCGAAAGATTGGTGTTAATAATGAGGTTTTATGGGAATTTCAAATTTCATCTGAAACGGAGATTACACATCATGACTTAGAATTAATGCCAAATGGAAACTTATTAGTTCTCTTATGGTATAGAATCCCTAAGGATGAGGCTAAATTGATAGGCTTTCAATCCGAGACCGATATTTATGTAGAGAAGATTGTTGAAGTCAACCCATCTCAAAACAAAATTGTATGGGAATGGAATAGTTGGGATCATATTATTCAAAATGTAGAACCAAATCATCCGACTTTTGGGGATCCATCATTAAATAGAAAGAAAATAGATATTTTTTATAATTATCAATCCGATTACCATCAATTTATTTCGAAAGGAGATTTGATGCATGCTAATGGATTAGCATACCTTGAATCAAGAGATATTATTGCAGTAAGTGTTAATTTCTATAATGAAGTTTGGTTTATAGATCATAGCACAACTACAGAAGAGGCAAAAGGAAGTTCCGGAGGACAATTTCAGAATGGAGGAGATCTTATTTATAGGTTCGGAAATCCAAAAACATTTAAAGATGCCTCTCCGAAAATTCTAGATCTTAATCATCACCCCTCTTTTGTAAATAATCAAGGGTTAGTGAATTTTATGATATTTAATAATAATAATGCGGAAGGAAAGTCAAAAGCTATGGAATTTGAACTCCCTTTCTTTTCAAATAATATGGAAATTGGCCCCAACCCTAAAATCGTTTTCGAGTACTCTAATCAAGACCTTTTCTTTAATATAGTTGGAAGCGCCATGCGATTACCCAATGGCAATACCTTGATTTGTGAAGGAGATTTTGGTTTTTGGGAGGTAAATTCTTCAGGCACACTATTGTGGAAATACGATGGGTTAGGAGCAACATTTTGGAGAGGTATCTTTTATCCTAAGAATAGTGATGCAATATTGAATTTAAATCTTTAGAGGTTTTGCATAGCGATTTCAAAATCAAAAAAGTTATTTTTTCTATTGCCAATCTTTTCCTTTTAAAGAAATGGCTTATTTACTCGGTAATGGCATTGGCTACTGTGGGTTTGGGAATTTCCCTTTTAGGAGAAGCTATTATCGCTAAGTTTGAACAGCGCCCTTGGTTTCTTCTTGGCACCCTCGCGCTAGTGGTAATCAATTCAGGACTCTCATTGTTGGGTCGAGCAGTGATAGAACGCATTAAAGCGCCTTCATGACTTTGGGTATCGAAACGATCCAAATACAGTTTGATCCAGGTTCACTTCAGCTAATGAATTTAGCTTTGGGTCTTATTATGTTTGGAATCGCTCTAGAGATTCGCTTGAGTCATTTCAAACTCTTGTGGCAATCTCCTAAGTCCATTTTGGCCGGATTGCTTAGTCAGTTTGTAGTGCTTCAGTTGCTCACCTTTCTGTTGGTCTATTGGCTAAGACCTGAGATGAACATCGTGCTCGGAATGTTTCTGGTTGCTGCTTGTCCTGGAGGTAATGTGTCGAATTTCATGTCACACCTAGCCAAGGGAAACAGCGCTCTTTCAATAAGCCTTACAGCGCTCTCATCGGTCGGTGCTGTGTTTATGACTCCGCTGCTCTTTAGCGGGCTTTCATCGCTTTATTTTGAGTTGAGTGCAAGCCCTGAGGGGTTAGAGGTTTCATTTATTGAAATGTTCAAAGTGGTGGTTTTTATACTTGCGATTCCGTTGTTGCTCGGTATGACCTTTGCTCATCTTTATCCTGGGCGCGCACAAAAGTTGTCTAAAGGTTTCAAGGTGGGTTCAATGGCGTTCTTCGTGGCTTTAGTGGGTCTCATGATTGCTCAAAATAGTGCTGCCTTTCAGTTTTCGGTTCTTAGTCTTTTCGGAATTGTTGTACTGCACAATGCGCTCGCTTTGACCTCTGGTTATTTAGTAGGTGCACTTTTTCAACTAAAATCAGCAGATAGGCGGACCCTTTCAATCGAAACCGGAATCCAGAATTCGGGTCTTGGGCTACTTCTTATATTCACTTTTTTTGATCAAAACCAATCCATGGCTATTGTTGCAGCACTCTGGGGTATATGGCATCTCGTTTCAGGTTTAGGACTGGCATTTTATTGGTCAATACAGCCGACTAATTCTTGATTCATGCAAGATTTGATTGTTTCTGGGGTTAAAGCGCTCTTGCGACTTCTGTTAAGACTCTATTTTGCTGAGTTGCGGCACACTAAGCGTGATATCCCAAAAAGAGGTCCGCTAGTTTTCTTGGCGAATCACCAAAATGCGCTGCTAGATGCGCTTTTGATTGCTGCTTTTAACCGACGAAAAACCTTTTTCCTAGTTCGATCGAATGTCTTTAAGAATAGGATTGTAGCACGCTTTTTATATTTTTTTGGCTTACGGCCCATTTATAGGATTCGAGATGGAAGAGAGAAACTGTCCCTGAATGATCTGCTCTTTGATTTCTTTGCACAGGCCTTGGTTCAAGGACATTGCGTACTGCTATTTCCTGAGGGGAATCACGCTTTGCAGCGAACAGTGAGACCTCTGCGGAAGGGATTTGTTGAAATTATTGATCGCGCCTATGCCATTGCGCCTTATCTCAATTTGCATATCGTTCCCGTTGGACTGAGTTATCAGCAGCCTAGTTGTTTTTTTGATCGTGTTGCCATTCAGTACAATCCGTCCGTTAATGCCGCTGAACTGTTTTTAAGCAAGGAGGATCATAAGCTTCGAGACAAGCATATATTAGAACGAGTACACGCTGAATTATGCACCGCCACCGTCCATATACCTAAAGCGTCGTACGATGTAATCTTTACCCTATTGAATGTCAAACCTATTGACTTCACTCAGGTTCAACAGGTCAATCAAGTAATACAGAAGATTTTAAAGGAAGAAACTGAAGTCGATCATAAGCGTGTGTGGCTATCGCTGCCAGAGGCTGTATGCACGTATTCTACTGCTCAAAGACTATTACTTGTACTCGCTTGGCCTGCTCCCTTTTTGTGGCGTTTAGTTATTAAGCCACTCATTAAAGAAGCCGAATTCATAAGTACCTTTAGGTTTGCCTATTTCACGCTATGGGTGGCGCTTGCCACGCTTATGGCGTCATTCATTTTATTGTATCTTCTGACTTTAAAATAGATTTATGAGCACTTCAAACACAACCAAGCAAGAACATCAGATGTACTGCAGTGAATGTGGAAATCTAATTAGCAAGAAGGCCTCTATGTGTCCGCATTGTGGACTCTCTTATGAAGAGGCTCCGAAACAACCTTTTAATGCTGAGCCACGCTTTTTAGCCACGCTTTTGTTGTGCTGGTTTTTGGGAGTTTTTGGGGTGCATCGCTTTTACACCGGACATACTACGATTGGAATTATTCAATTGTTTACGCTAGGAGGATGCGGTATTTGGGTCATCATTGATTTTATTCTCATAGTTACTGGAGGATTTAAGGACTCTAATGGGATTCCCATTCGCGCAAATGGCTAGTCTTTTAAAGTCTCTTTCAATAGAGAAAACCATACTCTTAGTAGTGGTCTTGTATCAACTTTTAGCGGGGATCATAGCCGCTTACTCTTCTGTAAATGTGATGATCCCCTGTATCTTCAAGGCTGTATTTCATTTTGAATGTTGGGGCTGTGGTCTTTCAAGGGCTGTAATTGATATGGTTTTATTACGCTGGAATAGCGCTTACGCCCAGCATCCACTGGTTTTTATTATCATGGGACTTATGGGATTTACGCTCTTCAAAACCCATGTACAAGTGGTATTTCGAAAAAAAATCTCTCATAGGTTTCAACCTATTCATTTTTAATTAGTTTTGCCGAAAAATGTAACCCTTGGGTTGCAACCTTAACGTTTTGAAAATGAATGTTATGCTCGGGCCAAGGGGTGTGTTGAAGTTCGTCCTGGAAGCCGTATTCAGTGAAGTGCGCCGGGCAAAAGGTCAAGCTTCAAAAATGATTTCATTTCTTATGAGAGAACGTATCGTGCTCACGCTTTCAGAGCTTCATACGCAATCTAGCTATCATATCTGCATTTAATATGGGGGTCAAAACCGATCTAAGGATTTTTTTGATGTACCACTCTTTTTAAATGTTCTAATGAAAACCAAATACATAGATTTAATTGACCAAACGTATTTCTTTCCTCAAGAAGAATTTACGCTGCGTGAAGACAACTTACTTTTTCACGGAATTGACTTGATGCAATTGGTAGAGCAGTACGGCTCTCCGCTCAAGTTCATGTACCTGCCTAAGATTTCTGAGAATATCGGAAAGGCGAAGCAGTGGTTTGCCGATGCTTTTCGCAAATACGATTACCACGGATCTTATCATTATTGTTATTGCACCAAGAGCTCACACTTTCGACATGTCATCGAGCGTGCACTCGATTCAGGCGTGTACATAGAAACCTCATCGGCATATGACCTTTCAATCGTTGAGGTCTTATTGAATGAAAAGAAAATAAAGCAAGACGACTGGGTTATTTGTAACGGGTTCAAGCAACAAGGATATGTCGATAAGATCGCTCAATTGATGTCTTCAAAGGCGGTCAATGTGCTTCCTGTGCTCGATAATTATGTAGAGATTGATCAGATCAAGGCGAAAACCACGGAACCCTTCTCAGTAGGTATCCGCATTGCCTCAGAAGAAGAACCCAAGTTTGAATTCTATACCTCTCGCTTAGGTATCGGATACAAAAACATCGTGCCGTTTTACAAGCAATACATTCAAGATGATCCGCAAGTGTCATTGCGTATGCTGCACTTCTTTATCAACACAGGTATTCGCGATACGGCATATTATTGGAATGAACTTCAAAAATGTCTTAAGGTCTATGTAGGACTTAAGAAGATTTGCCCGTCTCTCAAGGCGCTCAACATTGGAGGAGGATTCCCGATTAAGAATTCATTGGCCTTCAATTACGATTATGCCTATATGGTGGATGAGATTGTAAATCAGGTGCGCATTGTGTGTGAAGAAGCCGGTATTGAAGTGCCAGATCTCTACACGGAGTTTGGAAGTTACACGGTAGGAGAAAGTGCCGGAACCGTTTATAAGGTGCTGTATCAAAAGCAGCAGAACGATAGAGAAAAGTGGAACATGATTGATTCGTCTTTCATTACTACCATGCCAGATTCATGGGCGATCAACAAGCGTTTTATTATGCTTCCACTCAACCGATGGAACGATACCTATGAGCGCGTATTGCTTGGAGGAATAACCTGTGATAGCGACGACTACTACAACTCAGAACAGCACGTCAATGCCATTTATTTGCCGCGCTTTAGCAAATCGTATCCGCTTTATATAGGATTCTTCCATACAGGTGCTTATCAAGAAACCGTGGGTGGATTCGGAGGATTACAGCACTGCTTGATTCCACAGCCCAAATATGTATTGATTGACAGAGACGAAGAAGGGAACCTTACAACTAAGCTCTTCAAGGGGCAACAAACTGCAGATGAATTTTTAACTCAACTCGGATATAAACAATGAAAACATTTGCCGGAATTCCGCAAGAATTCGCTGGAGCTGATCGCTCTAAAGTAACATTGATTCCAGTGGCTTACGACGGAACAAGCACCTGGGGAAAAGGTGCAAACAAGGGGCCTGAAGCCTTTCTAGATGCCGCTGAAAATATGGAGCTCTACGATATTGAGACCAGAAAAGAGGTTTATAGAGAGGGGATTTACCTACATCAAACTTTAGAAGGTTTTACCACCCCTGACGCTATGGTTGAAGCGGTTTATGCGAAGTTCAAAGATCAATATACGCGCGGCAAGCTCGTGAGCATGATAGGTGGTGAACATTCGGTTTCTATCGGTGCGATTCGTGCAACAGCTGAATTCTTTGACGATGTCACCGTTGTACAACTTGATGCGCATACCGATCTTAGAGAATCGTATCTAGGATCAAAATACAACCACGCTTGTGCTCTTTTTGAGGCGCAACAAACCACAAATCTGATTCAAGTAGGGATCCGTTCTATGGATAAGCTTGAGCAAGATCGTGTCGATCCTGAGCGCGTGTTTTATGCCCACGAATTAGAGGCAGATGAATTTTGGATGGACAAGGCGATTGATCTCATGACGGACAACGTTTACATTACTATTGACTTAGATGCCTTCGATCCGTCTATACTTCCGGCAACCGGAACACCCGAGCCAGGAGGAATGCTATGGTATGAAACTCTCTACTTCTTGCAGCGCATCATAAATGAGAAGAAATTGGTAGGGTTTGACATTGTCGAACTTTGCCCGAATGAGCACTCGAAGCCTTCAAACTTTTTGGCCGCGAAACTCTACTACAAAATATTATCTTATCACTTTACAAAAGAAGAATGAGCATAACTCACTTTATTGAACAACACTTTAAACACTTTAATGCGGCGGCCTTAGTCGATGCGGCGAAGGGCTATATTGATCAATTAGAACAGGGCAACAGGATGTTGGTGTCTCTTGCTGGAGCAATGAGCACCGCAGAACTCGGTCGTATTTTGTCTCCTATGATTCAAGAAGACAAGATTCATATCATTTCTTGCACCGGGGCAAACCTCGAAGAGGATGTGATGAATCTAGTGGCGCATAAACATTACGAGCGTATTCCAAATTACCGTGACTTGTCTCCTGAACAAGAGCGCGATCTGCTTGATCGAGGCTTGAATCGCGTGACCGATACTTGTATTCCTGAAGAGGAGGCTTTTCGTGTGCTTCAGAAATACATGTTTAAGTTGTGGAAGTCAGCGGAAGAAAAAGGAGAACGCTACTTTCCGCATGAGTTTTTGTACCAATTGTTGCTCTCGGGTGACCTAGAGGAGCATTTTCAGATTCCGGTAGAGCACTCGTGGATGATGACGGCCGCCAAGAAAAACCTTCCGATGGTTGTTCCTGGCTGGGAGGATTCTACTATGGGAAACATCTTTGCCAGTTACGTCATTAAAGGCGAATTGAAGGCCTCTACCGTAAAATCAGGAATTGAATACATGACGTTCTTGGCCGATTGGTACACCAAACAAAACCAGGTAGGGTTCTTTCAAATTGGTGGAGGTATTGCCGGAGATTTTCCAATCTGCGTAGTGCCCATGCTTTATCAAGACCTAGAGCTCGAACAAACGCCTTTTTGGAGTTATTTCTGTCAAATCAGCGATTCAACTACAAGTTATGGGTCTTACTCAGGGGCAGTTCCTAACGAGAAAATCACCTGGGGTAAATTGGATATTGACACTCCAAAATTTATTATAGAATCTGACGCTACTATTGTTGCACCTTTAGTTTTTGCATATATCTTAGGATACTAAATGAAACGAGTCATAATTGATTATAAAAAGCTCTCTTCTGAGCAGAAACAAGCCTTCTCTGATTTGTACAGTGAAGGTTATGGCGACAATGAGTTGATGACCTTAACCATGGGTAATGGTACACGTGTAAGCTGCCTACCTATGTCTTTTGAAGACACTTCTTTCTTGGTTAAAATCGGCTCAGTTTCAAAAGACTTCTGGGATGCCGATTTTCTTGACAGCATAGAGCCTGTTGAAGATGTTGACTACGACGACGATTAAATTAGATTAAGATTTTGTGAGTGCGTGTGAAGGGGCGCGAATGGGGATTGTACCTTTAAAACAAAAATGCATTACCTCATTCACAAAGCAGATCAACGTGGAACAACTAATTTCGGATGGCTAAAGTCTTTCCATAGCTTTAGTTTCGGATCGCATTACAACCCTGACAACATACAATTTGGAGCGCTTCGGGTGCTCAATGACGATTGGGTTGAACCTGCCGCTGGTTTTCCGAAGCACGGCCACCGCGATATGGAGATTGTTTCTATTCCGCTATCAGGAGATCTAAAGCATCAAGATAGCACGGGTACGGCTGCGGTAATTCGATCAGGAGACGTACAAGTGATGAGTGCCGGAACTGGAATTGAACACAGTGAGTTCAATGCGAGTAGTACAAAGGCAGTTGCTTTTCTTCAAATCTGGGTGCTCCCACGTGAAAAAGGGGTGCAACCGCGTTATCAGCAGTTGACATTGCCACAACCTTTTCCGCAAAACCATTGGATTCAGGTAGTTTCTCCGAATCCATATGACGATGGGGTATACGTTTACCAAGACGCCTGGTTCTCTATGGTTGATATGAGTGATGGCACCTTCTTAGATTATGAATTGAAGGAGCCAGAAACGCACGGTGTTTATTTCTTTGTGATTGAGGGAGCATTAAAGGCTGAAGGGGTGAGACTAGACCGTCGAGACGCCATAGGAGTTTGGGAGGCGTCCATGATTCATCTAGAAGCAATAGCGGATTCGACAGTGCTTGCCATAGAGGTTCCGATGGGGGCGAATTAATAGCTTTTGTCGTCGCATTTTGTCTAAATTTGCGCCCATGATTACTACCATCTGTCGTAAGGCTCATTTTAATGCCGCACATCGATTACACAATCCAAAATGGAGTGATGCCAAAAATGTTGAGGTATTCGGAAAATGTAATAGCGCACATTTTCACGGGCATAATTTCGACCTTGAGGTACGCGTTCGCGGAGAGGTGGATCCCGATACCGGTTTTGTGATTGACTTGGGTGTTCTGGGTGGCATCATCAAAGAGCATGTCGAAGATCGATTCGATCACAAAAACCTCAACCTAGACTGCGAAGAGTTCACTGATCTTTTGCCTTCTACAGAACACTTTGTCAAGGTCATTTACGATATTTTAAAACCCATTCTAGGTGCTCCATATCAATTGCACATTACGCTTTTTGAGACCCCAAAGAATGCCGCTGAGTACGGTGATTGGTAGGCTATAAGGCTTCTAGAATCCGCTCGAGAGTCATTCCTCTAGAACCTTTGATTAATAGGTTGAGCTTTCGTACTTCTTTGGGTAGAGACGAGATGAAGCCCTCTGTACTAGAATAGGTTTGACATTTATTATGAGTTGCTGTAAAGTGTTCTCCTATAAGATAGATTTGCTCAAAACCTAGAGACTGAACCAAGTCCACAATGTTTTGGTGTTCATGAGCAGTATCTGCTCCGAGCTCAAACATGTCTCCAAGAATGACTCCTTTGTGCTGCCAATCGAGCGCATTGAAAACTTTTAAGGCCGAAAGCATACTGCTAGGATTCGCATTATAGGCATCTAATAGTATTTTTTGCTGACCGCGCTCGATAATCTCTGATCGCATGTTTGAAGGGACATAAGCGGTGATTCCTCTGATAGCATCGGCTGCTGGCACCTCAAAATATATTCCGATACTTAGAGCGGCGGCGCAATTGACCGCATTGTAAGATCCGAATAACAAGCTTTCAAAGGCCTGCCCCTGAAAAGAGAGGTTTAAATGAGGAGCTTCAGATAAAACGGCCAGGTTGCATTCAGCAGTTGAAGCATTTGAATTACAAATGCTATAAGCGACCTTATGCGAATAGTCAACAAGGGCCTCTACTTGGATGGGGTCTTGACTGTTGTAAAAGAGGGTCCCTTTTTTAGCCTTTAGATGATTGTAGAGCTCTTGTTTTCCTTTAATCACACCCTCAACACCCCCAAAGCCTTCTAGATGCGCCTTGCCAAAATTGGTAATCATTCCATGAGTAGGATCTGCAATATCCGCTAGAACCGTAATTTCTCCTTGATGATTGGCGCCCATTTCAATCACTGCCATTTCATGGCTAGGTTTTAAACCTAGAAGTGTAAGGGGTACGCCAATGTGATTATTGAGGTTCCCTTGGGTAACTAAAACCTGGTATTTTTGACTCAATACACTGTATATAAGTTCTTTAGTGGTAGTTTTACCATTACTTCCCGTCAGAGCGATAACCGGAATGTCGAAGGTTTTTCGATGAAAATGAGCTAAATCCTGTAAGGTGAAGAGCGGATCATCAACATGAATAAGTTGAGGATGAATTGAAGAAAAAGCGTTGCTTACTATGGCAGAATGCGCCCCTTGATTCAGTGCCTCAAGCGCAAATTCATCTGCGTTAAATTCAGTTCCTTTCAATGCAAAAAAGAGCTGCCCTTTTTTAAGGGTTCTCGTATCAGTACTAACTCCATTACTCTCTAAAAAAAGACGGTGAAGCTCTTGAAGTTGCATATAGATTTCTTGAAAGTATAAAGATACGTATTGAACGAATGTTCGTATTTTAAACTTTTGATTTAAACGGTACCTATGCGAAAACTATTGGCACTTTTTTTATTTCTCTCTGTTTCTTTTTTAGTTCAAAGTCAAGAGGAAGTCCTTCAGGATGTAGCAGTTCCGTGGATTCGCATACCCGCCGACATTAGGGCCTCAGGTATGGGAGATACCGGAGTTGCCACAGAGGCTGATGTGAATGCCGCACGCTGGAATCCAGCAAAATTGGTTTGGCTGGGGTATACTACAGAATTGGGAATTTCATACTTTCCTTATCTCAGAACCTTGATCCCCGATGCCTTTCTGTTGGGTGCCAACTACGCAAAGCGTATCAATGATGAGAGTAGTCTTGCAGTAGGATTCACCTATTTTACGATCGGAGAGGTAGAGCTTAGAGAAACTATCGATCAAGAAGCGTTTTTTGTTCAACCAAACACCTTTACCTTAGACGTTGCCTATGGCTTGCAGCTTAACGACGAAATTTCAGTTGGAGCTGGATTACGCTATATAAGCGACAACCAGCAAACGCCAGATGACCTCACTAGCGATCGAGCTGGAAATGCCCTTGCGGCAGATGCAGGTGTTTTTTATCGCTCTAGGCTGCGCATAACCGAAGGAAACGACACGCGCTGGAGGGCTGGAATTGCATTAACCCAAATAGGAACCCCCATTTCTTATGTCTCAGACGGACCTGAGTCTCCATTGCCCTCTACACTGCGCTTTGGATTAGGGCGCGACATCATCTACGATTACGATTCTATGCTCTCTCTGACTCTCGAAGCGAATACTTTGGTGGTCGACGTTGCTGATCGTTCATGGGGGGTGGGTTTAGGAGGCGAATACGTGTTTAGAGGAGATTTATTTCTGCGATCTGGATACTACATAGATACCGCCGCAAAAACCGATAGAAACTACCTAACAGTTGGTGCCGGAGTACGTCGTGGAAATCTCTTGGTAGATATGTCGTATTTGTTTTCAACTAGCAGAGTAGTCAATCCATTTGAGAACACTTTGAGACTTGGTGTAACATTTAGCTTTGGTCAAAGATTCTATCATTATTAATGGCCGATTTCGCATCGAAAACGATCTAATTTTGTCTTATTTTTGCGACTACCAATAGTGACTTCATGAAAAAGATTACGAAGGAGACCTACATTCAGTGGTATGAAGACATGTTGTTCTGGAGAAAATTCGAGGACAAGCTAGCCGCTGTATATATCCAACAAAAAGTAAGAGGATTTTTACACCTATATAACGGTCAAGAAGGATTGTTAGCGGGATCATTGCACGCTATGGACCTTACAAAAGACCGCATGATAACGGCCTATCGTAACCACGTCCAACCTATTGGAATGGGGGTAGATCCGAAACGCGTTATGGCGGAGTTGTACGGAAAGGTAACCGGTACCTCAAAAGGTATGGGTGGATCTATGCACATCTTTTCTAAAGAACACCGTTTTTACGGTGGTCACGGAATTGTGGGTGGTCAGATTCCTTTAGGAGCAGGCTTAGCTTTTGCCGACAAGTATTTTGATCGCGACTCTGTTACATTAACATATATGGGAGACGGTGCAGTCCGTCAAGGTTCATTTCACGAAACCTTTAACTTGGCTATGTTATGGCAACTTCCTGTGGTTTTTATTTGTGAAAATAACGGATACGCCATGGGTACCTCAGTAGCCAGAACGACCTACGATACAGATATTTACAAACTCGGCCTTGGATACGGAATGCCTTGTTCTGCTTTTGACGGGATGGACCCTGCTGCATCGGCAGAAGCCGTATCAGTGGCTATTGAACGCGCACGTTCAGGAGGAGGACCTACTTTCTTAGAAGCAAAAACCTATCGCTACCGAGGACATTCAATGTCAGACGCCCAGCATTATCGCACGAAAGAAGAGGTAAAAGAATATCAAAAAATAGACCCTATCACCCAAGTTAAAGAGCTCATCTTACAGAAGAAATGGTTGAACGAAGATCAGATCAAAGAGATTGACCAACATGTGAAGGCACTAGTAACCGAATGTGAGGAGTTTGCTGAGAATTCAGACTTCCCGCCAATCGAGCAATTGTACGATACAGTTTACGAACAAAAAGACTATCCATTTTTAGCACATAAACTTTAAAGAACTAGCATGGCCGAAGTAGTGAATATGCCACGTTTGAGCGATACCATGGAAGAGGGTACCGTTGCAAAATGGCTTAAAAAAGTGGGAGACGCAATTGAAGAAGGAGATATTCTAGCAGAAATTGAGACCGACAAAGCGACAATGGAATTTGAATCGTTTTATTCAGGAACCTTACTGTATATTGGAATTCCTGAGGGTGAAGGAGCTCCTGTCGATTCACTGCTCGCTATCATAGGTAAAAAAGGTGAGGATATATCAGGCTTAATTTCTGGGGAAGCTACAACTCCAGTACCTGCTGAGGTAGCCGCTGCGACAGAAGAAAAGGCTCCAACTCAGGCACCTGTTGCCATTCCTGAAGGCGTTGAGATCGTGACGATGCCACGTTTAAGCGATACGATGGAAGAAGGAACTGTAGCGACTTGGCTTAAGAAAGTGGGTGATACGGTTGAAGAAGGAAATATTTTAGCTGAAATAGAAACCGATAAAGCAACCATGGAATTTGAGTCGTTCTATTCAGGTACGCTCTTGCATATCGGAATCCAAGAAGGACAATCTGCACCCGTTGATGATGTGCTAGCGATCATAGGTCCTGCAGGAACAGACGTTAGCGCTATTCTTTCATGGGGTACGACCGCTGCAAAATCAGCTCCGTCTGTTGCCTCTGTAGCAGCAGCTTCGTCAGCACTAGTCTCTGCTACTGCTGAAGCTCCAAATCAATCGGTTCAGGATACAACAAGTAGTGGTGGACGTGTTTTAGCTTCACCATTGGCTAAGCGTATTGCAGCGGATAAAGGCATTGATCTTTCGCAACTAAATGGCTCTGGAGAAAATGGTCGTATCATACGTCGCGATTTAGAAGGCGTAACAGCCTCACAGCCTGCGAGTATATCAGCCTCATCTGTAGCAGCAGCCCCTTCAACAACTACTGTTCAACTTTCAGTGGGACAAGAATCAGTAGAGAGCGTTAAAAATTCTCAGATGAGAAAGGTAATTGCCAAGCGCTTAAGCGAGTCAAAATTCACTGCACCTCACTACTACTTGACCATTGAAGTCGAAATGGAAGAGGCAAAAGCTGCTCGTTCGAGCATGAATAAATTGCCTGACACCAAGGTTTCGTTTAACGATATGGTGCTTAAGGCCTGTGCTATGGCACTTTTAAAACACAAACAGGTAAATACTACTTGGAAAGACGATCATACCCTTTTCAACCACCACGTTCATTTAGGCGTTGCGGTGGCTGTTGAGGACGGATTAGTGGTTCCGGTGATACAACATGCCGATCAGCTTTCATTGAGTAAAATTGGGGCTCAGGTAAAAGATATGGCTGGACGTGCACGTACCAAAAAACTCACCCCGGCAGAAATGGAGGGTAGCACTTTTACGGTGTCAAATCTAGGAATGTTCGGAATCGAAGAATTTACATCGATTATTAACCAACCCAACTCGGCAATTTTGTCGGTTGGCGCTATCGTTGAAAAAGCGGTAGTTAGAGATGAGCAGATTGCCATTAGAAGCATGATGAAGCTCACACTGGCCTGCGACCACAGAACGGTTGACGGCGCCACTGGTGCTCAATTCTTGCAGACGCTTAAAACCTATCTTGAGCATCCGGTAACAATGCTCGCATAATAGTAATTCACAAACGAGTATATCTAAGAAAGCATTCTCCTTTGGGGAATGCTTTTTTGTTAATTTCAAGGTGTATTTAAAAAGCTTAAAGTGGGATATTTCATTGTTACGGGTGCAAGTAGAGGTATAGGACTAGAAACAGTAAGGATATTGCTAAACGAAGGCCATAGTGTGTTAGCCCTTTCGCGTTCTGTTGTGAAGTTGCAGCATGAGCACTTACATTTACTTCAATCTTGCCGTTTAGACCTTTTAGCCAATGACTTTTCGGAGGTTGTAAAGGCTATCTCGGATTGGCCTAGAGTCGACGGTTTGATTCACAATGCAGGAGCCTTTTTGAACAAACCTTTTGCTGTCACCACACTGGAAGATTTTAAAACGGTATACAGTGTCAATATCTTTGCCGTAGCAGGACTGACTCAGGCGATTGATTTAAAGCTTGAGAAGGGTTCTCACGTTTTAGGAATTAGTTCAATGGGTGGTGTGCAGGGCAGTGCAAAATTTCCCGGGCTATCGGCCTATAGTTCGAGTAAAGGCGCGCTTATAACCTTATTTGAATTGCTTGCTGAAGAGTATAAAACTCGCGGAGTTTGTTTCAATAGTCTTGCCTTGGGTGCAGTGCAGACCGAGATGCTCGAAGCTGCTTTTCCGGGCCTTAAAGCTCCTGTAAGTGCCGAACAGATGGGGGCGTATTTGGCATATTTTGTTCAACACGGTCATCAGTATTACAATGGTAAAGTTCTACCCGTAAGTAGCTCAACACCTTAATAATATATGATTGAAGTTCTTGGTCGATACTTACCAGAAGAGGCAATTATTCCTTGTTTTGAACTGATTAAAAAGCATGGGGTTCATTTGAAGATCGTCGATCAGCGTTTGACGCGTCACGGCGACTACAGAAAACTTTCCGGCGGAGGCCATTTGATTACCATCAATGCAGGCCCTAACCCCTATCGGTTTTTGATCACACTCATTCACGAGTTGGCGCATCTAGTTGCATTCATTGAATACGGGAAACGAATAGCTCCGCATGGAATAGAATGGAAGACCACCTTCAAAGAAATGATACTTCCTTTCATCAACCCCGCCGTTTTTCCGAAAGACTTACTGCCTGTGCTTGCAAAACATTTTAAAAACCCTAAAGCGAGCAGTAGTGGTGATCCTGTTTTGGATAAGTATCTCGCTTTATATGATACAGATACAACCGGAGTTTTTATCGAAGATCTCGCAGAAGGAACTCTATTTTCATATCGCGAAAATCGTAAATTTAGAAAGGGAATTAAGCGACGAAAACGCTTTGAGTGTATTGAAATCGCTACCCAAAAAATGTATCTATTTCAACCTAACTCTCGGGTTATCCCGCTACCTCATGACAACGAATCAAGAAAATCATATTAAGCAAAATGCAAAGGGTTTTATTCAGAGTATTCAGGTGTTTCTTAAAGAACTCTTGGATATTCGAACCAATACTGACATGCAATCCACCCGGGATTCTATTATAGCTGACATTCCATTTAAAGGCCATACCTCTTGGATTTTAATCAGCTCAATATTTATTGCCTCTATAGGGCTTAACGCTAACTCTACTGCAGTAGTTATCGGGGCGATGCTTATTTCACCGCTTATGGGTCCGATTTTAGGGCTTGGGTTCTCGTTGGCTACAAACAATATTGATCTACTCAACCGATCACTAAAAAACTTCTTGGTGATGGTGGGTTTATCCGTGGTGACGGCTTATCTTTTTTTTGCCCTCTTTCCACTGCGTGATGAAAGCTCTGAGCTTTTGGCGCGCGTAAGACCTGATATTCGTGATGTTTTGATCGCATTCTTCGGGGGAGTCACGCTTGTTGTTGCCCGAGCTAAGAAGGGAACGATTGCAAGTGTCATCTTTGGAGTTGCCATCGCAACAGCGCTGATGCCTCCTCTTTGTACAGTTGGGTTTAGCCTGGCGATCTCAAACTGGAGCTATGCCTTAGGAGCCCTTTATCTCTTTCTTATCAATACTATTTTTATTGCTCTGGCAACCTTCGTCGTTATTAAGTACTTGAAGTTTCCGATGGAGCGTTACGCAAACTCTTCGCGTCGCAGATTAATCTCTAGGATTGCCTATATCTTGAGTGTTGTAGTTATGATTCCTGCAGTATATACCTTTTATGGGGTACTTAAAGAGTCTCTATTTAAACGTGACGCCCAGCAATTTCTGAAAGAAACTATTGAGCTTTACCCTTTTGAGGGTAATGGGGTGTACAGAAGAGATTTTTCTACGCTTAATTTTAATCGCGGACAAGCGCCTGAAATCAGCGTGATGGTGTTGGGGGATGAGGTGATACCGCAAGAAGTGATTAACACCTGGAAGGTAAAGCTACAGCAATACGAGCGCCTACAGGAAGCTTCTTTTCAAGTGCTTCAGGGCAATCAAGAAGACAGCGAGACTCAATTTAATTACGTTATGGAGCTCTATGAGAGCAAGAAGAGCGAGTTGGTTTCAAAAGATAGACAAATACAACTTTTGGAACAGGAGCTGGCGCGATTAAGCCGTTCGGGTAGTCTTCAGCTCCCTTTTGAGCAAATTAAAAGTGAATTGGTGCTCACTTTCCCGGAGCTTATCAATTTGAGTTATGGCGCAAAGATTCAAACCGATTTCGCCCGTCAAGATACCCTACAGGTCTTTGAGGTAAAATGGCTCGGAGAATTAGATCCCTCTCGAAAATCTGAACTTTCAATACGTTTAGAGGCTTGGCTTAAAACGCGGCTGCAACAAAAAAATGTAGTATTAGAGGTACAAGACTAGGTCTTGCTTTTGGCTTTTTCGATATAGACCTTACGTACATTCTGATACAGATCAGAGGCATACACGAAATCGCTAATAGCCTGATTCTCGGTAACGAAGATTTCTTCTTTACTGCCCTCCCAAGCGACTTTACCTTCTTTTAAAAAGACGATTTTTTCACCAATCTGCATGACGGAGTTCATGTCATGGGTGTTGATGAGGGTAGTGATATTGTATTCTCTTGTGATCTCTTGAATCAAGTCGTCGATAACAATAGCGGTTTTAGGATCAAGCCCCGAGTTAGGTTCGTCGCAAAAAAGAAACTTAGGATTCATAACAATTGCACGTGCAATGGCGACACGTTTCTTCATACCCCCAGAGAGTTCAGATGGATATTTCTGATGGGAATCGATAAGATTCACGCGTTCTAATACACGGTCTACCTGCTCGCTCTTTTGTTTAGAAGAATATGAGGTGAACATCTGAAGCGGAAAACAGACATTTTCAACTACTGTCATAGAATCAAATAGCGCGCTTCCCTGAAAAACCATCCCCATTGCTTTTCTAAGTTCACGCTGTTTGTCCCGCTCCAAGGTGTCAAGATATACACCATCGAATGCAATTCGACCCTTTTCGGTTTTATGCAGACCAATCAATGACTTTAGAAAGACGGTTTTACCAGATCCGCTCTGTCCTATAATGAGGTTTGTCTTACCGCGCTCAAAGGTGGTACTGATGTCATTGAGTACAGTGGTTTCTCCGAATGCTTTTGATATGTGCTCTACTTGTATCATTAGCCTAAGAGTAATTGAGTGAGCACATAGTTGACAACGATAATAACAACGCTTGTCCAGATAAAGGATACAGTAGCCGCTTTTCCGACTTCTAATGCCCCACCTTTCAGGTAATAGCCATGATAGGCGGGTAGGGTAGCAATGATGACAGCAAATGCTAACGACTTAATAAAAGCATAGGTGACGTGAAATCCAACGAAGTCTTCCTGAATTCCAGCAATAAAGTCCGCTGTAGGTGCGTAGTTTCCGAACATTGCCGCCATCCATCCGCCGAAAATACCGGTATACATCCCAATAGCGATAGCAAAAGGATAAAAAAGCATAGCAATTAGCTTAGGAAATATGAGATAATTCACAGAATTCACCCCCATTACCTCAAGAGCATCGATTTGTTCGGTTACCCGCATCGAACCTATACTAGAGGTAATATATGATCCTACCTTGCCGACCATGATGATCGAAGTGAAGGTTGGTGCAAATTCTAATATCACCGATTGACGTGTCGCAAAGCCAATAAGACTTTTCGGCAAAAAGGGAGAAGTCAGGTTGAGTGCAGTTTGTATGGTAACCACACCTCCTATGAAAAACGAAATAAAAATGATTATTCCTAAAGAGTTGAAAATTAGCTCATCAATCTCCTTAAGGATCAGCTTGCGCATAACACTCCACTTGGTAGGCTTTCTAAAAATCTCTAGCAACATGAGCCCGTAACGGCCAATTTCTTCGATATAGCGCATAAAATCAAAAATACGTTTTTGATGGCATTTAACGTTCATTTATCGTTGTGCTTTCCCTTAAATTGTAGCTTAAAAAGAAATCCATTTCAATGATGAAAAGAATACTGTTATTTGGTGCCTTACTTCCATTTTTAAGCCTTCAAGCTCAAGAAGATAAACCTTTTGAAACACCAAAGTTAGTCGTCGGAATCGTAGTAGATCAGATGCGTTTTGATTATCTGACCCGTTTTTGGGACCGCTATTCTGAAGATGGATTCAAGCGTATGGTGAATAAAGGCTTTAGTGCTAAAAATCACCACTTTAACTACATACCTACCTCCACAGGGCCGGGGCACGCCTCGGTCTACACCGGTACGACTCCTTCTATACATGGGATACTAGGAAACGATTGGTACGATAAGTATGCTCAGGAGATGGTGTATTGCGTGGGTGATGAGACTTATACTGCATTCGGAACTGAAAACAAGCGTGGTATGGCTCCTACCCGCATGTTGACCACTACCATTACTGATCAATTGCGCATTCATTATCAGTTTCGCTCGAAGGTAATCGCGATGTCTATCAAAGACCGCGGTGCTGTTCTACCAGGTGGTCATAGTGCCAATGCGGCCTATTGGTTTGAAGGGGGGTCTACTGGAGATTGGATTTCATCGACCTATTATATGGATGAATTGCCAGAATGGGTTCAAAAGTTCAACCGTTCAAAAGCGGTTGAGCGCTATAAAAAGACCTGGAACACCCTTGAACCGGTTCAGACTTATGTTGAAAGTGGCTCAGACCGCAATACCTATGAGGGACTTTCAAAGGGAGAAACGCATAGTGGGTTCCCACACGAAATTGATAAGGTTTGGAATGAAAATGGACTTTTTAGCAGTTTATCGGCTACTCCATTTGGTAACAGCATTTTGACAGACTTTGCCCTAGAGGCCATCGAAAAAGAAGAATTGGGCGCCGATAGCATTCCTGATTTTTTAGCTATCAGCTACTCTTCGACCGATTATGTAGGGCATAAGTATGGAGTAAACTCTGTTGAGGTTCAAGACACCTACATGCGCTTAGATCTTGAGCTTACTCGACTCTTTAAGTATTTAGACCAACAGGTAGGAGAGGGTAAGTACCTTGTTTTTCTCACAGCCGATCATGGTGCGGTTCATGTTCCTGTCTTTTTGAGCGAGCATAAAATCCCTTCGGGTTATGTAGATATGAAGGATTTGGAAGGTGCTCTTAATGAAATGGTGGCAACACATTACGGAATAGGTAACCTCATTGAAAAACGGAATTATAATGAACTGTTCTTGGATCACGAACTGATTCAAGAGCTAGGTCTAGACCTGCGTACGGTTCGTGAAAACATTGCAGACATGGTTATCCGATTAGAGTATGTTGAGCAGGTGTTTACGGCTCATGAACTCGAGCGACTAGGAACAGCAGATCGCATCAAAGAATTGGTTCGCAATGGTCATAACGCAAAGCGCTCAGGAGACATCATTTTTACCATGCAGCCTGCCTATATCTCCTATTCTCGAACAGGTTCAACGCACGGTTCTCCGCATATTTACGATACGCATGTGCCACTTCTTTTTTACGGAACGGGTATACCTGAAGGAAGCTCAACCCCTGAGCGTACTGAGATTCCAGATATTGCACCGACATTGGCAGTACTCCTTGGAGTCGGTATGCCAAACGGCACCACTGGAACTCCTATCGAAGATCTGATAGAGGATTAACTTTTATGAAGAGCCCTGAAGAGTTTTCTATAGCGCACTTTAAGAATGTCTTTACGCGCCTGGTCATCGACCAGGCGCTTTCCTTTTAAAACCGCGCTGAAATAGCCGCGCATGAGAAGCATAAACATCCTTATACTCTTTTTCTTAATGGCCATCTTTCCAGCACTCAGCCCGCTTATGGTTAGATCATATCCAATGTGAAAAAAACTCGCGCCCCTATTCACTAGATAGTTGGTACTCAAGTAGTCGTTATTGGTGGGTCGAAGATGTTCAACTACTAACGCTTCGTCGGTCTTTACCTCAAACCCTCTGGCCTCAGCTAGAAGTGTGTCTATACTGTCCCATCCTAATGCAGGAAGTAAGCCATTAATAGATTCGAAACAGGCCTTTGAATATAGCTTTACAGGACCGCGCACATGCTTACGGTTTGATATATTTTCATAAGTGAGCGTCCCATTTGTCTTGATATGCAATAGACCTCCAAAAATCCCTAGTTTAGGGTTACTTTTAAATGCCTGTTCGCAGCGCTCGAAGTAGGTGGGGGGGAGCACGACATCAGCGTCAAATTTTCCGATCATATCAAAGGGCGTGGTATTTTGGAATCCTTTATAAAATGCCCGAATTACCTTTTCTCCTGGAATTTTGGTGGGTGCTGATGGCTGTGAGAAGAATGAGATAAATGAGTACTGATCAGTATAGTGTTTTGCAATAGACACACTTCCGTCTGTACTAGAATCGTTTACAAGAATGAGCTGGTCGGGTTGCCTACTTTGTGAGACAAAGCTTTTAAGGCAGGTGTCGAGATGTTCAGCTTCATTGTGAAAAGGTATAATGATGCTGATGTGCATAAGTAGCAATTAATAGCGGTAAACGATACAATTGATGTTCATTCCGGCTCCCACACTTGCAAGTAGAATGACATCGCCTTTTGAAAGCCGATGCTCTTGGTAGGCCCCTTTGCGCACCATGTCTAAAAGAATGGGTACCGTTGCCACTGAGTTATTCCCAACCTCTTGAATATTCATGGGCATGATATCTTCAGGGGCTTCAGTTTTGTAGTTTCTGTAAAGGCGTTTGACCATAGCTTCATCCATCTTTTCATTGGCTTGGTGAAGAAACACCTTTTTCAGCTCTTGAATGGGCACTCCAGCCTCATCTAGGCATTCGGCCATTGCTTTAGGTACTTCAACTACCGCCAATTCATACACTTTCCTTCCGAGCATCTTTATGTAACGCGTGTCGTCTCCTGGAGTTGCACAATTTCCCTTGCCGAAATACAGATAATAGGCCTCATCATTCGCTAGTGTTGCACTAGAATGCGCTAAGATTCCACGTTCTTCTTCAGTGCCTGAAACGATACATGCTCCCGCCCCATCAGCGAAAATCATACTGTCTCTATCATTGTGGTCCACCACTCTTGAGAGGGCTTCAGCTCCAATCACAAGACAATTTTTGGCCATGCTCGAGCTGATAAATGCTTTCGCTTGAATAACAGCCTCAATCCACCCCGGGCAACCGAAGATCATGTCGTAACAGATGCATTTAGGGTTTTTAATGCCCAAACGATGCTTAACACGAGAGGCTAGGCTCGGAAGCATATCTGTTTGGGTTTCTCCGTGACGAATATCTCCGAAATTATGTGCAAAAATGATGTAATCGATCTGCTCTTGATCTAAACCTGCATCGGCAATGGATTGCTTAGAGGCCTCATACCCCATATCTGAGGTGAGCATAGCAGGATCAATATAGCGTCTATTTTGAATACCTGTAATGGCTTTGAATTTCTCAATAATCTCTTTATTAGAATTTGGGAAACGCTCTCCATCTTCAGTATAGAATTCATGTGCCAGAAAGTCTTCGTTCGACTGCACCTTTTCTGGTAAAAAGTGACCAGTACCCGTAAAGCATATATTCATTAAAGCGGTCTTCTAGCGAATGAAGTTAAAAAATAATGTGCTGCCTTAAAACAGTTGATCAGGATTCATAGGCCTCTATCGGCGCGCACGTGCATATTAGATTACGGTCTCCAAAGGCTTCGTCTGCTCTTCTAACCGAAGGCCAAAACTTGTTCTCTTCGACAAATGGAAGGGGATAGGCCGCCTGTCTTCGCGAATAACTATAAGGCCATTGATCCGCCGTAATCATCGCTAAAGTATGGGGTGCATTCTTCACCACGTTATCGGGTTGCTCTAAATCAACGTGATCGATCTCGTCTTTAATGGCTAACATTGCCTCGCAAAAACGATCGATTTCAGCTAGACCCTCACTTTCTGTTGGTTCAATCATCATCGTTCCTGCTACTGGGAAGGATACGGTGGGGGCGTGGAATCCGTAATCCATTAGACGCTTAGCTATATCGGTTACCTCAATTCCTTTTTCTTTGAAAGCGCGGCAGTCAATAATCAATTCATGTGCGGCTCTGCCTTTTTCTCCGGTATACAGAATAGGATAGCTCGGCGCTAAACGGTCTTTGATGTAGTTCGCACTGAGTATGGCTATTCGCGTAGATTGCGTCAGTCCCTCGTCACCTAACATTCTGATGTAGGCGTACGAAATAAGGCAGGCTAAGGCGCTTCCGAAGGGTGCTGCTGAAATGGCTGTGATGGCTTGTTCTCCGCCTGTTTTAATCACAGGGTTGCCTGGCAAAAAAGGTGCGAGCTGGGGAGCCACACAAATAGGGCCTACTCCAGGTCCTCCGCCTCCGTGAGGAATGGCGAATGTTTTATGAAGGTTCAAGTGACATACGTCTGCTCCGATGGTCGCAGGGTTCGTAAGCCCTACTTGGGCATTCATGTTTGCTCCGTCCATATAGACTTGACCTCCGCGCGAGTGAATCAACGAAGTGATCTCTTGAATTGAGGATTCAAAAACACCATGTGTCGAAGGGTAAGTGACCATTAGGGCTGCCAGGTGGTCAGCATGGGTATTCACCTTTTCTCTTAGATCTTCTAGATCAATGTTTCCTTTTTCATCAGTTTTGGTTACCACGACCTCCATACCCGCCATCACCGCTGAAGCTGGATTTGTACCGTGTGCCGAAGATGGAATTAGGCAAATGTTGCGATGAGATTCTCCTCTAGAGGCATGATAAGCTCTAATAGTCATCAATCCGGCATATTCACCTTGTGCACCAGAATTGGGCTGCAATGAGGTAGCGGCGAAACCGGTAATCTCATTGAGGTAAGTCGCGAGTTCGTCTAGAACGATACGATATCCTTGAGCCTGATCTTCGGGCGCGAAAGGATGAATATTGGCCCACTTTGCCCAACTAAGCGGAAGCATTTCAGTAGCTGCATTCAGCTTCATTGTGCAGCTTCCGAGAGCGATCATGGAGTGATTAAGGGCTAGGTCTTTACGCTCTAAACGCTTAATGTAGCGCATGAGCTCGGTTTCACTTTGATAGCTCTTGAAAACATCGTGCTCGAGGAACGAAGTGTTACGCTTATGGCCCGCGACTATATCAGACAGATCTACTTGATTGATGACAGACTCTACTTCAGTAGCTGCGCATGAAGTGCCGGTAATTACTTCGACTAGTTGCACTAAGTCTTTAACGGATACCGTTTCTCCTATAGAGATTGAAAGACTAGAGTCGTCAATGTAATTCAAATTGACCTCATGCGAGAGGGCTCTTTTTTGAATGGCTATTGTATCACTATTTACAATGTGAAGCGTATCAAAAACCGGGATGTGTGCTAACGATATTCCTTTATTCGTTAAGAGTTGTGCTAATCCAGCGGTCATTTTTTGAATATGTGAGGCAATTGCCTTTAATCCTTCAGGGCCGTGATATACTGCATACATTGATGCCATGACGGCTAAAAGTACTTGGGCGGTACAAATATTTGAGGTGGCTTTATCGCGTTTAATATGCTGTTCGCGCGTTTGAAGCGCCATTCTCAAGGCAGGGTTGCCATCAGTATCTATGGTTCTTCCAATTATACGTCCGGGTATGGCGCGCTTGTATTCTTCTTTTGTTGCAAAGAAAGCTGCGTGTGGTCCACCATAACCAAGAGGAATACCAAAGCGCTGAGTGGTTCCGACAACAACATCGACTCCGTACTGTCCGGGAGCTTCGAGCACTACTAAACTCATGATGTCAGCTGCTACAGCGATTCTAATCTCATGTGCTGCACAGCGCTCCTTTAAGGAAGCAAGATTCGGTAAAGCCCCGTGTTTGCCTGGATATTGTGCAAGTACACCAAAGTAAGTTTTGTCAAAAGTTGCCTTCTCTAAAGAACCCATAACGAGTTCAATCCCCAACGGAGTGGCTCTTGTTTGAAGTAGACTTATAGTTTGAGGTAATACCTCTAGATCGACGTAAAATCTTAAAACGCCTTCTTTTTTTTGAGCTCTTGACCTTAGATCGTACATCATGGTCATCGCTTCAGCCGCTGCCGTACTTTCATCGAGTAACGAGGCATTAGCTACTTGCATACCCGTCAACTCCGTGATTACCGTTTGATAGTTCAGTAAGGCCTCTAATCTACCTTGTGCAATCTCGGCCTGGTAAGGAGTGTAGGCGGTATACCAACCTGGGTTTTCTAAAATATTGCGTTTGATTACAGATGGAAGGATGGTTTCGTGATACCCCAGCCCAATATACTGGCGATAGCATTTATTCTTTTCTGATAGCTCTTGAAGGTGATCGAGTACTTCAGCTTCGCTCATAGGTACTGGAAGATCCATAGGCTTTTTCAATATAATGGCTGCAGGAATAGTCTCTTCAATGAGCTCTTTAACAGAGGACGCGCTCACTTGCTGGAGCATTTTTGGAAGATCAGATGGTCGAATTCCAATATGGCGATCTGCAAATGTTTTCATAGTAAGACAGAGGTATAGAAAGTACAAAATTATAGATTTAAGGTCTCTAGAAAGCTCAATAGAGGTGGTAATTTTCTTCAGTTATCAAACAAGTGTTAAGAAGTGTATTTTTGTTCAATGGCTTTTCTGAAGTACACTCTTGATTTTTACCTGAAATCTAGTATTCATGTGGCCTTAGCGGTAGTGGCCCTTAGCTTACTCAACGGAGTATTATTAAACAAAACGCCTGATGAGAACTTGCTGTTTTTTCAGTTTTCGTCAACGATTTTATACTATAACGGTTTGAAATACGGTCAATTGCTTATTAAGGGCACATTGAAGCGGCTTTGGTTTACCGCTGCATTATGGGGTCTTACCGGTCTTTCCCTGGTTGGTTCATTATACACGTCAATCTATTTAACCTTCTTTCAACACCTCATGATAGGCCTAGCGCTAGTCCTCGGATTGTGCTATGTCTTTTTACCTAGCTCTGTTTTTGGAAGAGAAAATGGCACCTTCAAGACATTAACTGTTGCATTGGTGTGGGCTGTGGTAACCAGTGCATTGCAGGTCGAAGATATTGCAGAGGTAACTGAAAGCAGTGTCATTCAATTCATCGCTACCTCGTGCTGGATACTTGCCCTTATGTTCCCCTTTGAGTTTCGGGATAGAAAAGACGATCAATTGAGGCATCCGACATTAGTACAGCGCTTTGGATTGGGTTCGAGTCGTTTTTTGGCACAGTTCTTTCTCGCTTGCTGGGCGCTTCTAACCCTTGTTTCGGTAGATCTTGAGCGTCAATTTTTAGTTGCGCTTTTGCCGTCCTACACTCTTGCAAGTCAAATAGTTGCCAAGGGTATGAGAACCTCTTCGCTTTTTTACACTGAATTTTGGGTAGAGGCCTTACCGATGATAGTGTTGCTGAGCTACGGCTTAACGCATATTATTTTTTAAGAGTGGAGGCTCCTTCTTCTACTTTTTTCTTTAGCTCTTCTTTGTAGGCGATAATTTTTGCTAAGAGTGCGGAGTCTGAAGATCCTAAGATTTGCGCTGCTAAAATTCCTGCGTTTTTTGCACCATCAAGAGCAACCGTTGCTACGGGTACCCCACTTGGCATCTGAAGTATAGAAAGTACAGAGTCCCATCCGTCAATAGAATTTCTGCTTTTCACTGGTACCCCAATTACTGGGAGGGGAGAAATAGAGGCTACCATTCCGGGGAGGTGTGCGGCACCTCCGGCCCCTGCAATGATCACTTTAATATCTTTTTGGTGCGCTTCTTTGGCAAAAGAAACCATTTTTTCTGGCGTACGATGAGCTGATACTATATCTGCAATGACTTCAACATCAAATGATTGAAGTATGTCTATAGCTTCTTGCATGACGTTGAGGTCACTGGTGCTCCCCATAATTACCGCTACTTTACCCATTGCTTTTTACGATTAAGGTTTCTTTGACTTTTTTGGCTTTATCGTAGGCCGATTCACGGTCTTGATCTACCACTGTGACATGCCCCATTTTTCTAAAGGGCCGTGTTTGGCTCTTACCGTAGATATGTACCGTTACACCTTCTAGTTTCATTATTTGCTCTATGTTTTCATACAGCACTGGCCCCTCATAACCCTCAGCACCTACTAAATTAACCATAATTCCAATGGCCTTGGAATCTGTGCTCCCGAGAGGTAATCCCAAGATGGCTCTAAGATGTTGTTCGAATTGATTGGTGTAACTGGCTTCTATGCTGTAATGTCCACTATTATGAGGCCTTGGAGCTACTTCATTGACTAATATATGATCGTTTTGGTCTAGAAAAAGCTCTACTGCAAGCAAACCAGTGATTTGTAGATTCTCAGCCACCTTTACTGCAATTTGACGAGCTTCATTGGCAATCTTATCATCGATAGCTGCCGGACAAACTACATATTCAACCTGATTCGCAGTCGGATGAAAGTCCATTCCTACTACGGGGTAGGTCGTCATTTCTCCGTGTTCATTGCGTGCAACGATTACGGCAAGCTCTTTTTTGAAGGCTACCTTCTCTTCGATGAGACATGGGGTGTCAGGAAGGGTTTTTAGGTCTTCAACGTCATATAGTACCGAGACCCCTTTGCCGTCATAGCCGAATTCTGCGCTCTTCCATACACAGGGAAAAGAGAGTTGGGCTTCTAAAAGCGCATTTTTTGAACTAAAATTTTGATGAGCTGCAGTTGGTATGCCTTTTTCAAGGTAGAAATCCTTTTGTTTGCTCTTATTTCGTATGATTTCAAGTGCTTCGGGTTCAGGAAATATCTTAACCCCTTGGTTTTTTAAGGTTTTAAGTGCCTCGATATTAACATTTTCAATCTCAATAGTTAGAAGGTCTAGTCTTTGTCCAAAATCCACTACCGTTTGGTAATCAAGAAGGTCGCCTTGAACAAATTCATTACAACTTATTCGGCAAGGTGCGTCGGCCGAAGGGTCTAAAACTTTGGTGTTCACATCCCATTTACGGGTTTCGTACAAAAGCATCTTTCCGAGCTGTCCTCCACCGAGGATTCCGAGACGAAACGAAGACGAGAAATACTGCATAGTGGCTATTTCAAGGCAAAAATAGCACAATTCTAAAATTGTATCTTTGACAGCTTAAAAGCACCCACACATGCGCCTTTTGGATCAAGATTTTGAACTCTTCCTGACCCAGGCAGAAATTGAATCAGCGATTGCCGTAATGGCACGACAACTCGCTGAAGATTATCGAGGAACCTGTCCGCTATTCGTGGGAGTGCTCAATGGATGCTTTCGTTTTGCGGCGGAGCTGTTTAAGTATTATGATTCTCCCTGCGAGGTGAGCTTTGTGAAAATGGCCTCTTACCAGGGATTAACCTCTACCGGAATTGTCGAGACCTTATTGGACGTTTCTGAATCAGTTGCGGGTCGTGATGTCGTGATTCTTGAAGATATTGTAGATTCAGGACGTACCTTGCAACATTTAGTTGCTCATTTCGCCCATAAAAACATTCGCAGTTTTAAAATTGCCACTTTATTCTATAAGCCTGCCTCTTATGACAAAGAGTATGAGATTGCCTACAAGGGTATCGACTTGCCAAGTGAATTTGTAGTGGGTTATGGATTAGACTATAACGAAAAAGGGAGAGAACTCAATGATCTATATATTTTAAAGAACATATGAAAATCATAGTATTGTTCGGTAAGCCAGGGGCCGGAAAGGGTACACAGGCTGCGCTTTTGAAAGAAGCATTTTCTCTAGTTCACATTTCAACAGGGGACGTCTTTAGAGCAAATATAAAAGGGATTACACCACTTGGTATAATGGCTAAATCGTATATCGATAAGGGTGAACTTGTACCTGACGAGGTCACGGTGGATATGCTTAGCGCTGAGGTAGAGAAAAATCTTGATGCAAAAGGATTCATCTTTGATGGTTTTCCGCGTACTACGGCACAGGCACAGGCATTAGATGCTCTGCTAGAAGAAAAAAATATGAAGGTCGACGCTACCATTGCTCTAGTTGCTGACGATGAAGTGTTGATTGAACGCCTTATAGAGCGAGGAAAAAACAGTGGTAGGTCTGACGATACCGACGCCTCGAAGATTCGTACGCGATTTGACGAATACAACCTAAAAACGGCCCCGTTAATCAGCTATTATTCTCATCAGGGTAAATACCAAGAAGTGAATGGAATAGGTGAAATTGAATCCATTAGTGCGAAGCTTGCTGCCATTATTGAGTCTCTATGACCGAAGGAAATTTTGTCGATTACGTTAAGATCCACGTATCCTCAGGAAATGGTGGTAAAGGATCTACGCATTTACACCGTGAAAAATATGTAGCTAAAGGTGGGCCTGATGGTGGAGACGGTGGCCGTGGAGGTCATGTTATACTCCGCACCAATCCCAACCTATGGACCTTAGTGTCTTTTAAGTTTAAACAGCACTTTCAGGCGGGGCACGGAGAGCACGGAAGTAAAAACAGGTCGACCGGAGCTGATGGGGCAGATGTCTTTATTGATATTCCTTCAGGTACGGTGGTTCGTGATGCAGAGACCAATGAAGTAATAATAGAACTTACTGAAGAAAACCAAGAATTCATTGTCGCTGAAGGTGGCTTGGGAGGTAGAGGAAACTGGCATTTTAAAACCCCTACTAATCAAACACCGCGCTATGCTCAGCCTGGAATACCAGGATGTGAAAAGCAGCTGCTACTCGAGTTAAAAGTGCTTGCCGATGTTGGGCTTGTTGGTTTTCCGAATGCAGGTAAGTCAACACTACTTTCGGTTTTGACATCAGCGAAACCTAAAATTGCAGATTATCCGTTTACCACTCTAAAACCGAATCTCGGTATCGTAGAATATAGAGATTTCAAAAGTTTTGTGATTGCCGATATTCCTGGAATTATTGAGGGAGCCTCAGAGGGTAAAGGACTTGGACATTATTTCCTGCGACACATTGAGCGCAATTCAATTTTACTCTTTGTAATTGCAGCAGATGCCAATGATGTTGCAGAAGAATACCGCATTTTAAAAACCGAATTGATCAAATACAATCCCGACCTCTTAGACAAACGACAGGTAATAGCTATTTCAAAAAGTGACCTCTTAGACGACGAGCTCAAGACCGAACTTTCAGAAAGTATCAAAGAAGATTTTAAGGGAATCCCTCATTTGTTTATCTCTTCGGTGGCTCAGCAGAATTTAAGTGTGTTGAAAGACCAGCTCTGGAATGAGCTAACTACTGAGGATTAACGATATTCTTCACGCACAGGGGTAAAGACATCCATAAGCATACAATCGGTAATGGCTTTACCGTGGTGCGGAACATTAGAAGGAATACATACCACGTCGCCTGGATGGCACAAACGCTTTATTCCGTCAATTTCAAACTCGAATTGACCTGAAACCACATGCATCATCTGCTCGTGAACGTGTTGATGCCTGGGAACCTCTGCGTTGGCATCAATGTTCCAAAAAGCCCAAGAAAGCCCGTCTCCGTGAATGAACTTACCTTTGACTCCAGGAAAAAATTCTTTCGCCTCTATTGCATCTAAATTTGAGTGATTCATAGCTGAACTTATTTGTATTTTGATAAGTAGACTCGGAAGGTAGAACTTATTTTTGCTTTATGAACTATCACTTTATCGCCATTGGGGGCAGCGCAATGCACAACCTAGCCCTTGCACTCCACGATTCCGGACACCAGATTACGGGTAGCGATGATGCTTTGTACGATCCGGCTAAAACCCGTTTAGAACAGGCAGGTATCGCTCCTAAAAACCTAGGGTACCACCCAGAAAACATTTATCAACGACTAGACGCGGTTGTTTTGGGTATGCATGCTAAAACCGATAATGTCGAATTGATAAAAGCCCAAGAATTGGGGGTTACTATTTATTCATACCCTGAATTTGTTTATGAGCAGTCAAAGCATAAGACCCGGGTAGTGATTGCAGGAAGTCATGGAAAGACAACTATCACCTCGATGATTCTCCATGCCATGTACTACAACGGCAAGCAAATCGATTATTTAGTAGGAGCCCAATTGGAGGGTTTTGATCGTATGGTTCGCCTCAACGAGGCTTCTGACTTCATCATTATTGAGGGTGACGAGTACCTATCTTCGGCCATTGATCGAAGGTCTAAATTCTTGTGGTACCAGCCCAATATCGCTTTAGTAAGCGGCATCGCTTGGGATCATATTAATGTTTTTACTACAGAGGATATCTATATCGATCAGTTTAGAAAGTTTATGAATACGATCGTTCCTGGAGGGTCGCTTACGTACTTTGAGAACGATCCTAAGGTAAAGGCATTGGTAGAAGAGTTGCAGCTACCTATTCGCAAGTTTCCATATGCAGCGGCATCGTATGAAGTAGTCGCTGATCAAACTATGGTGCAAACCGAAGAGGGTGAATTGCCTCTAAAGATTTTTGGCGCCCATAATATGGCTAATCTCGAAGGAGCTCGCTGGATCTGTCAGCAACTGGGTATCGAGCCTATGGATTTTTATGAGGCGATGATGTCGTTCAAGGGAGCGGCTAAACGCCTAGAACGAATGCCGTCTTCTAAGGGGACGGTATTCAAAGACTTTGCCCATGCGCCATCTAAGGTTAGAGCCACGTGTTCGGCTGTTAGACAACAGTTTCCGAATAAAAAAATTCACGCCATACTAGAGCTTCATACCTTTAGTTCGCTAACTCCAGCCTTTATAGAGCACTATAAGGGAGCGCTATCCAGTGCGGATACCGCGGTGGTCATGTACGATCCGGAGTCGTTGGTAAAAAAGGGAATGGCACCACTTGACAATGATTTTATACAAAAGGCTTTCGATAGAGACGATTTAATCGTGATCAATTCGGTAGACGCCTTGCGCGCCCATCTCGAACTCTGTCGTGAAGAAAATACTATCGTTTTGATGATGAGTTCAGGTAACTTTGCCGGCTTCGATTTTGGATATTTTCAGACATAATGATTTTAATCTACACCCATAAGATTACTCCTAGACTGCGATTTGTAGTTAAGCATCTTTTTAGACGGATTATGGGTGCAAACGCTGAACTGACCGACTCGGTCGATGACTTTGTAAAGCATGCGGGTGCCAAACTCACCTATGCGCGTCAACCCTTGCAATCTGAGTTCTTTATACGGTCGAATGAATTGCTGTTTGATCGCAATATAGAGCCTCAAGATATCCACTGGCGTGATTGGGAGGGGGTGCCATGCTTCTTTGAACTTGATGCACGATCAAGTGTGCCTTTTGATGTTTTTGCCGCCTCTTTTTTTCTTCTGAGTCGCTATGAAGAATACTTACCACATCAGAAAGACGATTTAGGTCGCTTCAGGGCTATAGAGAGTATTTTGAGCGATAGGCAAGGGGCAATGAAGCGTCCATTGGTTGATTTGTGGGCGCTTAAACTGAAAGCTGCTTTAGTGGAATCTTTTCAAGGAATCGAATTTAACGAACGGGCTTACCAGGTCAATGTGGTAGTCACCGCAATAAGTGCCTATAAGTACAGTTATCGCTCGATAAGTCGGCATGTTTTTGAATCGCTCATCGATTTAGGAAAGTTGCGTTTTACAGCGCTTTCTTCGCGATTTAATACGGTGATATTGGGCCACAAAGACCCCTATGATAACTATCTAGAACTGCGCCATCCATTAAATGAGATGGGTGTCTATTTATTACCTTTCTTTCAATATTCACGCTACGATGTAAACGATAGAAACGTGTCGTGGTCAAAGAGTAAATACGGCTTCTTTCTCAAGCACATTAATGATTACCTTGAAATTGGGTATTTGCGTTCGCGATTGGCTATAGAAGATGCTACCTTATTCAAGCTTGAACTCAAGAAAATGCAGCAACTGCTTCATCGTCCCTTACGCAAAGCGTTGTTGTCAGAACACCGGATTTTACTTCCAGATGCCTATCAAGAATTGGTACAAGAAGAGGTTAAAGAAGACTTTTCTATGGGGTATGCCGATGTCATAGGATTTCGTGCAGGAACCTGCACTCCTTTTCCGTTTTATGATCTAGGGTTAGAGGTAGAACAGCCTTTAAGGGTTTATCCGATCTGTGCTTCTCACGAAGCCTTGAGGCCGCTTGACATCGAAACTGCTGAAAAGCAGCTCATAACTATTGCAAATGAAGTAAAGGCTGTTAAAGGAACTTTTTGTCTTAACCTCTCAAATAAGTATATTCAGAAAATGGGGGTTGAGACGATAACACGATTTGTAAAGGCAGTAGTATGATACCCAATACCATTACTGATATATTTTTTGATCTCGATCATACCCTTTGGGATTTTGAGCGAAACTCTTCCGCCACTTTTAAACATTTATTTGAAAAACACGAGCTTGGGCTTAGCTTGACCGACTTTCTTACTGTATATGTTCCGATTAACAGAGCGTATTGGAAGTCCTATCGAAAGGCAGAGATCACCAAAGAACAGTTGCGTTACGGACGCTTAAAAGATGCCTTTTATGAGCTGGGTCACCCTGTCAATGACACTACCATAAACGAGCTGGCTGAAGGCTATATTACGCACCTCACCTCTTTTTCACATGTTTTTGACCACACCCATTCGACTCTTGAATACTTAAAGAGTAAGTATAAGCTGCATATTTTGACCAATGGATTCAAAGAAATTCAGCATAAAAAGTTGTCTGGTGCACAAATAGATCAATTCTTTTCTTGTGTTATCAATGCAGAGGAGATAGGGGTGAAAAAACCGGATCCGGAGATCTTTAATGCTGCGTTGAAGCAGGCTAAGGTTCGACCTGAACAAGCACTAATGATAGGAGATGATCTTGAAGCAGATGTTCATGGAGCACTAAACGCCGGATGGTCCGCCCTGCACTTCAACAACGAGGATTTAGCCTCAGACCCTAAGTGTATAAGTTTCAGCTGTCTTAGTGAATTGCAGCGAATACTATGATTAGTACAATTTTCGCTGACGAATCGCCTCATAAAGCATGACTCCACAGGCTACAGATACGTTTAGCGAAGCGATCTGTCCGAGTTGTGGAAGACTCAAGGTGTCATCAACCATTTTTAAAACTGAAGGATTGACTCCACGTTCTTCAGATCCCATAATTAATGCAATCGCTTCAGTAAGGTCACTGTCGTACAGTGAAGTCTCGCTTTTTTCTGAGGCAGCGATCACTTTAATCCCTGAGCTTTTTAGGTACATGACCGCATCTTTGAGGTGAGCAACTTTGGCAATAGGAACCGAAAATGCAGCACCTTGAGAGGTTTTAATGGCATCTCTGTTTAAAGGAGCCATTCCTTGCTGTGGAATCACGACAAGGTCGACACCACTTGATTCTGCTGTTCTTAGTACCGCTCCAAAATTTCTCACGTCTGTGAGGCCGTCTAGTAATAAGATGAGGGGTGCCGATTTCTGTTCTATCAAAAGTTCTACACTATCTTCAAACGAAGCAAAAGGGATCGGAGCGATTTCGGCCACAGCCCCTTGGTGATTGGCGGTAGTGAAGCGCTGAAGCCGTTCAGCCGGAACATAAGATATTTGAATCTTGGCTTTTCGTAATTCTTGCTCTAGTTCTTTAAAGAGCGGTCCAGAGGCTCCCTTTAACAAGTAGGCCTTCTGAAGGTCTTGTTTAGCCACTAGTGCTTCTAGAATAGTTCTGATCCCGTAAATGAAGGGAATAGATGGTTGACTCATTTTTATGCTTAAAACAGGTGCAAATTCTTACTTTTAAATGAATATTCTACCAAAACCAGAGTTTTAATGAAATTTTTCAAGCTTCTATGGGTAATACTCCCATTGATTTATCCATTGAAATACAGTAGCGAGGATAAAGTCTACACAGCGTATATCTTCATGGGACTCGAGTGTCCTATCTCTCAAAAATATATCCCCACCTTGAATGATATGGCTGATACACAGGCCGATCTAGCGATAATTGGGGTGTTCAGTGGAAAAGTCTCTGATCTTGAGATAGCCGAATTTAAAGCGCAGTTTGGCGTTAAATTTGAATTAGTAACTGATGTTCATTATAAGTTAGCTGACAGCTATAAAGCAGCCGTAACCCCAGAGGTATTTTTGGTTGATGCCTCTGGTGAGTTGCAGTATTCAGGAGCAATTGATAATTGGTTTGTGAGTCTCGGAAGAAACCGCCTTAAACCGAGTGAATTTTATCTGCTAGACGCTTTGTTGGCCCTCAAAGAAGGAAGCGAGGTTGATCCAAATAGAACCTTACCCATAGGCTGCTTTTTAGAACGCAATAAAGCAATATCTCATGAGCACCATTAAATCATTGTTAACCATAGGCTTATTTGGGGCGGTGGCTGCAGTAGGCGCACAAACCACTTATGAGAAAGATGTATCACCTATCATTCAAAAGCATTGTGTGAGTTGTCACTCGCCAGGCGGTTATGGTCCATTTTCACTTCAGACCTTTAATGATGTATTTAAGCGTGCAAAGTTCATAGGTCATGTCACGCAAACGCGTTATATGCCGCCTTGGAAGGCAGATCCTACCTTTAGCCGTTTCGTCAATGAACGCTTTTTAAGTGATGATGAAATTGCTACCATACAACGGTGGATTGATGAAGGATTGTTGAGAGGTGAGGACAATTTAGAATCGCCAGGAGTTATTGAAATTACTGATGAGGAGCCTGCTGATTTGGTTTTAGAGATGGCCAAGCCATTTGAATTATCGAATGATGGGATAGAGGACTATCGTTTTTTTCATATTCCTACTGGCCTTAAAAAGGACACCTATGTATCCAAGATTGAATTCATTGCAGGAAATAAGCGCTATTTACATCACAGTCGCGTTATGGTAGATACTTCAGGGCAAACTGCCGGAATTGACGGACTTTCAGAATTTGATCCGCTATCTAGATCCTTTCAGACCCAACCTTTAATGGATGAATTTCTCTACGGTTGGGTTCCGGGAAATCTTCCGGTAACTTTCCCTAAGGGTATTGCAAAATTAATTCCAGCAAACTCTGATTTAATCCTTAACATACATTACGCCCCTTCTGCTGAAAGAGTTACCGATTTATCGGCCGTGAAATTATATTTTTCAAAGGACCCTGTTGAACACTTGGTAAAGAGTTTTTATATCGAAGAAGAGGATATCGCAAATCCTCCTTTCATCATCAAGGCAAATGAAAAGCCGACGTTTTATGTCAGTAAGACGATCAACCAGGACATGAACGTGATATCTCTTTTACCACACATGCATTTTTTAGGTAAAAAAATGGTTGCCTTAGCCATTACGCCTGACAATAGGGAGATCCCTTTGATACGCGTCAATGATTGGGACTTTAATTGGCAAAGCACCTATTTGCTTCAAGAGCCTTTATTTTTGCCAAAAGGCACCGTGCTTTTACTAGTAGCAGAATATGATAACACTGTTGAGAATCCATTAAATCCTTCGGATCCGCCTCGTGATGTAACCTACGGTTGGAATTCTACTGATGAAATGATGAACCTAATCTTCTATTATTACTAATTAAAAAAGGCCACCTTTTTGGGGTGGCCTTTTTTTATAATCCTTTATTCAAGAATTATTCTTTACATAGATCAAGTAGCATAAGCCCTTGAGCTCTAGCAGCATCATAAGGAACCCAATTTAAAAGGGTATTTCCATTAGGATTTTTGATGGTTACACCAACCTCAGAATCCCAATCTCCTTTGTTATAGCTAAAGTACATTGAGCTTGAGCCAGCTGGAATAGTGATAGTTGCAGAAGCTGCTGCTGCGGCTACAGTAAATGAAGTGAACACTGCTCCATCAACATACACATCAATTGATGCGCCGTTCCATCCGTCACCATATGCATCAATACCGGTTATAGTCCAATCTCCTGTTCTTAATGTGATTTCTGTTGCACATGTAACACCCCAGTCGATAGCGCAATTGGCTTCTGGGAATTCCGTACATACAGAAGGCGACCAAGAATCAAAGACTCTTCCATCTTCGGTAGTTAGAACCCAAGTAAGTCTAAAGGTATCTCCAGGAACAAACTTTTTGTTTGCTCCACGTCCTTTTCCAAGCGGGTCTGAATAAACTGATTGAGATCCGTTTCCAAATCCATAATCAAAGGTGGCTGATGAATAAACATCATAAACCTCCGCTTGACTTATTGAGAAGGCTCCAAACTCACCATCTGCTTTAGGGGTAATTGATTTTACCTTTTTCCCTTGAGCACCTCCATGTGAGGCAACAGCCTTGTTACCATCCTTGTCTGTATATTCCTCGTTAAAGGTTACATAAAGGTCAATATTAGTCACTGTATTTAACTTATCGATTGATTTCCATTTGAAATTCACGTCGATAGTTGCCGCGGCATTAGAGGTACTAAAACCAACAGCAGGATCTGATGTTAGTAGTCCATAACCATGAACTCCAGATTCCCAATCAGGAACAGTTACAATAGAATCATCTTTACATGAAAGTAAGGTAACTGCTATGAGTGATAGAGAAAACAAATATGTAGTTATTCTTTTCATCATTTTAATTTGTTAAGTTATTAAAACTGGAATTTTAAAGTATCCCAGAAAATAGCAGAACTCGGAGAGTCATATACCTTACTAGGCGTATTGCTGTTCAAATTCACTTCATCTTGAGCATATGGTAAACTCAATGCATATTGTCTTGGAAGCTGCATTGGCACCTGGATATCTGCTGGAAGACCAGTTCTTCTGAAAGCATTATATCCTTCGAATCCGTTACCAAAATTAGCTTTCCATGCTTGTTTTAGCACATATCCTAATTTTTGATTTTCAGTACCTGCAGCAGGGTAAGCAGCTTTTACATTTGCAATATAATCTGCTTGCGTAAGATATGTTACGGCCCATTGGCTATAACTAGCTGGCCAAGTGGTTACATCTGCTTTAGCGTTTGCATCAGCTGTAGTTCCAACCGACCATACTTTTGCAAACTGATCAGTTAAGGCTGAGGCTAATAGAGCATCATCACTAGATCCAGTATTTACTCCCAAAGTGATTTGAGCTTCAAGTAGGTAGAATTTAACCATCCATGAAGTAATGATTGGGAAAATACCATCCCCTTTTCCATACTTGTTACCACCTGTAGTACCATACGTTGCATCAAACAATCCTGCTCCTGGGTAGGCTGCAGTTGTGGTTCTAAGTGGGTTATCGTTAGGAATACCTGATGGATCTGAACGATCTCTTCCAAAGAATCCAGCTAAATAAGCAGCTTCTTTTGAAGTAAGCGCACTGGCATCTTTTCCGTAAACTGCTTGAGTTACGAAATTACTAAGCGGGAAATATCCATAAGTACAATCCGTTCTTTGAGAACAAGGAATAGTCTGCTTGTCAGTTGGATCTTCCGGGTTAAGAATCGTAGCGGTTTGTCTTTTAAAATAAAACGGTGTTCTAGGATCTTTAGAAGCTAGCATTTCTGTCATTAATTGGTGACCGAAATAAGAATATCCAGCATCCCCACCAACATAACCTGCTTGATACATGGGGTGACGGTTGTCAGGGTTTTTCAAAGCACCATAGCGTAAAACAAAGTCATCGGCAGCAGCTTTAATGTAATTACCACCGTCTACTATAGCCTGAATGGCAGCTCCATTACTTTGAACATTACGTGTTTGAATTAAAAGTCTAAGCTTTAATGAATTAGCCATTTTAATCCATTTGGTAGCATTTCCTCCGTAAATGAGATCTCCTTTAACTGAACCAGAAGTTCCTGTCAGGTTCGCTATCCCTTTATCAATCAATGAGAAGGCATCCGCATAAATATCAGCACCTTTATCATAAACGGGCTCTAGGACTTTCTCTTCTCCTAAAGCATTTCCTTTAAATGCTTGAGTGTATGGAACATCCCCCCATAGGTCTACCATCATAGTAAAATAGTAGGCCTTTAGAATTTGAGCAATCCCCAGATATTTTGGATTTGTTTCTGGATCTGCTGCAGCGATTAATTCTTCAAGATCCTTTAAAGGTCCTGAGTACAGGAAGTTCCAAGTACCATTCCAGCTAGAGTTTGTAAAGTTAAAGTCATCACTAGAAGTGTTAATGGCTTGGAAGCCCATGGCGGTGTTATTGAGACCTCCACCGAAAGTGCTTATTCCTTCCCATTGAGAGTTGGTTAGCAAGAGCTCTAATGAGGCTTGGCTTGCACTGTTTGGGTCTACGTTTATATCAAGATCGTCAAGCTCACATGATACCATTCCTAGAGCAAGAATACTTCCTCCTAGAAAGAAACGTATGTTATTGAATTTGAATTTCATTTTTCTTTTATTTAAAGATTTCAAAATTAGAATGTCAAACTAAGGTTAAAGCTAATACTACTTGTAGTAGGTGTAGCACCGTACTCAAAACCTTGAACATTAGACGCTGCATTTTCAGCCAAAACCTCTGGGTCAAGATTTAATCCTTCTAGCATGTTAGGGGCGTTCCACCATAGGTTACGTCCACTAACTGCTAAAGCACCTGATCCGAATGGGGTCTTGTCTAAGAGTCTTTTAGGAATATCATAGCTTAAAGCTACTTCACGCAAACGAATAACTGTAGCGTCATAAATATTCACCTCATCCTGTCCATAAGCACCCCATCCATTAGAGAAGTGAGAGTCAAATGCCGTAATAGGAGTGGTATTTTTTATTTTATTTCCGCTAGCGTCAACAACTGCCTGGAAAGTTTGGTTACTACCATAAACCCCAGGAACTACACGTAAATCTTCACGTTCTACTGAGTTTGCTAATTGTCCTCTTAGCATTAAAGAAGCTGCAGTGAACGAATAAATATCACCACCTTCTCTCCAGTCAATCAACGCGCGAAGCGTAACATTCTTGAATTTGAAGCTATTAGTAATACCTAGAGTAAAATCTGGGTTTGGATCTCCAACTACTGTAGACACCTCGGCAGGGAAAGGTAAACCAGTTGCTTTATCAATAAGCAAGTTTCCTTCATTATCCTTGGCGTTTTCAGTTCCGAAAATTTGCCCATAAGGAAGGCCATTTCTGTGGATTGTACCTAAAGAAGAACCAGGACCACCAATAAAGATTTCTCCATTTGGACCTGCATCTACAACCAAAGATTTAATCTTAGTGAATGCGAAGTAGGTATTCCAGGTAAAATTCTCGTTAGCTATTGGATATACATCCATACCAATTTCTAAACCTGTATTGTCAAGCTGTCCTATGTTTACCACTTGGCTTGAGAATCCACTTGAACGCGCAACAGAAGCTGTTGCAATTTGTTCAGTAGATGTTCTTTTGAAGTAGGTTACATCCAAACTCATTCTATTATCAAATAAAGTAGTAGCTAAACCTGTTTCAAATTCTGTGGTAAACTCAGGTTTTAAGGTTGAGTTACCTAACGTATTAGCTAATGCTGCTCTATTTAATGCACCATAAATTGGTGAGGTAAATGGAGTAAGGATATTAAAGTTTGTAAGCGTTCTATAAGGAGAGGCATCATTACCAACCTTGGTGTTTGAAACTCTTAATTTCAAACTATTGATTACCTCAGGTAAATCAACGGCTTCACTTAGAAGGAATGACAAACTCGCTCCTGGATAGAAGTAGCTGTTAGCATCCGTTGGAAGAGTAGAAGAATAGTCCTGTCTTCCAACCAAGCCTAAATAAAGCATGTCTTTATAGCCTACAGATACATCAGCAAAAACGCCATAGAGTCTTCTTAGACTCAAATAGTCATAATCTACAATTTGAGTTGAAGTTGCGCTGGTGATGTTCAAACCGCGTGAGATAATTTGGTTACCTGTAACTGAGCGGGCAGTATTTTTTCTCTCGTTAGCGTTTAGACCAGCAACTGCTGTTAAGGTTAAATTATCACTTAAATCTTTATTGATATTCAATAATGCGGTAAAGTCGCGTTCAGTATTGTTGACATCGACAGTTGAAACATTACCTAAAGCATTGTAAACCCCTCCTGGAACGATATTACTTCTTTGAAAATCATGATAGCTATTGATACCACCTTTAAGAGTAACATTGATTCCATCTGCAATGTCATAACCAATGGTTAAGTTTCCATAAGCACGGTTTACATCAGACTTGAAGAAGTTGTTGTTGGCAATCCAAATAGGGTTATCCAGTGCACGATAGAAAATATTTGAACCATCTGCAGGATTTTCCCATGGAAGACCCATTAGGTCAAAGTTTCTAGGTAAGTAGAATAAACGTGCATAAAGCGATCCTCCTCCGCCACCATAATAATCATTGAATGCAGATGCACCTGAACGAGGAGATTGTTGTGATGTATTCACATAATTAACGGTACCTGAAACAGTTATTCCGTTATCTAGTGTAGCATTTCCTCCAGCAAAGAAACTCGTTCTTCTAACAAATTGGTTAGGAACGATACCTCCTTGGTTGGTGTTAGAAAATCCTGCATTAACATTTGCCTTCTCACTACCTCCACTTAGGCTGACCGCATGATCCATGGTTTGACCTGTTTGGAAGAAACCACCAACAATATCATTCGCTCTGATTTCATATGGGGCAGAAACATTTCTTACAGATCCGTCAGGCATAGTGTATTGCTGCATGAGATCAGGGAACACATTAGGGAATCTGTTCGAAACTGGGTTAGAAGCAAATCCATCTGGATATGGTTTCCCATCAGGATAAAGAGAATATGTTTTGGTGTAATTAGTACCATATTGTTGATTAATTTTATCTACATGGTTTGGCATGGGTGAACCCCAGTTTCCAATAAATGCACCATTATACACTTGGTTTGATCCTTGTGTGTAAACATCTTGGTAATCAGGTAGGCCAGAAATATTAGTGGTCATCATAGATCCATTATAGGTGACTTCTAGACCTTTACGTGTTCTAGTAGAGGCACCTTTGGTCGTAATGACTACCACACCATTTGTAGCACGAGATCCGTAAAGTGCAGAAGCTGCAGCACCCTTAAGTACTGAAATACTTTCAATTGAGTTAGGATCTAAGTCAAATCCACGGTTTGAGAACACAGTATTTTGTCCTGCGCCTGCTGTGGCGTTTACACTGTTGTCAAAAGGAATACCATCAACGATGAATAGTGGTTGAGTGTTACCTGTTAAAGAAGACATACCGCGAATGTTGATTTTGGTACCCTGTCCAGGAGCTCCACCACCACCGGTAATGTTCACCCCAGTCATTTTTCCTTGCATGGCACGCAGTAAATCTGGTTCGGCACGACCTTGAACGTCTTCGCCCGAAACTTTTGCGACCGAATAACCTAAAGATCTAGCTTCTCTTTTAAGACCAAGAGAGGTAACAACCACCTCGTCTAGTTGTTGAGCGTCTTCTTCCATTTGAATGGCATAAAAATCGCTCGAGCCTACTGTAATACGAACCTCTTTTTGGCCTATGTAAGAGAGTACTAATACATCACCAACATTAACCTGAAGAATAAAGTTCCCGTCGAAGTCTGATTGGGTACCGTTAGTAGTACCATCAACGATGACGTTTACACCAGGCAGGGGAACATTTGACGAGTCTGTCACTGTTCCAGAAATCGTCTTAGACTGCGCAAAAGTAAACTGCGCAACTAACGCTAAAAGCAGCGTTAGGATTCCATTTGACATTGCTTTCATATAAATTAACATTTGTTTAAGAATAGCAAAAATCTAAATAAAATGTTAAATCAACAAACATTTTTTTATAAACTAAGAGATTTGACATTTTTGAATGTTGTTTAGGCTTTAATTTTTAAAGCCTTCGTTTTAGTTCTGGCTTGGTTGCAATCTCCATAATTTATTTAAAAAACGGTGAGTCGGTTGAGGAATAATTTTGGAATTGATATTACTCTAGACTTAGAAAAAATATTGGTCTTTTTCTTTTTAAGTGGTAAAACGATTTAGTGCCTAAAAAAATGATACATATATTATTAAGGTATAGGTTTTCCGATTGAATGGTTTCTTCCGTTAAAAATTTCTTTAACCCCATTTGAATAGTAAAGAAAAATAGATACATTTGCAGCCCCTTAAAACGGGGAGTAAATAATTTACATGCCAACTATATCACAATTAGTAAGAAAAGGTAGACACACAATAGCCAAGAAGAGTAAATCGGCGGCTTTGGAGTCGTGTCCTCAACGTAGAGGTGTATGTACACGCGTATATACAACTACCCCTAAGAAACCAAACTCAGCGATGAGAAAGGTGGCAAGGGTTAGGTTGACTAATGGTAAAGAGGTCAACGCCTACATTCCAGGAGAAGGACACAATCTTCAAGAGCACTCGATAGTATTGGTACGTGGTGGACGTGTTAAGGACTTGCCTGGAGTTCGTTATCACATTATTAGAGGAGCCCTTGATACCGCAGGAGTTGCTGGGAGAACACAAAGACGTTCTAAATACGGTGCTAAACGCCCTAAGAAGTAACCCGATTAATTACGCAGTATCATGAGAAAAAGACAAGCAAAAAAACGCCCGTTACTTCCAGATCCTAAGTTTGGAGATCAATTAGTAACACGTTTTGTTAATATGATGATGTGGGACGGAAAGAAATCAGTTTCGTTTAGCATTTTTTACGACGCTTTAGATATCGTAAACGAGAAAAAAACAGACGACGAAAAGTCAGCTTTAGAAGTTTGGAAAGACGCCTTATCGAACGTAATGCCGCATGTTGAAGTGCGCAGTCGTCGTGTAGGAGGGGCTACTTTTCAGATTCCAATGCCTATCCGTCCAGATCGCAAGATTTCGACTGCGATGAAATGGCTAATCAGTTTCGCTCGTAAGCGTAACGAAAAGTCTATGGCCCAGAAATTAGCTGCTGAAATTTTAGCTGCGGCTAAGGAAGAAGGTGCTGCTGTTAAGAAGCGCATGGATACGCACAAAATGGCCGAAGCAAACAAGGCATTTTCACACTTTAGATTCTAATTGTAATCATGTCAAGAGATTTATCACTTACGCGTAACATTGGAATTGCAGCGCACATTGACGCTGGAAAGACAACGACTACAGAGCGTATCCTTTTTTATACCGGGGTGAGCCACAAGATTGGTGAAGTTCACGACGGAGCGGCCACTATGGACTGGATGGAGCAAGAGCAAGAGCGTGGTATCACTATTACCTCTGCTGCTACTACTTGTACATGGAAATTCCCATCTGAAAATGGTCAGCCTATAGCTGATGCAAAACCTTACCACTTTAATATTATCGACACCCCCGGCCACGTTGATTTTACCGTAGAGGTAAATAGATCATTGCGTGTACTTGATGGATTGGTTTTCTTGTTTAGTGCGGTGGATGGAGTAGAGCCTCAGTCTGAAACAAACTGGAGGCTTGCCGATAATTACAGGGTTCCGCGCATGGGCTTTGTCAATAAGATGGACCGTCAAGGAGCGAATTTCTTAAATGTTTGTAAGCAGGTTCGGGAGATGTTAAAGTCTAATGCGGTGCCTATCGTACTTCCTATTGGGGATGAGGCAGACTTTAAAGGAATCGTGGATCTTGTTAAGAATCGTGCGATTGTATGGCACGATGATAACTACGGATCTACTTTCGATATAATTGATATTCCTGCTGATATGCAAGATGAGGTGAGAGAATACAGAGCGGCCCTGATTGAAGCGGTTGCTGAGTATGATGAGAACCTTATGGAAAAATTCTTTGAAGACGAAGACTCAATTACCGAGGATGAGATTCACGCTGCACTTCGTGCTGCCGTGATGGATATGAGTATTATACCTATGGTATGCGGTTCTTCTTTTAAGAATAAAGGTGTTCAATTCTTGTTAGACGCTGTTTGTCGTTACCTGCCTTCTCCTCTAGATAAAGAGGCGATCGTTGGTACGAATCCGGATAATGATCAAGAAGTTGCTCGTAAGCCTGATCCTAAAGAGCCATTTGCTGCTCTTGCTTTTAAAATTGCTACAGATCCTTTTGTTGGTCGTTTGGCATTTTTTAGAGCGTATTCGGGTACTTTGAATGCAGGTTCTTACGTACGGAACAATCGTTCAGGAAATAAAGAGCGTATTTCACGTATTTATCAAATGCACTCCAACAAGCAAAACCCTATCGAGTCTATCTCTGCTGGAGATATCGGAGCGGCTGTTGGATTTAAGGATATTAAAACGGGAGACACCTTATCTGATGAAAAGCACCCGATTGTGCTTGAAAGTATGGTATTCCCTGATCCGGTTATAGGGATCGCTGTAGAGCCAAAGACGAAGGCTGACGTCGATAAGTTAGGAATGGCATTAGCTAAACTTGCAGAAGAGGATCCTACCTTCCAAGTAAAAACTGATGAGGCTTCTGGCCAGACCATCATTTCTGGTATGGGTGAGCTTCACTTAGATATCATTGTTGACCGCCTAAGACGTGAGTTTAAGGTTGAAGTTAATCAGGGTCAACCTCAAGTAGAGTACAAAGAAGCTATTACTGCTTCTGCGGATCATAGAGAGGTGTACAAGAAACAAACAGGTGGTCGTGGTAAATTCGCTGATATTGTATTTACTATGCAACCTGCTGAAGAAGGGAAAACCGGTCTTGAATTCGTTAATGAAGTTAAGGGCGGTAACATTCCAAAAGAATTTATTCCTTCGGTAGAAAAAGGGTTTAAAGAGGCTATGAAAAATGGCCCTTTAGCTGGTTTTGAGATGGACAGTATGAAGATCGTCCTCAAAGACGGCTCTTTCCATGCTGTGGATTCTGACCAGTTGTCTTTCGAATTAGCGGCCAAATTGGGCTACAAAGTGGCAGCCAGAGCGGCAAGAGCGGTAATTCTTGAGCCGATCATGAAATTAGAAGTATTGACTCCAGAAGAAAACATGGGTGATATCGTTGGGGATCTTAATCGCAGACGCGGACAAGTAAACAACATGGACGATAGAGCTGGATCTAAAGTAGTTAAGGCTCAAGTTCCTCTTTCAGAGATGTTTGGGTATGTAACTTCTTTGAGAACGCTTTCTTCAGGACGCGCTACATCTACTATGGAATTTTCACATTATGCCGAAACTCCTCCGAATATTTCTGAAGAGGTCATTAAGGCTTCAAAGGGAGTTTAACGAAACTATTTAGTGGCCATGAGTCAAAAGATTAGAATTAAACTAAAATCATACGATCACAACCTAGTAGATAAGTCTGCTGAGAAAATTGTAAAAACGGTAAAGACAACCGGTGCTGTTGTAACGGGTCCAATCCCATTACCAACAAACAAGAAAATCTTTACAGTTCTTAGATCTCCTCACGTGAACAAGAAGTCTAGAGAGCAGTTTCAGTTGAGCTCTTACAAGAGAATTCTTGATATCTACAGCTCTTCATCGAAGACTATCGATGCGCTAATGAAGCTTGAGCTTCCTAGTGGAGTTGAGGTAGAGATTAAAGTATAAGTAGGCGGGCAAATGCCCGTAACTGACATGTCTTAAACGAAGGTTTAAGAAAAACGGTGAAAGAAAAAATCTGGGTCAGAGCTTTTCTTGACCCAATTTTTTTAGAATGAGTATTAATTAAAATTATAAATAGAATGTCTGGGTTAATTGGAAAGAAAATCGGCATGACCAGCATCTTTGATGAGAACGGAAAAAACATTCCGTGTACTGTCATTCAAGCTGGACCATGTGTGGTTACCCAAGTCAGAACCGAAGAGGTTGATGGGTACAATGCGCTTCAACTGGGTTTCGATGACAAGGCAGAAAAACGTGCGAAAAAGGCCGAAATCGGTCACGCCAAAAAAGCCGGAACTTCTCCTAAAAAGAAGTTCATCGAATTCCTGAATTTTAGCGGTAATCATCAGTTAGGAGATACACTTGATGTAACTCTTTTTAACGAGGGTGAGTATATTGATGTTATTGGTACATCAAAAGGAAAGGGATACCAGGGTGTTGTGAAGCGCCATGGTTTCGCCGGTGTTGGTCAGTCTACGCACGGTCAGCACAACAGACTTAGAGCTCCTGGTTCTATTGGTGCGGCTTCTTATCCTGCACGTGTGTTTAAAGGCCTTCGAATGGCTGGGCGCATGGGAGGTGAGACAGTAACGGTTGAGAACTTACAGGTAGTTAAGGTCGATGCTGAGAAAAATATTATTGTAGTAAAAGGCTGTGTTCCTGGTCACAAGAACGCATACGTAACAGTTCAGAAATAATGGAACTAGAAGTTTTAGATCTTAAAGGAAAGTCAACAGGTAGAAAGGTTACCCTTTCTGACGCTGTTTTTGGAATTGAACCAAACGAACACGCTATTTACTTAGATGTTAAGCAGTATTTAGCACACCAACGTCAAGGTACTCATAAGGCGAAAGAGCGTGCCGAGATCGCGGGTAGTACGCGCAAGCTTAAAAAGCAAAAAGGAACGGGTACTGCACGTGCCGGTTCTATAAAGTCTCCGGTATTTAGAGGAGGTGGACGTATTTTTGGACCACGACCTAGAACCTATGAGCAAAAGCTGAACAAAAATGTGAAGCGTTTAGCGCGTATGTCTGCACTCAGTATGAAGTCTAAAGGTCAGGCGCTGCATATCGTAGAAGATTTCCAATTCGATTCACCAAAAACCAAAAGCTTCTTAGCGTTGCTTGAGTCATTGGGTATTAACGACAAAAAGTCGCTATTCGTGTTGGCAGACGCTAACAAAAATGTATATTTGTCCTCTCGAAATTTAGAGCACTCTAAAGTCGTAACTACCTCAGATTTAAATACTTACAACATTATGAATGCTTCGAATGTTGTAGTTTCTGAGGCTGCTGTTGCCCTAATCGAGCAGAGTTTAACCAAATAATGGGATCATGAGTGTATTGATAAAACCAATTATTACAGAAAAAATGACGGCGAACAGCGAGCTGTTTAACCGTTATGGATTCATTGTTGATCCCAAGGCGAACAAGCTTCAAATTAAGGAAGCCGTTGAGCAAGCTTATGGTGTGCGCGTTGAAAAAGTGCGAACCATGAATTATGGTCCTGAGCGCAAGACACGTTACACTAAAACGGGTATTCAGCAAGGTAAGTCAAATGCTATTAAGAAAGCGATTGTTGACGTAGCCGAAGGTGATGCTATTGATTTTTACAGTAATCTATAATACGAACAGATGTCGGTTAGAAAATTAAAACCAATAACTCCAGGACAGCGCTTTAAGGTGGTGAATAGCTTTGATGCGATCACAACCTCGACTCCTGAGAAGTCATTGATTGCTCCGCTTAAAAAGACTGGAGGCCGTAACTCTTCTGGTAAGATGACTGCATCACACCGTGGTGGTGGTCATAAAAGACGTTACCGCCTTATTGACTTTAAGCGTAATAAATCGGGTGTTGCTGAGGTACTGAGTATAGAATACGATCCGAATAGAACATCGTTTATTGCACTTACGCAATACACAGATGGAGAGAAGCGCTATATCGTTGCTCCTAACGGCTTGGCTGTTGGATCTAAAATCTCTTCAGATATGGGTTCTTCTCCTGATATAGGGAATGCACTTAAATTATCGGAGATTCCTCTAGGGACGATCATTTCTTGTATTGAATTACGTCCTGGTCAAGGAGCTGTCCTTGCTAGAAGTGCCGGTACATTCGCTCAGTTAATGGCGAAGGATGGTAAGTTCGTTACCATTAAACTTCCTTCAGGGGAAACACGATTAATCTTAGCTGAGTGTTTAGCTATGATTGGTGCTGTTTCTAATTCTGATCATCAGCTTATCGTGTCTGGTAAGGCTGGTAGAAGTCGTTGGTTAGGAAGAAGACCACGTACACGTCCTGTTGCGATGAACCCAGTCGATCACCCAATGGGTGGAGGTGAAGGTAGAGCTTCAGGAGGTCATCCACGTTCTAAGAACGGTATTCCGGCTAAAGGATTCCGTACACGTTCTAAGACTAAGGATAGCAACAGATATATTGTAGAACGAAGAAAGAAATAATCAATGTCACGTTCATTAAAAAAAGGTCCGTTTGTGCACCATAGTCTTGACAAAAAGATTCAAGCTAATGTTGCCTCAGGTAAGAATTCAGTGATTAAAACCTGGTCAAGAGCATCAATGATCACCCCAGATATGGTAGGTCAAACGTTGGCGGTTCACAACGGTAAGCAATTTGTTCCTGTATATGTCACAGAAAACATGGTAGGTCACAAACTCGGAGAGTTCTCACCTACGCGTTCCTTCAGAGGTCACGCCGGAGCAAAAAATAAGGGTAAAAAGTAATCTTGAGCTATGGGAGTTCGTAAAAAATTAATGGCAGACAGAATGAAAGAAGAGCGCAAGAGCATCGCTTTTGCACGTCTTAATGACTGTCCGACATCACCGAGAAAGATGCAATTAGTAGCTGACCTTATTAGAGGAAGGCAAATTGAGATGGCACTTGGAATTTTGAGGTTTAACTCAAAAGAGGCTTCAAAACGCCTTGAAAAATTGGTGCTATCTGCTGTGGCTAATTGGCAGGCTAAAAATGAAGATGCTGATGTTGAATCGGCAAATCTTTATATAAAAGAAATCACGGTTGATTCTGGTACGATGCTCAAGCGTTTGCAAACTGCCCCTCAAGGTAGAGCACATCGTGTTCGCAAAAGATCAAATCACGTGACTGTGACTTTGGGTTCAACTACTAACGCTGAAGCAACAAAATAATATGGGACAAAAAACTAACCCAATCGGAAATCGTTTAGGAATCATCAGAGGATGGGAGTCGAACTGGTACGGCGGAAACGATTATGGTGATAAAATTGCCGAAGACGATAAGATCAGAAAGTACGTTAATGCACGTCTTTCTAAAGCTAGCGTTTCAAGAGTAATTATTGAGCGCACCCTTAAGTTGATCACGATCACAATTACAACAGCTCGTCCTGGTATTATTATCGGTAAAGCTGGACAAGAGGTCGATAAATTAAAAGAGGAGCTTAAGAAAATTACCTCAAAGGATATTCAGATTAACATTCATGAGATCAAGCGTCCTGAGCTTGATGCCAATCTAGTCGCTGCTTCAATCGCACGTCAGATTGAGAATCGTATCTCATACAGACGTGCCATTAAAATGGCTATTGCTGCTGCTATTCGCATGAATGCAGAAGGGATCAAAGTAATGATTTCAGGTCGTTTGAACGGAGCTGAGATGGCGCGTTCAGAATCTTATAAAGAAGGACGTATTCCGCTTTCAACATTTAGAGCGGATATCGATTATGCTCTTGATGAAGCACATACTACCTATGGTAGACTCGGAATCAAGGTTTGGATCATGAAAGGAGAAGTTTACGGAAAGAGAGAATTGTCTCCTTTAGTAGGCTTGTCTACCAATCAATCTAAATCGAAACAAGAAGGGCCGAAACGCCGTCGTAGAAAGTAATTAACACAACGTAAAGTAAGATGTTACAACCGAAAAGAACCAAATTCCGTAAGGCCCAGAAAGGCCGCATGAAAGGAATCTCGCAAAGAGGACATCAGTTGTCTAACGGAATGTTCGGAATAAAATCAATGGACTCTATGTTCATTACCTCAAGACAGATCGAGGCTGCTCGTATTGCTGCAACAAGGTACATGAAACGTCAAGGTCAACTTTGGATAAAAATATTCCCAGATAAGCCGATTACCAAAAAGCCTCTCGAGGTTCGTATGGGTAAGGGTAAAGGAGCACCTGAGTATTGGGTAGCTGTAGTAAAACCTGGACGCGTTTTATTCGAGGTTGCTGGAGTTCCTAAGGATGTAGCTGAAGAAGCATTGCGTTTAGCTGCGCAGAAATTACCCGTGCGTACGAAGTTTATTGTAGCTAGAGATTACACGCCTGCCGAATAATTATAGTAAGGATGAAACAGTCAGAAATTCAACAACTATCAAACGAAGAGCTAGTATTAAAATTAGCGTCTTTGAAAAAAGAATGTACAGACATGAAAGTGTCTCACGGAGTTTCTCAATTAGAGAACCCAATGGTGATTAGAGCTGCACGTAAGACCGTAGCTCGTCTAGCAACAGAATTGTCAAAAAGGGAATTACAATAACACCCTGGCCCTATGGAAAATAGAAACCTAAGAAAAGAAAGAATTGGTGTAGTTACCAGCAACAAAATGGAGAAATCTATTGTTGTATCTGAGGTTAAGCGCGTTAAACATCCGATGTACGGAAAATTCGTTTTGAAGACCAAGAAGTATGTGGCTCATGACGAGAAAAACGATTGCAACGAGGGGGATACCGTAAAGATTATGGAAACCCGTCCGATGAGTAAGCGCAAGTGCTGGAGATTAGTAGAGATTATAGAACGAGCTAAGTAATTCGATATGATACAGCAAGAGTCTAGACTTAAAGTAGCCGATAATACAGGAGCAAAAGAGGTGCTTACCATCCGTGTTCTTGGAGGTACAAAAAGACGTTATGCCTCTTTAGGCGACAAGATTGTAGTTACTGTGAAAGAAGCTACTCCAAATGGAACAGTGAAAAAGGGATCTGTTTCAACTGCTGTTGTGGTTAGAACTAAGAAAGAGGTGCGTCGACCAGACGGATCTTACATTCGTTTTGACGACAATGCCTGTGTATTGTTGAATGCTGCAGGAGAAATGAGAGGTACTCGTGTATTCGGTCCCGTGGCCAGGGAACTAAGAGACCGTCAGTTCATGAAAATCGTTTCATTAGCTCCTGAGGTGCTATAATATTACTACCATGATTAAACTAAAAGTTAAAACAGGAGACCATGTAAGAGTTATCGCCGGTGAGCACAAAGGCTCAGAAGGTGCAATTCTTAAGATTGATCGCGAAAAGAAAAGAGTTCTCGTTGAGGGAGTGAATCTTGTTTCTAAACACGAAAAGCCAAGTTCAAAAAACCCACAAGGAGGTATCGTTAAAAAAGAAGCTCCTATTCATCTTTCAAACGTTGCTTTAATTGATGCAAAGTCTGGTAAGACTACACGCGTTAATTATGAAGTGAGAGACGGAAAGAAAGTTCGAGTTTCAGCAAAGTCTAACGAAGTTATTTAGTGTGATGGAATACACGCCAAGATTAAAAAAAGAATACAGTGAGCGCGTTATTGCTGCTTTGACTGAGGAATTCGGGTATAAGAATACCATGATGGTACCTAAACTCGAGAAAATTGTAATCAGCCGAGGTGTCGGTGCTGCCGTAGCAGACAAGAAGCTAGTAGATCAGGCCGTTGATGAATTAACACTTATCACAGGTCAAAAAGCAATCGCTACCATTTCAAAGAAAGATGTCGCATCATTCAAATTGCGCAAGGGAATGCCAATCGGTGCGAAGGTTACTTTGAGAGGAGAGCGCATGTACGAGTTTTTAGATCGCTTAATTACAGTGGCACTTCCACGTGTAAGAGATTTCCAAGGAATCAAAGCTTCTGGCTTCGATGGTAGAGGAAACTACAATTTAGGGGTTACCGAACAGATTATCTTCCCAGAGATGAACATTGACAAGATCAATAGAATCAGTGGAATGGATATCACATTCGTGACTACGGCTCCTACAGATAAAGAAGCAAAATCACTATTATCAGAACTAGGTCTACCTTTCAAAAAGAACTAAGATGGCTAAAGAATCAATGAAAGCCCGTGAGCGTAAAAGGGCAAAACTTATTGCGAAGTATGCAGCGAAGCGTCAAGCCCTATTAGAGGCAGGTGATTACGAGGCATTGCAAAAGCTTCCTAAAAATGCTTCACCTGTTCGCGCAAGAAACCGTTGTAAGTTAACAGGTCGTCCAAGAGGATACATGAGAACTTTCGGTATTTCACGTGTAACCTTTAGAGAAATGGCGAACAAAGGGCTAATCCCTGGAGTAACTAAAGCCAGCTGGTAGATTTAAATAAAGAACGTTAAAGATGGTAACAGATCCAATCGCAGATTATTTGACCCGCATTCGTAATGCAAACAGTGCAGGGCACCGTGTGGTCGAAATTCCGGCTTCAAATTTGAAAAAAGAGATCACAAAGATTCTCTTTGATCAAGGTTATATTTTGAGCTATAAGTTTGAAGAAAACGACGCTCAAGGGAGCATTAAAATTGCGTTAAAGTACGATAAGGCGACTAAAGAACCTGTGATTAGAAAGATCCAGCGCGTAAGTAAGCCTGGTTTGAGAAAATACGCGGATTCAGATGATCTTCCTCGCGTTTTAAATGGATTGGGAATTGCGGTGGTTTCAACTTCTCATGGAGTAATGACCTCTAAACAAGCCCGTGAACAAAAAGTAGGTGGCGAAGTACTTTGCTACGTATACTAAGAAACGAATAGTTATGTCTAGAATAGGAAACAATCCCGTTAGAATACCTGAAGGTGTTACTGTTGACATTCACGGTCAAGAAATCACCGTCAAGGGAAAACTTGGAGAACTCAAGCAAACTTTCGACGCAGTAGAGGTTAAGGTAGAAGATTCGAACGTTTATGTTACGCGTCCTTCTGACTCCAAAGAGCACAAAGCGAAACACGGTCTTTATCGTTCGCTAGTGAAAAATATGATTAAAGGTGTTTCTGAGGGTTGGACCAAAGAACTTGAATTTGTTGGGGTAGGATACAGAGCGAGCAATCAAGGTCAAACCCTTGATCTAGCTGTAGGATTCTCTCACAACATCATTTTTGAGATCGCTCCAGAAGTAAAAGTTGAGACTGTTTCAGAAAAAGGTAAGAATCCTATTGTAAAATTGACCTCACATGATCGTCAATTGGTAGGACAGGTTGCGGCTAAAATCCGTGCCTTTAGAAAGCCTGAGCCTTACAAAGGAAAAGGAATCAAGTTTGTTGGAGAACAAATTAGAAGAAAAGCTGGGAAGTCAGCATAATATCATTGCGCTATGGCATTAAGTAAACTAGAAAGAAGACTTCGAATTAAGAAGAGAATCCGCAAGGTCTCTTTCGGTACTGCTGAAAGACCACGTTTGGCAGTTTTTAGAAGTAACAAAGAAATTTACGCCCAAATTATCAACGACACTGATGGAGTAACCCTGGTTGCTGCCTCGTCTAGAGATAAAGGGGTTTCAGTTGACGGAAACAAAATCCACCAGGCTGCTGCAGTTGGTAAAGCACTTGCTGAAAAGGCTGTCGCTAAAGGTATTTCTGAAGTCGCCTTCGATCGTGGAGGAAACTTGTACCACGGAAGAGTAAAATCACTAGCGGAAAGCGCTAGAGAAGGTGGGTTAAAATTCTAATAAGAGCTATGTATCAAAACTATAAAAACGTAGAGACTGTAAAGCCAGGTGGTTTAGAATTGAAAGACCGTCTCGTGGGCGTTCAGCGTGTTACCAAAGTAACCAAAGGGGGAAGAGCATTTGGATTTTCTGCAATTGTTGTTGTGGGTGATGAAAATGGTGTTGTTGGTCACGGTTTAGGTAAGTCTAAAGAAGTTGCATCGGCTATTTCTAAGGCCATTGAAGACGCAAAGAAAAACTTAGTACGTATTCCATTAGACAAAGGAACGCTTCCTCATGAGCAGAAAGGGAAGTACGGTGGAGCGCGTGTATTCATTAAACCTGCTTCTCATGGTACCGGGGTAATCGCCGGTGGAGCTGTTCGTGCAGTACTTGAAGCGGTTGGTGTACACGACGTATTGTCTAAGTCACAAGGATCTTCAAACCCACATAACGTGGTGAAGGCAACCTTCGATGCCCTTTTGCAATTACGCAGTGCAAAGGTGATCGCTAGACAAAGAGGAGTAAGTCTTGATAAGGTATTTAAAGGATAAAGTTGTCCGTTATGGAAAAAATAAAAGTTACTCAGGTAAAAAGCAGCATTAAGCGCCCTCAGAATCAAAAGCGTACTCTTGAGGCTTTGGGTCTTAAAAAGATTGGTCATTCTGTTGAGCATGACAGCACTGCTTCTGTACTTGGAATGGTAAAAGTTGTTGATCACTTAGTCTCTGTTAAAGAGCTTAAATAAGAGCATATGAATTTAAATAGTCTAAAACCTGCAGAGGGTTCAGTTCATAGAGAAGGAAAGCGATTAGGTCGCGGTGAAGGTTCTGGTAAAGGAGGAACTGCGGCTCGTGGGCATAAAGGGGCTAAGTCTCGTTCTGGTTATTCTAAAAAGATCGGTTTTGAAGGAGGTCAGATGCCACTTCAACGTCGAGTTCCAAAATTTGGATTCAAGAATATCAATCGTGTAGCCTATCAAGGAGTTGGTTTATCTAAGCTTCAAGAGCTAGCGGACGCGGGTATTGATGAGATCTCATTCGTGACCTTAGTAGAGAACCGTATTGTAAGTAAAAACGACAAGGTGAAGATCCTCGCAAATGGATCTCTTAAATCAAAAGTGTCTGTAACCGTTCACAAATTCACTGGCGCTGCCCAGGCGGCAATTGAGGCTGCAGGTGGTTCAGCGACAATACTTTAAATCACTTAGTTGCATGAAGAAATTTATAGAAACACTAATAAATATATGGAAGATCCATGAGTTGCGCGAGCGCGTATTGCTTACTCTAGGTCTTTTGTTAGTGTATCGTTTCGGAGCTCAAGTGGTATTGCCTGGTATTGATACAGAACAACTTTCTCAGTTGAACCAGAATACAGAACAAGGAATCTTGGGTATTCTTAATGCCTTTACCGGAGGTGCATTTGCAAACGCATCGATTTTTGCACTAGGGATCATGCCTTATATCTCTGCTTCTATTGTAGTGCAGTTGATGGGAATTGCCATTCCTTATTTACAAAAATTAGATAAAGAAGGGGAAAGTGGACGTAAGACGAAGACACAGATCACGCGTTGGTTAACTATTGTGATTTGTATCGTTCAGGCTCCTGCTTATTTATTTGGATTAAGCGCGCTAGGAGTTCCTGATTCTGCCTTTGTTTTAGGAAAGGGTCTTGACTTCATGATTCCAGCTGTTGTCATCCTTTTAACAGGAACCATCTTTGCAATGTGGCTGGGAGAGCGTATTACGGATAAAGGAATTGGTAATGGTATCTCTTTATTGATTATGATTGGAATCATCGCCACATTACCTCAATCTTTTGTGCAAGAATTTATCTCAAGAACCTCTACTAATAATGGTGGCTTGATGATCGTTCTCTTAGAAGTAGTTCTATGGTTCTTGGTGATCCTTGCCTCAGTGCTTATTGTTATGGCGGTTCGACAAGTTCCAGTTCAATACGCAAGACGTTCTGCTTCAGGGACTGTAGACAGCTCTGCTATGGGAGCCCGTCAATACATTCCATTGAAAGTCAACGCATCTGGAGTTATGCCTATCATTTTTGCTCAGGCAATCATGTTTGCACCGGCATTAATTGGCAGATCTTTTAATAGCACTGCTGCTGGTCAGTGGTTAGAGGTAAATTTCCAAGATATTTTCGGATTGGCCTACAACGTATTGTTCGCCTTCTTAATCGTATTGTTTACATTCTTGTATACTGCGATTACAATTCCGACATCGAAAATGGCAGATGATTTAAAACGAAGCGGTGGTTTTGTTCCCGGAATACGTCCTGGAGCAGAAACAGGCGATTTTTTAGATCGTATCATGTCATTGATCACCTTCCCGGGAGCTTTGTTCTTGGCGCTACTTGCAGTTTTGCCTGCGGTTGTGGTTAAAGTTCTAGATGTTCAATCGGGTTGGGCCTTGTTCTATGGTGGTACTTCTCTTCTTATTATGGTTGGAGTCGCAATTGATACCGTACAACAAGTAAATGCATACCTGTTGAACCGCCATTACGACGGACTTATGAAGACAGGGAAAAATAGAAAAGTGGCTTAATTATGGCAAAGCAGGCTGCGATTGAACAAGATGGAACTATTATTGAAGCGCTCTCTAACGCGATGTTTAGAGTAGAGCTCGATAATGGCCATGTGGTTACTGCCCATATTTCAGGTAAAATGAGGATGCACTACATCAAACTTCTTCCCGGAGATAAGGTCAAGCTTGAAATGAGCCCTTATGATTTAACGAAAGCAAGAATTACATACAGATACTAATATGAAAATTAGGGCATCCATTAAGAAAAGAAGCGCAGATTGTAAGATTGTGCGTCGCAAAGGTCGCTTATATGTGATCAACAAGAAGAATCCAAAATTTAAACAAAGACAAGGATAGTTATGGCAAGAATCGCTGGGGTAGATATACCAAAACAGAAGCGCGGTGTAATTGCACTTACCTACATTTTCGGAATCGGAAAGAGTAGAGCTAAAGAAATTCTCGATCAAGCTGGTGTCTCTGAAGACAAAAAAGTATCTGATTGGGATGACGATGATATCAGTAAAATTCGTGAGGCCGTTTCTCAGTTCATTATTGAAGGAGAGTTGAGATCTGAGGTTCAATTGAACATCAAGCGTCTTATGGATATCGGATGTCAGCGAGGAATCCGTCACAGACTAGGTCTACCATTACGTGGACAGCGCACTAAGAACAATTCGCGTACACGTAAGGGTAAACGTAAAACAGTTGCTAACAAGAAAAAGGCGACTAAATAATCTTTGAGTTAATAGCTAGTACGTATGGCAAAAGGAACAAATACTAAAACAGTAAAAAAGAGAAAGGTTATCGTTGAATCTAACGGTGAAGCGCATATCGTTTCTTCTTTTAACAACATTATTATCTCATTAACCAACAAGAACGGAGATGTAATCTCATGGTCTTCTGCTGGTAAGATGGGTTTTAGAGGCTCAAAGAAAAACACCCCTTATGCTGCTCAAGTAGCTGCTGAAGAGTGTGCTAAAGTCGCCCATGAATCAGGTCTGAGAAAGGTGAAAGTCTTTGTGAAAGGACCAGGTAATGGAAGAGAATCAGCAATCCGCTCATTGCACAATGCAGGTATTGAGGTAACGGAAATCATTGATGTTACTCCACTACCGCACAATGGATGTAGACCTCCAAAAAGAAGAAGAGTATAATTTTTAATCAACCAACTTGGGCTATGGTTATCGAAGGATAAGCCTTAATTCATAACCGCTCAGTTAATTTTTAGTTATGGCAAGATACACAGGACCTTCTACTAAAATCGCACGAAAGTTTGGCGAGGCCATTTTCGGAGACGATAAATCATTCGAAAAAAAGAATTACCCTCCAGGGCAGCACGGTCAAAACCGTCGTCGTGGCAAGAAATCAGAGTACGCCATTCAGCTCATGGAAAAGCAGAAGGCGAAATATACATACGGTATCCTCGAACGTCAGTTTAGAAACTTGTTTTCTAAAGCGAATAGCAGTAAAGGAGTTACCGGTGAAGTGCTTCTCCAATTGTGTGAATCACGTCTTGATAATGTGGTTTACCGTTTCGGAATTACTTCTTCAAGACGAGCTGCAAGACAGTTGGTATCGCACAGACATATCACTGTTGACGGTGAAATCGTAAACATCCCTTCTTTTCTGGTTAAACCTGGTCAAGTGGTAGGAGTTCGCGAAAAATCAAAATCTGTACAATCGATCTCTGACGCTCTTGTATCACGCTCGGCTTCATACGATTGGTTGAACTGGAATGACGCAAAGAGGGAGGGAACATTTGTTTCTGTACCTACTCGCGATCAAATTCCTGAGGCGATTAAAGAGCAGCTTATCGTCGAATTGTATTCTAAATAATTACACCCTTCAATAATTATTTCTATGGCGTTACTAAATTTTCAAAAACCTGATAAAGTAATAATGATTGAATCTACCGATTTTGACGGTAAATTCGAATTTCGTCCTTTAGAACCGGGTTATGGCCTTACAGTTGGTAATGCGCTTCGTCGCGTACTACTTTCATCTCTTGAGGGCTTTGCAATTACTTCAATTCGTATTGAGGGTGTAGATCACGAGTTTTCTTTAATACCTGGTGTTGTAGAAGACGTTACTGAGATCATCTTAAATCTTAAACAAGTTCGATTTAAGCGTCAAATTGAAGACGTAGAGAACGAAACCGTTTCGATTTCATTAAATAATGCAGATCAAATCACCGCTGGTGATTTTCAAAAGTTCATCTCTGGTTTCCAAGTATTGAATCCTGATCTAGTGATCTTTAATCTTGATAAGAAAGTATCTCTCAACTTCCAGTTATTTATTGAGAAAGGTAGAGGATATGTTGCTGCAGATGAAAACAAGAAAGCGAATGCTCCAATGGGTACTATCGCTATCGATTCAGTTTTCACGCCCATCAAAAATGTTAAGTACAGCATTGAGAACTTTAGAGTTGAGCAAAAGACTGACTTTGAGAAGTTAGTTTTTGAAATCAATACTGATGGTTCAATCGCACCTAAAGATGCGTTGACTGAAGCAGCGAAGATCTTAATTCACCACTTCATGCTGTTCTCTGATGAGCGTATCACGCTTGAAGCAGAAGAGCTTGAGCGTACTGAAACTTATGACGAAGAGTCTCTTCACATGCGTCAATTATTGAAGACTAAACTCGTAGATATGGATCTTTCTGTTCGTGCATTGAATTGCCTTAAAGCAGCAGAGGTTGACACCCTAGGAGATTTGGTTTCATTCAATAAGAATGACCTTATGAAGTTTAGAAACTTTGGCAAGAAGTCGCTTACTGAACTAGAAGAGCTAGTAAAAACTAAGGGACTGGAGTTCGGTATGGACTTAGCCAAGTATAAATTAGACAGAGACTAAGAGATTATGAGACACGGAAAGAAAATAAATCACTTGAGCCGCACGACTTCTCACAGAAGCGCGATGCTTGCCAATATGGCGTGTTCTTTGATTGAGCATAAACGCATTCAAACAACTACTGCAAAAGCAAAAGCGTTAAAGCGCTTTGTTGAACCTATCATTACAAAGGCAAAAGCAGAGAATAACGATAATGTTGAGCGCAATACGCACAATAGACGTATTGTTTTCAGTTACCTAAGAAACAAAGAAGCAGTTTCACAACTTTTTGCTGAGGTTGCTGAAAAGGTTGCTGATCGCCCAGGTGGATACACGCGTATTATTAAGTTAGGTAATCGTTTAGGGGATAATGCTGAAATGGCACTTATCGAGCTTGTAGATTTTAATGAAACCTATGATGCTGGGGTGAAAAAGAAATCTTCGCGCAGAAGAAAGAAAGCTGCTGATACACCAGCTCAACCTGCAGCTTTCAAGGTAGAAGCTACGGTAGAAGAGGCGGCTCCGGCCATAGAAGTTGCTGAAGAGGTTGTTGCTCCTGACGCCCATGAGGCCCCGGAAGCAGAGGTAGCCGCTAAAGAGACCGCAGCTCCTGAAGAGCCTACTGCAGAGGGAGATGAGGATACGAAAAAAGACGCAGCAGAGTAAATGACGATGTTGATTACTTTCGAATAGAACCTTAAGGATACTCCAAAAGAGTATCCTTTTTTTATGTTTTTTTGCCTAAACGTTTTACATGAAATATCAGAAAAGAAAAAAAGCTCTTTTAATGCTCGAGGACGGTACCATTTTTTATGGTAAATCTGTTGCAAACAAAGAGCATACTGCTTTCGGTGAAATTTGTTTTAACACGGGTATGACGGGATATCAAGAGATATTCACCGACCCTAGTTATTTCGGTCAGATAATGGTTTTGACCAATGCCCATATCGGAAACTATGGCGCTGCTCTTGATGAGGTTGAATCAGACAGTGTAAAAATTGCAGGTCTGGTGTGTAAGAACTTCAGTTATACCTATTCACGTCCTCATGCGAATGAAAGTTTAGAAACGTTTTTAGAACGGAATAATACTTTCGCAATTTCTGACGTTGATACCAGAGCCTTGGTAAGTCATATTCGTGAGCACGGTGCTCAAAATGCTGTTATATCTACACGTGTAGATGAGATTGAGGCCTTGAAAAATGAATTAAAGGTTGTACCATCTATGGCAGGACTAGAACTTTCTTCAAAGGTTTCTACAACGGAGCCCTATTCCTTTGGCGACCCAGATGCACTTTATAAAATTGCGGTTTTAGATATAGGAGTTAAAAAGAATATCCTGCGCTGTCTAGCAGAGCGGGGGGCTTTTTTGAAGGTTTTCCCATACAACACCCCCTTTAGCGAGATGAAAGCTTGGAACCCTGACGGATATTTTCTTTCAAATGGTCCTGGGGACCCTGAGCCATTGGTAGAAGCCATTGAAACAACCAAAGAGATCCTAGCCTCTGGAAAGCCTTTATTTGGTATTTGCCTTGGCCACCAAGTTTTGGCGTTAGCAAACGGGGTATCAACCTTTAAGATGCACAATGGACACAGAGGGATTAACCACCCTGTATTTAACCTCATTTCAAAACGCGGAGAAATCACCTCTCAGAATCACGGATTTGCGGTTTCAAAAGAAGAAGTGCTTGCGCATGCTGAGCTTGAGATTACTCATGAACATCTCAACGACCACACTGTTGCTGGTATCCGCTTAAAGGATAAGCCAGCATTCTCTGTTCAGTATCACCCTGAGGCGAGTCCTGGACCTCATGATTCACGATACTTATTTGACGAATTCATAACCTCTCTGGCTGAGGCGTAACAAAAAAGCCCAGTATATTTAATCATCTAAATCAATAACTATGAGTATTATCATTGACATTTTTGCGCGACAAATTTTTGATTCTCGAGGTAACCCAACCGTCGAAGTAGACGTGATTACAGAAAATGGAATCCTTGGTCGTGCAGCAGTACCTTCGGGTGCTTCAACAGGAGAGCACGAGGCTGTCGAATTACGCGATGGCGGATCTGATTATATGGGTAAGGGGGTTCAAAAGGCCATTGACCACGTAAATGGAGAGATTGCTGATGAGCTCATCGGAATGTCTGTGTTTGAACAAAACCTTGTCGATCAAACCATGATCGATCTAGACGGAACTCTCAATAAATCACGCTTAGGTGCCAATGCTATTTTAGGCGTTTCTCTTGCGGTTGCTAAGGCTGCTGCAGAGGAATTAGAGATGCCGTTGTACCGCTATGTGGGTGGCGTAAGTGCCAACATACTTCCGGTGCCAATGATGAATATCATCAACGGTGGATCGCATTCTGATGCTCCTATCGCCTTTCAGGAGTTTATGATTATGCCAGTGATGGCAGAGTCTTTCACTCATGCGATGAAAATGGGAAGTGAAATCTTCCATAATCTTAAAAAGGTACTTAATGACCGCGGATTGACTACTGCTGTTGGTGATGAAGGAGGATTTGCTCCGGGTTTAGACGGTACCGAAGATGCATTAGAAACGATTGGGAAAGCAGTTTCGAATGCGGGTTACACGCTTGGTAAAGATGTGATGATCGCTCTAGATTGTGCTGCTGCAGAATTCTTTGTAGACGGTAAATACGACTATACCAAATTTGAAGGTTCGACAGGAAAAGTAAGATCTTCTAAAGAGCAGGCAGAGTACTTGGCTTCATTGTGTGAGAACTATCCGATCATCAGTATTGAAGATGGAATGGATGAGAACGATTGGGAAGGCTGGAAATACCTTACTGAGATGGTAGGTGACCGTGTTCAGCTCGTTGGAGACGACCTTTTTGTTACCAACGTTGAGCGTCTTTCTAGAGGAATCAAAGAGAAAATTGCAAACTCAATCCTGATTAAGGTTAATCAGATTGGCACTCTTACAGAGACCATTGACGCCGTAAATATGGCGAAGAATGCGGGCTATACTTCAGTGATGTCTCACCGTTCAGGTGAGACTGAAGACACCACTATTTCGGACTTAGCTGTAGGGCTGGGTACCGGTCAGATCAAAACAGGATCTACCTCGCGTTCTGATCGTATGGCCAAATACAATCAATTATTGCGTATTGAAGAGGACTTAGGAAGTACTGCTTTTTATCCGCAAGACAAAGCGTTTAAGGTTAAGCGCTAGAAAGTGTTATACTCATTCAAAAGCGTCACGAGAGTGGCGCTTTTTTATGAAAAGAGCTAGGCTGTTTAGTATATTTGCAAATCCACTAAAAACCGATAAATTATGGTCGATAAAGCGTTCTTAGAATTAGAAGGTAAGCGATATGAATTTCCTTTAGTGAAAGGATCTGAAGGAGAAGTAGGTATCGACATTAATACCTTAAGAGCGCAGACTGGAGCAGTAACTCTAGACCCAGGTTATAAGAATACGGGTTCATGCCAAAGTGCCATCACTTTTCTCAATGGAGAAAAAGGAGAGTTACGTTATCGAGGGTATTCGATTGATGAGCTCGCCGAAAAGGCTTCTTTTCTTGAAGTAGCTTACTTGTTGATTTTTGGAGAGTTTCCTACAGCTGCTCAAATTCAGCAATTCGAATCAGGCATTCAGAAAGAATCGAAACTAGATGATAGGTTAGTTAAAATCATAGATGCTTTTCCGAGTTCGGCGCACCCTATGGGAGTTTTGGCCTCGGCTACCAGTGCCTTGATTGCATTCAATCCATCTTCTGTTAATGTTTCTTCAGAAGAAGATATGTACAAGGCTATAATTAAGATCATGGGTAAATTCCCAATTTTAGTGGCTTATGCGCAGCGTAAACTTACTGGACAGCCTTATGTAGATTCTGATTCATCACTTGATTATTTGCAGAACTTCTGTAAGATGATGTTCAGCAAGGAAGGTACTACCTATCAGGCTAATCCGATCATTATAGACGCACTTAATAAGTTGCTTATTTTACACGCAGATCACGAACAAAACTGTTCTACTTCAACAGTACGTATAGTAGGATCATCACATGCTGGATTATATGCTTCTATCTCTGCGGGTATCTCTGCGCTTTGGGGTCCTTTACACGGTGGAGCGAATCAAGCGGTATTAGAGATGTTAGAGGCCATTGAAAAAGATGGAGGAGACACCAAGAAGTACATGGCAAAGGCAAAAGATAAAAGCGATGCTTTTAGGCTAATGGGCTTTGGCCACCGCGTTTATAAGAACTTTGACCCTAGGGCTAAGATCATTAAGGTTGCCGCCGATCAGGTGTTAGCTGATTTAGGTGTACAAGACCCTATACTTAATGTCGCTAAAGGCCTTGAGAAAGAAGCCCTTGAAGATCAGTACTTCGTCGACCGAAAGCTATATCCGAATGTAGATTTCTATTCGGGTATCATTTATAGAGCTATGGGAATACCCGTTGAAATGTTCACCGTATTGTTTGCTTTAGGACGTATCCCTGGATGGATTGCTCAGTGGAGAGAAATGCGATTGAACAATGAACCAATTGGTCGTCCCCGCCAAATCTTTACTGGGGAAACACAGCGTCCACTCAACCGCTAGAAATTAAACCGATCTCTTCGTTTAAGGAAGGTACGAATGTTCGGTTTTTTCCTCTAAAATGCGTTTAAAGAAAGCTTTTACGCTAGAGCCCTTTGCCTCTACTTTTATTTTGTGTTGGTCTTTGAAGACCGTAAATACATCTTTGTCTCCCTTGTAAAGAGTGAGTTTGTAATAGGGTATCGGTAAGGCGTACGTATCTAGACGCGACTTTAGATGAACATTAATTCCTTTAGGTCGAAGCTCGATAGAGCATTGAGGTCGATCTTGATTGACATATAGGAGTCGAGACAGCTCCTCTGAAGCTAAAATGATATTGAGTTTAGGTGAACCAATACCTCCCTTAATGATTCGATCTAACAGCGAATAGGGTGATCCGACGGCAGTATTGATTTCTAGTTCTACCTTTTGATCACTGTACGATGTATTAAATACCATAACCCTATAAAATTACTTAGTTTTACGGCCAAATTGCGAAGCACCCATGAAAGATCTTCAATTACAACTCAGTGGACTTATTGAGCGTGTTATTCACGAACAATTCGGTGTTCGAATTTATAAGATTGATTTTACTCCAACCAAAAAAGAGTTTGAAGGTGACTTGACTATTGTGTTGTTTTCGCTGCTGAAAGAAGTCAAAGTGGGTCTGCCTGATTTAGCTAAAGCCATTGGAGATTATTTACAGCAAGAGTGTGAAGAGGTAAAGTCATATTCGGTAGTTAAAGGCTTTTTAAACGTGTCTTTTTCAGATGCTTATTTGTTAAGGCAGTTTGAGGCCCTTTATAAAAACGCATCCTGGGGAACGCATGAGCGGAACAATAAGACCTATATGGTCGAATACTCTTCTCCTAATACCAATAAACCCTTGCATCTGGGGCACATCAGAAATAATGTATTAGGATATTCTGTGGCACAGATTTTAGAGGCTGCAGGAAACAAGGTCATCAAAACTCAAATCATTAATGATAGAGGGATACATATTTGTAAAAGTATGGTAGCTTGGAAGCGATTTGGGAACGGAGAAACACCGAAGTCATCAGGACTTAAAGGAGATCGCCTAGCCGGAAAGTACTATGTACATTTCGATAAGGTGTACAAAGAAGAGCAGGCCGACCTTATGGCCCAAGGGCTTTCAGCGGAGGATGCGGCTAAACAGGCCCCTATTTTTATTGAAGCTCAAGAGATGTTGCGCAGGTGGGAGGCTCAAGACCCAGAAACTAGGGCCCTATGGAGTGAAATGAATGCATGGGTCTATGAGGGTTTCAATGAGACCTATCGCAGATTGGGGGTAGACTTCGATCAATTGTATTACGAAAGTGACACCTATCTTTTAGGTCGAGATATTATTGACGAAGGGCTTGATAAAAAGGTCTTTTTTAGAAAGCCCGACCGAAGCGTGTGGGCCGATTTGACCGCAGACGGTCTCGATGAGAAGTTAGTATTGAGAAGTGACCAGACGGCCGTTTATATGACTCAAGACCTGGGTACTGCAGTTCAACGAGTAGAAGACTTCCCTGAAATTGACGGAATGGTCTATACCGTTGGAAATGAGCAAGATTATCACTTTAAAGTGTTGTTCTTATTGCTTCAGCACTTGGGTTATCCGTGGGCTTCGAATCTTCACCATTTGTCTTACGGAATGGTTGATTTGCCTTCAGGAAAGATGAAGAGTCGAGAAGGAACAGTGGTTGATGCAGATGATTTGATGAGTGAGATGGCAGAAACCGCCGGAAAGATTGCTTTAGAGCTAGGTAAATTGGACGGATTTAATAAAGAAGAAAAACAAGTTTTGTTTCACCAAATTGGTCTTGGTGCCTTGAAATACTTCATCTTAAAGGTAGATCCAAAGAAACGAATCTTATTTGATCCCGAGGCGTCTGTCGATTTCCAAGGAAATACAGGCCCCTTTATTCAATACACTTATGCCCGTATCCGTTCGATTGCCCGCAAAGCAACTGAGAATGAATTCGTTTTTCCTTCGGTGGCTTTAGAGGTTAAAGAGAGGGAGTTGATTTTGTCACTGACCCAATACCCTTCAGTTGTAGAACAAGCCGCTGAGATTCTATCTCCGGCAATTGTTGCCAATTACTTATATGAATTAGTAAAGCAATTCAATTCTTTGTACCAGCAGCTACCCATTCTTGGTGTTGACGACCTTAGTGTGGGTTCTTTCAGAGTGGCACTTACGCTGAAAGTAGGCGAGGTTATTAAGCATGCCTCTTCGCTACTGGGTATTGAGGTTCCTGAACAGATGTAATAAAAAAAGCCGCTGTTCTCAGCGGCTTTTTAAAATTATTTGAACAATTTTTATTTCCCGTCACGAGCAGCAACAGCAGCGCCGTAAACTACTAGACCGAAACCAATTTTGTTGACAGCATCACCAATGTTGTAGATAACATCCATGGCTAATCCGCCAAAAATACCTTCATACCATCCTGGTGTTCCAGCCATATAACCGATAGGATATATTGCCCATCCTACTAGAACGAACCAACATAGTGTTTTGTGTGCTTGTAAAACTGATCCTCCGGCAGCAACAGCCAATTTTTTGGCTTGCCCGAACCAGATGTCGTAAACAATCACGAAATAAGCGATACCAGATACTAGACCCCAGAAGGCAGCTTGATCTCGACTAACCGCTTCTCCCCAGTATCCTGTAACGAGCATGATCACTGAGAGTGCAATGAGTCTCCACATTAATGCTTTCTTGGCACCTGCAGCTTTTAAGATGAGGTAAAATTCAACACACATCAGCGGCACGGTAAGTACCCAGTCTACATAACGGAAGAATGTTGGAGATTCTCCGTTTGAAGCCCAGTAATCTCTCATGTACCAATAGTGAACAGCAGCGATGAACGTAATCAAACCTGAAACTAGGATTGAAGTACGCCATTTAGAATCGAAACTGTTCATCGATAAAAAGAAGAAGGCAGAAGCTGCCATCATAGCCATACACCCTACAAAAAAGGTGAAGCCTACATAATCGTCAGTAGCAATTTTTGAAACATCTGCTACCAACGGTAGTTGGAGTAGTAAACTTTTCATAAGAACAATAGTTTAGTTTTTGTCTAATCAAATGTAAATAAATATAAACACAATTCTTTAACATTTTAACTATTATTTTATCAACTACCTTTGAATGAGTATTGTTTTTTATGGAAATTCTCAAAAACAGGTACTTTATAACGCTCGTTCTTGCTATTGCTGGATTCAGTATTTCCGAGGCTTTAGAGGGTGCTTTAGCCCTTTTTCTAATCCTTACGGTAGGTCTTTTGCACGGATCTAACGATTTGATGATAATTCAACGTTTGGCTTCTTATGAACAAATAGATGGAATAACACGCCGAAAAACACTACTGGGATATGTAGGATTGATCCTGGCAGTATTGCTTTTGTTCTTTGCCAAGCGTCAATTCGCTCTGTTATTCTTTGTTCTAATTAGTTCGTTTCATTTTGGCCAACAGCATTGGCATAGGTATGCCAAAGGCGCGAATGGGCTAAGCCTTGCTTTCTACACTTGTTATGGACTGCTCATTTTTGGACTCCTTTTTTGGACGCACGCCGAGCAATCGTCTATTGTGATTGAAGCGATTACTTCTATAACCTTCACTGAGCAGCACTTTATGGTATTGTCTTTGGCTGCTTTTGGGCTGTCAATATTGATGCTATTCATTTCGCAAAGAGTTTCCTTTCGGTTGTTCTTAGTGGAACTCCTGGCGCTGGTATTTCTGTTTATCGTATTCTGCTTTACGAGTTTATTGCTCTCTTTTGCACTTTATTTTTCACTTTGGCACGCTGTACCCTCGATTAAGGATCAGATTGAGCTGCTTTACCCAAAGAGCTCGGGCAGCGGCTTTACCTCTTATGCTAAAGCGGCATTACTTTATTGGGGAATATCTATGGTCGGATTTGTCCTTATTTTATTTATGGTCGGATTTGACTCCTTGGATGTCTTGGAGTTATTGGTGTATTTTCTAGCCGCCATTACTTTTCCTCATGTTATTGTCATGAGCAGAATTGAAAGAGCACTTGAAAGCTAAAGAAACTTAGTATTTTTGTTCTTTCTTCAAATTCAACCGACACAGCGTTTATGTTTGATCAGTTAAGTACCAAAATTGAAGGAGCTCTTCATAAACTCAGAGGGAAGGGTAAGATAAACGAGCTCAATATTGCGGAATCGATGAAGGAGATCCGAAAGGCCCTTCTCGATGCTGATGTTAACTATAAAATAGCCAAGGATTTTACCAATACGGTGAAAGAAAAGGCCATGGGACAGCAAGTGTTGCAGTCACTTCAACCCGGACAGCTCATGGTCAAGATCGTCAGAGACGAGCTGGCCAGTTTAATGGGGTCTAATGCCTCAGAATTGCATATCGGTTCAAAACTTAGTGTGGTTCTTATGGCAGGGCTTCAAGGTTCTGGTAAAACCACCTTTTCAGGGAAGCTAGCGAATTACCTCAAAACGAAGAAATCAAAGAAACCGCTTTTGGTAGCGTGTGATGTTTACCGTCCGGCTGCCATCGATCAACTCCATATTGTTGGTGAACAATTAGGGGTTGAGGTTTATTCTGATCGCGAACAAAAAGATCCTGTGATTATTGCCAGTTCCGGTCTTGAAAAGGCAAAGACTGAAGGCTTTAATGTAGTGATTATCGATACCGCTGGTCGTTTGGCCTTAGACGAGGCCATGATGAAAGAAATCAAGGCGATTCATACCGCTATTCGCCCTGATGAAACTCTTTTTGTGGTAGATGCGATGACAGGGCAAGACGCCGTCAATACCGCCAAGGCCTTTAATGATGTATTAGACTTTGACGGAGTGGTGCTGACCAAGTTAGATGGTGACACTCGAGGGGGAGCTGCCCTTACCATCCGAGAAATAGTAGACAAGCCCATTAAATTTATCGGAACCGGAGAAAAGCTTGATGCTCTAGATATCTTCTATCCCGATCGTATGGCCGATCGTATTTTGGGAATGGGTGATGTGGTCTCACTGGTTGAAAGGGCCCAAGAGCAGTTCAATGAAGAAGAGGCTCGAAAGCTACAGCGTAAAATCGCGAAACAGACCTTTGGTTTTGATGACTTCTTAACCCAAATTCAACAAATCAAAAAAATGGGACCCATGAAAGACCTCGTGTCAATGGTTCCTGGAATGGCCAAGGCGACCAAGGGCTTAGATATTGATGATGATGCCTTTAAGTATATTGAAGCTATTATTTATTCGATGACACCAAAAGAGCGCAGTAACCCTAAGGTCATTGATCAAAGCAGAAAGAAGCGCATCGCTTCTGGAAGTGGTAGAGAAATTCAAGAGGTGAATAAGCTGATCAAGCAGTTTGATCAAATGAGCAAGATGATGAAGATGATGCAGGGAGCAAAAGGAAGAAATATGATGCAGATGATGCAAAATATGAATATGCGCTAATGATTATACTAGACGGAAAGAAAACGAGCCAAGAACTCAAAGAAGAGATTGCCGCTGAGGTTACTGAGATGCGACAGCAGGGTCAAAAAGTTCCCCACCTTGCCGCAGTCATTGTCGGAAACGATGGAGCGAGTTTAACCTATGTTTCAAGTAAGGTACGCTCTTGCGAGCAGGTAGGCTTTGAGTCTACACTTGTGAGACTTCCAGAAGATACAACCCAAGAAGAATTATTAAAAGAGGTAGCCGCATTGAACTCAAATGAGGCCATTGATGGCTACATCGTTCAGTTGCCTTTACCGTCTCATCTTGATGAAGAAGAGGTACTCTTGGCGATCGATCCAAAAAAAGATGTTGACGGCTTTCATCCGTCAAATTTTGGGCGGATGGCCTTAGAACTTGAGTCGTTTATTCCTGCAACGCCTTATGGAATTATGCAGCTACTCGAACGCTATAATGTAGATACCTCAGGGAAGCATGCTGTTGTTATCGGACGTTCTCATATTGTAGGAAGGCCTATTAGTATTCTTTTGAGCCAGAAGGGTAATTTTGCTGATGCCACTGTTACCGTAGCACATTCTCGCACAAAAGACCTCAAAGCACTTCTTAATCAAGCAGATATTATTGTTTCGGCTTTAGGTGTGCCAAATTTTGTTAAAGCAGATATGGTAAAATCTGGCGCCGTAATTATCGATGTCGGAATTACCAGAGTAGAAGATGTAAGCCGGCCTAAAGGATACCGCATCGTGGGCGATGTAGATTTTGAGCAAGTCGCTGAGAAGGCTTCTTATATCACACCAGTTCCTGGGGGTGTTGGTCCTATGACTATTGCAATGCTTCTCAAGAATACACTTCTTGCTCGACGACGTACCCAATCTTAAGTTGCAAAGAGCGAGGAGATATGTTTAAAGCTCTTAAACTCTAAGGCATTGTCTGATGGATCTTTAAAAAAGAGCGTTTTCTGCTCTCCGGGTAGTCCTTCAAATCTCAAATAAGGTTCGATGATAAAGGGAATCCCTTTACTTCTTATGCGTTCGGCAAATGCATCGAAAACCTCCCATTCTAAAACGACTCCGAAATGAGGGACCGGAACATCCTTTCCGTCAACAGGGTTAGAGACTAAGACCCCTTGGTGGTTGGTGTCTAAATGAATCACTAGCTGGTGGCCAAAAAAATTGTAATCCACCCAGTGGTCACTGCTGCGTCCTTCTTCAAATCCGAGGATGTTGGTATAAAAATCGCGGGCGGCCTTAAGGTTATTGACCGGAATAGCTAAATGAAAGGGTTGAAGTTCCATAAATGATTAGTTGTTATTTAAAAATAACATGATTTTCTCACAAACTTCGTCTTGGTGCATTGAATGACCAAAATTTTCAGTCACCACCAGTTCGCTGTTCGCAAGAGCTTTGTGCAGTTCCTCAGATTGACTGCTAGGTATTGTAAGGTCAAAACGATCATGCATAAGGAGTGCTTTTTGAGGAATCTCTTTCGCAAAAAGACGGCTCGAAAACGCTTCGATATTCATATTTACCAATCGGTACATCTCTTGATCTAATGCATTGTACACCGTTTTATTATAGGGTACGCGGCGGTTGTATCTAGATACAATAAGAGAAAAGTCTACAGGAGCACCTAGGGTAATAAAGCGTTCAACAGGATTTTCTTTGTGCTTGAACAGTAAATAGCAAATCGCCATTCCCCCCATAGAATGTCCTATGAGCGTTTTGATGTTGTGTTTATGCACGAGATGGTAGGCAGCCTCGACAAAGTCGGGCAAAAAATGATAGCTCCCGGTTGAAAATCCATGAGCAGGAGCATCAAGGGCATAGATTTCAAACTTTTCTTTTTTAAGCTGTGAGATCAAATTTCGCCATCGATGGGTGTTACTCTCCCATCCGTGAAGCAATAGCACTGCCTCTTTCTCTCCTTGCCAGTGGTACGATTGAATTTCATATGCACCTATTGAAAAGCGCTCGCCTTTAGCTTCTTCTAAAAGCGGAAGTGTCCTTTGGCGATCAAGTTGACCCTTGCGCACCTTGGCAAAGGTCAACAAGGCTAGTTTTCCCGCTTTCTTTGGGGAGAACAGTGCGATTACATTGAAGTAATAGCCTAAAAGATTTGGAACTAGGGTCAGAAGAATGCGCTTCATCTTACCAGCTAATAATCACTTGATTGATCACGGCCTCGGAAGGAAGTTGTACTGGATCAATAGGATCAAAACTGTATTTGATACTTTCAGGAAGTTCGCCGCGATCAAAAAGGAATAAAAGAGGTGATTCTTTCACGTAAACAGAAACGCTTTTTATTGCCGGAACCACCTTATCTATAGTATAAACCTTTTCAAGTTCGCCTATTGTATTTCCAACTCCGATACCATTTTTTGTTTTATAGAGGCTATCGTATACCTGAACGACCTCAATAGCACCCTCAAGATTCGCTCTTAACTGAAAGCGTTTTTTCTGATTGGCTTTTAGCACACTCAAGCCTACTATTTGGCCTGTATTTAGCCTCTCAAAGTATATCGAATCTTCAGGAAATAATGAGCTTACCAGCCCTATGCTGTCAGTAGATTGCAAAGAACCTAACTGATCCTTACTCATTAAATTTTTATTTGAAGGGGCACAGCTGTAGAAAAGCGACAGCGAGAGTACCGCAATAAGCATTTTTTTCATGGGGCAAAAATAGATAAAACAAGCTGTTAAGGAACGCCTATATACTTGTGAGTTTGCAGAGTTATACGCCATTTAGGATGGGCTAAAACATAGTCACTCATTAGAGGCATTACTTTTTCTCTAACTTCCCATTCTGGTTGTAGCGATAATTTACAAGTTCGGTTAACCCGAGCAGCTTCATCTTCTGCAAAGGCGAAATCACTTTTGTTGTATACGATACACTTGAGTTCATCAGCGCGTTCGTAAATGGTGTCTAATGGTTTTTTGAATTTTTTAGGAGACAGACAAATCCAGTCCCAGAGACCGGATATCGGATGGGCACCTGAGGTTTCTATATGTGTTTTCAACCCCTTTACTCTGAGCGCTGCAGTTAGCTCATCTAGTGGATGCATTAAAGGTTCTCCTCCGGTAATCACAACGATTTGAGCGCGATGATCAACGCTAGAAACAATGCTTTCAATCGTTTGTTCCCATTCAGGGAAGATGCTCCAACTTTCTTTTACGTCACACCAATGACAACCCACATCACATCCTCCTAAACGAATGAAATGAGCAGCGGTGCCCTGGTGAAATCCTTCTCCTTGAATGGTAAAAAAAGACTCCATTACAGGAAGTGTTAAAGCCTCAGTCTTTTGCATGCGGCAAAGATACGGGCTTCAAGGGTACCTCAAATACTTTGATCGGATAGATTTAAAAGCCTCGAGTTCATCTTTCCAACTTGCGCGAATTTCTTCCTCGCTCATGCCCGATTCAATTTGACCTTGAAGCTCGCTTCTTCCGCTGTGTTTAGCAAAAGAATCTTCTCTAAAAAATTTTCCATCGTGTGCCTTATAACTTTCAATGAGTGGGTTTAAACAGACGTGATCGGGTGCTTCTTCTTCGCTCAAATCTCGGCCGTTACATAGCGTATTGAGGTGTTTTGGGTAGCGCGCTCCAGAAACAGAAACTGGAGTATATTCAAAATCGAAAACTGCTGCTGATAGCTGGGGTGAACCGAAGCGTTCAAAGGGATTTGGAGTTCCGCGGCCTGCATTAATCTCGGTACCCTCGAATAAACCTAGGCTAGGGTACCATGCAATTGCGTGGTCGCTTCTAAGATTCGGAGAGGGTTTAATGGGCAGGTGATATGACATGTTATGTGTGTAGCCTTCTAGGGTAATTAGGGTCAGTTCAATGGGGTTCTCGGAGCGTAACCATCCTTCACCCTTGAGCATTTGCGCGTATTCTCCTATGGTCATTCCATAGGCTAATGGGATAGGATTTAATCCTAAGAAACTTTCATTCTCTGGTTGCAAAACCGGTCCATCGATCAGTTTAGCGTTCGGATTTGGACGGTCTAATACCATAACCGAAACCGATGCGTCTGCCGCCGCCTCCATCACTAGTTGAAGGGTGGCGATATAGGTGTAAAAGCGGACACCAACATCTTGAATGTCAAAAAGAATGATATCTATGTCTTTGAGATGATCTGCTGAGGGCTTTTTTTGACTTCCGTAAAGCGACACTAAGGGCAATTGCGTTTTAGGATCGATGCTGCTATCTACTGCTGCTCCAGCGTCGGCCTCGCCCCTAAATCCGTGTTCTGGGGTAAAGATTTTTTTTAATTGAACGCCTCTAGATAGCAGGCTGTCTACGATATGAGTATAACCATTTTGATGAAAAATCACCGATGTGGCATTCGCTACTACGGCTATTGACTTTTCAGTAAGCATCGGAAGGTAGATTTCGGTGCGATTGGCTCCCACAACGATTTGAGCGGTAGATATCTGAATACCAATACCCAATAGGATCAGTGTTAAAAGTCTATTTTTGAAAGATAAGAAGTCTAAGAGAATCATATGTTCGAATGGTTCGTTGCAAAAAGATTCTTGTTTAAGAATCACTTGATCTTACCTAAAGGTAGCGCAAAAATTGGCGTTATAGCTGTGGCTATTAGCCTAGCTGTAATGTTGATTGCCATGGCAACGGCAAGAGGATTGCAATTTGAGGTCAAAAAGAAATTAGAGTCGTTTCAGGGTACTTTCAAATTAGCCTCTTATGATAGGGGCCAAGCTCTTGATATCAGTCACATCGCAATGCTTAATACCATTGAAGGCAATTATCGTAGCCATAAAGTTTCAGAACGCCTAGGCGTGCTTCGCAATGAGATTGATTATGCGGGATTGCTTTTTAAAGGAGTGTACAATGATTTTGACACTACAGTTTGGGAATCTTATCTGGTTCAGGGTGTTTGGCTTCAATACGATAGCCAAGATCATGTTGTTGTTTCTGAAGAGGTGGCACGCCAATTGGGCCTTGAAGTAGGGGATAGTGTTTATGGGCTATTTCCAAATGATGAATACCCTCCGCAGCAACGACGAATGGTCGTTCAAGGAATTTACAATTCTTATTTTGCTGAATTCGATCAATCGGTTGTTTTTGTCACTGGTGAATTGGTCGGTCGTTTAAACAGGTATGAGGCAAATCAATTTGAAGGCCTCGAAGTGTTCTTGGCGGATTCAGAAGACCAAGCCTTGTTTTATCAGGCCTTGCTCGATCGATTTCCGGCCCATATTGAGGTAGTGAGAACCAAAGATGAGCAATCGGTCTTATTCAATTGGTTGGAGCTTTTCGATGTGAATTTGCTCATTATTAGCCTGGTGCTTTCTATTGTAGGGGCCATGAATATTATCACCAGTTTATTGGCCGTAGTTTTCGAGCGTTCAAATACCATTGGTTTGTTCAGGGCACTGGGCGCTAATGAGCAGAGTGTGCGTAAATTGTTTTGGATCCAGGGCTCGTATAACCTAGGACTTGGATTACTCATCGGAAATACCATAGGATTATTGATGTATACCATTCAGCGTCACACGCATTGGTTAACCTTTTCAAATCCTGAAGAATACTACATCACTTATATCCCTGTTAAACTCTACGTCTCTGAGGTGTTACTCCTTAACGCTTTAGTATTTGGCTTGAGTGCCATGGTGCTTTGGTTGGTTTCGCGTATAGCTGTTCGAATGACCATTACCAAATTGATTAGAGGATAGTGGAGCCGGAGGGGTTCGAACCCTCGTCCAAACAAGCAACTTAAACGCTTTCTACATGCTTATTCACTGAGAGATTGTCAGAAAGCAGCTGATCAGTGACCATCTACCAACTTCCTTAGCTTCTAAATTTTAAATGCCTTGCGAAGCGAAAGACATTCGTTGTTGACTTTAATGGTGCCTCTTTGAAGAACGCCGCCAACAAGGGCTTTCTAGAGACATTTAGCTTTCTCGCCTCGCGAGACTAGGCCAAATCTTACTATAATTCAGATTATTAGGCAGCTAAAGCGTAATTGTTTTCGCCATTTAAAATGGTTGAAGTAGAGATTTACGAGCATTAACCTCATAGCTCGGCATGCTTACGATCTCATTGATCTTGCTGTCAAATCCAGATCGGCCCCGATAAATAAAAGAACATAAATAGCCGATAAAGATACGAAAACTAGTCTCCGACACTAATCCTCCAGGTCAAGACGGGATGACTTTTTGGGGCGTAAAATGCTCCAAGGGCTTCAAATGTCAAGTCAAAACCAGAAAGCTCTTCTAAAGTTTTGACTTTCAGGACCTTGCTGTCATGAGCCTTCAAAACAAAAACAGGTGAGCTTTCGTAGAATGTGTAGTCACTCTTATTTTCTAGCAGTAAGTCGCTGCTTGTTTGATTGGTGATGGTCAATTCTACAATTTTGGTGTTGGGCATATAATGGGCACCTTCAATACCTATACTCTTTAAAAGCAGAGGCTCTAAATACTCCTTTCGACCTATAAGTAGGTCGTTGTAGGCCGCAACAGTTCTTCCTTTGATGAGTGCTTCATGAATAGCAACTAAACTCCTTTCTTTGGCGAAGACTAAGGTCACCGGTCTTTGTAGACCTTTATTGCTGTAGTCCCATTCGATGAGGCCGTGCACATCAGAGGTTGCCAAAATAGTAAGGTCTTGGTCTAAGGCAAGTGCTAGAGATTCTTCTGCAAAGGCCCCAAAGTTCACTACCTCGATCCCATGCAGTTCGTCTGACTGTATGCGTTCTTTTTGAAATGCACTGAGCACTGGGTTACCTTGACTGTTTTGAGCGGTCCATGCAGGATGATTCCAAAAGATGAATGCTCCTTGCTTTCGGGCCTCTTTAAAGGCATCTTCAGCTTTTTCTTTCAAGAGTGGATTAGCGTCTTCAATAAAGATGGCATTGTTGTGTCCGATGGGTGCTCCTCTTGTGATCTCAGATCCTCTTATGATAAGTAGGTCATGGTCTTTCGCCTCTTCTAGCGCTAAGTGATAAGCGCGATTGCGATCGGGATGTGGTATGTCAGCGCTGTGTGGCTGGTATTCGAGGTGTTCTGTAACTGCGATGGCGTCTAATCCGTCCATTAACGCCTCTTGAACTCTGATGTTAGGCCAAACATATCCGTCAGAGAACACACTGTGTATATGCAGGTCGGTAGAAAGGGTGAGGTATTCGTCTACATCAGGAAAGTGGATGGGACGAGTTCTTACATGGCTGTGATCTTGAGCCTGAAGCCCTATGAGCCCTATCAAAAAGGCTAAAAAGAAAGAAAGTGTTTTCACGAGAATTATTTTCTCACAAGATAACCTCTATCGCAATAGGATGAGCGCCTTAACTTTAAAGAAAAGGTTAGTTCTCGAGTTTCACGACGGTATCTCTCAACCGCGCCAAGGTGTTTAAGAGTTTTTCGAGGCGCTCAAGGGGTAGTTGGTTGGCCCCGTCACTCATAGCGCTTGCAGGGTCTGGATGTGTTTCGATAAAAATTCCGTCTACACCAACCGCAATTCCTGCCTTAGCCATGGTTTCAATGAGCACAGGTCTTCCGCCAGTTACTCCTGAGGCTTGATTGGGTTGTTGAAGTGAGTGGGTTACGTCTAACACTACAGGGGCATATTGCTGCATCACCGGTATGCCTCTATAGTCAATTACCAAGTCTTGATACCCAAAGGTGGTTCCTCTCTCAGTGATGAGGCTGTTGGGATTTCCACTGTCTTTTACCTTCTGAACCGCAAATTGCATGCTTTCAGGGCTCATAAATTGCCCTTTCTTTAGGTTAATGACCTTCTGTGTCTTCGACGCGGCTACTACAAGGTCAGTTTGGCGCACTAAAAAAGCGGGAATCTGCAGAATATCAACATAAGCTGCAGCCCTTGCTGCATCTTCCTCAGTATGAATATCAGTGATGGTGGGTATACCGAAGGTTTCTCCGACCTTTCTCAAAATTTTAAGAGCTTTTTCATCCCCAATCCCCGTGAATGAATCGATACGGCTGCGATTAGCCTTCTTAAAACTTCCTTTGAAAACATACGGAATCTTCAACATATCGCTAAGAGTTACAGCTTTTTCGGCTACCGTCATAGCACTTTCTTCTGACTCAATGGCACAGGGCCCTGCAATCAGTAAGAATTGATGACTTTCAGTGTGCTGAAGTTTTTGGAGGTCTGCTCTATTCATGGTTTCACAGGATTTCGGCACAAAGGTAGTTTTTTATCACATCTGGGGCGGTTTTCGACCTATATTTGCGCCGCCTTAGCGCTCAAACTATTTAGATGCAGCACGTCAAGAACATTGCCATTATTGCTCACGTAGATCACGGAAAGACTACACTTGTCGATAAAATCCTTTACCACTGTCAACTTTTCAGAGAAAATGAAAACAAAGGAGAACTCATTCTAGACAACAATGATCTCGAGCGCGAGCGCGGAATTACCATTGTTTCTAAGAATGTTTCGGTACAATACAAAGACCACAAGATCAACATTATCGATACCCCTGGTCACGCCGACTTTGGCGGAGAAGTAGAGCGTGTTTTAAACATGGCAGACGGAGTGTTATTGCTGGTTGATGCCTTTGAGGGCCCTATGCCTCAAACCCGGTTTGTATTGCAAAAGGCGATTTCAATGGGATTGAAGCCATGTGTAGTCATCAATAAGGTAGACAAAGAGAATTGTACGCCAGATGAGGTACATGAAAAGGTCTTTGATCTCATGTTTGAGCTTGGCGCTGAAGAATGGCAGCTTGATTTCCCCACGGTTTACGGATCGGCTAAGAACGGATGGATGAGCACAGATTACAAACAGCCCACCGACTCTATAGAACCCCTTTTAGAAATGGTCCTGGCTCAAATCCCTGAGTTCAAACCGCAAGAGGGATCAACACAGCTTTTAATTACTTCTTTAGATTATTCTTCGTTTACCGGACGTATTGCAATTGGACGCCTACAACGCGGATCACTTAAAGAAGGCCAGCAGGTGAGTCTCGTAAAACGCGACGGTTCAATTTCTAAATCAAGAATTAAAGAGCTGTACACATTTGAAGGATTAGGCCGCGTGAAAGTGCAAGAAGTTCGGGCTGGAGATATCTGCGCGATTGTCGGAATGGAGAATTTTGAGATTGGAGACACGTTAGCAGATCATGAGGCACCTGAAGCATTAAAGTCTATCGCGATCGATGAGCCTACCATGAGTATGCTCTTTACCATAAATGATAGTCCGTTCTTTGGTAAGGATGGAAAATTTGTGACCTCTAGACACATTAAAGATCGATTAGAGAAAGAGCTAGAAAAAAATTTGGCGTTGCGTGTTAAACCTACAGATAGCGCAGATCGTTTTATCGTATATGGGCGAGGGGTACTGCACTTGTCAGTGCTTATCGAGACTATGCGCCGTGAAGGATACGAACTACAGATCGGTCAGCCTCAGGTCATCATTAAAGAAATTGATGGCGTAAAGTGTGAGCCTGTCGAGCAATTGACCATTGATCTTCCAGAGACTGTCTCGGGTAAGGCCGTTGAGATGGTATCTATGCGCAAGGGAGAACTGCTCAGTATGGAGACTAAGGGTACCCGAATGATCTGCGCGTTTGTGATCCCCTCTAGAGGTATTATCGGATTGAGAAATCAACTTCTCACGGCAACTGCAGGCGAGGCGATCATGTCACACCGTTTTATTGAATACCAACCCCTAAAAGGGCCAATCCCAGGACGAATTAATGGATCATTGGTTTCTTTAGAAAACGGAACGGCGATTCCTTATTCTATCGATAAGATCCAAGAACGAGGGGTCTTCTTTGTTGATCCAGGAGAGGATATTTACGAAGGACAGGTGATTGGAGAAAATTCTAGAGCCGACGATTTGGCGGTGAATGTGACTAAAACCAAAAAACTTTCAAACGTCCGTGCCTCTGGTTCAGATGAAAAGGTGAAAATTGTTCCCGCAATTAAGTTCTCGCTAGAGCAGGCTTTAGAATACATACAGAAGGACGAGTTGGTTGAGGTAACTCCTAATCACATCCGTCTGCGAAAAATTTATTTAAAGGAAACCGACAGAAAGCGCGCTAAAGCGATCTAAAAGCGGCAGCGGCAGCACCCACAATTCCGGCATTGTTGCGCAGTGCAGCTGGCTTGATGTGAACCGGAGAATCGATCAGGTGTGCGTAGTTATCCCACTCCTTAGAAAGCCCACCCCCAAGAATAATGAGGTCTGGGGCGATGAGAAGGTTCGTTATTTTTAAGAACTTATTAAAGCGTACGGCCCATTCTTCAAGGCTTAAATTTTCGCGCTCCTTGGCAGAGGCTGAGGTCCATTCTTCAATTTTTTTGAACTTTTTGTAAGGAATTTGGCCTAACTCAAAATTCGGAATGAGTGTTCCGTTAAAGAAGGCGCCACTACCTATCCCCGTGCCAATGGTTATCATAAGGACGAGTCCCATCTCACCTTTTCCGACACCGTACTCCATGGTCGCGTAGGCTGCGGCATCTGCATCATTTAAGACAATAACTTTTTGCCCTGTCTTTTCGGTAAATACATCTGCTACGTTAAGCCCCTTCCATTTCTTATGAAGGTTGCCTTGTGACCCGCAAATCCCATTCTTGATGATGGTAGGAAATCCAACTCCAATGGGCCCCTTATAGCCAAAATAGTCTACGATTTCTTTGAAATAATCTGCAATACCTTCAGGGTCTCTCTTTTTAGGCGTAGGTAGGCGGAAGCGTTCACTGATTAATTCCCCAGCTTCAATATCGACCAAACCACCCTTAATACCGGTACCCCCTATATCAATGCCTAAAACTGCCATAAATCTTAAATGAGCTACAAATAAACAGAAAAATTACCAGTTGAAATTTAGCCTTGATGTAAGCTCTGATTTTCGCACCGTACCACAGGATGACCGTAATGGCGGATTAATTGGTGATTATGGGTGGCGACAAAAAGTGTCTTACTGTTTCGATGAATGTCTTCGAAAACCTGCATGACCTCTAGACTAGTTTCTGGATCTAGATTTCCGGTGGGTTCATCTGCAATAATTAGATCAGGGTCGTTCAATAAGGCTCTAGCGATAGCAACGCGCTGTTGTTCTCCACCTGAGAGCCGATGGGGAAAGCTTTTCATCTTTCCGCTAATCCCAACGCGCTCTAGCACTGTTTCGATTTGGTTTTTGCGCTCGCTCGATTTTTTCCATCCGGTGGCTTTGAGCACAAAGTCGAGGTTGTCATAGACGTTGCGGTCTGAGAGCAGTTTAAAATCTTGAAATACAATGCCCAATGAGCGTCTCAGCGTTGAAAGCTGGACTTCTTTTAGGGTGCGTAGGTCAAGGTTTTTGATTCGCGCTGTCCCAGCGCTAAACGGAACATCGCCGTAGAGCGCTTTCAGCAGACTGCTTTTTCCGGATCCTGTTTTTCCGATTAAGAAATAGTAGTCCCCTTTGTGAAGGCTAAAATTGAGTTTGTCAAGTATAATGCTAGTGTCTTGCTTTATTTGGGCATTCTCAAGATACAAGACGGTGTCTGATTGCATTAACAGAAATTTGAAAGTTCAGCCTTAAAGGTAATCATTCGTCCAATGCACTTATATTTGAATCTGTAAATCCTAGGCATTGAGCCCTTCAACCTCAAAACGTTCTAATTTTGGCTCTATTATTCGACCAGAGTCTTTTCCATTTTTCTACGGTTTTGTTATTCTTATTGTCGGAACCATTGGTGTTTGGTTCAGTATTCCAGGCCAAACCATTGGAGTCTCAGTATTTACCGATCCTGTAAAAGATGCATTGGGATTAAGTCGCAACCAATTCTCTAACGCTTATATGGTGGGGACGATCATGAGTTCCTTGATCATTGGAAGGGCCGGACGCTGGTTCGATCGCTATGGGGCCCGATGGGTGGCTTTAGGTGCTGCTCTTGGAATTTCACTCACACTTTTAACGGCTTCCTTTTCGCCTTCGCTCGCTCAAAAATTAGCAGTAGCTATTAACATTAGCACGGTTTACACCGGATTTGTGGTCATAACTCTTCTGTTTTTTATGCTGAGGTTCTTTGGTCAAGGGGTGCTTACTATGGCCTCGAGAAATATGATCATGATGTGGTGGGACAAATACCGCGGACGAGCCAATATGGTAACGAGTATTTCGCTTTCATTCGGATTCAGTTCGGCGCCGATTTGGCTCAGCGTACTCATTGATGACTTTGGATGGAGCGGGGCATGGCAGCTGATGGCACTCGCCTTGGCGGTATTTGCGATTATTATCCTTCAATTCTATAGAGTACGTCCTGAAGATCACGGATTACTTCCTGATGGAATTCGAAAAGATCAAGAAACCCATGGAGCTTCTGACCAGCCGCGCGCGAAGAAGCAGTTTACCCTTATGGAGGCACGTAAGACTCGCGCTTTTTGGGTATTCACCTTTTTATTAGCATTCAATAGCTTTTTCATTACGGGGCTTACCTTTCATGTGGTTTCTATTTTTGAGAGCACTGGATTGTCTAAAGAAGATGCGGTTCGGATTTTTCTGCCCGGTTCTTTCGTTTCGGTTACCGTTTCAACAGTTTTTAATTACCTCAGTGATGGCTCTAAGCTTAAAATCTTCGCCTATATCATGATGTTTGGCGGCTTGCTGGCTTGTATAGGGATGTTCTTTTTAAGTGAATCATGGGGAAGAATATTGTTGATTAGCGGAATGGGGTCTATGGGTGGTTTTTTTGGAGTGCTCAATTCGGTTACTTGGCCCAGATTTTTCGGAAGGCAACACCTTGGTGCAATCACAGGTCGGGTCATGTCAATTTTAATCTTTGCGAGTGCTATTGCTCCGAGTGTTTTCAGTTTCTCGTTTACCCTTCTCGGTTCTTACCGTTACATGGCATATCTTGGAGTAGTTCTAATCGCTGCACTTGCTGTAGCCGGAACCAAAGCGAATAATCCTCAGCCCTATGAAACTTAAGATTACTTCTCTATTTATATTGATAATTGCCACTTTTAGTTGTGAAAAAGTTGAGCAAGTAGATAAGGTGTTTTACAATGCTCAATTTTATACTGTTGACTCGTTACAGTCAATGGCTACTGTAGTTGCGGTTAAAGACCGTCGTATTGTTGCAGTTGGAATGGATGAGTTGCGTAGTCGTTTTACCGCGCGTGAAGAGATAGATCTAGAAGGAGCTTTTGTCTACCCCGGGTTCATTGATGCGCACTGCCACTTTTACCAACTTGGCTTAAACGAAAGCAGATTAAGTTTGCTTGGAACCCAAAGTTTTGATGAGATTATTGAACGTCTTAAGGCTTTTGATGCTGAATACCATCCGTCTGTATTGTATGCTTGGGGGTGGGATCAAAACGATTGGCCTGAGAAGGAATTTCCGACAAATGCTCAATTAAACGAATTGTTTCCTAACCGGCCAGTGGTATTGCGTCGTATAGATGGGCATGCCTATTTGGTTAACGATTATGCCCTTCATCTTTCGGGTATAACTGCAAAAACCGAGGTGAGTGGCGGGGCAATCTTAAAAGAAAATCAGCGCCTTACAGGTGTTTTAATTGACGAACCCATGAGATGGGTTGATGCTTCACTGCCTGACATTGATCGCGCTTCTCAGGTGCGCGCCTTATTGGCAGCGCAAGACATTGCCTTTGAAAATGGATTAACAACGGTAAATGACGCAGGGCTTTCAAGGTCAGTCATTGAACTAATCGATAGCCTGCAAACCACAGGTGATATGAAAATTCGCGTGTATGCTATGATTAGTGCATCTCCTGAACAGCTAGATTACTACCTCGAAAAGGGACCTATTAAAACATCTTTGCTTAATGTGCGATCGTTTAAGGTTTATGCAGATGGAGCACTTGGATCAAGGGGCGCAGCGCTAAAGAAACCCTACTCTGATCAGTCGGATCACTTTGGAGCAGTAGTAACCCCTTTAGAAGAAATTACGTCTATAGCAGAGCGCCTAGCGCAAAGTGAATTTCAAATGAATACACACGCCATAGGAGATTCTGCAAATTATTTTGTTCTCGATCTGTATCAAAGAGTATTATCAAATCCGATGAAGGCACGTTGGAAGATAGAGCATGCACAAGTTGTCGATCCGGCAGATTTTGATCGTTTCGCTGACGGAATTATCCCTTCAGTACAACCCACCCATGCTACCAGCGACATGTATTGGGCTGAGGATCGTTTAGGTCCAGACCGCATCAAAGGGGCGTACGCTTATCAAACGCTGCTGCAGAAGGCTTCTCTTTTAGCATTAGGGACTGATTTTCCGGTAGAACAGGTCTCGCCTTTATTGACCTACTATGCTGCGGTGGCCCGTCAAGATCTTGAAGGATATCCTGATGGAGGGTATTTCGTTGAAGAGGGATTAACCCGCATGCAGGCCTTAAAGGGAATGACTACTTGGGCGGCGTATTCGAACTTTGAAGAAGGCGAAAAGGGGATGATTCGACCAGGCTACTACGCTGATTTCACCATTCTAGCAGAAGACCTTATAGAGGCTCCTCTTTCTGCTTTACCTACAATTCCTGTCCAGGGAGTAGTGATTGGGGGTGATTTAGTTAAGAAATAAGTCTAATACTCTTTAATTAGTTAAAATAATTAACTAATTTTAACTTTAAACTATATGATTAAAATCATTTGATTCATTTTTGCTTAAAATTTTGAATCATGTGTGGAATTGTAGCCAGTTTTAAATACCAGAAAGAAGAATCTCAGCAACGTGACCAGTTGCTAGAAATGTCTAAGAAGATCAGACACCGCGGCCCAGACTGGAGTGGTATTTACAGCGATACTTTCAGTGTACTTGCTCACGAGCGTTTAGCTATTGTCGATCCGGCTTCGGGAAAACAGCCCTTGTTTAACGAGTCTAAATCACTGGTGCTTGCCGCTAATGGTGAGATTTACAATCACAGAGAATTGCGTTCAGCCTTTAAAGAGTACAAATTCATGACTCAATCAGACTGTGAAGTACTGCTCCCGCTTTATCAGCGCCTTGGTTCATCATTTTTAGATCAACTAAATGGGATCTTTGCTTTTGCCCTTTATGATAAAGAGAAAAAGGACTTCTTAATTGCTCGTGATCACATGGGTATTATTCCACTATACATGGGGTGGGATGAACAGGGTGTTTTTTATGTAGCCTCTGAATTAAAGGCATTAGAGGGGTATTGCAACCGGATTGAGTTGTTTCCTCCAGGACACTACATGACCGGTGAGACAGCTGAACCGGTTCGCTGGTACGACAGAGATTGGAAATCCTATGACGCCGTTAAAGAAAACGGGACCTCTATCGAAGCCCTTAGGAAGGCGCTTGAGGCCGCTGTTAAGCGTCAGCTAATGTCTGATGTTCCTTATGGGGTGCTGTTGTCTGGGGGACTTGATTCTTCTATTACCTCAGCGGTTGCTAAGAAATATGCTGAAAAACGCATTGAATCTGATAATACGGAGAGCGCCTGGTGGCCTCAATTGCACTCTTTTGCGGTGGGACTAGTGGGTTCGCCAGATTTGGCAGCCGCCCGAAAGGTTGCCGACTATATTAAAACGGTGCACCACGAGGTGATTTTTACCATCCAAGAAGGGCTTGACGCGATCAAAGATGTGATTTACCATCTTGAAACCTACGATATCACCACCGTACGGGCGGCCACGCCAATGTACTTAATGGCGCGTGTCATTAAGTCAATGGGTATTAAAATGGTATTGTCTGGCGAAGGATCAGACGAACTGTTTGGAGGATATCTTTACTTCCATAAGGCTCCGAATGCACTAGAATTTCACGAAGAAACAGTGCGAAAATTAGATAGGTTGCACATGTATGATTGTTTGCGTGCCAACAAGTCACTTGCCGCCTGGGGAATTGAAGGGAGAGTTCCTTTCTTGGACAAAGAATTCATCGATGTAGCTATGCGTTTGAACCCTCAAGAAAAGATGATTAATGGAGAGCGTATGGAGAAATGGGTATTGCGCAAAGCTTTTGAAGATATGCTTCCTGCCGAGGTAGCATGGCGTCAGAAAGAGCAGTTCTCAGACGGTGTGGGGTATTCTTGGATTGACACCCTTAAAGAGAAGGTTAATGAAGAAGTGAGCGACGCTCAAATGGAGCAAGCAGCCTTTAAGTATCCTTTTCAAACACCTCAAACTAAAGAAGAGTATTTCTATCGTAGCATCTTCGCCTCACACTTTCCTTCAGACGCTGCTGCTTTGAGCGTACCACAAGAGCCTTCGGTGGCGTGTAGTACTAAAACCGCTCTTGAATGGGATGCCGCATTCAAAACGATGAATGAGCCTTCTGGACGGGCGATTAAATCGGTACATACAGACGCTTACGAAAAATGATATTGTTCACACTAAAGTGTTGATAACTTGAAGGGCTCGAATAAGTTCGAGCCCTTATTTTTACTGCTGTTTCGGCTATATTTGCTAGGATACATTACCATGAAATCTGACCTATGAGCGAAGAAGCAAAAATCCCAAATTATTCAGAAGATAGTATACAGGCCTTAGAAGGAATGGAGCATGTAAGAATGCGTCCTTCTATGTATATCGGTGACATAGGCTTAAGAGGTCTCCACCACCTAGTTTATGAAGTAGTCGACAACTCTATTGACGAGGCTATGGGAGGTCACTGCGACACCATTCGGGTCACAATCAATGAAGACAATTCGATTACCGTAACCGATAACGGACGCGGTATTCCTGTAGGTCTTCACAAGAAAGAAGGAGTATCCGCCCTCGAAGTGGTCATGACCAAGATCGGTGCCGGGGGTAAGTTTGATAAAGATTCATATAAGGTTTCTGGAGGTTTACACGGTGTCGGGGTGTCTTGTGTGAATGCACTCTCGGTATCCTTAAAGGCAACAGTGCAACGTGAAGGAAAGATCTGGCAACAGGAATACGAAAGAGGAAAGGCCTTGTATCCGGTAAAAAGTGTTGGCGAAAGCGAAAAGAACGGTACAGAGGTAACCTTCAAGCCGGATCATTTGATCTTTAACCAAACAACTGAGTACAATTATGAGACCCTCGCCAATCGCATGCGAGAGCTAGCATTCCTAAATAAAGGGATTACTATTTCACTTACCGACAAAAGAAAGAAAGATGATAAGGGAGAATTTGTTTCTGAGATTTTTTTCTCTGAAAGGGGATTAGAAGAGTTCATTCTTTTCTTAGATGAGTCGCGTGAACCTTTAATTCAAAAGGTGATTGCTATTGAAGGAGAAAAAGGCGGAATTCCGGTAGAAATCGCCATGGTATACAACACGGGTTTTTCTGAAAACCTTCACTCTTATGTAAACAACATTAACACACACGAGGGTGGTACGCATTTAGCAGGATTTAGACGTGGGCTTACGCACACGCTTAAAAAGTATGCAGATTCCTCAGGACTTCTTGATAAGCTAAAATTTGAGATTTCTGGAGATGACTTTAGAGAAGGTCTCACCGCTATTATTTCAGTAAAAGTGGCTGAGCCACAGTTTGAAGGGCAGACCAAAACTAAACTCGGTAATCGAGAGGTGAGTGCGGCTGTGAGTCAAGCGGTTTCTGAGATGCTAACGGATTATCTCGAAGAGCATCCTGATGATGCTAAACGCATTGTAGAAAAAGTTGTAATCGCAGCTACTGCCCGTCATGCCGCCGCCAAGGCTAGAGAGCTTGTTCAGCGCAAGAATGTAATGAGTGGTGGAGGACTTCCTGGAAAGCTTTCAGATTGCTCAGAGCAAGATCCTGCGCAATGCGAAGTATTCTTGGTTGAGGGAGATTCTGCGGGTGGTACGGCTAAGCAAGGTCGTGACCGAAACTTTCAAGCCATTTTACCCTTAAGAGGTAAGATTCTGAATGTTGAGAAGGCGATGCAACACAAGGTTTTTGAAAATGAAGAAATCCGAAATATCTATACCGCACTTGGGGTGACGGTAGGTACAGAAGAAGACTCTAAAGCGCTCAACCTAGAGAAATTGCGCTATCATAAAGTGGTGATCATGTGTGACGCCGATGTGGATGGATCACACATTGAAACCTTGATTCTAACCTTCTTCTTCAGATACATGCGCGAGCTGATCGAACAGGGCTTTGTGTACATTGCTACACCTCCACTTTATTTAGTGAAAAAAGGAGCTAAAAAGAGTTATGCATGGAATGATAAAGAGCGTGATCAATTGATGGCCAAATTCGGACAGGGCGCCTTAATCCAGCGTTATAAAGGTTTGGGTGAAATGAATGCTGAACAATTATGGGATACCACAATGAACCCTGAGTTCAGAACCTTGAGAAGGGTAACGATCGATAATGCTACTGAAAGCGATCGTATTTTTGCCATGCTTATGGGTGATGAGGTTCCGCCACGTAGAGAATTCATTGAAAAGAATGCTGTTTATGCCAATATTGACGCCTAGCGTTCTTATTTTTGCAACAGATTTTTAATCCTTTAATCGACTTTTTCACATGAAAATTTCAGTAGTTGGCGCAGGAGCAGTAGGAGCAAGTTGCGCAGAGTATATTGCCATTAAAAATTTTGCCTCTGAGGTAGTGCTTCTTGATATTAAAGAAGGATTTGCCGAAGGTAAGGCTATGGATCTCATGCAGACGGCTTCATTGAATGGCTTTGACACCAAGATTACAGGATCGACAAACGATTACTCAAAAACTGCGGACAGTTCGGTAGTGGTGATCACTTCTGGAATTCCTCGTAAGCCTGGGATGACTAGAGAAGAACTTATCGGGATCAACGCTGGTATTGTTCAGACGGTTACTGATAATCTTTTGAAATTTTCGCCAAACGCTATCGTAATCGTGGTGAGTAATCCGATGGATACGATGACCTATCTTGTTCATAAAATATCAGGCCTACCAAAGAACCGTATCATTGGAATGGGTGGGGCATTAGACAGTGCACGTTTTAAATACCGTTTAGCTGAAGCGCTAGAGGCTCCGATCTCAGATGTAGACGGAATGGTCATTGGTGGTCATAGCGATACCGGTATGGTACCTTTAATTGATCACGCAACGCGCAATTCGGTTAAAGTGTCAAACTTTTTGTCAGAAGCTCAAATGGAGTCGGTCGTTGAAGAAACCAAAGTAGGAGGGGCAACACTTACTAAATTGCTAGGAACTAGTGCTTGGTATGCACCTGGAGCCGCCGTTTCAGGATTGGTTCAGGCGATTGCTTGCGATCAGCAAAGGATGTTCCCTTGCTCAGTGCTTTTGGACGGAGAATACGAATTATCAGACATTTGTATTGGCGTACCGGTGATTCTTGGAAAAAACGGAATCGAGCGTATTGTTGATATTCCGCTTTCTGATTCAACACAACAAAAAATGCAAGAATCTGCGAAAGGTGTGCGTGCCACTAATGCCTTATTGTCGGTTTAATTGAAATAGAAATGAAAAGAATCAAAAGCCCCGCACTTCAATGCCTGCGGGGCTTTTGCTTTAGTAATGCAATTATTGTCAGATCTTACACGAAATGATATATTTGCACGCATTTATACATTGTTTTATATAACACTTACGATCCATGCAGAATAAAGGATTGATTCGATTATTTGCCATTCTTTTTGGCTTAGTTAGTATTTATCAACTCTCATTTACCTTCATTACGAGTAAAATTGAAGGCGATGCAGAGCGCTATGCGCAAGTTGAGGTTGAAGAGGGTTCAGAGAATTATATTTCTCAGAGAGAGCGTGTTGCCACGGCCTATTTAGATTCAGTAGCCGATTTACCAGTTCTTGGATATACTTCATATGGAGACGCCAAAGAGAAGGAACTTAACAAAGGCCTAGACCTTAAAGGAGGGATCAATGTTACCCTTCAGATTTCGGTAAAAGACATTTTGAAGGGATTAGCTTCTGATAGTAAAAGCCCCGCCTTTAATGCGGCTTTATTGGCAGCAGACTCAGCGTCAAAACAAAGTGATGCGAATTACGTAGAGCTGTTTTTTGAGGCCTTCGAGCAGGATGCACAGGCCAAACTAGCTTCTCCCGATATTTTCGCCAACAAGAATTTGAGTGACGAGATTAATTTTGAGATGACCAATGATGAGGTTAAGCCTATCATCCGTCGCAAGATTGACGAGTCTATTGTTTCGGCCTTCGAGGTACTGCGCGAACGTATTGATGGTTTTGGAGTAACACAGCCTAATATTCAACGTGTAGGAAGTTCAGGACGTATTTTAGTCGAACTACCTGGAGCTAGAGACATTAATCGTGCGCAAGAATTGTTGTCTTCTACAGCACAACTAGAGTTCTGGGAGACCATTCCTCAAGACGAACAAGGCCTTTCTCAGTTTTTGGTTGAGGCAGATGCTAAGATTTCCGAACTCAACGCCCAGGATAACGATTCAGACGACCTATCAAATTTACTTGAGAATGAGGCCGATAGCCTTTCAAATTCTAATCCGTTACTGTCAAAGCTTATTGTCCCAGCGCCTGGTTCTAACGCCTTCGTGCGTGCTGCAGTGAGAGATACCGCCGAAATTGGCGCTTATTTGAGAATAGCTGAAGTGAAATCTTTATTACCAGCTTCAGTGAAGTTCACCAAGTTCGCTTGGGAGCGCGTTGGAGCAGATGCGGAGATCGCAGAGCTTTATGCTTTAAAGTCAAACCGTGAAGGGTTACCACGAATCTCTGGAGATGTAGTTTCAGATGCACAAGATACTTTTGATCAGTTTGGTAAGCCAGCTGTGAGCATGACTATGAATACCAAAGGTGCCCGTGAATGGGAGCGCATGACAGGTGATGTTTATCAGAACCAAACGGGAATCGCCATTGTGCTTGACAATAAAGTGTACACCGCTCCTGGGGTTTCTTCAGGTCCTATTTCAGGGGGGCGCTCTGAGATCACCGGTGACTTTACGATCAATGAGACCAAGGATATTGCCAACGTTTTACGTGCAGGGAAGCTTCCTGCTTCTGCAGAAATTGTACAATCAGAGATCGTAGGTCCTTCACTTGGACAAGAGGCCATAAACAGCGGATTCACTTCGTTCATCATTGCCATGGCTTTTGTACTTCTATGGATGATATTCTATTACGGAAGAGGAGGACTATATGCAGATATCGCGCTCATCCTTAATATTGTTTTGATCTTAGGAGTATTGACTAGCCTTGGTGCTGTTCTTACCCTCCCCGGTATTGCGGGTATAGTATTGACGATTGGTATGTCTGTGGATGCGAACGTACTTATTTTCGAGCGCATAAGAGAAGAATTGAATAAAGGCAAAGGACTATCACTATCGGTTAGCGATGGTTTCTCTAATGCCTTGTCTTCGATTTTGGATGCTAATATTACAACTGGTTTAACGGCGATTGTACTCTTTATGTTTGGGTCAGGTCCGATTAAAGGATTTGCCACGACGCTATTGATTGGTATTCTAACTTCATTATTCACGGCCATTTTCGTGACACGCTTGGTTATTGAAGCGTATCTTTCTAAAAAGGGTCGTGCGTTAACATTTGCTACTCCAGCAACTAAGAATCTGTTTACTAAGGTTAACTTCGGATTCATCAAATCGCGTAGAATCGCTTATGTGATTTCGGGTATATTAATCGCTGTTTCACTAGGATCTTTAGCCACTAGAGGACTTCAGCAAGGAGTTGACTTTGTTGGAGGTCGAACCTATCAGATTCGCTTTGAGCAAGAAGTAAGTCCATCGGAGATTTCTTCTGAACTTAATCAGGTATTCGGAAGCGGAACCAACGTCAAAACCTTTGGTGGTGCCAACCAGATCAAGGTTACCACTTCATATAAGGTTGATATTGAGGGGCTTGAGGTAGATCAAGAAATTCAGTCTAAGTTGTTTGAGGTGCTTCAGAAATACCTTGCACCAGGTACTTCACTTGAAGACTTTGTGACGCCTGCAGACGAAAAGAATGTAGGAATACTTCAGTCGGTTAAGGTGGGCCCTACCATCGCCGATGATATCAAGAAGAATGCCTTCTTAGCAATTTTAGGATCACTAACCATCGTATTCCTTTACATCTTGATGCGCTTTAGAAAATGGCAATTCTCATTGGGTGCGGTTACTGCCGTATTCCACGATGTACTTATCGTTCTTGGAGTATTCTCTATTACGAGCGCGTTTATGCCCTTCAATATGGAAATCGATCAGGCCTTTATCGCCGCTATTCTGACGGTGATTGGTTATTCACTTAACGATACTGTGGTTGTCTTTGACCGTATTCGTGAGGTGGTGAATGATAGAGGATGGAAGAAAGGTGAAAACGTCAATGAGGCCTTGAACAGTACCTTGAGTCGTACCCTAAATACCTCGTTAACGACACTTATCGTGTTATTGGCCATCTTTATTTTCGGTGGAGAGAGCCTTAGAGGATTTATGTTTGCGATGATTGTAGGTATCCTTGTCGGGACCTATTCTTCGCTCTTCATTGCAACACCAGTAATGTACGATACACTAGGAAAAGAAAAAGAGGGGCAATAGCCCCTCTTTTTTTATTGCTTTAAAGTTGTGCTTGGCCTAAACATGAGATATAGACCTGCTAATACCAATGGAATACTAAGCCATTGACCTGTAGAGAGAAGCCCTAAGGACTCTTCAAAACCTCCTTGACTCTTCTTAAAGAATTCTAGTACAAAGCGAGAGGCGAATACAGTCGCCAACCAGAAGCCGAATAAAAATCCTGCTTTGTTGCGCAATTGCACCTTTGGGTAGAGCATAAAATACATCAATCCAAAAATAGCGAAATACGCAAAGGCTTCGTACAGTTGCACTGGATGACGGTACGGAATCGCGTTCAAGGTGTCACTAAATGCCGGATCAGAGACTATGGCTTTATATGCCTGATTCAAATCTGGAATCTTAGTTATACTCACCGCCTCATAACTCGATAAGTCGTCCGCATCTCGAACAAACTTGGTGGCAAACGCAAATGAGGCCTCTGTAACCTTGCCGTTGATCTCAGAATTAAAAAAGTTTCCGACGCGAATAAAGCCACCACCGACCGCCGAAACGATGGCGATGCGGTCTACAATCCATAAAAATGAAAGCTCCTTGTGTTTTTGGCTGAATAAATAGAAGCCTGTGATGGCGGCAAGAGCAGCACCATGGCTTGCCAAACCGGTAAATCCGGTAAATTGATACCCATTGATGAGCCCGAACAAACTAGACCTTGGGTTTTCTCGAATGGGAAGTAATATTTCAATGACGTGATTTTGATAGTAGGCCCAATCGTAAAAAATGACATGGCCAAGTCGTGCCCCGAGAATGATCGATACTACACTGTAAACAAAAAGCGAATCGATCTTATCTGCAGGCTTGTCTTCGGTTTTGAAGATGCGCTTCATGATGTACCAGCCTAGCACGAAGGCTGCGATCCACATTGAATTGTAGTATTTCAACTGCAAGGGTCCTAGGTGCAGTAAAGTGTCGTTAGGGTTCCAAACGATTCCTAAAAAAGTCATAGGTCAGGATTTTAAACGAAGATAACTAAAAGCCACTCTTTAAGGAACCGGATCATATCCGCTTTCTCCCCATGGGTGACATCGGGCAATCCGCTTTGCGGCAAGTACAGTTCCTTTAAATGGTCCATATTTTTTGAGGGCCTCAACAGCGTATTCTGAACAGGTAGGTACGAATCTGCAACTTGAGGGGGTGTAGGGCGATATGAGGTATTGGTAGGCGCGAACCCAAAACACAAGTACACTAATCGCTACCTTTTTCATGAAAGTGAAAAGGTGGTACCTTCTTTAGAGTCTTTCAATTGTATTCCAAGGCGTGCAAGTTCATCTCTAATTTGATCTGAAGTTGCAAAGTCTTTGCGCTCTCTAGCTTTGTTTCGTTGCGCAATAAGCAACTCAACGACCCCTGAAAGCTTCTCAAAATGACCAGCATCTTGCTGGCTTTCATCTTTAAGTCCTAAAACATCAAACGTGAAGGTGCCTATTGTGGTGCGCAATAGCTCCAAGTCTTCGGAGGTCATACCTTTTGGTTGATCGTGGAGTAGGTTGATCTGCTTAACACCTTCAAATAGCTGTGCAATAAGAATAGGGGTATTAAAATCGTCATTCATTGCCGCATAACAGCGTTCTACCCATTCGCTAACATTGAAGGTTGAGGTTTTTCCTTGTGCTTCTAGCGATTGAGCGCGTTTATACCCTTCAAGTAGACGTTGATAGCCTTTTTCAGCGGCTTCTAGGGCCTCTTGACTCAAATCAAGGATACTGGTGTAGTGTGCCTGCATCATGAAAAAGCGTACTACAGAAGGACTAAATGCTTTTGAAAATATACGGTTCTCTCCGCTGAAAATTTCGTGTGGATAAATGTTGTTATCCGTTGATTTCGACATCTTCTTCCCATTAAGGGTAAGCATGTTGGCGTGCAGCCAATAGTTCACTGGGCTGTGACCACTATGTGCTTCAGCCTGTGCAATTTCGCACTCGTGATGAGGGAATTTGAGGTCCATACCGCCACCATGGATGTCAAAGTTGGCTCCGAGATACTTCGTACTCATGGCGGTACATTCGATGTGCCAACCCGGGAAGCCGTCTCCCCAAGGAGAGTTCCATCGCATTATATGCTGAGGTTCGGCCTTTTTCCACAATGCAAAATCTTGCGGATTTTTCTTTTCGAGATGTCCTTGAAGCCCTCTAGTGTTAGCCACCATGTCTTCGAGTTTTCTTCCGCTTAATTTTCCGTAGGCGTGATCGGTATTGAAATTGAGTACATCGAAATAGACCGATCCGTTTTCGACATAGGCATACCCTTTGTCGATAATCGATTGAATAATTTCAATTTGCTCAATGATATGCCCTGTAGCCGTAGGTTCAATGTTAGGGGGTAAAAGGTTGAATTGCTCCAAGGTTTGGTGAAAATCAACGGTATAACGGTGCACAACCTCCATCGGTTCTATTCGCTCAAGCCTGGCCTTTTTAGCAATCTTATCTTCCCCTTCATCCTCGTCGTGCTCTAAGTGACCCGCGTCAGTAATGTTACGCACGTAACGCACTTTGTATCCCAGGTGCAATAAATAGCGATAGATCATGTCGAATGACATGAAGGTGCGGCAATTGCCGAGATGAACTTTTGAATATACCGTTGGACCGCAAACATACATACCTACGTATCCGGATTCTACCGGAGTGAAGGGCTCTTTTTTTCGACTTAAAGAGTTGAAGACAAAGAGTTCGTTATTGAGGTAACGGTTGCTCATGAATTAAAATTCAGTTTGTAATCCTACATAGGCGATAAACTCGTTTCGCAGCTTTTCGTCAGTTTTAAAGACTCCTTGGTATTCTGCGGTAACGGTGCTGCTCGATATGTCTTTGATTCCTCTTGAATTTACACATAAATGTTTTGCATCTACAATACAGGCGACATCCTCAGTTTTTAAAATGCCTTGAAGCTCTTGTACCACTTGCATGGTAAGGCGTTCTTGAACCTGTGGTCTTTTGGCAAAATAATCGACAATGCGATTCATTTTTGAAAGTCCAACAACTCTTCCATTCGATACATAAGCCACATGTGCTTTTCCGACTATTGGGAGTAAGTGATGTTCACAGGTCGAATACAAGGTGATATTTTTTTCGACCAGCATTTCTCCGTATTGGTACTTATTCTCGAAGGTAGACGAACTCGGTTTGTTTTTTGGATTTAAGCCCGCGAAAAGTTCTTTGACAAAGGCCTTTGCCACCCGTTTAGGAGTACCTCTAAGGCTATCGTCATCAAGGTCCATTCCTAGTGTATCAAGAATATCTCTTACACTTGAAGTGATGCGTTCTATCTTCTGATCGTCGCTCAATTCAAAAGCGTCATCTCTTAAGGGAGTTTCGGCTGAGGCGCTCAGGTGATCTAGCTCGTGTTCTTCGTTGTTCATTGATTCAAAACTATTGGGCGCAAAGATAGCTATTATGACAGAGTTGACACTATAGCGAAAGAGTGTATGTAGCGATTAGTCTAAGGTTCGAGCGCTTTACCAAAGCGGCGTTTGGCAATAAAGCATCGAAGAAATATACATTCTCATCTCGGGTTTCATGACGTAAGCCAAAATCGAGCTGCGCATTTTGGTAGCGGTATCCAATTCCGGTGCTTATCGCGGTTGAGGCGCCGATTGATCCTCCTATCGCTGGTACACTCTGACTGCTGTATCCGAATCGAATAAGACGGTTGCCTTTAGTGAATTCCGCTCCGACCCCCAATCTTTCAACCGTACTGTAGGCGCTTTTCATCGCTTGGTTTTCGGCAGCAAAAGAAGCATTTGAATTTGGTAAATACTGAGCGTCTCCATAGTTTTCTCTGCGATAATCTGTAACAAGCGACACTCCCTCTGACGGATGCAAGGCGATGTTAAAGGTTAACGATGAAGGTAGCTTCATTTGGTAATCATCGTAAAAGTTGAGTAGTCCGAAATTGATATACGAGAGATCTTCTAGAGCAGCATCGGTAGAAATACGCTGAGCTGTTTGATCGTTCATAGTGTACCAAGTGGGGGTGGCGTAACTAGCTCCCAGCACAAAGGCTTTACTCAGTTTTATGAGCATTCCCAGTTGAGCAGACACTCCTAAGCCTGAGGTAAACAAGTAGTTGTCAAAACTGCTTTTTGAAGCGGTAGAGGGGGTATCGTATCCATCCTCCTCTAAATAGCTAAAGCGCTCAAATTTTAAATCTTGAATCGCCAATGATCCTCCTAATAAGATGCGGTCTTTGAATGAAATTGAAGAGTGTAGGGTGAACTTGCCCATCACCCCTTTTTTAGTGGCGTTGTAACGCTGTAGTAGCCCGTTATAGCTTACACGCGAAAAGTAACCGAGCTCGTCGTATCCAATTAGTCCACTATAGACCCCTAGGAATCCTTGTTGGGCTGCATAACCGTAATCTACACCAATTCTTCGGTAGGCCTCTTCAATGAATTCATTGTCGTAGGGTAGTAAATCGATATAGTTGTGCTGTTCGGCGAATCCTAAAAAGAAGCGATCTAAGCCCTCTTCGGCAAATCCTCCCGCCTTGATGCGGTTGTCGAAAGCGGCGGTTTGATCATAGCTAAAGCCGAAGGTGATTTTATTCCAAACACTCTTGTCAGAAACAAAGACTAGCAATCCAGAAGCCTGATTGATTTTAAGCGTGGTAGAAGAGGCGGTGTCGGTAAATTCTCCGGTCTGAGAGCGGTTTGAATTATTATTCAGCGCGGTACTCACACTAAAAGCTCCATAATCGAACAGCGCGGCCGCCGCTGGATTGATGCTGATCGAATACAAATCACCTTTTAAGGCACCACCTGCCTGCCCTAGGCCCATGATGCGGGCCGAACCTCCTTGATAACTTTGTAAATACCTGTAAAGATCTTCGGTTGTTTGTGCTTTAAGCCCAAGAAAACTAAGTCCTAGGGCCAGCATTAAGAGCTGTCTTTTCATGCTGCAAAATTAGTTGTTCCCTCTCGAATTTGATCGCGATGATGAAGAGCGTGTTGAACCCGATCGAGAGGTATTTGAAGAACGCACAGGAGCTGAAGTTCTAGCAGGTTCACTGCTACGCGACCTATTGTAAGAAGGTTGCTGTATACTTCTGTTGCTTCCCCTTGTTGGCAGGGGGCTACGGTAGTTGTTGTTATCCTCATTAGAATAGGTATTTCGAGTCGTGTTTCTTTGAGGAGTGTAATTTGTTCTCGACCGCGTTGGCATGAGATTTGATCTTCCGCGGTCTGCTTCTCTAAAGTAATAGGGGTTTGATCGAGTTGGGCCTGTTCGGTATTCTTGAGCGGTGCGAGGGCGTACTGAATAGCCTACATATGATCTTCTTGGATTGAATCCGTATACCAGAGGACGCCCCAAATACGGATCGTACCAGCCGTACCCCCAGGCGTTGTTTCTGAAACGACGGTTATACCAGCGGTTATTCCAGGCCGTAGAAGGTCCATAAAAGGGACTGTAAAACGGACTATAAAAAGGATTGAGGAATGGATCAAACCATGGGTTGACCCAAGGATTCACCCACGGGTCATTGAACCAAAAGGGTTGAAATGCGCTCCCCCAACCTAGGCTGAAAGGAGCATTGAATTGATTGATCGTGATTCGAGTCTTTGGTGTATTTTCACCCAATTGCGCATAGGTGTTTTCTGCTCCGCTCGAGTAAGAATCGATGTCAGTAAACGTTGAATTATCGTCTGAAAGTGCCAATTGCGCTGCCTTCTCTGCAAAGTAATTCTCGTAAAAGGCGGCTCCTTCTGGATCTATAGGAGCTGTTCGTTCTTGAACAGTAATTCCGAGATAGTTACCCTGACGTATCTGATGTGTGCTGTAAGAAACGGGATAGTAAGTAACGCATGAAGCCAACATACCAAAAAAGGTAAACGCTATCAAAAATCGCTTGAAAATGCGAAGAAATCCGCTGTTATCATTTCTGTAAACTGCCTGCTTCATATTTATAAATTTACTTAGTTTTACCTATTAAAGGGCAATCTTTGTGCCAAAATCACTGTAATGAGCAAGAACTTAACGTCTAGGGCTGAGGATTATTCAAAATGGTATAACGAATTGGTAATTAAGGCCGATTTGGCTGAGAACTCTGGAGTTCGCGGTTGTATGGTGATTAAGCCCTACGGATACGCCATTTGGGAGAAGATGCAGCAGGCGCTCGACGGCTTGTTTAAGGATACAGGGCACCAAAATGTTTATTTTCCGCTCTTCATTCCTAAATCTTATTTTTCTAAAGAGGCCTCTCACGTTTCGGGATTTGCCAAAGAATGTGCTGTAGTAACACATTATCGCTTGAAGAATGCAGAGGACGGCTCTGGAATAGTCGTTGATGAAAATGCAAAGCTTGAAGAAGAATTGATTGTGCGTCCAACTTCAGAGACTATCATCTGGGACACCTACCGAAAGTGGGTTCAATCGTATAGAGACCTTCCGCTATTGTACAATCAATGGGCGAACGTCGTCCGCTGGGAGATGAGGACGCGCCTATTTCTGCGTACCGCTGAGTTTTTGTGGCAAGAGGGTCATACCGCTCACGCAACTAAAGAAGAGGCCATTCAAGAGGCTGAGCAAATGATGCATGTTTACGCCGATTTTGCACAGCGCTTTATGGCTGTTCCGGTGATTAAAGGAACCAAAAGTGAGGCTGAACGTTTCGCTGGGGCAGAAGAAACCTATTGTATCGAGGCTCTAATGCAAGACGGTAAGGCTCTTCAAGTGGGGACCTCACATTTTCTAGGACAAAATTTTGCCAAGGCTTTTGAGGTGAAATTTGCCAATAAAGAAGGGCAGCAAGAGTACGTATGGGCTACCTCTTGGGGAGTTTCAACACGTCTCATGGGAGCCCTGATTATGACGCATAGCGATGACAACGGGTTAGTGCTCCCACCTGCACTAGCGCCGATTCAATTGGTGATTGTGCCGATTTACAAGGGAGAAAAGCAGTTAGCTAAGCTCGATGCGCATGTGGCTCCTTTGATCGCTGCTTTTAAGAAACGCGGAGTATCGGTGAAGTACGACAATCGCGACACGCACAAGCCCGGTTTTAAGTTTAACGAATACGAACTTAAAGGAGTGCCTCTAAGAATTGCCATAGGAGAGCGTGACCTCGAAAATGGAACCTACGAGTTGGCACGACGAGATACCTTAACGAAAGAATCTGTAACGACTGACGCGATTTTTGACAGGGTAGATGCGCTGTTAGAAGAGATGCAGCAATCGCTATACGATCGTGCCCTAGAACACCAGGTAACGCAAACCGTTTCGATTGACGATTATACTTCTTTTAAAACGTATTTGAATGAGAAGGGTGGCTTTGTGCTCGCCCACTGGGATGGCACTGCTGAGACCGAAGAACGCATTCAAGAAGAGACTAAAGCGACCCTTCGTTGCATTCCTCTTAATGCCCCAGAAGAAGAAGGTGTATGCATGTATTCAGGGAAACCTTCTAAGCGCAGAGTTTTATTTGCAAAGGCATACTAAATAATAAGTTTGCACGTTTGCGAGACTTAAAAATAGTTGTATTTTTGCATCCGCAATTTATTGCGCTTTATGGCCCGTTCGTCTAGGGGTTAGGACGCCAGGTTTTCATCCTGGTAACAGGGGT
>JAYPUW010000008.1:0-108318 GCA_038134285.1 Flavobacteriaceae bacterium
CACGTAAAAAAATTACTCGCCTTTTTTAAATCGAAAAGCTAATGTCCATTCGTCAAATTGCTTTTTCTCTTCTTTCTCTTTTTGGGGGCTTTCTGAGCGCCTATGGGCAAGACGTGTCTATAGCGATCGATCGCGACAGCTTACTGATTGGCGAACAGCTGACTGCCACCATCACCGCGCAAGCTGAGCCAGAATCTACAGTGGTGTTTCCTGAAGGGCAGACCTTCAGTCCGATCGAGGTGATTAAAATAGGAAGTACAGACACCTTGGCTCAAAGACCTCAATTGATTCTAGAAAAGTCTTATGTACTCAGTGCCTATGACCCCGGGAATTTTAAAATTACTCCTCAACAGGTCACAATAGATAAAAGGCCTTACTTAACGCCCAAGCTTGAAATTTACATTCAAGATGTGGCGGTAGACACCACCAAACAAGGTCTATACGGAATCAAATCTTTAGTGAAGGTCGACCGTCCGGATCGTTCCTTGTTCTACCTTATTATTGCTCTTGTTGTTCTGGCAGCAGCAGCTCTGGGCTGCTTCATTTACAAAAAACTAAAGAAAGAGGTTGCGCCTCCTTTAGATCCATTTGAAGAGACCCAACGTTTGTTTGAATCGCTAAGAGCAAACACTAACGACATTGAAATTACGCAGTTGTATTACAGGGCCTCAGTTGGGTTCAAAAGATACATCAGTGTCCGTCTAGGCTTTTCAGCGAACGAACGCACCTCGGCTGAACTGATGCTCTTGTTGTATCAACTCAACGAAAGCGAGCGGTACAATCTTGCACAAGAACAACTTTTAACCCTTGAGAAGACTTTAGAGCGCAGTGATTTGGCCAAGTTCGCCAATTGGTCAGTAGGCATCGATGAAGTGCATAAGGATCTAGAGCTGTTCATGAGAATCTTGACACAGATTGAAGAGAAGAAAAAAGCCGAAATCGAAGAAGTGGTCGTTCAACCCGTGCAACAAAAATCAAGGCGGACCAAAATTTTGATCGCCGTATCTATGGTGGCTTTAGCCTTAGCTTCTTTTGGAATTTACGGCCTGCAGGTAGGATTTGATAACGCAGTAGACGCCTTGATGCTGAACCGCTCTAAAAGAATGTATGAACAAGAATGGGTACAATCTTCTTACGGATTTCCTCCGGTAACTATAGAGAGTCCTGAAGCGCTCATTCGCGAAGAGGGTGTCTTTGTATACCAACACCCCTCAACTCATTTTAAGATTCTCGTAAAAGTCCTCTTAGACGAATCTCAAGCAGAACTTGATTTCAGGGCAAAATCTGAAGAACAGCTCAGTGCTTTTGAGGCGGATGGACTCACTAATATTATACCCAAAGGAGAGCTATTCACTACTCCGAATGATATTCAAGGATATCGTTCATATGGGACGGCAACCAATAAAGACAATACCCTCATACATTACGAGCACTTGATCTTCGGAGGACCTAAGTTTGCTCAAGAGGTAGTTATACTCGGAGAGGCCGAAGACCGTTGGGCGAACAAAGCAATTAAACGAATCTTAGATTCTATTAATGTAAGTACCGAGTTATGAACCCTGGAATTTGGCAATCTTTTAGAGACGCGTACTGGTTTTGGGCTTTGGTTCCAATAGCCGCCCTATTGCTATGGCGACTCACGCGAAAAGGACCTCAATCAACAGTATTCTACTTCTCATCAGATCGCGCAAGCCTTGACTCATGGGTGGCAAAAGGTCGCAAGTCGCTGCACCTATTGAGGTTTCTTGCTTTGGCATTTCTAGTGGCAGCTTTAGCTCGTCCTCAGACCTCAGGGGTGAATACAAGAACGACCACAACAGAAGGGATAGACATCGTGCTCTCTATTGATGTGAGTTCGAGTATGTTGGCAAAAGATCTCAAGCCGAACAGATTAGAGGCCTTAAAAGAGGTTGCTTCTAAGTTTATACTCGATCGCTTAAACGACCGCTTGGGCCTAGTCGTCTATGCCGGAGAAAGTTATACAAAAACCCCTCTGACCACCGACACTGAAATCACGCTTTCTGCCTTAAAAGAGCTAGATTATGGAGCGATAGAAGACGGCACCGCCATAGGCATGGGACTCGCCACTGCAGTAAATCGTCTCAAAGAAAGCGATGGGCTCTCAAAGGTGATCATTCTGCTTACAGACGGGGTGAACAACAGTGGATTCATAGAGCCTCAAACGGCCGCCAATCTGGCCTTAGAATACGGCATCAAAATTTATACAATAGGTATCGGAACTAACGGCAACGCATTAACCCCTATTGCCTACAATGCAGACGGAAGCTTTAGATATGGGATGAGAACCGTTGAAATTGACGAGCAACTGCTAGAAGAAATTGCCTCCTTAACAGGAGGTGCCTACTACCGTGCCACTGACAACCAAAGTCTTGAAGAGATTTATGATGAGATCAATCAGCTTGAGAAAACAGAGGTAGAAGAATTCTCTTTCTACACCTATGATGAACATTATAGATTTTGGGTAATCGCAGCCTTAACGCTGCTCTTAATAGAAGCACTTTTAAAATATACCTTGTTTAAAGAGGCCTTGTCGTGATACTCCTAGACCTTCCATATTATCTGAATTACGGGCTAATAGCCCTAGGGGTTCTATTGGCGCTTTACGCATACAAACGTTGGTGGCAAAGAAAGGTATTAAGCGCTGCGCAGCCCAACCCAGAGCTGAGGGCAGTTGTGCTTGATCGCTTGGCCCCAGAGCGTTCAAAAGTTAGACCTGTCTTAAAGTTTGTTCTCCTGTTGTTATCAGTTGGCCTTCTTTTTGTAGCATTGGCAAATCCGAAAATTGGAACTCAACTGGGCACCGTAAAACGCGAAGGGGTTGACATTGTTTTTGCCATAGATGTGTCAAAAAGTATGCTCGCAGAAGACATTGCGCCAAACCGCATTGAGAAGGCAAAGCGCATCGTGTCTGAAACGCTGAATCAACTGACTGGTGATCGCATTGGAATGATTACTTATGCGGCCACTGCTTTTCCTCAACTTCCAATCACAACAGACTACGGAGCAGCAAAAATGTTCTTGCGCGGTGTCAATACCGACATGATGTCTTCGCAAGGAACTGCGATCAATGAAGCGGTAAAACTTGCGAGCACCTTCTACGATCCGCAAGGAGTGACAAGCAAAGTGCTCGTTCTGCTATCAGATGGAGAAGATCACAGCGAAGCAGGGATCGAAGCAGCAGGTTCGATCGCAAAAGAGTCTGGTATCTATATAGTAAGTATCGCCTTAGGAACTCCAGAAGGAGCTCCAATACCTGAAAAATCCAATGGAAAGGGTCAAAGCTTTAAGAAAGACTCCGACGGCAACGTCGTGATCTCTAAGCGAAACGACACCTACCTCATGATGCTCTCTGAACAGACGTCAGGAACCTTTATAGAATCTTCAGATACAGCAGAAGCCATTGAAGCCCTCAAGTCTTTCTTAGATCGACTGGATAAAACCGCTTTTGAAACCCAAACCTATTCGGCTTACAAAGATCAATTTCAATGGTTCATCGGTGCGGCGCTACTCCTGTTGTTTATCGATGCCGCATTATTCGAACGAAAAACTAAAAGTCTAATTTCAAGAATAAGATTGCGACGCAAATGAGAAGTTTGATTTTGTTTTTAATGTTGATTGTAGGTGCTTCTGGAGCCTCGCTGGCGCAGCAGTCGCCAAAAGAAAGCCTAAAGAAAACCTATGAAGGCGTGCTCTTTATTGACCAATCAGAAAGCAGCAAAGCCGAGCAGTCGTTCAGAACTGCTAGTGCTCAAGACACCTTGAATGCTATTGCAGACTACAATTTGGGTAATACCCTTTTCGAGATTGGGGCAGCAGAAGAATCTTTTGGACATTTTAAGGCGGCTAGCCAAAAGGCTACAAGTGAAAGCTTAAGTCATCAGGCCTTTCACAACATGGGAAATGTCTTCATGAAACGGAAGGATTACGAAAATGCCGTTCAGGCCTACAAAGAGGCGCTCAAGAAGAATCCAGATGACGATGAAACGCGCTACAATTATGCTTTAGCAAAAAAAATGCTTGAAGACGAACAACAACAAAACGATCAGAATCAAGACCAAGATCAGAACCAAGATCAGAACCAAGATCAGGACCAAGAGAATCAAGATCAAGATCAGCAGAATGAAGGAGGAGATTCTGAAGAGAAAGGAGATCAGGATGAGTCGGATTCAGAACAAGATCAGTCTGACAAAGGTGGAGACGATCAGCAAGAAAAAGAAGAACAGAAGAAAGGAGACGGAGATCAGAAGCAAGAACAAGGAAGAAAGCCAGAAGATCAACCTCAAAACAACAGCCCACAGCCGCAAGAACTTTCTAAAGAGCAAATAGAGGCCTTATTACAGGCGCTTCAAAACGAGGAAAATAAAGTTCAAGAAAAAATGAACGCTCAGAAGGTACAAGGGCGTAAATTAAAAGTGGAAAAAGATTGGTAATGAAACGGTATTTACTATTTACGACGCTGCTGCTTTCTGCTTTCTTGGGCTATTCTCAAGAAGAGCAGACGAAGTTTGAGGTGGTTGTGAGTAAAAACCGTTTGGGGCTAAACGAGCGACTTCGCGTATCGTTCGAGATGAATAAAGACGGAGATATGTTTGAGCCTCCTGCATTTGACGATTTTGAAGTGTTGATGGGGCCTTCTCAGTCTATCAGTTCTTCGTGGATTAATGGTAAACGAAGCTTTTCAAAATCTTACACCTATGTGCTTAGACCCAAAAAGCAAGGACTTCTCACGATCGGCCCCGCATTCATCACCATAGAAGGGGAGCGCTACGCCACCGAAGAAAAAAAGGTTGAGATTACAGCGGAAGTGGCGAATCCGAATGCCCCGAAAACCGCCCAAGATGTTGCCAATGAAAGCCTGTATTTGGTGGCCTCTATTTCTAAGCCCAATCCTTATGAAAACGAGGCTGTGTTGGTAACCTATACCCTCTACTTTTCTCCGCAAGTTTACATTAACAACTTTGTTCCCGTAGACAATCCGGCCTACAATAATTTCTGGAGTCAAGATATTCCTATAAGTGAGTATGAAACGCGCAAAACAACTTATAGAAACGAGGTCTTTAATGCAGTAGATCTTAAGCAGGTTGTTCTCTATCCGCAAAAATCAGGTGAGCTTCCTATTGAACCTTTTTCGCTTGAGCTCTATGTTCAGATTCCTACTGGCCGTAGAGACTTTTTTGGAGATCCTATACTCAGATCCGCCACTAAGGTGGTTTCTGCGGGTTCGTCAGTAATTAACGTCAAAGCCTTGCCCACAGAAGGGCGTCCAGAGAACTTCAGTGGAGCCGTAGGGTCATTTAGTTTTGATGCTACTGCAGATAAGACTCGTCTCGATGCCAACGAATCGATGCAAATTCGTGTAGAAGTTTCTGGATCAGGAAACTTGAAGCTCTTAAGGCTTCCTGAATTGAACCTCCCTTCTTCTTTAGAGCTATACGAGCCCGAGTTTAGCGATGAAGTGACCGTAAGCAGCAATGGTATGCGCGGTAAGGTGAGTGACACCTATACCGTGGTACCTCGGTATGTCGGAAGTTACCCTGTAGATGCGCTAAGCTTCAATTATTTTGATCCTGAAAAAGAAGTCTATATCGAGCTGAGTTCTATTCCTCTCACTGTAGAGGTCGAAAACGGACCGCGCAGAGCGGCGGCTTCTTCATCGGCAACTGCTGAGACAGCGAAAGAGGTTAGTCCTTCTATCAATGCAGCCAATGCGTTCGTCTCAAATTCCTTTAGCTCGGTTTTTTTACCTATTTCAAAGACAACCTGGCCTGGCGGAAGTGTGCATCTCATGATTCTTCTATTGCTCATAGCAGCACCTCTTGCTATAAGCCTCGTACAAAAATTCGTAGTGAATTCTCAGAGATCAAGCGCCTCAAAAGTTAAGCGTTCGCATCAAAAACGTCTTAAACAATTGTCAGCTGAGGCCGAAAAAGCATTGGCTTCTAACAGCAAAGATGCTTTCTATGATGCGGTCTCAAAAATCTTAGATCATTCTTTGTCATTGGTAATGACTCAAAGTACACTGGGCATTTCTGAGAACCATCTCAAAGAACTACTGAATAAAACGTCATTTGAAGAAAAAGACTCGCATGAAATTGTCAGTCTCATGAACAAGGTTAACCTGATTAAATATAGTCCTGCAAGCAGCAGCGATATGCAATCTGATTTGGTAAGTCTGCAACGCTTAGTGGAACTCATTCAATCAAAAGCAAACGAGAAATGAGCCGTTTAAGAATACTTTTCGCTTTTCTTTTAAGCACAACCTTCGTACTCGCGCAGTCTGATGATCCGAATGAATTATTTGATAGGGCGAATGAAGCCTATGTCGCTGAAGACTACGATGAAGCCATATCGCTTTATCAAACGATATTAGGTCAAGGGATACATTCGGCAGAGCTCTATCTCAACCTTGGCAATGCCTACTTTAAAAGCGATAACACTGCTGCAAGCATACTCTACTACGAACGGGGTTTATTGGTTGACCCGACAGACGAGCGCATTTTAAATAACCTCACCTTCGCAGAAAATCAGCGATTAGATAAGATAGATCCGCTCCCATTACCTCTTGGGCAACGCGTGGTAAAAAGCTTCTTTTCTGCGATATCGATAGAGGCTTGGGCCTTGATCAGTATGGTTTTGGGTGTCGCTGGTCTTGTTCTCTTCTTATACTATAGAAAGACGAGCAAACGACTTTGGTTCACTGCATCAATCACTTTCTACGCTTTGGCTCTGAGTGTGTTTGGACTCACCTTAAAAGCAAAAAATCTCGCAGAAAAAGATCAATCCGCAATCATTTATGCCGCTAGAGTATTGGTCTTATCAGAACCTACAGAAGAAGCCCCTGTCGTATTCGAACTCCACGAAGGAACTAAAGTTCAAATTCTTGAGCGCTTTCAAGACTTTACCCATATTCGAATCGCAAATGGGCAGTCGGGCTGGATGAAAGACCGTGAATTACGAAGAATAAAGCTGAGTAACTAAGGTGTCTGCTTAAAGAATTAAATTGTCTTATCTTTGAGTTTATCCCCTTAAATTTCCAAGAAATGCATACCATTACTGCCGAAGCTCAATCTAAAATAACCCCTGAAACTGCCATCCAAATTTTGAAAAACGGCAATTTGCGTTTTCTGGAAGGAATTAGACAAAAGCGTGAAATCCAAACTCAAGTTGCAGAAACGGCATCGGGGCAATACCCCTTCGCCTGCATACTTGGTTGTATAGATTCTAGGGTGCCGATTAGGCTCATTTTTGATCAAGGAATCGGGGATGTTTTTGGGGCTACGGTTGCCGGTAACATTGTCAACGAAGACATTTTAGGAAGTCTTGAGTTCGGATGTAAAATTGCAGGTGCAAAACTAGTGGTTGTTCTTGGCCACACCTCTTGTGGAGCCGTTAAAGGCGCTTGTGACAAGGCAGAGTTGGGTAATCTCACCTCCTTGCTTGCTAAGATCAATCCAGCAATACAAAACATAAAAGAACCCAATGATGCTAAGCAACGCACTTCTGAAAACAGCAGTTTTGTTGATGCGGTTGCTTTAGAAAACGTAAAACTGACCGTAAAAAACATCAGAACCTATTCGAATGTGCTTAGAGGCATGGAAGAAGAAGGTGCAATCAAAATAGTCGGCGCTATGTATGATGTTAAGACCGGCGAAGTAGCTTTCTTAGATTAAAAATTAACTAGGGCTTAGAATAGGGTTTCGTGAAAAACGTGACTAGATTGCTAAGGTCTTCTTCCACCCCCTCGTTGAGACACTACCTTCATATTGATGTTGCGTTCTTTAACCTTGTAGCCAAAGTCTTGCAATATTTCAAATTCATAAAAAAGCGAAATTATATCTTGCACACATCCTTCTCTTGAAGGAGGCTTTTTTGGATGAGCTCTAGCACATCCAAAAATGCTTACAATTACAAGAGTATTCCTTAGACGGAAAAGTTATACTATCAGGCTTCTGGTTCTGGCGTCAATAATTTTAGACTTCAATGCTTTGGGATTCAACAATAAAGTTTTTGCAATCTTCAAAATTTTGAAATAATCTTTCTTTAGGAATTAGCTCTTGAAAAATTCCAACCATATTCATTAAGTATTTGGGTTGCGCTTTAAGCCCCACAATATAAACTTCGGTGTTTTTTTTACTTAAATCTATGAGCACATCTTCTAGTGCAAAAAGCCCTGATTGATCTACATAAGGAACTTCATCCATCCGAATAATTAAAATTTTTGCGCTTTGTGGTATTTGATTTGAAATGTTAACAAAATCAGCTGTAAACCCAAAAAAGAGTGGGCCACTTAAATGTTTTATAAATACTTTTTCTTTAAATGATTGGCTTAAATTTTTTTCATCCTCCCATAAATTCTCAATATTAAGATTTACTAACCTTAATTCTTTTTTAGAGATATCAGCCATTTTTTTCATAAAAAACAAAGAGGCTATAACTAACCCTATTCCGACTGCGAATACTAAGTTCCAGAAAACTGAAAGCACTAGTACTACTAGCATAACTATTATTTCAGTTTTAGGTATTTTCATAATAATACTTAGGCCTTTATAATCCATTACTCCAATGCCAACGGTTACTAAAATCCCGGCAAGAACAGCAGCTGGAATTTGTGATGCTATTGGACTAAGAATCAAAAGTGTAATAAGGAGAGTTATTGCAGCTATCATCCCTGAAAGTTTTGTCTTACCTCCGGACTGTATATTAACAACTGTTCTTATAGTTGCTCCAGCACCAGGAATACCGCCAAAAATTGCAGCTACGGAATTTCCTATACCTTGCCCTATTAACTCTTTGTTTGGTAAGTGCCTTGTTTTAGTAAGGTTATCTGCAACGACTGATGTAAGGAGTGAGTCTATAGCTCCTAAAAGAGACAATGTCAATGCGGTTAGGACATAAGGCAAAAGCTTAATAAAGCTAAATTCTGAAAATAATTCCCATTGAATTTTTGGAAATCCATCTGGGATTTGCTGAATTGATTTGTATTCAATCCCTAAACCAATAGCCAAGGAAGTGACCACAATAAGTGCAACAAGGGTGCTTGGGACTGTTGTAGTTATTTTCTTAAATCCATATACTATAATTATAGTGCCAATGGCTAATAAAACTTCAATCCAATTAACTCCATTTAGTGCTCTAGGGATAGTTTTTATTGTTCCAATAACTCCTGAAGTACTGTTTTTTGCAATGTTTGTGGCTTCCTCATATATAGTTTTTTCATTAACCTCTTTAGCCCTTTTTATTGTTTCTTCAAAATCTTCTAAAACCAGCAGCCCTTCCTGGGATTCCTCCAGTAGAATTTTTTCTAAAATTTTTTCTTCTGCTAAGGGTTTAAATTGTTCAATATAGGCTTGATCCTCTTTAACATCAAATCCCATAACGGGAAGGATTTGAGTGATCAAAATAATCACTCCAATTGCAGTCATAAAACCAGAAACTACTGGATAAGGAATGTATTTAATAAATTTTCCTGCTCCGAGTAAGCCCAGCGCAATCTGAAATAGCCCGCTTAATAAAAATACTCCCAAAATATATGGTAGAGCATGTTCTAATGAGCCGTTGTGAACCCCTATTATTGTGGCAATAACAACCATACTGACTGCTGTCATTGGGGCTGTTGGACCTGAGATTTGAGATGGAGTACCCCCAAATAGTGCTGCAAAAAAACTTAGAAATATTGCTCCGTAAAGGCCAGCACTTGGACCTAATCCAGAACTTACTCCAAAAGCTAATGCAAGGGGAAGAGCAACAATTCCAGCAGTTAATCCTCCCAAAAAGTCACCTTTTATATTTTCAAATATATTTTTCAATGCTATATGTTTTTACTCCCCAATAGGGGAAAATAATTAAAATGATAAATGTTTGTATCCCTGTGATGGGGAATTAGAAAAGCGCGGGATGATTGTTATATTCAGGTGGATCAGATAAGGTCTCACAAAAACCTAAAGAAGTTTTACCTTTAGGAATGTTGGAAAATAATGCTGCTAAACCAGCTATAAAATGTGAATTAGAATTTTCCTCTTTAAAAAAAACATCAATCAATTGGTCATTGACTTTAGAGGTTTCATCGGCATCACTAGAGTCTTCTATCTCTAGTTCTATCTGAACCACTATATCGTCAACTTCAAAAGCAAAGATTGAACATTCAGACGCACAAAACATAAGTAAAAAAACCGCTGCAATAATGGATTGAAAACGTGATAACGCCAAAACACTCATTCTATTAAATTAGTATCATAAATATAACTCTATGAGCGCGGCATGCAAAGTTATTAGGGCTGTTTTAACTTTTAGAAGACCTTCAGGCTAGAGTCTTTGAAAATCCTTTACTACTTTTAAGGCCCCAAAAACGAGGCGATGATTGCTCAAATCGAAGAATTATTAAAACAGGTTGAGGCCTTTCAGAGTAACGATCCAAAAGAGATTGAAGCATTTAGGATTGAATATCTCGGTAAGAAAGGAAAGCTGAACGATTTATTCGCATCCTTTAAGAACGTAGAGGCTTCTGAGCGAAAATCAGTAGGTCAAGCTATCAACAGGCTTAAGCAAGCCGCGACTGAAAAGGTAGAGCAACTCAAGCAAGAGAGTGCTACCACTAAAGCCTCTTCTGCAGGGCCTACACTTGATCTTAGTAGACCAGGATTTCCTTATGAGTTAGGAAGTCGTCATCCGATCAGTATTGTAAGAAATAAGATCGTCGATATTTTCTATTCTATCGGATTTGGGGTGTCAGAGGGTCCCGAAATTGAAGACGATTGGCACAATTTTACGGCATTAAACTTGCCTGACTACCATCCGGCAAGAGACATGCAAGACACCTTTTTCATTCAGACCAATCCAGACATACTGCTTCGCACCCATACCTCATCGGTTCAGGTCCGCCATATGGAAGAGAATCAACCTCCTATTCGAACCATTTCTCCCGGTAGAGTGTACCGCAACGAGGATATCTCAGCACGATCGCACTGCTTCTTTCATCAGATTGAAGGATTATATATCGACAAAAACGTCTCATTTGCAGACCTCAAACAGACCCTACAATACTTCACTACAAAGCTCTTTGGAAAGTCTAAGATCAGGCTTCGCCCTTCTTACTTCCCCTTCACCGAGCCAAGCGCTGAAGTAGATGTTTATTGGGGTTTAGAGACTGAAACCGATTTCCGAATGACCAAGGGTACGGGATGGTTAGAGATCATGGGTTGTGGGATGGTTGACCCCAATGTGTTGCGCAACTGCGGAATCGATCCAGAGGTATACTCAGGATACGCCTTCGGAATGGGGATTGATCGTATCGCACTTCTGCTGTACCAAATTCCAGATATCCGACTGTTAAGCGAAAATGACATGCGCTTTTTAGACCAGTTCAAAGGGGTCATTTAAGCCTTACTGTTCGAATAAGGATGCTCGCTCAAATAATGATTGTAGTACCTGTGATCTGCACTGACCTCATCTGAGAACCAAGAAGGCGGCGTAAAAGCTTGGGATTGTTCCTCGTCGGCAAATTCAACCTCGGCCAATACCAGTCCTTCATTCGCCCCCAAAAAGACGTCGAGCTCAATAGTCAGCTCATTAAAAGGAATGTAGTAGCGCCGCTTTTCTATTAAAGATGAAGGGCATAGCTCGAACAATTCTTCAGCCTCAGCAATAGAAATCTCACGCTCTACCTCAATGCGTTTCAAGCTAGAAGCTCTTTGCTTCACAGTTAAATAAGCTTTATGCTCATCGCGTCGAACACGCACCACAGCAGTTGAAGAAGAAGCAAGATAGGCCTGTTTTAACATCTTGAATTCAAGCTTTTCGAGCTCAATTTCAGCCGCCAAAACTTCAAGTTTGACTAAAAACTTTTTTTCGACCTCTATCGGCATTCTTAGATTTGGGTAACGCGCAGACTGTTCACCATTCCTTTTTCTTCAATTGGAACCGATGTGAGCGTAATGGCCATATCTCCTGCTTCTATGAAGCCCTTGTCTTTGGCCATCTGATTGATGTCAGTCACAGTAGTGTCGGTAGAGCTGTACTTGTCGTAATAGAACGCGTAAACTCCCCATAACAGATTCAAACGGCCCAAAATATGCTTGTTGTCGGTGAAAGCCAGTATATAAGAATTCGGACGCCATGCAGAAACCTGAAAGGCCGTGTAGCCTGAATTGGTTAGTGTTCCGATCACCTTGGCCTGAATCTCAGTTGCCATTAATGCCGCGTGATAACACACCGCCTTAGTGATGAAGCGTTCTGTTTTAAGTCGCGGAAGCGCTGTCGGACGACATACCGTCTCTATATTTTCAACAGCACGTATAATAGCCGCCATTTTGGCGACTACCTGCACAGGGTATTTACCCACAGAGGTTTCTCCTGAGAGCATCAATGCATCTGCACCGTCCATAACTGAGTTTCCTACGTCATTTACCTCAGCGCGTGTGGGAGTGAGACTGTCCATCATAGTTTCCATCATCTGAGTCGCGATGACGACAGGGATTCTGGCCTCTTTAGACTTTTGAACGAGATGCTTCTGTAACAAGGGTACTTCTTCTGCCGGAACTTCAACTCCGAGGTCTCCTCGAGCCACCATGATACCGTCACTGTGGGCAATAATTTCGTCAATATTGGTGATCGCCTCTGGCTTCTCAATTTTTGAAATGATTGGAATCTTGTAAGTAGAATACTTAGTGATAAGCTCTTTTAAGTCTTTGATGTCTTGTGCGTGACGAACGAAAGAAAGCGCCATCCAATCTACCTCTAAAGAGATGGCGAAAATGGCATCTTCTATATCTTTCTCTGTAAGTGCAGGTAAAGAAATAGCCGTGTTGGGCAGGTTCACCCCTTTGTTAGACTTCAAGGGGCCCCCTTGAACTACCTCAGCATTTACTGTATCTACATTGTTGGTGTCGAGTACCTTGAAAATGAGCTTGCCATCATCAAGCAAAATGCGCTCTCCTGGCTTCACATCTCGAGGAAAAGCATCATACGTCATATATGCCGAGTTTGCGTCACCTTCAAAACGCTCTCCAGTCTTAAATGCAATCTTATCTCCTGGCTCAAGAACGACCCCTTCTTTCATAACTCCGACTCTGAGCTTTGGTCCTTGAAGATCCGCAAGAATACCTGTGTTACGACCTAATTCTTGATTCAATTCTCGAATAATGCACACCTTTTCTTTAACTCCTTCGTAGTCGGCATGAGAGAAATTCAAACGAAAAACATCCGCTCCGGCAAGCATCATTTCTTTCAATACTTCTTTAGAAGAAGTTGCAGGTCCGAGGGTCGCGAGTATCTTGGTTTTTTTTAAAGACATTTAATTAGTAGATTAGGTTCGTTTTTGACTTGATTTGCTGCGAATTTAGGGCATACGCCATAACAATCTCATCAAGTGCCTTAAGTTTCTCTAAGATGTAGGTTAAATGCTCTTCAGATTCACCTTCGATTTTGAGCAAATAATCGATACGCTTATACTCCGGAAGCACATAATAATTTGATTCAAAGACGTTTGCTGAGAATAAATCGGTTTGTGTGCTGGTGTCAACCGAAGTTTTGAGTTTGTTTTGAATCAAGGTGTAGCGGCTAAAATGCTTTTGGTGATCGAAAGCGTACCACGGAAAAAAATACCCCTGACCGTATTCTAGGTCTTCAGCTTCGCGCTTCAATCCTATCCCTATTTCTTTGTTCAATCGAAAGGCCATTTGATAATCAGGCAATTCGCTGTGCAAGGCAATAATCGCGGTATCGTCTTGATCGACTGCTACTTTTAAGATGTGCTTAGCCATTCTTCGAAGTGTTTATAAGATCTTGCATAGCGTAAAAAGCTCTCTGTGCCGCCTTCTCTTCTGCGCGTTTTTTAGAGGTCTCGCGCGCCCTACTGACCAATCGATGGTCAATAGTGAATTTGACCGAAAAATGTGGCCTGTCATCGACACCTTGATCCTCGACAATCTCAAACTGAAAATCTTTCTTTTGTTTTTGACACCACTCTATCATAAGGCTTTTGTACGACATGACCTTCCCTTCTAGTCTCTCGATATCTACATGCGGATCGATCACACGCGTGCGGATGAAACGCTCACAGTAATCGTGACCCCTATCAAGGTAAATAGCCCCTACAAGCGCTTCAAAGAGGTTGCCATAGATATTGTCTCCAAATTGCTCAGGACCTATTTTACTCTCAAGGTAGGTATTCAGCTGAAGCTCCTTTCCAAGTTCATTTAGGTGCTGCCTGCTTACGATCTTAGAGCGCATCTTAGTGAGGTAGCCCTCATTGCCGTTAGGAACCTCCTTAAACAAATGCTTTGAAATAATCACCCCCAACATGGCGTCTCCTAAAAACTCTAGGCGCTCGTAGTTTAAGGGATTTCCTTTTTCGTCCTTTTGATTCATAGAACGATGCGTAAAGACTCGACGGTACCAAGAAAGGTTTTTAGGTTTAAACCCCAGGATAGCTTTCATGGCCGCATTGAATTCACCCTTATCTGGAGTATAAGAGCGTTCAAAGGCACGGCCAAATTTCATAGACCTTAAGCGTTATGTTTTCTGAGTACTACACAGGCGTTGTGTCCGCCAAAACCAAAAGTATTGCTCATCACCACCTCAACATCTCTCTTCTGAGCTTTGTTTAGCGTAAGGTTTAAGCTCGGATCGATTTGATCGTCTACAGTTGAGTGATTGATAGTTGGCGGAACGGTTCCGTGCTCAATCGATAGCACAGACGCAATCGCTTCAATGGCGCCAGCAGCCCCAAGCAGGTGACCGGTCATCGACTTGGTAGAATTGATATTGATGTTCTTGGCGTGTTCTCCGAAAACTTTAGTGATCGCCTTGAGCTCGGCAACATCCCCTAGCGGAGTTGATGTCCCGTGGGTGTTGATGGCATCAACCTCTTCAGGAGCAATGCCTGCATCGTTCAAGCAGTTCTGAATTACTCGAGTAACTCCTATTCCTTCTGGATGCGGAGCAGTGAGGTGATAAGCGTCACTTGAAAGGCCTCCACCGATAACTTCGGCGTAGATCTTGGCCCCACGTGCTAAAGCGTGATCCAAATCTTCTAGAATGAGAGCTCCTGCTCCTTCACCGAGTACAAAACCATCTCTAGTCGCATCAAAAGGGCGCGAGGCTGTTGCAAAAGATTCGTTGTTCGTTGACAAGGCGTGCATGGCATTGAATCCGGCCACGCCGGCAATATTGACGGCGGCCTCAGATCCGCCTGTTACGACCACATCACAGTAGCCCATGCGGATCGTATTCATCGCGTCTATGATGGCGTTTGCTGAAGAAGCACATGCCGATACAGTAGTATAGTTAGGCCCCATAAACCCGTGTTTAATCGAGATTTGCCCTGGGGCAATATCAGCAATCATCTTCGGGATAAAGAAAGGATTAAAGCGCGGGGTTCCGTCACCCTTGGCGTGCTCAAGGATTTCGTTTTGAAAGGTCTCGAGTCCTCCAATTCCGGCACCCCAAATAACACCTGTTCTGTATTTATCGATCTTCTCTAAATCAAGGCCTGAGTTTGCAATGGCTTCATCGGCCGCTATTATAGCATATTGTGCGAAAGGATCTAATTTGCGCGCTTCTTTGCGATCGAAATAAGCCGTCGCGTCGTAGTCTTTTAATTCACAAGCGAAGCGTGTTTTAAACTTTTCAGCGTCGAAACGCGTAATCATTCCTGCTCCACTCCTTCCTGCAATTAATGCATTCCAATACGTTTCAAGGGTGTTTCCTATGGGTGTTAACGCGCCCATTCCCGTCACCACAACACGTTTTAGGTTCTTCATTACAAGCGTGTTTATTCGATTGAAGATATAAAAAATCCATGTGCACCTGGGCGCACATGGATGGTAATTTTAAGCCTTTTGAGGTCTTACTTAGATGATTCTATATAAGAAATGGCTTGACCTACAGTGGCAATATTTTCTGCTTGGTCGTCTGGAATCTGAATATCAAATTCTTTCTCAAATTCCATAATGAGCTCAACTGTATCTAAAGAGTCTGCACCCAAATCATTTGTAAAACTAGCCTCAGGTACAACTTCGTTCTCGTCAACCCCTAGTTTGTCAACGATAATCGCTTTAACTCTTGATGCAATGTCTGACATATCTTCGTTTTTAAAAATTATATCTCGGCAAATGTATAAAACTTTGCTAAACAAAGAAGGTTAAGGATTTAAGGCGGATTCTCTTACCTTCGCTTTACAGCATAACGACTTTACTCTCTATGTCTAAAATAGTGCTTTTTGCCTCAGGTTCAGGAACTAACGTCGAAAATATCGTTCGTTATTTTCAATCCCATAGCGAGGTTGAAATCGCCTTTGTTTTTACCAACAAAAAAGAGGCAGGAGTTTTAGAACGGTGCAAAAAACTCAAGGTTAGCGCCGCATATCTCTCAAAAGAAGCTCTAAAAAGCAAGTCTTTTTTAAATATGCTTGAACAGCTCCACCCCGACCTAATCGTTCTAGCAGGCTATCTCCTTAAGATCCCTGAACCGTGGATAACAGCCTTTCAGAAGCGCATCATCAACATTCATCCGGCCTTACTCCCCAAATATGGAGGCAAAGGGATGTATGGGGCTCACGTACATGAAGCCGTTATTGCGGCAGGCGAAAAAGAAAGCGGCATCACCATACATTATGTGAATGAACACTATGACGAAGGCGCCATCATCGCACAATACGCTCTTGAAGTCAGTCCACAAGACACCCCGTCATCACTGGCCGAAAAAATTCATGGCCTAGAACACGAGTATTACCCGAAGATAATCGAAAAGTTACTCACTCATGCAGATTAATCTGTACACCGACGGAGCGGCCCGCGGAAACCCAGGCCCAGGCGGATATGGTATCGTACTCGAATCGCCCGAAAAACACTACCGCAAAGAGTTTGCAGAAGGCTTTAAACACACCACAAATAATCGTATGGAGCTATTAGCTGTTATCGAGGGTCTCAGAAAACTACGGTCAGATGGTATGCAAGTCACCGTTTATACCGATTCGAAATACGTCGCAGATGCGGTAGAAAAAAAATGGGTCTTTGGATGGGAACAGAAAAAATTTAGAAATCGAAAGAATGCTGACCTCTGGACACAATTTCTTGTCGAATTTAGAAAGCATCAAGTGCACTTTACATGGATCAAAGGACACAACAATCACCCGCAAAACGAGCGTTGCGATGCACTAGCGGTAGCAGCATCAAAGCAAGCGAATTTAAAGGAAGATTCTGGTTTTAATGAAGGTTCTGACAACGAATAAACCTTTTATATTTGCACAAGTAGTCAAATCTAGCTCATGTCAAAATTATTGGCGGTTGGTACTTTAGCATACGACGCTATTGAAACTCCCTTCGATCGCACTGAAAAAACCCTTGGGGGGTCTGTCTCGTACATCGCACTTGCTGCTATTCATTTTAATATTGAGGTGGGAATTGTGTCGGTGATTGGTGGTGACTTTGAAGAAAAACATCTAAACCTCTTGAGAAGCAGGAACATCAATCTAGAAGGTGTTGAGCAAATTCCAGAAGGCAAAACCTTCTTTTGGTCGGGTAAGTATCACACCGACATGAATAGCCGTGACACTCTTGTAACTGAACTCAATACGCTAGCAGATTTCAATCCGAAAGTTCCAGATCACTTTAAAGATGCCGAGGTATTATTACTCGGAAATCTGCACCCCTCAGTACAGATGAGTGTTTTGGATCAGATGGAAAAGCGCCCAAACTTGGTGATTCTAGATACAATGAACTACTGGATGGAGCATACCCCAAACCAGTTAGATGAGGTTCTAGAGCGCATCGATGTGCTTGCAATCAATGACGAAGAGGCGCGTCTGTTATCAGGAGAATACTCTTTGGTGAAAGCAGCGAAAAAAATCCTGACCAAAGGCCCAAAATATTTAGTGATTAAAAAAGGAGAGCACGGAGCGCTGCTGTTCCACGATGATCACGTCTTTTTTGCTCCAGCTTTGCCCTTAGAAGAAGTATACGACCCTACAGGGGCGGGTGACACTTTTGCAGGAGGGCTTTCGGCTTATCTCGCCGAATCTCGACAGATCTCATTCGATAGACTAAAGAGTGCCCTCATACATGGCGCCAATCTTGCATCGTTCTGTGTCGAAGGATTAGGAACGGGGCGAATGGAAACTCTAACACGTGATGAAATCACCACGCGATTAGAGGTATTCAGAACGCTCACCCAATGTGTCATCCAACTCGATTAAAACCACCATCTCATGAGTGATGCGATCAAACACGAATGCGGAATAGCTCTTATTCGACTGCTCAAACCACTCGAGTATTATAAAGAAAAATACGGGTCTGCCTTCTATGCGGTAAATAAGATGTACCTCATGATGGAGAAGCAACATAATCGAGGCCAAGACGGGGCTGGTATTGCTACCATCAAATTCGATATGGAGCCTGGCGAACGCTATATCGCTCGTGTCAGATCGGCCGAAAAACAACCCATTCAAGACATCTTTGACCAGATCAACAAGCGCATTCAAGGAGTAATAGATGCCCATCCTGAACACGTTGATGATCTCGATTTCTTAAAAGAAAACGTCCCTTATCTTGGTGAGCTCATGCTCGGACATGTCCGCTATGGTACTTTCGGACAAAACAGCATTGAAAGCGTCCATCCGTTTTTACGCCAGAACAACTGGATGCATCGTAACCTTATCATCGCCGGAAACTTCAACATGACCAATGTAAAAGAGATGTTTGATGAACTCGTACGCATCGGTCAGCATCCAAAGGCAATGGCAGACACGGTGACGGTAATGGAGCGTATAGGACACTTCTTAGACGACGCTGTGGCCAAGCTGTACAAAGACGCCAAGCGTGAAGGCTTCGACAAAAGACAAGCCTCGGCCATTATTGCTGAGCGCTTAGATGTCGCGCGCGTTTTGAGAAAGGCTGCCAAAAATTGGGACGGCGGATACGCCATGGCCGGCCTCATTGGGCATGGAGACTCCTTTGTCTTGAGAGATCCTGCCGGAATACGTCCGGCCTATTTCTACCAAGACGATGAGATTGTAGTCGTGGCCTCAGAACGTCCGGCGATTCAAACGGTCTTTAATGTGAAGAAAGACGAGATTCGCGAAATCAATCCGGGTCAGGCACTCATTGTTAAGAAATCAGGAGAGGTGCGGCTAGAACAAGTATTAGAAGCCTTAGAGAAAAAAGCATGCTCGTTTGAGCGCATTTATTTTTCAAGAGGCAGCGATGAAGACATCTATAAAGAGCGTAAGGCTCTTGGTCGCCATGTGTTCAATCGTGTGAGCGACGCCATTGATGGTGATCTGTTCAACACCGTATTCTCCTACATCCCAAACACAGCAGAAACCTCTTTCTTAGGGCTGATTTCTGAGGCACAAACACGCCTCAACAAATTCAAAAAGGCTCAAATTTTAGAGAAAGGCAGTAGCATGTCTGAAGAAGAGCTTGATGACTTACTTATGGTCCGTCCGCGGATTGAAAAAGTGGCCATCAAGGATGCTAAACTGAGAACCTTTATTACCCAAGACAGTAGTCGTGACGATTTGGTCGCTCACGTATACGATATCACCTATGGCTCGGTAAACCCCACCGACAATCTGGTCATCATAGACGACAGCATCGTACGCGGAACTACCCTAAAAAAGTCAATCTTAAGGATGCTAGACCGTCTCGATCCAAAACAGATTGTAGTGGTGTCGTCTGCGCCTCAAATCCGCTATCCAGATTGTTACGGGATCGACATGGCGCGCCTAGAAGACTTTATTGCCTTTAGAGCGGCAATAGCCTTACATAAAGAGCGCAATACTGAGGGGCAACTCAAAGAAATTTACGCGAAGTGTGTCGCGAGTCTAGAGAAAGAGGCAAGCGAAGTGGTGAATCATGTGAAAGAAGTATATGCTCCGTTCACCTCTGAAGAACTCGATCAGAAAATTGCAGAACTCCTTCGTCCTAGCGAAATGAAAGCTCCAGTTAAAATTCTATTTCAGACCATTGAAGACCTTCACAAGGCTTGTCCTGAAAACAAAGGAGATTGGTATTTCACAGGGAACTACCCTACTCCAGGAGGGAGCAAGGTAGTCAACCGTGCATTTATGAATTTCTTTGAAGGGAAACGCTCTCGAGCGTACTAAGCCTTAAGGCTAGAAATTATTTTCCAGCAGCGTAAAGCTCGCTTACTTTATCCCAGTTGATCACATTAAAGAACGCATTGATGTAATCAGGGCGTCTATTTTGGTAGTTTAGGTAATAAGCGTGCTCCCAAACATCTAATCCTAAGATCGGAGTTCCTTCACAGCTTACCCCTGGCATAAGTGGATTGTCTTGGTTCGGAGTTGAGCATACTTCAACAGCTCCTCCTTTGTGTACACACAACCAAGCCCATCCTGAGCCAAATTGGGTTGCAGCAGCGTTGCTAAAAGCGTCTTTGAAGCCCTTAAATGAACCGTATGCCTTGTCAATAGCAGAGGCAAGATCTCCACTAGGAGCTCCACCACCGTTAGGACTCATAACCTCCCAGAACAAATTGTGGTTGTAATAACCTCCTCCATTGTTACGAAGGGCTCCATTGCCCATGTCTAAGCCTTTTAGAATATCGGTAATGGACTTACCCTCATTTGCAGTGCCTTCTACAGCGGCATTTAACTTCGCCGTGTACCCTGCATGGTGTTTTCCGTGGTGAATTTCCATCGTGCGCGCATCGATATGCGGCTCAAGTGCATCGTGTGCATAAGGTAAATTGGGTAATTCAAATGACATAGGTATCTGTTTTTAAGATGAGTAGTTCTACAAAAATAAGGCTAAAGTGTGTACTTTGCATACAGTAGATGTTTATAGAGGCTCCCTTTCAAATTTATAGTGCTGCTGCGGGTTCTGGTAAGACCTACACCCTGGCTAAAACCTATTTGGGGCTACTACTTCGCTCTTCAGATACTCGGAATTTTCAGCACATCTTAGCCCTCACCTTTACGAATAAGGCAGCAGCTGAAATGAAAGAGCGCGTACTCTCTAGCTTACATTATTTTGCCTATGCGAAAGAAGGATTGTCTGCCTCAAAAGAATCTATGCTTAAAGAGCTCTCATATAGCCTCGGGCTTTCGAGAACCTCTATTCAAAAAAGATCTAAGACCCTTTTAATGGAGATCTTGCACAATTACGCAGGATTTGAACTGACCACTATAGACGCATTTACCCATAAGCTAATCAGAAGCTTTGCCTTAGATCTAGCGCTCAATCCAGGGTTTGAGGTCACGCTAGAGCCCATGAATTACTTGAGAGAGGCCATTGAAGAATTAATCGATGAACTTCAAGATAATCCTCAACTTGAAGAGCTGCTGCGAACCATGACCCTCTCCCTCATAGATCAAGAAAAGTCGTTTGACATAGTAAGATCTCTGTTAGATTTTAGCAAAGAGCTGCTCAACGAGGCATCAAGAATACGTTTTGAAGAAAACGCCATCGACCTTGAGAGCGTGCTCGACATACAGAAACTTCTTAATGAGAAATGCCGGCAAAAAGAAAAAGAGGTTGAACAGAACGCCTCATTACTGCTAAATGAAATCAAAGCGGCCGGGGGCAACGAAGTCTTCAAGGTGAATATTCTAGACCATCTTTCGGCTATGGCTGAAGGAAGGCTTGATGAACCCAAATTGATGGGTGAAACCGTACTTAAGCAACTTAAAGAGGCTGCTTATTTCAAAAAGGACAAAGAACTCTCAGCAGCACTTCAAGAAAACATCCAGAAGACCTATCCAGATTTAGTAGGAGCCCTTGATGAGAGAAGTCGTATTCAATCGATTTCAAAACAAATCGGAAGCTTTGCGCTTATGGGCCGAATATTCGAATTATACCAGTCGGTATTAAAAAGAAGAGAGGTACTACCTATAGCCGAATTCAATGCACTTATCAGTGCGGCCATTTCAGATCAGCCCGCTCCCTACATCTATGAGCGTATCGGCTCAAAATACCGATACTTTTTTATTGATGAATTTCAAGACACATCGGTATTTCAATGGAATAACCTAAAGCCCTTATTGGCTTCTATAGTAGCCTCATCAGAATCCATTGACGAAGGCTTAGCCTTTATTGTAGGAGACGCAAAGCAGTCTATCTACCGCTGGAGAGGCGGAGATGTCGAACAGTTCATTCGACTGTACGCCCATGGGGCAAACGACTTCTCAAAGTCTGCTACCGCAGCCAATCTTGACACGAACTACAGAAGCGCCTCAACCCTCATAAACTTCAACAATCAGCTCTTTTCTCTTGGAGCACAAGCGCTAACCAATAGCTATTATCAAGACCTTTACCAAAATACAAGCCGCCAATGCATCCCTCATCACCGCTCACAAGAAGAGGGCTTTGTGGGTGTACGCCTTATAGACCGCAGCGAGGAGGCTAAGGTCGACCTTCAATTAAAAGCGCTTCGAGAAGATATAAAGCGATGCATTACAGCCGGATACATGCTCAAGGATATGGCTGTTTTAGTTTCCAAAAATGCTGAAGCCTCAATGGTGGCCCACCACCTGATGGATAAAGGCTTTGAGGTCATCTCATCAGAGGCCCTTGACCTTAAACTCAACGAGCGCATCAAAGTCGTTATAGCACTCATGCGCTATACCCTTGAACCTTCTAACGCATTATATGCTTTTGAGGTCGTAGACGGCATTGAATGCCACCACCCAGAACGGTTCGAGCGTGTACAAAAGGCCCTCAGCGATCAAGGCAAACGACGAATATATAGTTTTGAGCAGTATTTGAGTACACACGAAATCGCCCTTGAAGAACTCATCAAAAAGAATCCCTATGTGTTTGTGAAGGCGGTGATCGATAATTTGCCCTTCAGTACTGTTGAGGGATCAGCCGCTCAAGCCGGTCAAACCGATGCAGCCTTTTGCAATTATTTACTTGAGCTTGTTTATGAAAGACAACAACAGAGAGGAGAAGGGATTCACGAATTTCTTAATTATTACGACAGTCAAGAGGCGCTTTTTTTGCCCTTGCCAGAAAACACCGAGGCTATTCGGATCACCACCGTTCACAAATCAAAAGGGCTAGAATTCGAAGTGGTGTTTTACCCTTTTGCCGTAGAACGTTCTCGTTCATTGAATGCCGAAAAAGATTGGCTCGAGGTGTCAGACCTGCTCCCGATCCGACACATGCTGCTACCTCTGTCATCTAAAACCGTAAAGGGTCACGCTACATCAGAGGCGATTTATGAGAACGAACGAATGAGAACAGAGCTCGACCATCTCAACCAATTTTACGTCGCCTGTACGCGTGCCAAACAAGCACTTTTTATCTACACTGAAACGCCCTCATCAAGCAAAGAAGGCATACACTATCCGGCATTGTTAAACAGCTGTTTAGCGTCTCATTATGCTGATCATTTTAACGGCAATGTGGCAGATATTGGGCTTTTAAAAGCCCAAGGGCTAGGCGAGCCACTTGAGACAGAAAACCAGATTCAGTTCGTAACAACCACCGAACCCCTCTCGTTCGAATTATCGTACCCAGAACCTGTACTTCAAGAAGCGCAACTCTTGGGCACTTTATTTCATGAGTTCATGAGTCATATCAATAATATAGAATCTTTAGAAGGTGCTATGGATTCGCTAAAAGACAAAGCCAATATAGAACAGCTCAAGCAATGCGAAATATGGGCTAATGAAATATTGACGCATACTGAACTTAATACCTATTACAAAAAGGAGGTCTGGGCCAAAAACGAAGCAAAACTTCTCGATCCGTCTGGTAGCATCGCGATTCCAGATCGGCTAGTGAAGATCGAAAACGACTACACGCTTATTGAATACAAAACGGGCCTTCCATCACCCAAGCATTTAGAGCAAGTCAATCAGTACAGTGACCTAATCAATCGGCTCGATCCATCGGGTCACTGCAGCGTAAAACAGCGCTTCATTCTTTATCTTAGTGTAAACGAAAAAGGACTTGAGGTTCACTCCATTTAACTTTTCAATCTATGTATCCAAAAGCATTCCAAAAGCAATTGCAAGACACTCTTGACGAATTAAAAGATCAGGGGTTATTCAAGACAGAACGCGTCATTACTTCAAAGCAAGGAGCAGAAATTATTCTAGATTCAGGACAAGAAGTCCTGAATTTCTGTGCCAATAATTACCTAGGTCTCTCTTCGCATCCTGAAGTGATTCAAGCAGCGAAAGACACGCTAGACTCACATGGATTCGGTATGTCGTCAGTGCGTTTTATTTGCGGTACTCAAGACATCCACAAAAAGTTAGAGGCAGAGATCGCCCATTTTTACGGTACAGAAGACACCATCTTGTACGCTGCGGCTTTTGACGCCAATGGGGGTCTTTTTGAACCACTTTTGGGCCCTGAAGACGCCATTGTTTCAGACAGCCTTAACCACGCCTCAATAATCGATGGGGTTCGCCTGTGCAAGGCAAAACGTTACCGCTACGAGAACGGAAACATGGAAGACCTTGAGACTCAACTCAAACAGGCACGCCAAGATGGTTCCCAGACCATTATGATTGTAACCGATGGGGTTTTCTCTATGGACGGTCTGGTTGCTCCCCTAAACCAGGTTTGTGACCTTGCCGAAAGCTATGAAGCCCTTGTTGCCATTGACGAATGCCATGCGGCAGGTTTCATCGGTGAAACAGGAATTGGAACACTTGAAGACAAAGAAGTCTTAGGCAGAATAGATATTATTACCGGAACACTGGGTAAAGCATTAGGCGGTGCCATGGGCGGATACACCACCGGAAAAAAAGAGATTATTGCACTGTTAAGACAGCGTTCTAGACCTTATTTATTTTCGAATTCTCTTGCGCCAAATATCATCGGGGCATCTCTTAAGGTATTCGAACTGCTCAAGCGTGATAACAGCCTAGTTCAGCAGCTCAAAGAGAATACCGCTTATTTCAAAAAACGCATGAAAGAGGCCAAGTTTGATATTGTCGACGGAGACTCGGCCATCGTTCCTGTAATGCTTTACGACGCGAAGCTAGCGCAGCAAATGGCAGAGAAGCTTTTAGAACAAGGTATTTATGTAATTGGCTTTTTCTTTCCGGTGGTGCCAAAAGGCAAGGCCCGTATTCGCGTGCAGTTGTCGGCTGCTCACACAAGAGCCCATCTCGATAAGGCCATTGAGGCCTTTATTGCGGTCGGAAAAGAATTGAATGTTATTTAATCCTATCATGTGACCTACAAGACGTCGAGCTTTTATTGGCGCACCTTGCGCATTTATACGTTGGCTTTATTCATTGGGGTGTTTGGCGCTCCTATTGCCAACGGACAAAACCAGCGCTCGAATACAACTATTGAGTTAGGTGGATTCTTTGTAGATGCCTTTGCCGCAGGTCAAGGCGGACAAAGCTCATCTTTTAGAGTAGAGGCAGAGACTGAAGGAGCCCTCGTCTCAGGAAGGGCGTACGAAGGCCTATTTGCTATCGAACAATGGAATACGGCTGCCCCTCTTTACCTGCAGTTTTCAAAGCAACTCAATACAGCCGATAAGAAAAGTGCGTCAATCGCAGTCCGGTTGGCCTATTCGCGCCTTACTAAATACGGCACTCAACTTATTGCCCCAGTCGGCCTCTCTTTAATTCAACTGCGCTATACTAAACCCTTTCTAAACGCTGGACCTTTGCAAGTGAATGCACTGCTGGGTGCCGGCTTGTCGGGAATTGAACAAAACTCATCCACCCTAGCCTCCATCGGAGCCCATGCACAGCTTAGGTTATCGAAGTCCTTTACGCTACAACTATCCTCTGCCTTTAACAGCGGATTGAACCAAAACTTCTTTGACTTTATCAGTACCAGTTTGGGAATAGGCTACGCTTTGGGGCCTGCCAAAGGAAAAGAAACTATACCTGTAGCTCCCTATGCCGATCGCGACCGTGATGGAGTCTCTGATGAAATCGATCGTTGTCCTGACGACTTTGGGTTCGGAGCGAATAGGGGTTGTCCTGATCGTGACAAGGATGGTGTTGTAGATATTGATGATCAATGCCCCGATCTTTTTGGTTCAGTTGCCTCAGACGGATGCCCAATGAGCGACAGTGACGGTGATCAGGTTCCGGACGAGCTTGATCAATGCCCAGATACAGCTGGTAGCATCGCCAAAAAGGGCTGCCCAGAAGCCTTGGTAGGAGAACTCGTGATTGACCTCAATGAACGTGCCAAGAGCCTTCCGTTTTCGAGAGGTGACGGAGACTTTAAAACACGAGTAGATCGGCAACTCGAGGCCGTAGTTCGAACAATGCGTACGAATCTACGTGATCGCTACCTCATCTTAGGATTTACAGACGCCTCAGGCCCGACCGAACTCAATCAAAGACTCTCAGAAGAGCGAGCAAAGGCCTTTTTCGATTACCTGGTTTCTAGAGGAATCGATGCTGAACGCCTCCAATATGAAGGTCGCGGAGAATTGCCCGAAGACCCTTCCCTAGAAGGGGTTGAGCCTCATCCTCATCGTCGCGTAGAAATTCATCTTCTTCCTAAAGAACGCGAACAATGAAGTCTTTCATACACCATACCCTAGAACAGCTAGAGAAGCATAACCCTTTAGAGGCCTTCACCTATGTCGTTCCTAACCGAAGAAGTGTCGCGGCCGTCTACACCTCCCTAGCAGAAAAAAACGAAGCTCCCATTTGGGCGCCCGAATGTCTAACTATCGATGAATTGTTGGTTGATATTTCGGGTTACACCCTCTTATCCACAACCGATCAACTCTTTGAGTTATACGAAGTCTATCATTCTGGTATAGCCCCTTCCGAAAGGATAGGGCTCAAAGCCTTTCAAAATTTGGGTAAGCTTCTATTGCAAGACTTCAATGAAATTGACCAGGGCCTTTGTAACCCAAGACAACTTTTTAAAGACCTAGAGCAACTGGTAACTCTAGATACCACCTTCGCTCCTGAAGAACAAACGGAGCTCATGCAATCACATTTGTCGCGCATCCGTCGTATCTCAAAAGTTTATAAAGACTATGTAGCGCGCTGCGATAGCTTGAAAAGGGCTCATCAAGGTCTTTTATACAGGCGCGCCTTTGAACGCGTAAGGTCTTTTTGTGTTACTCAAACCACACCCTTAGTGTTCATAGGATTTAACGCCTTCTCAAAGGCAGAGCAAGAGATTGTTCACACATTACTGAAAGAGGTGAGCGGGTCGAAAATATTTTGGGATATCGATTGGAACCTGCTTCAAGATGCACAACACGAAGCCGCCTTATTCATTAGACGCTACCGCTCAGAATGGACTTTTCTAGAAGAGCAGCGCCCCTTCTCGGTTTTTAAAGAGAATGCCGGATTGTTCCGCAAAGACAGAACTATTGAAATCGTAGATGCGCCGGGCGCATTAGCTCAATGTCATGCACTAAATGAGCTTCTTAGCCGAAAGAAAAGTCTCGAAGACACCGTCGTGGTGCTGGCCGATGAGGATCTTCTCGAAGCGGTACTCCAGACCCTTACCCTTGACGCCACCCAGGGGAGTTTAAACATTACCATGGGGAACGCGTTGGCCAATACCCCTACCGCCGGGCTCATCAGAAGTTATCTCACTATGCGGAATGCCATCCAGGAAGAGGGAGAAGTTGTCAATAGCAATGCTTTGAGAGGATTCATTGAGCATCCTTTTCTTCCGTCTTCGTACTTCGACGATCATAACTTCAAATTGCCCAAGCGCATTCATGTTAAAAGGAGTCTGCTTCATTCTGTGGACTGCTTTTCGCCTTCGGGCTCTATTGAAGAAGAATTTCAGCGACTACTCTCACTCATTAACGCTATACCCACCAAAACTGCAGAAGTACTAACGGCTTCTTTAGAAGGGAATAAGGCACTTATAATAGAACATGCAGCTTCTGCTTCTGTGGTTGAACCCATAGAGGTGGTTTTTAATGAATTACTGGGTGCCCAGAAAATAAATTACAAAGGGGATCCCGAAAAGGGGCTACAGCTTATGGGGATTCTAGAGACAAGAAACCTCGACTTTGAGACGGTGATTGTTCTCTCAGTAAATGAAAAGGTTCTACCAAAAGGCCGTTCATATGGCTCTCTGCTGCCTTACGATTTGAGAAAGGCCTACGATATTCCGACTTACAAAGAGAAAGATGCCATTTATACCTATTATTTCTACAGGCTTATTAAAGGTGCTTCTGAGGTTCATCTTTTCTACAACAGTCAGATGGGGGCCTTTGACGCAAAAGAGAAGAGTCGATTTATCTACCAACTCGAGCTTGAACCCCGATTGGCTTCTCAAATAATATACCGATCGGTATATTTTGATGTTAAATCAACCTCGTCAAAAGTTGTAAATAGCATCCCTAAATCTGATGCCTACTTTCAAGCATTAAAGGCGCATCTGAGTAACGGCGTCTCTGCCTCAAGTCTTCTCAGCTTTTTACATTATCAAGACCAATTTTACAGCAGCTACCTCCTTGGAATACGACAAACCGAAGAAATAGGGCCTCAAATGCCCGCGAACCTTTTGGGAACCCTCATCCATGACGCACTTGACCAGCTCTACACTCCTCTCTTAGGCACCACATTAAGTCAAGAGGCCTTAAAGCAACTCGTGCTTGAGGCAGATCAATCCATTGCGCATGCCTATACCAAAAACGAATTGTCGAATCAGGCAGAAGACGGTCGATCCATTCTCATCTATGATGTGGTGAAGGCTTATGTGCTTTCTGTGGTAGCCTCAGACCTTACAGAAGTTCAAAAAGGGCATAGCATTCGATTGTTAAGTCTTGAGGACACCTATTACACAACACTAAAGCTCCCGATTAAGGGACTAGCCACAGAAGAGCCCATACGCCTTAAAGGTAAGATCGACAGAATCGACGAAATCGACGGTATACTGCGCATCACAGACTATAAAACAGGGGCGGTAAAAGCATCAGACGTGAAATTCGAGTCCATAGACGAGAGCCTTTTGCCTGCCAAAGAAAAAGTGTTTCAGCTGTTGTTTTATACACTGCTTTTAGGAGAGTATGAGGCGTTCACCTCATATTTTAACCGTAGCGCCGTTCAGGCTTCAGTCTTTTCAACAAAACATCGAGGGCATTATTATCTGACTCAACAAAAAGAGAGGTTTAGGGCTGAGCCCTCAGCTTTAAAGGAGTGTCTTCACCTAGTACATGCTCAAATTGAAGCCATGTGCTCAAAAGACCCCTTCGAAATACCATCAGTCCACTAGGTCAACCTTCCGGTCTTTAAAGCTGCATCAAGTTTTGCCCCGATTCGATCTAAGTCAAGATTGCCTTTAGATCCTAAATGCTTATGCGTGACATTCTTGTTGGGGCTATAGACTCCATTGGCAATATCCTCTGCCATTTTACGATAGGCCTCTCTAAAGGGCATGCCATCACTCACCCATTGGTTTAGCGTATCAACGCTGTAGAGGTAATCGTATTTCTCGAGATCGGCCAAACTGTCGTTGACTTTGATCTCAGGAAGCACCTGAATAAAAACGTCAAGCAGTTCATTCATCTTGGCAAAACCGTCCATCAAAAGTGGTTTGGTGAGCTGAAGATCGCGATGATAGCCTGTTGAAAGGTTCGTCAAAATCATGCTCAATTCAAGATGAGACGCTTGAAAGCTGTTGGCGTTGGCTCTCAACAATTCAAAAACGTCTGGATTCTTTTTGTGCGGCATGATACTGCTCCCTGTGGTAATGTGATCCGGAAAGCTAAAAAAGCCGAAATCTTGCCCCATATACATGCAAATATCTCCGGCCAGTTTCGACAGTGTAACCGCCAATTCTCCTAAGGCCCCGACTACGCGTCGTTCATTTCGTCCGCGCATCATCTGAGCGGCAATGGCATTGACCTTAGTGGCGCCAAAATTCAATTCGCGAGTAACCGCATCGCGGTCAATATCAAAACTAGACCCGTATCCGGCGGCAGAACCTAACGGATTCTGATTGGCTAAATGTTGAGCAGTCTTTAATCCAACAATATCGTCTGCTAAGGTTTCAGCATAGGCAGAAAACCACAGCCCGAACGAAGAAGGCATCGCGACCTGCATATGCGTGTACCCGGGCATAAAGGCCTCTTTGTTTTGTTCTGCGAGAACTAATAGAATCTGTGCGAAGGCGTGCGTTTTCACCGCTATGTTTTCAAGTTGATCAACGCTGTAGAGTTGAAGGGCCACAAGTACCTGATCATTGCGCGAACGGGCCGTATGAATTTTCTTACCAACGTCCCCTAATTTCTCAATGAGGTGGGCCTCAATTTTAGAGTGGATGTCTTCGTATTCTTCTTCGATCACAAATCCGTCGCGGGTGACCTCATCGCCATAGGCCTCTAGGGTCTTAACGAGCACGTCTGCTTCTTCTGAAGCAATGATTCCTTGAGCCCCTAGCATTTTAGCGTGTGCCATCGAGGCTTGCACATCATAAGGCGCTAAAGCCACATCATAGGTTCTGTCATCTGCAACTGTAAAAGCCTCTACCGTCTTTGAAGTGGCAATTCCTTTCTCCCAAAGCTTCATGAGTTTTGTGTTTTATTAGCGTTAAAGAATCTATCTAACAGCTCGATATAGGTGTCGATAGCGTCGTCAATTTCGTGAACAAAAATGAATTCGTCTGCCGAGTGAGAGCGCAGGCTGTCTCCAGGGCCCAGTTTTATAGAGGGGCACGTCAAGGCGGCCTGGTCAGATAGCGTAGGAGACCCGTAGGTTTTCATGCCCATGGATTGTCCGGCCTTTACCAGATCATGCTCCAAAGGTATTCCCGAAGAGCGCAAGCGCAAAGAGCGGGCCTTCATTTCACACGGGGCCTTCGCCAAGAAAAAAGCGTCGATCTCTTCGTTCTTGTAGGCATCCGTCACCCGCACGTCAACCACCAAATCTACCTGAGAAGGCACCACATTGTGCTGTTTGCCCGCATTAATCTGCGTAACGGTGGTTTTAACCGCGCCAAGCGTCTCAGAGACTTTTTCAAATTGGACGTTTTTAAACCACTCTAAAACCTCAACGGTATTTAAAATAGCATTGTCGTCGTTAGGGTGGGCTGCATGAGAAGGGGTTCCTTTCACCACTGCATCGTAAACGAGCAGTCCTTTCTCTGCAACCGCCATATCAAGTAGGGTAGGTTCCCCTACAACAGCGAGGTCAATAGTCGGAAGCTTTGGTAACAATCCGCTAAGACTGAGTGGTCCGGCCGTTTCTTCTTCGGCAGAAGCTGCCATTAAAATATTGTAAGGCAGGTCTTCTTGGGCGTAGAAATGAACGAAAGTACTCAGCAACGAAACTAATGGGCCTCCAGCGTCATTGCTGCCTAGACCGAAGAGTTTTCCGTCTTCAATAGAAGCCTCAAAGGGGTCTCGAGTGTAGGCCTTGTTCGGACGAACCGTATCGTGATGTGAGTTGAGTAGCAAATAGGGTTTTGACGGATCTTCGTGCAGGTTTACCGCGTAGACATTATTTTGAAAATGCTTCGTGCGCACCCCTTTTGCCTTCAGCCACTGGTCAATCAGAGCAGCTGTTTGATCTTCTTCAGAAGAAAAAGAAGGCGTTCGTATGAGATCGCAAAGCAGATCAATAGCCTCTTGGCTTCGTTGTTTTATAGACATACCTCAGTTCCTTTTTCTTCGGTTAATAAATGGATGTTTCCGATTCTTACTCTATACACTCCGGCATTCAACGCCTCATAGGCATTTTGCAACTTAGGGAGTATACCGGCAGACAGTGTTCCGTCAGCACGCAGTTGCTCGTAGCGTGAGTAGCCTAATTTATCGATAAGGGTATGAGGGGCATTGAGATCGGTCATAATCCCTAACGGCCCCATTAATAAATCGAGCTGTACCTGATGTTCTTGACTTAAGGCCTTTGCAATTTCTGTGGCAATGGTATCTGCATTGGTATTGAGTAGCTGACCTGATTTATCGTTCGTTACCGAACAAACAACGGGGCACACACCTTGATTCAGCAGCTGCATTAGGGCATCAGCGTTAACCTGTTTTACGTCTCCGACAAAACCGTAATCTATTGTGGTTACCGGGCGCTTTTCACAATCGATGACATTCATGTCTGCTCCGCTAATTCCAATGGCCGTTGTCCCCAAGGCGCTCAACTGCGCCACTAGCTGGGTGTTGATTTTTCCGGCATAAAGCATGACTGCCAGCTCAAGCTGAAAGCTGTCTGTAATGCGTCTACCTTCAACAATTTGAGGTTCTACCCCCATTTTTAGGCTGAGGTCATTTACTTCACGACCTCCGCCATGCACTAAAATTTTAGGCCCTGTGATTCGATTAAACTCAGACAAAGTCTGGCTCAATTTTTCGGCGTCTTGCAACACCTCTCCTCCAATTTTAAGTACTGTAATCTTCTTCATTACTTCGTAGCGGTTAAGAGTTCACGAATGGCCCATAGTGCTGAATATGTTCTATTGTTGGCTTGTTGAATGACCAGCGAGTTGGGGCCGTCAAGCACTGCATCTTCGGCCACTACATTGCGACGGATTGGCAAACAGTGCATAAACTTAGCCGCTTGCAACTTGGCGGCCGTGATGGTAAAGTCATCTGAGACCTTGGGAGTTTGACCGTAAGGGTCGAAGCTGCTCCAGTTTTTGACATAAACGAAATCGGCGCCCTCGAATGCTTCTTCTTGCTGGTGGGTCACCTTGGAGTTACCAACCACCTCAGGATCTAGTGCATATTCTTTAGGATAGGTCAACACTAAATCTACCTCCTGGCGCTGCATCATGAGGACGAATGAGTTGGCCACGGCATGCGGAAGCGTGCGCACATGCGGAGCCCAGCTCAGCACAACCTTTGGGCGGCTTACCGTGCGATGTTCTTCAATGGTCATGGCGTCTGCCAAGGCCTGAAGCGGATGTTCTGTAGCCCCCTCAAGACTCAACACAGGCACCGTGGCGTAGCGTGAAAATGCCCGTAATACCCGCTCCTCAAGGTCGGCCCCTTTATCGGTAAGGGTCGGAAAAGCTCTAATTCCGATCACATCGGCATACTGAGAAACCACCGCAGCAGCCTCCTTCACATGCTCTGCCTTATCAGCGTTCATGATCACTCCGTCTTCAAACTCTAAAGCCCATCCTGTGTCAGAAATCTGCATCACCATGACCTTCATGCCGAGATACATAGCTGCACGCTCTGTACTCAAACGTGTTCTAAGACTGTTGTTGAAAAAAAGCAAACACAATACTTTGTCTGCTGTCATCGAGCAGTCAAGATTACTGCCTTGCTTTTTCAGTGCAAGGGCGGTTTGCACCGCCTTTTTGGGGTCGGCTAAGTCTTTGATCGAAATGAAGTGCTTCATGTGCTGTGTTTTTTTAGACAGGCTACTAAATGTTTAATCGCCTGTTCGTCAATGTTAAGGGCAGGAAGAATACGGACCACATTAGGATTACTCGATGAGCCCACGAAGAGGTGGTCTTCGAAAAGCAGTTTTTTTCTGAGTTCCGCAGTGGGCGCTCCATAGTCTAGCCCGATCATCAATCCTGCTCCCTTGATGGTCGCCTTGAGCTGTGCCTCTTCGACAGCGGTTCTAAAAACCTGTTCAAGATAAAGAGCGTGCTCAATGAGTTTTTCGTTTTCAAGAATATCGATCACTGCGAGTGCAGCACGGCAGGCCAAGAAGTTGCCTCCAAAGGTGGTGCCGAGCTCGCCCATCACAGCCTCAATGTCTGAATGCACCATGATGCCCGCTACCGGAAATCCGTTACCCATGCCCTTCGCCATAGTGATGATGTCAGGACGCAGTCCAAAACGCTGGTAGGAGAAAAAGGCCCCTGTTCGTCCAAAGCCCGATTGAACCTCATCAGCAATGAGCATGGTGCCATACTTTTTGCACAAGGTCTGAAGGTGAGAAGTGAACGCCACCGTTGGCTGATCTAATCCGCCTACTCCTTGCACCGTTTCAATGATCACAGCGGCGTATTCAGAAGTGGCGAGTAGACGCTCACTTTTTTCGAAGTCTTCAAAGTCGACAAAATCAACCTCATGCCCTGTGTTGATTGGAGCCCAGATCTTAGGGTTGTCAGTGGCCGCTACGGCAGCAGAGGTACGCCCGTGAAAACTATGCGTGAAGGCGAGGATCTTTTTTCTTCCCGTCTTAAACGAGGCTACCTTCAATGCGTTTTCATTGGCTTCCGCACCCGTACTGCACATAAAAAGCTGATAAGGAGCCTCTAGATTCGCGTTAATACGCTCGCTTAACTGTTCTTGCAGTGGGCTTTGAATAACATTGGAATAGAATCCGATTTTGTCTAACTGCTCGTGTAAAGCAGCCTTGTAATGCGGATGGCCATGGCCCACAGATATCACCGCGTGACCGCCATAATAGTCTAGGTATTTTTGACCTTTATCATCGGTCAGTTCTATTCCATTTGCAGCAACGATACTGATGGGGTACTGCGCATATACCGGATACAAGCTCATATTATTGCTTTTTCAATTCATTAATCTTTTCAAAAGAGGCAGAAAGCCCTTGGATGAATGCTGAACTCATCCCTTGATGTTCCATTACGTTGAGCCCCGTGATCGTACATCCCTTTGGAGTAGTCACACGGTCAATTTCAGCCTCAGGGTGATGGCCTGAACTCAACAAGAGTTGCGCAGCGCCATAAGCCGTCTGGGTTGCCATTTTCAAGGCGGTGTCAGACTCGAATCCCATCTCAACGCCTCCTTGAGTGTTGGCTCGGATCAGTCTCAACCAAAACGCAATGCCACTGGCACAAAGCACCGTGGCTGCCTGCATTTGTTCTTCGTCAATGACCAGAGTTTGTCCAACACAGTCGAATAAGTCGCTGACGGCATCAAGGTGATCGCGTCCGGCGGTGTTGGCGCTCAAGGTGGTCATTGAAGCCTGCACTGAAACCGCAGTGTTTGGCATGGCACGGAGCAGCGGCTGACCTTTTGGCAACAGCTCTTCAAGACGCTCTATCCCGTATCCTGCAGCGGTTGAAACCACCACTTGATTCGCATTCAATTGAGGAGCTATTTCTTGAAGCACCGCTTGAAGATGGCGTGGTTGAACAGCCAATATGATTACTTCTGCTCCTTGAATGGCCTCGGTGTTTGAGGTCGTGAGTTTTACGTTTTCTCGTGTCTCCCAAGCTGATAGCGCTGATATTTTGCGCCTAGACAAGGTAAGTTGGTGTCCGTTTTGAAGGAGTCCTGTGGCGATACTCTGCCCCAAATTTCCGGCTCCTATGATTGAAATGGATTGCATTAGTAATAGGTTGCTTTGAGCCCGAGGGCTGTGGTTTGATTAAAATCGTACATGAGATTCATGTTTTCGACTGCCTGGCCTGAAGCCCCCTTAAGCAGATTGTCTATAATTGAAGTCACTAGAAGCACATCGTTGTGTTTGTGTAGGTGCAATTGGCAATTATTGGTGCCAACAACCGATTTAAGGTGAATTTCTTGATCACTAACGTGCGTGAAGGCAGCGTCTTTATAAAAGGCATTATATAGTGACTTCGCTTCTTCTAAAGAGAGATGCGTTTTGGTGTAAGCCGTAGCAAAAATCCCTCGCGTGAAGGCCCCTCTTTGAGCTAAAAAGTGAATCTCAGGTGTCGCGCCTGGGGTCTTCGTCAGCTGTTCAGATATCTCTGCCAGGTGCTGATGAACAAAGGGCTTGTACCACGAAAGGTTGTTGGCTCTGTAACTGAAGTGTAAAGTAGGTGACAGCGAGGTGCCGGCGCCAGTGCTTCCGGTAGTCGCATTCACATGCACTTCATTTTCAGCGGTAATGACTCCCTGGTGATACAAAGGTGCCAAGGCTAAGGTAATGGCTGTTGCAAAACAGCCCGGATTAGCAATGTTCTCTGCCTTTTGAATGGCAGCGGCATTTAGCTCAGGAAGTCCAAAAACAAAGTTTCTCCCCTCGTGAGAAGCGCTCTTCATATGTCTGAATGAATTGCTGAGGTCAATAATTCGGGTATTTTTAATCTTGGCCTGATTGGCGGTAAGAAAGTCGGCAGATTCACCATGTGGTAAACACATAAACCAGAGATCAGCATCTGATGGGAGTGTATTACTGAATGCGAGGTCAGTATCCCCTAGTAGATCGGTGTGAACCGCGGCTATTTTTTTGCCACTGTTTGTGCGGCTGTAGGCAGATTGTATCTCGACCTCAGGATGGTGAATCAATAGGCGAAGCAATTCTGCTCCGGTATATCCAGAGGCTCCAATTACGGCAACTTTAATCATCTCTTTTTACATTTTGTGCAAGCTTGATTCCCATACCGTACAGTTTGATGAATCCTTTTGCATCGTTAGCGTCCCAGGCGGCATTGGTCTCTCCGTAGGTAGCCACCTTCGATTGCATGAGGTCGTAAGGAGAGTCAATGCCCTGAAGTTCAAAACGGTACGGATGCAACTTAAGATACACCTCTCCGCTCACTTGTTCTTGACTGTCGCGTAGATAGGCCTCAATGTTGCGCATCGACGGATCGAGCAATTGCCCCTCGTGCAGCAACATCCCATACCATTGTGCGAGTTGCTGTTTGTGAAACTGCTGCCACTTAGTCAATGTGTGCTTCTCTAAAAGTTCATGGGACTTTAGAATGATGAGTGCCGAGGGCGCCTCAAATCCAACACGTCCTTTGATGCCTAAAATGGTGTCTCCGACGTGAATGTCTCTTCCGATAGCGTAGGCCGATGCGATCGCTTCAAGCTCTTTGATCAATGCCACGGCTGAACCTTTTTTTCCGTTCAAGGCTACAAGCTCTCCCTTTTCGAAGCTTAGGCTGAGATCTTGGCTGTCGGTCCGACTTAGCTGAGAAACAAACGCCTCTTCGGGGAGTCCTTTTGATGATGTCAGCGTCTCAGCGCCACCTACCGAGGTTCCCCACAACCCTTTGTTGATGGAGTACTTGGCTTTCTCCCATGAATAGGCGTACCCGTGAGACTTCAGGTATTCGATTTCTTCTTCTCGGGCCAATTTTTGGTCTCTGATCGGAGTGATGATCTCAATTTCAGGAGCCAGCACCTGGAACATAAGATCGAACCTCACTTGATCGTTTCCTGCACCTGTCGATCCGTGCACAATGGCGTTAGCCCCAATCAATTGTGCAAATTTGACCAACTCAATGGCCTGTGTTGCGCGTTCTGCACTAACCGAAAGCGGATATGTATTATTGCGAAGCACATTTCCGTAAATCAGATAACGGATGACGTCTTGATATAATATTTCTTCGGCCTGCAGGCAGGTGTAGGTGTCAACCCCATACGCCAAGGCTTTTTCTTCAATATCGGCGACCTCTTCAGCTGAGAATCCGCCCGTGTTTACCGTCACCGCATGCACCTCGTTTTCGGGGTTTGAAGCCATAAGGTGCGCACAATAAGAGGTGTCGAGGCCTCCACTGTAGGCGATTACAATTTTATTCTTCTTCATGATCGGTCGATTTTAAATGTTTGTCGTAAAGCATCCCTGTGCAAAGGCACATCTTTCTGCCCGTTCGAGTTAATACGTCATAATTTAGACAGGTCTGGCATCCGTCCCAAAACTTAGGATCGTTGGTGAGCTCATTAAACGTCACTGGTTTATAGCCCAACTGATAGTTGATTTTCATCACCGCCGAGCCCGTGGTAATTCCGAAAATCTTCGCCTTGGGATATTTTTGAATCGAAAGCTCTAACACTTTCTTCTTGATTGCCTTGGCCAAACCAAGCCCTCTGAAGTCTTCGTGCACAATGAGTCCAGAGTGCGCGACAAAGTCTTTATCTCCCCAACGCTCAATGTAGCAAAAGCCGGCAAATCGATCTCCTTCTAAGGCAATAACCGCGTTCCCGTTAGTCATGCGCGTTGCAATATACTCTGGGGTACGTCGCGCGATTCCAGTACCACGTTTCTGCGCGGCGTCTTGAATGGTATCGCAGATTTCTTGCGCATAACAATGATGCGACTCATCTGCAAAACAGATTTCCATAAAGGTAAAACTCGAAAATTAAAACTTGATTGAATGAACTCTAACAGAAGGCGGAAATGGACTCACCTATTTCCAATAACAGCACACACCCTTACGGGCGGCGACGTAAGCGTCGAATCGGAAGCGATAAATGCTGTAGTGCGTTCATTGAGGGTGTAAAACTACTCTTTTATGCGACCCAACCAAATGATTGTTAAATATTTAACAAAATCTACTGTAAAAAAAGATGTTGGCCTTAATTCTATAAAGCAGATAAAAAAACATTGTAAAATTTTATCATTCTAGAATTAGACTACTGGCAACTTCCACCCATTGTGGTAATTGGCCCTACACAGAAAATTGGATTTCTCTTCTTCGAAGGCGCCTTTGGCGTCATTCCAATAAATTCTATTACCCGTTTTATAGGCTACATTTCCCATATGAGATACTCTTGCCGCATTATAGCCGACTTGAATTGGTGCTTTCAAAATACCGGAGTTTCTGCTCTTCATAGCATCAATAAAATTTTTGGTATGAAGATCTAATCCGCTAACCTCTCCAGCATAATATTTAGCTGCCTCAATTTTTGGTATGCCGTCTAGGCCCCCTCCCTGAAATTCATTTTCGGATAAGACCTCCCAACCATTGCGATATAATACCAAAGTGCCATTGTTGCCAATAAATGCTATCCCGTGATCTCTGCCATAATTGCCTCCATCTATTCCTGTGGCGTGTTCCCAAAGGATAGAAAAACCATCAAATTCATATACGGTTTGAAGAGTATCTGGAGTCTCAGATGCGTCATTAGGGTAAGCGAATTTTCCGCCTAATGCCATAACCGATTTAGGTACGTTGGCTTTCATTCCATAAAGAGCGATTTATTTGGATTCAGATGGGGACATCAAGGATGAAAGTGAAAGTATACCATGGGGAGGTAGTTTGGTAAGTATGTGTGGTGAAATAATCATTACTAGTGATCAACATTATAATCTTTACTGAGGATGTGTCGCTCTTTAAATACTTAGAAAACACTCAATGAAAAACCATTAGTATCTTGTAAAAACCTTGCAAATAAGATAAATCTGAAATAATAAACCCCCGTAAGAAGTCGGGGGTTTTTAAGTTTTATCAAGGGATTTATTGTGTGGAGAATACCGGATTCGAACCGGTGACCTCTTGCCTGCCAGGCAAGCGCTCTAGCCAACTGAGCTAATCCCCCTAAAGAGGGCGCAAGATAGTAAAAAGGCGATTTGACTCCTAGTTAATCAAACAATCCGCTGCGTAGAAGACCGCATTGGTATTATTGCTCTCTCAAAAGGATTATTACAGATTCTAAAATCTTTTGTGATTTTTACAGTTGAATTTTATCCTATGATCCGAGCAGCAACACAAAAAGATGTAGCCCCTATTGTGAATGTCAGCAGAGCCTGTGCGCGCCATATGATCAGTCAAGGCATTTATCAGTGGAATGAGAAATATCCTTCAGCTGAGACGTTTGTTAAAGACGTCAGCGCTGACAGTCTTTTTGTACTTGAAGCATCGGGCGAGGTGATCGGAGGGATTGTAATATCTCCCCATATGGACGCCTTTTATGAAGAGATTGAATGGCTAACACCTTCGACTAAAAACGGATACCTCCATCGCCTTTGTGTTCACCCAGCGCATCAAGGTCAGGGGTATGCAAGGCAAGTGCTTGATTTTGCAGAAGAAAAGTTGCGCTCTGAAGGCTTTCTTTCGGTGAGACTAGACACCTTTTCGAAAAACCTCCGCAATCAGCGGCTCTACGAAGCGCGTGGCTATCGACGGCTAGGAGATGTTTATTTTGACCTCAAAAGCCCGCATCCATTTCATTGCTACGAACTGGTATTCTAAAGCAAACTGTACCTTTGACTTATGAGCAGCTATACACTTGATGTACAACAGCAGGGGTCTGTGGCCCGAATCACCTTTGGCCATCCGGCCAGTAATGCCATGTCTTCTGAGCTTTTAGATCAGTTGGCAAAGGCTATAGAAGAACTCAGTGGCACTAGTTCTGTCATCGTATTGCAGTCATTAGGCGACCGCGTTTTTTGTGCTGGAGCCAATTTTGACGAATTACTTGCGCTTGAAAACCAAGATCAGGCAACCTCCTTTTTCGGTGGATTCGCTAACGTTATCTTGGCAATTCGAAATTCAACTGCACTCGTAATCGGACGCATTCAAGCCAAAGCGGTAGGAGGAGGCGTGGGAATTATCGCAGCCTGCGATTACGCCCTGGCGTTAGATCAAGCGAGTATTAAGTTATCAGAAGTCGGAATAGGGATTGCTCCTTTAGTTATAGAGCCCGCCGTGACTCGAAAAATAGGGCCTGGTGCGATGGCATCTTTTGCTTTACATCCGAAGGAGTGGAAGACAGCGGATTGGGCGCTTAATCACAATTTATACCAATCGATATTTGAAACCGTTTCACATCTTGATCACGCAATTGAAGCTCTGAGTGAAGCGCTCTCGGCCTACAGTCCGAAAGCACTTGCCGCATTAAAGGCCTCGCTGTGGGAGGGCACTTCACATTGGGAGTCTTTACTCGCAGATCGTGCCGAAGCCTCTGGACGTCTCGCTTTAACCGCAGAAGCCCAAGAGATTATTTCGGCCTTTAAAAACAAAGGATAAGCATGGTAACCATAGAAAGCGACAAGCCGGTATATTTTGCCAGCGACCAACATCTCGGGGCTCCAAATCACAACGAGAGCAGAAGCCGTGAAGACCGTTTCGTCGCCTGGCTTGATGCCATCACCCCTCAGACAGAAGTGCTTTTTCTACTAGGAGATCTGTTTGATTTCTGGTTTGAATACAAAGAAGTGGTCCCTCGCGGTTTTGTGAGAGTGTTAGGGACGCTTGCAAAAATGCGCGATCAGGGAATTCAAATTTATTTTTTCGTCGGTAATCACGATTTGTGGATGGGCGATTATTTCGAAAAAGAACTCGGAATCCCCGTCTATCGGAACCCTCAAGCCTTTCACATCCACGGTAAGAAATTATTCATCGGGCATGGCGATGGATTAGGCCCTAACGATAAAGGCTATAAGCGGATGAAGAAACTGTTTTCTAATCCTCTTGCCCAATGGGCCTTTCGCAAATTGCATCCGAACTATGCAGTTCGACTAGGGCGCAATTTGTCACTCAACAATCGACTTATTTCGGGAACAGAAGACCACTCTTTCAAGGGCCTTGAAAACGAATGGTTAATCGCCTACTGCGAGCGCAAGCTCAAACAATATACCTACGACTATTTTGTCTTTGGGCACCGTCACTTTCCAATGAAAGTGAAACTCTCAAACGAATCTTTCTACTTTAATACAGGCGACTGGATTCAATACGACACCTTTGGAGTATTAGACGCTGAAGGCTTTCGACTTGACAGCCTTAAAGGAATTGAAATTCCTGAGTATTAGGAGCCCTTACGGATGTCTTTCAGCTTTAACTGAAGCTGTTCTCTGCCATTAAAGACATTCATGCTGAGAGTGGCCAGCACATCAACCGTTGAAGCATGAACCATAGCTTCTTGGTCTCCCATTCGAAACCCTATAAACGGTAACGTGCCAATGGTGCCCCGCAGGTGAGCCTTGTCAGCGCCAACACGTTGAGCGTTTTCGATCTGCACATCCTTGAGCAAGAAAACAGGTTCTGGATTATCAGGGCCAAAAGGCTGTAAACGCTGAATCAATCTAAAGGTTTTCAAGTTGAGCTCGGGCGGATCTATTTCAAGGTCGTATTCTATTCGCTCCTCAAGTTGATCTGACGACAAGGTTTTCGAAACATGAGACTCAAAAGCTTCCTTAAAGCGATCGTATTGTGCATCGCTAAGAGTGATGCCCGCGGCATAAGCGTGCCCTCCAAACTGAATGAGGTGCTCTTCACAGGCCTCGATCGCAGCATGAATGTCATACCCCTTAACCGATCTCGCAGAGGCCGCCCAATGGTCTCCGCTCTTGGTAAAAACAATGGTAGGGCGGTAATAGGTTGCCTGCAATCTAGACGCCACAATTCCGATCACTCCCTTGTGCCAATGTGGTGCACGAACCACGGTGGCGGCTGACGCTTCTTGTTCTGAAAGAAGGGTCAAAGCTTCTTCGATGACCTCTTTTTCTGTAGCACGTCGTTCTTGATTAAAGGCTTCGATCTCGGTGGTCAACTGCTGTGCAATTTGAATGTCAGAAGCCGTGAGTAAAGCGACGGCATATTCCCCGTGTTTGATCCGCCCAGCCGCATTGATCTTTGGTGCAATAGAAAAATTATAGTCTGTAAGGTGCGTGTAGGGGTGATCCTTATCGCGAAGAAGCGTCTGAAAGGCGGGGCGAGGATTTGACTTGATTTGTCGCACTCCATTATAGGCAAGAATGCGGTTTTCGCCGGCGACAGAGACCACATCAGCTCCAATGGCCAGGGCTACCAGGTCTAGATAATACCTGAGGGTTTCGGCCGAATTTCCGCGTTGCTGCTCAAGCCCTTGTACCAATTTAAAGCCCACACCACATCCGCATAAGCCCTTAAACGGATAGGCACAGTCTAGACGCAGAGGGTCGAGCACTGCATAGGCGGCAGGAAGCTTAGCCTCGGGTAAGTGGTGATCGCACACGATCACGTCTATGCCTTTTTCTGCAGCCAAGCGTATCGCCTCGTAGGCCTTCACCCCGCAGTCAAGGGTAACGATCAATCCGACACTATTGTCTTCGGCGTATGAAATACCCTTTAGCGAAAGCCCATAGCCTTCAGCGTAGCGGTCTGGAATATAATAACTGCAACTCGCCTGACGCCTACTGAGGTAATCGTAAAGCAGCGAAACGGCAGCGGTTCCGTCTACGTCGTAATCGCCATATACCAAGATGTGTTCTTGTTGAGCAATAGCACGTTCAATGCGCTCTACCGCCTTTGACATGTCTTTCATCAAGAAAGGATCATGAAGCGCATCGAGTTCTGGAACAAAATAAGCTTTGGCCTGATTGTAATTCTCGAGTTGGCGAGTGACCAAGAGTTGGCTGAACCAATAGGGAATCCGTTTATCGGGAAGCTGATTAAGGCTTTGGTGCAAAGCGTCGCTAAGATGTGATGGCCCCAACGGGCGCTCAATCCAGCGCATCAATTAAGCATTGTGATGAAAGGTGGTCTCTACCTCTACTTTGGCGAATTGTCTGAACATTTCCATCACGCCGCAGTACTTCTCTACCGATAATTCTACACAGCGCTTTAACTTGTCTTCGTTCAAATTAGAGCCCTCAAAATGATACGAAACGATTACGTGGTCGTAGATGCGCGGATGCTCGTCAGTCAGGCTTGCCTTAGTCTCGATGCGAAATCCGTCGAGGTCTAGCTTCATTTTCTTCGCAAGTGACACCACGTCAAGGCCTGAACACCCCGCCAGAGACGACAACATGAGTGCCTTTGGGGTAACCGGTTTATGCACCTCGTCAGGAGTAGAATCGTTAATGTAAAAGGTTTGTCCGGTGAGACTATTGGTTTCGAAGAGCATATCGCCCTTCCATGTAGTGGTAATGAGATTCTCTGTTGCCATGATAGTTGATCTTAATGTCAAAGATAACGCAGCCCGCTTACTTTTTTGTTGCAGCGGCAATGACGAGCACAAACTCTCCTTTAGGTTCATTATCGGTGAAATGGCCTGCCAATTCTTCTAGGCTTCCTCTAAGGGTTTCTTCAAACTTTTTGCTCAATTCACGCGAGATTGAGGCGGGTCGGTCGCCTCCAAAAATTGCGGCACACTGTGTCAGTGTCTTTAGCAGCTTGTGGGGGGATTCATAAAGCACCACGGTGCGATCTTCTTGAGCCAAGGCCTCTAGTCGCGATTGACGGCCCTTCTTTTGGGGTAAAAATCCCTCAAAAACAAAACGATCACAGGGCAGTCCGCTATTCACTAAGGCCGGAATCACAGCCGTGGCTCCTGGCAGACAGTCGACCTCAATCTGTTCTTGCGCACAGGCGCGAACAAGTAGGTATCCGGGATCAGAAATAGCGGGGGTGCCTGCATCGCTGATCAGTGCAAAGGTTTCTCCTGATTGCATCCGCTTGACCAATCCGTTGACCGTTTGGTGTTCGTTGTGTTGGTGATGTGAAATGAGCGGGGTTGTAATCTCAAAATGCTGCAACAGTTTTGAAGAGACGCGAGTGTCTTCAGCCAGAATCAAATCAGCTGCTTTTAGCACCTCAATAGCCCTAAAGGTGATGTCTTTTAAATTGCCTACAGGTGTAGGCACCACAAAGAGCTTACCGACCATCTGTAATGAAGTTTATTCAATCTCAGACACGATGTTCTTGATCGTGTCAATGCCTGGCACTTTAAGATCTTCTTCGTTTGGATTGAGCTCAGGAATGGCTCTTCCTCTTGAAAGCACCTTGTCGGCAATGCGCTCGAAGCGCTTTGCAGTCTGCCCGAACAAAAAAGGATTTAGCCGTTCAAAAGTCATAGCTTAATTTTTCTCCAAGATACGATACTAAATCACGAAGGGAGGCTATTAAAGCGTTAAATCTTCCTATTTTTAGGCTGTTTAAAGTTACCCAAGCCTTTATGTTTTTAGAAAACGCCGTTAAGCCTAATGAACCGAATGGTTGGATCGAAGTGATCTGCGGCTCAATGTTTTCTGGAAAAACTGAAGAGCTCATCCGCCGTTTAAATCGAGCTAAGATTGCAAAGCAGCGCGTTGAGATCTTTAAGCCTTTGATCGACAGACGTTACGATCAAGACATGGTCATTTCGCATGACGATAACAAAATCAGATCGACTCCAGTTCCTGCTGCGGCAAACATACGCCTACTGGCAGATCGCTGCGATGTAGTAGGGATCGACGAGGCGCAATTCTTTGACGAAGAAATCGTCAGCGTATGTAACGACCTGGCCAACCAGGGTATTCGCGTCATCGTTGCAGGCTTAGACATGGATTTTAAGGGAAATCCCTTTGGTCCGATGCCTGCGCTTATGGCGACGGCAGAGTATGTCACCAAGGTGCATGCAATTTGCAGCCGCACCGGAAACCTAGCGCACTATTCTCATCGTATCGCCGATTCTGACTCCCTCGTTCTTCTAGGGGAAACACAAGATTACGAACCGCTTAGCCGTGCTGCCTTCAGGAAGGCTATAGAAGAAGCTAAAAAGCAAAAGCATGAGCGCTAGCACGCGTCTAGAGGTCAGCACTGCGGCACTGACCCACAATTATCAGTATTTACGTTCACAACTCGATCCTTCTACACAATTTATGGCTGTAGTTAAGGCGAATGCCTACGGTACAGATCTCATAAAGCTCAGCAAGTGTCTGGATGAGCTGGGGGCCGATTCGTTTTGTGTCGCCTATGTAGAAGAAGGCTTGGCCTTGCGAGATGCCAAAATTAACAAGCCCATTCTAGTCCTTCATGCACAACTAGACACTCTTGTATCAGGGGTCGAGGCAGACCTTGAATTTAGTCTATACAGCGTAGCTTTCGCTAAGGCTTTAGCCAAGACGGCCCAGACGCTAAAGCGAGAGACAGCGGTACACATCAATCTAAATACAGGGCTGAATCGACTCGGGATAAAGTCTGGTGAGTTAGACGAAATGATTCAGCTCATTACCGATACCCCTCAACTTCAATGTGAGTGGACGATGACTCATCTCGCCGCCAGCGAAGACCCAAACCTCAAGGAGTTCACGCATGAGCAAATCGAGCAATTTAACGCACAACACCGCATAGTTTCTGAACGTTTAGGAAAGGCGATAAAACGCCACGTGTTGAATAGTTCAGGGGTCCATAATTATCCTGAGGCGGCATTTGAATGTGTGCGATCTGGTATCAGTTTGCACGGATACGCCAACGACCCACTCATCGATAAAAGGCTTATTCCCATCAGCAGTCTATACAGCAGCATTAGTGCTATAAGAAATATTGAAACGGGCGAATCGGTGAGTTACAACCGGCAATTTATCGCACAAAAGGCCATGCGTATTGCCACCATTGGGATCGGACACGGCGACGGCATACACCGCTCACTTGGCACAACAGACTTTAAGGTGTTGGTCAATAATCAAGAGGCTTCGGCCGTAGGGATGATCTGCATGGATCTTTTTATGATTGATGTGACCGATATCACTGCTGAAGTGGGCGATACCGTTCTCATTTTTGGACCCGCCCAATCGGCGGAAACCCTCTCCTTTAAAGCTGATACCATCGCCTATGAACTTATTACAGGAATCGGTCAAAGAGTACCAAGGGTATTTGTGTAAAGAACACGGTTGTGTTATTTATAACGATTTGTTATTATAAATAATAGTGTTCAGGGGCTACCTTTGCGGCCATTAAATCAATCTATCATGAAATTAGCGGTAGTCGGCGCCACCGGACTAGTGGGCCAAGTGATGCTCGAAGTATTAGAGCAACGAAACTTTAACTACGACGAACTCCTTCTTGTTGCGTCTGAACGCTCTGTCGGAAAGACCATCCACTACAAGGGGCAAGAACACGTCATTATATCGTTAGAAGACGCCGTATCAAGACGTCCTGACATCGCACTTTTCTCAGCCGGAGGAGGAACTTCGCTCGACTGGGCTCCGAAATTTGCTGAGTTAGGATGTCGCGTAATAGACAATTCATCTGCTTGGCGCATGAACCCCAACCACAAGTTGGTGGTCCCAGAAATCAATGCCAACACCTTGACCGCAAACGACTACATTATCGCTAACCCAAACTGTTCGACCATTCAAATGGTGCTCGCTCTTGCTCCGCTGCACCGCGCCTATGGCGTAGACCGCATCGTTGTATCAACTTATCAATCGGTTTCAGGAACCGGGGTAAAGGCGGTGCAACAGCTCGAGAATGAAGAAAAAGGAATCGACTCAGAACGCGCTTATCCGCACCCGATTTACAGAAACGCTTTGCCGCATTGCGATGTGTTTTTAGAAGACGGATTCACCAAAGAAGAGCAAAAACTGATGCAAGAACCCAAGAAGATCTTGGGCGACGATTCATTAAAAATTAGTGCTACTGCCGTTCGTATACCCACAGCCGGAGGACACTCTGAGTCTGTAAACGTATCGTTCAAAAGAGATTTTAATTTGGCTGAGGTGCGCCACTTATTAGAAGAAAGCGTTGGCGTAATCGTGCAAGACGACGTGACCAACAACCACTATCCTATGCCTTATACGGCCCACCAGAAAGACGAGGTTTTTGTCGGAAGGCTTAGACGCGATCCTTCTATGCCAAACACCCTTAACCTTTGGGTGGTAGCCGATAATCTTCGTAAGGGAGCCGCGACAAATGCCGTTCAAATTGCCGAGTACTTAGTGGCTCATTCGATCCTATAGATTTTGTACTTTCAGCATACTCAAATTATACCGTATGCGTAGTCTATATACTCCTTTCATTCTAAGCGCCTGTGCAGGAGCCTTGGTGCTAAATTCTTGCACGTCTAATGTTCAATCTACAACCGTGAGTTATCCAGAAACAGAGAAAATACCAGTAGTGGATACGTATTTCGAAGAAGAAGTTATCGACAACTACCGCTGGTTAGAAGACGACCGAAGTGCCGCGACCGAAGATTGGGTGAAACGTCAAAACGAAACCACATTTTCGCACCTCAACGGCATACCTTACAAAGAAGAGCTCAAAGCGCGCCTTGAAAAGCTCTGGAATTATGAAAAGATTTCACGCCCTTTCAAAGAAGGCGCCTACACCTATTTCTATAAAAACGACGGGCTGCAAAATCAATCTGTAGTCTACCGTCAAAAAGTAGAAAACGAAGAGGCAGAAGTGTTTCTAGACCCGAACAGCTTTAGCGAAGACGGCACCGTTTCTTTGGCTGGTCTTAGCTTCACTGAAGACGGAAACCTCTTGGCCTACTCTATTTCAGAGGGCGGAAGCGACTGGAGAAAAATCATTGTACTCGACGCAGAAACCAAAGAACAGGTTGGTGACACCATCATTGATGTAAAATTTAGCGGCATCTCTTGGAAGAAAAACGAAGGTTTCTACTATTCGAGTTACGACAAACCCGACGGAAGCGAACTCTCTGCAAAAACCGATCAACACAAACTTTATTTTCACCGCCTAGACACTTCGCAAGAAGAAGATCAATTGGTCTATGGCGGGACGCCTGAAGAAAAACACCGCTACATCGGTGGATCTGTCAGTGAGGACGCGCGCTTTTTATTCATTAGCGCTTCAAACACCACCTCAGGGAACAAGCTGTTCATGCAAGATTTAAGGGTTAAAAATGCGCCTATTATCGCTATTGTAGACGACGAAACGTCTGATACCTATGTCACTAAAAACGAAGGCAACACTTTGTTCTTAGTAACCGATCGCGACGCCCCAAACAAGCGACTCGTAAAGGCTGACGCAAAGCACCCTACTCCAGAGCATTGGGCAGATGTAATCCCCGAAACAGAAAATGTATTGACCCTGAATACGGGATCAGGATTCTTCTTTGCCGAATACATGATTGATGCCCTCTCAAAAGTGTATCAATACGATTACACGGGTAAGCTGGTGCGCGAAATAAACCTTCCGGGGCTAGGAAGCGTTGGAGGCTTCGGCGGAAAATCGTCTGACGAACTCTTATACTACTCCTTTACCAATTACAACACGCCTTCGAGCAGCTATACCTACAACCCAGAAACCGGAGAATCTGCTGTATACTGGACGCCTGCTATCGAATTCAATTCAGACGAATACGTTTCTGAGCAAGTGTTCTACACTTCGAAGGACGGCACTCAGGTTCCGATGATGATTACTTACAAGAAAGGGCTGAAAAAAGACGGAAACAACCCTGCCATCCTATACGGATACGGCGGATTCAATATCAGCCTGACTCCATCGTTTAGCGTAACCAACGCCATTTGGATGGAGCTGGGAGGCATTTACGCTGTTCCGAACTTAAGAGGCGGAGGAGAATACGGTAAGACCTGGCACGATGCGGGGACTCAAATGAACAAGCAAAACGTCTTTGACGACTTCATCGCGGCGGGTGAATACCTCATCGAAGAAAATTACACCTCATCAGATCTTTTAGCCTTAAGGGGCGGATCAAACGGAGGCCTCTTGGTTGGTGCAACCATGACTCAGCGCCCTGATTTGGCGCGCGTAGCTCTTCCGGCAGTGGGCGTGCTCGACATGTTGCGTTACCACACATTCACCGCCGGTGCAGGCTGGGCCTATGACTACGGAACCTCTGAAGATTCGGCTGAGATGTTCGCCTACCTGAAAGGGTATTCTCCTGTTCACAATGTAAAAGAGGGGGTGTCTTATCCTGCTACGCTCATCACAACTGGAGATCACGACGACCGTGTGGTTCCGGCCCACAGTTTCAAATTCGCAGCTGAGCTTCAAGACAAGCATTCCGGAGAAACGCCAGTGCTCATCCGCATCGAAACCGATGCCGGTCACGGGGCAGGAACCCCTGTTAGTAAAACTATAGAACAGTATGCCGACATCTATGCCTTTACCTTGAATGCGATGGGATTCGATGAGTTGCCTACCCCCCGCATTGAAGCTCCGGGAGACAACACGATAAAATAAACCTTAGAAATCAAACTCCTCGAGGTCGGTCTCGAGATCAGGGGTGTTTGGATCTTGTTCGATCTGCGCACAATCTAAGTTGAAAGACATGTTCTCAGGCCGCTCAAAATCGGCTTGGCTGATACCAAGAGAGTCCTGGTAGTTTTTTCGCATGTAACTCGCCCAGATAGGTAGTGCCATGGTGGCTCCTTGACCGTAGGTAATATTGTCAAAATGCACCGAGCGGTCTTCAGCTCCGACCCAAACCCCAGTAACCAAGTTAGGCACCATACCCATGAACCATCCGTCTGATTGGTTTTGGGTGGTTCCGGTCTTACCCGCTATCTCGTTTTTAAATTCGTACGGATACCCCGTGACGACTTCTTGGTAAACCGGATTGTCTAACATCCAATTGTGTCTCAGGCGGATCCCAGATCCGGCCTCTGTGACACCCTTGAGCAAACTCACCATCGCATAGGCGATTTCTTTATTGAAGACGTCTTGTGTTTCTGGAACCGCCCGATAGAGCACCGTTCCGCTTCGATCTTCTATTCGCGTTATAAAGGTAGGCTCTACATATACACCTTGATTCGCAAAGGCGCTGTATGCAGCCACTAAATCGTGAACCTTGATGTCTGGCGTCCCCAAAGCAATCGAAGGCACCGCAGGCACCTCATTTCGTACTCCGAGCTTCTTCACTAAAGCCGAAACCGCTCTTGGTCCCACCTTGTCGATTAGCTGTGCCGTTACCGTATTAATACTATTGGCGAGAGCATATTTTAGCGTGATGTTTTCACCGCTGTAACGTTCAACTGAATTCTTAGGACACCACGACTCGGTATTTCCGTGGCGCATAGCCTCTATACAATAGGGCACATCTGGCAAGCGATCGCATGGAGAAAGCCTCAGTTGATCGATTACGGCGGCGTACACAAAAGGCTTAAAGGTTGACCCGACCTGTCGTGCTCCCTGAATGACATTGTCGTACTGAAAGTGCTTGTAGTTGGCGCCTCCTACCCAGGCTTTAATATGACCGGTACTGGGTTCAATACTCATCATAGCCATGCGCAGATGCTTCTTGTAATACAAAATCGAATCTATCGGAGTCATCACCGTATCGCGTTCTAAATTCTCGTGCTCCCAATCAAACACACGCATCTCGGTAGGCACGTAAAAGCTTGCCTTAATCACTGTGTCTGACTTGCCTTCGGTGTGCAACACACGCCAACGCTCGCTTCGACGCATGGCCTGCTCTATGATATTTTCGGCCTGCTCTTTTTCAACATCAAGAAAGGGTGCATTAGGCGATGTGTCTTGAGCGCTTTGCCTAAAAAAGGCGCGCTGTAGATTTCTTAGGTGCGAAGTACTCGCCGCCTCTGCATTGGCCTGTAGCTTTGAATCTATCGTGGTGTAAACCTTTAGGCCGTCGCGGTAGATGTCGTAGGTTTCTCCATTAGGTCTCGGATTGTTGGCCGCCCAGTCTTTAAGCCACGCCTGCACATGCATTCTGAAATAAGTTGCCAAGCCTTCGTTATGCGAATTCTCAGGATTGAAATCCAAGTCTAAGGGTGTAGCCTTTAGCGAATCGGCCTCTGCACGCTTTAGGTACTCGTATTTCACCATCTGATCGAGGACGATATTTCTTCTGCGCTCCACCATCTCAGGGCGTCTAATCGGATTGAATAGCGAAGAATTTTGCAGCATCCCCACTAGCATGGCGCTTTCTTTAACCTCTAGCTCTTGCGGTGGTTTGTTGAAATAGATTCTCGCGGCGTTTTCAATACCGTCGGCTAGGTAGCCCCAATCGTAATTGTTAAGGTACATTTCAAGAATTTCTTCTTTGGTGTAATTGCGTTCAAGGCGCACGGCGATCACCCACTCTTTTATCTTTTGCTGTAATGCTTCTTTCAGATTACGCGAACGCACGCCTACAAACAGTTGCCTAGAGAGCTGTTGGGTAATAGTAGAGGCTCCCCCGCGGCTCCCCAAATAGGCTAGTGCCCTAAAAAATCCTCTGAAATCGATTCCTGAATGCTCGTAAAAACGCGCGTCTTCAGTGGCGATCAAGGCGTCGACAAGTGATTTCGGAAACTGCGTAAAATCAGTAGGGGTTCTGTTGTCTCCGAGGTAGAACTTCCCTAAGATGATAGAATCTGAAGAATACATGTGTGTTGCGAAATTGGTCTGCGGATTCTCTAGTTGCTCAAAAGAAGGCATAGGCCCAAATCCGCCCGTGGCCGCCGTTCTAAAAATGAGTGCCACCCCAACTGTAGCCGAGGCAAAAAGCACCCAAAACACAATCACTATGCGCTTGAACATGGGCATCTAAGCTTAATTTCTTTTTGGTTTTGAAGAGGGGCGTGACCCTTCCTGATCTTTGGTTTCTTCTGTAGGTCGGCGCGGACCCTTTTTGCGTAGAGGCTTCGACTTTTTAGGGGTGTCGAATCGGGTCAAGCTATCCTCTACCGGAGCTGTTTCAGCGGCCTTTAAAGTATCTGATTGCTCAGGTTTGGCGATAGCATATCCCTCAAGACCTTCAATTTTGGTGCCTTTTTTATTCAATACTAGAATCTCGCTCACTTGATTCTTATGCAAGGCAAACCAATTTGTGGCGTCGTTCTTATAGGTGAACCACAGTATCCCTTTGAAAATATCTACCTTTTGACAAAAGGCAATTCCTTTCTCAGTTTGCAATCTACAATCGGTTGGCGGAAAATCTTTGAGGGCATCAAGGTAAGTATCAAGCTCGAAATTCAAACAACACTTTAGCTTTCCACATTGACCTGCGAGCTTTTGAGGGTTCAACGCCAATTGCTGATAGCGTGCCGAGGCCGTACTTACTGCTCTAAAATCTGATAGCCAGGTAGAGCAGCACAATTCGCGTCCACAAGATCCAATTCCGCCTAGACGCTGTGCCTCTTGACGGTATCCTATTTGACGCATTTCAATACGCAAATTGAAGGCGCGTGCCATGTCTTTGATGAGTTGTCTGAAATCAACCCTAGAATCAGCGGTATAATAAAAAATGGCCTTCGAGGCGTCGCCCTGTAACTCCACATCGCTGATTTTCATCTCTAGGTTGAGTGAAATCGCAATTTCTCGGGCACGCTTTTGAATTTCGGCCTCCCTTGACCGAGCCACTTGCCAAATATCGATGTCTTTCTGCGTAGCTTTTCTGTAAATCTTGAGCTGTTGTGCTTCTTCTGTAGAAACGCCTTTTCGTTTCATCTGAACCTTAACCAGTTCTCCTGCAAGCGTCACAATCCCCACATCGTGACCTGAAGCGGCTTGGACCGCAACCACATCTCCCATCAATATGGGGAGCTGGTCAGCGTTGTGAAAAAACTCCTTGCGGCTATTTTTAAAACGGACTTCGACTAAATAGAAGGGTTTTGCTCCCGAAGGCAGCGCCATGTTCTCAAGCCAGTCAAAAACCGTTAGCTTATTGCAGCCGTCAGATGCGCATGTGCCGTTATTCTTGCAGCCTCTAACCTTACCGTCTTTCCCAGAAGCACACGTAGCACACGACATAATTAATTGGGGTATAGGGTAAAATTACAACAAAGGCCTAGCGCACACAACCTGATTTGTACTTCAGCTTTTCTGATCTACCCTTTTTAAAGATCTTATTGCTAACTGTTTTGCCGCTTCGAAGGCGTTTTTGCTCTTCGTAAGGCAGCGCAATAATCTCCTGGCATTCTTCGCTGCAGCAATGGTCCATGGCCTCTGCACATCTATCGCATTGAATGAAGAGTAAATGACAGCCTTCGTGCGCACAATTGGTGTGGGTGTCGCATGGGGCTCCGCACTGATGGCATTTAGAAATAATATCGTCTGATATGCGCTCGGCCCGTCTCTCGTCAAAAACAAAGTTTTTACCCAAGAATTTATTTTCAAGCCCTTTGGCGCGAACCTGGCGCGTGTATTCAATGATGCCTCCTTCAAGCTGATACACTTGCTTAAAGCCTTTGTGCTTGTAATAAGCGCTCGCCTTTTCACAGCGGATACCTCCGGTACAGTACATCACGAGTTTTTTATCTTCTTTGTGTTCCTTAAGCTGCTCTTCAATAAGATCTAAAGAGTCTCTAAAAGTGTCAACATCGGGGCAAACCGCATTTTTGAAATGTCCGATTTCGCTCTCGTAGTGATTGCGCATATCAACCAAAACTGTCTCAGGATCTTCAATCAAGGCGTTGAACTGCTCTGCATCTAGGTGAACGCCCTTATTGGTCACGTCAAAAGAGTTGTCGTCTAAGCCATCAGCAACAATCTTCTTGCGCACCTTGACTTTTAGCTTCAAGAACGACATGTTGTCTTGTTCGATCGCAATGTTAAGGCGAATCCCGTTTAAAAAAGTAATGCTGTCTAAATGTGCTTTGAAGCGCTCAAAATTAGGCGCCGGCACTGATAATTGAGCGTTAATTCCTTCCCTGGCAATGTAGATTCGGCCTAAGATGTCTAATTCGTTCCAGGCGATAAACAGGTGGTTTCTAACCAGTTCTGGGTTTTTCAGGTGTGCATAGGTATAGAACGAGATGGTCAACCGGTCAACCCCAGCACTATGGATGAGTTCAGCTCGTTCTTTTGCACTTAGCGTATTGTACAGTTGCATGCTATACTAATCGTTTTAAGTTAAAAGAATCAAAATCAGAGTCAAAAGTACATTTTTTCAACAATTTGGCTGGCCTGCAACATTCATGCGCCATAAACCGTTAATTTTGATTTCTATCAAACTTTGAAGGCGATGAGTAAAGATCAAGAGGCCAAATTAAAGGCGCTACAACTAACATTAGACAAATTAGAGAAAACCTACGGAAAGGGTTCTGTAATGAAAATGGGAGATAGCGTCGTTGAAGATGTCGAAGTAATTTCGTCAGGATCTATTGGCCTCAATGCAGCACTCGGAGTACAGGGCTACCCTAAAGGGAGGGTAATAGAAATCTACGGTCCAGAATCATCGGGTAAAACTACCCTAACACTTCACGCTATCGCTGAAGCACAACGCGCAGGAGGCATCGCAGCTTTTATTGATGCGGAGCACGCTTTTGATCGCTTTTATGCAGCAAAGTTAGGTGTTGACATTGACAATCTTATTATTTCACAGCCCGATCACGGAGAACAAGCGCTAGAAATCGCAGACAATTTAATCCGGTCTGGGGCTATTGATATCGTGGTTGTCGATTCTGTGGCGGCTCTTACGCCAAAAAGCGAAATCGAAGGCGAAATGGGAGACTCTAAAATGGGACTTCACGCGCGATTGATGTCACAAGCACTTCGCAAATTAACCTCAACCATAAGCAAGACAAACTGTACGGTCATTTTCATCAACCAGCTTCGTGAAAAAATTGGTGTGATGTTCGGAAACCCAGAGACCACAACAGGAGGAAACGCGCTCAAATTTTATGCTTCAATTCGACTAGATATTCGTCGCTCAACACAAATCAAAGACGGGGAAGGTAATGTTCAAGGAAACCGCACCAAAGTAAAAGTGGTGAAGAACAAAGTGGCTCCTCCATTTAGAACTGCAGAGTTCGATATCATGTACGGTGAAGGGGTTTCAAAGCTTGGCGAAATCATCGACCTCGGTGTAGACTACGAAATTATCAAAAAGAGTGGGTCTTGGTTTAGCTACGACGACACTAAATTGGGGCAAGGGCGTGATGCGGTAAAAGCACTGCTTCAAGACAACCCGGAACTCGCAGAAGAAATTGAGAAAAAAATATACGAGGCTTTAAAGCTGATCAACAACTAGTCTCGTCTTCTCGTAACGCTTCAAGCATTCTGTTTCGAACATGATGCTTGAAGTCTTCTAACTCTTCTAAGCTGTACGTTTTCCCCGGAATGGTTTCTAGAATAGTATAGCGCAATATCCCAGGGCCTCCTTCAAAAAGCTCCCAATTCAAGCGCTTCTTACAGTCAAAGTTTACGATTGGAACCAGTGGCAATTCGTGTTCAATGGCCATTGAAAAGGCTCCGTCTTTAAAACGATCCATGTCTACAGAAACATGGGGGACACCTCCCTCTGGATAAATGGCAATTGAGCGGTTGTTTTTGAGTTTTTCTCTCACACGTTCATAGACCCGCTTTCGACTTTTTTTGTCCGACCGATTTACCAATACGGCTGCCCTTGTGTAGAAAAATCCAAAAAACCATATGCGAGCAAGTTCTTCTTTGCCCACAAAGACAATTGGCCTTTTGCAGATGCGCAAGAGCAGCATAATGTCAAGCATGCTGGTGTGATTGGCCACCACAATAAATGGTGATGCTGGCAACTCTTTCGACCCATCTACTTTTCGAACAGGCGTTCCCATCATGAACAAAATAAAGGGCGCCCAGATCGATCGCGCCACCCAATACAGAACAGGATAGGTCCGTTCAGACAGCACACCAATCAACAATAAAGGAGAAAAGACAAATACTGGAATGGCGGTTACAAGATAAAACCACCCCTTATAGATTAAGTGCCCTAAATTTTGAATCCATCTTAACACGGGAACCGAAAGTATAACTTTTTAATTTTTTGTATCTATGTACGCAAATAAATGACTATGGCACGAATACTCACGGGTATACAAAGTACAGGAGTTCCTCACTTAGGGAATATCCTAGGAGCAATCATTCCGGCCATCAACATGGCCAACCAACAAGAAGAGGCTTCGTACTTGTTTATTGCCGATCTGCATTCGTTGACCCAGATCAAAGAGGCCCAGCAGCTCAAAGAAAATACTCAAGCCACAGCGGCCGCTTGGCTCGCTTTTGGCTTGGATATTGAGAAATCGGTTTTTTACCGTCAAAGTGATGTGCCAGAAGTTACTGAGCTTACCTGGTATTTAAATTGCCTTTTTCCTTATCAAAGGTTAACGCTTGCCCATTCGTTCAAAGACAAAGCAGACCGCCTTGAAGATGTCAATGCAGGCTTGTTTACCTACCCTATGCTTATGGCGGCAGACATCTTGCTTTACGATGCCGAAATCGTTCCTGTAGGCAAAGACCAGCTACAGCACATAGAAATGACTCGTGATGTGGCTCAACGCTTTCACGGTGTTTACGGAGAAACCTTTGTATTGCCAGAGGCCAAAGTCAATGAGGCCACCATGTATGTCACCGGAACAGATGGCCACAAAATGAGCAAGAGCAAGAACAACACCATCAACATTTTTGCCGACGAGAAGGTCCTTAAAAAGCAAATCATGGGAATTTTAAGCGACAGCAAAAGCCTAGAAGAGCCGAAAGACCCTGCGACAGATGCCACCTTTGCCCTTTACAGGCTTATAGCCTCTCAAGAACAAATTGAAGAGATGAGCGCGCATTACCTCGCCGGAAACTACGGATACGGTCATGCCAAAAAGGCCCTCCTTGAACTCATACTCGAAACCTACCGCGAGGCCCGTAAAGAATTTAATTACCTCACGGAACATACCGATGAGCTAGAAGCACACTTGCTCAAAGGAGCCAAAAAGGCTAGAGAAAAAGCGCAAGAAGTACTTTCGAGAGTGCGCACTCAAGTGGGCCTGCGTGCCTAAACCTCATAAGAATTATCATTGTGGTGAGTGATGACCCCAGAAAGGGTGAGCCGTGCCAATACCATGGGTTCTTGACAATAAATAATAGGCGTCTTGGTCGGTGACAGTCATGCGAGCAAGCATACAGTAGCCGAATGCATTGTTCGTGCAGTGCAAGCAAAAGTGGTACGCTATTTTTTAGGATATTTGTTTTATGGTTCTCGCCCCTTATATACAAGAGCTTTTAGCTTTTAGAAACTTTGTAATCTTACCAGGGTTTGGCGCCTTTCAGCCAGGCGAGTTATTGCCTGTGCAGTTGACAGAGAATAACGAGCTACTTCCGCCAAAAAGAGGGGTGGCTTTCAATGCGCTTCTCAATAATCAAGATAACATGCTGGCTCAATTTATAGCAGAGCGCGAACAACGTGATTCGCAAGAGGTGCTGGCTGAGATAAAGCAATTAGTTTTTGATTGGAAGACTCGTCTCAACAAAGGAGCGTCTATTGAAGTTGGAGGTCTAGGAACTTTCGTAAAAGAAGACATGCTGGTTCGTTTTATTCCTTTAGACGGGTTAAGGGTAGATCGTGAAAGTTTTGGTTTGCCAGTAGTTGAGCGACCAGCGGTTGAGGTTGAAGTCCTTTTCGCAGATAAAGTAGTGTCAACTGAAAAAGAGCCAAAGCCTTCATCTAAGCCAAAAGAAAAAGCAATCAAACCAAGACCTGCTAAAGTAATTGAAAGTGCAGCGGTTTCTTCTTCAGATCCGTGGTTTGCGGCGGCAATGATTGCATTTGTATTGGCCAGTGCTAGTATCGCCTATCTTTTTTTGAATCTATAATCCCCCCTTATGAAACCCAAAAGCACGAATGAGTCAAGGACCATCACAACAGACATGGTACTTCCTTCAGAGACCAATCATCTGAACCACATGTTCGGTGGAGAGTTACTCGCGCGAATGGACAGGGCGGCTTATATCACCGCAAGAAGACACAGTCGCCGCATAGCCGTTACCGCTTCGGTGAACCATGTGGCCTTCAATACGGCTATCCCTGTGGGAAGCGTAGTGACTATTGAGGCTCACGTTTCAAGAACCTTTAAAACTTCAATGGAAGTTTTTATCGACGTCTTTCTTGAAGACCGCATTAGTGGAGTACGCACAAAAGCAAACGAAGCCATTTACACCTTTGTGGCGGTTGACGACACCATGAGGCCGGTTGAGGTAGCGCCCATTGCCCCTGAAACTGAAGCTGAAAAACAGCGCTATGATGCGGCGCTAAGAAGACGTCAACTCAGTCTAGTGCTTGCCGGAAAAATGAAGCCTTCAGAAGCCAATGAGTTAAAGGCCCTATTCGAGTAACCCTTTCTTAGAGTTGATACACCCACAATTCTGGGTTCAGTCGGGTGGTATTTTGGTAGAGGTAGAACTTTAACATGGTTTGCTTGTCTACCTGGTCTGTATGTATCCTTCCTATTTCTTGTTTCGCTTCTAGTTGTTGGCCTTCAGAAACAAATACCTCAGCGAGGTTGTAGTACATCGTTATATAATCTCCGTGGCGCACATAGACTCCTTTAATGCCTTGGCGATTCGACATAATTTGCATCACTTCTCCTTCAAAAATCGCCCTTGCCTTTGCGCCTGAAGCAGTGGCAATAGTGACCCCGTTATTAAAATGCTTTAAGCTCGGATACAATTTATCGGCATAGGTACCGTATCCTATACTCTTGATGCCCTTTTCAACAGGCCAGAGATGACTTCCTTTGTTCGCCTCAAAGCCTACTGCAATTCGCTTAGCCTCTGGGGTGAGTACAAAGGCATCCTTAGCGTTTGATTTGGCCTTAGCTTTCTCTCGGTTGGCACGAGCGATGGCTTCTCGAATAAGTCTATCGATCTCTTGATCTATGTGTTTGCGCTCCTTTTCACGCGAGGCAAGCTCGGCCCGATACTTTCGTTCTTGTTTACGAGTTTCGGCTACCAACTGTTCTTGAGCCCTCTTGTCGCCTTCTAATTCATCACGCTGTCGTTGATTCTCTGCAATCTTTTCTTGCTGTTCCGCCAACTGGGCCTGCAGAGCCTTTTCTTTTTCTTGAAACTCTAACTGCTTTTCCTCTATACGTGTTGCCTGTATGGTGCGATATTCGGCATATTGCAGCAGATAATTCATCCTTCTTCGTGCCTCATTAAACGATTGGGCCGAGAGCAAGAAGAGCAACTTGTTCTTTTCAAGTTTCTTTTGGTAAGCAGATTGAATTACGCGGGAGTAATCTTCTTTTAAACGCCTTAGCTCTACTTCTAAGGAGTTAATCTCATTACTGCTCTGATCTATCTGGCGCTGCAGAAACTGAACCTCGCGTGCTGAAAGTGCAATGAGATTTTCAAGTGCGCTTTGCTTTCGATCTAGAATACGAATCCGGTCTACCACAGAGCCTCGAACCTGCTGCTGTTCTTTCACCCATTCGGTGATTTGAGCAATCTCTTGCGTTAAGGCAGCCTTGCGTTCTTCTAGTTCTTTTTGGGCGGCAGACTTTTGTTGGCCGTAACCCACAGCGCCTAGCACAAGTAAAAAAAGTAAGAGTCTCTTTTTCATTTTTTGCGCAATAAACGGTATCCGCTTGGTATTTGAAAGGGAAGGTTCACGACCTTTTGTGCTTCAAAATCACTCAGTGAGAGAAGCAATTTCTTGCCCGCACCTGTAAGCTCGATGGTGCTAGGTAAAGCCTCGTCTTTATCGTACGTATACAACACAACTATAGTGTCTTTATAGCGCTCTGAAGCCAGCTCTTGTCGCACTATACGAAGCGGAGTCAATTGAGCCGTTACCGTATAGGAGGCTTCTCCAAATTGATCAGAAGAAAAGGTCGAAGAATAATTTGCTGTATTCTTTGCAGGTCTTCGTCTTAAGTTCTGTTTGAGGTCTTTAAGATCTTCAGAAAACACCATTCCGCCATGAAGTAAGCGCTGTAGTTGCACAAAGTTAAAAGTGACGGGCAATAGGCTGTCTAGCCGAGACATTGCACCTTCAAAATAGGTGCGGTCAAGCTTGTTATAGAAGGCCACCTGCTCAGGAGTAACAAGTAATTTAGCCATGCCAAGAGGAGCACTAAACAACAAGCCTTCGTCTGTAATAGCTCTAATGCTGAGTGTAACTTCTTTTTTTGAGTTTGGCTGAATGAGTGTTGCACGAATTCTTCCTCTATATCCCGGGGCCTCGTTCATTCCGGTAGCAAAGCGTTCGATTTCTGCATGTGTTGACATCAGGCGTCCTGCGGTGTCTGATTCTTTGACTAGACTCGTCTTGCATCCGGCAATCAATAGCACCACTAATCCAACCACAAAAATCTTTGACTTGCGCATCATTTACTTTTCTACAACAGTGTAGTCCCCTAGGCTAAGTTTAGTGAAATTACCGTCGTAATGAACGTGATTGCCAATCATCGAATCTACAATACTGCAATTTTGTAGGACGGTGTTGGATTGAATTATACTGTTGGCGATAGTTGCATTTTCAATTCTCGTGCCTTCGCCAATAGAGACGTGTGGCCCAACGGTGGCGTTGATCAATTCTACCCCTGAGGCAATAGAACAAGGGGCTATGATTTTGGCGTTCTCGACTCGCACATCTGAAGCGATCAGTTCCTCTCCCTCTTGACTAAGGTAGTCTAACATTTTGGCGTTGGTTTCAACGGTAATTTGTTTGTTTCCGCAGTCCATCCAGTCGCTAACCTGGCCCGGAACAAATCGTTTACCTTTTGCCATCATCATTTTTATACCGTCGTTGATCTGGTATTCTCCTGAGTGTGCAATCTTCTGTTCAATGACCTTGGCAAGGGCTTCTTTGAGGTGTTGAATTTCTTTGAAATAGTAAATTCCAATAACCGCCAGGTCCGACACGAATTCTTTAGGCTTCTCAACCAAAGAAACAATCTCTTGCTGATTGTTGAGTTCAACGACCCCATAGGCTTCAGGATGCTCGACCTGCTTTACCCATATCACGCTATCTGCATCCGGATCTAACTCAAAGTTCGCCCGAATCAATGTATCAGCATAAGCAATGACCGATGGGCCCTGCAACGAGGGCTCCGCGCACATAATGGCATGACCCGTTCCTAACGGTTGATCTTGGCGATATACAGACGCTTTAGCATTTAGAGAGGCGGCCAGCTCCTTAAGTGACCGAACAACATCTTCTCCAAAAAATGCAGGTTCACCTATGACAAAAGCCACCTCTTCGATAGGGTGATTCAAGACCTTAGCAATGTCCTTTACCAATCGATGTACAATAGGCATACCTGCTACTGGCAATAGAGGTTTTGGAACGCTTAATGTGTGGGGGCGAAGACGCGAGCCTCTACCCGCCATTGGGACAATTATCTTCATGGCTTAGCGAACTCCTGTGCTTCCGAATCCCTTCTCTCCGCGTTCACTCTCTCCGAGCTGATCGACCTCAACCCATCGCGCCTGCTCATGCCTAGAGATCACCATTTGGGCAATACGCTCTCCGCGCTCTACCGTAAACGGATCGTTTGAAAGGTTGACCAAAATCACCCCTATTTCTCCTCTGTAATCAGCGTCTATAGTGCCAGGACTGTTCACAAGAGAAACCCCCTTCTTCGCTGCAAGGCCACTTCGCGGACGTATCTGTGCCTCATAGCCTGAAGGGAGTTCAATAAATATACCGGTTGGTATAATTGCGCGTTCTAAGGGGCCGAGCTCAATAGGCTCAAGATTGTTTGCTCTAAGATCCATCCCTGCAGACAATGCTGTTTGATAGCTCGGCAAGTCATGGGATGAGGTGTTGATTATTTTTATGTCGATCATATTTCGGAAAATATTCTTTTGAAATCTTTCGCTTCCTTCGCTGTTACAAGGCTAGCAAATACAAATAGTAGGCCATACTTCACCCATGGTTGATCGGTAAAGAAGTCATAGGTTGCCCACCCCAATCCGAAGGCTAAGAGCAAATAGACTAGCATAGCCCCAACTCTATAGGGGATACGGTAGACCTTTCTTCCCCAAAGAAACGAGACACACATCATAAGCAAATAAGCAGAAAAGGTGGCTATTGCCGAGGCAAAATAGCCCCACTTCGAAATGAACACTATGTTGATCACAAGAGTGACTAATGCTCCTGCTCCCGAAATCAAGGCGCCAATATGGGTTTTGTCTTTAAGCTTGTACCAAACAGATAGATTGTGGTAAACCCCTAAGAACAAAGCGCCCATAAGCACCCATGGTACAATGTAAAGTCCTTCTCTATACACCGCCTCTCGAATAAAAAGTTTCGCCAATGAATCTAAAAAAACAATCACCGTTAAAAACAATAGGGAGCCGAAAACCACAAAATAATAAGCCACTTGGGCGTATTGTGCCTCACGATTCTTTTCTGTGGCCTGCCTAAAAAAGAAGGGCTCAACCCCCATTCTAAAGGCAGTAGAAAATAGAGTCATAAAAACACTTAGCTTGTAGCAAGCTCCGTAAATTCCCGCGGCATGTGCCGAGTCAAGTCTGGCAAGTAAAATTTTATCGAACACCTCGTTGATAATAAAGGCAAATCCCGCGAGCATAATTGGCAAACCATACCTCAGCATTTTCCTCCATAATGCCTTGTCAAAACCAGGACGGCGCTTGACATAAGCAGGAAAAAACCAAATTAGGGTTAGGCCACTCGCTATAATATTGGCCAAGAAAATAGCGTCGATTTCACGACCTAAGAACTGATCGTAAGAGAATAGCAAAAAGTACACGTTAAAGGCTACGTTTACCCCCACGTTTAGCGCCTTAATCAAGGCATAAGGCATTGCCTTTTCTTGAGCACGAAGCAGTGCAAAAGGCACCACTACAAGAGCGTCTAACACCAGTATATAAATCGTCTTCTGTATGAATTCTGGACGAATTCCTACCAGGACTGATAATTGTTCTGTAAACAAACTAGCGAGCGCGAGAAACCCCAAAGAGCTCATCACTAAAGACCACAAAGCTGTAGAAATTACACTATCTTGATCGCACTCTTTGTCATGAAAAAACCTGAAAAAAGAAGTCTCCATTCCATAGGTCAAGAGCACGTTAAAGAGCGCAATCCACGAGTAAATAAAAATGTATTCTCCATATCCCGTTGCCTCCTTAAACACCGTGGTGTAAAGTGGGAGCAATAAAAACGACAAGGCTCTTGGGAGCACCGTGGCAAACCCATAAACAATGATTTGTGAACCTAATCGTTTTACAGCGCTCATGCCTTAGTTTCGAATTTCAGTGGTTAGCCTCAAGGGGGGGCTGATCATTAGCGTATCGGTTGTTCCTTCGAAGTATAGCTTCAATCCTTCTTTAAGGTTGATGTTTTCGGCGATTCTTAAACCAAACCTGTTTTCATCCTCTTGTTTCATTGGAAAGGCCTCTAATGAAGATGGTTTTACAAACAGGGTTTGTCCATAAGGACCCCCTTCAAATTCGACCTCAAGTTTATAAAGGGTTGTTGTTTGTGCACGGCCTGGCACCACGCGTTGAAGGCGGTAGGTTTTAAGCTGAGGAGGTGAGGCGCACTGATTGAGACTAAGCGCAAACAAGGCGACAAGTCCAATCGACAAGGTGCTAAGGTGCATTAAAGGTAGAGGCATTCGAACAACATCTGGCCTAAAGATAGGCATAGATAAGCAGCAAGCACAATAGCCTAGTCGTTCAGGGCCTCAGCCCCGCCAACTATCTCCAGAATCTCATTGGTAATGGCTGCCTGACGCGCCTTATTGTAGGTCAGTTTCAGCTGGTTTCTCAATTCTGTAGCGTTGTCTGTGGCCTTATGCATGGCGGTCATACGCGCTCCGTGCTCGCTTGCAAAAGAATCTCGAATGGCCTTGAAAAACTGAACTTTTAAGGCTTTCGGGATCAGCTGATTGACCATTTCTTCCGCGCTTGGCTCATAGATGTAATCTTCAGAAGTAGTCTCAGAAGACTGTTCTTGAATGATAGGAAGAAGTTGCTCGTTTTTAATGATTTGGGTTGCTGCATTTTTGAAAGAGTTATAAATTACTCTTACCTCATCATAGTGCTTAGCGATAAAAGAAGTGATGATCTGCTCTGAAATTTCAGTGGCACTCTCATAGTTTAGGTGGTCAAAGATGTCGCTATGGTCAGCGACAAGCGTTGTCTTGTTTTTCAACGCATCTTTTGCCTTTTTCCCTATAGACATCACCTCTACTTCAGCTGATGAGTTTGTCTCTGCAATGGCTTGATGTGCTGTCTTAATAACATTAGAGTTAAACGCTCCACAAAGTCCTCTGTTCGAACTTATCACTACAAAAAGGACCTTTTTCACAGGACGCTTCTCAACATAATGGTTTTCAACCTCCTCTCCAATACTTGAGCTCAATCGCCCAAGCAAGCCCGAAAGTTTCTCAGAATACGGGCGCATAGCTAAAATAGCGTCTTGGGCTTTCTTCAATTTTGCAGCAGACACCATCTTCATAGCGCTTGTAATCTGCATGGTTGAAGAAACCGAAGAGATGCGGTTACGTATTTCTTTGAGGTTAGCCATCAACGTTTAGGTTTTAATTCTTATGACGTTTAACAACTTCAGCTGCCACTTGAGTCAAGGTTTCAATCACTTCGTCAGTTAGCGCTCCTCTCTTAAGCGTCGCTAACGCCTCTGCGTGATTTAGGCGAAGGGTCTCAATGTAGTCTGCTTCAAAAGCTTTTACATTAGCCACAGGAACCTCTCTTAGCAAGTTTTTAGAGCCTGCGAAGATGATCGCGATCTGAGCCTCTACCGTATAAGGGTCGTTCTGAGCTTGTTTCAAGATCTCCACGTTACGTCTTCCTTTTTCTATCACATTTAATGTAGCGGCATCAAGGTCTGAACCAAACTTAGCAAAGGCTTCAAGTTCTCTAAACTGCGCCTGGTCTAATTTCAATGTGCCCGCAACCTTTTTCATTGATTTGATCTGAGCCGATCCTCCCACACGCGACACGGAAATACCTACGTTAATCGCCGGACGAACCCCTTGGTTGAACAAGTCTTGCTCTAAGAAAATCTGACCGTCAGTAATCGAGATTACGTTTGTCGGAATGTATGCTGAAACGTCACCTGCTTGTGTCTCGATAATCGGAAGTGCGGTAAGTGATCCGCCTCCTTTAACAAGGTGCTTGATAGACTCCGGAAGATCGTTCATCGATTGTGCAATAGCGTCATCGGCAATCACCTTGGCTGAACGCTCTAAAAGTCTTGAGTGCAAGTAGAATACGTCACCAGGGTAAGCCTCGCGTCCTGGTGGGCGTCTCAAAAGAAGTGACACCTCTCGGTAAGCAACCGCTTGCTTTGACAAATCATCATAAACGATAAGTGCTGGGCGTCCAGTATCTCTAAAATACTCTCCAATAGCCGCTCCGGCAAAAGGAGCATAAACCTGCATTGGCGCAGGGTCAGATGCGTTTGCAGCAACTATAGTGGTATATGTAAGGGCTCCCTTGTCTTCAAGTGTCTTGGCGATGGCGGCAACCGTTGATGCTTTTTGACCTACAGCAACGTAGATGCAGTAAACAGGGGTTCCTGCATCGTAAAATTCTTTCTGGTTCAAAATGGTGTCGATACAAACCGTTGTTTTTCCAGTTTGACGGTCACCAATTACAAGCTCGCGCTGTCCTCTTCCAACCGGAATCATCGCGTCAATTGATTTGATTCCTGTTTGAAGCGGCTCATTTACCGGTTGACGATAAATTACACCCGGCGCTTTACGCTCTAATGGCATATCGTATAGCGTTCCTTCGATCGCTCCCTTTCCGTCTATAGGATTACCAAGGGTGTCAAGAACGCGTCCGACAACACCTTCACCAACCTTTAGCGAGGCAATGCGTTGTGTACGCTTTACCGTGGCTCCCTCTGCCACCTCTTTTGAAGGGCCCAAGAGAACGACTCCGACATTATCTTCTTCAAGGTTCAATACGATTCCTTCAAGTCCGCCATCGAACTCAACAAGCTCACCGTATTGAGCATTCGACAAACCGTATACGCGAGCAATACCGTCTCCTACAGACAACACTGTTCCTACCTCATCTAGAGAGGCGCTTGAATCAAAGCCTTCGATTTGTTTTTTTAGAATTGCTGAAACCTCAGCTGCTTTAAGGTCTGACATCTTATAAACTGTTTGAAAATTCTTTTTTAATGCGTTTAATCTTTCCTGCAATGCTAGCGTCGTAACGCAAGTCGTCTAGTTTTAAGACAAATCCACCGATAAGTTCGGGGGCAACTTGAACCTCTAACAACACATTGCTATAGCCCTGCTCTGCTAATAGCTTTAGCACGGCCGATTCTTGATCTTTTTGATTTTCAGAAGACGCCACCATAAGTGTCGCCTGTAGTTGGCCTCTGTGCGCGGCCAAGAGTTGCGCAAATCGGCGAGCAACATCATCAAGCAGATCTAGTCGATCGTTCTCTGAAAGAACGCGAAACAAGTCTTTGGTAACGTCGCTTGCGCCTGCGAAAACTTCGTCAACAATGGCCTTCTTAACTGATGTGCTCACCATAGGATTTTCAATGGCCCTAACTAGAGCTGATGACTCGGCTGCAATGCTGACCACCTTTTGCATGTCGGCTGCAGCAAGGCCTAGGCTGTTCTGCTTATCTGCAACCTGCAAAAAGGCTTTGGCGTAGCGAATGGATGCTCTTGATTGCTTCATGGTATTATGACTTCAACGTTACTTCCTTAAGAAGTTTGTTGACGTATTCGGTGTTTTTTGAAGCCGACGAAAGTTCTTCTTGCAAAATCTTTTCGGCCAACGCTACTGAAAGCCTAGCTGCTTCTTTCTTAATCTGCTCAAGTGCCTCTTTCTTCTCTAATTCGATTGAAATTTTAGCTTTGGCAATGATTTTTGCGCTTTCTTCTTGAGCGGCCTCTTCGGCATCGGCAATCATCTTCGCTTTAGTTTCTCTAGCCTCTTTCATCAATTTTTCACGCTCTATCCCTGCCTCTTTGAGAAGTTGTTTATTTGCCAACGAAATGTTTTCAATCTCAGCTTTTGCTTCTTCGGCAGACTCTAGTGCTTTCTTGATCCCTTCTTCGCGCTCTTCAAGTGAAGAAACGATGGGCTTCCAGGCAAACTTTACCATCAAAAATATAACCGCAAGCATTAAGATGCTTTGCATGATAAAGAGGCCTGGTGAAAAATCGTTTAATAGTTGTTCCATTACTTATTGCTTTCGTTAAAAAGGCGGCGCAAAGCCAACTGCAGCGCCGCCCTTTTTAGGTTTATTTTCCTAAGAAAAGTGAGCCAAACGCCAACCCTTCCAATAATGCCGCAATGATAATCATGGCTGTCTGTATCTTCCCAGTTGCCTCAGGCTGACGTGCAATACCTTCCATTGCTCCCCTTCCTATTTGCCCTAGTCCAATACCCGCACCAATTACAATTAATCCGGCGCCTACTAAATTTGGAACTGTCATATAAAAAATTTAAAAATTAAACGTTCTAGTTTTAATGGTGTTCATGATCTTGTACTGCCATTCCGATAAACAAGGCGGAGAGCATGGTAAAGATATAGGCTTGTAAAAATGCCACAAGCAGTTCAATTAAGGTTAAAAAGAAAGAAAGGCCAAGCGCTAGAATTGTTGCTCCAGAAGCTCCCATGCTGCCTTTCATTATTATAGCTAACGACAAAAGGCTCATAATGACTATATGCCCAGCAGAAATGTTAGCAAATAGTCGAATCATTAAAGAAAACGGCTTTGTTAATGTACCTAGAAGCTCTATTGGTGCCAAAATAACCTTCATTAATACAGGCACCCCCGGCATCCAGAAAATGTGTTTCCAATAGTCTTTGTTGCCGCTAAATTGTGTTATTATATATGTAAATAATGCAAGGCTAAAAGTTACTGAAAGTTGTCCGGTGATATTAAAGCCCAGTGGGGTAAGGCCTAATAAATTAGACGTCCAAATAAAGAAGAAAACCGTCAACAAAAACCCGGTAAACTTTTTATAGTGCTTTTCTCCAATGTTCGGACGTGCGATTTCGTCACGCACATATAATACCAACGGCTCTAACACGCGTCCAAAACCAGTAGGAACGGCTCTTTTCTTGTATTGCTTGGCAAGCGATCGAAACGCGATGAGCATTAAGAGAGAGACCATAAGAAATCCGAAAACACTTTTGGTAATAGAGAGATCGATCACCTCGTGTGCGTTTGTCGGATGATGCGCTTCGTCAAAAGACACGGCGTGCTCCCCTGAATTTAATTCATATATCTTCTCGTGATACTTCACCAAAGACACTCCGTCGCTTTCAACAACCTGATGTCCTGAGTCGTCGTGGTGAAACTCAGAAGACATAAAGAATCTAACTCCTTGAGAGGTGTACACAATAACAGGCAGCGGAAACCCTATGTGCTTGCGATGGCCAGAGGCGTCGTTGTACGAAAACAAATGAAAGTCATGAGCGTCTTTGATGTGGTGAGCGATGTATTCACTGATCTGTTCTTCTGTGCTTACAGACTGGTCAGCGGGTTCTTCATGAGTTGGCTCATCAGATTTGACGGGGTCGGTAGCCCATAGGCTAACCGAAAAAAAGGCAAGTGCAAGAGAGAAAAAGAGTGTCTTCAAAAACAAATTTCTTGACTTCATTTGTGCTCCTTTCAAAAGGGGACCTTTTGTTAAAATTTTGGCAAATATAGGCATTATCATTAACTAAAAAAGGTCCTAGAAAAAGATTTAAGGCGGCTCATTTAGCGCTTTTTCTTAAGAGTTTAGAAACGGCCAAAGCCTCAATGATTAAGCTTATAAATAAGGGTGCTAGCGGTTGTGCTCTTTTGCCGGTTTCTAAGGTCTCGATCGTTGCTAAAAAGTCACTGAACAACAACGCAAAAACCAATAATTTGAGAAGAATAAATCCAAGGTATATATAGCCAAGCTGTTCTGTTTTGCCTTTGCGTTTAAGTACGTATAGGGCGCTTATCACCACTACCGACGAAACTGCGAAATAGACACTAAAAGAAATGATCATTGCGATTTAGTTTTTTTGTGATTTGCTGTCCCGAATCACTTGGGTAATCACCAGGGCCATAGAGGCCACAATGCCAAAAAAGGTTGCTGCGCTTTCAATCCAGTTGGTTTGAAAATACCCATCAGCCCAGGATCCTAGATAATTGCACAGAGCGATAGTGGCGCCCATTTGGATGGCAACACCGATATACTTTATCGATTGGTGGTAGGTGTTTTTTTTCAAAACAAGTCCGATTTATCGAGCTGAGCCTTCAAGTAGTCTACTTGTGAAATAATAGTGATTTTTTTATTTAGAAAAACTTTGGGGTTCTGAGACACAAATCGCTCTGCATAATCCTCTCCTGTAAACCAACCCACCACCAAAAGGTTCCTAGTGCTGTCAAACGGATCAAGTGTTGCGGCAGCATCATAATTCTGCTCCTTTAGCAAATCCCCCATCTGAACCCTTAACTGGGCTGCGTTCTTTTGGTCGGCGTCGATCACCACCGCATAACGTCCCTGACTGGCGATTGCCTTTGTCGGTTGTTGTTCAATGGCTGCTAAGCGATTGGTTGCTTCTCGAGAAGCCCAGCTGTTTCTGAAGATTTGCTGAACCTCTTTTAACCGTTTAATATACGCCTGCACACCCTTAATCTGGGCTTCTATTGTGGCGACCAGTAGTAAGCTTTCGGCGCTCAATGGTTGTCTCATTTCAAGGGCCTCTTGTGCCGTTTGGTACGCGGTCTGAAAATCGTTTTCTTCATAGGCCGTGGCCAACCGAAGTTCAAATTCAGAAGCTTTATTTTCTTTAGGGTTTACAAATGAAGCGTAAATGCTGTTGGTGCTTTGTAGTTCGTTTCCAAAGGCTTCCGCTTCAATATTATATCCTAAATCTCTGCTTGTTTGAAAAAGGCGAAACAAGGCCAATTCTTGAGTGGCCTGGGGGTGAAAAGTAGAGGTAAGTTTTTGAAGGTGATTAGTAGCGCTCGAATAGTCGCCAAAATCATAGGCGAGAAGGCTGCTCAATTCAAACCTTAACTCAGAAATTGATTCGAGCAATTCCAGGTATTGCTGCTTTCTTTTCACAAGAGCTCCCGGCGCTAGAGCAGGGGTGTTTAGCTTTAAGAGCTCGTCGTCTTCTCCGGCGTTTTGTGATAAAAGAAGACTGTCTTTGACCCTGAGTTGTTCGCTGCGATCTATATAAAGCGCGAGTTTTTGATGTCGTTGTCTGGCTTGTGCCTCTCCGTTTTGAAGCGCATAAGAGGCGACTAAGGAGTCGTAATAGGCATAAGATGCCTCATAGCTTCTGTTTTCAAGAAAATAATCTCCTAAGGTCTTGTAGTTAACTCTTCTTGTTTCTTTGTCTGCAGTCAAATTAGACTTCTCAAATGCTTTATCGGCTTTGCGTTCAAACAGCTCCTTCTGATCAGAGTCTTGCCGCGCTGCGTTTAACATCCAGTTTCCTCTAGCTTGAAATACAATATACCGGGCATCATAGTTGCTCCACTTTCTTTCTATGCGTCGCAACGCTTTAGCATACAGTCCTGAATCTAGGGAATAGGCCTTAGCCAATTCTACCGCTGCTGCCGTGCGCAACGAGGCGTTGTGGTAACCTTTTAACCTTGAGAGTTTTTCAAATAATTTTTTAGCCTGCGCGTCTTCGTTTAGTCGAGCATACTGTTTCGCTTGCGCAAAAATTGCGGGATTAGATTGTTTTTTTACCCCGCTTCTTGAGGTTATGCGATCAAGAGCGCGAAGCAGTGTGTCTGACTTGGTTAACCTCAACAGCTCAAGTTCGAGCATTGCGGATTGCTCTGAGCGGTTTTTTGCATTTAATCTGGCGAGTTGAGCCAAGGCTTCTACATAGGCGCCAAGATGGTAATGTGTCAGTGCAATGCCATATAGCGCTTCAGCATTAGATTTCAGGCTCTCGGTAAGCTCCTTTTCTTTCTCGAAGGCCTCTAGTGCCGAATAAGGTCTTCCTGAAAGCAGACGTGACATGCCCAGAAGGTGGTACGCCTTTGGAATATGCTTGTTGTATTCTGTTCCGCCAATATTGACACTGAATTTTTGAATGGCCTTTGTTGCCTTTTCTTCGGCGCGATCTAGCAGTGCGAAAACACTGCTGTCTCGAGGCCCTTCTCTAAGAGATGCAGGCAAAAGAGAGGGTGTAATCCGTAAGTCGAATAATGAACTGTCTAGGTGTTCTCTTGCTTCGGCAAGTGCTTCCTCACCATGAAACAATACATTGTAGTTGGCGCTCAACTCTTTAAGCGCCGTTGTCTTCGCCTCACGAGAGCTAGCGCAAGAGGTGATGCTTAGGACAACTCCTATTCCAAAAAATAGTCGTAAAACTATATGGCTCATACTTCAAAGGTAATCGGACTTAAAGGAACTTCACAAAAGCAACAGTTTGTACTTTTGTAATCAAAATTGCAACACATGAACTTTCATCCTCTAAAGATTCATTCGGTGGATCGGTTGACCCTGAAAGCTGTCTCTATTCAATTTGAAATTCCCAAACACCTAGGTGCGGCTTTTGATTTTTTGCCAGGGCAATATGTCACCTTGAATTACACCACAAAAGAGGGAGAGGTGTTGAGAAGGTCATATTCCATCTCAAACCTTCCAAAAGAAGGGCTTCTTCAGATAGGTGTAAAAGAACTTGAAAAAGGAGCTGTTTTTTCCGCGATTGCAAATCGTGACCTCAAAGCGGGTGATGTCATAGAAGTTTCAGAGCCTGAAGGGCGCTTTGTGTTCGATGCTGTTGATGGATCAAGGGTTGTGGCTTTTGCAGCAGGTAGCGGGATTACTCCCATTCTCAGTATTGCGCGGTCGGTCTTAGAGTCACATCAAAACAGCCGTCTTCTGCTCGTTTTAGGAAACGCTGACGCAGCAAGCATTATGTATAACTCAGTCCTAGAGGGCCTAAAACAAAAATACTGGGATCGATTTGCCTTAAAGCACGCGTTTTCACGATCGAACGAGGGTGACTATTTCGGGCGTATTGACAAGGCGATAATCAATCACAGCCTAAAAGCTGAGGGCGGAGTAGGCTCGTTTGACTTGGCTTATTTGTGTGGTCCAGAGCCTTTGATTCACGAGTGCAAAGCTGTACTTTCAGCAGCTGACATGGCCGAGGAATCTATTCATTTTGAACTGTTTACTGCTTCAGAGACTAAGCAGGATGTGGCAACAAAAGGAGCGGTTGAAATCAAGGTGATTCTTGACGAGCAAACATACATGGTTAAAGGCAGTGCCGACGAATTTGTTCTTGATTTACTTTTAGAAGAAGGCATCGATGCTCCGTATTCTTGCCAAGGAGGCGCCTGTAGTAGCTGTATATGCAAAATACAAGAGGGTTCCGCTGAAATGGAGCGCAATCAAGTACTCACCGACAAAGAAATCGCGAAAGGGTTTGTATTGAGTTGCCAAGCTAAGGCCACTACACCAAGTCTAACGATAGACTACGACAACGTTTAGCCTGTAGACTGCTGACGCTCTTTCTCTAAGAAGTTGACAATAGCGCGACATCCCTCGTCGTAGCCAATGGTAAACGCCTTTTCAATTCCTGACTTGTCGAGGAATCCGATTTTCTTCAATCCGCTTGGTTGAATGTAAAAATCGCAGCGCCGGAGTTTTTCTTTGGTGCGAGAATAAATCATCAAACTGCTTATACGTGCCGTGATTTGAAGCGCGTTTTTTAAGTGCTTCGCAGACAACGAACTGAGCTGTGTGGTATTTGAACCAATAAATCGTTCTGCCTTATCAGTTACAAATTCCAGCGGAAAATTGCTCAATATACCTCCGTCGGCATATAACTGACCTTCTATTTCAACCGGGGTAAACACCGGGCTTAATGAGGCCGAAGCCAATAACGGTTTAATAAGTGGGCCAGTATGAAACTCGCGCAAATAACCTTCTTGCAAATTGGTAGCGGCGACATGGAGAGGAAGCGCCAGTTCTTCAAAAGAATCATGCATCAAATACGCCTTTAAAACTGAATAATACCGATCGGTGTCTATAAGTCCTGGCTTATTGATGCTAAAATAGTTGTATCTGAAAAGAGGCGTTTCTTTAAAAAAGGCAAGCATCTCTTCGGTGCTGTTTCCATTGCAAAACAATGCCCCCACTAAAGCACCTGCACTGGCGCCCGAAACGCGATCAATAGTAATGCCATGTTCTTGAAGAGCTTTGATGAATCCGATATGAGCCATTCCTCGGATGCCTCCGCCGGATAAAATTAACGCCGTTTGTGTAACTTGTTGTTTCACAGTGCAAAGGTAGAAAATAAAGCGGCCTTCAGATTTTGATTGTACTTTTAAAGGCCACTAAACCAAGCTATGAGCGACACTTATTACAACCCAAAAGACTTAAAGAACTTTAAGAACATTTCTGAGTGGAGCGCCCCACTAGGAGAGGCGTTTTTTTCATACTATCAAAAAGTATTTGAAGAAGGTGCGCTTTCAGCGCGAGAAAAATCGCTAATCGCGCTGGCTGTTGCGCATGTAGTGAAGTGTCCGTATTGCATTGACGCCTACACCCAAGACGCCTTAAAGCGGGGCATTGAGGAAGAAGAAATGATGGAGGCCGTTCATGCAGGCGCCGCAATCGAGGCTGGAGCCACGTTGGTTCACGCGGTACAGATGATGAACAAACACGACAAGCTGAGTTTGTAGGCATGCTCAAATCTCTTAGATCTAGAGCGGCTCCGCTTGCCTCAAGCACTCATCAAATCAAGACGTTAGAGGGGGGAGGTTTTAAAAACGCAACATTACGAACCTTTGACGAGGCCTTAAAACTTCAAGGGACATGGCCTTTAAAACCACGCGCCTTAGACATTCTTCAGGTAAACCTCGGCTATATGTGCAACCAGACCTGTGCCCATTGCCATGTTGACGCCGCCCCAGATCGCAAAGAAATCATGGGGCTTGATACGTTAAAGAAAGTGTTGGCCGTCGCCAAAAAAACAGAAGTCCCTACGCTAGACTTAACCGGAGGTGCGCCTGAAATGAACCCGCATTTTCGATGGCTTATTGAAACGGCTAGGGAAGAAGGGATCAAAGAAATAATCGTTCGGTCAAACCTAACCATACTCGAAGCAAACGCGAGCTACAAAACGCTTCCGGAGTTCTTCAAAAAACACAAACTAAGAGTGATTTCTTCGTTGCCTCATTACAGCATGAAGCGTACCGACAAGCAACGGGGCGAGGGCGTATTTTCAAAGTCAATTACCGCCTTACAAAAGCTGAATGCTTTGGGATATGGAAATGATCCAGAGCTCATACTTGACCTTGTGTATAATCCTTCGGGGGCTTTTCTTTCGGCAGACCAAGCAGGCCTTGAAAAAGACTTTAAAACAAAGCTCGAGACACTGTTCGGCATTTCTTTCAATCAGCTTTTCTGTATTAACAACTTGCCCATTTCTCGATTTCTAGAGTATCTCATTGCCTCAGAAAATTACGATGCCTACATGGAAACACTGATAGAAAGCTTTAACCCCGCTACATTATCGGGCGTAATGTGCACCAACACGCTTTCCGTGGGCTGGGACGGCACACTCTATGACTGTGATTTCAATCAGATGCTAGAGCTGACCGTTGAAAGTTCCTCAAACCATATAGACAATTTTAATCTTGACTGCTTGTTAGCGAGAACTATTCGGGTCAACCAGCACTGTTACGGATGTACTGCCGGCGCCGGCAGTTCTTGTCAAGGCAGCCTAATCTAACCGTATATGCCCAAGCTATTAGTCGTCACTCCCGTTAAAAATGCGCTTGGCAACACTCTCGAAAGCTGTAAGGCCGTCGCGTCTTCTTCTGTAGAGGTCGCACACATTGTTTACAACGACTTTAGCGATGCCGCCACCAAATTGGGGCTCGAAGAGGCCAAACAAGCCTACGGATTTGAACTTGTTCATCTCGAAGATCTAACCAATCACCCCTCTCCAAACTATAAGTTGGTGCTACAATTAGCCCAAAAGCGCGCGCTAGAAATGGGCCTCCCTTTTGTTGTCGTGGAATCAGACGTAACCGTCGGATCAACCACGCTTGAAAACCTTTTAGAACACTGTTCCAAAGAAAAAGGTTTGGGCCTTATAGGGGCGGTCACCACAGACATCTCTGGAGAGATCAATTATCCATATGAAAAATTCAGGTCTTTTAATGGCAACTATTGCGACACCAAGAGAAGTCTGAGTTTTTGCTGCACGTTAATGACGTCCCCTTTTTTGTCTGCTTTTTCATTTGAAGATCTCAATGACGCCAAAGATTGGTACGACACCTTCATCTCTAAAAAAGCATTAGAGCTCAACTTTTCTAATCGAGTTGTTTTTGACACACCTGTGATCCATAAGCCGCATTCAAGCAGGCCTTGGAAGTTGTTGAAGTACAGTAACCCCTTGAAGTACTACCTAGAGAAGTTGCTTAAGGGTCGTGACAAGATTTAATTTCTGCGACCAAGGTCTCTTTGAAAGCACAATTAGATGCGCTATTTTTACAGCGCTAAAACAACGCGCCATGATGACCTCATTATTTTACGGAATCGCATCTCTGTTTGAAAATGTGCTATTTATCCCATACAACCTCTTGCGTTTCACTGAAAGCTGGTGGCTTTCAAACGCCATTAACTGGTTGTTTCTAGTTGTTGGTTTAGCGGCCGGGGCTTACTGGATGAATGAGCTCAAAAAGTACAGCGACGCTCAAGACGACGACACTTCAAACACGGCACATTCTTTCTTATAAGACTACATCAGGTCTTTTCCGATATCTCTTCTGAAATACATCTCTTCGAAACCCACCTTTTTAAGGGTGTCATAGCTTTTATTTAACGACTGCTGAAGTGTTTCTCCGAATGAGGTAACTGCGAGCACTCTTCCACCATTAGAGACCACGCTGTCGTTTTTGATTGCAGTACCCGCATGGTATACGGTGCTTTCATAGGAGCCTCCTAGACCGTCGATACGCTTGCCCTTTTCGTAGGCCTCAGGGTAACCCTTTGAAGCTGCAATAACCGTTGCGGCATAACCGGGTTTTATGGCAAGTGTAAAGGCCTCTAACGTTCCTTTGCTCATAGCGTCGAAAAGGCCCACAGTGTCGCTCGTGATAAGCGGAAAAACGACTTCTGTTTCGGGGTCTCCCATGCGTACGTTGTACTCGATCACATAGGGTGTTCCGTTCACGATCATAAGGCCGATGAACACAAATCCCACATAGGCGTACCCTTCGCGCTTAATCCCCTCAACTGTAGGGACAACAATTTCGTTCTCAATTCGATTGTACAAGCTGTCGTCAACAAAATCCACAGGAGAAACAGCTCCCATTCCGCCCGTATTTAAACCTGTGTCTTGTTCGCCTATGCGCTTGTAGTCTTTGGCAAGAGGTAACACTTTATAGTTGTAGTTGGCGTCAATCGCCAAAAAACAGCTGCATTCAATCCCGTCTAAAAACTCCTCTATAACCACCTTTGATCCCGATTGTCCGAACAGGTCTTCCCTCAGAAAAGCGTTGAGTTTCTGTTTGGCCTCTTCAAGGTCTTCTAGAATGAGTACCCCCTTGCCCGCCGCAAGGCCGTCTGCTTTCAAAACATAGGGAGCGTTGAGCTTGTCTAAAAACGCTAGGCCTTCTGGAAGTGTTTCTTTCGTAAAGGTGGCATAGGCCGCGGTTCTCACTCCGTGTTTAGCCATGAAGGCCTTGGCAAAGTCTTTAGACCCTTCAAGTGTCGCTGCCAGTTGGTCGGGACCAATCACCTTGAGAGATGAGAGGCTTTGGGTCTTCTTAAAATAATTGACTATCCCTTCTACCAACGGTACTTCAGGGCCCACAACCACCATGCTGATGTTGTGCTGTTCACAGGCCATTCCAATGGCAAAAAAATCACTCACGCTGAGATCTAAATTCATTGCGATTTCTGAGGTTCCGGCATTTCCAGGAGCAACAAAAAGCGCCTCGCAGTTCGGGCTCTGTGACAGGCTATAGGCTATAGCGTGTTCTCGTCCGCCTGATCCGATGATTAATATTCTTTCTCTCATGTGAGTCTATTAATTAAAGGTTCTGTGTTCTTTGTGCCTGAGCTCTTCAGGGCTTAGCCGTTTAAAATAGGCTATCGTTTTGGCGAGGCCTTCTCTTCTCGTGGTTTGTGGCTCCCAGCCTAACAGCTCTTTTGCCAGCTTAATGTCGGGCTGACGCTGCATCGGATCGTCTTCTGGGAGGGGATTGAGCACGATTTCGCTCTTGCTCTCGGTTAGGCCTATGAGTTCTTGTGCGAATTCGAGAATGGTGGTTTCATCAGGGTTTCCGAGGTTAACCGGAAGGTGATATTCAGCGGCCAATAACCTCACAATTCCCTCTACTAAATCGTCGACAAAACAGAACGAGCGTGTTTGGGCGCCCTTGCCAAATACGGTCAATGGCTCCTCTCTTAAGATTTGTCCTATAAAAGCGGGTATTACCCTTCCGTCATTGAGGCGCATTCGCGGGCCATAGGTGTTAAAGATTCTGGCGATCCTAGTGTCAAGCTTGTGGACTCTATGGTATGCCATAGTCATCGATTCTTGAAAGCGCTTTGCCTCGTCGTAAACGCCGCGAGGGCCTATGGAGTTTACGTTTCCGTAATAGCTCTCTGACTGTGGATGTTCAAGCGGATCTCCGTATACCTCAGAGGTCGAGGCAATCATGAATTTTGCGTTTTTAGCCTTCGCAAGGCCCAACAAATTATGTGTTCCGAGCGAGCCCACTTTGAGCGTTTGAATCGGAATTTTCAAATAATCAATCGGGCTGGCGGGTGATGCAAAGTGTAAGACGCAAGAGACGCTTCCGGCCACAGAGGTGAAAGCGGTCACATCGTGCTCGACAAACTCAAAACGCTCTTCGCCCTTGAGGTGTTCAAGGTTCTTAAGGTCTCCAGTGATAAGGTTGTCTATGCCGATCACCCTGTATTCTTCCGCCAACATACGGTCGACTAAGTGTGAGCCTAAAAACCCAGCTGCTCCTGTAATTACAGCTGTCTTCATAGGAGCACAAAAGAAATGAGTCCGTCTGCGACAGAGCGGTCGTTTGACAATCGTTTAATCTTGTTTTGCCCGCCCAGCTTCCCCTGAGACTTCATGAATGCCTCAAAACCTCCGCGCTGAACCTTGGTTAAAACAGCTGGCTTCAACACCTTTCCTTCAATAAGGTCTTTATAATAAACATTCTGGGCTTGCATAGAGGCGTCAATTTTCTGCATGAACGCCTCTTCGTCGGATGGAGGCGTATCAAACTCTATAAACCATTCGTGATACGGAAGCTCGTGCGGGTCCTTGGGGTCTACCTGAGGCGCCACCGAAAATTCAATTACTTGTATTTTTTCGTCCATCTCTTTTGCTGCCGCAGCAAGGGCCTCTTCAACCTCCTTAGCAATCACGTGCTCTCCAAAAGCAGAAATAAAGTGCTTTAGGCGTCCTGAAACCACCACGCGGTGGGGCTTCAACGAAACAAACCTTACGGTGTCCCCAATATTGTAAGCCCAAAGCCCAGCGTTAGAGCTTATGATCAAGGCGTAATCTACATCTAGTTCAACCTCAGCAACGGTAAGGCGTTTTGGGTTTTCGCTGTAAAATTCATCCGCCCGTATGAACTCGTAGAAAATAGAAGAATTCAATTGCAAAAGGAGTCCTTTTTGATTCAGTTGGTCTTGATAGGCAAAGAATCCTTCGCTAGCAGGAAAGAGCTCAACGCTGTCGACCTTTCTTCCGATGAGGGATTCAAATTTTTGGCGATAAGGTTCAAAATTTACCCCTCCGTAAACAAAAAGCGAAAAGTTAGGAAACAGGGTTCCCACAGTCTTTCCAGTTCGGGCAATGAGGCGCTCAAAGTACATTTGCACCCATGAAGGAATGCCTGCAATAAGCGTCATGTCTTGGGTGATTGTTTCGTCCACCACAGCCTCCACCTTGGTCTCCCAATCTTCAATACAATTGGTCTCCCAACTTGGGAGTCGATTTTTTAGCAAATAATTCGGCAAATAGTGCGCTGAAATACCCGAGAGTCTTCCGGATTTAATGGCTCCCTTTTTACCCAGTACAGGGCTGCCTTGTAGAAAGATCATTTTTCCGTTTACATAACTTGAGTTGCCGCTTTCAACTATATAGTTCAGGAGCGCAAGCTTTGAAGACTTGACCTGCTCTTTCATTGAGGCCTTTGTAATAGGGATATATTTAGCTCCTGAGGTTGTTCCTGAGGTTTTGGCTAGATACTCAGGCTGTCCAGGCCACAGAACGCTTTTCTCTCCGCTTATTACGCGTTCAACATACGGCTTTAGGTCTTCGTAATCTCTAATCGGGACACGCTCAACAAAATCTGAGTGGCTTTTGATCTGATCAAAACCATGATCTTTTCCGAAAGCAGTGAACGTTGCAGCGCGCACTAGCTGCGCAAACGCTTTTTCTTGGGTGGCAGCAGGGAGCTGTGCCCATTGCCGCTCTTTTCTCACCTGCCATCTCGCATATGGCTTCGCCAAAATTGATTTAAAGCCCATCAGAAGTCGATATAATTTTGAGGGTCAACTGGCTTGCCGTTTCTCCAAAGTTCAAAGTGAAGGTGTGCTCCTGTCGAAAGCTCTCCGGTGTCACCCACCAAAGCCACCACTTCGCCTGCTCTTACAGCGTCTCCTTGTTTTTTGAACAACTCTCCGTTGTGCTTGTACACCGACAGCATGTTGTTTGGATGGATCAAAATAAGGTTGTATCCGGTGTCGCTTGACCATTCTGCATGAATAACGGTGGCGTCAGCAACAGCTTTTACGGCCGCTCCATTTCTGGCCGCAATGTCTGTGGCTAGGTGGCCTGAACGCGGATCGTAATTTTGAGAGATAACCCCTTCAACTGGGATGAAAAACATTAAGTTTTCAAAGCTGTCTTCAGAGATCAAGGGGTTGTACTGGTCTTCTCTTCTGACCTCTCGCTCTAAGGCAAGCATTGCCACGTTTTTTTGCGCCTCAAGGGCGGCGTCTGACAACACCAGTGTTTGATCAAGAATGAGGCTGTCTTTAGGCAAGTCGTCATAGCTTACTTCGCCGCGAACCACGCTGCCGAGTTGGCTGATATAGCGCTTGTCTCGCTCCATCACTTGATAGATAGAGTCTGTGCGTTGTGCGAGTCTTAATACTTCTCGCTGAACCTCAGAAGACTCAATCCCCGGAATCAAATACCTCAACGGGGTAGTTGCTGTCAACACAAAAGTGAAAAGGGCGATGAGTGCGACAAAAAAAACAATTATAGAATAGACGTTTAGTCGGCTAAGGCTTTGTGAATAAACTTCTTCAAAGGTTCTGTCATTTACAACCACAAGCTTAAACTTGCCAAACAGCTTTGACCGTTCGTTGTGCTGATCTGAAGCGTCTTTTGCCATGAAGACAAATATACGCGATGGCCCCCTAAACACTTTAATTTTACTACATTTACATTTCTATAAACAACTTTAATATGTCGTTCGCAATTTCATTAGGCCTTGTAGGTCCTTGGCAAATAGTCCTCGTTGTGGTAATCGTTCTTCTTCTTTTCGGAGGAAAGAAAATTCCAGAGCTCATGAGGGGTCTAGGAAGTGGAATTAAAGAGTTCAAAGACGCTTCTGCCGAAGACAAAAGCAAAGGTGACAAGAATCTAGAGTCTAAATAGGGCTAAGCTTCACTGCTTCTAGTCTATTTTTTCAATTTTAAGCGTTTTGATAATCGCCTCTAACTCAAAGAGGTAGTCTCTCTTCTCTTTGTTTGGTGCAAACACAAACCCCTCAAGCACAAGGTTTCGCTTGTTAATGGTGTCGTTAATCACATAGGTGATAAAGGGCCCGGCCATTGGGTAGCCGTTTATGTCCCACATTCCCCTCATTTCGGCAGCCTTGAAGCCGTTTAGTTCTGCTCCAAAAACGTAAGGCCTAAAGATAGGCTCGGTTTGCATATGCGTCTGTGTGCCTTCAGCGTCTGGACCAGGAACATGGGCTCTTCCGACAGAGTCTCGCATTCGGATCAAATCTTCTAAGAAGTTATCTTCATTTGAAAATTGCCCAGGGTTTAGGGCGTACACCAAAAGGTTCATCGTGCCATTTTCAATAGGGCGATCTATCCACGCAAAGTCTTCTGTGAATTTTGCGGGCCGATATATAGACGGTATCGTAAGGTTGATTCCGAAAACACTGTTAAGCCTAGGCTCTGTATATAAAGAACGCCTAAAGCGGCTTTGGGCAACGCGTAGGTCGCTTTGTCGAAAGCTATCGACGGCCTGAAGCATAATTTGATCTACGTTTTGTGCGAGCTCTAATTCGTTTCTTCCCTTGATCACCACTAAGTGTTGCGGCGTCGCATACATGTCTCTTTTAACATGGGCCCGAGAGAGGGTGTCAAGCTGCATGTACACCACTGATCTTGAACGCATGATCGCCCCCTTGAAAAGATCAGGGGTCAAGTGTCGAATAGTGTATTTCGCTTCGTCAACACCAAGCCCCAACTGACGTTGTGACAAGTACGATTTCAATGCGTCTCCGGCCGTTCCTTCTAAAAGGTCGGTATCGGCCACCACCATAACCTCATTAAGCGGCCCATTCGATTCAGGAAGGTAGTTTTTAACCTCTTTTTGTTGGCAAGCCACAATGCTTAACCCCATTAAGATGGTGGTGAATTTTGTAAGCCTGCATTTCTTCATCATAGCTAAGATTTAGGCTGTCTTCGTGGGTATACCGTCAGGCGCTGGCCCACACGAATGGTGTTGCCTTTCAGGTTGTTCCAGGTTTTGATCTGAGAAACACTTACTCCATAGCGCTCAGCAATTAGGCTTAGCGCGTCTCCTGATCTTACGCGATAGCGCAAGCGCTCAGGGGAATTGATAAGCTCAGGAAGTGGTTTTTCTCTAGCGTTCTCGCCCTCTTTTGCCGCCGCATACACGGCTTGTTCTTGCGCAACAAAGGCGCCCAGCAACGCTTTAGGGAGTCTGAGTGGTCTTTTGACGTCGCTCGAATACGGAATAAGATTCAGCTTATATTCAGGGTTGAGTGCTGATAAATGCTCAACCGTTATGGGCAGTTGTTTTGAAAGTTGTTCGAAGTCTAAGCTGTGTTTAAGATGAATCGTGTCGGTCTCAAAATACGTTCTACCAGAATGCGACGATGCCAGCTGGTGGGCAGAAGCATTTTCAAAGAGATACATCACTGCGTAAAATCTCGGAACATAGTCCGCGGTTTCTTTTGGCAGATAGGGGCGAATATTCCAATAATTGGTATATCCACCTGATCGACGTATGGCCTTAGACACGTTGCCTGGTCCAGAATTGTAAGCCGCTAAAGCCAAGTCCCAGTTTTCGAAGATGTCGTATAGCTGCTTGAGATAGGCAACCGCCGCTTGGGTAGACTTTGATGGACTCATCCTTTCATCGACATAGTTGTTGATCTCGAGGTTAAACATCTTGGCGGTCGGATACATGAATTGCCAAAGCCCCTTTGCGCCCACATACGATTGAGCCCTTGGGTCTAAAGCTGATTCAACAATCGCTAAGTACTTAATCTCAAGCGGCAGATTCTCTTTATCCAGCTCTTCTTCAAAAAGTGGAAAATAAAAAGCACTTAACTCCATCATCTTTCTGATGAGTGTCGCGTCTCCTCTCAAGTATCGCGCGATTTCACGCTCAAGAATAGGGCTGTACACCAAGTCAAAAGGCGTCTTTTCGTTGAGCAGAGCAAGTCGAGCTTTGAGGTCGTCTGTGCTAAGGTTGCTTTGGATTGGGGCGCTCGCAGAAGTTGGCGTATTCACGAAAAGGCTGCGCGCTTTAACGAGCTCTTCTAACCACAATGAATCATATCGATAAGCCTGATAGTAATCGGGGAGGTCGTACGAAAGGTTTTTTTCGTCTGCATATAGCGCGGCCTTAGCAAACTCCTTGAGTTCGTTGGCGCGGACAGAGCCCTTCGGCCCTCCTTGAGCTTCTGCCTGAAAGGCGAAGCCGACAATCCCTATGAGTACTGCTATCCCCTTTTTAACCATGATGCTTATTCTAAAATCGCGGCAACACCAGGAAGCGTTCTTCCTTCTAAGCTTTCTAACATCGCGCCTCCTCCAGTTGAAACGTAGCTTACCTTGTCGCTAAATCCGAATTGTTTAACTGCCGCCACCGAATCTCCCCCTCCTACTAATGAGAAGGCCCCATTTTCAGTAGCTACTTGAACAAATCGACCAACGGCCTTGGTTCCGCCTGCAAAGGCGTCCATTTCAAAAACACCTACGGGACCGTTCCACAACAATGTTTTAGACGCCAAAATGATCGCCTCAAATTGTTCAAGCGTCTTCGGGCCTGCGTCTAAGCCTTGCCATCCGGCCTCAATGGCATTTGAATCGACAATTTTGGTGTTGGCGTCTTCAGAAAAGTCGTCTGCAGCAATTACATCCACCGGAATGTGTACCGTAACCTTGTGTTTCTTAGCCTTCTCTAAAATACTTAAAGCGAGGTCTAGTTTGTCGTTTTCGCAGATTGAATCTCCCACAGATCCACCTAAAGCCTTGACAAATGTGTAGGTCATTCCTCCGCCCACAATGAGATGATCGATAGCCGGAAGAACGTTTTCGATTATCGTGATTTTAGAAGAAACCTTAGACCCCCCCATAATGGCGGTTATGGGTTTTTCGCCTGTTTTTAATACCTGTTCAATGGCTCTGATTTCTTTTTCCATCAACAAGCCGAAACATTTGTTTTCGCCAAAATACTTGGCAATAATGGCGGTAGATGCATGGGCACGATGTGCCGTTCCAAAAGCGTCATTAACATAAATGTCTCCAAGCTTAGACAGCGCTTCTGCAAAGGCTTCGTCTCCGTCGGTCTCTTGGTTAAAAAATCTGAGGTTTTCAAGAAGCAACACCTGCCCTGGGGCTAATGCAGCAGCGGCTTTCTCGGCCTCATCGCCTATGGTGGTCTCGCTGAATTGAACGCTTACTCCCAGGATTTCTGAAACACTATCAACAATATGGCGCAGTGAAAAATCACTAGATGGTTTCCCTCCGGGTCGCCCCAAATGACTCATAAGAACAACGCTTCCGCCTTGTTCTAAAATGTGAACTATAGTTGGCTTGGCCGCTTCAATCCGGCTCGTGTCGGTAATCTGCTTTTCAGCGTCGAGAGGAACATTAAAGTCCACTCGAATAAGCGCGCGTTTCTGATTAAAATTGAAAGAAGACACAGCCTTCATGCATGGTGTTTTTTGATTCTTTCAAAAGTAACGAAATACTATCTTTGAGACATGGATTTTTCGACAATTGAAGGATATGTAAGTGGCAAAACACACCTCAAGTCTGTTATTGAAAGTCGTCGGGTTCCACATGCGCAGGTATTAGTAGCTCAGAACAATCAGTCAGCGCTTCCGTTGGCTCTTTGGTATGTAAACGAGCTTCTCGATTATGCTCCTTCTTTTGAGCGCTTACTTCATCCTGACGTTCACTTTGTGTTTCCGATCAACAATTCTCCTTTGGTAAAAAAGGATCCTCTCTGTTCTGATTTCATGGAGTTGTTTCGCGCAGCGGTGCTGGACAATCCTCATCTGTCGCTAGACCAATGGTATGCAATAGCCGGTATTGAAGACAAAGGAGCCCTGATTAAAGTGGATATGGCGCGTGAAATTTTAAAACATACCGCGCTGAAACCCGTGCAGCACCATTCTAGAATTATAGTTATATGGGGGGCTGAGCAAATGAATACTGAGGCGGCAAATAAATTACTTAAGGTGATCGAAGAGCCGCCTAAAAACACCCTCTTCTTGCTTCTTGTTCAACGCGAAGAGCGCATGCTACAAACCATAAGTTCTCGTTGCCAGAGATTGGTTGTTCGCCCAGAACCCTTCGATGTTCTTGTTGGTTGTGTCGAAAGGCGAGGCGTGTCAACTGAACGCGCTAAGGAGGTCGCTTTGCGCGCCGAAGGAAGCCTTAGTGTTGCCTTTGCTATGCTCGCAGAAGACGATAGTGAAGCGCTTTTTGAACAGTTTTTTGTCGAATGGGTTCGGTCAGCCTTTAAGGTAAAAAAAGATCCCTCGGCAGTCGGGATCTTGCTCGATTGGGCTGAGCGCTTGGCTTCAATGTCAAAAGAGCGTCAACGCCGTTTTCTGCGCTTTGCACAACATCAGATTCGTTCCGCCATGCTGTTCCAATATGGGGCTGAGCGTCTAGTTGCGAAAAAAGAGCTCGCAAATGGATTTTTACTAGAGCGATTTGCGTCTTATGTTCATGAAGAAAACACCTTAGATCTTAACTCCTTTTTAGAAGAAGCTTTATACAATCATTCCCGCAACGCCAACACCAGGTTGCTCTTCAGCGACATGGCGCTGCAAATGACCAAACTCATTCACAAACCAAAGCGCGCACCTATTTCGTAATGACATCGATTTACATCATTCTAATTTTCTTTAGTATCGTCTTCGGGCAAAGCGGCCTTGACAAGGCTTTTAACTTCAAGGGTGAGTTAGCCTTTCTAACTTCACACTTCGAAAAAACAATACTGCGTAAAGTGGTTCCTCTATTGCTCGTTGTAATTATGTTACTCGAGATCGCAACGGCTGTCATTTCACTTATCGCCATCACAGAGATCTATCTAGTTCATCATTTTGGGCATGCAAAAATTGCAGGCCTTTTGGCTGCCTCTTCTCTTTTGTGTCTTCTTTTAGGTCAGCGGATTGCAAAAGATTATGCAGGCGCCATGACCATAGTCATCTATCTCATCCCCGCCCTTCTTTTTTGGATTGTCATTGAAGGGTTTCAGCGATAAGATCTTCTTATTTTGTTTTTTATCTTGATAGGTTTTGCTTATATAAGGGTGGCGTGCTGTGCTTCGTTTTAAGCTCGTTTCTGAAGTTTTAGGTATAATCAGCGGGGCGTGCTTCAAAAGGCTGTCAGAGGGCGTTATTTTGCTTTTTCAGTTGAAAATAGAGCGCAGAAGGGTGCTTAAGGGCCCTTCCGTCTAAAAGGGCTTTAAGTGTTTCGTATACGCCTTTCAAAAGTGGGTTCGGGTGGCCTTTATAGGTTTCTGACAAATAGCTAACATAAAAAGCATCAAACCAATGAGGTCTTATTTTGACAATCTCTAGGTCAAGCTGAAGAGCAAGTGACTCAAAGCTTTCTTTAGAAAAATGCCACAGGTGTCTTGGCACATCATATCCCGCCCAAAAATCCCCATAGCGTTGTGCGTCCCAAGACTTATAGTTCGGAACGGCGACATGAATAAGGCCTTCTTCTTCCAGAAGACCGACCATTGCTTTCAAAACCTCTTTCGGGTTGGGGGTGTGTTCTAAGCTGTGCCAAGCGGTAATAGCGTCATAACGACGGTTCTCTGCTTTGGCTTCTTCTAATGACCTAAAGGCTGTTTTCTTAGGAGATAGGGGGTCGACTCCAAAAGCATTCACAACACAGGGGGCCATAGTCACAAAGCTACCGTCTCCGCTTCCGAAATCTAAGGTGTTTATTACGCGATTTGACGCATTCATCTTGCCCATCACAAGCTTCCATTTCTGCCGATTCCGGAATCGCTTGGCAGCACCATAAAGCCTTTCGGTCAAAGAGAGAAACTTGTTGTTGTGTGAGTAATAATTTGGGGCGTTGTAATAGGCTGAAAGGTCGCTAGGTGCTGGGGTTGTTTTATACGCCTTTAATTCTTGATCATAGACAAGCTGGAAGCGCTCTTTAGACAAAAAATGATCGGTAATCTCCATAAGAATGTTTCACGTGGAACCTATCGCCCTAGGTGAACTAACAATATACTAATATCAGAAGGCGAAACGCCGCTAATTCTAGAGGCTTGGGAAACCGTCGAGGGCTTCACTGCCTCTAATTTTTCTCGTGCCTCAAAAGACAAAGACTTAAGTTTAGTATAATCAAACCCTTCGGGAATTTTAACGTGTTCTAGTCGAGTAAGCTTGTTCGCGTTTGCTTTTTCTTTGTCAATGTACCCTGCATACTTAACGCTCACTTCTACCTGTTCAACCGCGTCTTCGCTGGGATTATGGTTCTCAAAATAGTCGGCAACAGGGCCAAGGGTTTTCATGTGTTGAAGTGTTAAATTAGGCCTTGACAAAAGCTTGTGCAGCTTGTCGTCTTGCTTCACGAGGGCCGAGCCAACCGAGGCTAAAAGCGCATTAGCCTCTTCATGTGAGTACGAGGTGTTCGTAAAAAATTTCATAAGGGCTTCTGTCTCTTTCAGCTTGGCCTCCATGGCCTTCATTCGATTTGGCTTGGCAAGCCCCATTTCATAAGAGCGCTGGGTCAGCCTTAGATCGGCATTGTCTTGCCGTAGCAGGGTCCTATATTCTGCCCTCGAGGTAAACATGCGATAGGGTTCTTCTGTTCCTTTGGTAATAAGGTCGTCTATCAGTACGCCTATATACGCCTCGTCGCGTCTTAACACAAACGGCTCCTTCTCTTGAATGCTGCGCGCGGCGTTGATCCCTGCAATAATGCCTTGGCTGGCGGCCTCCTCATAGCCCGTTGTGCCGTTGATTTGTCCTGCGAAATAGAGGCCTTTAATTAGTTTGGTTTCTAGGGTGTTCTTAAGTTGTGTAGGAGGGAAGTAGTCGTACTCAATCGCGTAACCTGGTCTAAAAAATTTAACGTTCTCAAACCCCTTTACTTTTCTTAAGGCGGTGTATTGCACGTCCTCAGGAAGCGAAGTGCTAAATCCATTAACGTAGACCTCTACCGTCTTCCATCCCTCTGGTTCCACGAAAATTTGATGACTGTCCTTCTCTGCAAAGCGGTTGATCTTGTCTTCAATTGAAGGGCAATATCGCGGCCCTATTGATTGGATATTCCCGTTAAACATGGGCGAACGGTCAAAGCCCGATCGCAATAAGTCATGAACCTCTTCTGAAGTGTGAGTCAAATGACAGTCAATTTGGCGACCTAAGGTGAATTCCTTCAAATAGCTAAAGCGGCTTGGATGTTCGTCTCCGGGTTGAGGAACCATCACCGAATAATCCAACGAGCGACTGTCTACTCGCGGGGGTGTACCCGTTTTCATCCGCCCGGCGTCGAAGCCGAGATCAACAAGCTGTTCGGTAATTCCGAAAGAGGCCTTTTCTCCGGCCCTTCCGCCCCCGAAGTTCTTCTCTCCAATATGAATAAGCCCATTGAGAAAGGTCCCATTGGTGAGCACCACTCTTTTAGCCCGAATATGAATACCAAGGGTGGTTGCAACCCCCACAACAGACTCTCCCTCGACCAATAGGCCTGTTACCATCTCTTGGTAGAAGTCCAAATTCGGTGTGCGCTCGAGTCGAAGGCGCCAAGACTCTGCGAAAAGCATGCGATCATTCTGGGTTCTTGGACTCCACATGGCGGGACCCTTAGAGCGGTTTAACATCTTAAACTGTATAGCGCTTTCATCGCTAACCAGGCCGCTATACCCCCCAAGGGCATCAATCTCTCGAACGATTTGCCCTTTGGCGATTCCTCCCATAGCTGGGTTACACGACATTTGGCCTATGGTCTGAAGGTTCATGGTGATCAAAAGGGTCTTCATGCCTATGTTGGCAGAAGCGGCTGCGGCCTCGGCGCCTGCATGCCCTGCACCAACCACTATTACATCGTAAAGGTCTTCAAACATAGCGTCACTGTTCCACGTGAAACAATAGGATTAATTCGTCTTCTTTCTTTCGCATCACGGCCTCATCTTCTGCGGTCTTGTCTCCTTGTCCCGTTAGATGTAGAAGGCCATGTACCATCGTTCTAAAGAGCTCCGTCTCGAATGAACTATTGAACTGCGCGGCGTTCTCTTTAACGCGCTCATGGCTAATAAGAATGTTCGCCTCGTTGAGTCCATCATTGCGCAAATCAAACGTAATGATATCGGTATAGGTGTCGTGATTTAGAAATCGGTTGTTTTCAACAAGCATTTCTTCGTCTGTAATGAACTTGTAGAACACCTCTAGCTCAAGTTCAAGAAAAACCAAAACCTGCTCAATCCGTTCTTTCCAATTATTTGACGAGATAGAGGTGTGCGGCAGATCATTAAAGAATACAAGGCTTTCCACCGCGCAAAGATACCAATTGATCATTTCGATAGTATTACCTTTGAAAAAAGATTACCCATGTCGGTACGCGTACGATTTGCCCCAAGCCCCACCGGACCCTTACATGTTGGAGGGTTAAGAACTGCCTTATACAATTACCTTCTTGCCAAACAAAAGGGCGGCGCCTTTATTCTGCGTATTGAAGACACCGATCAAAATCGTTATGTAGAGGGCGCTGAAGAGTATATCCAAAGCGCGTTAGCTTGGGCTGGCATTCCGCCAGACGAAAGCCCATTGCATCATGGAAACTATGGGCCTTACCGTCAAAGCGAAAGGCTCTCTATCTATAGCGAATACGTTACACAGCTTCTAGGCCAAGGAAAAGCCTATTATGCATTTGACAGCGCGAAAGAACTTGAAAGGGAGCGGCAAAAAGCAGTCGACAACAAAGGTCATTTCAGTTACGATTGTCGAACGCGCATGAATATGCGTAATAGCCTAACCCTTGATGAGACAACTGTAGCCCAACTGATAGAAGAGGGGGTGCCTTACGTTGTTCGCTTTAAAATGGACGCCGATCGGACTTTAACCATTAATGACGAGGTGCGTCAAGCGGTTACAGTAAACACCAATACACTTGACGACAAGGTGTTATTCAAAAGCGACGGGATGCCCACTTATCATCTTGCGAACGTTGTTGACGATCACCTTATGGAGATCACTGATGTTATTCGCGGAGAAGAATGGCTCCCTTCATTGCCCCTTCACTTTCTGCTGTACGAAGCTTTTGGGTGGGAGCCGCCAAAGTTTGCGCATTTACCTCTGATTCTTAAGCCGAGCGGAAAAGGAAAGCTAAGCAAGCGCGATGGTGAAGCCGGGGGGTTTCCTGTTTACCCCTTAGCCTGGAGTGGCATTAAAGGCTTTAAAGAAGACGGATATCTTCCGGTTCCCTTGTTAAATTTCTTAGCGCTACTTGGGTGGAGCAACAAAACCGACGAAGAGGTGTTAGACCTGCAAAAAATGATCGTTGCCTTTTCTATGGACGGTATTCATAAGGCTGGTGCCCGATTTGACGTAGAAAAACTGCGTTGGTTTAATCAACAACACCTGCAAAAAATGGATGACGATGCACTTTTAGACCAGTGCGTAATAGGGGCGCCTCAACTACAAAAAGTTCCTCGTGATCGCCTTAAAAAGGCTCTTGTGTTTGTCAAAGAGCGCCTGGTTTTTCCAGCAGACCTTGATGCAGAACACGGGTACTTCTTCAACCCTCCAGAGGTTTACGACGAAACCGCTGTTGCGAAACAGTGGAAAGAAGAAACCGCTGGGCTTTTAGACGGTTTTATGACTCTCGCCAAAACGACCTCTTTTGAAGAGTCTGTGCTTGAAGAGTCACTTAAGATATACGTAAGCTCAAAAGAAATCGGCATAGGTAAGGTAATGGCACCGCTTCGCATAGCCCTTGTAGGGTCATTAAAAGGGCCTTCTGTTTATAGTCTAATGACGTTTCTCGGCAAGGAAGAGGTCACAGAGCGCATTAATCGCGCAATAACTCGTCTTAAGCCTTAGGCTTCTGATAGTTTCGCCCAGGTATCTCTAAGTTGTGTAGTGCGGTTAAACACCAGGCTGTTGTCGCTTGAACTTTCGTCTACCGCAAAATAACCTAGGCGCTGAAACTGATACACTTCTCCTGGCTTTACTTGTGACAATGCCGGCTCACAATAGGCTTTAACCGTGGTCAGGGAGTTTGGATTGAGAAACTCTATAAAGTCTCTATCTTTCTGTGTGTCAGGAGATTCGTGAGAAAAAAGGCGGTCATATAGCCTTGCTTTCGCTTCTACTGCGTGCGAAATTGACACCCAGTGTAAGGTACCTTTGATTTTTCTGAGGCTTTCTTCGCTGCAGCTGCCGCTTTTGCTCTTAGGGTCGTAGGTGGCGTGTATTTCTACAATATTACCCTGTGCGTCCTTTACGCAATCATTGGCCTGAATAATATATCCGTTTTTAAGACGCACCTCTCCTCCTAATTTTAGTCTAAAGAATTTGCGTGACGCTTCTTCTCTAAAATCTTCTCTTTCAATATAGAGTTCCCTTGAAAAAGGAACCTTTCTAAAGCCTCTGGTGTCATCTTCGGGATTGTTTTCGGCGTCCAGCCACTCCTCTTGTCCTTCGGGGTAGTTGGTGATGATTAGTTTGACTGGATCAAGGACCGCCATTACGCGGTCTGCGGTCTTGTTCAGCTCTTCTCTCACATGAAACTCGAGTAAAGAAAGGTCTACGAGATTCTCTCTCTTCGCGATTCCAATAGTCTCTGCAAAATTCTGAATTGCTTGTGGTGGATATCCCCTCCTTTTCATGCCTGAAATGGTAGGCATGCGTGGATCGTCCCATCCGTCTACTACTTTGTTTTCTACAAGTTGAAGCAGTTTTCGCTTGCTCACAACGGTATGAGAAAAATTGCGGCGTGCAAATTCTCGTTGTTTTGGTCGCTGCTGTCCTTCAGCAACAATGTGATCTAGACACCAGTCGTAGAGCTCGCGGTGCATGACGAATTCAAGCGTACAAAGGGAGTGAGAAATCCCTTCAATGAAATCACTCTGACCATGGGCCCAATCGTACATTGGGTATAAACACCACTTGTTTCCGGTGCGGTGATGCGTGCGGTGCATAATGCGGTAGAGTATAGGGTCACGCATCAACATGTTTGACGAATTCATGTCTATTTTAGCTCTTAACACATGGCTTCCGTCAGGATGATCGCCGTTTTTCATCTCAGAAAACAATCTCTTGTTTTCTTCAATGCTTCGGTTACGAAACGGGCTAGGGGTACCCGGATCTGTAGGCGTTCCTTTCTGCGTGGCAATTTCTTCAGAACCCTGTGAGTCGACATAAGCCATTCCTTTATCAATCAGAAGTACCGCCCAATCGTACAGCTGGTCAAAATAATCCGATGCATAACATTCGCAGTCCCATTTAAATCCAAGCCATTCTACATCCCGTTTGATAGCGTCTACGTATTCTTGCTCCTCTTTGCTGGGATTAGTGTCATCAAATCTCAAATTTACAGGAGCTTGGTATTTTAAGCCCAAACCAAAATTCAAGCATATAGAGCTGGCATGGCCGATATGAAGATATCCGTTGGGTTCTGGGGGAAAACGAAAACGCAGCGCCTCTGTCGAGTGGGTTTTGGCCTTAAGGTCATCCTCAATAATTAGCTCAATAAAATTTAGCGCGCGCTTCTGTGGCTCCATGAAATTAGATTACTGCTGGTAGCAAAGTTAGCGTTTCTTACTTTTGTGAAATGGGAGAAATCAAGGTCAACAATATTAAGGTTTATGCCTATCACGGCTGTCTCAATGAAGAGGCAAAAATAGGTAGTGATTATCTCGTTAATCTTCGTCTCTGGGCTTCTCTCGAAAAATCGTGTGAAAGCGACGCGCTCGATGATACAATTGATTACGTCACCGCTACTGCGGTGGTTACCAGAGAAATGAAACAGCGATCAAAACTGTTAGAACACGTTGCGCAACGTATATTAGATGGGCTTTTTGAAGCCTTCGATACTTTAGATAAAGCCGAAGTCTGCGTAGAAAAAATGACACCGCCTATCGGAGGGAATGTAGAAAGTGTTTCCGTAACGCTTAGCAGGTAAGTTCCCTAACTTTAGCAAGCCGAAATTTTGCCTTAACTTCGCGCCTTACAAAAGGCATCGTGGCCGAGTGGCTAGGCACAGCTCTGCAAAAGCTTGTACAGCGGTTCGAATCCGCTCGATGCCTCTTTTTTTATTCTTCAGACACTTTAGAGATATATGCCAAATCTATCTGACGCTTCTCTAAATCTGCTAACTTTATCATCACTTTTACTTTTTCTCCTAATTGTATTTGATTACCTGTCCTTTGGCCCACAAGGGCATACTCTGGCTGATCGAAATAATAAGTGTCGTCTTTAAAGTCCCTTATTCGGACCATACCCTCGCATTTATTTTCATCCATTTCTACAAATACACCCCACTCTGTAACCCCAGAGACGACTCCGACTAAAGATTGTCCAACATAGCGCTGCATAAACTTCACTTGCATGTACTTGATAGAGTCTCTTTCTGCATTGGCAGCTAATACCTCTCTTGAAGAACAGTGCGAGCAACGCTCTTCAATGTCTTCTTTTTTTACTGAAGGTTTTTGATCGAGATACGCTTGAAGTAACCGATGAACCATTACATCAGGATAACGACGAATAGGAGAGGTAAAGTGAGTGTAATGATCAAAAGCTAAGCCGTAATGTCCTATGTTCTCAGTAGAGTACACCGCTTTACTCATACTTCGAATAGTTAAGGTGTCTACTAATTGCTGCTCCGTTTTACCTGAAACATCAGCGAGAAGTTTATTGATAGAAGAGGCGATTTTTTTGGTGCTACTAAGATCAAGACGATGACCAAACCGCTGTACTACACCGTTCAACGCTTCTAATTTTTCTAAATCCGGTTCATCGTGTATACGATAAACAAAAGTTTTTTTCTGTTTACCTATAAAATCAGCCACTTTACGGTTGGCTAGTAACATGAATTCTTCTATCAATTTGTTTGACTGCCCTGAACGCTTAAAATACACCCCTAGTGGTTCATTATTGGCGTCCATATTAAATCGCACCTCTTCTTTATCAAAAGAAATAGCCCCAGAAGCCATTCTTCTCGCTCTGAATTGTTTTGCTAAGCTATTCATAGTTAACAACGCTTCTACCACCTGTTCTGAAACTGTATATGCCTCTCCGCGAATAGAAACTTCTTTAGGTATTAAGGCTTCCTGTGTGGATAGAATATGCTCTGCCTCTTCATAAGCGAAGCGTTCTTGAGAACAAATAACTGTTCTTCCAAACCATTGATTTAAAAGTTCACCTTTACCGTTTATTTCGAAGACCGCTGAGAAGGTGTATTTCTCTTCATTAGGGCGTAAAGAACACGCGTGGTTAGATAAAATTTCTGGGAGCATCGGAACAACTCTATCTACTAAATAAACAGAGGTGGCGCGCTCATAGGCCTCTTCATCTAATAAACTGTTTTCTTTTAAATAATGAGATACATCAGCTATATGAACACCTATTTCATAAGCATCGTTCTCTAAAACTTTAAAAGAGAGGGCATCGTCAAAATCTTTTGCATCCTTAGGGTCAATAGTGAAGGTTAAAATCTCTCTGAAATCACGTCTCTTTTTTATTTCATCAGCTTGAATAGAGGTGTCAATTCTATTTGCATAATCTTCTACTTCTTTTGAAAATTGAGCGGGTAGGTCATATTCGGCAAGTATGGCGTGAATTTCAGTTTGATGTAATCCACTTTGTCCTAGGTTTTTAATAATTTTTCCTTCAGGTGCTTGAAGTTCTTTACCCCACACAACTATCTCTACTACAACCTTATCACCCTCTTTTATTTGAACTTCACTAGGTTTAGAAACAAAAATATCTTGAGTTATACGATTGTCTGATACCTTGATAAAATAAAAGTGTTCGCTTTCTTCTACCTCTCCTACAAACCGCGTCTTATAGCGTTTTTCAACGCTAATTACTTTTGCTTCAGGTTTTGTTTTTGATCCACGTGTGTATAGACTAAACCTCACTTCATCTTTATGAAATGCTCCTTTTAATTTACTCTTATGCACAAATAAATCATCCACTAATTCTTCTGATAACACATATGCGTTACCGGATTGTGTCATATCTATCGTTCCTGTATACGTAGGTTGTTGTGAAGTCGCTAACGTAAACCTACCACTGATAGGTTCTTTTAGTTCTCCTTTAGCTTTTAACTCACCCAGGAGTGTTATAAGCTTATTACGTTCTGAGGTTTCCCGTAAGTTGAGAGTAGAAGCAATTTCTTTAAAGCTGTATTTTTTATCGGGGGTCTTTTCAAGTAAAGTAAAGAGGGCTTTCGTTAAACCGTGATCTCTTCGCCCTTTCTTCCTTCCTTTCTTTTTTGACATCTGTTAATAATAGAATATTCTTTTTCTATTTCTATTCGAAGATATGGGTATTATTATAGCTTGTTCGTAAGTAGAATAACTTTTTACCTTTTCTTTAGATTCATCACTTATTAGATTTTATAAACATCATTATAAATTGCTAAATAATTCTATATCAATTTTTTGTTTGGGTTATAAACGGATTGTTCATATGATTTTAACCTATGAACTGTTGAAATTTTTAAATACTTTTTGATGTTTATATCTATACAATTTATGCTTATAAATAGTCGATAGAATTTCAAAGCTATTTTTGCTTTTTACAGCGAATTATCACATTACATTTATAGATAGAAAACACAAATTTTTCTTATTATAAGTTCTTAACACTTAAGTTTGAATTACTAACATCTTCTCAACATGAAAATCTCAATAGGTAACGATCACGCGGGAACAGAATTAAAACAGCAAATCTTACTCTATTTAGAAGAAAACAATCATACTGTTATTAATGTAGGAACAGATTCAGATGAGTCTGTTGATTATCCTGATTTTGCCCACGAGGTAGGAAAAATGGTTAATCAAAACGAAACAGAGAGGGGAGTAGTAATTTGTGGTAGCGGTAATGGTGTAAATATCACGGTAAATAAATATCCTGGTGTAAGATCAGCTCTTTGTTGGACCACCGAAATAGCTGCACTTGCTCGACAACACAACAACGCCAACGTCATCGCTATACCTTCGCGTTTTGTTTCGGATGCACTTGCTTTAGAGATGGTTAAAGTATTTTTTGAAACGGATTTTGAAGGTGGTAGACACTCAAGAAGAGTTGATAAAATAGCGCGCTCATGATCAATTGTAAGCGCTTTGAAGAGCTTGATAAAACAGAGTTATACGAATTACTTCGCTTAAGACAAGAAGTTTTTGTTATTGAGCAAGACTGTAACTACTTAGATTTAGACCGCGTCGACTACGAGGCGTATCATTTGTTTGAGACTGACGAAAATAAGAACATCCTTAGTTACGCACGACTTTATAAAGACGGATCTGAATCTCATATTGGCCGGGTTTTAACTCCAACGAACCAACGCCGAAAAGGTCGCGGAATCACATTAATGAAAGCAGCCATTGAACAGTGTCGAGTGAGTTATGGAAGTCAAGACATCACCATTAGTGCCCAGGAGTACCTATTAGAATTTTATTCTGGTTTTGGTTTTGTGGCAGAAGGAGGGCGTTATTACGAAGACAATCTACCACATTTTAAAATGCGCTTACAATTCAGCTAAGCCTTCGATTACCCATTTTTTTACAAGAGCAGCGTCCATTAAATCTATAGGCGTAACAATCATAATGCCTAGATGAAAAGGTTGAGTAGGCTTACTGTCAGCTGTTCGAAAAGCCTCCCTTAACAATCGTTTAGCACGATTGCGATCGACAGCCTTCTTATACACCCTTTTAGGCGCCATGAAAAGCACTTGTGTTTGTTCGCTTGGAATATAATAGAACCGCAAAGCCCCTTTGTGAAACGAGCTTCCTCTTTTAAAAAGGTCGTCTATGGCCAGACTAGAAGACAGCCTCGTCGTTTTAGGAAGTCTATGGGTTGAAGGCATTATTTGAGGCATCAACATCAGCCATTCGGCCTGAGGGGTCTATTTGTATTTTCTGAATGTGACTTAAATCAATAGGTAATTCGAATGTATACGAAGGTTTTGCCCAGCTCCAATCGCTCAGCACCACGCGTTCACCCTCTGTTTCGTTACGTTTTTCTGCCCGCATTTCGGTTAGCGGAATGTAGTAGTGATGAACACTTTGGTCATTGTGCGTCACCACGAGGTCAATAGGCATAGCCATCGCCCCTTTGCGCTCTAGTGTTACCGATGTAGTGTCGCCAATTGCACTCACCTCGCCAACAGCATAATCTATTGTTTTGGTAGTCTTTGTGAAATCATTGAGGTACCATCCCAAATGCGCACCACTTATCTTTTCAGCAGTTCGAATAAAATCATTTGGAGTAGGGTGTGTGAATTTAAAGTGATTGTAATAAGCTTTAAGCGTTTGTGCTAGAGCGTCGTCTCCTATAATATAACCAAGTTGTGCTAAGAAAACAGCCCCCTTGGAATAGGCGGCGATGCTGTATGCAAAGTTGGTGTCGTAGCGGTCAGAATGTGTGGTCTGAGGTTCTTCAATTCCAGACTTAACCAAAGCGTAGTAACCTCGGTAACTTCCGGCATAAGGCCTTGGGTTATTGTGCTCCATCAACTCATTCATACACAAACTGCTGATGTATGATGTAAAACCTTCATCCATCCAAGCGTGCTTGCCTTCGTTAGTCGCTAAAATGTGTTGAAACCAAGAATGGGCGAGCTCGTGCACCATTACACCGACGAGACTTTCATATGAGCGGTCGCCAGTTATTAGCGTGGCCATAGCGTACTCCATACCCCCGTCACCCCCTTGAATAACGCTGTATTGCTTATAAGGATATGGACCTATGTGGCGATTAAAGAAGGCCATTGCTTCTGCTGTTTTAGCCTGAAGGTTTTTCCAACTCTCTCTAAGCTCAGGGCGGTTTTTGTAGAAAAAATTAAGCGTCACCCCTTCTTCGGCAACCAAGGTGTCGTGAACATATTCGGGGTCTGCCGCCCACACAAAATCATGAACATTCTCGGCTTTAAAGTGCCAACTTAATGTTTTCTGGCTTTTTTTGAAACGAGGCGCCGTTGTACTGTATCCGTGTCCGATTTCTTCTGGGTTTTGCAGGTACCCTGTTGCCGCAACCGTGTAGTTCTTGTCTAAGGTTAAGGTCACGTCGAAATCTCCCCAAACTCCGTGAAATTCTCTTGCTATGTAGGGGTAGTCGTGCCACCCTTCGTGATCGTATTCAACCATTTTAGGATACCACTGACTCATCGAGAGCGCGACGCCTTCAGCGCTATTACGGCCAGAACGGCGAACTTGCAAAGGCACCTGCCCTTCAAACGAAAGGGTTAGTACAGTTGTGCTGTTTGGTAAAAGAGGCTCTGCTAGGTCGACCACGACAATAGTTTCTTCGTGTGACACGCTAAGGGCAGACTCGTTTTGGCTGGCCGAGGTCAAACGAAGCATTCCCATTTCCTCTTCAGTCAGAGTGGCTATTCTACTTACACTATTTTCATCGACCATTCGTCTGTCTGGATCAGAAATCGATTGAAGTCTAAGATCCATGTCGCTTCCTGGTCGAAAGGCATTGAAATACAAATGAAAAAACACCCGATTCAGCGTATCGGGAGAATGATTGGTATAGGTGACCTCTGATGTCCCCGAATAGGTATAGTTAGAAACATTCATGTCTACATTCATTTTATAGGCAATGTGCTGTTGCCAATAATCTTTGTCTTTTTGAGCTGTGAGGCCAAGGGCAAACAACGAAAAAAATGCGAAAAAATAAGATTTCATATGCGCTAACGACTTTGAGCGCTTAACAGCGCGTTGTATAGATTTAAGATTCCTCCAGTTTTGCTCAACCCCCGAAAAGGCTCTATAAGTTGGCTGCCAGGAACAACTACTTCTAAAGGTAGTCGAATGCTTGAATCGAGCAAAATCTGCTTTAACTGAGCCGCAGACTTTTTAGGAAAATAAGCTTTAAGCCAAGCCGCTGTGGCACTGACTACTGGAGCAGCCATAGAGGTGCCACCCTGAAACTCATAGGTGTTGTTGGGCATGAACGAATAGATCTCGTCTCCGGGAGCAAAAACGTCTACATTAGACCTTCCAAAATTCGAGTAGTTGGCCACAAGCCCTTGGTCAAGCGAAGGAGCAAGGGCCCCAACAGAAATAAAATTTGAAACCAGCTCAACGCCACCGGGGCGGGTATCATCAGGATAATTTCTGGCGTTAGGTGTATCTAAGTCTTTGCCGTCATTACCTGCGGCATGAACAACCAGCACGTCGTTATGTTCTGCATAGCGCAAGGCATCCCACACCCATTCAGCCCCCGGAGAGAAAGACTTACCAAAGCTGCAGTTGATTATGTTGGCCCCATTGTCAACGGCATATCGAATAGCCAGCGCAACATCCTTGTCGTATTCGTCTCCCGCGGGAACGGCTCTTAGAAACATGAGCTGAGCAAAAGGAGCAATCTTATGAATGATACCAGCAACATGTGTACCGTGTGACTCTTCTTCGTTGCGTATTTGAGGGTCACTGTCTCCGTAAATACGGTCGTTGAAATCGTATGGGTCGTCGCCTAACACATCACGAGCATTAAGCTCAAGGTTGAGGTTGTAGTCGTAGCGCTCGGCAAAATACGACAGCCCCGAAGAAAGCTCGCTAAGCAGGCCTTCTGCATTGTCGACGTAAGTGAAAAGTTGAGATAGAATGGCTTTTTGTTGCGCCATATAGGCGGTTTCTGGCGTATAGGCTCCTAAGCGTTCTGCATCAAACTGTTGGGATTGTAGCGCTGAGGCTAAGGTGTCGATGGCGGTTTTGGCTACGGTATACAACCGCTTATATTGTGACTTGTTCTCTTGTGCCTTTTCTAGTTCAGAAGCGTGAATTTTCTTCGCTTTTGCTAAATCTTCTTCACTGCCAACACCTCGAGCTAGCATGCGCACATACTCCATCTGTTCGTAATAGATTTCGCCTAAAAAATTGTATCCGTTAATATCGTCGACGTATCCGTTGTTGTCGTCATCTAATCCGTTATTGGGGATTTCGTCTTCGTTCACCCAAAAAACGGATCCAAACCCCTCGTGATTTAGGTCTACACCAGAATCAACAATGGCCACCACAACAGATTTTTTGGGCCTGGTCTTAAGCGAGGCTTTTACTCTATTAAGGCTGATACCTGGTATAGAATCGAGCTGAGGATCAGATGCCAGCCACTGCTGAAGATCCCGTTCAGAAAGCGCTTGGTTTTTTGCCGCAAGCTCAACGCCTGAAATGGGGGCCTGGGACTCAAGCACCTTGAGACTTGAACAAGAAGAAAGCAGGAGGCTTATACTTAAAGCCGGCACAAAACGATAGTGATAGGTGTTCATGAAAAATAGGCGTTAAATTCAAAAACCTCGTTCAGGCGCACCCCTTTTTCGGTGGGCTTGACAGAAACGAGTTCGTTGTGAGCATCGTGCTCAAAAAGCAACAAAATGTCTTCTGAAGCGGCGCGCTCTAAAAAGGCGGCTTTCTCAGAAAGCGTAAGCAGCGGCCTCGTGTCGTACCCCATTACATAGGGGAGCGGAATATGACCGGCTGTGGGGATAAGGTCGGCTACATAAGCTAGCGCAGTTCCTTTGTAGCGTAAGATGGGGAGCATTTGCTTTTCAGTGTGTCCGTCTACATAGAGAATTTCAAACGGAAAGCGAGCCACCTCAGCAGGGTGATCATCGGTAAAATATAGCTGCCCCGAGGCTTCAATAGGCAGGATGTTTTCTGACAAGAATGACGCTTTTTCACGAGCGTTAGGAGCAGTTGCCCACCCCCAATGCGAACGATTAGACCAATAGCGTGCGTTTTTAAAAGCAAGCTCATAACCAGCTCTAGAAGCGTTCCATCGCACCCCTCCGCCGACATGATCAAAATGCAGGTGAGTTAAAAAAACATCGGTAATATCTTCTGGCGAAAACCCCAAAGCCTTCAACGAACCATTCAAGCTATGAGGCCCCCACATGTGGTAATGAGAAAAGAAGCTATCGCTTTGTTTATCGCCCATACCACAATCGACAAGAATTAGGCGATCACCCTCCTCAATGAGTAAAGAACGGGCCGCCAAGTCGATGCGATTTGAATCGTCAGCAGGATTGGTTCGTTGCCAAATATTTTTAGGAACAACCCCAAACATGGCACCACCATCAAGCTTAAAATTGCCCGTTTCTACGAGGTAAAGCTGCATTCTATCAAAGATACGAGTTCGCGTCCAAAATAAGCCATAGCCTTGATCTCGCTAGGAGAAAGCAAGCGTTCATTTTTAAAGACTAACAAACGATTTTCACAAGCCTCAATGTGGTACACTGCATTACTTTCTAGAAATAACACGAGCTGATCGTTGAATAGCCTGAGGATTTTTTCTTCGTTGGGTCCGCTCAAGTGGAACCTCTTGTTGAACTCTTTATGGTTGGGCACCTGAATGTCTTGATATCCGGCCAGCGCATAAAGCCGCTCTAACAAGCCCTCACGGCTGAGGGTAAAGGCTGGAATCTCCCCATTCAATTGTAACGACATCACGGTACACTTTACGTCTTCTTTGGCAATAAACTCTCCTTCGCTGTATTCAACATCGAAGATGACGCGGCGCTGCTCCGCATCTACAAGCTTGTTATACGATTTATTGAGGCTTCTCGCCGCAAAGAACACAAAGGAGCCAAGAGAGGCGGTTAATTGTTGGGCACCAGCGCTAAAACTCCAGCCGTATTCTTGGGCCATTTCACCAAGCTGCTTTTGTCTACGGGTCAGCACGCGCGAAAGAGGGTTTTGGCCCACTTTTCGAACTGCAAACGGATGCGTAGACGTGGCACCCAAGGTGTCTAGGCCGACCACCTCAACTAGCCCGCCTTTCTTCTCATAGTAGTGAACATAGCTTTCAACTCCTTCCATCGCGGTGTGATCTACAAAGCGACAAAGCGAAAAGTCGAGCACCACCTTTTTAGTATACCCAATCGCGTCTAGTTTCTTTTGAAGCTTGTAAAAGTTTAAAAAAGTACAGGAGTGCTTGACGCTCACGAAATAGGTGTCTTCTTCGGGCTCTTTAAAGGCCAAAACGTTGGGCTTGAAAACGTTTAAAAAGAAGAGCAAAGGATCTCGCGTGATAATAAAGTGTGAAACCAAGGTCGACAGTGCGCCAACAAGCACTCCGAGCACAATGTTGGTGCTCAGGGTCGCAATTAAGGTTACACAAAAAATCAGTAGCTGCTCGAAGCCGATTTTATAGGCAGAAACAAATTTTAGCGGATGAGCGAGCTTATATCCAGTGTAAACCAAGATAGCCGCCAGGGCAGATAGCGGTATTCTGTTCAGTGTCTGACTAAAAACCAGCACAAACAGCACCAAAAACGCGCCATGGAAGAAATTTGAAGAGCGGTTGGTCGCGCCCTGCGTCACGCTGACCGAACTTCTCGAAATGACCGTAACCACGTTTAGCCCTCCAAACAAACCGCTGACGGAGGTCGCTAGCCCCAGCGCTCTTAGATCTTTGCTCGCATTGGAGCGCCGACGAAAGACGTCTAGTTTGTCAACCGCTTTAATCGAGAGGAGCGACTCGATACTTCCGACAAAGGCAATGGTTAGTGCGACAGAAACAATGGGCCAGGTAAAATTAAAATCCGGAAAAACCACTAACTCTTCAATGGTGTTTGGCAGCGAGATTAAGGCAGTCTTGGGGATAGGGTTTTCAAAACCGGCGAACTCATAGTAATAACTGAGGGCGATGGCAATGAGCAGCACCCACATCGGCGCAGGAATACGTTGATAAAAACTGTTGCGGATTGAAGAGTTAAAAAACAAAATAAAAAGCGAAATCAATCCTAGGCTTCCTGTGATCAAAACGCCGCTGTCTTGGGACGCAAGCGCAATGAAATCCGCCACTTGTGCGGGAATTTCAGCCAACAATTCTAAAGCGCCCTTCTTTGAGGCGTCAACCCCTAGCATGACGTGAAACTGTTTGGCAATGAGGCTTAATCCAATAGCCGCCATCATGCCTTCGATAGCTGAAGACGGAAAGAAAGCTGCCAGCCCGCCCATTCTCAACAGGCCTAAAACAAACATGATGACCCCTGCGAGGACTATAGCCGAAAGGGTCAGCAAATAGCCTTGGTAGTAATCTTCTCCTGCAAGAGTGGTGATAGCGGTTAAAATCACAACCACTAAACTGTATCCGGGCCCCGCAATAGTAACATGCGACCCCCCGAATAACGCAACGACCACCCCACCAACTATTGCAGACACAATGCCGGCGCTAGGAGGCATGCCGCTTGCTATGGCAAGGCTGAGGCCAAGAGGCAGCGCGATCAGCGACACCACAAACCCTGCAAAAACGTTTTTGTGCAGACTCCCTATGAAAGACGTTTTAGGCATTCCGCTCTTTTTTAGGCCTGATGATTAGTAGCTCACAGGGAAGGTCAGACAATATAAACTCAATGTCGCGCGTAATAATTCGCTTGAATATAGAGGTGTGTTTTTCGGCATTCAACACCAGCAGATCTGCTCGACTTATTTCGGCATAATGACCTATAGAATAGCCTCGTTTACCGAAGATAGGCTGTGTTCTAAAAGAGAGCCCTTCTTTATAAGATTCTGGAACGGCGGACACAATAGATCGCACCCTTTCGTCTTCTCTCAGCTCTAGTTGATGTTTTTTTCGCAGAGACTTCACTAGAGACCTGTCGTCGTCAACAGCCACTTGAACTTTGTTTGGTGCGATCTCTTCTACGATAGTGAGCTGGCGCGCGCCTAGCCGTTGCCCCACAAAGAAAGCCGCATTGATGGCTTCGGCAGTGTAGTCTGAAAGCACCCCATTAACCACCACATGTTTGCAAGCAACCCGCTCGCGAGAGGCATTGGTCAACAATAGCACAGAACAATTTACTCGGCGGGTCAGTTTTCGGGCGACAGACCCTATGTAAAATCTAAACAGGCCTTCATGGCGTTGAGCGCCTATCATAAGGAGGTCTATGTTGAGGATGTCGCATTGATCGTAAATCGTTTGGAAGGGATCTCCTTCTTTCCACAGCACTTCGCTCACTACTTGAGCGTCGGGTATTTGATCGAGCAAAGTAGACAGCGCAGCCTTCTTCTTCTCGGTACAGCCCCCCACGTGTAAAAGCGTGAGTTCAGCATCAAGAAAACGGCACACCCTAAACACTTCGTGTAAATTATTTTCTAGGTTTGGCGAAAAAGCAAACCCAAAAAGCACCTTTTTGAACAGCACAGGGGATGTAGAATTTGGGCGAACAGACATTAGAAACGGCTTTTTCAGCGAGTTTCTGAAGGTACTAAATATTGCTTAGTCGTTAAGTTTTAATACAGCCATAAAGGCTTGTTGCGGAATCTCAACATTACCAATTTGGCGCATGCGCTTTTTACCCTTTTTTTGCTTTTCAAGCAGTTTGCGCTTTCTTGAGATATCTCCTCCGTAACACTTGGCGGTAACATCTTTTCTCAACGCTTTTATCGTTTCTCGTGATATGATTTTTGCTCCGATGGCTGCTTGAATCGGAATGTCAAACTGCTGTCTAGGAATAAGCTCTTTGAGTTTTTCACACATCTTTTTGCCGATGTTGTGGGCGTTGTCGAAGTGCACTAGCGCCGACAGGGCGTCAACCGACTGGGCGTTGAGCAGGATGTCAACTCTTACCAGTTTAGATTCTCGCATTCCGAGAGGGCTGTAGTCTAAAGAGGCGTAGCCTTTAGAAATGGTTTTGAGGCGGTCGTAAAAATCAAAAACGATTTCCGCTAGAGGCATGTCAAAGTTGAGCTCTACGCGCTCTGGGGTCAAATAAGATTGGTTGGTAATCACTCCGCGCTTGTCGATACACAGCGACATTACGTTTCCGATAAAGGCGGCTTTGGTAATAATCGAAGCTTTAATGTAGGGTTCTTCGACCCGGTCGAGCACCGAAGGCTCCGGAAGGTCAGATGGATTGTTTACGATTACCGGCTTTTCAGGATCCTTTTTGGTGAAGGCGTGATAACTTACGTTGGGAACGGTAGTAATCACGGTCATGTCAAATTCGCGCTCAAGGCGCTCTTGAACAATCTCCATATGCAACATGCCTAAGAATCCGCAACGAAATCCAAATCCCAGGGCCGCAGAGCTTTCAGGAGTAAACACAAGCGAAGCGTCATTGAGCTGCAGCTTCTCCATAGAAGAGCGCAATTCTTCGTAATCTTCGGTGTCAACCGGATAGATTCCTGCAAACACCATAGGCTTTACCTCTTCAAACCCCGATATCATTTCGGTAGAAGGACGCTCTGTCAGTGTTATGGTGTCACCCACCTTTACCTCGCGCGCATCTTTTATCCCAGTGATGAGGTAGCCTACGTCACCTGTGCTCACATGGTTTCTTTTTTCTTGCTTCAGCTTAAGGGCTCCAATCTCGTCCGCGAAATAACTTTTACCCGTCGCCATGAATTTGATGCGATCGCCAGTTTTAAGCCCTCCATTTAGGACCCTGAAATAGGTCTCTACCCCTCTAAACGGATTGTATACTGAGTCAAAAACCAGGGCTTGAAGCGGCGCTTCAGGGTCTCCTTTAGGCGCAGGGATGCGTTCAATAATTGCGGCCAAGACTTCTTCGATTCCGAACCCGGTTTTTCCGCTCGCGTGGATCACTTCGTCAGGAGAACACCCCAAGAGGTTAACAATGTCATCGGTAACTTCTTCGGGATTGGCACTCGGCAAATCAACTTTATTGAGTACCGGAATGATTTCAAGGTCATTCTCTAAGGCTAAATAAAGATTAGAAATGGTTTGTGCTTGTATGCTTTGTGCGGCATCAACAATCAAAAGCGCCCCCTCGCATGCAGCGATTGATCGCGAAACTTCATAAGAGAAGTCAACGTGACCAGGGGTATCGATGAGGTTGAGCACGTAGCGCTCTCCCTTGTAGGTGTAATTCATTTGAATCGCGTGACTCTTGATGGTGATACCGCGCTCTCGTTCTAGGTCCATGTTGTCGAGAAGCTGATCTTGCTTCTCACGCTCTGTTACAGAGCCCGTCGAATCTAATAAGCGATCGGCCAAGGTGCTTTTTCCGTGGTCAATATGAGCGATGATACAAAAGTTGCGAATGTTCTTCATACAAGTCGCCAATAGCGCTATTCTTCAGGGGAACAAAGATAATCCATAATTTTGCGGCAAATCTTGAGCGCATGCCAAAAATCGGAGAAATAAGTTTGCCAGAATTCTCGCTATTGCTAGCGCCGATGGAAGACGTGAGCGACCCTCCGTTTCGGACGCTGTGTAAAGAGCAAGGGGCAGACTTGGTGTACACCGAGTTTATTTCTTCAGAAGGGCTTATTCGTAACGCCTCGAAGTCTACCATCAAGCTTGACATTTATGAAAAAGAACGGCCAGTAGGCATTCAAATCTTTGGCGCCGAGCTAGACTCCATGTTAGAGGCTGTAGACATCGTAGAGCAGACCGGACCAGACATTATAGACATTAACTTCGGGTGCCCTGTAAAAAAGGTCGTCTGTAAAAACGCAGGTGCAGGAATCTTGAGAGACATTCCGCTGATGGTGAAGTTGACAGAAGCGATTGTCAAGCGCACCAAGTTGCCGGTAACCGTGAAAACAAGATTGGGCTGGGACAGTGATTCTATCCGAATTGTAGAGGTGGCCGAACGCCTGCAAGACGTCGGAATAAAAGCGATCTCTATTCACGGAAGAACGAGGGTTCAGATGTACAAGGGCGATGCTGACTGGAAGCCGATCGCAGAGGTTAAAAACAACCCAAGAATGTACATTCCGGTTTTTGGAAACGGCGATGTTGCTGCCCCTGAGGCCGCCAAGAGAATGCGAGACGAATACGGGCTCGACGGCGCCATGATCGGACGTGCCTCTATAGGCAATCCGTGGTTCTTCGCAGAGGTTAAACACTACTTAAAATACAACAGCCATTTAGCGCCGGTAGACATGGAGGCTCGTGTTGAAGCAGCCAAGAGACACTTGCAGATGTCTATAGATTGGAAGGGCGAAAAGCTCGCAGTATACGAGACGCGAAGACATTACACTAATTATTTTAAAGGTATTCCAAACTTCAAAGAACTGCGCCTGAAGATGGTCAGCTCAGAAACTTCTGAAGAAGTATTTGAAGCCCTAGAAGAGGCCCGGTTGAGATTTGCCGACCACGACTTTTCAGTTAGCGCCGTTTAAGCGGAGCGGCAACAAGGAGCGCCACAGAAGAACTCACAGCGCCAAGCAATAGTAGCGTTGCTGCCACCAAGCTGATCTGAGAAAGCTCTAATGAGACTGGATACGCTAAATCTGGTGCCACCTTGACCCACCCAAAAAGCGCTTGCATCCAAACTATTGCAGCCCCTAGCAATACACCCACAAGGGTCCCAAAGGCTACCTGAAACCATCCGAGCAAAAAGAACACCGTTCGCATGGCCGCTGTAGTCATTCCAATCTGCTTAAATACAGGCAGCTGCTCTTGTTTGTCTAAAAGAATTACGTTTAGTGCGCCCGCCAGATTGAAAAGCGCCAAAATCAAAATGAGGGTAAAGATTATATAGGTAGCTACGTGTTCAGAATTGAGCAGCTTAAACAACGCCGAGTTAGATTCTGCTCTTGATCGCAGCACAACCGCTTCACCGAAGACCCGATCCACTAGAGCCCTTAAATCACTTTCATCAAGCGAAGGGCTTGATAAATTGATCTGTGTGACCCACCATCCCTGATTAAGCCCCAGCAGACTTAATGCCCTTGAATAATCAAGCACAACAACGGGAGTTTCATCGGAAGCGGCGGATTGAAACACACCACTAACCCGTCCAGATGTAGTATTGAGAGGAGAGCTTCCTACCCCAACAGAAAGCGCGCGATCACTGCGCTTGGGCACACTCACTGAAAGAGTCCTTGAGTCGTTAGGATGAAGCCCACTTTGACGATAAAGGGTCAGATTAATGAGCAAACTATCTTTAGAGGGCTCAGAAACACCATAGAGCACCGCATCACTAGTCCCTGCGCCCAGCGGATACCCTTCGAACCAACCAATTGCAGCTCCTTCGTCCCATTGGAGCACCGCTTGTTTTTTAAGAACCGGAACCAGATCTATGCCCGCCGCCTTGAGTTGCCCAACTTGTTGAGCTGCTATTTCAAATACACCATTTTTTCCACCAACCACGGCATATTCAGGACTGTTTTGTTCTACATACGAAAGGCTGTATTCTTTGAGCCCGCTAAATGCAGAAAGCACAATCAACAGGGCAGCAGTGGCTACAACGATCACGGATAGCGTGATGTAGGCAATAAGATTAACAACGCTTTGTTGGCTTTTTGAGAAGAGATAGCGCCAAGCGATGTAAATGGCCGCTTTCACTTTTTCATTCGTCTTATGAGAAGCGAGGGATCTTGAATGGGGTTGTCTGCACCTTTAAGCGATCGTTCTACTTTTTCGGCGAGATCAATAGAGTCGTCAATGTAGAAGAGCAATTCAGGAGCCCGTCTCATTTGGTTTTTTGTGCGCTGAGCTAGCTCGTGTTTGATTAGGGGAGCGTTGGAAGTGATTCCTTCAAGGACGCTCTTCGCCTCATCGGGTGGAAAGATGCTTAAATACACTTTAGCGATCGCCATGTCGACCGCGACCTTGACCGCTGAAACCGATATGATCAATCCTCTTCCTGGATACTCACTTGTCGATTTTCTAAAGATATCAGCCAGGTCTCTCTGGATTACGGATGCAACTTTTCGCTGTCTTTCACTTTCCATGGGGTAAAAATAGCGATAATAAGCGTCCTCGTTCATTGAGCACGGTTTTTAGTCTTGGAACACGAAAAAAATAACACTAATTTTGGCGCCCGCTTGGTCCTATAGCTCAGTTGGTTAGAGTAGCTGACTCATAATCAGTTGGTCCCTGGT
>JAYPUW010000009.1:0-75679 GCA_038134285.1 Flavobacteriaceae bacterium
CGCTAGCGTTCATCCTGAGCCAGGATCAAACTCTTCATTGTTGAATCTTAAATAACTTAATGACTAACAAATCTTCAGTACGACCCCGAGCATCTTAGTTTTAATTCATTACGAATCTTACGCTTTTTGTCATCTCAATATGTTCAAAGAACTTCACACCAAACTGATTTACCTACGTAGTAAATCTCACCTTTCGGCTTTTCATTTTAGTGTTTCAAAGTCGCTTTTGTTTCTCAAAGCGGGTGCAAATATAGAAAGGAATTTTTGTTGCCGGTTACTTTTTTCGAAAAATATTTAAAAATTTTTTCGGCCTCAGATTTCCATATCATTTAAAGAGAAAAGGATCAGAAAGTTACGTCAAAAAATTGATTCGAAAAAAAATCAGTCAAAGAAATTCCAAGTGAATCCGAAACGCAATACGCCATCTCTGAAAGGTACGCCAGGAGCGGCATAATACGACGGCCTACCCCAGGCTGCATTCAGGTGCTCGTAGGTCAAAAACAGATCCATGGTTCGCACTTTAGCATAGACAAATGCATCAAGCACTGCGTATCCTGAGATCAAACTGTGTTGTTGTGAATAGAAAACGCCTAATGCAGGGTGATATCCGTCTGCGTAATAATCATCAAAGTAGCGCCCCTTGACCCCGATGTGGGCAAACATTGCTTTATCAAACAGGTCGGTAGAGATATACAGTGCCGACCGGGCGATGAATTTCGGGATATTATACAGTCCGCTCGTATCGTCACTTTCTTGATAGAGCGCCTTAAGGTCTAAAGTGAGCTTTCGCCAACGCAGCGAATTGCTGTATTCGATCGCACGTTCAGTGATAACCGCATTCGACCCTGTCGGTCTAAGCATCATGTAGTCAGTACCGAATCCGGTGTATCCCGCTATCGGGGCCTCAAAGAAGTAACCGTTATTGAGTGTCTTGAGTTGGGCGTTGATTGATCCGAAGCGCTTATCTTCAATCCCAACCTTTAAACGAACATGACTTTCCATGACCGACTGGTAATAAGTGTCCCAATTAAAGGCCGTGTAATTGCTCTGATAGCGCAGTAGGTTCAAAGCCGGTAATTGATTCCGCTGTTCAAACGCTCCTCTTAAATACCTTTTATCTCCGAGCTTTAAATAGGCACTTGTGTTTACTACAAAGCCCTGAAGGGTTGCCTGTAGCGGTAGGTATACCTCAGCCTTAACGCCTATCTTTTCTTTTTGATTGTTGTAGCGCCCCCTGATATGGGTGTCACTGTATGAATAGAAGGTCTCTGAATTCGCTACGATTTCAGATGTGGAAGCATCCTGGGTTGTAGCAGCAAGGTTTTCAAATCCCTGTCGTGTGGCTAATTGCCTGATCGAGCCCTCGAGGGCTCCCCATTCCTTTCCGAGTAGGGATATACCGGCAGTGAATTCAACCGAACGGATACCGTGCTTGTCTGAAACCGCACTCCCTTCATTGAGTTCTCCTAACAAGGTATTTGCCGATGATTGATTGAAGATATAGGAGCGCGAATCGTAGTGTATTGATTGGGTCAAAGCCAGGGCATCGGTAAGCGTATAAATCTGATCAGCATAAAAGCCCCGATGCAGCACTCGAGAATCGGCGTCTGAAAATAGCTGATCGACATAACGTCGCTCTAAAAACTGAGGATTACCCGAATCAAACTGTGTTGTGGCAAACTTAAGACCTGCTGGCTCAAGCTGGTTCATGTTGTGGGTGGTCATGAATCCTCTCAATTGATAGTTCTTATTTTCAGAGGTGTAATTGAACGTGGTTCTAAAACTGCTCGAGTTGACCAATTCGTTGACGTAATGTCCTTCAGAGCGAAATCCTCTGAATCCTAGGCTCATATTAAACTGCTCAGAGAGGTTAAAGGCTAGATTCGAATTCAGCAATTGTCCGCGATTCAGAATAGACAGAAAGAAGAATTCGGTTAACGGGGTTGGGTTGCGATGAAAATGCATATCCTCCTTCTCATAAAGCATGTAGTACTGCATAGGCACCCCAAGGCTTGGGAGTCGAGAAGGAGTCTCACGCGTCATTTTATTCATCGGACGCCCCGAATTCGAAAAGGGTAAGAACGCAAATAGATCACGGTTCGCAACATTGTGGCGTAATCCTTTCTCGAATCGCAAGATGGTATCTAAAGGAATGGTGTCTCGATCGATAGTGATCTTCAGATATTCTGACTTTGGAGGCATCTTAGGTTTTTGACGCTCTTTTTGCTTTGGAGCTATAACCTCAAGTTCCTGCTGGGAATAGGCGAAAGAAAGCGTCCAGAGACTTAGCAGAAAAATCAGAAATGGTCGTATCTTCATGTCTTTTTTACCACAGGCCTGTAAAAATACGTAATCTAGCGTGGTGTTTCTATGAAAGAAAGAACCTTAAAGACATACCTATTTAAAGTATTGAGCATCACTTTTGTAGTCGCGTGCGCGACTTCGTCCTTTGCTCTTCAGGCCCAATACAAGTCAAACGCTCCTTTTACGGCGCTGCTGCGCCATGCTGATTCTTCTAAAACGGCTCATCCCTACACTCTTTTCGAATACGACGAGGCCTTTGAATCTTATTTTAAAGACAAAAACGTACGTAAAAAAGGAAGCGGTTATAAGCAGTATCCACGCTGGCGCAATTACTGGAGTTACTTCACCAAAGACGGAGTCATCCAATCTCCAAAGGAAATTTACAAGGCCTACCAAAATAAAATTAGTTCTAACCGTCCAATAAACAGCTTTGCAGATTGGAGTCCACTTGGCCCATCTTCGGCTGAGGTTATAAATGGGAAGCTTCCGGGTATAGGAAGGCTGAATCAAATTGCGGTCGATCCCTCTGACCCCAACACTTGGTTTGCAGGTGCACCTGCTGGAGGACTATGGAAGAGTACTGATGCAGGGAACTCGTGGATAAATCTCTTTGAACAGTATCCCCAAATCGGAGTATCAGGGATCGCCATTGATCCCGAAAACTCCCAAATCATATACATCGCGACCGGGGACGACGATGCACTCGAGAGCTATTCTATAGGAGTCATGAAATCCATTGACGGTGGGCTCACCTTTAACGAGACAGGATTGAATGTCAATAATGTGAATCGTGGGACGGCACTTAATGAGATATTTATCGATCCTGATGATCGCAATATTATTTGGGTGGCAGGCACTCAAGGCCTGTATAGATCAACTAACGCAGGGCAAAGCTTTTCTAGAGTCATCAATGATGAAATCACAGATTTCAGGTTGAAGCCAGGTAACGGTCAGGTCATATATGCCCTCTCCAATAACACATTTTACCACTCAACCAATGGCGGTAATACTTTTAGTCAAAACATCACTAATCCAAATAATATTCTACCCAGAAGTTATATGCGTGCCGTAATGGCCGTTAGCGCAGCGAATCCTGAGGTGCTTTATATACTGTATGCGAAAAGCAGTGACGGCAGTCTTGAAGGACTATATCAATCTGTGGATTCTGGTCTTACCTTCTCAAAAAGGACGGTGACGGTCCGTGAGCAAAAAACCGGAGCAGACGGAAATCCCTACACTGAGATTAAATCGAATTTCAATATCATGGAATCGAGTCAGGCATGGTTCGATCTAGCCATCGCTGTGGACCCAGAAAACGCCAATACGGTCTATACTGGTTGCTTGAATCTATGGAAGAGTAGTGATGGAGGAAATAATTTTTCAAAACTCAACAATTGGTATAACCCTAACACGGCCTATACCCATGCCGATATACACACTCTCAAATTCTTCAATGGAGCCCTTTTCGCAACAACTGACGGCGGATTGTATCGCAGCACAGATGGTGGCGAGTCCTTTACCGACTATAGCAATAATGGTATTGCCACCGGACAGTTCTATCGCTTGAGTATTGGCAAAAACGATGCCTCAGTGATGGTAGGGGGTACTCAAGACAACGCTGGATTCATACGCAGAGACAATAATTGGTACCTCTACACGGGAGGTGATGGTATGGATTACGAGATCGATCCACTTAATCCTAACCTATCCTACGGATTCACTCAAAACGGAAATTACCTCTTTATAAGTGATAGTCGAGGTGACAATCTCGCCTTGCTAGAAGGTCCCAGCAACGAATCAGGCAATTGGATTACACCGCTCACGATTACCCAAAACGGAGAGGTGCTAGCCGGTTATAAATCTTTATATGTTCTTGGAAGCTCAGGTTTTACTAAACGCTCAGAACCGTTGACTGATAGCAATATTGATGATCTAGAGGCAGCTCCTTCAGATGCAAACATCGTATGGGCTGCAGAGGGTTCAATCCTTTACCTCAGCGAAGATGCAGGAAGAACATTTACAATTATTACTTCCTTACTCGGCCCAATCTCTGATATGAGCATAAATAGTAACAATCCTAAGGAGGTATTTGTTACTATTTCGAATCGTGTAGACGTGGCGCTTGTAAACCAGCCGGAAAATCCAGCAGTCTGGCGTGTGAATGCCACCAATCCATCAGCAATTGTAAAACAAGAGCTAACCCGAGATCTTCCAACAGACCAGGTTTACTTATCTATTTCCCATCAGTCTAAAGACCTTAAAAATTCTTTATATGTAGGAACTAACCTTGGTGTCTATCGCAGTGACGATAGCATGGATGGCTGGGAGCTTTACGGTGAAAACCTACCCAATACCGCAGTAAGCGATGTTGAACTCAGTGTTGAAGATGCTATGATTTTCGTTTCTACCTATGGTCGAGGGGTTTTTTCTTCACCTATTCTTGTAGAAAAAGCGGCAACCGATATTGCTATTAGCGGATTGACGACTCCTTCGTCTAAAATCTTTTTACCAGGAGAGGCCAACTTATCTGCCGTTTTGACCAATAAGGGAAGTGAATCTCTGATCGAAGCCACCGTTACGCTTTCATTCAACACAGTTGACCAGAGTCCTCAAAATTTTGAGTTGAGCTTAGCATCAGAGCAGAGCATTACTGCTGACCTCGGTACGGTTCCAGAACCACATACTGGCATCATCACCGCTAAAGCAATTGCTACAACTTCGAATGATAGCTGGAGTGAGAACAACATGAGTAGTCATAAGTTCATTGTCAATACTGAAGCCCAATTTGAATCAACCTACGCGGTTTTAGATCAAGAAACAACATCAACCAGTCTAACTCCTTACGACCCCCTTTACGGAACGGGTTCATGGGAGAAAGCTGAGGTCACTCAAAAGTTTACCACAACAGATAACAGCCTTGCTTGGATTACCAATACCTCTAGTAACTACCCGGACATGGAACGCAGTTATCTGCTCTCTCCATATTACAATTTAAGCTTGCTAGAAAAACCAGCCCTGCGATTCGACATGGCGTTCAATCTTGAAACCAATTGGGACTTGGTTTATATACAATACTCAACCGATCAAGGGCTAAACTGGCAGGTGCTCGGGAGTAAAAATTCTACCCCGAAATGGTACAATTCAGATCGTACTGTAAACACGGCCGGAAACGACTGCTACAATTGCGTAGGCGCCCAATGGACAGGTGAAGACGAAGCCTTCGCTCAAATGACAACTTACCAGTATGACTTTAGTGATAATTCTGCAATTGATGGTATAGATTTGACTCAAGAAAATCAACTACTTTTTCGGGTCGTATTTGAATCGGATCAGTCAGTAAATGGCAAAGGGATTGCTATCGATAACTTTCAACTGATAGACCTCAATTATCAGCCTGCAGGAATCACTTTGTCAGGTGATCAAATAACTGTAAGTGAAACAGGGACCAGTGACACCTTCACGGTAGTTCTCGATTCACATCCTACCTCTGATGTTGTCCTTTCGTTAACTGCTTCAGACTTGAGCGAGGCCACTGTAAGCCCTTCTTCACTAACATTTACTAATTCCTCTTGGTCTACTATGCAAATGGTAACAGTTACGGGTGTTGATGACTCGATAATAGACGGAACTATTGCAAGTACAGTGATAGTATCTGTGATTGAAACTAGCTCTGATGACTCATATGACTCATTAGCTGACCAGACGGTAGCTGTGAACACTTTAGATGATGAACAACCACTAGAAATCCCATCGACAGCCTTCACCGTTTTAGTAACTGATGGGACCTGTCCTCAAAGTGAAACAGGAATCATTGAAGCTTCGCTACAAGATTCGGCTCCGGCCGGAAGCTACATCGCTACCTTGCAAGCCCTAGGGTCTGCGGTAGTCCTATCGCAGCCACTATCGCCAAAAGCGCAATTTAGTGAACTGAGTGCAGGTGTCTACACTTTGTGTATTACCACCGATCAATTTTCGAACTTTAAACGCTGCTATACCATAGAAGTCAAGGATCCTCAAGGTATAGAGGTCCAAAGTTTCGTCAACAGTCAGACCAAACAACTCACTCTAAACCTGAACGGATCAGACACCTACACCATACTATTGAATGGTAAAACCATCATTACCTCTCAGCAGCAAGTGATTCTAGATCTTGATCGCATTGAAAATTCGATTCAAGTAAAGGGTCTTAGTGAGTGTCAGGGAATTTTCGAAGAAACCTTAGTGCTTTCAAATGAGATCTTTATTTACCCCAACCCTGTAGATGATGGCAACGTTAATCTCTATTTAGGGAATACAGAATCTGCCAAAGTCATGGTCCGTTTACACAACAGAAGCGGCAACTTAATCTTTGAGAAAACACAGCCTCTATTGAATAAAAAGACAAGGTTGAGTGTTAAAGGGCTTCACTCAGGATTGTACTTCTTGAGTATCGTTGATCCTATTACTAAGGTGTCCACCACCCACAAACTCATCATTCGCTAATGAAATCCTTTGTAGTCAAAGGACAGTTAGAGGCCGGACTTGATGAGGCCGGACGCGGATGTCTTGCAGGCCCAGTCACGGCAGCATCCGTTATATTACCTGAGAAGTTCTCACACCCCTTGTTGAACGATTCAAAACAGCTCACCGAAAAACAACGCGAGCACTTAAGGCCAATTATAGAAAAAGAGGCTTTGGCCTATGCAGTGATTCATGTTGATGAGGCGACGATTGACGAAATCAATATATTAAATGCAAGTATTTTAGCGATGCATCGCTGCGTAGACGCCCTAAAAGTGAGACCTAAATTTTTATTGGTTGACGGAAACCGCTTTAAACCCTATTTAGGGATACCTCATCAATGCGTGGTCCGAGGAGATCAGATCTATGCGAGTATTGCTGCCGCCTCGATACTGGCAAAAACCTACAGAGACGAATTGATGCTCGAACTCGATCAAAAGTATCCCGCCTACAAATTCAAGACCAACAAAGGGTATCCGACCGCCTTACATAAAAATGCCATTCGAGCAGTTGGCCGATGTCCGCGACACCGAAAATCGTTTGCGGCAAACCTCTAGTTCGTTGTACCTTCACCTTATCAATCCATTCGTATATATGAGACGAACCATAGGGTTATTCTTACTGCTAATTCTAGTGGCGTGCGCAGAGCAACCTATCAACAATCAATCTAACCTTCGCTTCTTTCCTGACGACTACGCCTTTGTTTTAAAGGCGAATGCAGCAGAGACGCTGTGGTCGGGTATACTTGAGAAAAACAGAATTCACCCTTCAGTCTCTGGTTTGGGTGACGCGGCAACACGACTGCAAAGCGAATTGAGCTCTCTCATTCCGAATGGCCCGCTTACGGTGGCCTTTTTTATCGAAGGTCGCAATCAATTGCAGTTCTTAGCCCTCAATGAAAATCCTGGTATTGAAACGCTTTTCGAATTTCAGCCGAACGAAACCTATGACAATCTACCTATTGGAACCTTAAACCGTGATTCAGGCACCCTTTATTTTACCCAGCTCGAAAAAATAAACCTAATCAGCAGCTCTGAATTGCTTTTAGAAGAAGCCATCCGAGGAAATGGAAGGTTCTCGGTAGACGATAAAACAGAACGTCTTTTCAGCAGTGCGGTTGCCCCTGAGAAACTCCATCTGGTGGTGCAGCCTGAAAACAGCAAATCCGTTTTCAAAACCTTTGACAACACCGCCTTTTCAGACTTTGCCCAAGAAATCTCTCTTGATATTGTTTCTGAAGGCCAAGAACTTCGGGCGAGCGGAATCAGCTTTGCCTCAGACAGCCTCAACGTATATCTAGCAAGTTTTGCCGAGACTGCTCCTATTGAACCCCGTCTACTTGATCATGCTCCTCGTGCAACACAGGCGTTGTTGGTGCGCTCGGCCCCCATGGGATTGAAGCATCCTTTCTTAGACGGCGTCATTGAATTAGGGCGTGTAGATCTAGAATCGCAGCGCCTCTTGTATGTTAGAGGGATCGCCAACGCCGCGATCATTGAGGCGCTCAATGCGCAGAGCTCAGCCAAAGAAGACTATATGGGTATTGCATTGTACACCATAGAGGGGACTGATTTTTCACAAGACTTAGGGCCCTTAGGATTCCCGACAAAAGCCAATTATGTAGCACTCTATGAGGATGCCTTCTGGTTCAGCGAATCAGACAATGAATTGCAGGCCCTGATTAAATTCATTAGCAGCGAAGAAACGTTTAAGCGAGGCGCCTTGTATGCAAGCCTTGAACCACAAATCGCTCAAGAAACAAGCCTTTTACAACTTTCAAAAGACGACAAACGGGCCCACCTCTTTGCTGTGGTCAAAGAATCGTCTCATTACTTCACTGCTGCCAGTTCGACTCCCCTAGTGACACCTAAATTTGAGGCCGTGGTCAGTCCGATCCTCAGCCTGTCATTAGATGCTGAGGCGTTGAGCGATCCGCAGTTTGTGAAGAATCACTACAGCGATCAATACGAGATCGTTGTCCAAGACGTCAACAATGCGTTATACCGCTTTTCGAATACTGGGGCACGACTATGGAAGCGACAACTCGATGCCAAAATTCAAGGAAGAATCCACGAGATCGATGCCTTTCGCAACAAGAAGCTACAATTGGCCTTTACCACAGAAACCTCGCTGGTAATTGTCGATCGCAACGGAAACTATCTCGAAGGATTTCCGAAAAGATTTCAAGACGGCAACCTCTCGGCATTGTCTGTCTTTGATTATGACAACAGTCGAAATTACCGTTTAGTATTCAGTCAAGGGCGAGACATCTACATGCTGAACAATACCGGGCAACGTGTGAACGGATTTACCTATACCAAAGCTGAAGCTGAATTGGCGAGTCCGGCAAAACATTTCAGAATCGCAAGTAAAGACTACCTAATATTTCCGCTTAAAAACGGCTCCTTAAAGATCTTACAGCGCGACGGAAAAGACCGCGTATTGGTAAAAGAGCGGTTTGAATTCACTTCAAACGAGTTGTTTGAATACCGCAACACTTTTGCCTTTACGGATCAAAAAGGTGCTTTAGTTCAGATCGACACTAGAGGAGGTGTAAATAGAAGCAATCTTGGACTCACCCCTCCTCACGAAGTGGTCGCCAGCAACAAGACAATAGCCACTCTCAATGGACAAAACTTGCAGATCAAAGAAAAACCCATTGAATTAGACTATGGCGTGTACGAAGGCTTGCGCTTCTTCTACCTCAAAGACAAGATCTACGTCAGCCTGGTAGACAAAGCTAGCAAGCAAGTCTTTTTGTTTGACAGTCAGGCAGCACTAGTGAAGGGATTCCCAGTAATGGGTGATTCGGCCATCGACATGATCGACATGGATAATGATGCCAAGCTCGAGATTGTAGTGAAAGACGATAGAAATAGCCTTACGCTCTATCGGCTCGAATAAATGCTAGGCACGTTCACATTCAAATTGCGTTAAGAATTGCTGAAGATAAACCGCTTGAACCTCTTCCAGGGACGGACACTTTTCTTGCAATTCTCTTCGCATTGAAGTCACCCCTTTACCTTGTATACCGCAAGGAATCATCATCTCGAAAAAGCTCAGGTCAGTATCTACGTTTAAGGCGATTCCGTGCATTGTGACCCAGCGACTAGCTCGTATGCCCATGGCACAAATCTTACGGGCAAATGGAGTTCCTACATCCAACCAGACGCCGGTTTCACCTTCAGAGCGCATCCCTTTAATCTCCCAATGTCCTAAGGTGGCAATAACGACCTCTTCTAAGAACCGTAAGTATTTGTGAACGTCTTTAAAAAAATGGTCCAAATCTAGAATCGGGTAAGCCACTAATTGCCCTGGGCCATGAAAAGTGATGTCTCCACCCCTGTTGATCTTAAAAAATCGCGCACCCTTGCGTTCTAACTCGGCTTCAGACACCAATAGGTTAGAAAGGTCACCGCTTTTTCCGAGGGTGTACACCGGATCGTGCTCTACAAACAAGAGGTGATTCTGGGTTGGGAGTTCTAGACCCTCGCGACGGTTGCGCATTTTAATGTCAATGGTCTCTTGAAACAACTCTTCTTGATAGTCCCATGCAGCCTTGTACTCCATGCGGCCCAGATATTCGACATGCACCGATCGCTTCATCTTACAAATGTAGCGATGATTGGGGTGTACTTCTTATTTTTGCGCATCTAAAGCACCTATTCATGGTATTGTCTGAACAAGAATTGATAAGAAGAGAAAAACTAGAGCGCCTGCGCGACTTAGGTATCAACCCCTATCCGGCAGCGGCCTATAAGACCACACATAGTTCAGTTACAGCCAAGACCGATTACAAAGAAGGCGAAAAGGTCGTTCTGGCCGGACGCCTCATGTCACGTCGCATTCAAGGAAAAGCCTCTTTTGCAGAGCTTCAAGACAGCGAAGGGCGCATTCAATTGTACTTCAATCGCGATGAAATCTGTGCAGGAGAAGACCATACCCTATACAATGAGGTGTACAAGAAATTACTCGACATTGGAGATATCATCGGAATCGAAGGAACGCTGTTTACCACTCAAGTTGGAGAAAAAACGGTGATGGTAAAAAGCTTTAGCCTATTGAGCAAATCATTGCGGGTGCTTCCATTACCAAAAGAAGATGCCTCAGGAAAGATCTATGACGAATTCAACGATCCTGAACAGCGTTACCGTCAACGCTATGTGGACTTGATTGTTAATCCTTCAGTGAAGGATACCTTTTTAAAGCGCACAAAAATCACGAACACCATTCGCTCGTTCTTCAACGAAAAAGGATATCTAGAGGTAGAGACTCCCATTTTGCAACCCATTCCCGGAGGTGCTGCGGCGCGTCCTTTTGTAACGCATCACAACGCCTTAAACATTCCACTTTATTTGCGCATCGCTAACGAACTGTATCTCAAAAGATTGATTGTTGGCGGATTCGACGGTGTCTATGAGTTTGCCAAAGACTTTAGAAACGAGGGTATGGACAGAACACACAACCCTGAGTTCACCGTAATGGAGCTCTATGTAGCCTATAAAGATTACTTCTGGATGATGGAAACCACCGAGCAATTGCTCGAGAAAGTGGCCATCGAAGCTACCGGTAGCACTTCTATTACGGTAGGTGATCAAACCATCGACTTTAAAGCTCCTTACCCACGGGTACCCATCCTTGAAGCTATTAAGATTTACACTGGTTACGACGTGAGTAATATGAACGAAGACGAACTTCGTAACACCGCTAAGGCCCTGAATCTTGAAGTAGACGATCGCATGGGCGTCGCAAAACTCATCGATGAGATATTCGGCGAATGTTGTGAGCACCACTTTGTGCAGCCCACCTTCATCATCGATTACCCTAAAGAGATGAGCCCGCTCACTAAAGAGCACCGCAGCAATCCTAAACTGACCGAACGCTTTGAACTCATGGTCAACGGAAAAGAATTGGCGAACGCCTACACCGAGCTGAATGATCCGATCGATCAACGCGAGCGTTTTGAAGACCAACTGAAACTCTCTGAAAAAGGTGACGACGAAGCCATGTTCATTGATCACGACTTCTTGCGCGCCCTAGAATATGCCATGCCACCGACCTCTGGAATTGGTATCGGAATCGATCGCTTGTGCATGTTGATGACCAATAATGCTTTAATCCAAGAAGTGCTCTTCTTCCCGCAAATGAGACCCGAGAAAAAAACGGTTGAATTGAGCGATGAAGAAAAACACCTCATTGATCTTCTCAAGAAACACGGCGGATCAGCAGACTTGCCCACTCTGAAAGAAGAAAGCGGTTTGAGCGGCAAGAAATGGGACGCTTCTCTAAAAAACTTGACTAAGCTGAAAATGCTTAGCGTTCAAAAAACCGATGACGCCCTAACCGTCACTTTAGGGCAATAGTTCTAGATGTTAAAAGTTGCTGAAGCTATCGCAATTGTAATATCTTGGGCCTCGTTTTAATTGAAAGAAACTATGATCAAACATTGGAGTACCCTCGTTGTGATGGCCGCTGCTCTGCTCATTGCTCACCCGGCAGAAGCGCAATTCAAGTTTTTAAAGAAAAAGGCTCCGGCTCCTGTCGAAAAGCCTGCACCACCAAAGAAAAAAGAGAAGATCAAGGCCTATTCAGAGGTCATCACCAAAGACGCGAAAAGCGACAGCGGACTCTTTACGGTGCATCAGATTGAAGAAGATTTCTTCTACGAAATCCCAGACGAACTGTTTGGTCGCGAGATGTTGATGGTGAGTCGTATCTCGAAAACCGCAGACGGAATCGGATTTGGTGGCGGAAAAATCAATACCCAGGTCTTGCGTTGGGAGAAACGCGCCACAAAGGTTCTCCTTCGTGTAGCCTCTTATTCTAATGTAGCCTCTGACAGCCTTCCGGTGTATGAAGCGGTGGTGAATTCAAACTTTGAACCCGTATTGTACAGTTTTGACATCGAAGCAATACGCAAAGATTCATTGGGTCCAGCCACCGTAATCAAGGTCAACGACCTTTACACCAAAGACGTTGAAGCCCTCGGTATGCCAGAGGAATACCGAACCCGATATAAAGTGAGTCGCCTTGATGGAGACCGCTCGTTCATCGAGTCGATCAAATCGTATCCACAAAACATTGAAAACCGGCACGTCAAAACCTATTTAGCTAAGAGCGCCCCTAGCAACGCCGATACAGGATCAATCTCTATCGAGATCAATAATTCGATGATTCTGCTTCCTGAAGAGCCAATGAAGCGTCGCTATTTCGATCAGCGCGTCGGTTGGTTCGCGCGCAGCCAGACCGATTACGGTTTAAACGCTCAAAAGAGTAAATCAGTTACATTTCTTGACCGATGGAGACTTGAGATCAAAGACGAAGACATAGAAAAGTTCAAGCGCGGCGAACTCGTCGAACCAAAAAAACAAATCGTTTATTACATCGATAGAGCGACTCCTGAAAAATGGCGTCCGTACATCAAGCAAGGGATAGAAGACTGGCAGCAAGCGTTCGAAGCGGCTGGATTTAAAAATGCGATCATCGCCAAAGATCCTCCCACTCCTGAAGAAGATCCAGAATGGTCTCCAGAAGATGTACGTTATTCAGTAGTGCGCTACCTAGCTTCGCCAATACCAAACGCAAATGGTCCTCACGTGAGCGACCCTCGAAGTGGTGAGATTCTAGAATCAGACATCAACTGGTACCACAATGTGATGAGCTTACTTCGTAGCTGGTACTTCGTTCAAACCGCGGCGATCAACCCAGAGGCGCGTTCGGTAGAGTTTAAAGACGAAATCATGGGTCGCCTAATCCGTTTTGTTTCGGCTCACGAGGTCGGGCATACCCTTGGGCTTCCGCACAACATGGGATCTTCGGTGGCATTCCCCGTGGATTCGCTTCGTTCTGCGAGTTTCACCCAGAAATATGGAACTGCTCCATCAATCATGGACTACGCCCGATTCAATTACGTGGCCCAGCCCGGAGACGATGGTGTAGCCCTCATGCCTAACATTGGGGTATATGACAAATACGCCATTCGCTGGGGATACCGCCCCATTCTTGACACCAAAGCGGAGGATGAAAAGCCTATACTCAACGAGTGGATTTTAAAACATGCTGATGACCCAATGTACCGATTCGGACATCAGCAAGTGGGTGACATAGTAGATCCGAGCTCACAAACCGAAGACCTCGGAGACGATGCTGTAAAAGCGAGCAATTACGGTATTGCCAACCTCAAACGTATCTTACCAAAACTCAGAGAGTGGACGACCGAAGAAGGTGAAGACTACAGCGACCTTTCAGAAATCTACGGACAGTTGGTCGGTCAATTCAGTCGCTACATGGGACACGTTTCTAATTATATTGGTGGTGTTTACGAATACCATAAAACAACGGATCAAGACGGAAACGTCTATACCCCTGTTCCTCTTAAAAAGCAACGCGAGTCACTCAACTTCATGCACAAACAACTCTTTGAAACCCCTTATTGGATGATTGATAAAGACATCATCGCCAACACAGAGTACTCAGGAATTGTTGAACGTATGCGCGGATTACAAACCCGTTATTTAGAAAATATGATGTCTCTAGGCAAGTTAGCTCGCCTTGTAGAACAAGAAACCCTACACGGGACCAAAGCCTACTCGCTAGTTCAATTCATGAAAGACCTTAGATTGGGTCTATGGAACGAGTTATACTCAGCTAAACCTATTGATACCTACCGCAGAAACCTCCAAAAGGGGCATATTGAGCGTCTAGGGTATCTGTTGACTGCAGATTCACAGCGCAAACTCCCTGATTTCGGAGGCTACCGTAAATCAACAGCGGTGACCACAGATCAGTCTGACATTAGATCGGTTGCACGTGCTGAACTAGTGAATCTAAAAGCGGCCATCAATGCCAATATGGGAGCCTCTGGCGATACCATGAGCCGTTACCACTTACAAGACGCCATCTCGAGAATCAACGAAATTCTTGACGAAGATTAGCGTCTTGATTCTTTTTAAATATCACATCCCCGGCTGACCCCGGGGATTTTTTTTGTGAAACCCTTATCAAAAGTTTAACAACCCTTTAGTACAAAAAGGAAATAAGCGAATCGAACTTTGTAACCTATAACTCAAAAACCATGGAAACAACACTAACCCTAATTGCGGCTTCAATAGCCTTTTTCAGCCAGGCTCAAATCATTGTAGAGCGAGCTGATAACAACAAACACATCATTATCGAATTAGACTCTGCGCATTACAACGATGCGAGTGAATTCGTTTTAAAACGTGATCCGAGAGCTATTAAAGCCTTCACCTTTATGGCAGATAGAAAAGAACACGATAAGCTCGATCCAGAACAACGTGCAGCACTTGTGACCAAACAAATGACTTTGCACCTAGACCTCAGCGAAAAGCAGGAAAAGCAAGTTGCTGACATCAATTCTAAACACCATAAAACGATGCGGGCCCTACAAGCAAAAGAGCAGGGATTCGAAAAGCGCTCCGCTGTATTAGACGAACAAATCAAACATCAACGTGCCCTCAAAGAGGTCTTAGATTCCGCTCAATATGCCCAGTTCAAAGCAATGCATGAAGAAATGCGCAAAGAACATCACCCCTCAGAAGCTCCACACGTGCAGATGATGCGCTGGAACACTCACGAAGGTGATAAGAATGCCTCTGAAACGCATAAGATGCTCATTGAAGGAAAGCGATTGGAGGTTATAGGTCCTCACGCAAAAATGATGATCAGAAAAAAAGGTGGAGCAAAAGGAGCACAAAGCATGGCTTTTATCAGTGCTTCTGAAAAACCACTTGTCATCATTGACGGTAAGGAGTCCGATTCCGCTACAATTCTAGACGATTTAGACCCTAGCAAGATTGATAAAATGGAGGTGCTAAAAGGAGAAAAGGCCGTAGAGCAATACGGTGAAAAAGCAAAGAATGGTGTTATTCTTATCGTTACAAAAAAATAGGGTTTAGTTTTTACATATACGCAAGAAGCCCTCTGTACTCCATAATGCAGGGGGCTTCTTTTTTTATTCTAACCGACTTGGCCTAAAAAGAGCTCAAGATCTCTAAGGTATTATCGATATCTATCTGACTCAGAGCATCGTTTAAAAAGTAGCTTTCAAAAGCCGAAGGTGGCAAGTAGACTCCTCCGCTGAGCATGTGATGAAAATAGCGCTTAAAAGTATCGTTATTGGCACGTGCTGCCGATTCAAAGTCTACCACCGGATTTTCGTTAAAGTGCACCGATAGCATACTACCATAACGGTTAATGGTATGGGCGATGCCCTTTTCTCTCAGAATTTTCTCAATACCTCTGTGAAGCGCCGCAGCTTTTTCGGCCAGACGCTTAAATACATCTGGATCGTTTTCAATAGATTGAAGCATGGCCAGTCCTGCAGCCATTGCCAACGGGTTTCCGCTTAGGGTTCCGGCCTGGTAAACCGGTCCTTCAGGGGCCAAATGACTCATGATTTCTTTGCGCGCGGCAAAGGCCCCTACTGGGAGTCCGCCCCCAATGACCTTACCAAACATCACGATATCTGCATTGATCGAAGTGGTCTCTTGAGCTCCCCCCTTGGCCAGTCTGAATCCGGTCATGACCTCGTCAAAGAGCAATAGTATTTTGTGAGCGTCGCAAAGGTCTCGTAATCCCTGCAAGAACGATTGTTCTGGAATGATACATCCCATGTTACCCGGAATGGGCTCTACAATAATGGCAGCGATCTCTTCGGATTGGATCTCGATTAGAGCACGAACAGAGTCTAAATCATTATAGCGGGCCAACAGGGTGTCTTGAGCCGTTCCAGGGGTTACCCCAGGGCTACTTGGGCTACCGAAAGTCACCGCACCGCTCCCCGCCTGAATCAAAAAGGCATCAGAGTGTCCGTGATAGCATCCAGCGAATTTGATGATCTTGTGCTTTCCTGTGAAGCCTCTTGCCAATCTAACTGCGCTCATACAGGCTTCGGTTCCGCTATTTACAAAGCGTATTTTATCGACATTCGGCACCATACTAACAGCCAATTCAGCGAGCTGGGTTTCGATCTCTGTTGGCATCCCAAAAGAGGTTCCCTTATCGGCAGCACGCTTGACCGCATCAATGACGGGTTCAAAGGCGTGACCAAAGAGAAGAGGTCCCCAAGACGAAATATAGTCAATGAGTGTAGACCCGTCTTCGGTGTGCAGGTGGGCACCCTTGGCATGTTTAACAAATACGGGGGTTCCGCCCACTGATTTAAAGGCACGCACTGGTGAGTTCACTCCACCAGGAATGACCTGATTGGCAGCCGCAAAAAGCGCACTACTTCTCTTGTATTCAATCATTATTTAGATCTAGGGATTTCGAGAATCTGACCGATTGAGAGCACATCGGAATTCAATACATTCATTTTTTTGATGGCCTCAATGGTGACCTCGTATTTTTTAGCAATACTGTACAACGTATCTCCAGGGGTTACCCGATGGGCAAGCCCTCTAGAGGCATCAGCAATTTGATCTGCAGCTTCTGCCCCCATGCGTTTTGTGCGCTGAGTGGTCTCGGTAATTTTGTCTTTAGTAGCCTTTAGTACTTCTGCGATGCGCTCTTTACGAGACAAACGCTTGAGGTAACGCTTGCGTTGCCCCAGGGCTTCAGCATCGTACTGATCTAAATCATAAGTCTCAATGATTCGGATCAATTTATCGGCATAGGCCTTATCTGTGGCGTATCCGGCAGAACGCAATCCATTGGCCCAGGCCTTATAATCGGTGGGGGCAAGGTCAAACAGCGTCGCATAACGGGGCCTTGAGGTTAAGAACTCCGAGTGATCGCGGTACGAATCCAACGGATTCTTGTATTTTCTAAAACATTCTCCTGCCGCATCATCATCGTGAGAGACGCTCTTTCCCTTCCAGGTATCGTGGCATTTTATGCCAAAGTGGTTGTTCGATTCTTTTACTAGATTACTCTTGCCCGCATTGGTCTCTAAAATACCTTGGGCGAGCGTGATACTTGCCGGAACACCAAAGCGTTTCATTTCTTTCATCGCAGGTTCGGCAAAGGTTTCGATGTATTGCTTTTCAGAGGCAAACTGCTTGTAATCTTTCTCAGACCACTTTTTTAATCCCATCCCTCCTATAAAATCTTGTGCGCGATCGCCCAAGGTCTCAGGCGTCTTATCTGCCGGCGTTGAGCGAGCTATGGCATACACTTGAAGATTCGGTGTGCAACTGCTAAACAGCGCAAGCACAGAAGCACACAACAAGCAGGTTACGAGGCTTTTTTGCTGCATGAAATCTGGATTAAAGGCGCATTCTTTTTTTCTAGACGAGAGTTCATTCCTTCAATTCCTTGAAGACCTCCCGTATGTATGGCCAAAATTACGCTTCCTTTCGGTATGGCGCCACGTTTGACCCCATCTAAAATGCCATACATCATCTTTGCGGTGTAGACCGGATCAAACAAAACCTCGGTACGCTTTAACCACGAATTCATTTGCTCTACCAAACGCGGACTGATTTTGGCGTAGCCTCCAAAGGTGTAATCGTGTACGATTTTAAAGTTGGTTTTCTTGGTGAAACGAGCCACTTCTTGATGCAGGCCCTCATGATCTAATGCGGCATAGCCCAACACCTTTTGATGGGAAGCAGCGGCCTCGGCAATTCCGGCGAGTGTTGCACCTGTACCTACCGGGCAGCAAATAAAATCAGCCAATAAATCTTCTTCTTCAAGCATCTCTGCTACGCCTTTAACGGCGAGGGCATTGCTTCCGCCTTCAGGAATCATAAAGATCCCATCTTGGGCACAAAGTGCTCTTGCCTTTTTTTCGTCTCGAGTAAGCACACGATAGCGCTCACGATCGACAAAGATGAATTTCATGCCAAGCGCCTGGGCTTTGCTTAGGGTCGGATTCTCGTCTATGCGATTTTTCAGCTCCTCTCCACGGATGATTCCCGTAGACTTGAATCCGTGCTCTGCCGCTGCAGCAGCCGTAGCCAAGATGTGGTTTGAATAGGCACCCCCGAAGGTGAGCAGGGTATGGGTCTTTTTTAATCGGGCCGCTTCTAAATTGTATTTAAGCTTTCTAAACTTGTTGCCCGAAATGAGCGGATGCAACTGGTCTTCGCGCTTCAGTATCAATTGCACTCCATAGGATTGAAGGATCGGAAGCTGAAGTTTTTGATTGCGACTCGGTTGCATACCCTTCAAAGTTAAGGGATTGGACCTCTGGGCGCGAGTCAAAATTTAAGATTCACCGATCTGGCAGTATCTTTGTAGCGCCATGAGAAAGAATATTCCGGTCGAAGAAGGAGACTACTATACCGAAAACGGCTATCGCGTTTTTACCAAACAATACCATCTTAAAAGAGGGTACTGCTGCCAGAGCGGATGCCGGCATTGCCCATATGGTTTTGACAAAAATCGTGGCCCATCTTAACGCTTTTTAACACGCAATCAGCGACTTAGTTTGTAACTTTAGGTAAGGAATAACGCTATTCTTTACCCTTTACCGCTATGAAAAAAAGAATCATTTTTGGCCTGATGGCCCTGCTACTTACCTCGGCCTGTACCAGTATTCGCGTATACACCGATTACGACACTGGAGTTAATTTTTCAACCTATAAGACCTTTGCCTTTTTCAAGCCAGGCATTGACAAGGCCGAAATCTCAGATCTTGACAAACGACGCATTTTGCGCTCTATTGAGGCTGTACTCACTGATAAAGGCTACCAAAAAAGTGAAGATGCCGACCTGCTCGTGACCATCGCTACCAAAGAAGAAGACGATGTAACCGTCACCACCCAAACCATCGGAGGTTGGGGTTGGGGTTGGGGATTCAACCCTTGGCTCATGGGTCCGGCGATGAACAACCAAAACGTCAATACCACGAATCGGGGTGAACTCATCATTGATCTCCTTGATGCCAATGGCGAAAAGCTCATTTGGCAAGGAAAAGGACGCGGGCTCGTAACCGACGTGCGCAATCCGCAGAAACGCCAAGGCGTAATCGATACCTATGTGAGTGGTATTCTCGCCAAGTTTCCGGAACTAGGGAGCTTAAGACCTGAGCAATAAAAAAGATTTAGAGCAAGTTCTTGGCGGCCTCAAGGGCAGCTGAAACGCCATCGGGAAGTTTACCCCCAGCGGTGGCAAAAAAGGTTTGTCCGCCTCCTCCACCTTGGATGTGCTTGCCTAGTTCACGCACCATGGCAGAGGCATCGTAGTTGCGCTCTGCGGCGAGTGTTTTATCGATGTAAATCGACAATAGCGCTTTGCCCCCAGCCTTTGAACCAAGTACCAAGAAAGCATTATTGGTCTGAGCCCCTAATTCGAACGAAAGAGTTTTCATCTGATTGGCGTCAAGCGGGGTCTCAACCGCAGCAAACTGCACGCCATTGATTTCTTGAAGGCTATTGGCCAACTCAACCTTGAACTGTGCTAATTTTTCGGCCTTCAAGGCTTCTAGCTCTTCGCGTAAGGATTCGTTTTCGCTCACTAAATCGGCAACACCCTTCACCAAATCTTGCACCTTCGGCATAACCTGAGTGATCGTCTCGAGTTGCTCTTCGACCTTTTTGAAATAAGCCCGAACCTCATGACCCGTGATCGCCTCAATGCGACGGATGCCCGAGGCCACAGCTCCTTCACTCTTAATCTTGAAATGCCAAATCTCGGCCGTATTGTTCACATGGGTTCCTCCACACAATTCAATTGACGCACCAAAGCGAATGGTGCGGACGCTATCGCCGTACTTTTCTCCAAAAAGTGCCATGGCCCCTTCAGCCATCGCCTCTTCCATAGGCACGGCACGACGCTCTTGAAGGGGGAGCGCGGCTTCGATACGCTGGTTGACCAGCGCCTCAACTTGCGCGAGTTCTTCAGCAGAAACCTTTGCGAAGTGAGAGAAGTCGAAGCGCAAGGCATCGGGTCTAACAGATGAGCCGCGCTGCTCTACATGAGTTCCCAGCACTTCTCTGAGGGCCTGGTGAAGCAAGTGAGTGGCGGTGTGATTCGAGGTGGTCTCGGCTCGCTTTTCGGCGTTGACCTTTGCCGTAAAAGAGGCCTTTAGGTTTTTAGGGAGCTGCTCACTGGTGTGCACGATCTCGTTATTTTCCCGCTTCGTAGTGTTGATCGCAATGCGCTGCGTTTCTCCGTCTGCGGTGTATTCGAGTAGGCCGCTGTCTCCGATTTGTCCTCCACCTTCTGGATAGAACGGTGTTTTAGAAAGGACTAATTGATAGGCGGTCTTGTCTTTTTGAGTAATCTCACGGTATTTGAGCAGTTGTACCCCCTCACAGTCGAGCTCGTCGTATCCAACGAAACCTTCGTTGGTGGCGTCGCTAACGCTGATCCAATCGCTTTTATCGGTAGCGGCATCGGCCTTTGAGCGCTGCTTTTGCACGGCTAAGGCGGCTTCAAATCCTTTCTGATCGTAGGTGTATCCACGCTCGCTTAGAATAAGGGCAGTAAGATCGATTGGGAATCCGAAGGTGTCGTACAGCTCGAAGGCTTTGTCTCCTGAAATGGTTTTTTCTTTGGTCTCTGAGATCACCTTATCGAGTAGCTTGAGTCCCTGTTCTAGGGTAGCCAAGAACGACTGCTCTTCTTCGCGAATGACCTGAGTGATGATTTGCTGCTGCGCTTTGAGTTCTCCAAAAGCCTCTCCCATTTGAACCACCAAGGTCTCGACTAATTGGTGTACGAAGGGTTCAGATTGCTTTAAGAAGGTGAATCCGTAGCGAATGGCGCGACGCAAAATGCGTCTAATGACATATCCTGCCCCGTTATTACTCGGTAACTGTCCGTCGGCAATGGCAAAAGCCACGGCACGTACGTGATCGACTACCACGCGAATGGCGATATCGGTTTCTGTGCTCTTTCCGTACGCCATGCCGCTCATCGACGAGAGTTTCTCAATCAATCCTGAGAAGACATCGGTATCGTAGTTTGAGGTTTTTCCTTGAAGCGCCATGCAAAGACGTTCGAATCCCATTCCGGTATCGACGTGCATTTCAGGCAGCGTTTCGAGCGACCCATCTGCCTTGCGGTTGTATTGCATGAACACCAGGTTCCAGATCTCAACCACCTGAGGATGGTCGTTGTTAACCAAATCTGACCCTGGGATGGCTTTGCGCTCAGCATCCGAACGCAAGTCAATATGTATCTCAGAGCATGGGCCGCATGGGCCTTGATCGCCCATCTCCCAGAAATTGTCTTTTTTGTTTCCCTTCAGAATGCGCTCTTTGGCGATGAGCGCCGACCAAAATTCAAAGGCTTCTTTATCGAGCTCTAGGCCATCCTCAGCGCTTCCTTCAAAAATGGTGACATACAAACGTTCTTTGTTGAGCTTGTACACCTCGGTGAGTAGTTCCCAGGCCCAAGCGATCGCCTCTTTTTTGAAATAATCCCCAAAACTCCAGTTTCCGAGCATCTCAAACAAGGTGTGGTGGTAAGTGTCTTTTCCGACTTCTTCAAGATCATTGTGCTTTCCACTAACACGCAAACACTTCTGTGTATCTGCCACGCGACGGGTCTGAGGGGTAGAATTGCCCAAGAAGTACTCTTTGAACTGATTCATACCCGCATTGGTAAACAAAAGTGTAGGGTCGTTTTTCATAACCAGCGGCGCCGAGGCAACGATCTGATGCTGTTTTGATTCGAAGAATTCTAAGAAGGTGGCCCGTATGCGGTTAGCGTTCATGGCAATAACGTATCTTTGAGAAGATTTTGGCCCAAAAATAGTGCAATTTGGAAGACAAGCAGCGCAAGCAAAAGTATTACTACGATCCTGAGACGCTCTCTTACCGAAAGGTGACCAAAAAGCCATTCAAAAAACTCGTGCAGTTCTTTTTGTTTTTTTTGGCATCCGCTACGGCCGGAATGTTCTTCTTCTTCTTTTTGAATCAGGCAGGTGTAGTGCGCAACACCAACGAAATTGTGCTGCAGCGCGAGCTTGAAAATTACAAGCGCGATTACCGCGATTTTCAGAACCGCTTAGACCGCACGGTTGAAGCCCTTGAAAATTTGCGCCAACGCGACAATGAGGTCTACCGTTTGTACTTCGAGATGGATCCAATTGCTGAAGAGCAGTACTACGCCGGATTCGGAGGAGTCAACCGCTACAAGAAATACGAAGGGTTTAGCAACTCAGAACTGGTCAAGGAGGTCGCCAAGAACCTCGATGTGATCGAAAAGGCCTTGGTGAACCAATCACGTTCACTCGATGACATCGCTGAAATGCTTCCGAAACGCAAAGAATACCTAGAGGCCATCCCGACCATTCAGCCGGTTATGAACGAAAACTTAAGACGTATAGCCTCGGGCTACGGCTGGCGCAGCGACCCCTTTACCAAGGTGAGCAAGTATCACTACGGAATGGATTTTTCAGCCCCTGTGGGTACCCCCATTTTCGCCACCGGAAACGGCATTGTGACACGAGCCGATCAGCGTGCTTCTGGACTCGGTAAGCACATTCGCATCGATCACGGATTTGGTTATGTAACCCTCTACGGACACCTTTCTAAATACAACGTACGCAAGGGCCAAAAGGTCAAGCGCGGAGACATCATTGGTTATGTCGGAAACACGGGGCGCTCTCTAGGGTCGCACCTGCATTACGAAGTGTTTAAAAACGGTAAACAAGTCAATCCGATCGACTTCTATGCGGGTACACTATCGGCTGAAGACTACGAAATCTTGCAGCAGCGCGCAGAATTGTACAACCAATCGCTTGATTAATGCAACTCAACCTACCTGAAAAACGCTACTACAAAATTGGCGAGGTGGCCGATGCCTTTGGGGTAAACGCCTCACTGATCCGTTTTTGGGAAAAAGAGTTCAACAGCATTAAACCCAAGAAAAACGCAAAAGGAGACCGCCGTTTTACTCCAGAAGACGTGCAGCAACTTAAGCGCATCTACGAGCTTGTAAAAGAACGCGGATTTACCCTTGAAGGGGCCAAGACAGAATTGTCAAAATCACGAAATTTGTATCATACCAATGAGCATATAGTCTCACGGTTAGAGCAATTAAAAACAAAACTCATCGATCTTAAAAACAACCTTAATCGCAACGCGCAATGAAAAAAACCTATATCGTACTTGCCATCTTTTTTGTCGGACTTCTCTCTATTGTAGGGTGGTTCGTAGGCACCAATAACCGCTTTGTAGAAATGAAGGGGAATGCGACCAAGCAATGGGCGAATGTTGAGAGCTCGTATCAGCGTCGTTCAGACCTCATCGGTAACCTAGTGAATACCGTCAAAGGGGCTGCCGATTTCGAACGCAATACCCTCACTGAAGTGGTTGAGGCACGGGCAAAAGCAACCAGTACTACTATTGACGCTTCTCAGTTAGACCCCGCTCAATTGCAGGCCTTTCAGGCCGCTCAAGGACAGCTCTCTTCTGCACTATCGCGACTTCTGGTTACCGTTGAACGCTACCCTGAACTCAAGGCCAATCAAAACTTTTTAGAACTGCAATCGCAGTTAGAAGGTACCGAGAACCGCATCAATGTCGAGCGCAATCGCTACAACAATCTTGCAGGAGATTACAACATCGCTATCAAAAAGATTCCGGCAAGCATCGTGGCCAACTTCGGAGGTTTTTCTGAAATCGCTCTCTTTCAAGCTGAATCCGGAGCCGAGGCGGCACCAGAAGTAAATTTTAACTTCTAAATGGCGGCTCAACCGTTTTTTACCAAAGAACAAGAAGAGACCATCATTGGTGCCATCAAGGCTGCCGAGAAGAGCACCTCAGGTGAAATCAGAGTTCACATTGAACCGAGCACCAAGGGAAAAGAGTCCCTAGATCGTGCCGTCGAAGTATTTCAGGAGCTCGAAATGCATCAAACTGAAGCGCGCAATGGAGTGCTTTTTTACCTTGCTTATGACGATCATCGCTTTAGCATTTTCGGAGATCAAAGAATCAACGAAATGGTTAAAGAAGGTTTTTGGGACAGCACGAGAGACCTTATCCAGACTGCCTTTCAAAAAGGTGAATTTGCACAAGGATTAGCCGAGGGCATCAAAGAAGCAGGTCGTGTACTCAAAGCATACTTCCCTTATCAAGAAGAAGACCAGAACGAACTTGATGACAGTATTTCAAAAGGCTAAAACAACCGTTACTACGCTAGTACTGCTATTCCTATCTGCAGTGGCATTCGGGCAATTCGAGATTCCGCCTGTACCCTCGAAGCAAACTGTGGTATACGACTATGCTCAAGTACTCGATCGCCAACAGCGCAGTGCTCTAGAGCAGAAGTTGGTTCGCTATGCCGATTCGACCTCTACGCAGATCGTCTTCATTAGCATCTCTTCTACCGAAGGCGAAGACATTCAATACTTGGGTGCAAACTGGCTCTCAAAATGGGGTATCGGACAAGCCGGTAAAGACAACGGAATTTTGATCTTGTTGGCGCGAGACGACAGACGCATCGGAATCAACACAGGCTACGGAGTTGAAGACCGGCTGACCGACGCGCTATCCAAACGCATCATCGAAAACCTCATCTTACCGAGCTTCAAGCAGGGGGATTATTACGGTGGACTCTCGATTGGTGCTGACGCCATCTTTCAGCTACTTCAAGGGGCATTTACCGAAGAGCGCAGCCTGAATCGCTCTTCAAAATCAGATCGTGTAGGCTCACTGCTTTTTGTGATCATCGTAATCGTGCTCATCATTGCCTTCATCTCTAGAGGCGGAGGCGGCGACTCTGGAGGCGGCATACATCGCGGGCCAGATCTACTTGACGTGCTCATCTTGAGCTCGATGGGACGACGTAGAGGAGGCTCTTTTGGTTCTGGTGGAGGCTTCGGAGGCGGTGGTTTCAGCGGTGGTTTTGGTGGGGGCTTTGGCGGAGGCGGAGGCGCATCCGGAGGCTGGTAGCTTACTTCTTACGCATGAATACCGTGATCGGTACCCCCTCAAAATCAAACTGAGAACGCAACTGATTTTCTAAGAAACGCTTGTACGGATCCTTTACGTATTGCGGCAGGTTACAGAAGAAAGCAAACTGCGGATAGTGCCCAGGTAGCTGCGTACAGAATTTGATCTTCACGTACTTTCCTTTGATCGATGGAGGCGGACGATTCTCAATGATCGGCAACATCACTTCGTTCAACTTATGGGTCGGAACACGCTTCGAACGGTTCTCATAAACTTGAACAGCGGTCTCGATGGCCTTAAAGATGCGTTGCTTCTCGAGCACCGAAATAAAAATAATCGGTACATCGGTAAAAGGCTCCATGGCCTCTTTAATTTTCTTGGTGTAGTCTCGAACCGAGTTTGTCTCTTTGTCGACTAGATCCCATTTATTGACCAAGATGACAATCCCCTTGTTGTTTCGGTGTGCCAGCCAAAAAATATTCTGAACCTGTCCGTCAAATCCGCGAGTGGCATCAAAGATCACAAGACATACGTCAGAGTGCTCGATGGCACGTATAGAACGCATGACCGAATAAAATTCAAGATCTTCTCTCACCTTGGCCTTTCGGCGAATTCCGGCAGTGTCGACCAGATTAAATTCAAATCCGTAGCGGTTATAAACCGTATCGTTAGTATCGCGGGTAGTCCCAGCTATATCGGTTACTATATGTCGGTCTTCTCCTAGAAGGGCATTGATGAAAGACGATTTACCAGCGTTCGGACGCCCCACTACCGCAAAACGCGGCAATTCTCTGTCTTCTTCTTCAATCTCTTCTGGAAGCACCTCAACGACTGCATCGAGAAGATCTCCCGTTCCTCCTCCATTGATACTCGAAACGGTGAAGTAATCGCCCAGTCCGAGTGCATAGAATTCAACGGCTTCGGCTTCGCGCATGGCGTTGTCGACCTTATTGATAGTAAGAAAAACAGGCTTATTTTGACGACGCAGCAGCTTAGCTACGTCTTCATCCATAGAAGTCACTCCTGATTCGACGTCAACCATGAACACAATGACATCGGCCTCATCGATTGCAAGCTCTACTTGCCTGTCAATCTCTTTTTCGAAAACGTCCTCTGATCCGATGACATATCCGCCTGTGTCAATGACCGTAAATTCACGTCCGTTCCAATCGGCCTTGCCGTAATGGCGATCACGGGTAACGCCGCTCACTGCGTCTACGATTGCCTCGCGACGCTGAATGAGTCGATTGAAAAAAGTTGATTTACCTACGTTGGGTCTCCCCACTATGGCCACGATTGCTCCCATCTGTACTTAAAAGTGATGGCAAAGGTAGCCGAAATTTAAGAACACTAAGAGGTGACGATTAAGACGAACAGACGAATTTCAGCCCTGATACCCGAAACGACGAAGTTTGTTCTCGTCGCTACGCCAGTTCTTACTCACCTTAACGTGCATTTCAAGATGGATCTTTTTGGCAAAAAACTGCTCGAGGTCTTTGCGCGCCTCGGTACCTACGCGCTTGAGTCCTTTACCTTGATGGCCAATGAGTATTCCCTTTTGCGTATCGCGTTCTACTAGAACCACCGCTCCGATGCGGATGATGTCGTCACTCTCTTTGAACGACTCTACTTGAATCTCAACAGCATAAGGGATCTCTTTGTCGTAATACAGTAAAATCTTTTCACGGATGACCTCAGAAACCACAAAGCGCTCGGTCTTGTCGGTGAGTTGGTCTTTGGGGTAATAAGCCGGGCCAAGGGGCAACAAGGCCTTGATACGATCCATTACCTGATCAACTCCAAATCTTTCTAAGGCAGAAATGGGATAAATTTCTGCGCGTGGCAAAAGCTCTTTCCAATGGTCTACGGCCTCATCTAGCGACTGTTGATCTCCCTTATCAATTTTGTTAATGAGCAGTAGCAAAGGGGTAGAAGACTTTTGCAGCTTTTCAAAAAATTGGGCGTCTTTGAGTTCTTTCTCGCCAAGCTCTACCATATATACCAAAACATCGGCGTCTTCAAAAGCAGAACGCACAAAATCCATCATTGACTCTTGCAGCTTATAGGCAGGATCAATGATTCCGGGGGTATCTGAAAACACCATCTGGTACTCATCGTCGTTTACAAAACCCAAAATGCGATGACGGGTGGTCTGTGCCTTAGCCGTAATGATAGAGAGTCTCTCTCCTACCAAGGCGTTCATCAGTGTCGACTTGCCCACATTGGGGCTGCCTATGATATTGATAAATCCTGATCGGTGTGCACTCATAATTGATTCGAATGGTAACGCGCAAAATAATCCTTAGCCGCACGGTTGACACGGGGTGCCAGAAGCAATACGGCAATCATGTTGGGGATCAGCATGAGCGAATAGGCCAAATCCATCAGGTTTACCACCAAATCAACCGAGGCGATGGCCGCTACGATAATGGTGAGAATATAGAAGTAATTGAACCCTTCTGCAATGCGTGCATTGGTCAAGAATGAGAGGCTTTTAACACCGTAATACGAGTAGGTCAGAATGGTTGAAAGCGCGAATGAAGTCACGGCAATCATGAGTAGCACATCGCCCCATCCGAACAATGATTTTTTAAAGGCAATAAGGGTCATCAGAATTCCGTTAGTCTCGGCCTCGAGATGTGCCCCACTGATGAGAATCACAAGGGCCGTTAGAGTACAGACAACTATGGTATCGATAAATGGACCCAGCATGGCAACCAATCCTTCTTGAACGGGTTCGTCTGTCTTTGACTGACCGTGGTACATAGGGGCCGAGCCCAATCCAGCCTCATTTGAGAACATCGCACGGCGGGCTCCTAAAATGATGACCCCCCACAATCCTCCTGAAATGGCTGTCTCTAAATTGAAAGCCTCGGTGAGTATCAATCTAAATGAAGGCAAAATGGCATCGGCATTCATCACCAAGACTACGGCCACTGCCACAAAATAAAATCCGACCATTGGTCCTACAATTTTGGTAGCGACCTGAGCGATCTTTTTGACTCCTCCGAAAATCACGGTGGCTGTTATGGCGGCTAACACGACTCCGATCAACGCCTTCCAGGGCAGTTCACCCCCTAAATCCATTAGGGTTTCATTCGGATTCACCACCACCATAAAGGTCTGCGTGAACTGATTAGCTTGAAAAATAGCCAGATAACCGATCATTCCCATGAGGGCATAAAAGACCGCGAGCGGTGAACCCCACCGGCCTAGTCCTCGAGTCATATAATACATAGGACCTCCCTGCACTACTCCTGCAGAATCTTCTCCACGGAACATCACAGCCAATGAACAGCTATAGTATTTAATGGCCATCCCCAGAACCGCAACCACCCAGATCCAGAAGATAACACCGGGGCCTCCGAGGTAGACCGCTATCGCAACGCCCGAAATGTTTCCTAATCCGACCGTAGAGGCGATGGCTGCCGACAAGGCTTGTAAGTGAGAGACCTCGCCTGTTGCGCCTTCTTTATCGTATTTACCACGAGTGATGTCGATGGCGTGTTTGAAATAGCGGTAAGGCTTCAGTCTTGAATACAAGGCCAAAAATAATCCTCCCCCCAAGAGCAGCACCAACATGGCGGTCTCTGTGTAGGGCAACAGCCCGGCTATCCATTGGTTCCATTGGTTCATAAAAGCGAAGATAACAAAGTGAGGGGCTACGACTTCGAATAAGTTTTAGCAAAACGCAATAAGCTAATAAGAGACAGCTCTTGGAGATGATAGTCCAAGTCATTATCTTCTAATCATTTAACGACCTAAGTGATCAAACATCTCAAGCTACATAAAGCGAAAAGTCTATTTATGGGCTCTGCCCTAATGGCTTTTTTTACACTCATTGGATGTTATCAGAAAGGGCCTGAAATAAGTATAAGCGAGCTTTCATCGGACTCGACAGAAGCCATTCCAGAAGCCATTGATTTCACTTTTCATGTCAAGCCCATACTTTCTGACCGCTGCTTTAAGTGCCACGGACCGGACCAAAACGCCATAGAAGCCGGATTGAGTCTGCACACGGCAGAAGGGGCCTACAAGGCACTCGGAGAAAATGCTGATCACTTTGCAGTAGTGCCCTTTAAGCCTCAAAAAAGCACCATGGTTGAGCGCATTTTTAGTGAAGATGCAGCAATTAAAATGCCGCCACCTGAATCGAATTTGAGTCTCAATTTGAGAGAAAAAGAATTGCTGAAGCGATGGATAGAGCAAGGAGCTGTTTATAAAGAGCATTGGGCCTTTGAACCTCCACAGCACGTAGAAATACCTGAAGGAATAAGCGATTGGGGAGCGAATAACATCGATGCTTTCATCGGCCAGAAATTAATTGAGAAAGGAATGCTTCCGTCTCCTAAAGCCGACAAGGCGACATTGATCAGAAGAGTAACCCTAGACCTCACTGGTCTTCCGCCAACCCCAGAAGAGATCGAGGCTTTTATCGAGGACGATTCAGGGGATGCTTATCAAGAGGTGGTGTCACGGCTTTTGAAATCTACAGATCACGCTGAACATATGGCAGCGGAGTGGATGAGTATTTCTCGATATGCCGACACCCACGGCTATCAAGACGATTTTGAGCGTATCATGTGGCCCTGGCGGGATTGGGTGATTCATGCCTTTCAAGAAAACATGTCTTACGATGAATTTGTCATCAATCAATTGGCAGGTGACCTTTTACCCAATGCCACCAAAGAACAAATCCTCGCGACCGGATTCAACCGCAACCACAAGATCACCTATGAGGGAGGCGTTATCCCTGAAGAGTATCGCGTAGAATATGTAGAAGACCGAACCAATACCTTTGGCACCGCCTTTTTGGGGCTCACCATGGAGTGTGCGCGCTGCCACGATCATAAGTATGATCCCATTTCACAAGAAGAGCATTTTAAACTCTTTAGTTTTTTTAATAACCTCAACGAAAAGGGCCTGGTCTCAGACAAAAACGAAATTCCTGAACCCTACCTATCAATCAGTCCTGAAGATGTCGAATCAGTGCTCGCTTTTGTCAATGCGCCTGAGGAGGCTTTTGAGCGCGAATCCAAATCTATAGATGTGATGGTGATGAAAGAGTCACCCAACATTAGAGACACCTATGTGCTAAATCGTGGGATGTACGATCAGCCTACCAAAAAAGTCGATCCCGGAACACCAGATATGGTCTTAACCTTCCCGAATAAGCTTCCCAAAAACCGGTTAGGATTAGCCAAATGGTTATTTCACGAAGATAACCCCCTCACCTCTCGCGTTGCAGTGAACCGTCTCTGGCAACGTTTTTTTGGGACAGGAATAGTTACTACCAGTGATGATTTCGGAAACCAAGGCAGTCTACCCACCCATCCAGAGCTACTCGACTTTTTGGCCGTGAGCTTCAGAGAAAAACAGTGGGATACGCGAGAAATGATTCGTCTTATCGTCTCGTCAGAAACTTATCAACAGTCGAGTCAAATCACTCCTGAAAAACTAGAGCGAGATCCTGAAAATAAATGGTTGGCACGTGCCCCTCGACTGCGCCTTTCGGCTGAGGTCATTCGCGATCAGGCCTTAGCCATGAGTGGGTTACTCGTGAAAGAGGTCGGAGGACCAAGTGTGAAACCCTATCAGCCAGAGGGTATCTGGAAAGAAACTACCGGAGGTGGTGGTGGTAGTACAGCCCGTTATGTTTTAGGAAGCGGAGACGATCTCTACAGAAAAAGTCTGTACACCTTTTGGAAGCGTACGGTTCCGCCTCCGAGTATGCTAAGTTTTGACGCCTCAAACCGCGATTTATGCACGGTAAAAACTAGACAAACCAATACGCCCTTACAGGCGCTGGTGCTGCTCAATGATCCTCAAATGATTGAAGCCGCTCGCGGACTAGCCCAGCGTGTAGCCTCAAAAAACCTCCCATTAGAGCAACAATTGAGCTATCTCTATACTGCCACCACAGGTGCCTTGGCCCAAACCGAAGCTCTAGCACAACTGCAATCGCTCTATACAGATATGCTCAAACAGGTAGAAGAAGAGGGGGTAGAAACAGAACAGTACCTCAGCATCGGTGCCTCGAAAAACAGCATCGCGACCAATCAAAAATCATTTGCCGCCTTGGCACTGACAGCCCATACCTTGTTGAACCTAGATCAAACCATTACACGCAGCTGACATGAGCGAGAAAAAAATAATTAATGAACGTGCATTGATCTTAAATCGGCGCTCCTTTTTAGGCAAAACTGCTATGGGGATTGGGGGAATCGGATTGGCCTCGCTCTTAGGAGGTTCATTTTTTGATCCAACCAAAACACCCCTCCAAACTTCATCAGGAGGTAGTGCTGGTGTTAAAGGTATACTTAAAGGTTTACATCATCCTGCAAAAATCAAGCGGGTTATCTATCTCTTTCAGAGCGGAGGACCCTCTCAGTTAGAGCTATTCGATTACAAACCCTTACTCAATACTCGAAGAGGAGAAGACCTCCCAGAATCGATCCGTAAAGGCCAACGTCTTACCGGTATGACTTCAGGCCAAGATGCCTTCCCATTAGTAGGTTCTCAATTTGGATTCAAACAATACGGCAACAACCCCGCCTGGATCAGTGATATTTTACCCTATACCGCCAAGGTGGCCGACGATATTTGTGTGATCAACTCTATGTATACCGAGGCGATTAACCACGATCCGGCCGTTACCTTTTTTCAAACGGGCTCGCAACAGCCAGGTAGGCCCAGTATAGGCTCATGGCTCTCGTACGGATTGGGTAGTGAAAACGATAACCTACCCGCCTTTACGGTACTTTTGTCGAGAGGTACCGGAAGGCCCTTGTCGCAACCCCTCTACACCCGTCTGTGGGGCAACGGATTCTTGCATTCACTGCACCAAGGGGTGCAATTTAGAGCCGCTAAAGATCCGGTGCTCTACCTCAACGATCCGAACGGCATGCACAAAGACGCGAAACGCGTCATGCTCGATCATATTGCCGCACTAAACGAATCGGCCTATTCAGATTACGGTGACCCTGAAATTCAAAGCCGTATCGCCCAGTATGAGATGGCCTATCGCATGCAGACTTCAGTGCCCGAGGTTATGAATACCGCTAACGAGCCCGACTACATCTACAAAATGTATGGGGCCGATGCCAAGATTCCCGGGACTTTTGCTGCGAACTGTCTTTTGGCCAGACGTCTAGCCGAACAAGACGTCCGCTTCATTCAGCTCTATCATATGGGTTGGGACCAGCACGACAATTTACCGTCTGCAATCTCAAGACAAGCAAAAGATGTCGATCAAGCCTCTGCTGCCCTTATCATGGATCTCAAACAGCGTGGACTGCTCGAAGACACACTCGTCGTATGGGGAGGTGAATTCGGACGCACCAACTACTCTCAAGGGACCCTGACGGTCGACAATTACGGTAGAGATCATCACCCGAGAAGCTTCAGTATCTACCTCGCTGGCGGTGGAATCAAACCCGGGCTTTACGGCAAAACCGATGAGTTCGGATACAATATCGTTGAAAACCCTGTTCACGTCCACGATTTTCAGGCCACACTATTGCATCTTTTCGGAATAGATCACGAAAAATTCACCTACAAGTATCAAGGAAGAAGGTTCAGACTTACCGATGTCGAAGGCCATGTTGTTCATGATATTTTAAGCTAACCCTAAACACCTCAAATCGTTCTACTATGAATCGTCAAAAATTTCTTCAAACAACCGCTGCAGGAATGTTGGGTGTATCCCTTAGTTCTTGGACCTACGCCGACTTTAAAAAGGCCCAACAAACCGTTATCGGGCACGGAGATTTCAAATACAAAGTAGACTTTGAGTGGGGAAGTTTAGATCCAAACCAACACCCGGTGAATGACTGTCACGAGATGGTTGAAGATCGCAAAGGACGGATCTTCATGATCACGAATGAGACGAAAAACAACATCCTCATTTACAATAAATCAGGAAGAATACTCGATAGCTGGGGGAGCGACTATCCCGGAGGGCATGGCCTAAGTATTCACGACGAAAACGGCACTGAATATTTATACATATGCGACAATAACCGTCACGAAGTGATCAAAACGACCCTTGACGGAAGGGTGGTTCACGTCTTTGAATTTCCTACCGAGCTTGAGCAGTACGATAAGCCGGAGGCCTACATTCCGACCGAGAGTTGTGTCGCCCCAAATGGCGACGTTTACGTGGCCGACGGATACGGATCACAGTATATCATTCACTACGACGCTCAAGGCAACATCAAAAACGTTTTCGGCGGACACGGCACCGAAGACCACCAATTCTTAAACGCGCACGGTATATGCATCGATCAGCGATCCGGACAAACGTCGCTGCTCATCACTGAGCGCGAGCAAAACATATTAAAGCGCTTTAGCTTGGACGGAACCTTCATTGAAAAATACGAGCTCCCCGGGGCCTACATTTGCCGTCCGGTCATCCATGGGCAAGAGGTCTATCTCGCTACGATCTGGTCAGGAGACAAGGCCCCAGACACAGGATTCATCTCGGTTCTTGATCAAAATAATCGCTTGGTTTCTGCACCTGGAGGCATAGCACCCATTTACAACGAAGAGAACCAACTTCAACTCATGAAACAGGCCACTCGGGTTTTTAAGCATCCGCACGACGTGTGTGTCGATGAAGATGAGAACGTCTATGTCTGTCAATGGAATGCGGGCAAAACCTATCCTATTAAACTGAAACGCGTTTAATTCAATCTGACTTCTTGCGTGAACATCATAGGTAACCTGCACCCCATATTTATACACCTCCCTATCGGGATCTTTGTCTTTGGGTTTTTGCTAGAACTCTATTCTTTAGGGATCAAGAAGACGCTCCCCACAGAGATTAGAAGGTTCACTTTAGGCATCACCCTAGTGAGCAGCCTCATATCTATAGCGACAGGTCTCATCATTGCAGATCAAGGGGCCTACGATACAGATGCGGTGGCACTGCACAGAAACCTCGGTATACTCTTTAGCCTCGGCACGCTAGTGCTGCTTGTCCTAGCAAAAAAAATCGCGGCAGGAGCGCCCAGCCGTTTATATATGGCGAGTTATACGGTGCTACTCGTCATCCTAATCACTACCGGACATCAGGGCGGAACACTAACGCACGGCGAAGGCTTTATCACAAGTACCTATAGCGAAAGCGAGATCGATTTGACGGTGGCCTCAGTTGAAGATGCTCAGGTCTATACCGATCTCATCCAACCCATATTGAATCAAAAATGCGTGAGTTGCCACAACCAAAACAAGACCAAAGGAAAGTTGCAACTCACCTCGTATGAGATGCTCTTAAAAGGCGGAAAGAACGGAGGGCAAATGGCGTCTGACAGCGAACGCCTTAAGCTGCTGCTCGAACGGATTCATCTCGAACAAGAAGATGACCTCCATATGCCTCCTAACAACAAGCTTCAACTTTTAAGTGATGAAAAATCTTTACTCGAGTGGTGGGCGGCAAATGACTTTTGTGCGAATTGTTCGGTGGCTTCCTTGGCCCCAGATGCGAACTGGCTTGAGGTGCTTCGCAGACTCACCAATACATCTACTCCACTCGAGAAGTGGAAGTCTAAATACGATAGAGTACCTGAATCTTGGATTCAAGAGCTGCGGGAGCGTGGATTTTCGGTTCATCCGGTCGATAGTGATCATCCTATGCTGCGGATCGGTGCACGGGGTATAAAGGCACTTCAAACCCGAGATTTTAGGCTCCTCAAAAAATACGCAGAGAATATCATCGAGATCGATCTCAGTTATTCAGATTTCAATGACGAATTGGCCCCTCAGCTCGAAGTATTTGAGAACCTATTAAAGTTAGACCTACCCCATACCCTTATCACCGATAAGGCCCTCTCAAGCATTCAAAAACTCTCTAACCTGAATGCATTCAATGGATTCGCAACAGCACTTACCGCAGCTGCGCTAAACGACTTTGAGAATATGCCTGAGCTCAACAATCTCTACTTGGCCTCGACGCAAATCAGCGAGAAAGAGATGGCCGAATTCAACGCCCAGCAAGCTTCGATCACCATCCATTACATTCCAGACGACGCCTTCCCAGAAAGTAGGCTCACACCGCCTATTCTTGAATATATCAGCACATTATTCAAAGATTCAACCGAGATCAAGATCAGCTCTACTTTTAAAGAGGCTACTATTCACTACACCCTAGACGGAAACTCTCCAGATTCAACCAGTCTAGTTTATGACGGCCCACTAAACCTTAGCCATTCATCGGCCCTAAGGGTTGTCTCCTATCTTGAAGGATGGAAAAACAGCCCTGAAGCATCTGCTCACTTTAGAAAAGCATCACTCGCACCTACCACAGTCAAACTGCTTGCTCCAGCACATCGATCTTACACCGCAAATGGTGCTGAAACCCTTGTTGATTTGACCCCTGGGAGCCTCGACCACAAAGACGGCAAATGGTTAGGATTTGAGGCTATGCATACCGGAGCAGAAGTGACCTTCGATCAACCTCAAACCATCAATACCGTCAGTATAAGCGCACTCTCAGCCACTGGTAGTTGGATCTTTTTTCCTGCTGCTATAGAAGTCTATGAGATCACTCCAGATGGGCAACGCTTACTTGAAAAAGCTACCTTCGCGGCTGAAGGTCCGGGTGGTGAAGTCAAACAACAATTCTTTGACCTCAATCTCAAAGGCCAAACGGTAGATCATCTAAAAATAGTAGTGAAAAGCCGCATGAAAAACCCCACATGGCACGCTAGCCCTGGGAGCCCCAGTTGGGTATTCATAGATGAAATTCTTTTCAATTGATTGCAGATGAAACGATTCATGCGCGCCTTTGCCCTATTAGCAATCACCTTCTTCATTTTCTCATGCTCAGAGACCATTTCTGTTGAGGAGGAGGTGCTTCAAGATGCGTTTGATGCTCATGGCGGCATTGAGGCATACTATAACCTTAAGAACTTTTCCTACCTTAAGATTAGCTATACCTCTGAAGCTGAAGGCACTATTCGCGATACCCTAGAACAGCGCATAAGTCACCCTCTATTCAATGATACCTATTTGACGTACTCCAAAGAAGGGGTAGTCTACGAGGTTTCTCATTTAGGCAATCAACTCTCATTGCTTCAAGACGGAACACCAGTCAACGACAGCCTTCTCGTTGAACAGCACCAAAGTACTGTAGACGGGGCCAAATTTGTATTCTTTCAACCTTTTAAGCTCAAGGACAAGAAAGCCCAACTGAGCTATCAGGGTGTGCGCATCCTTGAATTGGGTAAAGGCACTAAAAAAGTGCATCATTTAAAGGTCACATACAAGGGGTCTTCAGACACCTGGCACTTCTTCATCGACACCAATAACCACCAGGTGGTGGCCAACGCAGTGAAGCATAACGAGAAGATGAGTCTGATTACTAATGATTCCATGCAATGGCATCAGGGATTACTTGTGCATCGCAAACGCACGAGCTACCTCTCAAATGATGCCTTTGAATCCATTCATCCGCAGGCCTTTTACGATTATGTAATGTTAGACAATTAGCGGCTACAAGCCCGCCTCCCTCACAAGAATCAAGAGCGCCAACTGAATGGCCTTGTGTCCTTCATCATTCACCCACCACTCATCAAGCGAATGGGCGTTACCGCCGAGGCCTCCACGACCTATGGTAATAGCCGGTATGCCAAGTGAAATTGGTATGTTTGAATCGGTTGAACCACGGGTGAGTTCGGGCACCGCTCCGAAATATTCAGTTGCCGCCAATGCACGCTGAATTAAGGGGAGTGAAGGATCTAATTCTCCTGACGGACGGTTTCCGATTTTCTCTACGCTAACGGTCAGAGCTTCTCCCCTTCTTCGGACCGCGTTTTGCTCTTTTAAGGCTTGCTGAACGGCCCGATTTAAAAGAGCTTCCATCTCATCAAGGCGATAAGGTGCTATGGATCTAACGTCAATAAGCATGCTTGAGCTGAAGGGGACAGAATTTACGGAAGTCCCTCCTTCAATGACCCCAACGTTGTAGCTAGTGCGAGGTCCGGTTTTGGTGTAGGCGTCCGCGGCTTGTACAAAATGATGCATAGCTGAGCCAAGCGCGTGGTGCGGATTTGCTAATCCAAAGGCTCCCCATGAGTGTCCACCTGGTCCGTCAAAGGTGACCTTGTAACGGTAAGAACCCAGGGCTTTGTTGTTGACGCGCCCGATATCGCCTCCGTCAATAGAAATCCATGAGTCAATTGATTGTCCTCTCTCGCTAAAAACCTCTTTGACTCCTCTTAAATCCCCAAGGCCTTCTTCTCCTACTGTGGCCACCAAAAGCACATCAGAAGTCGTTTGAATTTCTTGCTCCTTTAATGTCTTTGCAATAGTCAACAGCATGGCCAATCCTCGTGTGTCATCTCCAATCCCAGGGGCAAACAAGGTGTCGTTACGCTGGGTGACACTCACATCTGTCCCTTCAGGAAAGACGGTGTCTAGGTGCGCATTCAGGGCGACTGTCTTATCTCCTTTAGTTCCAGGCAAATAAGCCATCACATTGCCAACCGCATCTATCCAAACCGAATCAATACCCACAGCGCGAAGCTTTGCGGCAAAGGCTTCGGCCCTCTCTTGTTCCATAAATGGCGGAGCGGCAATTTCGGTCAGCTCAATGTGCTGCGCCATGGTAAAGGATTCGTCTTGTTCGATGGCTTCAAAGGCACGTTGCACCACTTTACGCTTTGAAAGGGTACGAATCTCTTTTTTAAAAGTGTTCTGAATAGCGGTCGACTCTTGAGCCTGCACAGTAAAAGAAAATGCTGCGGCTACAAGCATTACTAAAAATTTACGCATGAGAAGAAGGGACTAGTTTTTTATATACAATGAATAAGAGCATTAGTGTTAGTAAGCCAAAGGCAAATTGAAGCGTATTCAATACCTCTGGGTAGGCCGATCTGAAACCCCACTCGGCTATGTGCTTTGCATAGATGCCGTAAAATGCCCATAGTATGGGTAGCAAATACCAAATCGAGCGACGCATAAGTGAAACCAAAAGAGCAACCGTGGCGGCAACTCCGACCATGGTGCTGGTCCATTCTGCTTCAGAGAGCCCCCATCTTCCGAAATCCATTGCCACTAACAAGGCTGTAGCGTTGGCGATGGTAGCCACAGTGATCCATCCAAAATAGACGTTAAAGGCACCGCGCACATAGAGGGTAATTCGATCGGGCTCTTTGATTCTATGAAGGTAATCGGTGATCCAAATAAGGCTCAATAGTAAAATGAGTATGATGAACATCGAACTGGAAATTTTGAGATAGTGCCAAGCAAAAATCCAGGCCATATTGGCAACCCCGTTGACTACCCAAAAAAAACTAAGCTCACTGCTCGAGAACTGATTTGATTTGAAAATAAGTAAGACATAGCCCAATAAAGCCATATAAATCACCCCCCATATACTGAAGGTAAAACCGGCAGGAGTAAACAAATTAAAATACCGATCTGAGAGCTCACCTGTGGTGAATCCGTTTATCGGAAGTGCATTAGCGGCCGCATTGACCGCAATCACCGCTACAAACACAAGTGCGGCAATGAGTTTTTGATTCAAAGATTTCGAAAACATCAGATGCAATTTTGACTCTTAAATGTAGGTCTAAATCGAAAAAGACCCGAAATCGACCCTTAAATCTTTTCAAAGTTCTTGTACATTTAAGAAGCATAACCTTTTAAACCTATGAATCCTAACTTACTCCTTCGAAACCTAATGCTCATCACAGCATTCAGCACTGTAGTGTACTCTTCAGCACAGCAGACTTTTAGTGAAGAAGACATCGAAAAAATGAAGGCGCGCGCCTCTGAACTAGTATTAGAAAATCAAAAGCTCAGCCAGGTCATGGTCGACAAGATTTTCAGTTTTGCCGAGCTCGGGTTTCAAGAAAAAGAATCGTCAAAATACCTCACGGGGCTCCTTGAAAAAAACGGCTTTGAGATTGAATACGGCGTGTCGGGTATACCCACCTCTTGGGTAGCACGTTGGAGCCGCGGTGAAGGCCCGGTGATTGCACTCGGAAGTGACGTAGATTGTATTCCTAAGGCCTCTCAATATCCAGGGGTTGCCTATCACAAACCTATCGTTGAGGGTGCACCAGGTCATGGAGAGGGTCACAATGCAGGGATTCCGCTCAACATCACGGCGGCACTTGCGGTCCAAAAAGTAATGAAAGAAAACGATCTAGAAGGCACGCTTATTTTATGGCCGGGTATCGCTGAAGAGCTGGTAGCATCTAAGGCCTGGTTTGTTCGCGACGGTCTATTCAATAAGATTGATGCCTGCATCTTTACCCACGTCAGCAGTAATATGGGTGTCTCATGGGGTGCCTCTTCTGGTACTGGATTGATCTCGGTAGAGTTTACCTTCGAAGGCGATGCGGCACATGCAGCCGGAGCACCTTGGAGAGGAAAGAGTGCAGCAGATGCGGTTGAGCTCATGAATATCGGATGGAATTATAAGCGCGAGCACCTCGATCCACTTAAACGCTCACACTCCATCATTTCTGACGGAGGAGATCAGCCTAATGTGGTTCCGTCAAAATCAAGCATCTGGTATTACTTCAGAGACGTCACCTATGAAGGTATCATGGAGATGTACGAATCGGCCAAAAACATTGCCGAGGGTGCGGCTCTGATGACAGACACTAAGATGAGCTACAAAATATTAGGTACGGCTTGGCCACGCCACTTCAATAAGAGCATCGCCGAGACCATGTATAAAAATATAGAAGTAGTGGGGCTTCCTGAATGGTCAGAGGCTGATCAAACCCTTGCCAAAGCCGTTCAATCAGAGTTAGGGAATAAAAAAATTACCGGCCTCTCAGAAGAACTGAATCCACTCGGATTACCCGTCGAAAAACCGGTCAGTGGAGGAAGTGATGATATCGGAGATGTTTCATGGACCTTGCCTACCGTAACCTTGCGCTTTCCGTCAAACATACCTGGACTACCCGGACACCACTGGAGCAATGCCATTGCCATGGCTACTCCCATTGCACATAAAGGAGTGACTGCGGGGGCTCAAGTCGAGGCCATGACACTCATCGACATGCTCACCAAATCGGCAGTTCTTGAAGAAGCCTGGGCTTATTTCAATGAAGAACAGACAAAAGAGACCAAATACCAACCCATGATAGAGGCGAATACTGAGGCTCCTATCTACCTCAATACAGCAATTGACGAGCGTTTTAGACCTGCGCTTTCAAAATATTTCTACAACGAAAAGAAATACGATTCGTATCTCGAGCAATTAGGGGTAAGTTATCCTACGCTTAAAAAAGAATAGCCTCAATGACCCACGAACTCCTCGACATACTTGGCGCTTATAAAGACTACCGATCTAAAGGAATCTCTTGTCTTATGGTCACCTTGGTGCACCTAGAGGGTTCTTCGTATCGAAAGCCAGGAGTTCGAATGTTGATCGCCGAGGATCACAGCATGGTGGGCGCCGTTAGTGGGGGCTGTGTGGAGAAAGAAATCCTGCGACAATCGCTTGGTGTCTTTGAGTCCAAGACTCCAACCGTAATGGAATACGACGGGCGTTACCGATTGGGCTGTGAAGGAATACTCAAGCTTCTCATTGAACCGTTAGAACTTGATGCAGCAGCCATAGCAGAAATCGTAAAGGCTGTCGATACCAAGCAGCCCTTAACATGGAAGTCGCACTACCGCCTTGAATTGGGAGCCCAGGCCGATTTAGGATCTGAAATCTGTATTGGCCCTAAATCTTATGCTTTATCGCCCAACCGTAAGCCGAAAGGAGAGGCTGTTTTTGAACAAGACCTAGCCGCTTTGAACGAGCTTTTCATCTTTGGGGCAGAACACGACAGCGCCATCCTCAGTCAAATGGCAAGCACTATAGGATTCAGGGTGCAGGTGGTGGCTCCACCAGACGAGCAGAAAACAATCGAATACTTTAAGGGGGCGTATCAACTAATGACTCCCCTGTTTTCAGAGATTAGTGACCTAGCTATTGGGCCGAACGCTGCTGTGGTACTCATAACCCACAGTATCAGTAAAGACACCCAGTACCTGCTCGAGTTAACCGACTTTAGGCCGGCCTATATCGGACTCCTCGGCCCTGTACATCGAAGAGAGCGTCTGATTGATATCCTGCTCGAACGCAGGCCAGAAACAGACGATCACTTTATTGATCTTCTTCGCGGACCTGCCGGACTCGACTTAGGTGCCCAAAGCGCCCCAGAAATTGCCCTTTCTATTTTAAGTGAGATTTTATCGGTATTCCGCCAAAAAGACGGAAAGCCCCTGCATCAAAAAAGAGGAAACATCCATGCCTAAACTGGCTGCACTCCTCTTATCAGCGGGTCATTCGTCACGAATGGGCCAGCCCAAGGCTCTGTTAGAGTGGCAGCAGCGACCGCTCATCAAACACCAGCTTGAAACGCTAAAGGCCTTAGACTGTCCCATAGCCGTTGTGCTTGGAGCGCATGAAGAGGCCATCTCAACGGTGTTGAAAGATGAAGTAGTCTTGCGTGTAAGCCATGCAAAATTCGATGCGGGTATGGGATCCTCGATTTCCGCCGGCATCTCAGCGATCCGTCAACTTAATCCCGAAGCGGTCTTGATTGTAGCGGTAGATCAACCCCTCATTACTGCCGCTTACCTTAAAGCACTCGTTGACTTCTTTCTTCAGAACACTGCCGGTATTGTACAGTCGACCTCAACCGAAGGGTGGAAGGGTATTCCGGCCATTTTTAGCGCTACCTATTTTGATGAACTTGAAGGGTTAGATGGAGATTTAGGAGCGAAACCCGTGGTTAAAAATCACCTTGACGACTGTCTGGCTTACACGCCTTCAGCGCTATTGACAGACATAGATACCTACGCACAATACGAGGCCTTGAAAAAGGCTAACCCCCAATCTTGATCATCGAGCGATTGCTCTGATGATTGTGGTAATTCTCAAAGGTTTCAGGAGAATCAAGTCCGGCGCGAACGGCCTTTTTAAGCTGCAGTACTTTTTGAATGACTGGCTCTATAGGTTCGCCTGAGCGCAGTGCGCCAAGCAGGTCTTGCTCTTTGTCGGAGAACAAGCAATTGCGAAGCCTTCCATTAGCCGTCAGTCGTATGCGATTGCAGCTGTCACAGAACGGATTGGTAACGGTGCTAATGACCGCAAAACTTCCTTTAAATCCGCTAATCTTGAAATTTTTAGCCGTGTCGTTGGGGGCATCTTTAAGACGCTCGACGCGATCTCTACCATAATGCCCTTCGATGCGTTCCAAGATGCTTGCGAGAGAAACGGTTTTCGATTGGTCCCAAGCATTGCCCTGAAAAGGCATGAATTCAATGAAGCGAATCGATAGAGACTCTCTTTCAGTCAGGGCAACAAAGTCAATGATTTCGTCTTCGTTTTGACCTTTTAAAAGTACTGCGTTGATCTTCACATCAAACCCTTCACTGAGCACCATCTGCAGGTTAGTATGCACGCGCTCAAATTGATCGCGAAGGGTGATTGTGTTAAAGGATTCCGCATTCAGGGTATCTAAACTAAAGTTCAGCTTACGCAGACCAGCTCGTTTGAGATTATCAAGGTAACGATCGAGCAATAGTCCGTTGGTGGTGAGTGCCAGTGAAACCTTTAGGGTAGACAAGCGCTCGAGAATCTCTCCAAAATCTTTACGCAATAGAGGCTCTCCTCCGGTCAATCGTATCTTATCGACCCCGTGATGGACAAATACCTTGGCGATTTCATAGACCTCATTTGGGGTCATCAGACTCTCCTTCGGGCTCAATTGAATTCCGGCACTGGGCATACAATAGGTACAGCGCAAATTGCACTTCTCAATGAGCGAAATCCGCAAATAATTGTGAAAACGCTGATGAGAATCGTATAGAATGCCCGAATTCTTCATTAGTCGTGCCTTTTTCCTTGAATCACTTCAATCAAATGCAGCAACGACGGCATTACCGCGTTGAGCGAGTCAGTGGCTCCAGCGGTTGAACCGGGCAGCGCCAATACGATAGCGTTCTTATATATGCCGGCTAGTGAGCGTGAAAACATCGCCACTGGCGTGCGGGCCTGACCGTAACTGCGCATGGCCTCTTCTACTCCTGAGAGTCTCTTTTCTATGAGGGGGCTTAACGCTTCAAAGGTTACATCGCGCGGGGCTACTCCGGTGCCTCCAGAGAAGACAATGAGATCGCATCCGGCATCAGAAAGTGACGAGAGCTTTGCAGCTATACCTTCTTTCTCGTCAGGAACTACCTCAACCCCCTCACATGCTAGGCCCAAACCAATGAGGCGTTTTTGAATGGCTAATCCGGTGCGGTCTTCGGCCTTTTCGGCCGATATTGAATCAGAACAAATGACCACTCCGCCTTTAAGGCCAGCGCCACTTGACTTGAGGTCTGACTTGCCTCCTTTTTTACTTAGCAATTTGATCGATCCGATTTCTACTCCCTTATCAATGGGTTTGAGCATGTCATACATGTTCAGTGCTGCAATGCTAGCCCCGTGCATGGCCTCAACCTCTACCCCTGTTTTGTAAATCGTCTTGACCTCACACAGAATGTGAATCTGCCGGCCGTCAATCTCAAATGAGAATCCGGTATACTCGATCGGAATAGGGTGGCAATCGGGTAAGAGCTCAGGCGTTTTCTTGACCCCGAGGAGTCCTGCTGCCTTGCTCATTTCAAAGACGTCGCCTTTAGGTACGCGCCCTTCTTTAATAGCCGCTATGGTCTCATCTGCGCTAACGGTTACAATGGCTGAGGCTACGGCAATTCTTAGGGTGGTATTCTTATTTGTGATATCGACCATGAATTAGGTATTTACTTTCCATTGATGGGTGTTGTCTTCAAAAAGCTCTTTTCCGAAGACCGGCAGTTTTGCCTTGAGCTCATCTACAAAATAAGGGAGCACCTCAAAAACGGCCCTGCGGTGGCCTGAAGAGACAAAAACAAAGAAACAGATTTCACCTACGGCTACACGGCCCATACTGTGATAGACGTGTGCACAAGTAATATCAAATTGCTCGAAAAGCGATTCTTTGATCTCGTGTGCAATACTGTTGATCATCTCATGCTGTCCACTGTACTCAATCGCGGCAACCTTTTTGCCATCGATCTCATCTTCACGCACCTGACCCAAGAAAATGGAGTGCGCCCCGATTTGTGTCTTGGGCTGATGGGCCGCGATCGACTTTTTTATTTTTTCGGGATCAATAGGACCCTCTATGAGTATAGATTTTATCGACTTAGTCATGCTTCATTTGATTCAGATAATGGATAAAGTCTTCAATTTCTTCTTTGAGGTAATATACGTTTTCACGCTCAATTTTTTGTGCACAAAGGCGTGCTCTTTTTCCGGTAGTACAGAACAAAACTACAGGGCGATCGTTCGGCAAACCTTCACTTAAAGCCACGACCTCAGTATGATCAATCTGCGGATGCTCCCCTGCCTGTCTTACATCTACAAAGAGCGGATCTTTCAACTCCTTCAGATCAGACACAAACAGCGTTTGCCGGTTATATTCGCAGTCGTTCAACGCTATGGGTTCAATACGCTCTAAGGCCTTTATTTGCTCAATTCTAGCAGTATCGGGGGTAAAACTCAAGGCGTGCTGCTGATGCGTCAAAAGATCGTAAGTGATAAGCTTAGCGGCTTGAACCGATGCTAAGCCCGCCAAAACCTTTAAGGCCTCAGATGCCATGAGTGAACCGATCAAGGCCACCAGTGGGGAGAAGACACCAATTTCAGCACAGTTTGGAATCACCACATTAGTTGGAGCCTCTTTGAAGAGGCAGCGATAGGTTGCAGAGCCCTTGTAATTGCAAACCGCCATCTGTCCGCTAAAGGTGTGGAGTGCCCCAAAAACAAAGGGAATATCTTGGCGTACGCAAGCATCATTGATCACATAGCGCGTGCGAAAGTTATCGGTGCAATCGAGTACTACATCGGCCTCCTTTACAAGGTGCTCCGCCGTATGCGCATCAATGGCTTGAGTGATCGCTTTCAGTTGAATCTCGCTATTCAACGCGCCTAACTTCTCGGCAGTCACTTCAGCCTTTAGGCGCCCAATATCCTCTTCAGTATACAAGACCTGACGCTGCAGGTTCGAAAGTGAGACGCGATCGTAATCGACAATGGTAATCTTATTTACCCCTGCCGAAGCGAGATAAGGCAACACGGCAGCACCTAATCCTCCGGCACCGACCACCACGGCATGAGAACTGCCTAACTGCTCTTGTGCAGCAGTGCCCCATGGCTTTAGCTTGATATGTCGGTTGTATCGGTTGTTCATCCGCCTGAAAATGGAGGAAACACCTCTATCGCTCCTGAACTCAAAAGCTCGTGATCTGATTTAAAAGCTCCATCTTGAGCTAAGGTGTACGGATAATCACTCAAACCCTCAAAGCCTTGTTCTAAGGCTACACGTAAGGTTGACACCGTGCTCGCTTCATCTAAAACTATCCGCCCGTGCGCTCCAAAAAGCTCAGATAAGGGTCCGTAAAAGTTGAGTGTGTATTCCATTAGATCAAAAATAGTTTTACCGCCGCAATTCCAAGAACCCCAACTAAGAAATAGGTCAGTAGGCGATTGCTCCAGCGTCGGCTTCCGACATACCCTCCAGCGAATCCGCCGATTACCGCTAAGGCCACATAAACCCAACTGTTGGGATCAAACTGCGCACCCGTGTACCACTGGCCTGTGAGCCCTGCCGCCGAGTTGACCCATATAAAAAGGGCTGAAACCGCTGCCGCTTCTTTCATGCGTGCCCAGTGCAATAGAATCAATACTGGAGTGAGAATGATTCCCCCACCGATGCCGATGAGTCCTGAAAACAATCCAATGGCTAGACCCAGGCCTATTGCCGGTACAATGCGCACCGTCGCAGGCGGCGTTTCGGCAGTCTTTAAGCTGGTAAGCATACGTACCATTGAAACGAGCAATAACACCCCGAGTATTCTTTTATACAGTACCGGATCGAGATTGATGGTGCCTCCGATGTAGGCCGCAGGAACTGATCCGAGGGCGAACCACAAAAATAGTCGCCAATTGAAATGACCGGCCTTGAAATAATGGACAAACGCAATCCCAGCCACAAATAAGTTTAGGGTTAGGGCCGTTTGCTTCATAAATGTCGTCTCAAAAGCAAACAGCGCCATGAGTGCGAGGTAACCACTGGCTCCGCCATGACCCACACTCGAATACAAGAATGCCATAATGGGCAAGAGTATTAGAAATCCGATGTGTACCCCTTCAAGCATACCCTATAGCGAAATCACTTTAACCGCAGTTTGAGCCTCTAGCCTAGTGGTGTCGGCGGGTACATAAATTAAGGCGTCTGCTTTCGCAAAGCTCATAAGGGTAGCCGAATTAAATTCGTCTATAGGAGTAACCGCCCCTCCTGATCGCTTGGCCTTGACAAAAAGCGCCCGCCCGAATCGGTTTTCAATAGGTGCCTCAAGAGTGAGTTCGAGGTTTTTAACCTCAATACCTTGAACTCGCTCTAGGTAGCGCTTGACATACACATAGAAGCAGCTCAGCGTCGAGGCCGGATTACCAGGAAGGGCAAAGACGGCCTTCTCACCTTTCTTTCCGAAAAACAGCGGTTTACCCGGCTTTTGGCGAACGGTGTAAAATATAGATTCAACTTCAATACCTTTTAAGGCATCGGCGACATAATCGTAATCTCCGACAGAGATGCCTCCTGAAATCAGCACCATATCAGCCTCTTGAAGCGCCTCAGCCAAACGAGCCACCGTTTGGTCGGGATCGTCTGAGGCATAGAGCACCTTAGCTACTTCAAGGCCTAAGCCCTCAAGGGCGGCCTGCAGGGCTAGACTGTTGCTCTCATAAACCTGAACTTCATTTTTGGATTCCCCCAAGGCCACGAGCTCGTTACCCGTAACCACAATAGCTACCCTTGGGCGTTGAATCACCGAAACGGATGCTATACCCAAAGAGGCCAATAATCCAATGGAAGCGGGGGTTATTGTGGTCTGTGCTTCAAGTACAATTTCGTCCTTACGAATTTGACTGCCAATGGCTCGTACGTTCTGACACTCACGGGTATCAGCCTTGAGTTGAATAGATGTTGCCGTTCGACTGACCTGCTCTTGCATGATCACGCGATCGCAATCCTTTGGAACACGGGCACCGGTAAAAATCCGTACTGCCTGACCCGGTGAAAGCGCATAATGCTCAGAAGAACCCGCCGCCACTTCGCCAATAACCTCATAACTCGATGCGTCGGTCTTGTAACAAAGCGCATAACCATCCATAGAAGATTGCCTAAAACTCGGGAGATCAGCTGGGGCAGGTACGGCTTCTGCCAAGACGCGTCCCCTTAAGGCGGCGTCTACAGCTAGATGTTCTACCTCCAAAACAGTAGCATGGGCATCAATCAGTGACAGTGCCTGCTCGACCTCAATCATGCTCCTAAGGGTTTAAGCCTGTGAGCCCATGAAAGGCTGCTTGTACAAGCGCTTACCAGTAGCTTGATAGAGTGCGTTCGCTAGAGCTCCCATTACTGGTGGGAAAGGCGGTTCACCCATACCTGTTGGATTCACCTCTGAAGGCACAAAATGCACTTCGACCTCTCTTGGCGCTTCGTTATGGCGGATGAGTCTATACTCATTAAAGTTGGTCTGATTAGGTGCTCCGTCGCTGAAGGTCAGCTCTGAGTACATCGCGTGACCGATTCCATCAACGCTACCCCCTTCAGCGAGGTTGGCCGCGGCATCAGGATTAATCACTACACCACAATCAACAGCCGCATAGACCTTGTCTACTTTTGGTGTACCGTTTTCTACCACTACGTCAACGACATTGGCAACATACGACTGGTGGCAGAAATAGGCAGCAACTCCGCGGTGTACGCCTGGCTTAGGCGACTCCCAATTGGCTTTTTCTTTGACCAATTTAAGCACGCCTGCGTAGCGTTCTGCGTCGTAATCGTTGCGCTCTCCGATCGGATTGTTCTTCGCACGCTCTAGTAATTCTAAGCGGTAATCAAGCGGATCTTTTCCGATCTCCTCGGCCATCTCATCGATAAAACTTTGCTCGGCACTGGCCATAAAGTTCGATCGCGGTGCTCTAAAGGCTCCCGTTGTGATATTTGAATCGACCGTCCATGACTCTGCTTGATAGTGATCGAAAGCTCCTGCAGGAAAGCGATTCGCTGCAAGCGGACTCTCAGGAACGCCTCCTCCAATCACATGTAACGCAGTGACCTCATTGTTTTTGATCGCCGCTCTATAGGTGACCTGATAAGAAGGTCGGTAGGCACCAGCAGACATGTCGTCTTCTCGGGTGTAGACCAATTTCACCGGCTTACCAATGGTTTGAGAGATCACTCCTGCCTCTAGCATAAAGTGACCGTATAGTTTTCTACCGAAGCCTCCTCCGATACGCGTCATCATGATATCTACCTTTTCAACCGGAAGGTCAAAGCGAGCAGCTAGTGCAGGCTCAAGAATTTCTGGCAATTGAATAGGTCCTACAAAACGGGCAGAATCTGCTTTAACATCTGCAAAGAAGTTTAGAGGTTCAAGGGTATTATGCGCAAGGTATGGTGCGTAATAAGTGCGCTCAAGTACTTTATCTGCAGCAGCAAACTGAGCCTCAGGATTTCCGTCTTTGCGCTCTGTGCGTCTCGGTCCTTTTTCTGCCGCATTCATCTTCGCTTTATGCTGACGCGTACTCTCGAGTCCTGCAGGCCATTTTACCGTGTTGGTGCGTCCGAAGAAGCTCAATTCATTGATCTGATCTCCGGCCTCTTCGAAAGACACGTCAACTAATTTTTTAGCCTGAAAAACCTCCCAGGTAGAGTTCCCCACCACTGCGATTTGCGTTTGGTGCGCCTTGAGATCGAATGCTCCCTTGGCTTGTCCGTCGAGGTAATTCTCAAACTGAAAGACATCGGTGATTCCTGGCATCGCCAAGGCTCTTGAGGCATCAAACGATTTAATTTTCATTCCGAACGCAGGCGGATGAATGATAGCCGCATACAGCATTCCATCTTCTTTGTAATCGATACCAAAGAGCGATTCACCAGTTACAATCTTCTTGCCGTCGACATTTTTACGTGCCGTACCGATGATCGTAAAATCTTTGATAGACTTAAGCTCTACCTCTTCAGGAACTTCAAGCACTGCAGCAGCAGAAGCCACCTCGCCAAAGCCAAGTGAGCGCCCTGAAGCGTCGTGATAAATAGCTCCGTTTTCGACACGCAATTCTGAAGCTTCTACCTCAAGGGCCGTTGCTGCAGCTTTGGTTAGCATTACTCGTGCGGTTGCACCGGCCTTACGCAAAGGAGTCCAGGCTGCACTGATCGAGGTACTCCCCCCAGCCATCTGGTGGAAGAATTTATTTGAATTCAATGGAGCCTGCTCTACGGTCACATCGTCCCAGTTACACCCGAGTTCTTCTGCAATAAGCATTGGCATAGAAGTCTTCACATTTTGCCCAATTTCAGGATTCGGAGACATGATGGTCACCATTCCGTTATCGGCAATTTTGAGGTATCCGTTGATTTCAAACCACTCCTTAGGCATTGATTTTACCTGTTCTGGTGAGAAATTACAGGCCTCTAGCATCGGAAAAGAAAGCATCATACCTCCTCCGGCTAAAAGCGAGCTCTTGATAAAAAATCGTCTACTGTTGTTTACGGTCTTGTTCGCCATAGCACTGAGATTATAGGTTTGATGCGGCTTCTTTCACCGCTTTTTTGATTCTTATGTAGGTTCCGCAGCGGCAAAGATTGCCCGCCATGGCGGCTTCAATTTCTTCATCGGTCGGATTCGGATTTTGCTTCAACAGCGCCGTCGCCGACATAATCTGCCCCGCCTGACAGTAGCCGCACTGAGGCACATCTTCTTTAATCCAGGCCAATTGAACCGGATGATCCCCATCTTCAGAGATTCCTTCAATGGTCACCACCTCACCATTACCCACCGCAGAGACAGGTAGCTGACACGAGCGAACCGCAGTACCGTTTAGGTGGATGGTACAAGCACCACATTGAGCGATTCCGCATCCGAATTTTGTTCCCACCAAATCAAGGTGGTCTCTAAGCACCCACAACATTGGGGTTGACGGATCTACATCAACGGTTTTCACCGATCCGTTCACAAAAAGAGAATATTGAGCCATTTTTTTAGATTTTGTTTGAAAATACAAAAATCAAGACTTGCTCTAAAAGAAAGCAGGTGATTTTAACAAAAGAGCTAAATAGCCACACTAATAAAGTCAAACTTTAAAACCTCGTCTTTTTTGGTGTAATCCCGCGAGTTATCGTATATTTGTCTTCCACATCGCGGGATAGAGCAGTAGGTAGCTCGTCGGGCTCATAACCCGAAGGTCGCAGGTTCGAGTCCTGCTCCCGCTACTAAAACAATAAAACGGTTATACTTTTATAAAGTGTAACCGTTTTTTTATATCTGAAGTAATTTAATCGAATATATAGTAGATACCCATATTTTACTGAATGCAGGAACTCAAATCAATTTCACTGTATAAATTTGGGTCTTGGTTTGGATCTTCGACCTTGCAATCCAAGGATCAATCTTAATAAAACCTATCCCATGAAACCTTACTTTTTCACGAACCTTCTCTTAAGCCTATTTACAATAATGATATCAGCCCAAGACCTCAGCGTGATGAGCTATAACATCCGGTACAATAGCTCAAACGACGGAGATGACTTATGGGACCTTCGAAAGGCCGAACTAGTAGGGCAACTCAAGGCTGAAGCTCCTTCGACCTTCGGGGTGCAAGAGGCCATGCTAGTGCAAATGCAGTACCTCAATCAAGAACTTAGCGCCTACGATTACGTCGGTGTGGGGCGCGAAGACGGAGTTACCCAAGGCGAACACAGTGCTATTTTCTACCTCAAAGACCGATTTGAAGTGCTACAAAGCGGAACGTTTTGGCTCTCTGAAACCCCAGAAAAGGTTTCGACCGGATGGGACGCTGCCCTACCCCGCATCTGCACCTATGCACAGTTCTACGACAAGGCATTAAAGCGTAACTTTTGGCACTTCAATACCCATTTCGATCATATGGGTCAGGTGGCCAGAGACGAATCTGCGGCTTTGATTATAGAGCGCATCGAACAGCTCACAGGCCCTCAAGAGATGGTAGTAATTAGTGGAGATTTTAACGCCATGCCTTCAGATGCACCCATAATGCGAATGACCAAAACCTTTGGCGACCTGCTTGATTTAACTCAGCTTAAAGGACCGGTCGGATCCTTCAGCGGTTTTCAGCTAAATGCACCCTTAGATCGCCGCATCGATTACATCTTCGCTAGTAACCTGAAACCAAAAAGCTACAGCCATCTAGACACCAAACGAGCCAACGGACGCTGGATCTCAGACCACCTTCCGGTTAAGGCCGTGTTTTAATCTGTGATCGCCTGATAAATTAGGTTTCTTAGGGTCGGATGATCATCAATGTCTCCGGCCGGGATGAGTTGGGTAAGATAAACCACCACCAGTTCTTCTTTAGGATCAACCCAGTAAGTTGAATGATAAGCTCCACCCCATCCGAACTCCCATTCAGAACCTAGAGTTCCACGAGCTCCAACATCAAAACAGACTGAGAATCCTAATCCGAATCCGGTGCCACCCGGCCAACCGTAAAGCTCGTTTGGGATGTGAACCGAAGTCATAAGCTCAACTGTTTTTCGTGAAACGAGACGTTTGCCCTTAAAGACTCCCTTATCGAGAAATAGCTGTAAGAAATTGGCATAATTCTGCGCAGTACTGGTGAGTCCGGCCCCTCCTGAAAAGCTCATCCGAGGTCCTTTGGTATAGGCACCTTGGCTCTCCATGGTGCCTTCATCTGGAGAGCGTTTGATTCCTTCTGGGTCGTGCTTGTATACCGTAGCTAAGCGTTTCACCTGATCTTTTTCTAGATAAAATTGAGTGTCATCCATCTCTAGCGGATCGAGTACGCGCGCTCTTAAGAATTGATCTAACGATTGACCAGATACCACCTCAATAAGGGCTCCTAAGACGTCGGTGCTGTATCCGTACCAAAAAGTGCTTCCAGGATGCCTGTCCATCGGTAGGCTTGCCATGCGCTTCACCGTTTCTAAAATAGGTTCTTCGCGATGAGCAAAATACCAACCTTGCATGTCGGCAGCTTTCCACTGATCAGCAGCAGGACCGTAACCGTATCCCAACCCTGAGGTATGCGTTAGTAGATCGCGAATGGTCATCTTGCGCTTTGCCGGAACAACGATATAGCTTCCGTCCTCTTGAACCTCAGCCACCGTAGTTTCGTCAAATTCTTCAATGTATTTTCCAAGCGGGTCGTTGATCCGCAGCAATCCATCCTCTTGCAGCATCATCACACCCAAACTCACAATGGCCTTAGACTGCGAGGCAATTCTGAAGATGGCATCCTTTTCCATCGGACGTTTTTTCGCAATATCACTTTGTCCAATCGCCTCGAAATAAACAGGCGTTCCCTTTCTCGCTACATAAATAACCGCACCAGACAGTTGCTTATTTTCAACATAGGTCTCCCACTTCGAAGTGATTTTTTCAAGGCGCTCTGATGACATTCCAAGTGCCTCAGCGTTCGATACAATGCTTGACTGGGCATCCAGCGCTGTGAATTGCAAGAGCATGAATGCTCCTAAAACGAATAATCTTGTTTTCATGGTATAGGTATTAATTTAAACCGAATCTCACTGTAATCCTCTGCCTCATAGAGAATTGCCAGTTTATCCTTCTCAAGGTACTCTAAATCAGAATAAGCTGCGAAACCTTCTTCGATCAGCTGCTCTACCTGCCAAGAATGCCCTTCATCTATAGAATTCAAGAGCGTTAGGCGCGCCCGCTTATCAGTAGCGGCAGGCCCCAGATGGTAAAGCTTTTGCTTATCTGCAACATACAAAAGAGAAGATTGACAGACCGGAGAAGTGAGGTCAATTGACCGTTCTTCAGCGTACCAGCTTGAACCTCCGTCTAAGCTTCTCGCCGAAAATTTGTTCCGCTCTGTACTATTTTGAATGCGCACCGTCATAAGAAGTTCTCCTGAAGGGAGTTGTGCGGCCATCACTTCATTGGAACTAGGTGTTTGAAGGTCTTCAGAAACCTTCCAGCTTACACCATGGTCATCAGAATACAATCCGAAGGCGCGATAGTCTTTGAATTCCTCTTGTGGCGGACCTTTAGAGTGGTTGGCCGGAACAAAGAGACGACCGGCATAAGGCCCATAGGTCAATTGTAAGGCATGCCCCGGAGCGTACGCCAAGGTTCGGTGATCTAAATCTTTTACCTGATTATACCTATCGAAATGAGTTTGATCGGAGATGGACACCGGGTCAGACCAGGTGGAGCCCTGATCGGCGCTCGTAATGAAGAACCCCTGACGTCGACCTAAACCTTCACGTGTTTTTTGTTCAGAGGCCGTACCCGTATTGTAAAAAAGAAACAGGCGCCCATCAGGAAAGCGGGGATCGAGACGATCTTTCAGCGGTGTGGCATTTCCGGCCTGTAAATCTCCATTATTGACCACTACTTCAATCGGTCCCCAATGGTGACCTCCGTCGGTGCTTCGCCTCATCACGATATCTACATCACCAAAATCGGCACAATTGTCTTTTCTACCCTCGGCAAAGGCCACAACCACTTTTAAGTCAAGCGCAACTAGAGCCGGGATGCGAAAACATTGATATCCCTGATCCCCAGAACGAAAAAGAATCTCAGACTGGGCTTTCATAGAGAAAAAGGTCCCCGTGAGCATCACCAATAGGGTTAAATAATTAAGAAGAGAGCGCTCAAGTTGCATTCTTTTAAAGTACTGTATTCGTATTCAGCGTCAAAATATAGGTGAGGCTCGCACGCATTCTGATCCAATTTTTAGTATTTTTTGAGAAATAAACAAAATGGCCTCAACCCTCATTGCCTCTGTAAGCACCAAAGACATTCGGTTTCCGACCAGCCTAAATCTTGATGGATCTGACGCCATGAACAAAGACCCTGACTACTCAGCGGCTTACGTCATATTACACACGAATCATCCGTCACAACTTGAAGGGCACGGTCTCACCTTTACCATAGGGCGCGGAAACGAACTGTGTGTAGCCACCATAGAAGCCCTGGCTCCGTTAATCGTAGGCAAACCGCTAGAGACATTTACCCAAAACATGGGTGCTTTTTATAAAATGATTACTTCTGACAGTCAGCTGCGCTGGCTGGGTCCAGAAAAAGGGGTCATTCATCTGGCTACAGGCGCATTGGTCAATGCGGTGTGGGACCTATACGCTAAGGTTGAAGGCAAGCCTCTTTGGCAGCTCTTAGCAGAAATGAGGCCTGAGGAATTGATCTCATGTATCGACTTCACTTATATCACTGACGCCATCACCCCTGATGAGGGTCTCGAAATCCTCAAGAAACTCGAGCCTTCAAAACATGAACGAATCGCTTACCTAAAAGAACACGGATACCCCGCCTACACCACCTCAGCAGGATGGCTGGGCTATTCAGACGATAAAATCAGAAGACTATGCCAAGAAGCGGTTGCCAGTGGCTTTACCCATATTAAAATTAAAGTCGGAGCCTCGCTTGAAGACGATGTAAGACGAGCTAAAGTGATACGCGAAGAAATCGGATACGAACGCTACCTCATGATGGACGCCAACCAAAAATGGGATGTCGACGAGGCCATTGAAAACATGTCTGTGTTAGCACAATTCAAGCCTTGGTGGATCGAAGAACCCACAAGCCCCGATGACGTATTAGGACACGCCAAAATTGCAAAAGCAGTTGCGCCCATTCATGTTGCGACCGGTGAACACTGTCAGAATAGAGTGGTTTTTAAACAACTCATGCAGGCCGGAGCACTGGGCATTTGCCAAATTGATAGTTGCAGGGTGGGCGGAGTGAATGAGATTCTCGCCATTTTAATTATGGCTGCGAAATTTAACATCCCAGTGTGTCCGCACGCTGGTGGAGTTGGGCTTTGCGAGTATGTGCAGCACTTATCGATTCTTGATTATATCTCAATCAGCGGAAGTCTCGAAGACCGCATCATCGAATACGTAGACCATTTGCATGAGCATTTTGAAGATCCGGTGGTCATCAAAAATGGTGCCTATATGCCCCCTACCGCTCCAGGTTATAGCATTACCATGAAACCAGAGTCTATCGCCGAACACCTCTATCCTGATGGCCCCGTATGGAGCGCATTAAGGACCCAAAAACCTCCAAGCGCATGAGTACGAACCTCTCTAAAACCATTATAGTAACCGGAGCAGCCAGCGGCATTGGAAAAGCCATAGCCACTACCCTAGCCGCTAAGGCGTATCGCGTTATTTTATTCGATCTAAACGAGGAGGCGCTATCGGAATGTGCAGCAGAGCTGCATCACACTAACAAAGAAGTATATACCGAAGTCGTAGACATTAGCAGTCAAGATCAGGTTACCGCTTGCATCAATCGCGTCGCCGAAACCCATGGACTTTACGGAATCATCAACAATGCGGGAATCGCTCATGTGGGCAATGTAGAGCAGACTAGCGAGGCAGACCTTGACCGCTTGTATGCGGTCAATGTGAAAGGGGTTTACAACGGTATCAAGGCCATCGTTCCTCATCTCAAATCTCAGGGAGGGGTAATTGTAAATATCGCTTCGATTGCGGCTACCACCGGAATCTCAGATCGCTTTGCTTATTCGATGACCAAAGGTGCAGTGCTGGCTATGACCTATTCGGTGGCTAAAGATTATGTGGCACACAACATCCGCTGCAATAGCGTTTCACCAGCGCGCATCCACACTCCTTTTGTAGACGGATTCATTGCCAAGAATTATCCGGGTCAAGAAAAAGAAATGTTTGAACGGCTATCCAAAACACAACCCATCGGGCGGATGGGCACCCCTCAAGAGGTCGCATACCTCGTTGCCTTTTTGTGCTCATCAGAGGCTGAATTCATCACCGGAACCGACTATCCGATTGATGGAGGCTTTTTAAAACTAAACTCATAATTATGAAACTCATACGATTCGGGGCACCCGAAAACGAAAAACCAGGAATCGAAGATATTGACGGCACACGTTATGACCTTTCAAGCTTTTGCAACGACTTTGACGAAGCGTTTTTTGCTACTCAAGAAACGGATCGCCTTGCGAAATGGTTTGAAGAGAACAAAGCCAAACTCTCTAAGGTCAATCCCGAGGTGCGACTCGGGTCTCCTGTTGCCAGACCCTCTAAACTCATTTGCGTGGGCCTAAACTATGCCAAGCACGCCAAAGAGAGCGGAATGCAGGCCCCCGAAGAACCGGTGCTGTTTTTCAAATCAACTACTGCTATCACTGGTCCTTTTGATCCCGTGATCATCCCACGCGGTTCAACCAAAACCGATTGGGAGGTAGAGCTTGCTATAGTGATTGGCAAGAAAGCCTCGTATGTAAGTAAAGACCAGGCTATGGATTATGTGGCCGGGTACCTGCTACACAACGATGTATCTGAACGCGAATACCAACTCGAACGCGGAGGCCAGTGGGTGAAAGGTAAAAGCTGCGACAGCTTCGCTCCTTTAGGGCCCTATTTAGTGACTAAAGACGAAATCGACGACGTTCACAATCTTCACTTATGGTTAAAGGTGAATGGAGAATCAATGCAATCGAGTAGCACCTCAGACCTCATCTTCAACGTCCCTACCTTGGTGAGTTACATCAGTGAATTCATGACCTTACTGCCAGGCGATATCATTTCAACAGGAACCCCTGAAGGAGTCGGATTAGGATTTGATCCGCCTCGCTACCTTAAAAAAGGAGACGTCATTGAATTAGGAATCGACCACTTAGGAACGGCTCGACAAGAAGTACATTAATCTTATGATCATCGACTGTCATCAACATTTTTGGAGTTACAACCCTATTCGTGACAGCTGGATAGATAATAGCATGAGCGCGCTAAAGGCCGATTTTTTGCCTCAAGATCTCGAACCAATCCTTTTAGCAAACGGTATCGATCAGTGTATTGCGGTGCAAGCCGATCCTTCTGAAAATGAAACCCGCTTTCTTCTTAAGCTAGCCGATCAGCACAATTTTATCGCTGGAGTGGTTGGATGGGTCGATCTATGCGGACCTGATGTAGTTGATAGACTAGCTTATCACGTAAAACACCCCAAACTCAAAGGTATTCGTCATATCGTGCAAGCCGAGACCGATCCCGCCTTTATGCAGCGCTCTGATTTTCAAAATGGCATTGCTCATTTGGCTCAACATGAGCTCGTTTATGACATTTTAATTCGAGAGTCGCAATTGGATTCAGCCATTAAATTGGTTGAGGCATTTCCTGAACAGATCTTTGTTTTGGATCATCTCGCCAAACCTCAGATTCATGAAGGAATCCAAGACCGATGGAGTTCAGGGATAACCGCCCTGGGCAATTTCCCAAACGTTTATGCAAAACTATCGGGTTTAGTTACAGAAAATCTTAACAGGTCTATTGATCCCATCGCCTATGAACCCTTTATCGAACTGGCTTACCGCTCCTTCGGTCCCGAGCGTTTATTATATGGTTCAGACTGGCCTGTATGTACCTTAAATGCCAGTTATACCGAGGTGAAAGCGATCGCCGCCTACTTCATCAATCAATTAGACCCTAGCGAACAAGAACTCATCTATTATCAGAACGCCAAACGGTGTTACCAACTCTAAACAACAACCCAATGAACCTAGGATTAACCAATAAGCGCATTTTAATCAGTGGAGGAGCCAAAGGTATAGGCCGAGCCATCGTCGATGTAGTTGCCGATGAAGGAGGTATCCCCCTTATTCTAGATCGTGATCAAGAACATATTGAACAGACGATTGCCACTCTTAAATCTAAAGGACAACAGTGCTATGGAGCGCAAGTTGAACTTTCCGATCATTTGGCCTGTCAGAAAGCATTTGATGTCCTAATAGAAAAGGCCGGTGGAATAGATGCCTTGGTCAATAATGCCGGAGTCAACGACAACATCAGTCTGACACATGGCACACATGAGCAGTTTCTAGCCTCAATCCATAAAAACCTGGTTCATTACTACACCCTAGCCCAGTTAGCTCTCCCACATCTTAAAGCTGCTAAAGGAACCATTGTAAACATCAGCTCAAAGGTTTCAGTGACGGGCCAAGGGAGCACCTCTGCCTATGCAGCAGCAAACGGAGGACGCAATGCGCTAACCCGCGAATGGGCCGTAGAATTATTGCCTCACGGCATTCGCGTCAATGCCGTCATTGTGGCCGAATGCATGACTCCGCTGTATGAGAATTGGATTCAGAGCTTTGATGATCCTAAGGCACGACTGCAAGAAATCGTATCCAAAATCCCTTTAGAACATCGGATGACCAAACCTGCTGAGATTGCTCAAACGGTTGCCTTTTTGCTCTCAGAAAAGTCGAGCCACACTACTGGACAGATGATTTTTGTTGACGGCGGATACACCCACCTCGATCGCGCACTCTAAACCTAAGAACATGGTAAAAACACCACTCATCACCCGTGACATTTTACTGCCCTTCGTGCTAGTAACCTCGCTCTTTGCGTTATGGGGACTGGCCAACGACATTACCAACCCGATGGTATCAGCATTTAAAAAGGTCTTAGAGCTGAGCAACACTCAAGCCTCTTGGGTGCAGGCTGCCTTCTACGGAGGCTATTTCACCATGAGTCTCCCGGCAGCCTATGTCTTGCAGCGCTACACCTATAAAACGGGTATTTTAATAGGTCTCGGACTTTACGCTGCTGGGGCCTTGTTGTTTTATCCGGCTGCTGCCATGGAGAGCTATATTTTCTTTCTAACGGGCCTTTATGTGCTCACCTTTGGGCTTGCCTTTTTAGAAACCACCGCGAATCCGCTCATTCTTTCTTTGGGCCCCGCAGAAACAGCCACTCAGCGGCTTAATTTTTCACAGGCCTTTAATCCGGTCGGTGCCCTCACTGGTCTTTTTATTGCTCAGACCTTCATTTTAAAGTCGCTGCAATCCGACGACCTTGATACCTCTGGCAACAGCATTTACGAGACTCTTGAACCATCTGCCAAAGCTGCCGTGCGATCAGCAGATTTAGAAGCCATCCGCAACCCTTATGTAATTATCGGTTTAGTAATCCTAGTCATTCTCATTGCGATGGCCAAAACCAAAATTCCTGAACAGCAACAGACTTCTAACGAGCCTACCCGAATGGGCGCTTCACTTCGGCGATTACTTAAGAAAGAACAGTGCTATGGCGGATTCATTGCACAACTCTTCTATGTCGGGGCTCAAATCATGTGCTGGACCTACATCTATCAATACGCAGAACTCCTTAATATTTCAAATGCAGCGGCAGTGAATTATGCCTATGCCGCCCTTGTATTATTCATGCTGGGCCGTTTCTTGTTTACCTCTCTTATGCGTCGTATCAATGCGAGACGACTATTACTTGTGCTCTCTTTCGCAGCAGCGACCTTTACGCTGGGCACTATATTCTTACCAGGAATGCTCGGTTTGTATGCCCTCGTATTGGTTTCATTTTGCATGTCGATTATGTTTCCTACCATTTACGGTATCACGTTGAATCAGTTAGGCGAAGATGCCAAAACCGCCTCTGCCTTATTAGTGATGGCAATAGTCGGAGGCGCCCTTATGCCGGTACTTCAGGGGCTCGTGCTCGACCTCGGAGGGCCTGGCTACGACGACACCCTTATTCTCGGAGTCTCTGAGGTGCAATTCTCATTTGTGATCCCCCTACTATGCTTTGCAGTGGTGGGGCTGTACGCCTATCGCAGTGTCAAAAACCCTACATTTAGTTCATGAAGCGCTTTTGCCTTGTACTTGATTTGAAAGATGATGCTGATGCTATAGCCGCCTATGAAGCGTATCACCGTAACGTTTGGCCTGAGATCATTGAAAGTATAAAGCAAAGCGGCATTGAACACATGAAGATATACCGCGTATCAAACCGCCTAGTGATGCTCTTAGAAACAACAGACGACTTTTCTTTTGAACGCAAGGCTGCTTTGGATCGTACAAATCCCAAGGTCCAAGAGTGGGAAGAACTGATGAATAACTATCAGCAGACACTACCAGGAACAAAACCAGGAGAAAAATGGCAGTTGACAAACGAAATCTTTTCACTCTAATTCTGTAGGCATGGGGGCAACTTCTGAGATCAATTCAAAGTATCCAAGCATAAATGACTTGAGGGAAAAAGCCAAAAAACGCATTCCCCGATTTGCCTTTGAGTACCTCGATGGCGGATGCAACGATGAGGTCAACTTATACAAAAACAATAGCGACCTGCACAAAATAGAATTGGTGCCTCGTTACTTGCGCGAACATCAGCCCATTTCTTTAGAGACCAAACTATTCGGAAAGACGTATTCGGCCCCTTTTGGCATTTCTCCTATTGGCCTTCAAGGCCTGATGTGGCCCAAATCACCTCAGATTCTTGCAAAGGCGGCGACCGAACACAACATCCCCTTTATTTTAAGTACTGTTTCGACGGCAAGCATTGAAGAAATCGCCCAGCTGACTGAAGGTAAAACCTGGTTTCAATTGTACAATCCGTCGGATGCTACAATGCGTAACGATCTTTTGCGACGTGCAGAAGAGGCGGGTATAGAAGTTTTGGTGTTACTGGCTGACGTACCTACATTCGGACACCGCCCTAAAGACATAAAAAATGGACTCTCAATGCCCCCCAAATTATCGGCATCAACCTTTTTTCAAATCCTACAAAAACCCGAGTGGGCCCTACGCAGCTTGGGTGCAGGAACCCCAACCTTTGAAACCCTCAAACCGTATTTCGGATCGAAAATGAACCTCAAACAGCTTGGTGCTTTTATGGATCAAACCTTCTCAGGAAGGCTCTCTGCTGAGCGCATCGCACCAATCCGTGACCGTTGGAAGGGTAAATTGGTACTCAAAGGAGTGGCTAGTGAACATGATGCTGAAGTAGCTTCATCACTAGGGTTTGACGGCGTCATCGTTTCAAATCACGGAGGACGCCAGCTTGATGCCGGCGAATCTACCATTAAGTCGCTGCCGCGTGTACTAAACTCTGTTTCTAAAGACATGACTGTCATGATCGATAGCGGACTGCGATCTGGGCCGGATGTCGCCCGAGTCTTAGCAAGTGGTGCTCATTTTAGTTTTATGGGACGTCCCTTTATGTATGGCGTTAGCGCACTAGGATCTAAAGGTGGAACACACACTATCGCGCTGCTCAAACGCGAATTGCGTCAGGTACTCGAACAGTTATGCTGCGAAAATCCCTCAGACCTTTCTGATTTTTTGGCCAAATAAATGAAGCGTTTACCATTCAAAGAATTAATCCTCATTTTGGCGCTGGCAATGTTAAGCGCTTGCGCCTCAAAGCCCAAAGACACGGCTGAACACCTCATTGTAAATCAACCTGCCGAGATCGCGACTCCCGAAGGAATGGTCTGGATTAACGGAGGTATCTTCAAACAAGGAGCAGTTGCACAAGATCAGATGGCGATGGCACATGAAAAGCCCGCTCATGAGGTAACAGTAGACGGATTCTTCATGGACCTGCATGAGGTCACCAATGCAGAATTCGAGGCCTTTGTGAATGCCACTGGGTATGTTACCCTGGCTGAGCGCGCCGTTGATTGGGAACAGCTCAAGATTCAGGTGCCAGAGGGTACCCCGAAACCGGCAGATTCACTTCTTCAACCGGGGTCACTAGTGTTCAAATCGTCAGAAAGTCCTTTAGCTAATCTCTATGATTTTTCGCAGTGGTGGCAGTGGAAGATCGGCGCCAATTGGAGACATCCTGAAGGCCCTGAAAGTAGTATTGAAGATAAACCTCAACATCCGGTGACTCATATCGCCTATGAAGACGCTCTCGCTTATTGCGAATGGGCCGGTAGAAGACTCCCTACAGAAGCGGAGTGGGAATTTGCCGCACGCGGTACCATGACAGAGCGCATTTATTTTTGGGGAGACGCAAGCGAGGCTTTACCCGAGATGGCCAATACCTATACCGGACTTTTTCCGACTAAAAACACCGCTGAAGACCGCTTTGAGAAGGCGGCTCCGGTGATGGAGTATCCTCCTAACAGTAACGGTCTTTACGACATGGCAGGCAACGTTTGGGAGTGGACCTCTGATTGGTATGACCCTTCTTATTACAGCAAGGTCGCTGAGCAGCCTCAGCTCAATCCGGGTGGACCCCAACAGGCACTCAATCCGTTGAATGAGAAAGTTATCAAAGGTGGATCGTTCTTGTGCAGCGCCTCGTATTGCGCCAGTTACCGCATCAGTGCGCGCATGGCCTCGGCAATGGACTCTTCTGCCGAACATATCGGATTCCGCACCGTTTTAGGTAAAGAGCAGTATCTTAAAAAAAAATCTACCCCATGAGAAAAGCACTACTATGGATCCTATTCACTGCAGTCGTATTGCAGTCGTGTAACTCCAAAAGCGCTGAAATAGCCACTACCCGTGCCTCAAACCGCCCAAACATCGTACTGATTATGACCGATGACCAAGGGTATAGCGATGCCGGCGTTTATGGGGCCACCGACTTTGAGACTCCTAACCTCGATCAAATGGCAAGCGAAGGGGCACTGCTTACCAATTACTATGCGGCACAGGCCGTATGCTCAGCATCACGCGCGGGAATCTTAACAGGATGCTATCCAAACCGTATCGGAATACACAACGCCTTCATGCCCAACGCTAATAAGGGCTTGCATCCTGAAGAAACTACCCTGGCAGAAATGCTGAAGGCCCAAGGATATGCGACGGCTATTTTCGGTAAATGGCATCTAGGCGATGCTCCTGAATTTTTACCCACGAGAAACGGGTTCGATGAGTATTTCGGCATCCCCTATTCAAATGATATGTGGCCTTACCATCCGCAGCAAGGGACGGTATTCAACTTTGGCCCCCTACCACTATATGAGAATGAAAAGGTCATCGATACGCTCAGCGATCAATCTAACCTGACGAGTCAACTTACCGAGCGCGCGGTTGACTTCATCTCGCGTAAGAAAGACGATCCGTTCTTCTTGTATGTGGCGCATCCGCAGCCGCATGTTCCGCTTTACGTCTCAAAAAAATTCGCGGGTAAGTCAGAAAACGGATTATACGGAGACGTCATTATGGAGCTCGATTGGTCGGTCGGACAGATCTTAGAGGAACTCAAAGCAAACGGACTTGAAGACAACACCCTGGTGGTCTTTACCTCTGATAACGGACCCTGGCTAGCCTACGGCAACCATGCCGGAAATGCCGAACCTCTGCGTGAAGGAAAAGGAACCGCCTGGGAGGGCGGACAACGGGAACCTTTCATTGTGAAGTATCCCCCACTGATTAAGGCACAGTCTGTCATCAACACCCCGATGATGGGAATCGACCTCTTGCCCACCATCGCAGTCCTAACCGAAAGTACCCTACCGCCACTGCCCATAGACGGCAAAAACATGCTGCCAGTACTTAGCGGATCAACAGCTGAAAATCCACACGAGGCCTATTTCTTTTATTACGACGTCAACCAGTTGCAGGGAGTGCGCTACGGCGATTGGAAACTCTACTTCCCCCACACCTACCGTACCATGGCCGGACAACCTCAGGGAAGTGATGGCCTACCCGGAGACTACGCCTATATCAAAATCAAAGAGATAGAACTTTATCATCTGGCTACTGACCCTTCAGAGAAAACCAATGTGGCCCAGTTTCATCCAGAAGTGGTCGCCAAAATCGAATCCCTAGCAAACGAAATGCGAAGCAAACTTGGTGATGCATTGACACAACAAGTAGGCAAGGAATCAAGAGCGCCTGGAATTCTGACAGAGTATTGACTATAATTCTAAAACTATCTCAACTGAATCTCAACGATACGATCGATCTCATGTTCTGGAACATTCTTGAGATCCACCACCAAACCGAAGCGGTCGCTTTTATAGGGGAGTGCCCTACCTGATTCGAGTGATTTGACTGAGATGATGCGTCCGTCGAAAGATTCGAAATAGATCTTTTCTAAAGCAGGGTTCAGCACGTGAAAATAAAGGGTATTTCCCTTTCGAGTTATGGCGCTGTCGTCTGATGGTTTTATAGGACCCTTTTGTGTGCCGTAAATGGTGTGTCCGTATTGCTTGAGCCAGGCACCCATGGTGGCTAGTGAGGCCTTATGCTCCTCTTGAATTTCTCCGTTAGGCATGGGTCCGACGTTGAGCAAAAGGTTACTGCCGTATCCAGCGGCTTTGATGAGGTAATGGAGCAGCTCGGTGTCTGACTTGTGATTCTCATCCTGAAGGTTAAAGCCCCACGAACCGTTGATGGTCTCACAGACTTCTAGCGGAAGGTTGAGTGCGATTTGATCTTCTGCCGTGGCCCAACCGGTGGTGTTTTGGCCAGGGAGGTCTTTTTCAAACATCTGAAAGTCTTCACCTGGGATAACACCCAAGTGGTGGTTGTTCCCGACCAAAGCGGCGGGCTGCAGATCATGAATGAGTCCATACAACTCGTCGTATTGCCAGTCGACTTTAAGTTGAGAAAATTCTTTGCCGTCCCATCCCATTTGATCCCAATGGCCGTCGAACCAGATTCCGCCGATCGGTCCGTAATTGGTTAAGAGTTCGGTCAATTGGGCCTTCATGAATGCCATGTAGTCGTCCCAGTTACCCGGTTCACGTCCGGCGATACCGTTACCCGTGCGTCCGCGCGGATAGTAGTCATCGCGGTTCCAATCTAGCAAAGAGTAGTAGAAAAATAGCTTGATATCCGCCTCACGGCAGGCCTCGGCCAGTTCGGCAAGCACGTCACGCTTGAAGGGCGTCGCATCAACAATATTGTAATCAGTTACCTTAGAGTCGAACATCGAAAAGCTGTCGTGGTGACGTGAAGTGATGGTGATGTACTTCATTCCGGCTTCCTTGGCCATCTTCACCCAGGCACGCGCATCAAATGAGGTCGGATTAAAGAATTTCGGCAACTTCTCGTAATTTTTCTTTGAGATGTTCTGGTTGTTCATCACCCACTCCCCATCGCCTAACACGCTGTAAACCCCCCAATGGATGAAGAGCCCGAATCGCGCCTCTTCAAACCAAGCGCGAGCGGCTAGATTCTCGGCAGAAGGCGTATAGTTTACAATTCCCGTGCTTCCGCTTCGGTTTTCTTGAGTGTCGTGATGGTCTTGGGCCCCAGCCATCAGACTGGCAGCTACACAAAAAGATAAAACTGCTTTTTTCATCCTTAAAACTTACAAAATTCTGGTTCAAATTGACAGTAGAAGGCGATTTCTTTTATCTTTCACTTTATGAGAAAAATCATCCTCCCTTCACTCTTAATCTTATTTGTAGTCTCTTGTTCGCCTGACATGCAGCTGCTCGAAGATCTGGCCGCGGCTAAAAACGAGACGCTAGAGAGTAACCTGACCATTGCCCGCGTACAAACGGTGAACAATCAATCTATACCTGATGAGCCTAAAATAGATGCTACCCTTCAGCTCAGCCTCAAAGGACAAACGCTGTATGAAGGACCGATCGGAATAGAGATCAGAGGTTCGTCTTCTCAGATGTTTCCGAAAAAACAATACGGATTCGAAACCCGAGACGACGCTAACGAGGATCTTGATGTTCAGCTGCTCGACTTTCCTGAAGAAAACGATTGGATCTTTCACGCCCCCTACAGTGATAAATCACTCTTGCGAAACGCACTCATTTACGATTTGTCTCGCGCCATCGGACGCTACACCACCCGGGTGAAATACATCGACTTCTACCTTAACGGACGCTATGATGGGCTTTACCTGCTCATGGAAAAGCTCAAGCGCGACTCAGGACGTATTGACATCAATAAACTAAAGCCCGAAGAGATCACAGGCGAGGATCTCACCGGCGGATACATCATTAAAATTGATAAAGCACCACAGTATAACAGTCAAAACATGTTTGAGTCAAAAATCAAACCACCTTTTGCAAATTCTGATCAGAAAATTAGATTTCTCTTTGACGACCCAGACGAAGAAGATATTACCCCAGAGCAGCGCGCCTATATCAGCACTTATTTCCACGATTTCGAAGAGGCTCTGGCCAGCGAAGATTTCAAGGATCCCGAATTAGGATATGCAGCTTATATAGATGTGAATAGTTTTATCGACTTTTTTTTACTAAACGAGCTAGGACAAAATGTCGATGGTTATCGAATAAGCACTTGGTTGGTAAAAGATAAAAGTAAAAAATTAGCAATGGGTCCTATCTGGGACTTTAATTTAGCCTTCGGAAATGCAGATTATTGCGGTGGTGGAGAATTTAATCTATGGGCTTACAAATTTAATGAGCGTTGCTTTGGAGACGGTTTACTAGTGCCCTTCTGGTGGAGCCGCATGCTTGAGGATGAGGCCTATCGTGTAAAGGTCAAAGAGCGTTGGCAAGCTTTAAGAGCGACACAATTTTCAGAAGAAGAAATCTTTGGGAGGATCAATTCTTATCTTGAACAATTGAATGAGACCAATAACATCTCGAACAACTTTGCGCGTTGGCCTGTACTTGGGGCCTACGTGTGGCCGAACAAATTCATTGGGGCTACGCACGATCAAGAAATCGATTACCTCAAAGGTTGGATCAGCAATCGACTCGCTTGGCTTGATCAAGAGATTGGAGCGTTTTAAAGGCACCCTAAAAAGATAAATAGGAGCAGTAAAAAAATAATAACCTTTTTCCAGGTACAATTAATCCCTATATTCAGAAAAATTTTCTTAAACAGATGCAAATAATAGAGTCTTCAAAACAGTACGATGTGATCATTGTGGGCTCTGGAGCAGGAGGTGGTATGGCCACTAAGGTGCTTTCAGAAGCCGGTCTTAAGATTGCAGTGGTAGAGGCTGGTCCGTTCTTTGATCCTGCCAATCCAGAGCAACAAACTCAACTCAAGTGGCCTTACCAGAGTCCACGTCGCGGTGCAGGAACTCAGCGTGACTTCGGGGACTTTGACATGGCCTACGGCGGATGGGAGATCGACGGCGAGCCATACACCCGCAAAGACGGAACACAATTCGACTGGTTCAGATCACATATGCTGGGGGGGCGTACCAATCACTGGGGCCGTATCTCACTTCGTTTCGGACCGAAAGACTTTAAACATAAAGACGTTGATGGCCTTGGAGACAATTGGCCGATCGGATACGAAGATGTTGCCCCTTATTACGATAAGGTAGACAAGCTCATCGGAGTGTTCGGTACCAAAGAAAACTTTGACAACGAACCAAACGGATACTTCTTACCTCCGCCAAAGCCACGATTACACGAGCTCTTTTATATTAAGGGAGCCAAGAAATCAGGTGTACCGGTGATCCCGTCGCGTATGTCGATGCTCACCAAGCGTATCAACAACGAACGCGGGGTGTGTTTTTATTGCGGACAATGCTCACGCTCGTGTTCGGTCTACGCCGACTTCTCAGCAGGTAGCTGTCTGATCTTCCCGGCACAGAAAAACGGAGGCCAAATCGACCTATACGTCAACTCAATGGTGCGCGAGGTGCTCACTAACGACGAGGGTAAGGCTACAGGAGTATCGTTTGTAAACAAAGAAGACCGCAAAGAATACAGCCTGAACGCTAAGGTGGTTGTACTAGCCGCTTCAGCCTGTTCATCGGCACGTATCTTATTGAATTCTAAATCTGCGCAGCATCCGAATGGATTGGGTAACAGCAGTGACGTCGTCGGACGTTACTTGCACGATTCAACAGGAAGCAGCCGTTCTGCATTCATTCCAGATCTGATGAACCGCAAGCCTTCTTATAACGAAGACGGTGTCGGCGGAATGCATGTTTACACTCCATGGTGGCTTGACAATAAGAATCTAGACTTCCCCCGCGGATACCATATTGAAGTATGGGGAGGCATGGGAATGCCGAGCTATGGATTCGGATTCGATCCTAACGCACTCAACCGCTTCTTCGGCCTACCGGTTGGAGGATACGGCGACTCATTGCGTAACGACGTCAAAAAATACTACGGTTCTGTGGTAGGAATGTCAGGTCGTGGAGAATCTATTGCGATGCGTGACAACTATTGCGAGATTGATCCGACGGTAGTTGACCAATGGGGAATCCCTGTGTTGCGCTTCCACTACAAATGGACAGATTACGAACGCAAGCAAGCCAAACACATGCATGAGACGTTCGAAGAGATCATCCACAACATGGGTGGTAAGCTCCTCGGAGACGCTCCGGGTGCTGATCAAGACTACGGTTTACTTGCACCAGGACGTATCATTCACGAGGTAGGAACCACAAGAATGGGAGACGATCCGAAACAATCAGTGGTTAACCGCTATCAGCAGCTACACGATGCGAAGAACGTATTCGTGGTAGATGCCGGACCTTTTGTGTCTCAAGCAGACAAGAATCCAACTTGGACCATCTTGGCCTTGTCATGGAGAACTTCAGAGTACATTATTGATCAACTCAAACAGCAAAACATCTAAGTCATGGATAGAAGAGAAAGTTTAAAATCACTCTTAGCCGGTACCGCCGGAGCTGGGCTCTTGCTTACCGGATGTAATCCTGAACTCTCAGAAGAAACCCAACAGGCAATTGCCAAGGGTACCTCAAACTACGGGCGTACCCCAAAAGAGGCGGCCCACGATGATGCCCTCAACGCACAGCAGTTCTTCAACGAACACGAGATGAGTTCACTCAGCGTACTCACTGCCCTCATTTTACCGAACAACGGCACCCATAAAAGTGCCGCTGAGGTAGGTGTTCCTGAATTCATTGAATTCATGGCTAAAGAGGTGACTTCTTTTCAGTTGACTCTTCGTGGAGGTCTCGCATGGCTCGACCACGCCAGCAACACGCATTTCGGTGTAGCCTTCAAAGATGCGCCTGAGGCCAACCAGCACGAATTACTAGAGCCAATTTCGTATCCTGATCTTGATTTACCCTCAAGACAGCGTCCTTTAGAAGTACAGTTTTTCTCACTAGTGCGTAATCTGACTTGTACTGGATACTTCACCTCTGAAGAAGGGATCAAAGACCTCGGCTACAAAGGAAACCAGCCCAACGTATGGGATGGGGTTCCGCAAGAGGTGCTCGATCAGCATAGGGTGGCTTACGATTCTGAGTGGATCGCACGCTGTGTTGATCAATCTCAGCGAAATATTACCGCTGAATGGGACGACGATAAAAATCTCATTACCTAAACAACCCAATACTACTTTTACATTGAATTGACCAGCCTTAGTTCACTAGTGCTGGTCTTTTTGTTTGATTTTTAATTGAATTAGACTTCAATACTGTTAAAAATTAATTCATCAGCCCTGTTTTTAGTACATTCAATAACTTTTGCAAACACTTAACTATACTTCAACTATGAAAACACGTCTAATGACTTATTTATTGGCAATCGCCGCCGCTGCTTTTAGCTTGCAGAGTTGTCAACAAGCGCCGAAACAAGCTACTGAAAGTGCTGCTGATGAGCTCGGAGTAAATATCGGGGTGCAAACCTATTCGTTTAGGACTATGGACGATCAAAGCCCCCTCACCATTTTAGAATACATTAAAGAAACCGGAATCAAAAACGTAGAGCTTATGGGCAATCATGCCGAGCCATACGCCGGAGCACCTTCTAGCCCCATTGACGACCCTGCAAAACGTAGCATTTTATTCAAGCAATGGCGTAATCAAGAGCTTACTGATGAAGAAAAAGTTGAGGCTGAAGCCTTATCGGTTGAAGTGGCTGCCTATCGTGAAGCAGTAACCGAGTGGAGAAACAATTTAGACTTCGGAAAGTACGAAGAGCTTCGCAAGCTATACAATGATGCAGGTATTTCCATTTATGCATTCAAACCTAACACCTTCGGAAAAGACAATACCGACGACGATATTCGCTATGGAATGCGTGCAGCAAAAGCCCTTGGCGCATCACATATTACTCTTGAACACCCTGAGGACGATGCACATACAGCACGATTAGCAAGACTTGCAGAAGAGGAGGGGGTACTTGTAGGGTATCATGGACACGAACAGCAAACTCCAACTCTATGGGACACTGCTATTGCTCAATCAGATGCCAACCGCATGAACTTAGATTTCGGCCACTACATAGCTGCGGAAAACGAGAATCCATTGAGCATTATCACTGATAAAGGCGATAAAATCGTGAGCATGCACCTTAAAGATCGCCAAAAACGCAGTAATGGTGGAGGTAATCTTATGTGGGGAACCGGAGACACCCCGATAAAAGAAGTGCTTCAATTGATTAAAGCCGAAGGATTGAAGTTCCCAGTCACCATTGAGCTGGAGTACGAAATTCCTGAAGGTAGCGACGCGGTTCAAGAGGTAAAACGTAGTTTTGAATACGTTAAAACAAGCCTTTCAGAGTTTTAACTAATTGTTACTTTACTCTGTAATTCCATTAAAATAGTATTTAAATCAAAAAAAAAATTAGGAAGATTACTTTTTTGTTTAATTTAGGCATTCAAACCATTGTCATGAAAAAAATATTTTTGGTATTATGCGGTGTTTTAGCCCTTACAGGTTGTAAGGATTACGATGCCCAATTTGATGAATTAAATTTCGAACTTGCCGCTTTAGAAGCAGATAATAATGCATTAGCTGCTCAATTGGTTGCAATGCAGGCACAAAGTGCTATCATAGCTCAACAAACTGGTGCTGTTTTAGGTCAATTTTCAGTGGCTATTTCAGGTATTATTGCAGCATTACAGGATTTGGGAGCAGCAAGTGCCGCTACTATAGCTTTGGTTCAAGGGGTAATAGCCCAAATGTCAGCGTTAACTGCTTTGGTAACTGCTAATGCAGATAATTTGACCGCCATCGAGGATCAAATCGCCGATGCTCTAGCTGCTATTCAAGCACAGTTAGACATTATCAATGAAAATGTGCTACATCACTCAGGTGGAGGACATCACTCAGGTGGAGGACACTCTTCTGGAGGATAGTTGAACTATTTAACTTTTAATTTAAGGCTATCTTTTGGATAGCCTTTTTTTTTATATGCGCAAATATTTAATTGGATTTGTTTTAGGTATTACTCTTAGTTCCTTTAGTCAGTCTTCTACCGGTACTAGAGGGCTTGTAAAAGTCCCGACAGCGCGCATGTTCGAAGATGGTACTTTATCTATCGGTGCCGCTTTTATTCCTCCTGGATATCATAAAAGAACCTTTGGTTTAAAACAAGGTGAACTAGTTCCAAATGCAGGATTAAACACCTTCGTTACCGTGAATCTATTTCCATTTATGGAGGTGATGTTCAGGTACACGCATGAGGCAAACCTAGTGGTAAGACCTTATACCGAGTATTTTCCAGACAGGATGTTCTCTGCCAGGTTCAAAGTCCTAGATGAATCTGAAAAAAAGCCAGCAATCGTCATAGGACTGCAAGATGTTACAGCGGCATTTGATGCTAGCTGTGTAGGATGCTCAAATTTTTCCAGTACCTATGTGGTAGCATCCAAGCAATTTTATTTTAAAGAGATAAAAATAGACGCATCCATAGGTTATGGTGGGGGACTGGGTAATTTAAAAGTCAAAGAGTTTGATGGCTTTTTTGGAGGTGTACAAATATCCCCAACTAATTTTTACGATGCACAAATCTTAGTGGATTATGATGCTACTTATTTAAATATTGGTGTTCAAAAACAATTGTTTAATCGGATTCAAACAATGGTGAGCTACTACCCTAACCTTCAGAAAATAGGTTGGGTCCTAGCGTATCGCCAAAATATGTTCTAGAATGAGAAATATTGTTTATGTCATATTTAGTTTTTTCTGTGCTGTTGCAACAGCCCAATGCAATCTTCTATCCGAATTACAGTCTGAAGGTTTTGAAAACCTATTATTGATAGAAAATAATGAAGAGTTAGAATTACATTATGAAAATAGAAGATACCGTTTTGAAGGGATAGCGCTGCGGCGAGTTCTAGAGTCAATTGCAGAATTAGATTGCCTGGCCGAAAAAATCACTTTAATTATATACAATAAGGGCCTCCCTATAACTGAAATTACAACCAAAAAGAGTTTAATTAATGAGCTTATTTCAGGCAGCATATCGGCTACAGTATTTAATTCTCAATCTCATTTTGTATTTACAACTCGCAAAAAGCCTAAACAAAAAGAAACGCAGAGTTCCTATCTAAAAACAGATTTAGCCGTTGCTGCACGCACAGACTATTTATTGGGTAATTTTGACAACCCGATTCGTTGGACCCCCACCCTCCTGCCTAGCATTCAAACTACCCTAGCAAAAGGAACACAGATCAATGCTACCTATGGTGTGGTGCTTTTTGATGATCTGTATTTCTGGGAAAAATCGAGATGGCGCTACGCATTTGCCTCTCATAATGGACGTCTTCCAGGTACTATATTTACCAGATTAAGTGCTGGTTTTTTTGAGCTCACTCAATTTGGCATTGAAGGTCACGCCACTAAATTTTTTCTAGAAGATAAATTCCGGCTTGATTTAAACCTATCCTTGACCGAAAATAGGTTCCTAGATACTCCTCCCGGAAGAAAAGCAATTGATAAAAATCATTTGAGTTATGGAGTAAAAGCAACTTATCGCTATGCTCCATGGACCACAGACTTAAGTATCCATTACGGAAGGTATATTTTTGACGATACTGGATATACAATCCTTTTGCAACGTCAGTTTAATGAGGTTTTTATTGGTTTTTTTATGCGTGAAGTTGACCGTCAAATTGTAGGATCCTTTGGAACGCTATACGATAAGAACTATGGTTTTCAATTTACTGCACCCATAGGAATCAAAAAACATCTAAAACCCTCCTATTTAAGGGTAAAAACAGACGAACAATTCTTCTTGGAATATAACTATACAGGCGGTGTGGATATAGGAGCGCGAATCTATGCCCCTGGGACTGTGATTCATGAACTTGAAGAATACTACCCTTCTACCTTAAAAAAAGCTTTAGAAAACTATACTAAGACAGGGAAATGACTTCTTTAAGGGCTTCTTCCCAGGGACGCATTTGAATTCCATAGCAGTCTTCAAGTTTTTGGGTAGATAGGACCGAATAGTGGGGTCTTTTGGCCTTTGTTATAAAAGCCTCAGAACTTACAGGGTTTATAGAATGAGTGGAATGTAAAAAATCCCTTATAGCTATTGCGAATTCATACCAGGTGGCCAATCCAAAGTTGCTTACATGAAAAAGCTCTGGTCTTGTAATTTCATTATTTTTTTCAGCCATCTTTAATAGGACTCTTGCTAGATCTAGGGCTGAGGTCGGAACGCCAATTTGATCGTTTACTATGTTTAAAATTGACTGCTCTTCAATCCTTTGTCGTATGGTTTTATAAAAGTTTTTACCGAAAGGAGAATAAAGCCAAGAGGTGCGAATCACAATGCTAGGCAAATCGGATTTCAATACCACATTTTCTCCTTCTAATTTGGTTTTACCATATACGGTTTGGGGATTGGTGAGGTCTGTTTCTATATATGGATTTTTGGATATTCCATCAAAAACATAGTCGGTAGAAAGGTGGATTAGGAGGATCTTATGTCTTTTGCAAATATTAACCAAAACGTGAATGGCCTTTACATTTAAAGCTTCAGCCATTAACTCATCCTCTTCAGCTGCATCCACTGCTGTGTAGGCCGAACAATTTATCAATACCTCAGGGCCAAATTCATTTAAAGTAGTTTCTACAGAAAGGGTATCGGTAATATCCAGATCTTCCTTTCCAATAAATTGAATGTAATGATTATAGTCATTGCCAACAAAAGCAATAGATTGAGCCAATTGTCCAGATTTACCGATAACAGTAATTCGCATTAAAATGGAGATTTAATGTCTCGAAAGCTTGGTTGCTTTAAATCCTTTTCAGATAATTTTCTTTCAGCTAAAGGAATACTCCAATTGATCCCCAGATCGTCGTAAAAAATACCTTTATCAGCCTCTTTATTATAGTATAAATCCACTTTATAAAGAACTGTGGCTTCCTTAGAAAGCACGGCATATCCATGAGCAAAACCCTTTGGAATTAATACCTGTTGTTTTTCAGTAGCAGAAATTCTCTTGGTAAAAACCTTGCCAAAGGTTTTAGATTCGACTCTTAAATCCACTGCAACATCTAAAATACTCCCATTAATCACTCTAATTAATTTGGTTTGAGCAAATGGAGGATCCTGATAATGCAATCCGCGAATCACCCCATAGGTAGAACTAACCTCATTATCCTGAATGAAATGGATTTCCTCCATTATATTGGCTTTAAAACTCTCTATAAAATACCCTCTGGAATCTTTATGAATAGTTGGCTCGAAAACGAATAATCCTTCAAATCTGGTGTTTATACGCTTCATTGAATTAGATTTTTAAGGTAAGTCCCATAGTCATTATGCTCAAAAAAAGCAGCGCGTTTTTGTAATCCTGCTTTAGATAGGAGCCCTGCCTGAAATGCAGCTTCTTCAATACAACCAATTTTAAAACCCTGACGGTCTTCTAAAGCCCTAACATAATCTGTTGCCTGATAGAGAGAGTTTATTGTCCCTGTATCAAACCAGGCATACCCTCTGCCCAATTGCTCACATACCAATTGGTCACTTTTCAAATAATAGGCATTCACATCTGTTATTTCTAGCTCTCCACGTGGTGAAGGTCGGATAGAGTTTGCTACAGAGACAATTGTATTTGGATAAACGTAGAGCCCTGTAACTGCTAAATTTGATTTCGGGTGCTTAGGTTTCTCTTCAATCGAGAGAATATTTCCTGAAGCATCCTTTTCAATAACACCATATCGCTTTGAATCCTTTACCTCGTATGCAAATAACGTTGCTTTATCCGCAGCACGGTCAATCGCGCTTTTTAAAAGCTCAGTCAACTGACTTCCGTAAAAAATATTGTCCCCTAAGATCAATGCACATGCATCCCTTCCAATAAATTTCTCAGCTAGGATAAAGGCCTGGGCAATACCTTCGGGCTGGGGCTGTTCAATATAGGTGAATTTAGCCCCTAGTTGAGATCCACGGCCTAAAAGATTCTCAAATCCAGGTAAATGATCAGGTGTAGAAATAATCGCGATTTCAGATATCCCAGCTCTCAATAGTACCGATAGGGGATAATAAATCATCGGCACATCATTTACGGGTAGCAACTGCTTGGACACCCCTAATGTTATCGGATA
>JAYPUW010000009.1:75779-81369 GCA_038134285.1 Flavobacteriaceae bacterium
GGAATAAGTTTCTCGTCGTGCTGAAAAGGCCCATAGTTATTCGAACAGTTCGATATCACCACCGGAAGGCTATAGGTATGGTGATAAGCCCTTACAAAATGATCAGAACTGGCCTTAGAAGCCGAATAGGGCGAACGCGGATCGTATGCTGTAGTTTCAGAAAAGCTACCCGTTTCTCCTAACGCTCCAAACACCTCATCGGTTGAGATATGATAAAATATGTGATCAGCACCCCCCTTCCAATGCTTACGGGCAGCCTCTAATAGATTCAAAGTACCCATCACGTTGGTTTTGGCAAAAAGAAGTGGATCTTCTATCGAATTATCCACATGCGACTCTGCGGCCAAGTGAATGATATGAGTAAAGCCAATTCCTGTAAAAAGTTGATCGATAAGCTCTGCATCGTTCAGATCGGCCCGTATGAAGTTGAAATGGTCAAAGGATTCTAAAGCGGCAATATTTTCATACTGAGCAGCATAGGATAAGCTGTCTAGGCAGTAGATTTCATAAGAGGGATAGGCTTTGCAAAAGTGATGGAGCACATGCGCCCCAATAAAGCCTGCCCCACCAGTGATCAGCAGTTTCATTTAGGCCTCGCCCTTTTTGATGGATTGGAAAATTTCAGAGGCCGGTTCACGAATCAATACATATCCGGTTGAAAGTACAGCACCCAAAAAAGTCCAAATAATTACAATTAGACTTCGCTTCGGGGCAGATCGCTGAAACGGTACTGTGACAGGTTCTATAATTGTAAATACCGGTGTATCTTTATTGACTTGCAGTTTCGCTTGTTCTACTTGAGAAGCCAATTGCTCTAATACAGACGAAGCAATATTGAGCTCACGCTCCAGCCTATCTAAGCGATTCTGATAAAGTGAGCTCGAGATATTTAAGTTCTGGTCTTTAAAAATAGCAATAGAGTCTTGTAGTGCCTCATAAGAGATTTTATTCTCCTGATACTGCTTAGTGGTATAATTCAACACTTCACGTGCCGATTGATTTTTAAAGTTTATGATACGCTGTTGTAAAAGCTCCTTTGCACTCTCTGCCACCTGTGCCGCAACGAATTTATCTTCGTCAGAAAATGATAGGGTTATAAATCCTTCCTTTTCATTTAATGAAAGTATCAATTTTGAGTTCAAATTCTCAAAAAGCCTTTTGTCATCCGCATTGATTTGATATACCCCCCCTTTTTGAACATCTCCTCCTATGGCAGATCCTTTTAGAGTAGACAAGATCAGGCCCGGTAGTCCAATCGTATATTTTTTAAATACTCCAAGTAATGAGCCGCCTAAATTATCGTCAAGATATTCTCTTAATGAGATCGCTGAATCCGTCTTTTCAATCGAGGTGTTTAAAAGCTCTAGTTTATAAGGTATGGAAGAAACAATCTGTGGGTAAAGTGTTGGAGGAATATCCGATCCACCAATCATTCCTCCAAGGTTTATTCCAGCCAAAGAAGCCAATCCTGACAAACTCGAGGAGGGTTTAGAGTCACCTCCTGTTTGCGGAATAAATGTTACTCTAGAAGTGTAGGTATTTGGTGTTGTTAACGCAACAATTACACCTATTACAACTGTTATGGAAGATACTTTGATAATTAACCACCGACTTTTAAAAACTTGACTGAGTAAGGAAATAAGATCAATTGAATCATCTTCGAAAACCTGAGGTTTATTTTCGAGCTCTTTCATAATTTCATAACTATAAACCTAATTGTCTAATTAATAAAGCCACTGTTGCTAGGGAGGAAGTGATTCCTACTATCTCGGTAATAGATGTTCTATTTTCACGAACTTTCTTTTGAGGAACCACTACCGTCACACCAGGTTCTAGTTTTGGATCAAGGTTAAAAATCCCTAATATTTTTTTCCTAGCCTTAATCCTCCCGTTCTTATAGATTACGTATGATTTAGATTTTTTGGCATCTTGGCTATATCCTCCTGAAAGGTAAATCGCCTCTCTTAAAGATATTGTTTTATTAAATACCACTTTAGAAGACTTTTGAATCTCCCCAATAATAGTTATGGTATTGTCCATTTTTGGTATAAAAATTTGATCTCCATCCTCTAAAATAGGATTATTAGCCAAGTCCTCTCCCTTGGAATTCATTAATTTCTCTCCGTCAATCCCAATCACAATAGTTAGGTCTTGGAGTTTATCTCCGAGTGACAAATTATTCTGATTATCTCTTCCTTCAAAATCAAATTGAATAGATTCTTCCCCTTGAATAACTGCTTGCTCTAGAATACTAGATTTCTGATTATTATTATTATTATTATTAAAGGCACGAGAGATACTTATTCCTTTTAAGTAAGCATCTTTCAAAAACCCACCAGAATCTTTTAATAAATCATACAACCTGTAGTTATTATTTTTTATCCCATAAATTCCTGGATTTGTACTTAGTCCCTCTAAAGTGACTTTTTCTACGTTTATAATATCCGTACGCTTGCGAACAACGATTAATGAATTAACTCTTATTGGAATACTTGACTTCGTAGTTAGGTCTTTATTTACCATGTAATTTTCTGCCTTTGCAAAAGCCTCATCTTGGTAAATGGAACCTGAATAAACACTTACAAATTCGATATTTGCATCAGAGGTAAAGCCTTCGGCCAAAATAAGGGCATCGGTAAGTGTCATACCTTGTTTGAACTCAAAAACTCCAGGGCGATTAACTTCTCCGCTAACCGTTATCTTACCTAAATCAGAAAGATCATTCGTGTTGGCAATAAAAAGTCGATCTCCGTCCTTTAAAGAAAAAATTAGAGAGTTCTGAGAATTAAGATCTATAGTGATTATCGTATTCTCAACTCCCTTATCTTTTCGGAAAAGGATAGCCTCTGAACTTAATGCTTGCTGGGTTAAGCCACCCGCCTCTTTAAGTAGATCACCTACAGATTGAACTGCACTTAAACTATAGGTTCCAGGCACATAAACAGCACCTTCAATTTTGACCGCATTTTCAACATCCTCGTTTACCCATGATGCTTCAATTACGTCTCCATCTTTAAGCAAATGCATAGCTGCTTCACTTGACTTAAGGGTAGTAGACTGTCGTTTAAAATCCACAATCCGATTTACAAAAACTTGTTCCTTGTAGCCATCGGATAAAAATCCACCACTAAATCTAAGCACCTCAAGGAGTGATTCCTCTTTTTTAAGCTCAAAATATCCGGTGGTTTTAAAGGCCCCTTTTAATTCCACCTGGGAATCAAAAGCAGGCACTTGAAGTACGTCTTGATCTTGAAGATAAATAGAGGGAAGCTTGCCTCCTGCAAAAAAATCATATAGATCAATTTCTTTAAATATTTTTCCATCCCGTAAAAGTTTTACGACCCTGTATGAACCTACCTGGTTCGGACCTCCAGCAGCATAGAGCGCGTTAAGCACTGAGGTATATGCAGAAAGTGTATAAGTTCCAGGGTTTTCAACTTGACCGGTAATGTTCACTACCACAGAACGTGCATTTTGCAGGCTTAGGGTAAGTAATACTTTAGAAGGGTCATTGGCTGAGGCCAGCAATCCAGTGTATATTACTGAAAAGCGTTCAGTTAAACGTTTTTTAGCCTCAGAAATTGAAAGACCAGAAAGAAAAATAGGTGCCAATCTATCTATCTTGATTGTTCCCTCTCGCGAAAGCTGAACCGTGTAGGATTCCTCTGAAGCGCCGTATAATGTTATGAGTAACTCATCCCCTGGTCCTAACTGGTAATCACTTGGTGTTGCAATATAAAGCTGAGGAACTGTTTCGGGGGAGCTTTGCTTTTGGTTGAAGTAGTTACTCCCGAATCGTTTGATACGGAATAAATCGTTTTCATCATCGACCTCATCTTGGGAATCACTCATTAATGGATTTATCCCAAAGTTGGATTGGAGGGTAGTAATTGTCGGATCAATTTGAGCAATACCCGTCTCTGTTGCATTCCAAAGTTTGTCCAGCTGATTAATTTCTTCAAGGGATGCACCTTGAGCTCTGAGTATAGATTTTACTTCATTTAGTGAATAACCAGATGCCTTGGCCTGGTTAATATATCCATTTAACTGTTCTTGATTGGCACTTTGCAGTGTTGTTTTTGCTTGATTTTTACTTATTCCGGAAGGTAAACGTTGCGCCTGAAGCGAAGTAATCCCTGCACTAAGAAAAAAGAGTGTGATAATAAAAATTCGTATCCCTTTCATGAAAAATGATCTAGACTACAAATATGCAGGCTTTTGAGGAATATTCTTTAGCGTTATCCGTTTGAATTAACCAAAAACCTTCATTGTTCCTATAAAAATACAGGAAACCAGTGTAAGTCTATAATAACCTATAAAATAAAAGACTGTTTTAAACTCAAGAAAACTATCGTTGTATTTTTGCCATAAATCTTGTAATAGTCAATGGAATTACTCGGATACCAAGAATATGTATTAAAGTATTTTGGATGGATTTTGATTGGAGTAGCCATTGCCGCTTTTATGGTGAATCATTTTTTCTCCAAAAAAGCTCTTCTTATAGCGCATCAGCGGAATCTCTTTGCAGAACAGAATAACCGTAGCTCTCACCAGCAACCCACGGCCGCTTTTGGTGGAGTGGCCATTTTTATAGTAGTCATGATTACATTGCTGCTTACCATCGGGGCAGGTTTTGATAACGCCATTGGTTTTACCCTGGCTTCTTGTTTTATTTTATTTCTAACAGGCCTTAAGGACGATCTTATAGGCACTTCCCCCCGAACCAAGTTTTTAGTGCAACTCTTGGCGGCTTTTCTATTTGTGGTGAATCCTGATTTTGCTCTAGGGCATTTAAGCGGCTTTTTAGGGATAGAGCTTATAAATCCCAACTGGACCTACCTTATTGGAATGTTATTTATTGTCTCCTTAGTAAACGCCTTTAATCTCATCGATGGAATAGACGGACTTGCCGGTCTGGTGGCTATCGTTAGTTTTTCCATTTTCGGGGTCTACTTTTACTTGAACGATTACTACGTTTACACCATCTTTTGCGTGACGCTGATTGGAGCGCTTTCCAGTTTTTTGACATTTAATTTTGCCGAACCAGGTAAAAAGATGTTTATGGGGGATACCGGGGCGTTAGTAGTTGGATTCTTGCTTGCCATTTTTGCGCTTCGCATTTTGGAATTGCAACCCTTGAAGGCCAGTGTTGGATTTTTTCCAACCAACGCTCCGCTTTTTATCTTTTCGGTGCTTATAATTCCTATTTTGGATACCTCTAGAGTAATTATTATAAGGCTATGGCGGGGTCAAAAACCGTGGTATGCTGACCGCTCGCACATGCACCACGTGCTGCTAGATTTAGGATATACGCATAAGCAGGCAAGTGTTAGAATTGTTGGATTACAGGTATTTTCTATTCTAGGGTATTGTCTGGTGGATCCCATCGGTCAAATTGCACTTCACTTCTATGTGATAGCCCTGTATTTGAGTGTGACTGCTCTTTTTATGATGCTTTACCAAAGACTAAAAACACAAAGGATTAATACCAAAGAATTTGGTTATTTTTAAGGGACCGGTTAAATACTGATTTTAAAAGAGGTTTTTGGAGTAAAAAGCCGCCATGCGGCCCTACCAGCAGTAGTTGAAA
>JAYPUW010000010.1:0-74069 GCA_038134285.1 Flavobacteriaceae bacterium
GGTAAAAACCAACAGATTTACAGTCTGTCCTCGTTGGCCGCTTGAGTATCTCCCCGGCATTTCATCTTCTGGGATAAACTCCCCACTTTTTTATGGAGCCGGTAGAGGGACTCGAACCCACGACCTGCTGATTACAAATCAGCTGCTCTAGCCAGCTGAGCTACACCGGCGTAACGCCTTTTTGGCAATAAAAAAAGTCCGCTATTTCTAACGGACTGCAAATGTAGCTAATTATTTTTTTTATCAAAACAATTAGAAATAAATTTATATACGCTTAAAACCCTCTCACTGCCTTTCTATTCTTTACCATTCGAGTTAAAGCGATCACACCTTTATCGGTAGCCTCTTCGAAACTATTAGACAACTTTTTAACCAGTAATTTTCCCTTAGGAATTACCAGCTTTATTTCAGCAACTTTATTGCTCTTTTCTTTAGTGTTTTCCACCTTTAAAAAAACCTCGGCTTCTAGAATTCTTCCGTAAAAGCGCTCAAGCTTTTGCAAACGCTTCTCGATAAAGTTTTTGAGTTTAACATCAGCTTTGAAGTTAACAGCATGCATTTGTACTACCATAGTATTGCATTTATGAAGGGACTAGGCCCGTTACACTTAAGAAGAATGACTTCCTCTCGGATGCGCTGCCTTGTAAACCGATTTGAGCTCCTCAATACTGCTATGTGTGTATACCTGTGTTGATGCCAAACTAGAATGGCCAAGCAATTCTTTAACGGTATTTAGGTCAGCTCCTCGATTGAGCAAGTGCGTCGCAAACGTGTGTCTGAGCATATGAGGACTCTTCTTCTGTTTCACCGACACCTTTTTAAGGTACGAATTTATGAGACGGTAAACAAACTCTGGGTATAATAACATTCCCTTATCTGTTACAAAAAAGGTGGTGGGTACGACCTTAAAATGCGTATTGCGCAGCTCGATATAATCTTCAATCAAACTCTTCAATGAATCTAATAGTGGAACAAGTCGCTCCTTATTTCCCTTACCTAAAATCCTTAGGGTCCTACTTTCTAAATCTACATCTGAGTCTTTGAGTTGAATGAGCTCCGCCCTACGCATACCTGTACTGTATAAAAGAAGTACGATTAATCGATTACGAACAGAAGAAAAATTGACTTCTTGATCTAACAGTTTTTGCTCTAAAAAAAACATCTCTTCCTCAGAAAACGGAACACTTAAACGTTGAGGTGTCTTTAGGGCCTTATGCTTTTCCATAGGGTTTCGCGTCAAGCGACCCAAACGCTGTTCGAAAAGAAAATAGCGATTGAGCACGCTCATTTTCCGATTGATACTTCTCGCACTTAGTCCATGAACACCTAGATAAGCTATATAGTTACGTATGAGCGGATAGCTTAATTCGTTAAGCTGAAAAGTGGGGTCGACCGTAAAGTGAAAGTAAGACAACAGGGCATGAAGATCCGATGCATAAGCCCTTACGGTGTGCATCGAATACTTCTTCTCATCGGTTAGGTACCGCAGATACGGGTCGTACTGCTTCATGCATTCTAATGTACGACTTTAACTAAAAAAGCCCGTTACTCCTTCGAGTAACGGGCTTAATCTTATATGCACCTCTTGAAATTATTGAGATTCTTGATCTCTGAGTCCTTGAATGTACTGTGCTTTTTGAATTTCTTGACGTCTCGCAACCGAAGGCTTCGTATACTGTTGACGTGTTCTAAGTTGACGCATAGCGCCTGTCTTATCAAACTTACGCTTGAAACGCTTTAACGCTCTGTCAATGTTTTCGCCTTCTTTAACTGGAATAATTAACATAGTAGTGCACCTCCTCTCTTTAGTGGGTGCAAATATAAAATTAAAACATAAGGCTACAAGCCCTTCAGAATATTTTTAGAGATGACTACGCGTTGTATCTCACTTGTCCCCTCTCCTATGGTACACAACTTAGCGTCTCGATACAGTTTTTCTACGGGATAATCTTTACTGTATCCGTAGCCTCCGTGAATTTGAACGGCTTCATTCGCTGCACGAACGCACAACTCAGAAGCAAATAATTTACACATGGCGCTATTTAGCGTCATTTGACGGTTTTCATTTTTGAGGAATGCCGCCTTGTGAAGGAGTAATTCTGCTGCTTCTATTTCAGTCGCCATATCCGCCAGCTTAAAAGAAATACCCTGAAAAGCGCTAATAGGCTTACCGAACTGAATGCGTTCTTGACTGTATTTCAATGAAGCTTCATAAGCCGCTTTAGCTATACCGATAGAAAGTGCCCCAATTGAAATGCGCCCTCCATCCAGAATCTTCATAGATTGAATAAACCCTTCTCCTTCTGGACCGATTCGCTGGGCATCAGAAATCACACAATTATCAAATATCATCTCGGCCGTTTCGCTCGCTCGCATTCCGAGTTTATCTTCTTTCTTACCTGCATTGAACCCTGGGGTGTCACGCTCTATAATAAAAGCTGTCATTCCCCTTGAATCACCTTTTTCTCCTGTTCTAGCGATCACCACAGCTATTTCTCCACTCTTTCCGTGGGTAATGAAATTTTTGGTGCCGTTCAGCGTCCAGTTCTTTCCGTCAAAAACAGCGGTGGTATTCATCCCTCCAGCATCAGAGCCTGTATTGTGTTCGGTAAGACCCCACGCTCCAAGATACTCACCTGAGGCAAGAGCGGGTAAATAGCGTTCTTTCTGTTCTTCTGAACCAAATTCTAAGATGTGATTAGTACACAATGAATTGTGAGCGGCAACCGAAAGACCAATTGATGGATCTACTTTAGAAAGTTCGTCGATAATAGCTATGTATTCGTGATATCCTAGACCTGAGCCTCCATAGGCCTCAGGCACCAAAATACCCATGAAACCTAAATCACCAGCTTTTCTCAATACATCGATAGGTAGGTGTTGGTTTTCATCCCATTCGCGTACATAAGGAGCGATATATTGCTGAGCAAAAGACGCTGCCGAAGCAGCTGCCATCTGACAGGTTTCACTTAAGTCGAAATTCATGCTTTGAATGGTTTCGGTAAACATAGTCTAGTAGATACAATTTCAAATATAAGAGAATAAAAGATTTTTTGTTTAAAGATTTTACAAATAAGTTAGTCAAATCATTCTTATGTCTGAAGCCTCCCTTCAGTGAGCGCTCCTCTAAAACTACATCCCATTCCTTTAGAATTGAGAAAAGACAAACGCATCAACTCCTCTTTTGTTGATGTGTTAATTGAGAAACGTTTCACATTCGAGAGGTCTAAAGTAAATTGTTTATAGAATTTAAGATAAACAGAATCTGGCAAGAGGTATACATCTTTTAATTGGTCCATATGAACATAAAACCCGTGATAAGACCTCAATTTAACGATACGGTTTGCCAACAAACTTCCAATGCCGCTGATGCATTTTAGAACATTCGTGTCCACACGATTGATATCGCCCAGTTGAGTTTTTGAAGTTAAGGTAATTGGTGAGGATTCATTCATTGATGCCTCTGCTGCGGCAAAAGATCGATTTTGAAAGGAATGCCGGCCTTTTAAAAAAGGTTCATTAGCACCCGTTTGGATCCATTGTACCGGTCGCTGGTATTTCGCTTGAATTAAACGATACACGCTTGGCTCCATAATTTTAAACATGCACAAAGCAAACAGTGTAATCGAGCCCCCCATTCGTTCTCTACTTAAAACGAAAAACAGAGGTTTGTTTGACATGTTATTGCGTTACCTTAATCGCTTTTAAGTAGCGTTTTAATTGCTTTTGAACTTCTGGGAACAAGAAGTAAAGTCCTACCATATTAGGGAACACCATGGCAAAGATCATCGCATCTGAGAAGGCCCAAATCGAGTCCATGCTCGCCGCTGCCCCGACCACTATGAAAACAAGGAATAAAATTTTATAGGTGAGATCCATAACTATTCCTCTTCCAAACAAGAACTTCCATGCTTGAAGTCCATAGTAAGACCAAGAGATCATCGTAGACACGGCAAATAGCACTACAGCAATCGTTAAAAAGATGTCTGAAAAAGGAATGTAGTTTGCAAAAGCCTGAGAGGTTATACCAGCTCCTTCGTAAGGCAAACCATCTATATAAACCACACCACTACCATCACCTCCATAGTCAAATAGACCTCCCATGTTGAAAATAACAATCACTAGAGCTGTCATTGTGCAGATTACAACCGTATCAATAAAAGGCTCTAATAAAGCCACTAATCCTTCTGAAGCTGAGTATTTGGTTTTTACAGCCGAGTGAGCAATTGAAGCAGATCCTGCTCCTGCTTCATTAGAAAAGGCAGCTCTTCTGAACCCAATAAGCAATACCCCAATCACTCCACCAACACCTGCCGCTTTTGGCTCAAAAGCCTGAGCGAAAATTTGACCAAAAGCATCATCGACAAAAGAGAAGTTAGAGCCAATGATATACACACATGCGAGTACATAAAGCACCGCCATTAGTGGAACCACTTTTTCGGTAACTGAGGCGATTCGCTTGATTCCACCTATGATAATGATTCCTACCAAAACAGCAATAGTAACTCCAATTAAGGTACCTGCCATTGTGCTCTCGAGACCTAATAGATCCTTGATGACAATCGTTGCTTGATTTGACTGTGCAGCGTTTCCTCCTCCAAACGAACCACCTATACAAAAGATGGCAAATAGGACCGCTACCACCTTACCCAAATTGGCAAATCCTTTAGAAGCTAATCCCTTGCGCAAAAAGTACATGGGTCCACCATATACTACTCCATTATCGTCAACGTCTCTATATTGAACTCCAAGAGTACATTCGACAAATTTAGTTGACATACCGAGCAATCCGCAGACAACCATCCAAAAGGTCGCTCCAGGACCTCCGAGTGCTATTGCCAAGGCAACTCCCGCAATATTTCCGTTCCCTACCGTTCCTGAAACCGCGGTTGCAAGTGCCTGAAAATGACTGACCTCACCTTCTTTCGACTCGTCTTTAATGGTCCCAATAACGTCGCCATCAACAATATTCAATTCGGCCATTTCTGCCTTGTGCGCCTCAAGCTCATCGTATTTACCGCGAACCACATTAATAGCTGTTCCGAAATAACGAATGTTCGGGAATTTAAAATATAGAGTGAAGAAAAGTGCACTACCTACGAGAAGAATAAGTACAAATGGCGTCCCATAAATCTCAAAAAATATAGCATTAGTTACGGCGTCAGAAATAGGTTTGAAGGCCTCATCTATTCGCTGATCAAGCCCCTTTTCCTGAGCGTTGAGAGAGGTTAGATTTGTACTGATTAAGGCGAGTAGAGATAAAGTGTACTTCATGAATGCGGGAATAGGTGAATATCAATGTAAGAAGCGCTGAAGATGCTAAAAATTTTACATTTTAGCAACGAATGCGTCACTTAACAAAGAAAACTTTCCCTAATGCAATTGAGTAACAGCTTTTTAGCTAGAGGTCAAAAACGGAAGATCTTTTGGTGTAGATTAAATCCTTAATCCGCATCCAAAATGCGAGAAAAACATAGAGCGCAAAACCAAATCCCAATGTGATGAAGGTTAAATACACAAAACTCAACCGAACGACCCTAGGACGGATTCCCCATGAGTCTCCGATACGTTGGCAGACGCGAAACCCCCAAAACTGAAGAAAATGAAGTAAACGCTGAAACGAAGTGCGCATATATCAAATTATACCAATGGACCGTCCCAGCTCATCACACCACCCGTAAGATTATAGGCATTCTCGATGCCTTTAGAGCGGAGGATAGCACACGCTTGACCAGATCTATTACCTGAACGGCAATACACAAAATATGACGCATCAGGATCAAATGAATCAATTGCCTGCATAAATGTCTGAGGATTGAAGATATCATGGTTAATCGCGCCTTTGATCTTTCCGTCAGCTACCTCTTGAGCAGTACGCACATCAAGTATAACTGCATTTGAAGTAGCAACTAATTTTTCTTTCCATTGTTCTTGAGTCAAATCCATTTTTGAATAATTTTTGTTAAATATAATGCGGTGAGTTCTATAAAGATTGTAACTGAAGTAACGCTTCTTCAAGTTCTTTTCGCTCCAAAGGTTTCATGAAGAATTTACGATGTGACTTATACGTAATTAAGGTAGCCGGAATGGCAGGTATCACCCAACCTTCATCAATCTGATACCGCCATTCAAAATCCAATCCCTGATCAATCAACCAAATAGGCTGAGTCATTTCGAGTTCGTCGGCCGCTTCAGGCACGGCAGTATCCCATACCTTTTTTCGATCAAGGCTCACAAATACAAGCTCTACCTCAGAGGTATGCGCTTCTGCAAAGGCCTCGAACTCAGGGATCTCTTTAAGACAAGGGGTACACCAACTGGCCCAAAAATTATACACCTTTACTTTAGCGTCAGGTTCTTGCGAAACCTTTTCAATTAGGGCATCCGTATCCATGGTGACAAATCGATCTGCAGTCTTCTCGCTTAAACCGCAATTAGAGAAAACAAAAACAACAAAAAGAAATCCAGCCTTTCTTAAGCTAGAATAAGAGTTTAAAGCCCCCTTCATGAGATTGAAAATTAACGCGTTTTTAATGAATACCTTTGATTCAAAATTACGCAATGAAAAAAGAAGAATTTCTATCCTCGCGTCACTGGCGCTATGCGACAAAAAAATTTGACCCCGACAAAAGGGTAAGCCCAGAGGATTTAGACTTGATTTTAGAAGCCATAAGGCTCACACCTACTTCTTATGGCTTACAACCCTTTAAAGTTCTAGCCATTGAAAACACCAAATTGAGAGAAGCGCTCAGAGAAGCTGGATTCGGTCAGTCTCAATTCACAGATGCCTCTCACCTCTTAGCCTTCGCTCATCTAGAGACCTTTTCAGAAGAGCTCATAGATCGCTTCGCCCAACTCGTGCGTGAAATCCGTAATCTAGAACCCGAGAAAATCGAGGGATACGCCACTTTTCTAAATACGTTATTCGGAAGCTGGACAAATAACGAAAAATCTCATTGGGCCGAAAAGCAGATGTATTTGGCTCTTGGAAACGCACTACAGGCTGCCGCTGAATTAAAGGTTGATAGCTGTGCCTTAGAAGGGTTTGATATCGAAAAAGCAAATGCACTACTTCAATTACCTGTGGGATTAAAGGTTACTGCGTTTTTAGCCTTAGGGTACCGCTCAACTGAGGATAAAACACAGCATCTTCCTAAGGTAAGGGTGGCGCATGAAGACCTTTTTGTTCGCCTTTAGAGTTTTGTCAAAATCTTTTTTAAATCTTTAAGTGCATATTGTATCTTTGACCACGATGAAAAGAAAAAACGTTTCTCAACTATGGTGGTCGCCCTTGCTCAGCAATAGGTGATGAAACGGTATTTATAAAAATTGGAGAGCCTGTCATCACGACGGGCTCTTTTTATTTTGAAGCCATGCAATACAAACTTCATACCCAGTACAAAAAAATTGTAGCAGACACACTGACCCCTGTCAGTATCTATCTCAAACTACGCGATCAATTCGAAGGAAGCTTTCTGTTAGAAAGTAGCGACTACCACACTAGTGAGAACAGTTTCTCTTACATCTGTTGTAACCCACTCGCCTCGTTTAAAATTGAAAAAGGCAATTTTACCGCCTTTTATCCTAACGATCGCATTGAGCAGCTCACTCTTAGCACCACCAAAGAATTGATAAGCGCCATTCAAGGTTTTAGCGCGCAATTTGAGACCGATACGCTTGATTTTAAATTTGTGAGTAATGGTCTTTTCGGGTATACCAGTTACGACGCGGTCCAGTATTTTGAATCGGTCGAGCTCGATCCTAACAAACCAGGGGTAGAGATTCCAGAAATGCATTACACGCTATTTCAAAATATCATCGCCATTGATCACTTTAAAAACGAAGCCTACCTATTCTGTCACAGTTTCGACAAAAACAACAACCTCGATCGTTTAGAAAAGATACTTCGAGAGGCACAGTTCAGCATCTTCAGTTACACTAACGAAGGGGCAACCACCTACAACATGACAGACGACGGATTCAAGTCGCTTGTAACCAAAGCCAAAGAGCACTGCCAGAGGGGAGATGTTTTTCAACTGGTGCTCTCTAGAAGAACCGAGCAGCGATTCAAAGGAGACGAATTCAATGTGTATCGGGCCTTGCGTTCCATTAACCCTAGCCCCTATCTGTTCTATTTTGATTACACCGATTTTAAACTATTCGGATCTTCACCTGAGGCCCAATTGATTGTACAGAACGGAAGAGCCGAAATTCATCCCATCGCCGGAACCTACAGGCGCACAGGTAATGATGAGCAAGATGCTGCATTAGCCAAGAGACTCTCTGAAGACGAGAAAGAAAATGCAGAACACGTTATGCTCGTAGACTTGGCGCGCAACGATCTCAGTCGCAATGGTACAGAAATAGAGGTCAAAACCTATAGAGAGGTGCAATATTTCTCGCATGTGATCCATTTGGTTTCTAAAGTTATCGCCAAGAAGCAACCGAACGTTTCTTCATTACAACTAATGGCAGACACCTTTCCGGCCGGAACACTAAGTGGAGCGCCAAAACCTATGGCCTTAAAACTTATAGAGCGCTATGAACCCACTAAAAGAGGGTATTACGGAGGTGCCATCGGAATATTCGACTTCAATGATAATTACAACCACGCTATACTAATCCGTTCGTTCTTAAGCCATCAAAGCACCTTATATTATCAGGCCGGCGCAGGAATCGTGGCTTCTTCATCAGAAGAAAGCGAGCTTCAGGAAACCTATAACAAACTCGGGGCGCTACAGAAAGCGCTTGAATTAGCAGAAACCCTATGACGCCTCGCCAACGCATCTTAATCATCGACAATTACGACAGTTTTGTCTACAACATTGTTCATTACCTGAACATATTGGGCTGCGAAACTACAGTGGTTCGCAATGATCAATTCGAGCTCAATTTGATCAGCTCATTTGATCGTGTGGTACTATCGCCTGGCCCTGGGATTCCGGAAGAAGCCGGAAAGCTACTCGAGGCCATAGATTTTATAAAGAGACTTGAAAAGCCCCTTCCAATACTAGGGGTTTGTCTAGGTCATCAAGCCATAGCTCAGTCGTTCGGAGCAAAACTCACCAATCTCGATCAGGTGTATCACGGCCTTAGCTCAGCAATTACAGTGGAAACTGAAAGCCCTTTGTATAAAGGCCTAGAACCACAACTCACTGTCGGCAGATACCATTCTTGGGTGGTTTCAGGCCTTGAAAACCTGCCGCTTGAGGCGACGGCAACAGACGAGAGTGGCACCATAATGTCATTTGAACATCAACACTTACCCTTTACCGGCGTTCAGTTCCATCCTGAATCTGTACTTACCCCAAAGGGCTTAGAACTCATTAAGAACTGGTTAAGCTCATGAAAGCACTTCTGAATCGACTTATTGCACACGAGAGCCTCAACAAGGAGGAAGCCAAGCAAATACTTATAGAAATTTCTGAAGGCAAATACGATTCTCATCAAGTGGCCGCCTTCATGACCATATTCATGATGCGCAGCATTACCGTAGACGAGCTAGCCGGATTCCAAGAAGCACTTCAATCACTTTGCATCGCTGTAGATGTCAGTGATTTTGATCCCATTGATTTGTGCGGAACAGGAGGAGATCAAAAGGACACCTTTAACATATCGACATTAGCCTCTTTTGTAACTGCAGGCGCGGGGATTCCTGTAGCGAAGCACGGTAACTACGGAGTGAGCTCTAGTTGCGGAAGCAGCAACGTGATGGAACACTTAGGAATCACCTTTACCAACGACGCTAATGTCCACCAGAGATGTATAGAAAAAGCTGGAATCTGCATTTTTCATGCACCTCTTTTTCATCCGGCCATGAAGGCAGTTGCTCCCATTAGACGTGCTTTAGGAGTCAAAACGTTCTTCAACATGTTAGGGCCTTTGGTGAATCCTGGCATGGTTAAAAAGCAAATGGTCGGAGTGTTCAATCTAGAGCTCGCTCGCCTATACGCCTACCGCTTTCAGCAAACACAAATTCAGTATGGCATCGTGCATGCTCTAGACGGATATGACGAAGTCTCTCTTACAGGCAAAGCAAAGCTCATCACTCCTCAAGGTGAGCGACTCTTAAATGCCGGGCATTTTGGCTTCGAACAACTCCATCCTGACACCATTAAAGGGGGAAGCGACGTGAGCGCATCAGCCGAAATCTTCATGAAGGTGCTTGAAGGAAAGGGAACCGACGAGCAGCACAAAGTGGTGCTAGCGAATGCCGCCTTGGCTATAGCCGTAGCTCAATCCTCAACTTTAGAATTGGCGCTCGAAAAAGCCAAGGATTCGTTGTTCAACCAAAAAGGGCTCCAAGCCTTTAACACGCTTAAAACTGTATCGGCCTCATGAACATACTCGAACTAATCATGCAACAAAAGGCCGTAGAGGTAAGCGCAAAAAAAGAGGCAGTGCCTGTTGAGATACTTAAAGAATTTCATCTCTTTAAGCGCTCAACGGTTTCTGCAAGGGAAGCCTTGGCTCAGGGAGGTATCATAGCAGAGCACAAGCGTAAATCACCGTCCAAGCCCAGCATTCAACCTCAATCGAAGGTGCAAGAGGTCGTGCAACTCTACGATAATGGTGGCGCGGCAGTGATGTCTATTTTGACAGACACCGTTTATTTCGGTGGTAGTCTAGACGATCTGCTCATCGCAAGAACTGCAACAAAGAGGCCTCTATTGAGAAAAGACTTCATTTATGACCCCTATCAAGTGTATGAAGCAAAAGCCTATGGAGCTGATCTGATTCTTCTCATTGCCGCAGTGCTTTCACGTCAGCAAATTGAAGGATTGACCGACTTAGCACATCAGCTAGGTCTTGAAGTGCTATTAGAGGTTCATAGCAAGATAGAGCTCGAAGAAAAAGGAATAAATAATGTAGACCTACTTGGAGTGAATCATCGCGATCTTAAAACATTCAAGGTAGATCTCAATCTTGGCGCATCATTATTACCACTTATACCCAACGATCAAATACCGGTGGCGGAGAGCGGATTGCAATCATTTGATGACATCCAAAAACTGCACCATCTAGGATTCAAAGGCTTTTTAATAGGAGAATATTTGATGAAAGAGGTCGATCCATCAGCTACGCTTCAACAGTTAAACACCCTTTTCGCATGAGCGCAGATCTCAAAATCAAAGTCTGTGGTATACTTAACCAAGCCTGTGAATTAGATGAGCTCGGAGTGGATTACATCGGTCATATTATTTGGGAAGGCTCAAGCCGCTACCTCACTGAAGAAACAGCTCAACTTTTCAAAGAGCAACCGCTTAATGCCAAACGCGTAGGAGTCTTTGTTGATCAGACGATTAATGAAATACAAAGTCGCTGCGAGAAGTATGCATTAGATGTTGTTCAGCTACACGGAGCTGAAACTCCCGACTTTTGTGCCACTCTTCGATCAAGATTTGATGGCGCCGTTTGGAAGGCCTTTGCAATAGATGAAAATTTTGATTTTGAAAGCACCCAACCTTTTGATTCGGTCATTGATTGCTACGTATTTGACACACGCGGAAAATTGCCAGGAGGCAATGGTACTACCTTTAATTGGAGCCTCCTTGAGGCCTATAAAGGATCAACAGACTATTTACTCTCAGGGGGAATTGGTCCTGAATCTATAGCCGATATTAAGGCATTCATACAGACGTCCTATTCCAAAAAATGTGTTGGGATTGACCTCAACAGTAAATTCGAAATTCGTCCAGGGGAAAAGGACTTGGTAAAACTAGCTAACTTCATCACTCAAATAAAGGCGCTATGAAACAACGGAGTTATCACGCAGATGAACAAGGATTTTATGGTGAATTCGGAGGAGCATTTATACCCGAAATGTTGTATCCGAATACCGAAGAACTGCGAAAGAGTTATTTAGAAATAACCTCTAGACCTGAATTTCAGAAGGAGTTCAAAGCCTTGCTTAAAGATTATGTGGGGCGTCCTACTCCCCTGTTTTATGCCTCACGGCTCTCAGAAAAATACCAAACAAAGATTTATCTCAAACGAGAAGACCTCTGCCACACAGGTGCCCACAAAGTGAATAACACTATAGGGCAAATCTTACTTGCCAAAGCGCTTGGGAAAAAGCGGATCATTGCCGAAACTGGTGCCGGACAACACGGTGTGGCCACCGCCACAGTATGCGCCCTCATGGGTATCGAATGCGTGGTATATATGGGAGCACTAGACATTAAAAGACAAGCTCCGAACGTCGCACGAATGAAATTGCTTGGAGCCACGGTTCGAGCGGCTGAGTCTGGAAGCAAGACCTTAAAAGACGCCACAAACGAGGCCATACGAGATTGGATTAACAATCCTGTGGATACACACTACATCATCGGATCGGTGGTAGGTCCACATCCGTACCCCGATATGGTTGCACGGTTTCAATCTGTAATCTCAGAAGAAATTGGCGGTCAACTGATGGATAAAGAAGGTAGAGAGCTCCCCGATTATGTGATTGCTTGTGTCGGCGGCGGGAGCAATGCGGCAGGCATATACTACCATTACCTCGACCGTCCTGAAGTCAAACTCATAGCCGTCGAGGCAGCAGGTAAAGGTGTTAATTCAGGACACAGCGCGGCCACTTCAGCCTTAGGTAAGGTCGGTATTATTCATGGAAGCAAGACACTACTCATGCAAACACAAGACGGTCAGATCACTGAGCCTTATTCTATTTCTGCGGGATTAGATTATCCTGGAGTTGGCCCAATGCATGCCCATTTATTTACTTCAAAAAGAGCTCAATTCATCTCTATAACCGATGAAAAGGCTATGGAGGCCGGACGCGAACTGGCAGCACTCGAAGGTATCATCCCGGCTATTGAGACTTCTCATGCCCTAGCCGTATTTGAAACCTTAAAGTGTAAAGCAGATGAAGTTGTAGTGGTCAACCTATCTGGAAGAGGAGACAAAGACTTACAAACCTATATTGACTATTTCGAACTATGACGCGGATTCAAAATACGCTAAAGCACAAAGAGGCTATATTATCGATTTATGCCACTGCGGGCTACCCGCAGCTTAACGATACAGTTGAAGTCTTAAAACGCCTTCAAGCATCCGGTGTAGACATGATTGAAGTGGGATTACCCTTCAGCGATCCTCTCGCTGACGGCCCCACCATACAAGAGAGTTCAACTACTGCTCTTGAAAATGGCATGTCAACTGAGGTGCTTTTTAAGCAACTAGAAGGTATTCGTGAGCACATACATATTCCACTGATTGTAATGGGCTATTTTAATCCTGTGCTGCAGTACGGAGTAGAGGCCTTTTGTCAAAAATGCCAAGCAGTCGGAATCGACGGTGTCATTTTACCCGACCTCCCCTTAGAAATATATCAACGAGAATATCAAGTGATCTTCGAACGCTATGGATTGTCTATGATTTTCTTAATCACCCCGCAAACCTCTGATGAGCGCATACGTGCCATAGAAGTTGCTAGCAGTACCTTTATCTACATGGTGAGCTCTGCAAGTACCACTGGAAAGGTCAACGGTTTTAGCGATGAGAACAGAGCCTATTTTAAACGGATAGCAGACATGAACCTCAAGGTTCCAACCGTGGTTGGATTCGGTATTGCAGATGCCGATACTTTTCAGCAAGCTACTGCTTTCAGCAAGGGAGCGATTATCGGGTCGGCCTTCATCCGCCACCTTAAACAACAGGGGGTAGATCAGATAGCGCACTTTATACATTCATTAAAACCATCGCATGTTTAAAAAATACAAAAGTCAACTTCTAAATGCACTTCTGTTCTGTGTAGTTCCGGGTTTATTGCCCTTCTCGGCTGAGCCTCATATTGTGGGGAAAGTTCGCTGGGTCATGGGTGGAGCCGTTGGAATGCAACCCATGGATTACTTCGATCTGGTGTTGCACGGATCACCTTTTGTGTATCTCGCCTTTGTTTTGAATAAAATGCTTAGAGAAAATCTTTCGACTAACGCGTAAATACCGGCTTTAAGTCATCCTTGGTCTGAGTCGCATCGAAACGGTACCCCTCTGCCTCAAAGTTCTTGATGCTTTCAAGGTCTGGCTGCTGTTCTTCGACTAAATATCGGGCCATAACACCGCGCATGCGCTTGGCATAAAATGATATGATCTTAAAAGATCCATTTTTAAAATCTTTGAATTCAGGATGTATAACAGCTTGATCAAGCGTCTTAAAATCGATAACCTTGCTGTATTCTTTACTGGCCAAGTTCACCACCAACTCATCGGGATTTAATTCATTTCTAAAGGCGTCGGTGAGAGACTTCTTCCAAAATTCATAGAGAGAGGAAGCTTTTCCGATAGCCAGTGAGGTTCCCATTTCTAAGCGATAAGGTTGAATCTTATCTAGCGGTCGAAGCATACCGTACAATCCTGAAAGTATTCTCACTCTATCCTGCAAATCTCGAGATTTAGATAAATTCAAGCTATGAACGTCAAGCCCCTTATAGACATCTCCATCAAAAGCATAGGCTGCAGGACGGGAATTTTCAGCAGTGGTCGTCAATGAAAAAGACTGGTTTCTCTGAACGTTCAACGTGGCCAAGTCTAGAGAAATATGCATCAACTTTTGAAGTTGAGGAGCTTTAAGCTTTTTGAGTTCTCTTTGAACCTTAACCGTATGTTCTAAAAACTGAGGTTCGGTAAAAGTCAAGTTAGGAATCTCAGACTCGAAGTCTAGAGTTTTTGCCGGTGAGAGTAAAATTTTCATAGCACTTTTTAAAGAGTTGAGTAGGCCCGCCATTTTTCAATACAGGCGCTCATATCATTAGGAATATCGGTCTCAAAAGTTAAGCATTTTCCAGAAGTCGGATGCTCAAAACCAAGCGTCTTAGCGTGCAATGCTTGCCGAGGTAAAAGCTTAAAGCAATTGTCGACGAACTGCTTGTATTTGGTAAAAGTAGTGCCCTTCAAAATGGCATTTCCACCGTAACGTTCGTCATTAAATAGCGGATGCCCTATGTGCTTCATATGTGCTCTAATCTGATGAGTGCGACCGGTTTCAAGTACGCACTTAACTAGACTTACATAGCGAAAAGATTCTATCACCTCGTAGTGAGTTACCGCCGGTTTTCCGTGAGCTCCATCCTCAAAAACATCCATCTGAAGACGGTTCTTAAAACTTCGTCCAATATGCCCCACAATGGTACCGCGCTCTTCTTCAAACGAACCCCAAACCAGCGCCACATATTCACGCTTAGAGGTCTTCTCAGCAAATTGCCGCGTAAGGTGAATCAAGGCGTTTGCCGTCTTGGCGATCACCAACAAACCCGAGGTGTCTTTATCGATGCGATGCACCAGACCAGGGCGATCGTCGTAGTTTAGCGGTAAATCTTTAAAGTGATGTAACAAGGCATTGAGTAATGTTCCTGAGTAATTACCATGCCCCGGATGTACAACCATACCAGCGGGCTTATTAACTACCACCACATCCTCATCCTCATAAATGATTTCCAGAGGGATATCTTCGGCTACCAGTAGATTTTCATAGGGTGGATGCTCAAAGAGAACGCGCACCACATCGTCTGGCTTGACTTTATAATTTTGTTTAACAGGAGCATCGTTTACCCAGATATTACCATTTTTAGCAGCCGCCTGAATCTTAGAACGAGTCGCATTTTCAATGAAATTCATCAAGAAGAGATCGACGCGCAAAGGCTCTTGCCCCTTGGCCGCTGAAAAGACGTAATGTTCGTGAAGCGTTTCAGCGTCCAACTGATCCTCTACCAAATCATCGTTTAGCCCGCTCATTGGATACTATCCTTTCCGTTCCCAAGCACTAACACTACAATCGCTTTCTGATCGATTAAAGTCCCCGCTCGAACTAAAGAGTCTCCGAGTTGAACCCCATAGACCATGTTCTTTCCGATGGCATCTATATAGGTTGATGAGTCTCTTACCTTTAAGCCTGCTGAATTCAGTTTTATCCTCGCATTTCGCTCGGTGAATTGAATCACTTCTGGTAGCGCTATTTTATCGTATTCACCTCGATTGAGCACAATATACACCTTGCGGTTAGGCTTAACTGCCTTACCCACAGCCGGATTCTGCTCTCGAACGGCAAAGGGTGCGAAAGCATCACTGTAGGCTATGGTGTCGTAAATCTCTACCCTCAACCCTAACGTCTTCAAAACATCAGAGGCTTCTACTACGCTCTTGCCCGTCAAATCAGGAACCTTAACCTCGGTATTGTGCTCGGTAAAAAAGGCCAAAACCCATCCGGTTACAGTAATCAACACAAATAGTAAACCTGCAGCGATAACCAACTGAACGAAAAAAATCTTGGAAATAAAAAAAGAGAAGAACCTCTTCATAGCTTAACTTTCAAGGACCAAAGATAGAAAAAGGGGCGATTTTTAGTACTTTTCAGCCCACAAGATCAATTCGAATGGATGCATCACAAAAGCGCTTAAAAGTTGCCGTAGTAATGGGCGGTTTCTCTGAAGAACGTGAGATTTCTCTTTTAAGTGGAGCAAATGTCTGTGAGCATCTCGATCCAAAAATCTATGAGGTCTTTCCGATCGACATCGCTGAAACCTCGTGGGACTGCATTCTTGAGAATAAACGCTATCCCATCGACAAACGTGATTTTAGCCTGCAGTTAAATGAAACTGTCGTTCACTTTGACGTGGTGTTCAACGCTATCCACGGATCACCCGGAGAAGATGGTCTACTTGCGGCATACTTTGAACTATTGCATATCAAGCAGACCGCAAGCGACCATTACTCTTCGGCCCTAAGTTTCAATAAACGCGACTTATTGTGTATCGCTCGAGAGCTTGGTATACCTACGGCAAAATCTCAAGCGATTTATTATCAAAACTCAATAGATTATTCAAAAGTCGCCGAAAAACTAAAATTACCCGTCTTCGTAAAGGCCAATCGCTCTGGAAGCAGCTTTGGTATTGAAAAGATAGACGTGGCTGAAGCACTGCCCAAGGCCATAAAACGCGTGGCAGCAGTCGATAACGAGATTTTAATTGAAGAAGCCTTAGTGGGTCCAGAGATCACCATCGGAGTAGTAAGACTCAGTGATAAACTCGAAGCATTACCCGCAACGCTCATTGAAACTGACAATGTGTTCTTCGATTATGAAGCAAAATATCAAGGCGCCTCAAGAGAGATTACCCCTGCCCCTCTTCCTCAACCAATGATCGACGCTGCAAATGAGATGGCTATTAAGCTTCATCATCATTTAGGACTTCAAGGTGTCTCGCGTTCAGAGTTTATTTTGGTTGATGGAATTCCACACCTTTTAGAGATCAACACCACGCCTGGTCTGACGAAAAAAAGTCTTATTCCTCAGCAGATAGAAGCTCACGGAAGTACTCTAGCAGCGCTTTTCGAGTCAATGATTTACGGGGCGCTCAGACATTAATTTGTACCTTTCGGCCATGAATAAGGCTATTTTTCCCGGTTCTTTTGATCCTTTAACCCTAGGGCATTACGACATTATCCAACGCGGCTTGCAGTTGTTCGACCATCTGGTGGTAGCCATCGGTGATAACAGTGATAAATCGTATCGTTTTAGTATTGCGGAGCGTCTACAATTTTTGCAAAAAACATTTAAAAATGAGCCGCGCATTGAAATCACTATCTATTCAGGACTAACCGTTGATTACTGTAAGTCGATTGATGCACAATTCATCTTAAGAGGTCTAAGAAATCCTGCCGATTTTGAATTTGAAAAGGCCATTGCACACACCAACAGAACGCTTTCGAAAATTGAGACGGTTTTCTTATTGACTGCCTCCGACAAAGCTTTTATTAGTTCTTCTATTGTACGAGATGTATTAAAGCATAAAGGAGACATTAGTGCGCTGGTCCCCACCACGGTAAGTGAAGCTATTGCTAATCTTGGCTGCTAAAGAGCCCTACAATATTCTTGTAGGAATGGCGCAAGGCAACGCGCTGCTCTACGTCTCCTAGCCACACCACCTCAGTGATTCCCTCGTCTAACTGAGGCTCAAGTTTACCCTTAAAATCTGATCGCATTTCATACCAAAAAGTCGTTTTCAAGAGCACCTTTCCTCGGCGCCTAAAAATATGATAGGTGATCGCCCTCTGAGGTCCAAGCATCACTTCAGGCAGACCCGTCTCTTCACACACCTCTCTTACGGCTGCGTCTTCAAGTCCCTCATTCTTTTCAACCTTACCCTTGGGAAGGTCCCATTTATTGTTTCGATAGATAAATAAAACCTCATGTTTTTTGTTCCGCACGAGGCCGCCAGCAGCAATTACCTCTTTAAAAGATTTTTTGAATAGCAGTAGAGGATCTTTAGCCTCAGAAAACCGTAGGTAAATAGGGTTCTTTTTCTGCTTAACTAGTAGCGAACTCACCAGTTTACGCAAGGCCCTTTTTGAATCGATTTGCTTCGTTTTTTTGTGCTGTTCACAGCCGTGTGAAAGAAGAACGATTCGATTCTCATTTACGAAAACTTCGTACATTCGCGCTTATGATTTTGGACAAAGAAACAGCCTTTAAAACAGCAGAACTTCTCTTACAAATAAAGGCAATTCAACTGAATCCTGAAACTCCGTTTACCTGGGCCTCAGGAATAAAGTCTCCGATCTACTGCGACAATCGTTTATCGCTTTCTTATCCGGCTGTAAGAAATTATCTGCGTCAAGAATTCGTGCGAAAAATTGAACAACAATTTGGCACTCCTGAAGTGATTGCTGGGGTGGCTACAGGAGCCATTGGCATGGGTATTTTGGTTGCTGAAGCCATGGGTCTACCTTTTATCTATGTTCGACCAGAACCAAAAGGTCATGGGAGGATGAATCAAATTGAAGGCCGACTCGAGAAAGGACAAAAGGTTGTGGTAGTCGAAGATTTAATTTCAACAGGAGGAAGCAGCTTTAAGGCGGTTCAAGCTTTGGAAGAAGGAGGCGCGATCATAAAAGGGATGGCGGCTATATTCACTTACAACTTTGAAAATGCGCAATCGCTATTTGAAACGAATGATCTCAGCGTGGTTACGCTTAGTGACTATCAGCATCTCATAAAGTATGCCGAATCTCATGAACTCATCACGTCTGATCAATTAGAACTATTGGCAAAATGGAGGTCAAACCCCAAGGAATGGCTCTATTCTTAAAGCCTTAAAGTAAACAGCTATGGAAATTTCAACGAATCAACTCACGATCTCGACCTCTAAAACGACCTTGTTCGACTTCCTTTCAAAGGTTGAAAACTTTGAAGCCATAATGCCCGAGAACATCAGCATCTTCAAGGTTATTGACGATGACGCGTTTAAGTTTGCGCTGAAAGGGATGCCCGAAATTGTATTAAAATTCACTGAGCGCCAGCCTGTAAATAAAATTGTTTTGGGCTCTACCAATAATCAGTTTCCTTTTGAACTTGAAGGCCTTATTGGGGGTACAGAAGATGAGTCAACCCTAAGTCTTAGATTTAGCGGATCTTTCAACCCCATGATAAGCATGATGATCAAAACCCCATTGACCAACTTCATCGAGACCTTAGCCCAAAAGACCGTTCAACATTTCGCAGCATAATCAAAGTGCGTTTCAGCACTGTCTAATAATAGTACCTCTCCTTGAGGATTTCTTACTCGCAGCCTTCCGTCTTCATTCACTCCGAGAATAGTGACATTTTGAAAAGAACTATCCTGAATGGCTACACAACAACGTTCACCCATTTGATACAAATGCGATTCGAAACGTTGAATAAGCCTTGAGTACTGGTTGACATTTAAGTCTAGGGGTTCAGAGAACCTTTTCTCTACAAGCGCAGAAAGACTGCGAGCCATTTCATCAATATCTAGGCATTTTCCGATTTCATTCACTACAGAAGTGGCGTGATCGAGCGCATTAAAATGCTCTTGATTGAGATTGATGCCAACACCAACAATAAATGGACTTGCTGAAGCTCCTAGCAAGGCACGCTCTACCAAGATTCCACAAATTTTTTTAGAACCTGCCATTATGTCGTTTGGCCATTTAATCTTCAAATTGGGGACCTGAAGTTGCTGTAACCATTGGTGAATAAGTAATGACACTTGAACAATAACGGCAAATGAGTGTGAAAATTGGATAGTTGGATCAGGTATTAAAAAACTGATTGTCAGGTTTTTACCTACTTCACTTTGCCAAACCTCTCCTCGCCGTCCGCGGCCTGCCGTTTGATCCATAGTATAAACCGCAACCGGTGGCTGAAAAATACCCTGACGCCACAATGCTGACAAATAAGTATTCGTCGAAGGTGTGGCATCTAGTTTGATTATTGTCATTTAAAAATATCTTTAAGGGAGTAATTACAAGAATCAGTAACGAAGCAGTGCAAAATAAGCTAATTTTATCAAGCGAATCTAAACCGGTTTAATGCAAGAAAACAAACAGCCGTCAGACGAACTCATCGCCCTCATCATTGACGGCATAGAAGATGTTAAAGGTGTAGAGATCAACCTCTTAGATCTTCGTGATATTGAAAATACAGTCTGCGATTTCTTCATTATCTGCAATGGTACCTCAAATACCCATGTAAACGCCATTGTTTCATCTGTTCAAAAGAAGGTGAGTAGGGCCATAAAAACAAAGCCGTGGCATGTTGAAGGAACAGACAACTCTGAATGGGTTTTAATGGATTACGTAAACGTGGTCGTTCATGTTTTTCAGCGCCCCATCCGTGAGCGTTATGACATCGAGGGTTTATGGGGAGACGCCAAGCTCACAACCATTGAGAGATCATTCTCTTAAAATTGAGCCCTCTAAAAAATTGAATTATGAGCAAGAATAATACCAAGAAACCCTCAAAATACGGCTGGATATTTTATGCCGGTATTTTGATTTTTATCGCTGTGAACCTATTTGGAGGCCTAGCCTTTAATAGCACTGAGAAAACCACCACCTCACAGCTAGAAGACTTTATGAAGCAAGGTGATGTGGAAAAAGTCGTCATCATCACCAATACGAGACAAGCAAAGGTATTTCTTACGCAAGAAGCCTTATCTAAAGAAGAACATCGCAAGGTGTCTGACAGCCCACTGCTACCGACGGCAACATTGTCACCACAATATATATTAGACTTTGGAGACCTACAGAATTTTGAAAATAAAATCAACGAGCTCAAAAGAGAATACACTTTAGACACCGTCTTAGATTATGACAAGGAAAACAACTATCTACTCGAACTCTTCTTTTCTGTATTGCCTTTTGTACTTATTATCGGAGTTTGGATTTTTCTTATGCGACGCATGTCTGGTTCAGGAGGCGGAGGTGCAGGAGGACAAATCTTTAGCATCGGAAAATCAAAAGCCAAGCTTTTTGATGAGAAGAAAGATACACGTACCTCTTTCAAAGATGTTGCCGGGCTTGAAGGTGCCAAAGAAGAGGTTCAAGAGATTGTTGAGTTTCTAAAATATCCAGACAAATACACATCCTTAGGAGGCAAAATCCCAAAAGGTGCTTTACTTGTCGGCCCTCCGGGTACGGGTAAAACCCTTCTTGCAAAAGCCGTTGCCGGAGAAGCGCGTGTTCCTTTTTTCTCGCTATCAGGATCAGATTTTGTTGAGATGTTCGTTGGAGTGGGGGCTTCAAGGGTTAGAGATCTTTTCAAACAGGCAAAAGACAAGTCTCCGGCTATCATTTTTATCGACGAAATCGACGCTATTGGTAGAGCCAGAGGAAAGAATAATTTCACAGGGTCAAACGACGAACGTGAGAATACTTTAAATCAATTGCTTACTGAGATGGACGGTTTCGGAACCAACACGAATGTCATTGTGCTCGCGGCCACCAACAGAGCTGATGTTCTTGACAAGGCGCTTATGCGTGCAGGAAGATTTGACCGTCAGATTTATGTAGACCTACCTGATCTCAATGAGCGTAAAGAGATCTTTGAAGTTCACTTGCGTCCCATTAAAACTGCAGAAACGCTGGATGTAGATTTTCTTGCACGTCAAACACCAGGATTCTCTGGAGCAGACATTGCAAACGTATGTAACGAGGCTGCCCTTATCGCAGCAAGAAATGAGCATAAGGCGGTAACCAAACAAGATTTCTTAGATGCTGTAGACCGCATCGTCGGGGGGCTTGAAAAGAAAAATAAAATCATTACTGCCGAAGAAAAGAAAACTATCGCCTTTCACGAAGCAGGGCACGCGACTGTGAGCTGGATGCTGCGTTACGCGGCACCACTTGTGAAAGTATCAATAGTTCCTCGCGGACAGTCTTTAGGTGCTGCCTGGTACCTACCTGAAGAGCGACAAATTGTGAGACCCGAGCAATTAATAGATGAGATATGTGCTACTATGGGTGGAAGGGCAGCTGAAAAGGTCATTTTTGACACCATTTCAACTGGAGCGCTAAGTGATTTAGAGAAGGTTTCCAAACAGGCACGTGCCATGGTGACCATTTACGGCCTGAATGAGAAGTTAGGTAATGTAACTTTCTATGATTCATCAGGTCAAAACGAGTACGGATTCACCAAACCTTATAGCGAGGTAACAGCTAAGTTGATCGATGAAGAAATTTCAAAAATTATTGAAGAGCAGTATCATAGAGCTATTCAGATCTTGAAAGAACACAAAGACAAGCTCAATACTCTAGCAAATAGATTACTTGAGAAAGAAGTTATCTTTAAAGACGATTTAGAACATATCTTCGGTAAGAGACCATTTGAGGTAGTTGAAGAAATAGTATCACCTCATAATACTGAAAACAGCGAAGAGACTAGAGAAGAAACCGTATAACAAAGATACAGGCTCGGATGAACTTTTTTAAGCGCCTTTTTGGAACTACCGCAAAAGATGGTAAACAAGGCGTACCTGAGTCTCAGCAAGAATCTACGAATGAAGTAGATATAGACATGCTCTTTCTTCAAGAATTCAAAAAAAACAAAGGAAAGTTCATCTATTGTGCATCAGAAGATGAAATTCCGACTAATCTAGAGGCAATCCTTGAAGAAAATAACTGGAGAGCAGACCAGGTTCTTTGCTTTAGTGAATATCTTGCTAAGGCGTACGGCAATAACTTAGTATTGACAACCAACCCTGCTGCTTCAAAGATCTTTTTTACCGAGTGTGAACACCTCATCGCTAATCAAGGATCTGTACTCGTGTGTTCGCGTCAGTTAAAGAGCATCAAACAAGAAGAACTCCCCGAGCATTTGATTATTCTGGCAAAAACCTCTCAGATCGTGAGATCGATTTCAAGCGCCTTGAAATCTATAAAGCAACGATACTCGGGTCAACCTCTACCAACGAAGATTACCTCGTTTAAAAACAATCATATCACAAAAGAAAATCAAGACGACTTCATGCATTACGGCTCAAAAACGAAGAATCTATATTTGCTGTTATTGGAAGACTATTAGTCTATGAATACTATCATTCTTCGATCTGCCAGTGGAGCTCTTTACGTTCTTCTATTTATAGGGACCGTGCTTTCACCCTATTTTATTCTCTTTCAATTTTTTATTGGAGCCTTAACTGTACTCTCAGCCTATGAACTTGCTCGTATGCAATCCAAGGCAATTCCTTGGTCTATAGTAATAGCAATCATCACATTAGCCGCCGGCACCCTTATGTTACCTGCTGTTCTAACAGCTGTTGTCGCAGCGCTTCTTGCGCTCACCGCCTTATTGTGCCTTCAATCGTCTTTTCAAATTCCTCACTTTATGTGGATCTATTCGATGGTGTATATGGCAATGGGAATTAGCAGTTTTTATGGAATTTACTCTTCCGGCCAATGGCTCTGTTTTGCCACACTAGTCGTTCTATGGACGAACGATACCATGGCATACGCAGTAGGATCTTTAATCGGAAAAACTAAAGTCACCTCTATCTCTCCTAAGAAAAGCTTAGAAGGCTATGTTGGAGGATTGATTTTCAGTCTCATCGCTTCATTCGTCCTGAACCGCACCCTAGAATTAGGTTTAACTGCGGTTCAATCCCTTGCACTAGGTGCAGTCATCGGCATTGCGGCTGACCTTGGAGATTTACTCATTTCAAAATTGAAGCGTTTATACGACTTCAAAGACAGTGGTCGACTCATTCCAGGTCACGGAGGTATCATGGATCGTATAGACAGTCTTATATTCGCAATGCCCTTTATTTACATTTTTCTGCATGTATTACATTTTTAATTCGTTTTAATGTTTCACAAAGAAGGATACCCTAGTATACTTATTGCTGCACTACTTTTTGCAGGATTATTCTGGATCGGAGAAGCCATTGAATCAACTTGGCTCAGCAATATAACGGTGACGCTCGGAGCAGTATTTTTAGTTTTAGTGCTACAATTTTTCAGAAATCCAAGCAGGAGCGCTCAGCACGGAGAAAAAGCTATTGCCTCTCCAGCAGACGGTAAAGTAGTCCAAGTAATCAAGGTTCCTGAGGACGAATTTTTAGGCGACGAACGCCTGCTCATTTCGGTTTTTATGTCTCCACTAAACGTGCATGTCACACGGTATCCTTGCGACGGAGAAGTGGTTTATTCCCAATATCACCCCGGAAAGTACTTAGTAGCCTGGCATCCGAAATCAAGTACGCTTAACGAACGTACTACCGTAGCCATTCGCCATAAAAACAGCCAGCAAATTCTTTACAGACAAATTGCAGGAGCCTTAGCCCGACGTATCGTGAATTACGCCAAAAAAGGAGACAGTGCAGAGCAAGGAAAAGATGCCGGATTCATCAAGTTTGGATCCCGCATTGATGTATACCTCCCTTTAGATGCTGAAGTAAAAGTAGAAGTAGGTCAAAAGGTTCAAGGAGGAAGAACGGTGTTGGCAGAATTATCGTAGCTTTTCTAATGCCGATTCTATCGCCTGAATTTTCTCTTTGGCATCTTCTGCTTTCTTCCGCTCCACAGCAACAACGGCTTCTGGAGCACTTGACATAAAACGATCGTTTTTAAGTTTCTGGTTCACCTTAGCGAGAAAGCCTTTTTGGTACGCTAATTCTTTCTGAAGCTTTTCTCGCTCTTCTTCAACATCAATTTGATTACCAAGTGGCACATAATACTCCGTAGTACCTACTCTAAAACTTACCGCGTTTTCAGGAGCTGTTTTGACCTCAGTAAGCGACTCAGTGAATCCGAGCTTAGCTAATACCTCAGGGAGTAATTCAAGTGATTCAGATTGAAGTGTAAATACCTCAAGTAACTCTTTTGGTTTGATATTTTTTTCTTTTCGAAGAGTTCTTAAAGTAGAAATCACCTCTTGAGTGTGCCCAAAACGACTCATCAATAAGCTGTCGAATGCTTTATATTTAGGCCATTGCGCAACGCAAATAGAAGCGGTCTTCTCTCGCTCTTTGAGTTCGTGCCAAAGCTCCTCTGTCAAGAAGGGCATGAACGGGTGAAGCACTACCAGCAATCGCTCCATCAAGTCAAAGGCCTGTTCTTTGGTTTCATGATCAATCGGGTGTTGATAGGCGGGTTTGATTAATTCGAGTAGCCAAGAGCAATAATCATCCCATATCAGTTTATATAGGGCCATTAAGGCGTCTGAAATACGATATTTGGCAAATTGATCTTCAATAAATTCAAGCGTTTGACTAAACTGTGATTCAAACCAATCAATCCCCAACTTATTAGCTTTAGGCTGAGGTAGCTCTGCCACTTCCCAACAGGTGATAAGACGAAATGCGTTCCAAATTTTATTGGCGAAATTTCTTCCTTGTTGACAGAGTGCTTCGTCAAAAAGCAAATCATTCCCGGCAGCTGAACTTAACAATAACCCTACTCTTACCGCATCGGCACCATAGGTATCAATAAGCCCTATAGCATCTGGAGAATTCCCAAGAGACTTTGACATCTTTCGTCCCTGCTTATCGCGAACTAATCCGGTGAGGTATACGTTTTTAAAAGGAAAGGTGTTTCGATATTCATAACCCGAGATGATCATCCGTGCCACCCAAAAGAACAAGATGTCTGGACCGGTGACAAGATCAGAGGTAGGGTAATAGTAATTTACCTCTTCATTATCTGGATCTAAAATCCCATTGAATACACTTATCGGCCATAACCAAGAAGAAAACCAAGTATCGAGCACGTCTTCGTCTTGCTTGAAATCAGCTGCTATATAGCGCTTCTCAATCCCTGACTCACCCGCTTTGTGATTTGCCTTTTCTATAGCCTCATCAATGGTTCTCGCCACGACATAACCCTCATCGTAATAGTAAGCAGGAATTTGTTGTCCCCACCACAACTGTCTTGAGATATTCCAGTCGCGGATATTCTCTAACCAATGTCTGTAGGTGTTATCAAATTTAGAGGGATTAAGCTTGATCTCTCCCGTTTTTAATACAGCATCTATTGCAGGTTTAACCAATTCCTCCATTTTTAAAAACCACTGATCTAACAGTCGCGGTTCGATAACCGCACCGGTTCGCTCAGAGGTTCCGACATTGTTCATGTGGTCTTCGACCTTTTCTAACAGCCCTAGTCGCTCTAGTTCTGCGGCGATTTTCGGACGCGCCTCAAATCGATCAAGCCCTTCAAAGGATGCGGCATGCGCGTTCAAAGTTCCGTCACTATTAAGAACATCAAAAACCTCTAAATGGTATTTATCACCAATGTTCTTATCGTTCCGATCGTGAGCGGGTGTAATCTTCAAGCAACCTGTTCCAAACTCAGCGTCGACATAATGATCAGAAATAATGGGTATTTCTCTATTAATGATTGGCACTAAGACCTTCTTACCCACTAAGTCTATATAACGCTCATCTTCAGGGTTGACACAGATAGCCACATCTCCAAAAATTGTCTCAGGACGTGTAGTAGCAACGGTAAACTTCCCGCCTCCGTCGGCAAAAGCATAGTTTATATAGAAAAGTTTGCCCTCGCGTTCTTGGTAAATCACCTCTTCATCTGAAAGCGTTGTCTTTGCTTCAGGATCCCAGTTGACCATGCGGTATCCCCGATAGATATGACCCTTTTCATAAAGGTCAACAAAGACCTCAATGACAGAGTCGTACATGTATTGATCCATCGTAAAGGTGGTACGCGACCAATCGCATGAGGCCCCGAGGCGTTTTAATTGCTCGAGAATGACACCTCCGTACTCTTCGGTCCAATCCCAGGCGTGTTTTAAAAACTCTTCACGGGTGAGAGACTCCTTTGCGATTCCTTTTTCTTTAAGGCGATTCACCACCTTTGCTTCTGTTGCGATAGAAGCGTGGTCAGTCCCCGGAACCCAACAGGCATTCTTTTGCTGTAAACGCGCTCTTCGAATCAAAACATCTTGAATGGTATTATTGAGCATATGCCCCATATGCAATACACCTGTTACGTTCGGAGGTGGTATCACAATAGTATAAGGCTCTCTTTGATCTACCCGAGATTCAAAAAAACGATGCTCTAACCAGTAACTATACCATTTTGATTCAATTGAGCTGGGAGTGTAAGAAGATTCCAAGACTGAATGGGAGTTAAAAGGCGTTTAATGCAGCGACAAAAATAGGAAACATCATGTCATAACTAAAAGTTATTTGTTTTCTGCTTTGATCAAGGTAATTTGTTTGTTTAAATACAAAACTTGATTACGATGAAACGTTTTATTATCAGTGCGATAGCCGTCTTCATCTAGCAATTTAGTAGTTCTCAAGAAGCTAAATTACTCGATCAAAAGACTTTCGTCAAATTAGGTGCCATCACCTCTACGACTAAACAGCCTATCTTCTTTAAATTCATCAATGACGGAAAACTTCCCCTTTTTCTATCTGAGGCGAGAACAAGCTTTGGTTATGAGGTGGTTTATTTTCCTGAGAAAGTACTACCCAAGGCCATTGACAGTATTGGTATCATGATTTCAATTAAAGACCTAGAAGGCCCCTTTAGAAAAACGATCAGCATTATTTCAGGAACAAATAACGCCATATCGGTCTTTGTTATTACCGGAAAAGTAGAAGACTAAATAGTGTACCTTTGACGGCAAAAAGGTATGCCGCGTATTTCTCAGAAGGCAACACTCATGCCTTCTTCTCCCATAAGAAAATTGGTTCCTTATGCCGAAGACGCAAAAAAAAGAGGAATCCATGTTCACCACCTAAACATCGGTCAACCTGATATCAAAACCCCACAACAGGCCCTTAAAGCTGTAAAAGAGGCTGATATAAGTGTTCTAGCGTATAACAGAACCGAAGGCTCTGAAGCCTTTAGAACAAAAATTGCGGGGTATTACAACGCCTTGGATTTAGATGTTACCGCTGAAGATATCGTAGTAACCACTGGTGGCTCAGAGGCGTTGTCTTTCGCCCTCGGATCAGTTTTAGACCCGGGCGAGGAGCTCATTGTTCCCGAACCATTTTACGCGAATTACAATGGTTTTGCCCAGGCGAACAATGTTACTATTGTGCCGATCACCTGTGATTTTGACGACGATTTTTCCCTTCCTAGCATCTCTGATTTTGAACGACTCATTACCGAAAAGACACGAGCTATTTTAATTTGTAATCCTTCTAATCCTACGGGCTATGTCTATAAGGAAGAAGAGCTCGATCAATTGGCTCACCTTGCTCTGAAACACGACTTGTTTATTATCGCTGATGAAGTCTATCGAGAATTTGTTTACGACGGGGCTGCACACTATTCTATGCTCGCTTTTGATGGGTTGAAAGAACACACTATCGTGGTAGACTCGGTATCAAAGCGGTACAGCATGTGCGGCGCACGTATCGGATTTGTGGTCACCAGAAACAAGGCATTAAGAGCTGCCATTTTGAAGTTTGCCCAGGCCCGACTCTCCCCTCCTACTTATGCCCTTATAGCTAGTGAGGCTGCAATGGACACCGATCAGGAATATTTTGAAGCAGTTCTAAAGGAATACGGTGAACGCCGCGATTTTTTGGTTGAAGGATTGAGTCGCATTCCAGGGGTACAAACTACAAATCCAAAAGGAGCATTTTATTGTATTGCGAAACTTCCGGTAGAGGATGCTGAAGCTTTTGCCCAATGGCTTTTAGAGCATTTTACGCTGGAAAACGAAACAGTCATGGTGGCTCCAGCCAGCGGATTCTACAGCACAGCAAGAATGGGAAAAGATGAGGTGCGTATTGCTTACGTGCTCGACCAAGCATCCTTACAGAAGGCCCTTACCATTCTTGAAAAAGGACTCAAAGCATACACTAGTTAATTCATGGCAGTATTTAATTCTGATTTAAAGTCACACAATACTTTTGGTGTATCGGCCCAAGCTAGGGCTATTCATTCTATACACTCTGAATCAGAATTAACCTCCTTTTTAGCAGCAGACACCTTAAATACCGATCTCATTTTAGGGCAAGGAAGCAATGTCCTTTTCACAGATCATTTACCTTATCGTGTGGGGCTTTTAAGGCTAAAAGGACGGCATTTCAAGGCGTTTTCAGAAAATGAGGTGCTCGTTACTGCAGCTGCAGGAGAATCATGGCACGATTTTGTCTTGTGGACGCTTGAAGAAGGATTTGGTGGACTTGAAAACCTAGCACTTATTCCAGGATCTGTTGGCGCCGCACCTATCCAAAATATAGGAGCTTATGGAGTAGAATTAAAAGACAGTTTTTTTTCGTGTAGAGCGATCGATCGCAGCACTCAAGAAGAAAAGGTATTCAGCGCTGAAGACTGTGCTTTCAATTATAGAAATTCTATCTTCAAAAATGAGCACAAAAACCGGTTTGTAATTGTAGAGGTAACCTTTAAACTGAGTCGAAGAAATCATACGCTCAACATCAACTATGCTCCGCTAAAAAAATGGTTTTCAAATAAAAGCATCGAAAACTTAAAGCCATTAGACGTAGCTGAAGCGGTCTGCAGCATCCGCCGGTCTAAACTTCCTGATCCCTCTATCCTCGGCAATGCCGGAAGCTTTTTCAAAAACCCCATCATTAACGCTGAGTTCACTCAATCTCTCATAAAGAAATTTCCTGAAGCACCCCTATATCCGCAACCTAACGGCACCTTTAAGATTGCCGGCGGTTGGCTCATCGATCAATTAGGTCTAAAGGGGTATCGCCAAGGAGATGCAGCCGTACACGATAAACAAGCACTTGTACTTGTCAACTTTGGAGCAGCAAGTGGTAATGATCTTAAAAATCTCGCCCAACACATAAAAAAATGCGTGAATGAAACTTTCGGAATCACTTTAGAAGAGGAGGTGACATTTTACCCTTAGACTTCTTACCTTTACGCTATGAAACTTGTTGCTCTCACTGCCTTTTTATTACTCCTTTCATTTGCAGGCATCGCCATTAAACTTTGGGCAAAAAAAGACGGAAAATTCTCCGGAACCTGTGCAAGTCAAAGTCCCTTTCTGAATAAAAAGGGTGAAAGTTGCAGCTATTGTGGAAAAAGCGCAGACGAAATGTGTAAAAAAGAGGTTGTTAATCAAAGCCGTTGAATACCCCTGCTACCACTATGCTTATTCAACAAGCGCTTAAAGGCGATCAAATAGCGTTTAACTCCCTACTCAGCACCTACTGGACTGAAGTCTATTACTTCTTACTAAAACGTACTTCGAATGAGCTCGATGCTGAAGATATTGCTATTCAGACGTTCTCAAGAGCCTTTGAAAAGCTTGACTCGTATAACGATTCTTTTCAGTTCAATACATGGCTCCTATCTATATCAAAAAACCTTCATATAGACCTTATACGTTCGCGCAATCGCGATAGAACTGAAGAGCGTTTAAATGACGAATCAGATATGGTACTTGACGACAGTCCCAACCATGAAGATCAAATTATTCAAGAACAAACGCATCACGAACTTATACAGCAAATCGAAAAGCTCAATAGCCGTCATCAGCGGCTCATCAAGCTTTTTTATTTCGAATCACACTCGATTCGAGAAATCAGCAATCTGTTGCAAGAAAGCGAGAACAACATTAAAGTTTCTCTATTAAGAGCCCGTCGAAGCCTGGGGGAACTTTTGAAGAATATGCCTTAATTTTGTTCAAAATTGCAAGATGAAGAGTAGCGTATCGCAGGAGACCGAAGAAAGACGTCTAAGTAAGCCCAAATGGATCAGGGTAACCTTACCCACGGGTCAGAAATACAAGCAGCTGCGCTCACTTGTTGACACCTACAACCTCAACACTATTTGTACCTCTGGAAGTTGTCCGAACATGGGAGAATGCTGGGGTGAAGGAACAGCTACCTTCATGATCTTAGGGAATATATGCACGCGTTCATGCGGATTCTGTGGGGTACAAACAGGTCGTCCAGAACAAGTTGATTATGCTGAACCAGAAAAGGTAGCTAGATCGATCAAGGTAATGGGTATCAAGCATGCTGTATTGACCTCTGTGGATAGAGATGACTTGAAAGATATGGGTTCTATCTTATGGGCTGAAACGATCCGTGCGGTTCGCCGAATGAATCCCAATACAACTATGGAAACGCTGATTCCAGATTTTCAAGGAATCACCGAACACCTAGACCGTATCGTAGAGGCAGCGCCAGAAGTGATCTCTCACAACATAGAAACAGTAAAACGCCTTACCAGATCTGTCCGTATTCAGGCCAAATATGAGCGCAGTCTCGAAGTACTTGCCTATTTGAAACAAGCCGGTTCGCGAAGAACTAAGTCAGGCATTATGCTTGGTTTAGGCGAGACAGTAGAAGAAGTTTTCGAAACCCTCAGAGACTTGAGAGCCGTGAATGTTGACGTGGTTACTATCGGACAATATTTACAGCCTTCAAAAAAGCATCTAGCTGTCTCTTCTTTTATCACTCCAGACCAATTCAAAGTCTACGAAGAATTCGGGTTATCACTCGGGTTCAGGCATGTTGAAAGTGGACCACTTGTGCGCTCTTCATACAAAGCTCACAAGCACATCGACTAGCCGTTTAGAGGTTATTCCGAAAGCATCTCAAGAAAAGCTTCAGTTTTATTAAACAAAAACTGGTGTTCAACCTCCACAACCTTATATGGCGGTAAGCCATCACCCCATAACGTTCTAAGTTTTACATCATCTTTAGTCGTGGTGAGTACCAAATCGAACGAGCGAAGTACGTCTAGGTCTTTCTTCTTGTAAGAATAGTGGTCTGGCTTTTTGAAGTACGTAAGCGCCATACCGCGCTCTATCAAATCGTTGTAAAGTTGATCTCCATTGGCTAAGCCCGTGATTAAGGCGATGCGTATTCCTTTTAAAGCCAATAGTTCAGCAAAAAAGGTTTCATTATATCCATTGGAAGTGAAAAATACGGGCACATCATGACGTTTTCGAATCTCTTGCTCTATAAGGGTTGCCTCTGATCTGGTAAACCTCCTAGGGCACTTGGTGACGACTACTAAATGGGCTCTTTTTACCTGATTTTTGTGATCCCTCAAAGTACCCAGTGGAAGATAATGGTCTTCGTAGAAGATCGGTGCATAAGGGGTAAGCATGATATTTTTCGATGCCCTAATCTTTCGGTGCTGAAAGGCGTCGTCTAGTAAAATGGTATCTAAAGGATGTGCTTTACTAAGGTGCTCTATAGCCTGTAGTCTGTTTGCACAAACCGCAAAAATCGATCGCTCTTTGAAAGCAGAATACAACTGAACAGGCTCGTCTCCTGCCGTTTGTGCATTGTCCTGTTCTGATAGTAAGCGAAAACCCTTGGTTTTACGCCCATACCCTCTCGAAATAACCGCGAGTCGATCAGAGGACTTCCAGTGACGCAATAAGAACTCAATCATTGGGGTTTTACCCGATCCGCCGACCGAAAGGTTTCCCACCACTACGGTCTTTACCTTGGGAGTGACACTCTTTAACCATCCCAAATTGTAAAATGTATTGCGAACATAGACCACTACTTGATAGTTCAAAGAAAGAGGCCACAATATGAGCTTTAAATACGGCATAGCAGCGAAATTATGATAAATTCGTAGATTGCTTAACTCATGAGTATGGTATCTGTAGGCGACATCTGTAAAGCTTTAGAACAAATTGCCCCCTCGACACTTTCAGAGGACTTTGACAATACTGGTTTACTCGTTGGTGACCCTTTGCGAAACGTAGACCACATCTTGGTATGTCATGATGCTCTAGAAGCCGTCGTTGAAGAAGCAATTGCATTGAACGCTTCTATGATCGTATGTTTTCACCCTATTATATTCAAAGGACTAAAGTCCATTACTCCTGAAAATTATGTGTCTCGAAGTATCCTTAAAGCCATCGAACACAAGGTTGCGATCTATGCCCTGCACACGCGATTTGACAAAGTGATGGGTGGGGTAAGTGATCTTATGGCAGAGGCACTAAACCTCTCTGACGTTCAGGTATTAGTTCCTGAAGAAGATCAAACAGGGTTTGGACGAATAGGCAACCTACCCGAGGAGCTATCTGCCTCAGATTTCTTAGCCTCAATTGCCAAAATCTTTCAGAGTCCTATTGTGCGACATTCTGCACTAACTGAAAAAAGAATACGTAAAGTGGCTGTTCTAGGAGGAAGCGGTGCATTTGCCATTCAAAACGCAAAAGCCTTAGGTGCAGATGCTTACATAAGTGCAGATTTTAAATATCACGACTTCTTTCAAGGGGAGTCTAACTTTTTATTGGCGGATGTCGGGCATTATGAATCTGAGTGCTTTACAAAAAACGCGATCGCTCAAAAGCTTAGGGAAAAATTTCCTAATTTTGCCGTCACTTTGTCAGAAATAAAAACCAACTCGGTCAAGTACTATACCAATGGCTAAATCAAAAGAAATGAGTGTTGAAGAAAAACTTAGAGCACTCTACGACCTTCAATTAATTGATTCACGCATAGATACCATCCAGAACCTTAGAGGCGAACTACCGATGGAGGTTGATGACCTTGCTGATGAAGTTGAAGGTTTAAAAACCAGACTAGCCAAGCACCAAGAAGATATTGAGACCTTAAACGGTGAAATTTCGGCACGCAAAAATGTTATTGAAGAGTCAAAAGCGCTGATCAAAAAATACGCTGAACAGCAAAAAAATGTGCGCAATAGTCGCGAATTTAATTCGTTGAGCAAAGAAGTTGAATTTCAAGAATTAGAAATTCAGTTAGCTGAAAAACACATTAAAGAGTTTAAGGTAAAAATCGAACAAAAGAACGAATTCCTTGAGCAAACTCATGAGAAATTGAGTGAGCGCGAAACGCACCTTGGCCATAAAAAATCTGAGCTCGATACTATTCTAGAAGAAACGGCTAAAGAAGAAGCCGCTCTTGTTAAGCTTTCAGATGAGTACAAATCGAATCTCGATGAGCGCCTTTCACAAGCATACACCCGTATTCGTTCATCCGTAGCTAATAAGTTAGCTGTAGTTTCAGTAGAGCGCGGTGCTTCAGGAGGATCGTTCTTCACCCTTCCGCCACAAGTTCAAGTAGAAATTGCGTCTAGAAAGCGCGTGATTACAGACGAGCACAGTGGAAGAATTCTTGTTGACCCTACCCTAGCAGAAGAGGAATCAAGCAAAATGGAGACCATCTTTAAAAAGTTAGGATAAGTTTTAGGTATTCTCCTTACTTACATTTTACTTTAGAAAGGCATTAACGTACATTTGTTTAAGAATCTTTAAAAATACTTAAACATTTTGACCGCCTTTACTACTGAAAGCCTTCATGCATTACCCAGCAGAGAAAAGGCTACCCTTATCAACGCTATAGCAGGTATTCGTTCTGCGAATCTCATTGCTACACGCGGTGATGCGGGGACAAATCTGAGCATTTTTAATTCTGTAACACATCTCGGAAGCAATCCTGCGCTCTTGGGAATGATTTTTAGGCCGCTTAGCGTTGAGCGACATACCTACGCCAATATTAAGAACTACAAAGACTTCACGATAAATGCAGTTACAACGGCCATGGTTCCTAAAGCCCATCAGACGAGTGCGAAATATCCTAAAGGGCTTTCAGAATTTGATGCTGTAGGCTTTCAACCGCTTTTTAGAGAAGAAACTCATGTTCCTTTCGTTGAAGAAAGTCCTATTCAGGTTTTATGCACCTATAGCCAAGAACATGTGCTTGAGAATCAATGTATTCTTTTGACCGCATTAATTAAGGGGATTTGGATCGCTGAAAATGGACTTAATGAAGACCACTTTGTGAATCACGAACAGCTGCAAACAGTGGGAATCGGAGGCCTAGATGCCTACTATACTATCCGATTAGAAGGAAGATATTCTTACGCCAAACCAGGCCAAACTGCTACTAAGATCAATCAAGTGTGACACACCGTAAGGCATATTTACCTGAAAAGATTTGTATCCATTGCCAAAGGCCTTTCAGCTGGCGAAAAAAGTGGGAACGGGATTGGGAAGAGGTCAAATATTGCAGTAAAAGATGCGCACAAGAATACAAGAGAAAATGAAACGAAGTAACGCATTAGTTATCCTAAATGGATGCCTAAGGACTGAAGACAACCAGCTGCTTGAACAGGCTTCAAGTCATGACGGAGTTCTTTGTATTTACCTCATTGATCGACGTCCGATAACGCTCCATGGGCAACAATTTGAAGCGAAAGGACTCTATGCTAGAACTTTTGAATTAGAAGCCTTATCCGAGCTTGAAGTACGTTTAAAACAGCTTCGTATCAACCTATCTGTGATCCCTTTTGAGACCGAGGCTGTTTTCAAGCTCATAGAGCACCACCACATTGATACTGTTTATAGTGCCCTTTCGATCGGATCTTACGAACAGCATCTGAGAAATCTCATACTCGAAAAAACTAGAGGCAGCCTAAAGTGGAAAGAATACCCTGTGCAAATTTTGATTGGACCTGAGAATACACCTTTTGAAATCAATGACTTACCAGAGGTATTTACCGTCTTTCGAAAAAAGATTGAGAAGCGATTGAGTATCGAAAGACCTCTTGAATGTATAGAAGAGCACTCATATAACAGCCTGTTTCAATCCGATCATTCGGCCTTACCCAGCTTGGCCAGTTTTGGTTATCTCTCATTAGAGCCTGACCGCAGAAGTGCTCATCCGTTTAAAGGGGGAGAATCTGAAGCCATAAAACGCGTAAAGGATTACTTCTTTAAAAGAAGACTCGCCTCTCGCTATAAGAAAACTAGAAACGGCTTAATAGGTGAAGCTTACAGCACCAAATTTTCAGGATACTTGGCCCTGGGATGCATAAGTGCTCGATCTATTTATGCAGCACTTTCAGAATACGAATCGAACGTTGAAAAAAACGAAGACACCTACTGGGTACTCTTCGAACTCTTGTGGCGAGATTACTTTAAATTCTTAGGGCTAAAACACAAAGAAAACCTATTCAAGCTAGGGGGTATCAAACAGCGATCGTACCCATGGAATAACGATAAAACAGCGTTTGAGGCTTGGATCAATGGTAAAACTAAAGATCCCTTTGTAAACGCTATCATGCTCGAATTAAAGCATACCGGATTCACGAGTAATCGCGGAAGACAAAATGCGGCGAGCTATTGGTCAAAAACGTTAAGGCAAGATTGGAGGGTTGGGGCCTATTACTTTCAAACTCAATTAATCGACAATGACGTTCAAAGTAATTGGGGAAACTGGAATTACATCAGCGGCGTGGGTAACGATCCTAGAGATCGTGAATTCAATACAAAGCTTCAGGCCGAGCGGTATGATCCATATCAAGAATTTCAAAAGCTGTGGAACCAATGATACGTTTAAGACTCATTTTAGGAGATCAGCTCAATACGCATCATTCTTGGTTCAATACGGTTGACGATCAAACCTATTACCTCTTTGCAGAAATGTCTCAAGAGGCGGCCTTTCCTGAGCAACACATCCAAAAAATAGTTGCTTTTTTCAGCGCGATGCGGGCCATGTCTGATACCCTTAGCGCAAGAGGGCACAAGGTCATCTATCAACCTATTAGCGAGCACCCTAAACGAAGTTTACAAGAGCGTATTCAAGCATTGGCAGTTGAACTCCAAGTTGATCAATTTGAATACCAACTTCCTGACGATTACCGCTTAGATCAAGAACTTTTAGGAATTGCCAAGGCACTAAAGGCACTTGGTGTAAGAACCTCTCACTATGAAACAGAGCATTTTTATACCCATCGATACGAGCTAAAAGAGTTCTTTGGAGAAAAGTCGCTCTTAATGGAACGCTTCTACCGAGCCATGAGAAAGAAACACCATATTCTGATGGCAGGTGAAAAACCAGTAGGAGGTCAATGGAACTTTGATCGAGAAAACAGAAAATCATACGACCACAAAGCCCCCTTAAAAGATCCCCTAACGTTTCACCATGATGTTCGAGCGCTTTGCAACGAAATTGATAAAAGTGGTATTCCTCACTTCGGATCTATTGTGGACACCGACTACAACTGGCCCAAGACGTATCAAGAGGCCACCTCGATGTTAGCTTATTTCTGTGAAGAACTCTTGCCCTATTTTGGCACCTACCAAGATGCCTTATATAGCCAACACCATTTCTTATTTCACTCTAGGCTGTCTTTTGCCATGAATGCTAAAATCATTGGTCCACACGAGGTCATTGACAAGGTGATTGAAACCTATGAAAAATATTCGTCACGCGTTTCGCTGCCTCAAGTAGAAGGGTTTGTCCGTCAAATTTTAGGATGGCGTGAATTTATGAGAGGTGTCTATTGGAAAGAAATGCCTCACTACAAGAGTCTTAATTACTTTAACCATAAAAGACCTTTACCCGATTTTTATTGGACCGGGAAAACCAAAATGCACTGTGTAGCCCATGCCATTGAACAAACCATGGAAGATGCCTATGCGCATCACATTCAGCGCCTCATGGTTACCGGTAACTTTGGATTGTTAGCCGAGCTCGATCCAGACGCCCTTGACCGATGGTATCTAGGGGTTTATGCTGATGCTATTGAATGGGTAGAACTCACCAATACCCGGGGAATGTCGCAATATGCCGACGGAGGCATCATCGCCACAAAACCTTATATCAGCAGCGCGAACTATATCGATAAGATGAGCGATTACTGTAAATCTTGTCATTTCAGCCCTAAAGAAAAGACCGGAGAAAAGGCCTGCCCCTTCAATGCGCTCTATTGGAACTTTCTGCTAAAAAAACGTGAAGTACTAAAAAAAAATCAACGGATGTCAATGATGTATAGAATCCTTGACAAAAAATCTAAAATTGAGTTGAAGGCTTATAGCGAAAAGGCTGAAGAGATCTTAGCCGACCTCGACGGAACTCTAGGAGAGTAACCCATCTACAATACCGTAAGCGAGCGACTCGTTAGCATCCATCCAGTAGTCTCGATCAAAATCATTCATCACCTTCTCTAGTGGCTGACCGCAATTATCGGCTAAAATGCGCGCACCAATTTCTTTAGTTTTTATGATTTCTCGTGCCTGAATCTCGATAGAAGAGGCCTGTCCTTGTGCGCCACCGCTAGGTTGATGAATCATCACTCTCGCATGAGGCTGAATCATACGGCGACCTCTCGCCCCAGCTGAGAGTAGAATACTACCCATAGAAGCAGCTAACCCAGAGCATACAGTAGCAACAGGACTCTTGATCTGCATCATCGTATCGTATATAGAAAAGCCAGAGGTCACGTAACCTCCAGGGCTATTGATGATCAATTGAATCTCATCGTGATTCAAAGAATCTAAGTACAACAAGCGTTCAACGACGTGTTTTGCATTAGCGTCATTTACCATTCCCCACAAAAAAACCTTACGCTCTTCTAAAAGCGCATTTTCGATTAACTTTTTTACTTTTGGCTGACTCATTTGAACACTGTTTCAATGAATCACAAAAATACACTGAATGGGCATTCTAGCCTACTAATGCGTATTTTTAAAAGACAAATGAAAAAGATTTTCTTACTTTTTTCGGCCTTATTAACGCTCATATGGTCTTGTAGTCAAAATACACAGCCCATTTCAGAGGCTGAAATTAGAGCACAACAAGTAGCTGAGGCACACGGATTAAATGCCTTTTCTAAAGTCTCAGAAGTAGCCTTTACTTGGGGTGTTGTGCGTGCAGAAGGAAACTTTGAAAGACGCTGGATCTGGAATACTAAAAACGATACGGTAACGCGTATAGTGAATGGCGATAGCATATCCTATAATTGGAAGGACTTAGACTCAATTAGCAACGAAATCAACAAAGGATTCATCAACGACAAATACTGGCTTTTTGCTCCCCTCCAATTGGCCTGGGACAAAGGCAATTATACCGTGAGCCTTGAGAAGGAGATTAAATCGCTGGGCCAGGGTCACCTACTAGACAAACTGACCATTACCTATGGCAATGAAGGAGGATACACCCCAGGAGATGCCTATGATTTTTATATAGACAAAGATCATGTGGTAAGGGAATGGGTCTTTCGAAGAGGAGCTTCTGAAGAACCATCAATCGTTTCGATATGTGAGGATTACATCACCTTAAGCGGATTGGTAATGGCCCAAAAACACAGCAGATTAGGACAAGAGAATTACCTCTATTTGTCTGATATCATTGTAAAATAACTCGAAGCTAACGCATGCATTTTTTTTCTGATGCTCTAGAAGAGTACCTCAACCAACAACTCGATACTGAAGCAGATTACCTCGAGGCATTACGAAGAGAAACACACCTCAAGGTGATCCAACCTAGAATGCTTAGCGGCCATTATCAAGGGAGATTATTGGCGCTTATTTCTAAACTTTGCGCACCTCAATACATTCTTGAGGTTGGCACCTACACAGGATATTCGGCGGTTTGTTTAGCAGAAGGACTACGCAGTGGCGGTAGGCTCACTACCATTGAGGTTAACGAAGAACTGAGCAGTATACAGCAATGCTTTTGGAGCCAAAGCCCGTATCAGTCAAAAATCAAGGCCATTGTTGGAGATGCGCTCACCATTATTCCTGAGTTAGACGAGTCCTACGACCTTGTATTTATAGATGCCAAAAAGGCGGATTACACCAAATACCTAGAAGCGGTGATTCCGAAGTTGAACGACGGCTGTCTGCTACTTTCAGATAATATTTTATGGTCTGGCAAGGTGGTTGAACCGATAAGTGACAATGATAAAGCGACACAAGAGCTTGCAAGATATAATCAACTCTTAACCGATGATCCTAGATTTGAACAGGTTATTCTTCCGGTAAGAGATGGACTAAGTTTGGCGCGCTATAGCAAACCTACTGACGCTTTATAGTACCGCTAACCTCTTCTACCGATTTCTTTACCTCATCAGCACTCTTTTTAAGATCACTCGCAATACTCGTATCGATACCACTTTTGTCTGCAGATTTCTGGATTTCTCTTTTAATATCATCTGTAGCATCTCTAAGCTGACGCATACCTTTACCTAGTCCTCTCATGATTTCAGGCAACTTATCTGCTCCAAATACCATGATAACAATAAAGACGATAAAAAAGATTTCAGCTCCGCTGATAAAAAGAGAAATCATAAGGGTACAAATATAAAGAATCCCGCAGCCAAAGCTGCGGGATTCTCATTTCAGTTTCAAAGCTTTCTTACTGTTGAACTTGAGCTTTCAATTGTTCAAACTCTGAGCCTTGATCAACCTTTGGCCAACTATTGTTTGACGTATCAATATCTGCTGTTTCAAGGTTAGGATCTACAGTAATTCCTACTAGCTCTTTATTCGATGAGAAGACGAGCTTCACAGAGGCGTCATTTTTGCGCCAAATTTCAACCGGATAACGAACCTCTTCTTTAGTGCCATCGGCATAGGTATAATCAACGATTAAAGGCATTGGAATACCTCCTGGCTTTTCAAACTCGATCTCGTAGAAGTACTTTGGTTGTTTCACCTTTGTTCGCTCTTCAGCGGTCATGTTATCCATCATGAATTCTGATAAGGTAAAAGAAGCCGAAAGCGGATCTTTAATTTCTTCGTCTGATTCTTTTGCATCTAAATCGGCTAAATACACTAGCGGAGGAAGGTCTGCTGCAGATAGGCCATTTGCCGCCATATACTCTTTCATCTGCTCTGTAGGTTCGTCAGAAACATAATACTTCTTCACATTCGAAACCCCAATATCTACATAATCAGTAGTATAAAACCATGATCTCCAAAACCAATCTAAATCTACTGCCGAAGCATCTTCCATTGTTCTGAAAAAGTCTTCAGGAGTCGGATGCTTAAACATCCAGCGTTGTGAGTAGGTTTTAAAGGCATGATCGAACAGTTCGCGACCCATAACCGTTTCTCTTAAAATATTAAGAGCGGTGGCGGGCTTAGCGTATGCATTAGGTCCTAATTGATAAACGTTTTCAGGATTCGACATGATTGGAGCGATAAAGCTTTGGTCTCCTGCCATGTAGTTCACAATAGCCGAAGGAGCTCCCCGTCTTGAAGGATATTTGTCTAAGCCTTCGATAGCGGCTGGATAGGCCTCACCGAATTCTTGCTCTGCTAAATATTGCATAAAGGTATCTAGACCTTCGTCCATCCACCCCCACTGACGCTCGTCTGAGTTGACAATCATAGGGAAAAAGTTGTGCCCTACCTCGTGAATGATCACACTCATCATTCCGAATTTTGTACGGTCTGAATAGCTTCCGTCTTTATTCGGTCTTCCGTAATTCCAGCAAATCATCGGATACTCCATACCTTGATTCTTTGCATGTACTGAAATAGCCTTGTGATAAGGATAATCAAAGGTGTGAGAAGAATATGACTTTAGTGTCGAGGCCACCGCACGAGTTGACCATTCTTCCCAAAGCGGGTTTCCTTCTTTTGGGTAAAGTGAAACCGCCATCACATCGCGACTTCCTACTTTAACCGCCATCATATCCCAAATGAATTTTCTAGAGGTAGCGAAACCGTAGTCTCTTACGTTTTCTGCTCTAAACTTCCAGGTCTTCGTCTTTGTTGCAAAAGACTTTTCAGCAGCCTCAGCCTCTTCTTGAGTAACGATAAGCACGGGCTTATCATAGCTCTTCTGCGCTTCTTCAAAACGCTTCATCATATCTTTAGAGAATACCTGTTTGCGGTTCAATAAAACACCAGTGGCGTCTAATACATGATCTTCAGGTACAGTAATTGATACGTCGTAGTTTCCGAAAGGAAGCGCGAACTCACCACTTCCCCAGAACTGATGGTTCTGCCAACCTTCAACGTCATTATACACGGCCATTCTTGGAAAGAATTGAGCAATCACATAGGCCCTATTGCCATCCTCTGGAAAATACTCATAACCTGAGCGTGCTCTGTTGACGGTGTGATCAGGTATGTTATACCACCACTTGATTGAAAATGAATACGATTGCCCTGACAATAATGGAGTTGGCAAATCGACACGCATCATTGTAAAGTTGATGACGTGAGGCAGTGCAGCACCACGGCTATCTTTTACCCACTCAATATTGAACCCACCATCAAAAGACTCACCCATAAATGTTTGGGTAAAGTTATCAGGGGTGTATGCTAAACTTACCCCGCTTCCGTTTCGAAGTGGAGCTTTAGAGTCTTTTGCTCGCACATTTTGATCCAATTGCACCCATAAAAATTCTAATGCATCCGGAGAATTGTTGGTATAGGTGATCGTTTCCTCACCGTAAATACGTGCGTTTTCATCGTCTAATAGAATATCCATCACATAGTCCGCCTGTTGTTGATAATAATCAGGGCCTGGGGCTCCTGAAGCAGTGCGGTAAGTGTTTGGTGTTGCGAACTCTTCGTAGAGTTGCTTGAACTTGTTGGTATTGTAATGTCCTGGTTCGCGCTGGGATTTTTCTTCTTGAGCGCTAAGGCAAGTGCTGAATAGCACAAAAGCCGCTGTTAAGCACGTAAGTACATGTTTCATTAAAAAATCGACTTAAGATTAGAAAGGTGAATTTAGCGCGTTTTTAGCAGCTGTCCAATTTTGTTTTAGCGGCTCGCCAGGTCCCAATTAAACACGGGATCTTCTTTTGACAAAACCTTACTTTTTTTAGTCCCAAAAACATAAAAGTGCGTTAGGTTTTGCTGCTCGTCAAAAAGCCCCGTTAGTAAACGGTTTTCAAAAGCAATATCCGAGTCTTGGCTGAGATTTACACCGGCGAACTCAGTTAGGAGTACGATCTGATCTCCTTCATAGGTGTAACCCGCAAAATACGGGCTATAAGAAGTTTCATTAGCACTAAAGCGCATCATCCGTTCTATATAGCGTTGTAATAATTCATTGGCTAATAAGGTCTGTTCTTGGTCAGTATCCAGATTTAAAGCGACTCCGTATCGGGTTTGAATGGCTAATTCTATATCGTCAATGAAGGCTCGTGTCACTAGTTGCAGGGCCTGTTGCTCTGCATTGTAATTTACTTTGGTTACACTGAGATAAAACTTGTGATTAATGACGTGAATAGGCTTGTAGGCCCCTGCACTCCAAGTCATAACTACTGCAAAGACAAAAAGAAACTTTTTCATGGATTCGTCTCTTTAAACGAACTACTCTTTTTCTTCATAAACTCTAAAAACTTAAGCTCGTCTCCCATTGCGACTAATTCTGTAAAAAGTGAATCTTGCTCACAATAGTATAAAAAGCGTAAAATTTCTGATGAATCTATAGCGAGATAGCCCTCAAACAGGGGCTTTTCATAGCGCTTTATCACTTGATCTATTTTCGCATTTTTAGCCTCTAGCGCAATTCTATTCTTGAGCATCTTTGTCCTTCCGGTTAAGGCGTTCAACAGTGGATTGAGCGGAATAAGACCCCCTCCACTTGTTGCTTCATATAAAAGTCTTTGACTTTGTGTGAGCTCAGGAGCATCTGCATTGGGCAGACCTAATACACTCGCGTTTACTTCAGGATTTAACTCTATCCTCGTGACGTCTTCTGAAAGTAATCTGCTCAATCCGTATGGGTTTAAGGTTACTCCTTCTAATTCATTGACAAAAGGATCAAGGGGTATTCGAAGGTATGATGAAGCGTATAGCGACGGTTCAATAACGAGAAGCTTAGGTTGAATCTGAACAGAGGTGATGCGAAGACTATCGCCAGGGCTCACCAGAATCTCAAACTCACCTATACTATTAGTAACCGCTCCGGTCTTCTTACTTAAATTCTGAATAGTGATACCCGACAGGTCAACCTCTTCTGCAGTAACTGAGGCACGAAGGATTTTCTGATTTTGGGCCTGAAGTAAGCTAGTACTTACGGCAAAGACCACTAATAGAGTTAGGATGCGTATCACTGCATCTCTTTTTTAAAGGCCTCAGCAGTGGTGACTAAAAATTCGAGAAGCTCAAACTCATTTTCTTTTCTCAGCAGTTGATAGGTCGGAACACGCTCGTCACAATAAGTTAAAAAATCAGGGATCTGCGCCGGAGATAATTTTAAATCTTGTAAAAAGAAGCGCTCATCGTATACTTTAGCCAATGCTTCAGAAAGTTTGAGTTTTGGAACATTATCTCCTTCGTTCGGAACAAGAAGCGACTTTAGCAATTTAAAAACAGAAATAAAATTTAATCCGTCTTGCATTCCGCGAGCGGTGGATGAAAGGGCAATGTTTTCTACAGGAGAAGCCCGATCCATTTCATATTCAAACCCCTTGAATTCTTCGTTTTTCAACTCAATAAAGGCCTCTTGATTGTCGGGGGTCACTACCACCTCGTCAAGCTGACGCACCTTTTCGGTCACCTCAACGACCAAGCGCCCATTATTAAGGATATCCTCGGTGATCTGTATCACCTCTAGCTGGTAATTGACCGCGGTAAACACGAGTTCATCTCCAACTGCCACCTCGATGGTAAATGCTCCATTTTCATCGGTAATCGTACTGATTTCACGTGTAGAATTGACGACTGCTTCATCAGAAACAAAACTATTTCTATACAACACTTGACCTTTTAGGCGCACCAAGTCTGACTGTCCAAAAACAGAAAAACTGATCACTAAATACAAGAGAAATAAAACATTTTTCATGAGGTGCATATACTTACCCTAAATTTACCACAAACCGTTCAGTTTATGACGATCATTAAACAAGTTAATGCCACTACTATATTAACGGTCAGGCAGGCGGTTCTGCGTCAAGGACTTCCTATAGAGGCCAGCATCTTTGATAAAGATGAAGATCCGCATACCGCACATTTTGGAGCCTTTATTGGTAACACCGTCATAGGTTGTGCCTCGCTGGTCCGCAACACGCATACCAGATTTAAACCTGAGTTTACCCAGATCGCACAATTGAGAGGTATGGCCGTGCTGCCTGAACATCGCGACGGCGGAATTGGCGGACTGCTCTTAAGAGCAGTTGAAACGAAAGGCATTGAAGAAAGCATAGAAGTACTGTGGTTCAACGCGCGTATCAAGGCGGTTCCTTTTTATGAAAAGAACGGATATATCAGAGAAGGAGAGGCCTATGAAATAGAAGGTGTAGGAACCCATTATTTTATGTTTAAAGTACTTTCATCCCATGAATAGACGCGAATACATCAAGCTTCAAAACCTAGGGATAGCAGCGCTTTTTACCCCTCAAATAGAAACGGAGTGGAGCTGGTCTACTAGTGTCGAGCGCTTGATGGGAATTGATCCTCCTAAACTTTTTGGAGCAGGAAAAACTCAACTGACGCGTCGCGCTTATAAGGCATTTAATCGCATGAAAATGGTTGCATGGAACGACGGTATTGGAATAAAAACGGTATCAAGCTACCGGTCGTATGCCGACCAAAAGCGCATTTTTGAGCGTAAGTTTCAAGCCTTTACTGAAGAGGGAGATTCAGGTAAAGACGCCATTGAGCGCATCATCGAATATTCGACACTACCCGGTACCTCGAGGCATCATTGGGGAACCGACATCGATATCGTTCAAGCCGGCCGAACCGTCGATGGCGACAGTCTTTTAGAAGAACATTTTGAACCAGGAGGTGCCTTCAGCGAACTCAAAGATTGGTTAGATCAGAACGCGACTGATTTCGACTTCTATTTGGTATACACCAAGGATGCCCATCGTAAGGGTTTCAATTACGAACCATGGCATCTCAGCTATGCTCCAGAGTCGGTTACCTTGCTCAAAAACTATCTTAAAAAGGAGGTCATCAATAGGGTGTTAGCACAGCAGGTCATTGGATACGATCATCTCAGTGAAGAGCGATTGAACCGTTACCTAGAAGAGCACCTCTTGGGGATAAATCCAAAGCTTCTACCGTAATAGTTTTACCTTTGTACTCATCAATCCATTACCAATGAATAAGAAGGTTCTTCTCATGATTTTAGACGGATGGGGAATGTCTCCTGATCCAAATGTTTCTGCCATTGCTCAAGCCAATACCGAATTTATAGATGGCTTATATAACAGTTATAGCAACGCCACCTTACTCACCCACGGTATGCATGTGGGCTTACCTGACGGACAAATGGGAAATAGCGAGGTCGGACACATGAATCTCGGTGCGGGACGTATCGTATACCAAGACCTGGCGCGTATTAACAAGGCGGTTCAAGAAAAGACATTGGGTCAAGAAAAGGTGATCACAGATGCCCTCGCCTACGCTGAAGAAAAGAAAGTGAACGTTCACCTGCTTGGGTTATGTAGTAACGGTGGTGTGCACTCACACATCGACCATCTAAAGGCCTTAATTGACGTCTGTGAGACCAGTAGTCATCCGGCTACCTTTATTCACGCCTTCACCGACGGACGAGATGTCGATCCTAAAAGTGGCGCACAATTCATATCGGACATTCAAACATACACTCAAGAAAAACAAACAAAGATTGCCTCTATAACGGGCCGTTACTATGCCATGGATCGCGACAAGCGCTGGGATCGCGTCAAAGTAGCGTACGATGCCCTTGTTTGTGGTGAAGGAAACCATGCAAATAACCTCGTCCAAGAGATTGAGGCCTCTTATGAGAACGGAGTGACCGATGAATTTATTCATCCGATTATTCAGGTCGACCAACAGCAGCAACCTACAGGTACGATCAAGCCACAGGATGTGGTGCTATTTTTCAACTTTAGAACAGATCGTGGACGCGAACTAACAGAGGTATTGACCCAACAAGCATTCGAGGATTATCAAATGCAACCTTTAGACTTGTACTATGTCACGCTAACCAACTACGACAATTCGTTTAAGAATATCAAAGTGGTTTTTGACAAAGAAAATATCAAAGACACCCTGGGCGAAACGCTAGCAAATACCGGAAAAAAACAGTTACGCATCGCAGAGACTGAAAAATATCCGCACGTGACCTTCTTTTTTAATGGTGGACGTGAAGAGCCCTTTAACCAAGAGGAACGTATTTTGTGTCCTTCACCGAAAGTGGCTACCTACGATTTACAACCGGATATGAGCGCCTTTGATATCAAGGATGCCTTGATGCCACACCTCAAAGAGTCAACCTTTGATTTTATTTGCCTCAACTTTGCCAATCCAGATATGGTGGGTCATACCGGAATTATGGAGGCTGCCATCAAGGCCTGTGAAACAGTTGACAAGTGCACCAAAGAGATCGTAACTGCTGCACTTGAGAGCGATTATACTACGCTTATTATTGCAGATCACGGAAACTGTGACACCATGGTAAACCCTGATCAAAGCCCAAATACAGCGCACACGACAAATCCAGTTCCTCTCATTGTGGTAGATCCTGAAATTAAAGCCGTTAAAAATGGAGTTTTAGGAGATGTGGCTCCAACCGTATTAAAGCTAATGGGAATCGCCCAACCTGAAGCGATGACACAACATCCTTTAGTTTAATGAGTGCCATTGTATTAAAGTCATCTGAAGAAATCGCTCTAATTGCTGAGAGCGCCCAACTCGTTTCAAAGACCTTAGGAATGTTAGCCAAAGAGGTGGTTCCAGGTGCCGACCCTCTTGCATTAGACAAGCTTGCAGAAACCTTTATCAGAGACCACAAAGGAGAACCTGGATTTCTAGGCATGTACGACTTCCCGAACACCTTGAATTGGAGCCCAAATGAGCAAGTGGTTCACGGTATTCCAGATCACACACGGCTTAAAGAAGGAGATATCATATCCATTGACTGTGGGGTCTATATGAACGGTTACTACGGAGATCATGCGTATACTTTTGAGGTGGGAGAAGTAGATCCGGATACCAAAAAGTTACTAAAAACTGCCAAGGAATCGCTTTATGTAGGGATCTCAAAGTTTAAGGCTGGTAACCGTGTTGGAGATGTGGGTTATGCCATACAACAGTACAATGAAGCACAAGGCTATGGAATAGTCCGTGAACTGGTCGGACATGGACTCGGAAAAAGCCTACACGAAGGACCTGAAATGCCTAATTACGGAAGAAGGTCTCAAGGGAAAGTCTTCAAAGAAGGTCTTGTGGTGGCTATCGAACCGATGATCAATAGAGGAACACACCGTATTATTCAAGGTAAAGACGGATGGACTATTACAACCGCCGATAAAAAACCAAGTGCACATTTTGAACACAATGTGGCGATCGTTGATGGAAGGCCAAAATTACTCTCTACCTTCCAATACATATACGAGGCTCTCGGAATCAGCTCAGATGAAGAGCAACCCTTTAAGTAAGTCGCAGTGATGCTGAAGAATATTTTTGGAATTGTATTGGGGATATTTCCGAGACCCGTATTGATTCGTTTCAGCATTTACCTTTTGCCACTTTTTCGTCTTCTCTTTAGAGGAAATCGCTTTACAGACCCAATCGATAAAAACAGTTTTCGGACTCTACTCCCCTATGGATATCGTAAACAAAGGGCTAATGTACTTTCGCCTTCTACACTTTCTCTAGAGCGCCATCGCCTCTTATGGCTCTATCTTGAGCACTCCTCTACCTTTTTTAATCCCGACCAAAAGCTAAAAGTCTTACACGTAGCACCAGAGCAATGCTTTTATCCACGCTTTAAACGATTGGCCCATTTAGACTATATAACCTTCGATCAGAACTCGCCTTTGGCCACTGTCAAAGGAGATCTAAGGGCGCTACCTTTTGCAGATGGATCATTTGACGTTGTATTTTGCAACCACGTGCTCGAGCATATCATCGAAGACGATAAGGCCATGCGCGAGTTGTACCGTGTGCTTCAACCAGGTGGATGGGGTATTGTACAAGTTCCTATGAAACCCGATCAAGAGGAGACCTATGAAGATAACTTCATTCAAACAAAGAAGGAGCGTGAACTTCATTTTGGTCAATACGATCATGTCAGATGGTACGGAAGAAAAGATTTCTTCACACGACTTCAAAAGGCGGGGTTTTCAACGGAGGCCATCAATGTGTCACGAGCATTTTCGAAAACTGAAATTGAGCGCTACGCCTTAGATCCTAATGAAATTCTACCTATTATTCGCCGATAGTCTCCGCGAACAAGCCCTGCTGTAAAACACTTGTCGTGTTGTCTTGATCAACGTAGATCAAGTAAATCGAGAACTCGGGTCGCCCAGCCAAGAATTGCAGGCTTTGGTGTAGTGGCATAGCCATAAACGCAGTGGCATAGGCATCGGCTTCAGCACAGGTGGGAGCGATGACACTAGCAGACAAAACATTTGTAGTTTCTGCCCTTCCATTAAGAGGATTGATGGTGTGGCCGTAAGGTCTTCCGCTAATAGAGTCCACTCGAAACTTTCTATAATTACCAGAGGTAGCCATAGCCGCATCTCGCAGCGGAATGACACGACTTAAGGACTGTGTATCTTGAGGGTTATCTATGCCGATGGTCCATAAGGCTTGTTTCGTGAGATTCATTCCGCTCGCCACAATTTCGCCCCCTAGTTCAATGAGGTAGTTGAGCCCGCCATTATTCCTTATAAGTACAGCAATGCGGTCTAGGGTATACCCTTTAGCAATGGCGTTAAAATCAAGTTGAACACCAGGCACCTCTTTAATCATAGACCCTTCACTTATGCGCACTTTATCTAATCCTACTCTCGGGAGCAAGTTCTCAAGTTGAGGCACTTCATTTCGAGGACCTTCAGGACCAAATCCCCAGGCGTTCACTAAAATACCTACAGTAGGGTCGAAGTATCCGCCTGACTCTTGATGTATGCGCTTTGAAAGCAAAAAGACCTCTTCGAACATAGCGTCTATGACTACAGTGCTATCTTCTGCATTGAGCCTAGAAATAAGAGAATTGGAACGATAGGTTGACATAGAGGCGTTCACTGCCTCTAGCAATGAATCGATTGACATTCGAAGCTGCTCGGGATTCACATTAAGCTCGCCTTCAAACACGGCAATCCCATAGGTGGTGCCTAGCGCGTTTCCCTGAAGCACCAATTGTTGTGGACGCTCAGCACAGCCCTTAAAGAGTACAGTCACAGCCAGAAGCAGCAGAAAGTGAAAGGTCCGGATCATAATAATTCGTCTACGTGGTATAAACCTTTAAAGGCGATAGTGCACTCCTGATTTTTTTCGAGTGGTAATTTGCTATCCAAAGCATTATAGACTCCCACTCCTGCAAAATAGGCGGTTGCCTCAAAAGCTTCAGCATGATTCTTTACCTTTTCGAGTAAAGCCAGATCTACCGACATGGGATCTTCAGGAAATCTCGAGGCACGCACTATGATGAAATGGAGTTTTTTTTCTTTGAGGCATACGAACTGTGGATCGCGTTTGAGCTCTGAATTGACGCCAAGAAATTCGTAACCGGCAGACTCTAATTGCTTACCGACCACATTCATGGCCATCTTGTGTATCTCGTGTGCTGATAGCAATTCCATCGCTAAAAATTAAAAAAACCGCTACTGAGCGTAGCGGTTTTTAAATTATCCTCCAAAATCATCGAAGCGAATATTCTCATCAGGAATTCCGAAGTCCTCTCCCATTTTCTGAACTGCCTTGTTCATCAGTGGTGGTCCACAGAAATACAGCTCTATATCCTCTGGAGTATCGTGTTTGCTTAAATATTGATCTATCACACAATTGTGAATAAATCCAACAAAACCATCTCCCTCAGTGTCGTCAACATCTTTCTTTACTTTCCAGTTGTCTTCCTCCATTGGTTCAGAAAGTGCCATGTAAAATTTAAAATTTGTGAACTCAGCCTCTAACTTCTTAAAATGGTCGATGTAGAACAATTCTCGTTTAGAACGTCCTCCGTACCAATAGGTCACTTTTCTATTGGTTTTTAGTGTCTTAAATAGATGGTAAAGGTGTGAGCGCATAGGAGCCATCCCGGCACCACCACCTACGTACAACATCTCAGCATCTGACTGGTTAATGAAGAACTCTCCAAATGGACCAGAAATAGTTACTGGGTCACCCGCTTTCAAGCTAAAAATATATGAAGAAGCTACTCCAGGATTCACATCTGCCCATCCGTTTTTATTGCGGTCGAATGGTGGAGTCGCGATACGCACATTCAACATGATCTCACGCCCTTCTGCAGGGAAAGAGGCCATTGAATAAGCGCGCTCTACCTTTTCAGGGTTTTTCATCACTAGGGGCCAAAGCTGAAACTTGTCCCACTCGTTTTGAAATTTCTTAGGATCATCGTGCTCCTCAGGGTGAGCAGTGATGTCGATAGCTGAATATTTTACTTCACAAGGAGGAATCTCGATCTGAATATACCCCCCTGCCTTGTAGTTCATTTCCTCTGGAATCTCAACCACAAATTCTTTGATAAAAGAAGCTACGTTGTAATTACGTACTACTTTACCCTCCCATTTCTTGATACCAAAAACCTCTTCTGGAATTTCAATTTCCATGTCTTGCTTCACCTTAACCTGACAGGCAAGGCGTGCACCAGAAATCAATTCTTTCTTAGAAAAGTGCGGCGTTTCTGTAGGCAAGGCCTCTCCTCCACCAGAAAAAACATGACACTCGCACTGGATGCAGGTTCCACCACCTCCACAAGCTGAAGGCAAAAAAACCTTTTGGTTTCCAAGCGTTGACAACAAAGAGCTTCCAGAAGGCACCTCAATCTTACGCTCTCCATTAATAGTGATCGTCACGGGTCCAGAAGGAGAAAGTTTTTCTTTGGTGAACAAAAGCAGTCCTACGAGCAACAATGTGAGCACTAAAAACGCAGCAATGGTAATCAGGATTGTACTTCCAATAGCAGCTAAAACCATAATTTTTTCCTCTTAAAGCAATTATTAATCTATACCAGCAATAACCTCAGTTGACTCTTCAGTCTCTTTGGGGTATTTTGAATCCTCTTCGATTTGTTCTATCTCAACAGCCTCCACTACTTGTTCAGCAGCTGCAGGCGGCTCGTTATCTCCTGTAAGCATTCCTCCAAAACTCTGAAAGCCAACACCCATTAAACCTGTGATGATAAAGGTGATACCTAAGCCACGAAGTGGAGCAGGAACTGCAGAATAACGAATCTTCTCACGTATAGCAGCGATCGCAAGAATGGCCAAGAACCAACCGATTCCTGAACTCAAGCCATAGTTAAAGGCCAATCCGAGAGACGGTATTTCACGTGCCTGCATGAAGAGTGACCCTCCTAAAATGGCACAGTTTACAGCGATCAAAGGCAAGAAGATCCCAAGCGAGTTGTACAGAGAAGGAGAGAACTTCTCCACTACAATTTCAACGAGCTGAACCATAGTGGCGATGGTAGCGATGAATAGGATAAACGACAAAAAGCTTAGGTCGTATGAGGCGTATTCTTCACCTAACCAGCTTAAGGCCCCGGGTTGCAAAAGGTATTGGTCTAACAACCAGTTTAAAGGAACGGTTACCGCCAAAACAAAAATTACGGCAGCTCCTAAACCTACAGCAGTGGCCACTTTCTTAGACACAGCTAGGTAAGAACACATTCCTAAGAATACCGCGAATACCATATTATCAATGAATATGGATTTGAAAAACAATTCTAAATGCTCTAACATCTCTATACGATTAAGCTTCTTCTACAAGTGAAGGATTCTTTGCACGTTGAATCCAAATTAAAATACCTACTACGATCAATGCCGCCGGAGGGATAATCATAAAACCATTGTTCTCATAGCCGTAGGCATAGAGTCCTGTTTTTGCAATAGGATCGCCTAATAAAGGAATACCAAATAAGGTTCCTGAACCAAGTAATTCTCTAAAGAATCCCACAATAATTAGGATCACCCCATATCCTAAAGCATTTCCGATTCCATCAAGAAACGATCGCCAAGGACCATTACCCAAAGCAAAGGCCTCGAAACGACCCATGATAATACAGTTGGTAATAATAAGCCCAACAAACACGGATAAGGTTTTACTCAATTCGTAAGCAAAAGCCTTTAGCGTCTGATCCACAACGATTACGAGGGTAGCCACTACAACGAGTTGAACAATGATTCTAATTTTAGATGGGATTATATTTCTCATCAGAGAAATTACCACATTCCCCATCGCTAAAACGAACAGCACAGAAATCGCCATTACAACAGAGGCTTTTAATTCTGCAGTAATCGCCAAGGCCGAACAAATACCAAGTACCTGAATGGTAATTGGGTTGTTATCCGCTAGTGGATCGAGGATTAACTTTGATTCTTTTTTTGAGAGTAAGGGCATAGCTTACGACTTAGTTTAGTGAACGAACCTTATCGAAGTAAGGTTCGTATAGACGAATACTTTCTTTAATCATTGCACTCACACCGTTTCCGGTAATAGTTGCTCCGGCAAGTGCATCTACCTGAGCGTCACTTTTATCACTGTTTAACGGATCGTTATTCCCCTTTACCACTTCAATAGGTGTATATCCCGTTTCTGAAGCGATAGATTCTCCGATAAAGTCGTCCATGAAAAAGCGCATTTTGATGTTTGCTCCAAGCCCTGGAGTTTCTCCTTTGTGATCGAAGTAAACACCGGTAATAGTCAGGCTTTCATCTACAGACATATAGCCCCAAATGGCATCCCATAGTCCTTTTCCGTACATTGGAAAAATATAGTAGGTCATACCGTTTTGCTCCCCTATAAATAGTGGTAGCTTTCCGTCTTTTCCTGATTTGATCAAGTCCAGCTCCTTTTTCAAATCAATCATAAAAGCATCTTCTTGAGGGGTTGCTTCTCCCTTTTGAATTACATACTGTCCTTTAATCAATTCACTGAAACGTTGATTTACTTCTGTAGTCGGAATAAAATTCACACTAGACTCATCAGTGTTATTGTGCACGCCCATTGCATAGAGAATATTCTGCTGCTTCTCAAAGCGCTGATTTTCGGTGATTTTGTCTTTTAATCCAGTGGCTAAATAGGCTAAGATTGCTCCAACCATTGAAACCATGATTACTGAGAACAGAACAGTGTAGGAGTTTTTTTCGGTGTTTAGTGCCATTGCGTTTCGCTGGTTTAATTATGCAGTTTGAGTTTCAACAGAGGCCGGAGTTGCCGCCGGATAGATTTTTGCCTGCTTCGCACGCTTTAATCTTCGCTTCACGTTTCCTTGAACCACATAGTGATCAATGGTAGGTGCAAATACGTTCATCAAAAGGATCGCAAGGAATACTCCTTCTGGATAACCTGGGTTAAACACACGAATCATCACTGAAATAAATCCTACTAAAAATCCATAAATCCATTTACCCTTGTTCGTTTGTGAACTGGTCACCGGATCTGTAGCCATGTAGACAATACCAAAAGCTAGACCTCCCACAATCAAATGCTTCCAGAAATCAAAAGCCATGAGGCTGTAGAACTTGGAGTACGATTGAATCCATCCAAAATCAACCACTGCATTAAAGAGCAATCCCATCGCTAAGGCCCCTATCGTTGCACTTAACATGATCCTCCAGCTAGCAATTTTGGTGAATACGAGGTACAATCCGCCTAAGAGAATGAGCAGCGTTGAAGTCTCCCCAACTGAACCAGGGATAAATCCGAAGAACATATCTCTCAATGAGAATCCGATTTCTGCTGTCTTGTTTTGAGCCAAAAACCCAAGGATGGTTTCTCCTGAAATCGCATCAGCAGTTCCGGTCTTTGAAATACCATCAACTGCGCCGTGCACCCATACTTTATCACCACTCATCCAAGTAGGATAAGCAAAAAACAAGAAGGCGCGAATAGTAAGTGCAGGATTCAAGATATTCATTCCAGTACCCCCAAACACTTCTTTACCGATCACCACACCAAATGCAACGGCAATCGCCAACATCCATAGCGGAGTATCTACCGGAACGATTAGAGGTACAAGCATACCTGTAACAAGGTATCCTTCTTCTACCTCGTGACCTTTGATCACGGCAAAGACAAACTCAATGGCTAATCCTACTCCATAAGAAACAATCAATAATGGTAGAACTGTTGTAATCCCTACTAGAAAGTTTCTCCACGTGATAAAGTGTTCGATCACTGAAAAATCTTGAGGAAAGCCTTCGATAGCCGAATAGTGCTGATAGCCCGCATTAAAGATTCCAAAGAGCAAACACGGAATAAGGGCAACAATAACCGTATTCATAGTACGCTTCAAGTCATCGACGGCCTTAACGTGTGTTCCTCCTTTGTGAGTAACTTCGTTAGGGGTATACAAAAAGGTATGAATTGCGTTGAACGCAGGGGCCCATTTTTTGTCCTTAACCCGTTCTTTGATTTCGTGTAATTTCTGTTTCATAGTAAGGAATTATCCTAATTCTTTTTTCAATAAATCTAAGCCCTCACGAATGATCGCCTGATGGGGCTGTTTTGATATACAAATGAATTCAGTAAGCGAGAAATCTTCTGGAGCGACCTCGTAGAGTCCGAGCTGTTCCATCTCATCTAAATCTTTAACCATGCACGCCTTCAAAAGCTGCATTGGATAAATATCTAGCGGAAACACCTCTTCATAACTTCCGGTGACCACAAAAGCACGGTGTTCTCCGTTTGTATTGGTAGTAAGGTCGTAGGCCTTCTTCTTATTCAACCACGAGAACGTCAAGGCTCTCGTAGATGATACTTTGTCGAAAACCGGTTTATTCCATCCGAAGAATTCGTAATCGTTACCCTCTGCAATAGCAGTGAGCTGCGTTGCATAAAAACGAAGGTGCGCGTCGGCATTCACCTGGGTTCCCGTCAGAACATCTCCGGCTATCACTCGGGTATTTGAAAGATCAGCGCCACCTAACTCAAGAATAAGTGCTACTTCGGCTCCAATTTTTGTCTTGATGTATTTCGGATATGAAATTTTCGAACCAGCAACCGCAATAGAGCGCGTTGCATTGTACTGCCCAGTAAGTAAGAGTTCACCGATAATCACTAGGTCTTGAGCACCAACAACCCAAACTACTTCACCTTTATTTATTGGATCAATTTGAGCAATTTGTGAACCCACTAATCCAGCAGGGTGTGGCCCAGATACCTCGTGTAGGACGATATTATCCAAGGTAGAGAACACTGAATTTTTCTTAGAAGAAACAGAAACATGTACCGCTCCTGGAGTGAGTAGTTGAAGCGCAGACAAAGCTGCTTGTAACTTTTCTTCACTGCCTTTTAGTACAAAATCTAAATCCACGTTAAGCGGACCTGTGTTAAGCCCTGATACAAAAATCGCTTTTGGCGTCTTGCGCGGATCTGCAATGATGTCAAATGGACGCTGCTTGATAAATGGCCAAAGCCCAGTCTTCAGAAAATGAGCAATCATTCCTTCTCGATCCTTGTCGGAAGAAAGGAATTTGCCATGCTTCACATACTCTTGTTCTTTATCGGCTAAAATCTTAATGTTGAGAATGCGTCTTCTTTCACCGCGTTCAACGGCAACAATTTCGCCACTCACTGGTGAGACAAATTGAATTTCTGGGTTATTTTTATCGTAGAAGAGGGGCTCACCCACCTTCACCTCTGCTCCTTCTTTGAGGGTCAATTTTGGCGTAAGACCGTGAAAATCATCTAGATAAATTCCGTAAGTTGAAGACTGTACTTCTTTGTGAAAGTCGTGTTCGGCTGCACCAACCAAATTCAGGGTCAGACCTTTCTTAATTCGAATGTCTTGAGACATGAGCAAAGATGCTTAGAATGATGTGTGCAAAAATACATCGAAAAGGTAACCCATAGCAAGCCGTGAATTAAGAAATTGAATGTTAAAAAAAGAGGCTTAAAAGTATTCTTACCTTTGCTTGAATTGAACACTTCTTCAAACAAAAAAAAACTATGAGTAATGCGCATTTTAGAGTACCAAAAGCGATCAATGAGGCCGTTTTGAGTTACGCTCCTGGAAGCCCTGAGCGTGAAGCGGTTCTCGCTTCATACCGTAAACAATACAATGAAGTTGCAGATATTAAAATGAAGATCGGTGGGCAACGCCTAGATTCGAATTCGAAAAAACCCCTAAGTCCTCCTCATCAACACCAGCACGTTATAGGCCACTATTATGAAGCGACTGAAGAGCAGGCTAAACTTGCAATTGAAGAGGCACTGAAGGCAAAGCCAAAATGGGCGTCCCTGCCATGGGAGCAGCGCGCTGCGATCTTTCTAAAGGCGGCAGACCTGATTTCTGGTCCTTACAGAGCTCGAATTAACGCGGCTACCATGCTGGCGCAATCAAAAACAATTCACCAAGCCGAAATTGACGCGGCATGTGAATTCGCAGATTTTTTGCGCTTTAATGTCGAGTTTGCGTCTAACATATACAGCGAACAACCCATTTCTTCAGAAGGAATTTGGAATCGCATTGAGTACCGTCCTCTAGAAGGGTTTATATATGCGATCACCCCTTTTAACTTCACAGCAATTGCAGGGAACCTTCCGGCAGCTCCAGCACTCATGGGAAATACGGTGGTATGGAAGCCTAGTGACGCTCAAGTGTATTCTTCTTGCGTTATTGTCGAGATCTTCGAAGAAGCCGGACTACCAGATGGGGTGATTAATTTCATTACAGGAGATCCTCAAATGATCACCAAAACAATGCTAGATTCACCTCACTTTGCAGGTCTGCACTTTACTGGATCTACCTTTGTTTTTCAATCGTTGTGGAAGCAAATCGGAGAACGTGTGGCGCACTACAACACCTATCCGCGAATCGTTGGTGAAACAGGAGGAAAAGATTTTATAATTGCACACCCTTCGTCTCATCCGAAAGAAGTTGCAACCGCCATTGTTCGTGGAGCCTTTGAATTTCAGGGTCAAAAATGTAGCGCTGCTTCTCGTGTCTACCTGCCAGAGTCTATCGCCCAAAAGGTATTGAACTTTGTCAAAGAAGATCTCAATCACATCGGGCAACCAGGGTCTCCTGAAGACATGAGTCGCTTTGTTACGGCCGTGATTAATGAAGGAGCCTTTGACAAATTGGCTAAAGTAATTGAGAAGGTCAAGCAGGACCAAGAAGCAGAGATCTTTGCAGGAGGTACCTACGATAAATCTGAGGGATACTTCATTTCTCCTACCGTAGTGGTGACGACCGATTCAAAGTACTACACAATGGAAACGGAACTCTTCGGCCCCATTGTTACGGTTTATGTCTATAAGGATAGCGACTGGGAACAAACGCTACAACTGGTCGATCAAACCTCTATGTATGCCCTTACCGGAGCTGTTTTCTCGAAAGATCGATACGCGGCGAGTCAGGCATTAGAGGCACTTAAAAATGCTGCTGGTAATTTTTACATCAACGATAAGCCCACAGGTGCTGTTGTGGGTCAACAGCCGTTCGGAGGAGCAAGAGCCTCGGGTACGAATGACAAGGCGGGATCAGCCATGAATCTCATGCGTTGGGTATCTCCACGATTGATCAAAGAAACCTTTATAAGTCCTAAAGATTACCGCTATCCATTTTTAGGTTAAAGCGGTAAGTACACCAACTTTTTAGTTTCAAAAAAAGGTGTTGGGATGCGTTCGTGAAGATCGTAAACCAGCACCTTTTCTTGATAAGGGGCAAGCTCTTCAGTTAGGTCACCACCTTTGAGGTACCAAATTCCATTAGCCACCTCATTTTTATTCTCTTTTTTAATGCTGTGTTGAACCCAATGTACAAAGGTTGGCATGGCAGCGACTGCTCGGCTCACTACAAAGTCAAACTTCTCATTGACATTCTCTATACGATCGTGAACCGTGGTCACATTCTGAAGGCCTAAGCCCTCTACCACCTCGTTCACCACCTTGAGTTTTTTTCCGATTGAGTCGACTAAGGTAAACTGCACCTTTGGGAATATTATCGCCAAAGGGATCCCCGGAAATCCGCCTCCTGTACCCACATCAACCACTCTAGAACCCGCAGCAAACGAAGCAAACAAGGCAATGCTCATCGCGTGTAATACATGGCGCTCGTAGAGTTCTTCTACATCTTTGCGTGAGACGACATTAATCTTGTTATTCCAGTCTTTATAGAGTGTACCTAGGTCTTCAATTTGACGTTGTTGCAAATCCGACAAATTTGGAAAATATGAGTAGATCTCGGTGGCTTTCATAAGGGATGAAAACACAAAATTATCACTAACATTGCACTTCGTAAGCGTAAATAGCAAAAATCATGTCTTCACACGTTTCTTCTCGCATTCAAAACATGGAAACTTCGGCTACTCTTGCCATGGCGGCAAAGGCCAGAGAGTTAAAGTCTCAAGGCTTAGACATCATAGGTTTAAGTTTAGGTGAACCAGACTTTAATATTCCTGATTTTATCAAAGAAGCAGCGAAAAAGGCCATTGACGAAAACTACAGTAGCTACACTGCTGTTGACGGTTACCAAGAGCTCAAAGAAGCCATAGTACACAAATTCAAGCGCGATAACAACCTCTCGTACACCCCAGAGCAAATCGTGGTGTCAACAGGGGCAAAACAATCCCTTTACAATGTGGCCATGGCGGTGCTTAATCCAGGAGACGAAGTGATACTTCCGGCTCCGTATTGGGTATCTTATAGAGATATTGTAAAACTAGCTGAAGGTGTTCCTGTAGAAGTACTTACTAGTATTGAGGCTGACTTTAAGATCACGGCAGCACAACTTAAAAAAGCGCTGACTCCTAAAACAAAAATGATCTGGTTCAGTTCTCCTTGTAACCCAAGCGGATCATTCTATCATAAAAGTGAACTCGCGGCTATCGCCGAAGTATTGAAAGACCGTCCAGAAATTATTGTGGTTTCGGACGAAATTTACGAGCACATAAACTTTTCAAGTAACGGACACTGCAGTATCGCTTCAGTAGAAGGCATGTACGACAGAACGGTTACCGTAAATGGAGTCTCAAAAGCTTTTGCCATGACGGGGTGGCGTATTGGGTATATCGGAGGGCCGGAATGGTTAGCTAAAGCCTGTACGAAGCTACAAGGTCAGGTTACTAGTGGGGCAAATTCCATTGCTCAACGCGCCGTGATCGAAGCACTTATGGCACCTGTCAGACGTATTCAGTACATGGTAGACGCCTTTAAAAACCGAAGAGACCTTGTGCTAGAGCTTCTTGGCAAGATCGAAGGGTTCAAGGTGAATATTCCTGAGGGAGCATTTTACGTATTTCCAGACATCTCTTATTATTTCGGCAAAACACTAAAAGGGCAGCTGATCAATAACGCTTCTGACTTTGCACTCTTCTTACTCGAACACGCTCAGGTAGCCACCGTGACTGGAGAGGCTTTTGGTGACGAAAACTGCATTCGCATCTCTTATGCTGCATCAGAAGAAACCTTAACGGAAGCCATTAGTAGAATAGCGAAGGCCTTAGCATAAAGTAACGCCTATTTAATTTGGGGTCGTATCTTTGGCTACCCATGAAAGTAGTTCCGTATAAAGACTCCGACAAGTCAAAAAAGGCACAAGTATCTGAGATGTTCGATGGCATCTCTAGGGAATACGATCGCATGAATCGCCTCATTACATTTGGGGTCGATTTAAGATGGAGAAAGCGACTCATAGAAGCGGTTTTAGCGCTTAAACCTCAACATATTTTAGATGTGGCTACCGGAACAGGCGACCTCGCCATTGCCATTGCTAAACAGAGTAATACCCGTGTCACAGGGCTTGATTTGTCACCTGGAATGCTCAGCGTGGGAAAGGAAAAAGTCAAACACTACAACCTGCAGGATCGCATAGAAATGGTACTCGGTGACAGCGAATCGCTACCGTTCGATAGCAATCACTTCGATGCGGTAACGGTTGCGTTTGGTGTGCGGAATTTTGAAAATCTCAGTAGAGGAATTGAAGAACTCTACAGAGTACTTAAACCAGGGGGCACTTTAGCTGTTTTAGAAACATCAAAACCAACTAACCCCCTTTTCAAACTGGGTTACCAGTTACATACTTCGGTAGTGATGCCCTTATTAAGTAAGTTGTTAGCCTCTGATCCTAAGGCCTACACCTATCTCGTGGATTCTGCCTCAAGCTTCCCTTACAACGAAGCTTTTACCGCGATTTTACGCAAAGCCGGATTTTCTAAAGCCTCTTTTCACAAACAGACACTAGGTTCAGCCTGTATTTATTATGCCAGGAAGTAAGATACTTTTTGTAGGGGCACTTATGCTTCTAACCTCTTTTTCTCTCAGCGCTCAGAAAAGATTTAGACCCTCTTTAAACCTCAGCGGAGCAGACCAAGAAACATGGAATTTTGGGGTATTGTTTGGAAATTACCCTAATTCAACTGCAGGCTTTTTGGAAAATTATACGGTGAGGCTTTCACTAGAGCGTACTCTGATTCCGCGTTTTGATCTTAGACTAGAGCCAGGAATTATACTCAAAAAGATAAACCTCTCAGCTCCAGCCATGCCAAATACTGAAATTCAACTTCCGGTTTTATTGAAGTACAGCGCAAATCGCATAGAAAACATCAATCCATTTATCATTGCAGGATATCAAATGGGGTATCTTATGCAAACTGTAAGCGCGCCTCTCACGCATTATATTGAAACCGGACTAGGCTTTGATTTTTACCTCAAAAAAAGTAAAGCCGGGCTCCACCTTCGTGTGCAACACGACCTCTCTGGTGGAAGGCAGAGTAGTGCTATTTTTATTGGTATTAGCGCCGAAACCCGAGACGGCTGGAAATTGTATAGGCAATAATTGCCCCCGAAACAGCAGCATTTAAGCTCTCCACCTGGGTATCATCTGCACTCGGTATAGTGATAAAATGATCAATACGCTGTTTAACCGCATCAGAAAGGCCATGACCTTCGTTTCCTAACACCAGTATACCTCTAGGTTCAAAGTGCATTTCGGTTAATTTTTCACCCTTCAAATCGGCTCCATAAAGAGGAAGTTTCAAACGCTCGAAGGCATTTGGCAAGTCTTCGTATAAGCAAGATACCCGCGTATATGAGCCCATGCTAGCTTGAATGGTTTTAGGATTGAAACAGTCTACGGTATGCGGAGAACAGAGCAGGTGTCTATAGCCAAACCAATCTAGCGTACGCATTAACGTGCCAAGGTTTCCGGGGTCTTGAACCTCGTCTAGAGCTACAATCCATTGATCGTTGGGCAACGACACAGCAGTTGGTTTCTTAAATACGACTAACACCTCAGAGTGCGTTGAAAAATGAGTGCATTTTTTCATCACAGTAGCTTCGACTAACTTTAGATGAATATTAAACTTTTGCTCAAATGCAGCTTGCAATTGCACTGAAGTGGTTACAGAAAGTACGGGTTCAAAACAAGCCTTTAAACCCTCTGTTACTGATTTAACACCCTCTACACAGAACATCATTAACTCGTCTCGGGTTCTTTTCTGCTTTAACTGCTGTATTTGCATGACTTCTGAGCGACTGAGCATCATTTTTTCGATTAATTTAGGCCCATGTTTGAAAGGCTCCTTCCTTTTCTTAATGGAATTCTAAAGGTAGTTTTATTTATTTCTTTTAGCGCGATTCTTTCATGTAGCTCGGTGCGAAAACTTCCTGATGGAGCATCCCTTCTCATCAACAATGAAATTCAGACTACCGATGCCTCAAAGGTTGATCCTTCGCTTCAATATGTGCTAAGACAAAAAGCAAACAAAAAAATCTTAGGGATTCCCCTAAAACTATGGATTTTTAATGCCAGTGGATCTAAAAACACGGCTTTTGGCAGGTGGTTTAGAGCAAAAGGTGAAGCTCCCATAATTTTAGACTCTATTGAATCTGCACTAAGTGTGGCTCGACTGAATAGGGCGTATAGAAAGATGGGGTATTTCAATGTATATACGCGCTTTGAGCTAGCGTATACAAAGTCTCAGCAAAAGGTAAAACAGCGATTTGTCATTACTCCAGGAGACCAATTTATCATTGACAGCATGGCCTATAAGCTTCCCAATCGCAGCGTATTCGACAGCCTGAAAGCCCATGAAAACGAACGGCTGATTCACCCAGAAGAACCGCTAAACATTGACCTTCTAGAGAAGGAAAGACAGCGGATTATAGCACTACTTAGAAACAAAGGGGCATTTGGCCTTCAGAAGAGTGACATTTATTTTGAAATAGATGGTGATACCACACAAACCAGTGCCTCGAAAGAAGTCAAAGTCACTACAGTGATCGACTCAAAGGCCACCACTCAAGCCTATCGGCTAGGAAGGGTCAATGTGCTTTTCGACCAACTCAACGGATCAGCAACAATCCCGACGGATACCATCAATCGGATCTTCATGTATACCGCTGATGACGAAGTTGATCTGAATGCTCTTGAAGAGCGAATCGCCTTTAAACCTGGCAACTTGTATAGCGATGCACTGAGAACAACCACCTTAAATCGCATAGGGCAACTCAGTTACTTTAGCTACCCATCAGTCAATTACAGTGTCCAAAACGATTCCATTGTTGATCTCAACCTCTACCTAAGGTCACGTAAGCGCTACTCGCTTACAGCCGATTTTGACCTTACACACTCTGCCTTACAGCAAATCGGTACGTCGCTGCGTTCTTCTGTACTTGTTAGAAACGTATTTGGTTCTTTTGAAAACCTCAGCCTTTCACTGAGCGGAACCATTGGCAACTCTATAATACCCGGCACCAATATTACCTCAGAACTTGGGGTCGACCTCAACCTAAGCTTTCCGCGATGGTGGTATGGCTTTTCACTCGACCGTTTCATTTCAATGGAAAAAAATCCAATCAGCACTTTGCAAATTGGAACGGTATTTCAACAAAATCTAGGCCTAGACCGACAAACTATTAACGCCATTTATCGTTTCAGCTTTACAAGTGGGTCAAGCCAACACACCATCGAATTCCCGAAGATTTCTTACGTAAATAACCTAAATCCTGACAATTTCTTTTCCATTTACCGTAACACCTTTGAAACGCTTGACGAACTTTCAACACAACTAAAAACGAATCCTCAGTATGCCGACTTGTTTAAGCCTTCAGAAAGTGATGGAAGTCTGCAACTTAAAATCCCTGACGGAACAGCAATATTCATATCTGGAGTTCAAGATCAAACTATACCACTTAACGCGTCAGATGCCTTGCTTCTGAATCGAATAGAAGAAAGAAGAGCGCGATTGACCGAAAACAACCTTATTCTTTCTTCAAGCTACGCCTTGCTCAATGAAAACACTACAAATCGAAACGCATCAACCTATCGTCAATACTACGCAAAGTTTGAACTCGCAGGATTTTTATTCAATGCGTTAGAACCTTTTAGCACGCCTGGAGAGCTCTTCGATGTCGCCTATGCACATTATCTCAAATCTGAGCTTCAGTATATCAAACACTGGCCCCTGAGTCAGCGCTCAAGCGCCGCCTTTCGTGCTTATGGCGGGTTTGCGCTTCCGCTTAGATTTTCAAGTACAGTGCCCTTTGTAAGAAGCTTCTTCGCTGGAGGAACCAATGACATTAGAGGTTGGAATGCCTATACTCTCGGACCAGGGACCACTAATCAACTGAATGAGTTCAACGATGCGAATCTTAAACTCACCTTGAGCGCAGAACTCAGATTTCCACTTTCGCGAAGCCTTTACGGCGCATTTTTTACCGACATAGGAAATATTTGGAATGCGCTTGATGGCACTGAAAACGAAGCAGCCGTATTTCACGGATGGAGATCGCTGAAAGATAGTGCCATCGCCTCAGGCGTAGGATTGCGCTATGATTTCGATTATTTCATCTTCAGATTAGACCTCGCTTATAAGATGCTCAATCCGGCACTTAGCGATGCCGAAAGATGGATTTTTAATAGCTCGAATAATCGACCTTTATTCAACATCGGAATCAACTATCCTTTTTAAAAGCATTTACTACATTTGCCCTCTAACATCAATAATAAAACGAACACAATGGCATTATATTCAATAGTTCCAGGCGTAGCGACCGGAGACGAAGTTCAGGCAATATTTGCCTTGGCAAAACAAAAATCATTTGCCCTTCCTGCAGTCAACGTTACTGGTTCTAACACTATTAATTCTGTCTTAGAAACCGCAGCAACTTTAAATGCCCCAGTTATTATTCAATTTTCAAACGGGGGTGCGCAATTCAATGCCGGAAAAGGACTTTCAAACGACGGTCAAAAAGCCGCAATCGCAGGATCAATAGCAGGTGCAAAACACATTCATCAACTCGCTGAGGCATACGGCGCTACCGTTATCCTTCATACCGACCACTGTGCGAAAAACCTATTACCTTGGATCGACGGATTGCTCGATGCAAGCGAGGAGCATTTTAAAGCAAACGGCAAGCCATTATTTTCTTCACACATGATTGACCTATCGGAAGAGCCTCTAGAAGAAAACATTCAGCTTTGTAAAAAGTATTTAGAGCGTATGGCTCCAATGGGAATGACTCTAGAGATCGAACTTGGTGTTACGGGTGGTGAAGAAGACGGAGTAGACAATACCGATATTGACTCTTCAAAACTGTATACTCAGCCAGAAGAAGTGGCCTATGCCTATGAAGAACTGTCTTCGATAAGTCACAGATTCACGGTTGCAGCTGCATTTGGAAACGTGCACGGGGTTTACAAGCCAGGTAACGTCAAATTAACTCCGGTTATTCTTAAAAACTCTCAGTCTTATATTATTCAGAAATACGGTATCGACCGTCCGAATCCGATTGACTTTGTCTTTCACGGCGGATCAGGTTCTAGCCTTGAGGAGATCCGAGAATCTATCGGATACGGAGTAGTTAAAATGAATATCGATACCGATCTTCAGTACGCCTTTACTGAAGGAATCAGAGATTATATGTCTGACAAAAAAGACTACCTCGCTTCTCAGATCGGTAACCCTGAGGGAGATGATGTTCCTAACAAAAAGCACTATGACCCTCGCGTTTGGCTGCGCAAAGGAGAACAAACCTTCTCTACGCGTTTAAAACAAGCGTTTGAGGACCTTAACAACATTAACACACTTTAATTCTATTATATGTCATCTTTGTGGTTTAAGAGAAAAGAAAAAGGAATTCAGACTGCCACCGTGGAAAAAAAAGACACCCCGGTTGGCCTGTGGTACAAAACGCCCACAGGAAAAATCGTCGAGTCTGAAGAGTTGGCAAAAAATGCCTACGTTTCACCCGAAGATGATTACCACGTCCGCATAGGAAGTAAAGAATACTTCGAGTTGCTCTTTGACAATAACACCTTCACCGAATTCAATGCAGACCTTTCATCAAAGGATCCGCTGCGCTTTGAAGACACCAAAAAGTACAAAGATCGCCTTGTAGACGCTAAGAAAAAGACAAACCTTAACGACGCCGTTAGAACCGCTTACGGTTCATCAATGGGTAGAGAGTTAGTGGTAGCCTGTATGGATTTTTCATTCATCGGTGGGTCTATGGGAAGTGTTGTAGGAGAAAAAATTGCGCGTGCCATAGACGTAGCAAAAAAGCGCAAATCTCCCTTACTTATTATCTCCAAGTCTGGAGGTGCACGAATGATGGAGGCCGCGTTATCGCTCATGCAGATGGCAAAAACCGCAGCAAAACTCGCCCAGCTTGCGGAGGCTAAGATTCCTTATATCTCGTTATGTACCGACCCCACTACAGGAGGAACGACAGCATCTTATGCGATGCTCGGAGACATCAATATTGCTGAGCCCGGAGCTCTCATTGGATTTGCAGGCCCTCGGGTGGTGAAAGACACCACAGGAAAAGACTTACCTAAAGACTTTCAAACTTCTGAATTCTTGCAAGAACACGGATTTCTAGATTTCATTTCACATCGAAATGAGCTCAAGAAGAAGGTCAATCTGTACATCGATTTGATTTTAAATCTTCCGCTTCGAGAAGAAAAACAAAAGGAAGACCTAGAATAACTGAGAATAAAATGTATATTTGCACCCTCATTTACGGTCAATGAGATACATAAAAATCATTAACACAATATTGGAATGTATTTAAGCAAAGAAAAGAAGGCTGAAATCTTCAAACAGTACGGTGGAACCGAAAAGAACACCGGTTCAACAGAAGGGCAAATTGCTCTTTTCACCCACCGCATTAATTACCTAACAGAGCACTTAAAGAAGAATCACAAGGATTTTAATACAGAGCGTTCGTTAGTAAAACTAGTAGGTAAGCGCAGAAGTTTACTCGATTACCTCAAGAGTAACGATATTGAAAAATACCGTTCTTTAATCAAAGAATTAGGTATTCGTAAATAAGCAAAATGCGCCGCTTCAAGCGGTGCTTTTATTTAAAGCCCAACCGCTATTTTAAAGTTTTTCATTGGTCACGCTTCTTAGCAACAACACAACAACATCGGCCATGAGGCCAAAGACCAAATGTTTAACTTGAGGCTAAGGCCTCTAAATTTAGGGGATGATTCCCTATCACTTATGATTCCTAAAACCTACCAAGAGGTCATAGACCTCGGAGACGGTCGTAACATTACGATCGAAACCGGAAAACTTGCCAAGCAGGCCCATGGTTCTGTTGTGGTTCGCTCCGGAAATTGTATGCTTTTGTGTACAGTAGTCTCTAACTATCAAGCCGCAGATGTTGACTTTTTACCCTTAACGGTAGATTACCGTGAGAAATTTGCGGCAGCAGGTCGCTATCCTGGCGGATTTTTTAAGCGTGAGGCGCGTCCAAGCGACGGTGAAGTACTCACCATGCGTATTGTAGACCGTGTATTACGCCCACTTTTCCCTAAAGACTATCACTCAGAAACGCAAGTAATGCTGCAAGTAATGTCACTTGACGACAGCATCACTCCAGATGCACTCGTGGGATTAGCCGCTTCAACAGCTCTTCAACTTTCAGACATTCCTTTTGAAACAGCAATTTCAGAGGTACGTGTTGGACGCATCAATGGAGAATTCGTCTTAAATCCATCGTTAGCGCAACTGAAAGATTCTGATATCGACATGATTATTGGAGCCTCAGCTGATTCTGTAATGATGGTTGAAGGTGAAATGAAAGAAATCAGCGAAGAAGAGATGGTTGAGGCCATCAAATTCGCTCATGAGGCTATTAAGACGCAGTGTGAGTCTCAGTTGAAACTCGTCGCTCAAGTAGGAAAGAAAGAGGTGCGCGAATTCGAGGCAGCAGCAGAAGACGCCGCTCTTGAAGCACGTGTAAGAGAATTAGCCTACGATAAAGTGTATGAGGTAGCTAAAAAAGGTTCTTCTAAAAAAGAGCGTAGCCAGGCCTTTTCTGATATTAAAGAAAGTATAAAAGAGGCCTTTACGGAAGAAGAGCGCGAAACTTATGGAGGACTTATTTCGAAATATTTCTACAAGATCGAAAAAGAAGCCGTTCGTAATCTTACCCTTGACCTAGGTCTACGATTAGACGGTAGAAAAACAGATGAGATTCGTCCGATATGGTGTGAGGTAGATTATTTGCCTTCAACACACGGATCAGGGATCTTTACTCGTGGAGAAACTCAGGTGCTTTCAACGGTTACCTTAGGAACTTCTCGCGAAGCGAACATCATCGACATGCCCTCTTTAGAAGGTGAAGAAACTTTCTACTTGCACTATAACTTCCCTCCTTTCTCTACGGGAGAAGCACGCCCAATTCGAGGTACTTCAAGAAGAGAGATCGGACACGGAAATCTAGCACAACGTGCCCTGAAAAACATGATTCCAGCTTCATGCCCATACACCGTTCGTGTAGTGGCTGAAGTACTAGAATCAAACGGTTCATCTTCTATGGCTACCGTTTGTTCAGGAACTCTTGCTCTCATGGATGCGGGTATTCAGATTGAAAAACCTGTATCAGGTATTGCTATGGGATTGATCACTGATGTTGAATCAGGAAAGTACGCTGTACTTTCTGATATACTCGGAGACGAAGACCACCTCGGAGATATGGACTTCAAGGTAACAGGTACTGCCGATGGTATCACCGCTTGTCAAATGGATATCAAGGTAAAGGGGCTTTCTTATGAGATCCTTACCAAAGCACTATACCAAGCCAAAGAAGGAAGACTTCACATTCTTGGAAAACTTATTAAGACCTTAGATACGCCGCGTCAAGAGGTAAAGGCTCATGCTCCGAAAATTGTGACGACTCGTATTCCTGGTGATTTGATTGGTGCCTTTATCGGAAGTGGAGGTAAAAATATCCAAGAGCTTCAGAAAACTACTAAGTGTACCATTGTAATCAACGAAACCGAAGAAGGTGAAGGTCTAGTGGAAATACTCGGTACCAGCCAAGAAGGTATTGATGCCGTAATCGCTTCTATTGAATCACTAATGTTTAAACCAGAAGTCGGAAACACGTATACGGTTAAGGTGATCAAAATGTTAGACTTTGGAGCTGTAGTAGAATATATTGAGGCTCCGGGTAACGAAATCTTGTTACACGTATCAGAACTCGCTTGGGAACGTACAGAAAAAGTCTCAGACGTGATCAATTTGGGAGACGAATTTGAGGTGAAATACTTCGGATTCGATCCGCGCACCAAGAAAGAGAAGGTGTCAAGAAGAGCGCTACTCCCTAAACCAGAAGGGTACCAAGAGCGTCCACCTCGCCAAGATCGTGATCAGCGTCGCGGAAACGACCGTAACAACCGTCGTGACTCAAGAGGACCTAGAGATTCTAAAAGAGACGACGGCAGCAACGAATAAGCCGCCCAAAGCTCCTCTCTATAGAAAGCCGCTTTCCGTTGAGAGCGGCTTTTTTTATTTGAACTGTAACCTTTTTGCTTTTTAAGCGTATAACAAAGCGTACCTAAAATTTTTACGTGCAATGAGACAGCTTAAGATCACCAAACAGGTTACCAACAGAGAAACCGCTTCTTTAGACAAGTACCTTCAAGAAATTGGAAAGGTAGACTTGATTACTGCTGAAGAAGAAGTAGAACTCGCTCAAAAGATAAAGGCCGGAGACCAACGTGCCCTAGAGAAACTGACTAAGGCGAACCTTCGCTTCGTAGTTTCTGTGGCCAAGCAATATCAAAACCAAGGGTTAACGTTACCCGATCTTATCAACGAAGGAAACTTAGGACTTATAAAAGCCGCTCAGCGTTTTGATGAAACCCGGGGATTTAAGTTTATCTCTTATGCCGTTTGGTGGATTCGTCAATCGATTCTTCAAGCCCTTGCAGAGCAGTCACGTATCGTGCGTCTTCCGCTAAACAAGATCGGATCGATCAATAAAATCAACAAGACTTTTGCGCACCTTGAACAAGCCCATGAGCGTATGCCTTCAGCTGAAGAAATTGCTCAAGAGCTTGACATGACCGTTGAAGATGTTAAGCAATCACTTAAAAATTCTGGTCGTCACGTTTCGATGGACGCCCCTCTTATTGACGGAGAAGACTCGAATCTTTACGACGTATTGCGTTCTGGAGAGTCTCCAAACCCTGACAAAGAACTCTTGCACGAATCATTGCGCACAGAGATCGAACGTGCCCTTGAGACACTTACACCTAGAGAGGCAGACGTTGTTCGCCTCTATTTCGGACTTGCGAGTCAGCATTCAATGACGCTCGAAGAGATTGGAGAAACCTTTGATCTTACTAGAGAGCGCGTACGCCAGATCAAAGAGAAGGCCATCAGACGTCTAAAACACACTTCAAGAAGTAAAATTCTTAAAACGTATTTAGGATAATATTTGTACCTTTCGAGAACTTACAGTTTTCGTGGCTGTTCGTTTTTTGATTGATGATTATGGAAACGCCGGCAACTTGCCGGCGTTTCTATTTTTAGCTCTTAAAATCATTAACTTTGCCCCATGTCAATAGAAATCGCACCCTCTCTTTTAGCCGCCAATTTTGGGGTCTTAAATCAAGAAATTGAGACGCTAAATGCCAGTAAGGCCAGCTTACTTCACCTCGATGTGATGGACGGTAGTTTTGTGCCAAATATTTCTTTTGGCCCAGTGGTCATAGAAGCCATTGCTAAAAACTGCAAACTCGATCTAGACATTCACTTAATGATCAAAAATCCTGACCGCTATATTGCCGATTATGTTTCATTTAAACCGAAGTATATAAGTGTGCACGAAGAGGCGTGTAGGCATCTCGATCGCAGCATTGATTACATCAAATCTTTTGGTGTCGGTGCAGGGGTAGCCATCAACCCACATACTCCAGTATCTAACCTTTTTACTGTTCTTCATAAAATCGATTTGGTGTGCATTATGAGCGTCAATCCAGGATTCGGCGGACAAAAATTCATCCCTTACACCTTGAAAAAAATCGAAGCATTACGGGCTGAGATCGAAGCTCAAGGCCTGCATACCAAAATTGAGGTAGACGGAGGCGTTACTGAAGGTAATGCGGCCGCTGTAAAAGCGGCAGGTGCTGATATTTTGGTTGCCGGAAGCTCCGTATTCAAAGCTATGAATCCTTTAAAAGTCATAGAAAATCTTCATGGGGCATGAGACTTCGCATTACGACGTCATTATTGTAGGTGGCGGCCCAATCGGAATCGCCTGCGCGCTAGAATGCAAAGAACTTAAGCTGAGTTATCTGGTACTCGAAAAGGGTACCCTAGTCAATTCGCTTTACCATTACCCGAAAGGAATGCAGTTCTTTTCATCCTCAGACAAGCTATCACTCAAGAGCACTCCTTTTATTAGTAAAGAACCCAAACCCTTCAGAGACGAGGCCCTCGCCTATTACCGCACAATCGCCCAAAGCGAACAACTTAATATCAAGCTGTTTGAACGCGTTACAGGTATCAACAAATCTGAAGGAGCGTTCGCTATAACAACCTCAAAAGGAACCTACCACTCTAATGCAGTTATCATCGCTACAGGATTCTTCGACATCCCTAAAACTCTAAACATTCCCGGTGAAGACTTAGAGAAAGTCACCCACTATTTCAACGATCCGCATTACTATGCCAATCAAAAGGTGGTGGTGGTCGGAGCCAACAATTCAGCCGTGGACGCCGCGCTGTCTTGCTACCGAGCCGGTGCTGAGGTCACCATGATCGTTCGTGGAAAAGAAATTGGAGAACGCGTAAAGTATTGGGTAAGACCCGAGATTATTAACCGCATTGAAGACAGATCAATCACCGCATATTTTGAGAGTAGCCTTAGACAAATCGAACCGAATGCGGTTACACTTTCAACCCCTTCAGGAGCACAATCCATAACCAACGATTTTGTGTTACTCATGACAGGATATCAGCCCGATTATGCGTTTCTTTCGCGCATTGGAATTGAAATCGATCAAGATGCGAACAAAACACCAATCGTCAATGAAGAAACTCTAGAAAGCTCTGTTGAAGACTTGTATCTTGCAGGGGTTGTATTGGGAGGAATGAAAACCAATCTATGGTTTATCGAAAATTCTAGAGAACACGCCGAACGCATCAGTGCGCACATCAAAAATAAGTTATTGAAAAACACCGCTAATACTTAATGCCTTATGAGATTACAAGACAACGTAATGACGGCCATGAAAACGGCTATGAAAGCAAGAGATAGTGTAGCGTTAGAAGCGCTAAGAGCCATTAAGTCTGCCCTACTTCTACAGCAAACCGAGGCTGGATCTTCGGCCCTCACTGAGCAAGACGAGATTAAAATCTTACAAAAACTCGTTAAACAGCGTAAAGACAGCGCTGCCATCTATACCGAACAAGGGCGACAGGATCTAGCAGAACCAGAACTCGCTCAGGTAGCCGTCATCGAAACCTTTTTACCAGAACCCTTATCTGAAGTAGACCTTAAGACGCTGATCACCGAAGTCATTAGCACCCTCAAGGCTTCAGGAATAAAAGACATGGGTAAGGTCATCGCTCAGGTCAATGAAAAGGTCGAAGGACGCGCAGAAGGAAAGATCATCGCCCAAATGGTGAAAAGCGCTCTATCGTAGTACAGCGTTGAATGTAATAACGATTCCATATTGTACTTTTACAGCCGTTTCCTAACTAAATATTGAAACTAGCCGCGTAGTTCAACTGGATAGAATATCAGATTTCGGCTCTGAGGGTTGGGGGTTATTATCACTATTTTACTAGCCTCGCATAAGCTTTCCTTAATTAAATTTAATCAATTTTGGCAGCTATTTGACAGTCCTTTTACGTGAATTGAAAGTAACGCCATATAAGAACGTCAAGGCTATAAATTCAAATTGTTTTTTGAGAACCTAAAACTCACTCTCTAATTTGATGGCTTTTTGCTTTTTAGGCAATGGTATATTGTACTTTTTGTAAAACTTATTCCTTTTGGAAACAAAAATTAAATGACGTACTAAATGATATGGTGTGGTGAACATTCCTGCAATTGCAGCACCTAGCCCCATTACTGTCACATTTTCTTCGGTAGAAACAGAAACAACACCAAGAGTAAAAACGCTTGCAGAGACCAATAGGTAGGATCTACTTGTTTTAACTTTTGTATCTAGAATGATTTTTTGTTGCGCTTGCTCCGATGTAATTGAATCAACCTCCTGTTTCACTTGTGCTGTTGCACTTAAAGCAAAAAGAGTTACTACAGCAAGCATTAAATACTTCATAAGAATAAGTTTATAGTAAGTGAAGGTAGAAAACGTTTTGGCTTCTTAATTAAGAATAGCCTAATCCTAATAAAAAATCTTCTTTAAAGGTTAATGTTTATCTTAATTTCTATTTCTAAATAGGTAAACAAAAAGTGGAGGGATAAATAAAAAGAAAATGATCTTAAAGCGGACATAAAGAAATAATCCTAAGGCAACCGCAAATACAAATGCTATTAAGTATACGTTTTTCATAAGCTTGAATTTTACTTATTTAGTAACAACTTAAAAAGTTGTAATTTCTTGAAACAAAATAAACTCATTATGAAATCATTTTTAGCTTGGCGTAGAAATTTCATAATTAATAATCCCAATATTTCTACAACATTAGCCTTTGTTAAAGGGGTTGTATTTACGATTATTTTTTACGAATTCTTTAAATAGACTTTTTTATCTAGACTATATCACTGCTGTGATTTCAACATTTTCTGTTGAAAAGTTCTAGTCAAAATAGCCTCTGAAACTAAAACAGAAAAGACACATCTCAGTTATCCTATTAAAGCTGAGAATCTTTTCAAGTCTCTACACTTCTGTCACAATCGTTAGGCAGTTGGTTCAGGCACCCTAAGTCTGTATAGTAATTGCCTTATGACTCTTTTACAGCTTTTGTGCGGCACCCCATAAGATTCAAGCTAGCCAGCATAT
>JAYPUW010000011.1:0-38430 GCA_038134285.1 Flavobacteriaceae bacterium
GTATCTTTATGGGGTTATGTCGTCAAAGAAACCCCTTATAGATCATTCACTTAGAGCCACTTGGCAGAGTGTGTCCCGCATGTATACTGAAATTGCCAAGCAATACGGTATTACTATGGCTCTTGGATTGACCTTGCTGAATATCGATCCAAAGAATGGAACGGCTTCTACTGCTCTCGGTCCTATCATGGGCATGGAACCCACCTCGCTATCCCGCCTTTTAAACTCTTTAGAAGATTTAAAACTCATTGAACGAAAACCTAATCCTCACGACGGAAGGGGTGTTATCATTCATATCACCAGAGATGGACTTGACAAAAGAGATCTCATTAAAAAGCATGTCTATGCCTTCAATCAAGCGGTGGAGAAACAATTGAGTCCTAGAGATATCGAAGGTTTTTACGCCACCATCGAAGCGCTCAATCAACAAACCCAGACAAACGAATCGATTAACGTTATATGAAAAAGAGAATCACAAAAGTAGCCGTCATTGGCTCCGGAATTATGGGAAGCGGAATCGCCTCTCATCTTGCAGGTATCGGATTAGAAGTTCTGCTTCTAGATATTGCACCGAAAGAATTACTCCCTGAAGAAGAAGGACTTTCGTTAGCGCATCCGAAAGTAAAAAACCGGATTGTAAATCAGGCCTTAAGCAAATCGCTAAAATCTAAACCCTCACCTATTTATCATCAGGGATTTGCCTCTCGTATTCATGTCGGAAACTTAGACGATGACTTGCATAAAATCAAAGGTGTAGACTGGATCATAGAAGTAGTAGTTGAGCGCCTAGATATCAAAAAACAAGTATTTGAAACCATTGAGAAACACCGAACACCCGGAACCTTGATCAGCTCAAACACCTCAGGTATTCCAATCCATCTCATGTCTGAGGGAAGAAGCGATGATTTTCAACAGTACTTCTGCGGGACACACTTTTTCAATCCTGCACGTTATCTCAGGCTGCTTGAAATTATACCTGGACCAAAAACCAAACCAGAAGTACTCTCTTTCTTTGAAGATTTTGGAACGCGCTTTCTAGGAAAACGCGTAGTAGTCGCACAAGACACCCCAGCCTTTATCGGTAACCGCATTGGGATTTTCAGTATTCAAAGCTTATTCCACAGCGTCAATGCACTCGGACTGACGGTAGAGGAAGTCGACAAGCTTACCGGACCGGTGATTGGGCGTCCCAAATCAGCCACCTTTAGAACTGTCGATGTGGTAGGCTTAGACACACTTGTTCACGTTGCTAACGGAATCAAAGAGCATTGTCCGAAAGACGAACGCCACGCAGTATTTAGCCTACCCTCATTTGTCACCGACATGATGGAAAAAAACAGGTTGGGAGCAAAAACCGAAGAGGGCTTTTATAAAAAGACCAAAAAATCAGACGGTTCTTCAGAAATCTTAGCGCTCGACCTGAATACATTAGAATATAGACCACAGCAGAGAGCAAAATTCGAAACACTAGAAAAAACGAAAAGCATTTCTGAAGTTAAAGATCGTTTTCGCATACTCTGTGATGGCACCGACAAGGCCGGAGAATTTTATAGAGCCGTTTTTGGAGATCTTTTCGCTTATGTGGCACACCGTGTTGGAGAAATCACTGACCGTATTTATAAAATTGATGACGCCATGAAGGCCGGTTTTGGCTGGCAGCACGGACCTTTTGAAATATGGACAGCTCTAGGTTTAGAGAGAGGAATCGAGCTCGCCACAGCAAAAGGACATCAAATGCCCGAATGGGTCAACGCACTTCATCAAAGTGGGGCCCCAGGCTTTTACGCGCTCAACCAACAACACACCACTTATTACAATCAAGAGGCTAAAACCTTTGAGCGTATTCCCGGAAGAGATGCCTTTATCATTCTTGACAACACGCGCAAAACAAGTAGCGTCTATAAAAATTCAGATTTCGAATTATTGGATCTCGGAGACGGTATCGTTTGTGCAGAGTTCCGCTCAAAAATGAATACCATTGGAGCTGAAGTGCTCACTGGCCTCAACAAGGCTGTAGAGATTGCAGAGAACCAATTCGAAGGCCTCGTGGTAGGTAACCAAGGCGCAAACTTCTCGGTGGGCGCTAATCTAGGAATGATCTTTATACTCGCTGTTGAGCAAGAGTACGACGAGCTCCACATGGCTATCAAATACTTCCAAGACACCATGATGCGAATGCGCTACAGCAAGATACCAGTGATTGCCGCTCCTCATGGAATGACCCTAGGAGGCGGATGCGAGCTCAGCTTGCACGCAGATCGTGTTGTCGCTGCTGCTGAGACCTATATCGGACTCGTAGAGTTCGGAGTGGGAGTCATTCCTGGAGGTGGAGGCAGCAAAGAAATGGCGCTAAGGGCGGCAGACACCTTTAAAAAAGGAGACCTAGAGTTAAATGCGCTAAGAGAGTATTTCTTAACCATTGCCATGGCGAAAGTATCCACCTCGGCTTATGAGGCCTACGATTTAGGAATTCTTCAAAAAGGTAAAGACATAGTGGTGCACAACAGCGACCAACAATTGGCCACGGCTAAAGCCTATGCTCGTATTATGGCGGATCAGGGCTACACACAGCCCATCCACAAGAAAGACATAAAAGTATTGGGCAGACAAGCCTTAGGTGCTTTTTTAGTCGGAACAGACAGTATGGTTGCCGGAAGCTATATTTCTGAATACGACAGAAAAATGGCCGACAAGTTGGCCTATGTGATGTCAGGAGGAGATCTCTCTGAATCTACTCCAGTCAGTGAGCAATACCTGCTAGACATAGAGCGTGAAGCTTTCTTGTCTTTATGTGGAGAACGCAAGACCCTTGAACGCATCCAGCATATGCTTAAAACAGGTAAACCCTTAAGAAATTAATTCGATGAAAACAGCATATATAGTCAAAGCCTACAGAACGGCAGTCGGAAAAGCCCCTAGAGGATTATTTCGCTTTAAAAGACCAGATGAACTCGCTGCAGAAACAATGCGTTACCTGCTCGATCAAGTTCCGCAGCTCGACAAGAATCGTATCGATGATGTCATTCTTGGAAGCGCAATGCCTGAAGCAGAGCAAGGCCTTAATGTAGCCCGCTTAGTAGCATTAATGGGATCTGATACAGAAAGTATCGCAGGTGTTACCGTCAATCGCTATTGTGCCTCGGGCCTTGAAACCATTGCACTCGCTACTGCGAAAATTCAGTCTGGGATGGCCAATTGCATCATTGCAGGTGGAATGGAGAGCATGAGCTACATTCCTATGGGCGGATACAAACCCTCTCCTGATTATCAGAGCGCCATCACTGGGCACTCTGATTATTATTGGAATATGGGACTCACTGCCGAAGAAGTAGCCAAACAATACAAGGTAAATCGCGAAGATCAAGACCAATTTGCTTACGAGTCACACCAAAAGGCATTAGCAGCACTAGCTGAAAACAGATTTAAAGATCAAATTGTACCCATTACGATTAGTGAGATTTATCTCGACCACAACCAGAAACGCGCAGAACGCTCTTATATGGTAGATACCGATGAGGGGCCAAGAGCCGACACTAGTCTTGATAAGCTTGCAAAATTACGTCCGGTATTTGCAGATGGAGGAACGGTTACCGCCGGTAACGCCTCTCAAATGAGTGACGGAGCAGCATTTACCATAGTAATGAGCGAAGAAATGGTCAAAGAGCTTCAACTAGAGCCTATTGCACGCTTGGTAAGTTATGCGGCCACCGGTGTCCCACCAAGAATCATGGGAATAGGTCCAGTTGAGGCGATTCCAAAGGCCTTAAAAATGGCGAACTTGAAAAAGGAAGATGTACTCATTACGGAGCTCAACGAAGCTTTTGCTGCCCAATCGTTGGCCGTCATCCGTGAACTTGAATTAGATCCTTCGACCGTAAACGTCAACGGTGGAGCGATAGCCCTCGGTCACCCCTTAGGTTGTACAGGAACAAAGCTGAGTGTGCAACTCTTTGATGAAATGCGTCAGCGCTCTTTGAAAGGAAAACACGGCATGGTTACAATGTGTGTCGGAACAGGTCAAGGCGCAGCAGGAATATTTGAATTTATTGCTTAAACCTATAGATATGGAAGAGAAAACAGCAACTACAGCACACATTAGAGGCGGACAATTCATTGTCAAAACCCCTACTCCAGAGGCGATCTTTACCTTAGAAGACCTCTCTGAAGACCAGAAAATGATGCGTGAAAGCACCAAAGAATTCGCCGAACGCGAACTGTGGGCACACTGGGAACGCTTTGAGAAAAAGGATTACGAATACACTAAGCAATGCATGCAAAAAGCAGGTGAGCTCGGCCTGTTGAGTATTGCGGTACCTGAGGCTTATGGAGGTATGGGAATGGGATTCGTTTCAACCATGCTCGTTTGCGACTACATCTCTGGAGTCACCGGTTCGTTTAGCACAGCCTTCGGAGCTCATACAGGTATCGGAACCATGCCAATTACCCTTTACGGTACTGAAGAACAAAAGCAAAAGTATGTTCCTAAACTCGCGAGCGGAGAATGGTTTGGTTCGTATTGCCTCACAGAGCCTGGTGCTGGATCTGACGCAAATTCAGGAAAAACAAAAGCGGTACTCTCTGAAGACAAGACGCATTACCTCATCACTGGTCAGAAAATGTGGATCTCGAATGCCGGATTCGCCGATCTTTTTATCGTATTCGCCCGCATTGAAGACGACAAATACATTACAGGTTTCATCGTTGAGAACGACTCAAATAACGGGATCAGTTACGGAGAGGAAGAAAAGAAGCTAGGAATTCACTCCTCTTCAACACGTCAAGTCTTTTTTAACGAGACCAAGGTACCCGTTGAAAATATGTTATCCGAAAGAGGTAACGGATTCAAGATTGCCATGAACGCCCTCAATGTGGGTCGTATCAAGCTTGCCGCAGCATGCTTAGACGCACAGAGACGCGTTATTAGAGAAGCTACGAAATACGCAAAGGAGCGCGTACAGTTTAAGACTCCGATTGCCAATTTCGGAGCGATCAAAGAAAAACTAGCCCTAATGGCCACTCAGTGTTACGTCGACGAATCAGCTTGTTACCGTGCTGCAAGTGATATCGAAAACAGTATCAACGCGAGACTCGTAAAGGGAGAATCGCATCAAGATGCCGAACTAAAAGGCGTAGAAGAATTTGCCATCGAGTGCTCTATCTTGAAGGTAATCGTATCAGAGCACATACAAGACTGCAGCGATCAAGGGCTGCAGATTTACGGAGGAATGGGGTTCAGCGCAGATGCGCCTATGGAATCTGCATGGAGAGACGCCAGAATCTCTCGAATTTATGAAGGAACGAACGAGATCAACCGTATGCTTTCTGTAGGGATGCTAATTAAGAAAGCCATGAAAGGACACGTTGACCTCTTGACTCCTGCCTATGCCGTGAAAGAAGAACTGATGGGGATTCCTGATTTTGAAGTACCCGATTTTAGTGCTCCTTTAAGCCAAGAAGTAGACCTTGTAAAAAGGCTAAAGAAAGTCTTCCTTATGGTTGCAGGTACTGCAGTTGAAAAATTTGGAACCGAACTAGAATCGCATCAAATGCTACTTATGGCAGCCGCTGATATTCTGATCGAAATCTATATGGCTGAGTCTGCGGTTTACCGCACCCTTAAAAACATCGATCGCTATGGTGCTGATGCGCAAAAGGTACAAATCGCCATGACTGAGCTCTATGTCTTTAATGCTGTAGAAACCATTACCACCAAGGCCAAAGAAGGTATCGCCTCTATTTCTGAAGGAGACGAACAGAAGGGCATGCTTATGGGCCTAAAACGTTTCACGAAATACCATCAATTGCCCAATATTGGCGCACTTAAGGAGGTGATTTCAGAAAACATTAAAGAAAAAGACGGATACACCTTTGATGCCATCGCTTAATTTATGGCAATACACATCGAAAAGAAGGCCACAGTATTGTGGCCTTTTTTTATTGTGATTCATGACGAACCGCTATATTTATAGAAACCTTATTTCTATGAAAAAGTATAGCTACAGCATTGTTTTCGGTCTTCTTGTGAGCACCTTTTCGGTCCTTGGTCAAACAGATCCCAAGATCTATGAGATCATTGAGGCTGTGAGTGCTGATCGCATTGAAAATTCAGTTAAGAAATTGGTTGATTTTGGCACACGCCACACCTTGAGTGATACCCTCTCCACTAATAGAGGTATAGGGGCTGCACGTAGATACATAAAAGGGGAGTTTGACAACATTTCTTCTAAGTGCGGAGACTGTCTAGAGGTATTCTATCAGCATAACTTTTTTCCAAAAGGCACTAACGAGCGCATTGTAAAAGACGTTGATATTGTTAATGTAGTGGCTATTAAACGAGGTGCTAAAAATCCGAACCACTTTATCATCATGAGTGGAGACATCGACTCTCGAGTAAGTGATCCTACCGATTACACTTCAACTAGTCCGGGAGCAAATGACAACGCCAGTGGAATGGCCGGAACCATTGAAGCCGCTCGCGTCCTTTCACAATACGAGTTTGACAATAGTATCATTTTTGTTGGACTTTCAGGCGAAGAGCAAGGGCTTTTCGGCGGGCAGGGACTAGCAGCCTTTGCCAATGATAAGGGTTGGAACATCATTGGAATCCTCAACAACGATATGATCGGTAATATCACAGGGGTAGACGGCTACACCAGCAATAAAGATTTTAGAATTTTCTCAGAACCCGTCCCTGTAACTGAATCTGAGCGCGCACGAAGGGCACGGCGTTTCTACGGTGGAGAGGTAGATGGCCATTCGCGTCAGCTCGCTCGATACGTTCATCGCCTAACCACTACTTACATACCCGACATGAACCCTATGATGATCTACCGATTAGACCGATTCGGAAGAGGAGGACATCACAGACCATTTAACGACGCAGGATTCGCGGGAATACGCATTATGGAGGCCCATGAGAACTATACCCAACAACATCAAGATATTCGCACTGAAAACGGGATCAATTATGGTGACACCTTTGAACACGTTAATTTCCCCTATGCGGCTAAGTTAACCGCGGTAAACGCCATTACTTTGGCCTCTTTAGCTTGGGCACCATTGGCTCCAGAAAAAGTAGGAATTGGTGGTATTGTCGAGGCAAATGCCAGACTCAACTGGTCAGACGTGGCGGGGGCTTCACATTACAAAGTGCATTGGCGCCCTACTACTGCACCTCAGTGGATGAGCTCTAGAGCCATACACAATGCTACCGAGCACACCATTGAAGGTGTCGTAATTGATAATTTCTTCTTCGGAGTCTCAGCGGTAAGTAAAGACGGACACGAAAGCCTTGTGGTATTCCCGAATGAAATCATCCGATAATTCAATTTCAACTATACACTTTCGATTTATGAAAAACAGTTTACTCTTTGGTTTATTACTCAGCAGCGTTTTCAGTTTCGCTCAAGAGTTTACTATAGATCTAGCACAAGATCTAAAGCCACGAAATATTGGACCAGCAGGTATGAGTGGTCGTGTTACAGCTATTGATGTGGTCACAGAAGATCCAGATATCATCTACGCGGGTACGGCCTCTGGTGGGTTGTGGAAATCGACCTCTGGTGGAACCAAATGGACCCCCATCTTCGACAACGAATCAACGGCTTCTATCGGAGCCGTTGCCATTGACCCCTCGAATGCTTCAGTGGTTTGGGTGGGTACAGGTGAAGGAAATCCTCGAAATAGCTTAAATGGTGGCTATGGTGTATTCCGCTCCTTAGATGCGGGTAAGACCTGGACCTCAATGGGTCTTGAAAAAACAAGACACATTCACCGTATCCTTATAGATCCCAGTGATTCGAATACGGTTTATGTCGGAGCCATTGGATCTCCATGGGGTGCCCATAAAGAACGTGGTGTATACAAAACCATCGATGGAGGAAAAACCTGGAAGCAAGTGCTCTTCACCAGCACCTTGAGTGGTGTAGGTGATATGGTTATGGATCCGAAGAATCCGAATAAACTATTGGTTGGAATGTGGGAACACAAGAGAGACCCATGGTTTTTCAAGTCTGGTGGCCAAGGCAGCGGCTTATACCTCACCTACGATGGCGGAGAAACCTGGAAGAAGCTCTCTGACAAAGAAGGACTCCCCGAAGGCGAATTGGGCCGTATTGGTTTAGCCATAGCCCCTAGTAATACCGATGTAATTTATGCCCTAGTAGAGGCAAAGAAAAATGCCCTTTATCGCTCTTCAGATGGAGGGGAAAAGTGGGAGAAGATGAACGACAAAGAAGAGATCGGAAACCGCCCATTCTATTATTCAGACCTTGCGGTTGATCCTTCGAATGAAAACCGCATTTACAGTGTGTTTACCTACGTGAATGTCTCTGAGGATGGCGGAAAAAGCTTTAAGGAACTCATGCCTGCTTATAACGTATCCAATGGTGTTCACCCAGACCATCACGCTTGGTATGTTCACCCAAAAGATCCAGATTTCATGATCAACGGAAACGATGGCGGATTGAATATTACTAGAGATCGCGGCAAGTCTTGGCGATTTGCCGATAACATTCCGGTAGGACAATTCTATCATGTAGCTGTGGATAATGAATTCCCTTACAACGTTTACGGCGGGATGCAAGACAATGGTTCGTGGCGTGGACCTGCCTATGTTTGGAAAGATCAAGGCATTCGAAATAGTTACTGGCAAGAAATCTCATTTGGTGATGGATTCGACGTGGTTCCTGATCCAGATGACTCGCGCTTTGGTTACTCTATGAGTCAACAAGGGAGCGTGGTAAGATTTGACTATGTAACGGGTAATAATTATAGCGTCCGCCCAACACCACCAGACGAAACAACAGAGCTCAGATTCAACTGGAACTCGGGGATTGGTCAAGACCCTTTTGATAGTTCAATTGTCTATTTCGGTAGCCAGTTTGTTCACAAAAGCACCGATAAAGGTTTGACTTGGAGCGTCATCTCTCCTGACCTCACCACAAACGACCCCGAGAAACAAAAACAAAGTGAAAGTGGTGGATTGACCATGGACGCCACTGGGGCAGAAAATCACTGTACCATATTGGTGATTGAACCATCCAAAGCCGAAAAGAACTTCTTATGGGTAGGTACTGACGACGGACGCGTACACTACACAAAAGATGGCGGAAGCCAATGGACTGAGGTGACCTCAAATCTTAAAGGTCTTCCAAAAGGTTCATGGATTGCTCAAATTAAGGCTTCAGAAACCAATCCCGGAGAAGCATTTCTTATCGCCAATGATTACAGAAGATTCAACTATACCCCTTACGCCTATCATACGACCAATTATGGGAAATCTTGGGAGCGTATTGTAGACGAATCAGATGTAAGCAGTTACACCTTGTCTATCATTCAAGATCCTGAGTATCCAAACCTTCTCTTTCTAGGCACAGATGACGGTCTTTATCTTTCATTGGATAAAGGAAAAAATTGGACCAAATATACCAATGGATTCCCCACTGTTTCTACCAAAGACCTGCTCATTCATCCACGCGAAAAAGACCTCGTTATTGGTACCTTCGGAAGAGCCCTTTGGGTATTAGATGATATCAGACCGTTACAACAACTTTCTAGCAGACCCAACTTGCTCAATGAAGAAATTGTTGTATTCGACGCACCAACGGCATATCACGCCGCTTATCAACAACCCACCGGTTCTAGATTTGGAGCAGATGCTCTTTTCAATGGCGAAAATCGCCCTTCAGGAGGTCGTATCAGTTATTACATAAAAAAGGGAGCTGAAGGTTTGAAAACCAAAGACAGTATTCACCTTTTTGTTCTAAAGGAATCAGACACTATCCGTCATCTCAAGATAAAACGTCCTGAAAAGCCAGGTTTTCATCGCACTAGCTGGAGGTTAGACGAAAAAGGTGTAGCCAATCCGTCAAGAAATTTGCGCAAGAGCTCACGTGAGCCTTCAGGAGCAGATGTACTTCCGGGCAGTTACACACTAGTTGCACAAATCGGAGATCACGTATCTCAAGCTTCTATTGCAGTAGAACTTGATCCTAGACTTAAGGCTTCTTTAGAGGATGCAAAGGCTGTATATCAGGCCACTAAATCATTAGAAAATTTAACCGCTGAATTAACGTCCTCAACTAACCGTCTAGCAAAGGCTAATGCTCAGCTAAAAGCATTTGAGGCCCAATTAAAGGCCAATGAAACAAATCTCGAAGATGAGGCTAAAGAAGCGCTCAAAACCATAAAGTCAGAGATCACTAATCTCCAAGACAAGGTTTTCGGAAAAGAAGACAAGCGTCAAGGTATTACGCGTAATTCCGAAATGACAGTACTCACACGCATCCGAAATGCATCGCGATATGTTCAGAGTCGTAAAACTGGAATCACGGCAACCGAAGAACAATTGATGGGTTATGCTGAAAAAGCGGTCAAAGCTTACAATGAAGAAGTTACTGCCTTTTTTAATGCGCAATGGAAGGGATTTGTGGAGCGCATGAGTCCACTACAAGCACCCGTACTTTCGTCAATCGAATAAACGCCTCATGTACATTCGCGACCAGCACAACAATTCTGAATTTTTAGAGGCTATAGCCTTTATAGAAACACTTTCATTTGGTGTGCTGGTCAGCGATGTTGAGGGTCGAACCTGGGGGGTACACCTACCCTTTACCGTCAATAAAGACCATTCCCTAAGCACACACATGGCCAAGTCAAATCCGTTGGCACAGCAATGGTTAAGTGGAGAAATACCAAATGAGGTAATGTGTATTTTTAAGAGTGCAGGTGCTTACATTTCAGGGTCTTGGTATCTCCATGAAGAGGTTTCAACCTATGATTACTCTGCGCTGCATCTCTATGCAAAAATTGAACTGTTAGATGCAGAAGAAACCTTAAAAGATTTAGAGGTGCTTATGGACCGTCATGAATCGGGTCAGAAAAATCCAAAACCTATGTCAGCCTATAAGCAGAGTACCCTCTCTCAATACAGAGGAGTACTCGGATTTAAATTGTATCCCACCCATTTTTATTTCGCTCAAAAACTATCGCAAGAAAGGACTGAAGACTTACATAGTGTTATTGGTCATCTTGAAAATGGTACAGCAGAAGAGCAACGTGTCGCTCAAGACATTAAAAAGCAAAGTATTAGTAAATGACCATCACCCAACTTCATTACCTCATTGCAGTCGCTGAACATCAGAATTTTACTGTTGCTGCAGAAAAGTCTTTTGTCACTCAACCTACTTTGAGTATGCAGATCGCAAAACTTGAAGAAGAGCTAAATGTGAAATTGTTTGATCGCGGCACCAAGCCGATCAAACTAACAGCAGTGGGTGAAAAGATTGTGGAGCAGGCCAAATGTGTTGTAATTGAAGCCGAGCGCATCAAAGATATCGTTTCTGTTGAAAAAAGATTTATTGGAGGGCCATATAATCTAGGCATTATTCCTACTGTTATGCCCACCCTACTCCCTATGTTTTTGGCAACGTTTATCAAAAAATACCCAAAGGTTAAGCTCGTTATCAAAGAGATGACCACTGAAGAAATCGCCGTTCAGCTGCGAGAAGGAAAACTCGATGGAGCCATTGCCGCAACTCCGTTAGGTTTTGATGACATTGTAGAGCGTCCTCTATATTACGAGCCCTTCGTGGCTTATATTCCTGAAGATCACCGACTCAATGCACAGTCTACCTTAAAGAGTGAAGACTTGCGTCTAGATGAGGTTTTACTGCTTGAAGACGGACATTGTTTTAGAGATGGTGTCATCAATCTATGTGGAGCTCCTAAGCAATTAGATCCAAGTGAATTTAGAATTGAGAGTGGAAGTTTTGAGACGCTTATCAAACTCTCAGACGTGAATATGGGTATGACCCTTCTGCCCTATTTACACACGCTTCAACTTAAAGAGGTTCAAGAAAAGCGCCTCAAACACTTCGAAAAACCCGAGCCAGCTCGAGAAATCAGCTTGATCTATCACAAATGCGAGCTAAAACTTCAAATCACCACTGCACTAAAAGAAGTGATCAGCTCAGTGATTAGAGGAGCGATTAGCTTCCATGATGTTGAAATAATTTCGCCTAAACAGCGATCAGGGCGGGTGTAGCCATTAAGGCGTGCTTTAAGAGAGGCTTGTCATTGACATAATCTCTGAGCCATTCTACTAAGGCAGACCATTCGTGCGCTTGAAGAACGCGCTTGGCCTTCTGTATTTCTTTTAAGAATAAATCACGATCAAAGCTTACCTTTTCTAAAATCGATTGGGTGTATCGTAGCATTTTATTTCTCATGAACTACATTTTAGCACCATGAATTTAAATGCTACTTCAAAAAAAGACTGCTAAGAGATCGTTAAAATTCTAGGAGTTCTTAACTTTAATAGACCACTGAAAATCGAAAGATGAAACGCAATCATTCGACTCATCAAAACCCTGGCTGTTCAGCCAAAACGTGACCCCTTGTTTAGTTTCAATAGCCTGTACCAGGGCTTTTTGCACGCTGTCTTTAGCTTCGCATTGAAACCTGATTTTACCCATAGCTTTCTTCAAAAAATTAGCCTTGTTTTGAACGACTAACATACTCACCTTATACTTTGAACGCCTAATTTCTTGAATAATGAGAATCCCAGTACTTAGCTCCGCTGCCATTCCTTGTACCGCCCAAAACATCGATTTGAACGGGTTAGAATTGAACCAACCGTGCTTCACAATGACTAAAGAATAAGTCTCGGTACATTTCTTTACCCGCACACCACTCCAAAAAGCACTGGGGAGTTTAAAAAAGAGAAAAAGGTGTAAGTGGGTTAAAGACACTTTAATTATCTTTCTAATGTTGCCATGTAGCGCTCTGCATCTAGTGCAGCCATGCATCCCGTTCCTGCCGCTGTAACGGCCTGGCGGTATTCTTTATCCTGAGCGTCTCCACATGCAAACACCCCCGGGAGATTTGTTTTAGTCGATTTTCCTTTAGTTTGAATGTATCCGACCTCATCCATTTCAAGTTGACCTTTGAAGATGTCTGTATTGGGCTTATGTCCGATCGCAATAAATAATCCAGTGATTGCGATTTCTTCTTTTTCCCCCGTTTGATTGTTTACCATACGCAGCCCTTCAACCACTTGCTCTCCAAGCACCTCAGCGACTTCAGTATTGTATCGAATGTCAATGTTTTCAATACTCTCTACTCGGTGCTGCATTGCTTTTGATGCACGCATTTGATCCTTGCGGACCAGCATAGTCACCTTAGAACAAATATTCGCTAGATAAGAGGCCTCTTCTGCTGCCGTGTCTCCTCCTCCTACGATCGCCACCTCTTGACCTTTGTAAAAGAAACCGTCACAAACAGCGCAAGCAGAAACACCACCTCCACGCAAACGTTGTTCGCTAGGGATTCCTAGATATTTTGCCGATGCTCCTGTAGCAATAATAACTGTATTTGCGGTCAGGTGTTTAGATCCATCAATCACCACTTTGTGCAGTCCTCCTGGCTTTGTAGCAAACTGTACCTCTGTGGCATGACCTATTCGCACTTCAGTACCAAATCGCTCTGCTTGTTGTTGCAGTTGAACCATCATACTAGGACCATCAACGCCTTCTGGATATCCAGGAAAATTATCTACTTCTGTAGTCGTAGTTAATTGACCACCAGGCTCCATCCCAGTGTATACCACAGGTCTTATATCGGCACGTGCGGCATAAATGGCTGCGGTGTAGCCCGCTGGTCCTGATCCAATAATTAAGGTTTTTATGTGTTCTGAAGTGTTATCCATAGTACTAAAAATGTAGATAGCGAATTTAAGAATTCTAAAAGGCTAATCTATGTAACTTAGAGCACATATTTAACCGAATCAAATTGCTTACTTCGCATTCAAATAAGAATTCAAAACTATGATACGATCTTTTTTCTTGCTCAGCTGTGCGTTACTTGGTTTATGGTGTTCTAGTGTTAATGCACAAGAATCAGCCATTAGCAGGTTAGATTCGATAGCTTTTATTCAGGGTTCGTTAGAAAAAAATGCACTGCTCATTGATGTGCGCACAAAGACCGAGTTCAAGCAAGGACATCTTAAGGGAGCAAAACAAGTCGACTTTTTACAGCCTGAAAAGTTTGAGTCGTTTTTTAAGAAAAAAGATACCCTTCAGCCTGTGTATCTCTATTGCCGATCAGGTAATCGCAGTCAAAAGGCAGCTAAATACCTTGAATCCATTGGATTCAAAGAGATTTATGATCTCAAGGGGGGCTATTCTGGGTTGAATAGAAAATAACCTCATGAAAAAAGCAGTTTTTCTGCTGATTGCTATTCTCGAAGTGCTAGAGCCAGTAGTCGGACAATAGACTATTACCCAAAATTCAGTCTTCGCATTAGGGAAAATAAATCCCTCTTAGTCTTATCAAGCCGAAACACATTTCGAGCGGGGCGACTTTCTCAAAGAAACGAGACAATATATTCTTCGTCCATCAGCTACCTACTTACTTTCAAAACATATGGAGCTTAGTGGAGGAATTTCATAACTCTACAATGCAAGTTAAAGCAACGGTCAAAGTGCTGCATCTAAAGAGTTCAAGAGTTGGGAACAAGTAGGGGTTTACCACAGTATAGGACGATTTAATTTCTTTCATGGGGTTAGAACAGAGCAGCGTCACAATGTTTCAGGCTACAGCCAGAGACTTCGGTAACGCCTCACAATTTCAACCCCCTTACCTCTATTTGCAGGCTTGAGATTAGACGCTATTAGTTTTAATGAGCATTTTGTGCATACCAAAAATGTGAGTTTTGAAGGGTTTGATCAAAACTGGACTTTTGTAGGCGTTCAATTTTCAATTGGAGAACACCTCATGTTTAGAAGCGGATCAGACATACTTTGGCTCGAAGAGGTGGTGAGAATATTCATTTAAACACCCTACAAAGCTGGCTAATAGTTAAGGTGCTTTAAAAATAATGTTGATTATCGAGGTGATTGGCACGCCTCTTGTACTAGGATATACGTATTTCGTCTACAAAACCTTTGCCGGTAAGGTTTCCATAGACGAACACAGTTATTTAATTGTATATTCCAAACCGAAAATCAACACACTCCTATGAAATCTATAGTAGCATTAGTGCTATCGATTGGTTTTAGCATACCCTTAACTGCTCAAAACTTCACCAATCTTGATCGCAGTCCACTAGACATGAGCTATGCGCGCCCTGAACGCTTGGCAGATCCAGATATCCGAATCATTTATTCACGCCCTCAACTCAAAGGAAGAGAAGTAAAAGATCTTGTGCCCAAAGGAAAAATTTGGCGCACAGGTGCAAATGAAACTACAGAGATCACCTTTTACAAAACTGTGCTTATAGAAGGTAAGCGCATCGAGGCAGGGACTTATTCTTTATACACCATTCCTGGTAGTCGAAACTGGACTATTGTGCTCAATCGAAAACTCAATACCTGGGGTGCCTATGCTTACGATGAAACCCTAGATATTGGTCGATTTAGTGCTGAGGTATTACCCACAAACAAACCTGTTGAGGTGTTTTCTATAAATTTCGAGCGAACCGCATCAGGTTATATCCTATTTTTTGCTTGGGGCGAGACCCTTGTTGCTCTGCCTATTCAGGCTTAAGTCTATTTAGCATATAGCGGTAAAGGGGTTGCGGAATATGAGAAGTTCCGTCGTCTGCACATTCTGAAGTGGTAAAATAAGTGTTAGAATCACTACCAAACCCTATCGCCTCACCTTGCTGCTCTAAGAGATAAGGGAGCTGTTGTGGCTTCTTTTGAGTAAGTAATTGAGTTAGCGGTAAACGTTCTAAATTGGTATACATCCAGGTTCTAAAATAGTTTTTGATCACCACACTGCCGTCTTCATGTTGATCCGCCGCTGTGATATAGTGCAAATAAGAGCGCATTTGAGGAATATCTGTGGTAAGTGGCTCAATTTGAAGGGTTCCTACAAATTTTAATTCAGCAGCTATAGGGCCTTGAGTATCCTTTAGGGTAGCGGCATAAACTCTTGATCTTTGATCTCTCTTGGTGACGACGATTAATTCATTTGTTTGAGTGTCATAGAGAAGGGCTTCTGCGTCACGTGCTCCATCCTCATAAAATAGCTCAATAGATTGAAGCACATCAATTTCTTTAGGTCTTAGAGAGGTGAGATCAGGCTCTGCGACTTTGTAAACTGTAATCGACTTACGAAGCGCCTGGTTGTCACCTATATCTCCTATGAAGAGGTAGTTTTTTTGGTCAATAGTTGCCTGAGTTATATCCTCCCAATCGGTGTGTTTAGCGCCGTTAACCGTGATCATTGCCTGAATTGACATGTCTTGATCTAACGCATACACTACGGCTTGGTCACCACTATCGTTGTGTACCCAAAACACTCCTGGATTTTTTCTAGAAACCACTAATCCACTGATCTCCTTTAAGCGCGTATCAGTACTGTAACCTAGGGTGTCTATTGAAATGGTGGTGTCTTGAGTCGCAACCAGCCCTTGTCCGAAAACAACCGAAGAACAACCAATAATTAGCGGAAAAACAAGAGATAGATAGAGAGGAGAACGCATCACACTGCTATTTTTAGAGGAAAGATACTCGGACTTGTGATTGAATCTAGTACTTTTCGTGTGAATTCTTGATTAAATGTTTAAAACTCATATACTTCTACTTGCACTAATTGTAACGGGTGCCTTTTCATTGACGTTAGCTCAATCTGATATTTCTAAACAGATCGATGACGTTGTTGAACACGCTATCGCACAAAAGGCCTTTCCGGGTGCGCAGCTACTGATTGCAAAATCTGGGACTATACTGCATCATAAGAGCTATGGCTACCACACTTATGATTCGATACAGGCCGTTTCTTCAGAAGACCTCTATGATCTTGCATCTATGACAAAGGTTTTAGCCTCTACCTTGAGTTTTATGAAGTGGTACGAAGATCTAAAGATTGACTTAGATGCTCCCTTGAAAGATGATTTTCGGATACTTAAAGGAAGAAAAGGAAAGACGACTTATAGAGAAATTTTGGCACATCAGGCCGGATGGATTCCGTATATCGCCCACCAGTATAAGGTGGTAAAGAAGAATGGTGCCTACCGCTCGAAAACCTTAAATACAGCCCTATCTGAAAAATATCCTTTGCAGCTAAACGATTCACTATTTATTTATTACAAGTACCCTCAAAAAATCCTTAGACGAATCAAGCGTACTCCGATAAAGAATATAGGTACTTACCGTTACTCTGGCCTTTGGTTTTTCTTACTTCCATCTCTTATTGAAGCACATTATCAAATGCCATTTGATCACTTTTTAGCGACTACCTTTTACCACCCCCTTAGTGCTGATCGACTGGTGTTTAAACCTGCCGATCAATTTGAAAAAGAACGAATTGTTCCCACAGAGATAGATACCTTGATGAGGCACTCTCTTGTAAGGGGATATGTTCACGATGAGGCGGCTGCCCTCATGGGAGGTGTCTCGGGAAATGCAGGGCTGTTCGGAAACGCTTTGTCGGTTTTTAGGGTGGCTGAGTTGTTTCGACAAAAGGGTACGATCGATGGAAAGCGTTATTTATCCACTTCAACGGTTGAGCTGTTTACCAGAAAGGCGTATCTCAATTCAGATAACCGCAGAGGACTAGGTTTTGATAAGCCAGATTTAAGTGACCAAGAGGACCCCTATCCTTCAGCTTTGATTAGCGAGAGCGCGTATGGTCACACCGGGTTTACAGGGACTGCTTTTTGGGTAGATCCTGAGAGCGAATTGGTGTTTATTTTACTAACCAATCGCGTGTATCCAAGTAGAACCCAACAAGGGCTTTATGCATTGAATATCAGAGAGCAGTTGCTGGATTTGGCAGTTCGAATGTGAGGGGTGGATTATTTTACCGTAAGGTAAAAGATCCTTGGGGGAGTTAGACAACAATCACCACACTTTCTGAACCTGCGGTGCTTTACCCAATAAAAAAGACCGCTTTAGAGCAAGCTCTAGCGGTCTTTTTTCTTGTGCTAAAATCGTTGATTTTAGAAAGTATGGTGATTGTTGTCGGGATGACTGGATTCGAACCAGCGACCACACGCACCCCATGCGTGTACGCTACCAGACTGCGCCACATCCCGTGTTCAGAGGGCCAAAAATAGTATATATTCGTGTATATTTAAAAGCTAAACTTTTGCCCTATGATACCTGTCAAATCTTATACTTTACCTGCAGCAATCCTTTCACTTGGTTTATTAATTGGCTGCAGTGAAGTAAGCCAAAGTCAAAGTACTGCTCGGGTGTTAAGTAATGAATCTTCAATTACCCTTAGTGAGGTTGAAGACTCGCAAAACGAATATGAATTAGAACTGGTAGCCGGTAATCTCGATATCCCTTGGGGAATGGTTTTTGTTGACGGAAAGCTTTTGGTTTCTGAAAAAAATGGAACGCTCTGGCTCTACGAAGATGCAGAAAACAGAACGGCAATCGCTGGAGTTCCTGAAACATGGCAGAAAGGTCAGGGTGGGCTTTTAGACATAGAAATTGATCCTAACTACGGCGAAGAGCCCTGGCTTTATTTCTCTTATTCAAAACCAGATTTGAACGACAGCGACAAGGGTCATACTGCAATGGGTAGAGCACAGTTGGTGAATAACGAGCTCCAACAATGGCAAGACCTTTATTTTGGAGAGGAGACCTCTGATAAGGGCTTTCACTTTGGTTCACGTATAGCGTTCGACGATCAACAAATGCTTTACTTCTCTATCGGAGATCGAGGAGATCGCGATAACAACCCCCAAGACCCCACTCGCGATGGCGGAAAAATCTATCGTATTCACAAAGACGGATCAATTCCAACCGACAATCCGTTTTACGGGCAGCCTGGCGCGAAGGAGGCAGTTTTTAGCTACGGGCATAGAAATCCTCAAGGAATGATTTTTCATCCTGAATTCAAAGAAATATGGGTACACGAGCACGGACCTCAAGGAGGCGATGAGGTGAATAGTTCACAGGCAGGAAAAAACTTTGGATGGCCCGTGATTAGTTACGGAATTAACTACGATGGGAGTTCATTCACCGATATCACAGAAAGGGAAGGAATGGAACAACCGCTTTACTATTGGGTTCCTTCTATCGCCCCATCAGGCATGGAATGGGTCACCAGCGACCGTTACCCAGCGCTTAAGAACACTTTATTGGCAGGTTCTCTTAAATTTCAATACCTCGAAGCCCTTCATTTTGAAGGAAAGAAAGCGGTCAAGCGTGAGCGCCTTTTCAAGGATATCGGAAGGTTAAGAACAGTGCGTCAAGGGCCAGACGATTATTTGTATATCGCAGTTGAGGGCAAAGGTATTTACAAAATCCTTACGCTTTAGATTGCTGCAGGGCTACCCGAACAGATCCGTATTCGTTCAGCAGTTCGCGGGCCTCGTTGGAAGGTATTTTTAGAGCTTCAGATAAATAGCGCGTGCCTCTTTCCCACAATTTGTCATTTGAAAGTTGCATGTCAACCATGCGATTTCCGACTACGTGACCCATGCGGATCATGAGCGTAGTCGAAATCATATTGAGTATCAGTTTTTGAGCTGTACCGCTTTTCATGCGAGTAGAACCGGTCACAAACTCTGGACCAACCACTGCCTCTATAGGATAATCGACAGTCTGCGACAATTGACTACCCTTATTGTTCGTAATGCACGCCGTTAATAGCCCATTCGCCTTTGCCATTCGAACCCCGCCAATAACGTAGGGTGTGGTACCAGATGCCGCGATTCCGACAACTGTATCGAGCTCTGTAATTTCATATTCTTGAAGCGTTTTCCAGGCCTGATCCAAATCGTCTTCAGCAAATTCAACGGCCTTTCGAATCGCTTGGTCTCCACCAGCGATGAGGCCGACGACCTTTCCATGATCTAATCCGAAGGTCGGAGGTATCTCTGAGGCGTCTACAACTCCCAATCTGCCCGATGTACCAGCTCCGATGTAAAAGAGACGTCCGCCTAAACTAAAACGCTCGATCAACGCATCTACGAAGGGTGCAATTTGGTGAATACAATGTTCTATTACGGTAGCAACCTTGGCGTCTTCTTGGTTGATACCGGTCAAGAGTTCATGCGTACTCTTAAGGTGTAAATCTTTGTGGAGCGAGTCTGACTCGGTGGTTTTTGTAAAGCTCATATAACAAATCTAATGCGAATTAGCGCTAATTACCACTACATTTAGCATATGACTGTATTAGGGCTCATGTCTGGAACTTCTTTCGATGGATTAGATCTGTGCGTAGTGCGCTTTAACAAGACTCAAAAAGGTTACCATTACGAGATCAAACACAGCTTTCACCGGGCCTATCCAGAAATATTCGTGAGTCAATTAAAGAGGGCACATCTTGCTACCGAAAATGAAATGATGGCGCTCGAAGAGTCATTTGATGCAATCACTATTTCGGCCATACGAGAGCTTTTCGAAGGTTCTGACGAAAAAATCGATCTCATTTCAAGTCACGGACATACTACTTTACACCAACCCGAACGCGGCATAACCCGACAAATCGGAAACGGAAAATTACTCAGCGAGACCTTTAACATCCCCGTAGCTTATGATTTTCGCTCATCCGATGTAGCTCTAGGAGGTCAAGGTGCTCCATTAGTCCCCATAGGCGATCATCTCTTATTTCATGATTACGATATCTGCCTCAATCTAGGAGGTATTTCAAACCTTTCTTATTCATTTGAAACCAAAAGACAAGCCTTTGACGTCGGTATGTTCAACACACCCATAAACGAACTCGTTGAACCCCTTGGGTACAACTACGACAAAGACGGTAGAATCGCAGCCTCTGGAAGTCTTATTGAATCGCTTTTTGAAAGGCTCAATACCCTTGAATTCTACGCCATTCAAGGCGCCAAATCATTAGGAAAAGAATGGTATTACTCCTACTACGTCAAAGAAATAGAAGCAGTAAAGGGTTCGCGTGAGGATCTAGTGAGAACGGTCACCGAACACAATGTTTATCAAATTACTAAGGCCCTAAAGGAAATTTTTAACCGCCATAAGGCCTCTAAAAAACTAAAGGTTCTCATTACCGGAGGTGGAGCCCACAATAGGTTTGCCATGCAACTTTTGCAATCCCAGACGCAAAGTTTTGCTTCAATGATTATCCCAAATCCGAAACTGGTCGATTTCAAAGAGGCTTTGGTTTTTGCTTTAATGGGATACCTAAGGGTACACAACGAGATCAATATCTACAGCAGCGTAACAGGAGCATCGACTGACTCTTGTGCCGGCACCTTGATTCAACCAAATGAGCAGCGTACCTTTAGCTAAAATTTAGGCGTGTATATCATAGGCATCACAGGCGGATCTGGGAGTGGAAAAACCACTCTAGTTAAGGCATTAGGAGAATTGAGTAACAAACCCTTGCAAATTTTATCTCAAGATCGCTATTATCACAATCAAGACCATATAACGCCAGCGGAAAGACGCAAAACCAACTACGACCATCCAGACGCTTTTGACTACGCCTTACTTATAGCTCAGCTTAAAGCACTCAAATCCGGAAAATCAATTGATGCTCCCATCTATGATTTTGTGAATGAAACACGAAAAAAAGAGACCGATACCATCAGCCCTCCAAAAGTCCTTTTATTAGAGGGAATTTTACTGATGAATCGTCCTGAAGTTTTTGACTTGGTAGATCTTTGGATCTACGTAGATACCGATCAAGACCATCGGCTTTTAAGAAGAGTCCGAAGAGACACCACCGAACGAGGACATGATCTTGAAACTGCTTTTAGCCGCTATACACAGCAAGTGAAACCCATGCATGACACTTATGTATCTAAGGCACGAAAAAAAGCACATTTGGTAATTAATAACGACGACGATTATGCCGAAGCAGCACAATTTATCGCACTCGCTATAAAACAGTTATGCCAATAAAAGGTTTCCAACGCTTAAAAGGGCTGAAATGGCTGACCAATCTCTATGTGGTTATTGGGCTCTTTTTTATGGTCTGGATGTTCTTTTTTGATGCCAACTCTGCATTGATTCAATGGCAACTTCAAAAAGAGATCAAGGCCCTAGAAGAAGAACGTGCTTACTTAGAACGAGAAATCGAAGAAGATCGTTTATTACTTCAAAAATTTTCAGATTCTTTAGAAAAGGAGCGTTATGCTCGAGAACGTTATTTGTTTAAGCGTGAAGGTGAAGACCTCTATCTCATCGAATACGCCGATAGCATAAAACAACCCAAATTCTAGTCATTGTTAACAATTTAGACCCCCCGTTATTGGCCACAGTGGCCAGTTATTGTATTTTAGAACACTCTATTTTTTCACTATGGGCAAGATCATTGCAATAGCAAATCAGAAAGGTGGTGTGGGTAAAACCACTACTTCAGTTAACTTGAGTGCCGCTCTTGGTGCATTAGAGCAAAAAGTTCTACTAATCGACGCCGATCCTCAGGCTAACGCAAGTTCAGGATTAGGGATTGAAGTTGAAAACGTGAGTCTAGGTACCTATCAGCTTCTCGAACATACGGCTTCTGCCTCAGAGGTAATCGTCAAGGCGAACTCGCCGAATGTATCTCTTATACCCGCCCATATTGACTTAGTGGCTATTGAAATAGAGTTGGTAGAAAAGCCGAACAGAGAGTTCATGCTTGCCGAGGCTATAAAACCACTAAAAGAACAGTACGACTATATCGTGATCGATTGTGCTCCTTCCCTAGGGCTACTTACCCTTAATGCCCTGTCAGCGGCAGACGCAGTAATCATTCCGATTCAATGTGAATACTATGCGCTTGAAGGTCTAGGTAAACTTTTAAACACGGTCAAAAGCGTGCAAAAATTATACAACAAAGATCTCGATATTGAAGGAATGCTACTCACAATGTTCGACTCAAGACTAAGGCTGTCGAATCAGGTGGTCGAAGAAGTTCGCAAGCATTTTGGAGACATGGTTTTTGAAACCATTATCCAGCGCAATGTCAAGCTAAGTGAAGCGCCTAGTTTTGGTGAAAGTATTATTAGTTATGATGCGAGTAGTAAAGGCGCCTCAAATTATTTAGGCCTCGCACGAGAACTTCTGGAGCGCCAAGTGAACGATAAACCGAAAAAAAGGAAGACCTCTTAGCGTATGGCTAAACAACAAAAACAAGTTCTCGGAAGAGGAATAGCTGCACTCCTGAAAGACCCTGACAAAGATATTACTAGGTCAGAAGGGGGGTCTCTCATGGCCTTCATTGCTCCACAATTGATTGAGGTCAACCCATTTCAACCAAGAACGACTTTCGATGAGCAGGCATTAAGTGAGTTAGCCCAATCGATCGAACAATTGGGAATCATTCAGCCCATAACTGTTCGCAAAGTTGCGAATGGCTCTTTTCAACTGGTCTCTGGAGAGCGACGTTTAAGAGCTGCCCTATTGGCGAATCTTGAGCGGGTACCCGTCTACATAAGAGAAGTCAGCGATCAAGAATCTCTTGAGATGGCCTTGGTTGAAAACATCCAGCGTCAAGAGTTAGATCCTATAGAGATTGCACTTTCGTATCAACGCCTTATAGACGAAATACAACTCACACAAGACAAACTGAGCAAACGCGTTGGTAAGCAGCGCTCAACCATTACCAATTACCTTCGACTTTTAAAGCTCCATCCTCAGGTGCAAGATGCATTGAAGAACCGATCGATCAGTATGGGACACGGAAGAGCGATCATGTCACTAGAAAATCACCCAGATCAGTTGCAGCTTTTAGGAGAGGTTTTAGGCAAAGGGTTGTCTGTTCGAGCCACTGAAAACAGAGCGCGTCAAATAGCGCAGCCAAAGTCATCCAAGCCAACAAACAACCTCAAGCTGAGTAAAAAAGCGGCTTCTGCAGTCGAGGCTCTTCAACACCTCAGCGACAAAGAGGTCAGTGTAGACCTTCGCGCCAATGGTTCAGGAGTTCTTAAGTTTCATTTTGAATCTGAAAAAGACTTACTAAAACTCAAAAAAGCCCTTATCGGTGAATAGATTTACGGCTTTATTGCTCGTATTCTTTTCTATACATTTAAGCTTTGCACAAGATCAAAACGAGCGGAGTTCGAGAGAAGAAAAAAGAGTACAACGTGCAGAAAAACGGCTTGAACGCGCTAGAGATCCTTTAGCTGCTTCAAAAGCTACCTTTTATTCAGCGGCGCTTCCTGGACTTGGGCAATTTTACAATCGACGTTACTGGAAGGTTCCATTAGCCTGGGCAGCGGTTGGTACCGGCGTTTTCGTTTATCAATTCAATCAAACCCAATACCTCAGATATCGTGACGCCTTCAAATTGAGAAATGCAGGATTCACGACCGATGAATTCTACGACATCAATGGAGATGGAGTTGGCCCTGACGTTTCAAATAGCGCATTAGAGCAAGCCCAAAAGGGATCACAGAGCCAAAGGGACTCTTCGATATTAATCGCAATTGGCCTCTATCTTCTGAACGTTATTGATGCAAGCGTAGACGCCCATTTAAAGCCTTTTAATGTCAATGAAGACCTTAGTCTTCACGTGCAACCCGTATTAGAACCCCTGGCTGTTGGAGCCGGCACTGAGGCAGGACTTAAACTAAAAATTAGATTATGAGTGCAATCGCTTTATTGGGATACGGAAAGATGGGAAAACGCATTGAAACCCTTGCCCATGAACGCAACCACCGTGTCGTACTTTGTACCAATGAAACTCCAGAGCGACTCCCATCGGATACTGAGGTGATTATCAATTTTAGTACTCCTGACTCAGCGGTAGATTTAATACGGCTTGGATTGCAACAGGGAATTCCGGTAGTGAGCGGCACCACCGGATGGTTAGAGCGTTTATCAGAAGTTGAAGCGCTAGCCACCGCTCAGCAAACAGCATTTCTATACTCAAGTAATTTTAGTCTTGGAGTGAATTTATTCTTTGCGCTTAACGATAAACTGGCCACACTTATGGCACCTCATAAAGCATATAGGGTGAGTATGACTGAAATTCATCATACCCAAAAGCTCGACGCTCCAAGTGGAACAGCTCTTTCACTGGCCACTCCTCATCTTAAGGCTCAAGACCTCAAAGGGATATCTGAAGTGCCCAAAGATGACCACCTTCAGATAACCTCCTTAAGAGAGGGTGAGGTTCCAGGAACCCATGTTGTGAACTACCAGAGTACTATTGATGAAATCAGTATCCGTCATGAAGCCTTTTCAAGAGATGGGTTCGCCTTAGGAGCGCTCCTAGCAGCAGAATGGATCATTGGCAAAAAGGGTATTTTTACGATGTCTGATGTTATAAATCTTCACCCATGACAAACTTTGAATGGATCGCAGTCTTAACTGCTTTTCACCTCGTATACGGATTGCTCTTTATGCTGTTCTTCAAGAAAGAAGGGATTGTGCCATATAAGGCCTTTATCCCTTTTTACAACAGCGTACTAATGCTGCGTGTTTTAGAGCGCCCATGGTGGTGGGTGGTGTTGTTTGTTCTGCCTATTATCAATTTGGTCATGTTTCCTGTACTATGGATTGACCTCCTTTATGCTTATAAAAAACCTAAACGAACAGAACATCTCTGGGTCATTCTAACACTCGGACTTTATCTCTTCAAGCTCGGCGTGGACACTTCCGCAAAGAGAGAAACAGACCGTCTAAAGCCAGAGAAAACAAAAACAGGAGAATGGGTGTCATCTATCGTGTTCGCCGTAGTGGCTGCAACCATTGTGCACACTTATTTTATTCAGCCCTATGCTATACCCACCCCATCACTTGAGAGAACCCTTCGTGTTGGCGACTTCTTATTAGTAAGTAAGTTTCATTATGGTGCCCGTATTCCTACCACTGCAATTGCAGCACCAATGATGCACGACACCGTACCTATCTTAAAAATTAAATCGTATTTAAAGAAGCCTCAATTACCCTACATGAGGCTCCCTGGATTCGCGTCGGTAGAAAAAAACGATTTGGCCGTTTTCAATTGGCCAGCGGATACGGTTAGACAGTTTTTTGTAAAAGAGGCAGGGGTCATTAAACCCATCGATAAAAAGTCAAACTACGTTAAACGATGCGTTGGTACTCCGGGTGATACGCTTGAAATCATTGACGGTTTCGTCTATATCAATGGTGAGCTACTCGAGCTCGATCATCGTGCGCGTCCCATGTACAATCACAAAGTCTATGCTGCATCTGGGGTGTCCTCAAGATTATTGTCACAGGCAGACGCTTCTGATTTCGTAAGAATCTTCACGGCTACTACGCTTTCACAAGAGCAATACAATGCTTTAATCCCATTTTTGATGGGAGTGAATCAAAGAGACGACCAAACCATTGAGCTTTACACAGATGCAGAGGGAATCCCCGTCAGCGTCTTACAAGAAGAGCGCATCGCCTTAAAAGAAGTATTAAAGTCAGAGCAACTCGTTAACCTTCCGTTAGACAAAGTTGAATGGCTTCAATCTCAAGAGCGTATTGACAGCGTAGTCATGGACGTCTCTCCTAAAGGGACTCCGGGATATGCAATATTCCCGAATCACCCGAATTACTCTTGGAATGAAGATAATTTCGGCCCGATTTACCTCCCTCAATCAGGGGCTATCGTTTCGCTAAATGAAGAAACGCTTCCCCTTTACAAACGTATTATTGAGGTTTATGAAAATCATGACTTAAAGATTGAAGACAATCGCGTTTATATAGACGGTATTGCCGCCGACTCGTATCAATTTGAAAAGAACTACTACTGGATGATGGGTGACAATCGCGACCACTCAGAAGACAGTAGAAGCTGGGGATATGTTCCTGAAGATCACATCCTAGGAAAACCTGTTTTCTTATGGATGAGCTGGGACAATTTTAATAAAGGCATCACAAAGATGAAACCGCGCTGGGATCGATTCTTTACCACAGTCCAGGGCCCAGGAGAACCTCAATCTTACCTCAGCGTATTTCTTATCGGACTAGCAGGGTATTTCGGATACCGCTATTGGCGCAAACGCAAGATGAGGTAATGCAAGACATTCTGCTTCATCCTACCTATTTCGGAACGTTAACTCAACTGGCCCTCTGCGCGCAATATCCTGAGGCGATCGTATGGGAAATCCACGATAACTACCAAAAGCAAACCTTTCGAAATCGCTGTTATATCGCCACAAATCAAGGGAGTTTATTACTCAGCATACCTATACAACATGCTAAGGGTGCTCGACAACGAACCAAAGAGGTGCGTTCTGAGCCAAGTGAGAAGTGGAACGAACTGCATTGGAAGTCTATTGTGACTGCCTACCGCTCCTCTCCTTTTTTCGAATTCTATGAAGACGATCTTCATCCATTTTTTGAGCGCGGAGACGTTTCGCTTTCAGAACATTCCAGAAAAAGCATATCCTTTATGCTCAAGGCGCTTCAGCTTTCTGGAGAGTTAAGAACCACCAGCAGCTACGAAGTGACACCCAACGAAAAGGTTGTAGACCTAAGAGGGTTGGTAAATGCTAAAACCAAGAATAAAATTGTTTTGACACCCTATCCGCAGGTATTCGACTCGGTATGCGGATTTATAGGAGGGATTTCTCCATTAGACCTGCTCTTCAATATCGGACCCAAAGAAGCTAGAAGTTATCTAGAGCAAATTGATCTTAGCGCCCTTTTTTAAAGAGGTATTCTTTCTCCTTTGCACTTAAACTATCGTATCCAGAAGCGCTAATCTTGTCTAAGATGGTATCAATGCGCTCTTGATCCGAAGGTTGTTTCGTAACCTTTGATTGCTTCGAGCGACTTTTGTACACTTTAAACGCGCTTTTACGCTGCCCACTACTCGCGAATCCGTTTGAACGTAGTAAGCGCCCAACAAATCGTTGAAATCCTCCAGCCACCTCTATACCAATTAACAATTGACGGGCAGAGAAATAACCGATAGCGGCACCCGTCAAATGGGCAACGCGTCCACCAAAATTTACTCCAGAAGAAAGCTGAAGTAGATCAATGACTACGAAAAAGGCTCCTAGATGCCATAATTTCAAACGAAAGAACAACAATTGAACAGGCTGATTAGGATTATAAGTAGCCATAAAAATTAGAACGGCCATAACCCCGGCAGATGACCCCACCATAGCAGATGGGATCACGCTTAAGGAAGGAACCAGAGAATACAGCAATACATATACAATGCCGGCTGCTATACCCCCCAATAAGAACAAGCTGAATAAGCGGTCAAAATCAAAAAAGTTGAGAAAGAACTGTCCCGCGTAGTAGAGCCACAACATATTGAAAATCAAATGCCACAGATCGTGATGTAAAAAAAGGTAGGTGAACAAAGACCAAGGACGAAAAAGTAGCTCAGTAGCCGAAGAAGACAGCTCAAAAAAAGAATAAAGCGAGATTCCTAATATATCGAGCAGTCCAAAGAGTATAAACAACCCCACCTGAATCGCGATTAAACGCTCAAGCCTTCCGAGCATCGCCCATTGATATCCGAGTCTACTCATTTAGTCCCAACGATTGTTGTTAAAAGAATTTCGCCTCCAATACCACATCATAATAAAGCCCAGCAAGGCACCTCCAATATGAGCAAAGTGGGCTACACCCGTGTTTTGATTCGTAATTCCAAAATAAAGATCGCCCATCACGATCAGTGGGACAAAATATTTAGCCTTGATCGGAAATGGGAAAAATAGTAACATCAATCGGGCTTCAGAATACATAAAAGCAAAGGCTACAAGAACTCCATATACTGCTCCTGAAGCCCCCACAGCAGGCGTAAAAAATGCGCCCTGTAATTGCTGTGCAACTTCTATTGGAACATACTGCCCGAGATAAGATATATTAAGGGCCTTTCCACTACTTAACACCTCCATAAGATCAAAGCGCGAAACTCCTGCTGCAACCAATTGATCCAATGCATCGTTGAAATAGTAGTAATTAACACCCGTATGCAGTAACGCGGCTCCAACCCCTGCTGAAAAGTAAAAGAATAAGAATTTGTCACGTCCCCAGACGCGCTCTAATGGTGATCCAAAGGCTACCAATGCGTACATATTGAATAAAATATGAGCAAATCCACCATGCATAAACATATGACTCACAAATTGCCAATAGCCGAAGTTTGGGTTCTCAATAAACCAAAGCGAAAGAAGCCCATACATGAGATTGCCCTGAGTAAGTGTAGCAACGAAAATGAGTATGTTCGCAATCAGAATTCCCTTAACGGCGTCTGGAAGTTGCTGAAACATAATTAGTGTAGTTTTTGAATGATATCTGCCACTGGTATGCTCACAAAGATACGCTTGTTCGACGGAGATATATAAGGCTCTTTGCAACGCGCCAAATCTTCTAAAAGATGTGTCATTGCTTCTTGATTGAGCGCTACCCCCTTTTTAATGGCGCTGTGTTTCGCTAATACCTGGGCGACCAGGTCTACCGTTGAAAGTGCAACTTTATCCTCTGCAAGCATTGTTTCTTCTATAAAATGCTTAAAGACCTTTGATGCCTCGTTTACCGGAAAGAATCCAGGAACACCCTTAAGCAGGATATCACGCTCTTTAAACTCGTAGTCAAATCCTAAATCTATTAAGGTAGTCCCTATCTCGTTAAGTAGTTCAGTTTCATGGAGGTCAAGAGACAAGGTTTCAGGAAACAAAAGCTGCTGCGATCCTGCTTGGTCGACCGTCATCTTTTTCAACAAAGATTCATATAAAATACGATGGTGAGCTCTATATTGATCTACCATAAGAAGTTTCTCTCCTTGAGGAAATACAATAAATTTTAAGTCCCACTGAAGCGGCACAACGCCGTCGAGTTGCAACAGCGCTTCTTGTTGACCCATCTGGTGATCTAAACGAATCTGCTCTGCCTCTGTCTCGATATATACCTCGCTAAAATCAGTGCTTTCGAAAGTCTCATTCTGAAATGGATTGAATGACGAGGATACGCTGATTTTTGGAAATCTAGCCTCAGAAATAGATTGCTTGTAACTAGGGTTAAGCGCCGGATTTAAATCAAAATCAATTGGAGCATTAATCTGGTAACGCCCTAAACTGTGACGTATCGCTGCGCGTAACACTGAAAATACATGATATTCGTCATCAATTTTAATCTCAGTCTTTGTGGGATGGATGTTGACATCTATCGCCGCTTTCTCGATTTCAACTTCAATGAAATATCCTGGGTGGTATCCTGAGAGCAACAGTCCCTCAAAGGCTTCTACCACTGCACGATGCAGGTACGGGCTACGCACAAAACGCTTATTTACAAAGAAAAATTGCTCACCTCTAGTCTTTCGGGAATACTCTGGCTTGAGGATAAAACCAGACAACACAAAACGTTCTGTTTTCTCTTGAACCGGAACGAGACGCTCTGCATACTTTGTGCCAAACAGGTGCACAATTCTTTGGCGTCTTGTACTTATCGGAAGATCGTAAACGAGTGCGTCGTTATGGAAGCATTGAAAGTGGATTTCTTCATGTAAAAGCGCCACCCTTTGAAATTCATCGAAACAGTGCTTTAATTCAACAGATTCAGATTTCAAAAAATTCTTCCGTGCGGGAATGCTGTAAAACAAATGATTTACACTCACTGAAGTCCCCTTTGAAAAAGCAGTCTCTACAACCCCCTCGCTTTTACCCCCTTTAAACCTAATCTGAAAGGCACTTGTACGGTCTTCTCTCTTCGATACCATATGAACATCAGCCACAGCGGCAATACTTGCCAGAGCCTCTCCTCTAAACCCCTTCGTACTCAAATTAAAAAGATCGTCTGCAGATCGCAGTTTCGAAGTGGCGTGGCGTTCAAAAGCTAAAGCTAATTCATCAGGATCTATCCCTGAACCATTATCGAGAACTGAAACAAGTGAAATTCCCCCAGCCTTTAGCCGGAGTTCAATTCGATCAGCCCCTGAATCAATGGCGTTTTCGAGCAACTCTTTAACGATCGAAGCTGGACGCTGTATGACCTCACCTGCAGCAATTTGATTGGCAATATTGTCAGGAAGTTTCTGAATTTCAGCCATTGCTTGAAAAGAATATCCCGAAATCAAACCCGATGATCCAAAAGAAGATAAAAAACAAAATTACCGCAATGAGAAGCACTCTTCTATTCGATTCGCGTGAAGATTCTTTGTCGCCAAGATCCTCAAGCGCCCATAAAAGCTTATTCTTCAGACCTCTAGTTTGTTGAGCAGTAGAGCGAAAGACATCAAAGCGATGCGTCATTTTATAAGGAGATTCTTTACCCTTATAAAACCGCGGTTGGTAATCAAACTTCTTATTGGATTTCATTCTTAGAAAAGCCATAATTAAAGATAAGAAACTCCTGAGAGGAATCCTTGAACGGGAGATATAACCTCTTAAATAAGGCTCATTTTAAGAGCGGCAAGAGCAGCTTCATTTCCCTTATTTCCGAGGCTACCACCACTTCTAGCCCTAGACTGTTCAATGGTATTGTCGGTTAGGACACAGAAAATTACAGGGACTTCACCTCTTAAGTTTAAGGCTGTAACCCCCTCCGTTACCGAGTTGCAAACGTAGTCAAAATGAGAGGTCTCTCCTCTTATCACACAGCCGATAACCACAATAGCGTCATAGGTCTTAGCATCGTAATGCTTTGCAGCGGCATATACCAGTTCAACGGCCCCAGGCACTTGAATTTGAGTTATGCCTGAAGCGTCAACGCCTTGATCCAGCAAGGTGTTAATACATCCTCTGGTTAAATTATCGGTGATTTCTTTGTTCCACTCAGCGGTTATGACAAGGATGCGTTTCGCGCTTAAATCCTCATCTTTAAGCTGATGATACTGCTCCTTAATGTTTCGCTGGTGGGTGGCCATAGACTATTTTGAAGCCAATCCGATCAATCCATCAATATTTACACTCTCAGGACTGTCCGGAAAACGCTCCTTCAAGTCTTCAGCAAAAGCCTTAGCTTTTGAATAGTCGTTTATTTGATAGGCCAACAAGGCTGCCTTTTTTAAATAAATAGGAGTAGAAAACTCATTATCTGCATGATCAATTGCGGCCTGATACGAAGCCATAGCCTTGTCGTATGACTCTAGCTCTGCATATGCATCACCCAAAGCTCCTTTTGCGAGAGCACCTAAAAGATCGTCAGAAGCAGAAAACTCTGACAAATAAGCAATCGCATCCTGGTATTGATTCAAATGCAAAGACGCCATTCCTGCTCCGTAATACGCGATGTCAGCCGCCTTAGTATTGGAATACACTGAGGTGATATCTATGAAACCGTATTTTCCTTCGGCTCCGTTTAGCGCAAGGTTAAGTAGAGAATCTTTTGCTGAACCAGGCTCAAGGGCTTGTTCTAAATAGCGCTGAGGGTAATACAATTCGTTCGCGGCTTCTTTTTCTTTGGGAGCCTGAATAAATTCTGTGTATCCAAAGAATCCTAGAGCTACAACAGCTAATGCAATAATACCTCCTAGAATGGGACGCTGATTTTTTGAAAACCAAGCTTCAGTCTTAGAAGCCCCAGAATCTAGTGCTGAAAATACCTCAGCGGTTTGACTGTCTTGAGCATATGCTTCTGAAGCTACTTCTTCTTGCTTTGATTTCTTGTATCCTCTGCGTTTGTAACTGGCCATTTGAATTGCGTTTTGATGCGCAAAAATAGAATTTTTATCTGAATCGTTCGCTTGAGTAACAATGCTTAATTTTACGCGATTCACCACCTGCGATGCGCCTAAAACGATTAGAGCTTATTAATTACAGAAACATCGAAATCGGTAAGTACGATCTCGATTATACCATCAACTGTTTCGTTGGGCCTAATGGCATAGGCAAAACAACGTTGATCGACAGTATCTATCACCTTGCCTTTACCAAGGGTTATTTCAACCCTATAAGCACTCAAAATATCAAACACGGTGAAGATTTCTTCACCTTAGAAGGGTTGTTCGATCGAAACGGAGCAAAACAACAGATTTATATTGGATTCAAGAAAGGCACCAAAAAAATAGTAAAACGCAACGGTAAGATCTATGAACGTATCACAGATCATATTGGCCTCATACCTATGGTTATTATTTCACCGACCGACAGAGACCTAATCCTTGAGGGCAGCGAGGTGCGCCGAAGGTTCATGGATAGTATTCTTTCACAGCTTTACCCCGATTACTTAGAAGCACTGCTCAATTACCAGAGAATCCTTTCACAGCGCAATGCACTTCTTAAGTATTTTTCTAGCAATCACACCTTTGATGACACAACACTTTCGGTTTACGACGAGCAATTAATTGCTCCAGCCCAACTTATACATGAAAAACGAACGGCTTTCATTTTTAAATTCAGTACTTTTTTTGAAGCCCAATACAGAGCAATCTGCCCGCAACCCAATGAGGTGGTTTCTTTAGAGTACAATTCTGGCTTGAACACCGAAAGTATGGAGATACTCTTACGCGATTCTCGAGCAAAAGACCGCTTGGCGCAATACACCACAGAAGGGATTCATAAAGACGATCTTTTGTTTCAATTGAACGATCACCCAGTGAAACGATTCGGAAGTCAAGGACAGCAGAAAACCTTTCTGATTGCCTTAAAATTTGCGCAATTTGATTTTTTGAAAGAACGCAGTGGCGAGAAGCCTATTGTTTTGTTAGACGATATTTTCGACAAATTAGACGACCAACGCGTTGAACGCCTTGTAGCATTGGTAAAGAATGGTTCCTTTGGACAACTTTTCATAAGTGACACCAATAAAGAGCGTACCGAAAGTGTGGTAAAACGCACTGAACAGTCTTATCAAATGATTGAGCTAGATTATGCGTAAAGACGAAGAACAATCTATTGCCGATGTGCTCAAGCAGTTTATTGCTATCAACAAGCTAGAAAAAGGCTTGGTTGAAGCAGAGGTCATTCGTCTATGGCCCAAAGTGATGGGTTCCGGAGTCGCACATTACACCAAAAGGGTCACCTTAAAGGGAAAAGCCCTACATGTATACCTCAGTTCTTCTGTGCTTAGAGAAGAGCTGAGCTACGGGCGAAAAAAAATAATCGCCATGCTCAACGAGGCGTTGGATGGCGACTATATTGAAACGGTGCAGTTGTATTAATTAAAACTGCTCTCTACCTGAAAAATGAAATGCAGCCTCTATTTCTGCGTTTTCATCGCTGTCAGATCCGTGTACTGCGTTTTCTCCGATTGAAGTAGCATACATTTTTCTGATCGTTCCTTCAGCTGCTTCGGCAGGATTCGTTGCTCCAATGAGCATTCTAAAGTCATCAACAGCATTTTCTTTTTCTAAAATGGCGGCCACGATTGGCCCACTGCTCATAAAAGAAACCAATTCTGGAAAGAAAGGACGCTCTTTGTGAACAGCATAGAAAAGTGAGGCGTCTCGCTCACTCATCTGCGTAAGCTTCATGGCCACTATTTTGAATCCAGAGCTTGTGATGCGCTCTAGAATGGCTCCAATATGCTGGTTTTTAACCGCATCTGGTTTAATCATTGTAAAGGTTCGGGTACCCGACATAGTGCTTATTTTTTGTGCAAAAGTACGGCGATTTTAGAATTCTACTCTTAAGGATTCAAAAACCTCACCTTGATCTCCGACGATATAGGCCTGAAGCTCCTTTGAATCGAAGTCAAAATCTAGTATACCGAAACTCGTTGTAGAAACTACCTCCTTTACACGATAGGTATTGGGCTCACCAGAAAATCCATTGTACGAATGCGTCAAGCCACTTGAAGTAAAATCTAGAAGCGGAAAGCTTCTTTTAGCATCGGGATTTAATAGTGAAAACTCAGAGATATGTCGGTCGCCTGATAGGATGACAATTGGGATGGGCGAGCTTTCAATGATTTCGAGCAAGCGATCCCGCTCATGCGGCAAGTTGTTCCATTTCTCAAATCCGTGCTCTGCTGATAACACTTGAATACTTGAATTGATCACAATGAAATCGTCTTCACTGTTTTGGATTTCATTACTCAACCAGATCCATTGAGCCTCCCCCAACATCGTACCCTCTCCATAAATGCTTGGCTGATAACGCATATCACCTTCGCCTTCTGTAAGTGCCGATCTAAAATAGCGCGTGTCGAGATTAAGAATAGCTAGAGAGTGTAACCCAAAAGAAATCCGTTGCTTATGGTATACTCCAGGGTGGCTTCTAACTGGATGATCTTCTGGGATCTTTAAAAAACGAAGCAAAGCCTCTTTGCTCTCATCTTTTATTTCAAAGGTGGCACCTCCGTCGTTTAAACCGTAATCGTGATCGTCCCAGGTTCCTGAAATAGGTACTTCAGAGGCCAATTTGGCATAAGCAGGTAGTTGAGCTAGTTCGCTATAAAAAGATTCTATTTTATCCACCTGATCTGTATCGGCATAGATGATATCCCCACCCCAAACAAAAACCTGAGGTTTAGCATTGTAAATATCGTCCCACAGCGCATTGGGCTCTAGATGATTATTACAAGATCCAAAGCTGAGTCTAAATACATTTTTAGCTAGTGGAAGCACGCTTTGTGTAGGCTCGTTTTTGGTGGTATTGCATCCGGAAAAACCTGTAATCACAAAGAGTGTTAAACAGAACTTTTTTAGTTGATTTTTCATATTCATACACTTTATAAAGCTATTCAAATTACGATAGCAGACTCAAATTAATTGTATCTTCGAAGTTATGAGTTTATTACCCTTAAGGGAACTTCAAAACGCTTTAAATACGCCCAAAAAAGTGGTGGTGATCCCACATAAAAACCCAGATGGTGACGCCCTAGGCTCATGCCTCGCCTTGCAGCACTTTCTGAATACCCTACAACACGACTGCACGGTGGTGTCTCCGAACGATTTTCCGGATTTCTTAAAGTGGCTTCCCGGTGCTGATCACATAGTTATTGCAGAATCAAACCTCGAAAATGCTTTTTCGCTAATACGATCTGCGGATTTAGTATTTACCTTAGATTTTAATGATCTGTCTCGCGCTGGACTCCTAGAGAACGCACTGGTGGAATATGAAGGCAAAGCCATAATGATAGATCACCATATTGATCCTAAAGCCTACCCCACTATAACTTACAGCGACACCTCTATGAGCTCAACCTGTGAGATGGTATACAATGTAATTACTCAGCTTGGGGGATCCGAAGCGTTAACACCTGCTATTAGCAGTTGTCTCTACACCGGGATCATGACAGACACAGGCTCTTTCAAATATCCTTCAGCTACTGCTACAACCTTACGTGTTGCAGCTGATCTTGTTGATCATGGTGCCGATAAAACGTCAATCGCACAAGCCTTATACGATCAAGGACATCTAAGTCGTTTCAAATTGATGGGAAGAGCAATTGAAAGTCTAGAAGTTATTGCGCCTCATGCTACTGCACTAATGTATATAACTGAGAAAGACAAATCGGATTGCCTCTTTAAAAGAGGTGATACTGAAGGTTTTGTAAACATGGGATTGCAGTTAAAAGGGGTTTTCTTCTCTGTTATCTTCATCGAAAATGCTGAAGACCAAATGATCAAAATCTCTTTTAGATCTTCGGGTGACTTTGACGTCAATACCTTTGCACGAAAGCATTTTAACGGGGGCGGACACAAAAATGCCGCTGGAGGGCGCAGCGAGCAATCATTATCAGAAACATTAGCGTACTTTAGGTCTTTATTACCTGAATATTTATCCACTTTAAAATCTCACCTATGAATTTAAACTTCCGAAAAATTGGACTTTTATTAGCGCTAGGAACTCTCATCATATCTTGTTCCAAGTACGGCGACCTAGAAAACGGAATCTACGCTGTGATGGACACCAGCAAAGGCGAAATGATTCTAGAGTTGCATGCGGATAAAACTCCGGTAACAGTGGCAAACTTTGTATCCCTGGCTGAAGGTAACAGCAAATACGTAAGCGACAACTACGCAAATCAGCCTTACTATAACAACACCCTATTTCACAGGGTTATTAAAGACTTTATGATTCAAGGTGGAGATCCTACAGGGACAGGTCAAGGAGGCCCAGGGTATCGCTTTAAGGACGAATTTGACGAAAGCCTAACCCACGGTGGTAAAGGAATACTATCAATGGCAAATTCAGGGCCTTATACCAATGGAAGTCAATTTTTTATTACGCATGAAGAGACTCCATGGCTTGACCAAAGACATACTGTTTTTGGAAAATTAATCAAAGGCGAGGCCGTTTTAGATTCTATCGCAACTGCTGCTACAGATCCGACCGACAAACCCCTTGACAGTATTGTTTTGCAATCCGTGGCAATTGTTCGCGTTGGTAGCGAGGCAGAGTCATTCGATGCCAATGAGATTTTAGACGACTACTTCGGTGCCATTGAAGCCGAGAAAAAGGCCTACGCTAAATTTAGAGAAGAGCGTGCCTTAAGTATTAAAATGACTTTCGACTCTGATGATGTAATTACCACTGAAAGCGGGTTACAGTTCACAGTTCTCGAAACACCGACAGGCGGAAAGCCAGATTCAAGAGCTCAAATTGGATTGAATTATGCTGGATGGCTTGTTGACGGACAGCTCTTCGACACTAATATTGCCGGAATTGCCGAAAAGGATCAAAATTTTGAACAAATCAACGCGATGCATCGTGGCCAGTTCATGCCGCTCATGATGACAGTAGATCCAAGCGCTCCGATGATCGCTGGATTTAAAGAAGCCGTTTTTAACATGTCTTACGGAGAAAAAAGACTCATCAAGATTCCTTCAGACCTTGCTTATGGATCTCAAGGTGCCGGAGGGGTTATTCCACCAGACGCTGATCTTATTTTTCAGCTTGAATTAATTGATCCAAACCAAAATGAAGATTAAATCTTTACCTATGAAAAAAGCCTTTGTTCTAGCAGCTCTTTTCTTTTATTGGGGTGCCTTTTCTCAAGACTATTTTCCTGTTAGTGAAGGAGTTAAGTTTGTTAACTCTAACTATCATGCGTTTACAGGAGCCACCATTCAGGTAGACCCTGATATCCAATACACAAACGCCACATTATTGATCCAAAATGGAAAAGTGGTAGCTGTAGGTAAAAATGTCAAATTACCCCCAAATACGGTAATCGAAGATGCGAGTGGGCTTTACATTTATCCATCATTCATTGACGCCTTTAGCACCTTTGGCGTAAATAAACCGAAAAGCTTATCTTCTAACGGAAGATCTCCACAATATGAGCCTACACGTGAAGGATTTTATTGGAACGATCATATCCGACCAGAAGTACAAGCTGTTGACCATTTCTCCTATTCGGAAAGGGATGCCAAACAACTTAGGGATGCAGGTATCGGTGTAGTTAACACTCATCATGCTGATGGCATCGCTCGAGGTACTGGGCTAACGGTGCTTTTGGATGACGAAGGATCATTAGCACAACGTATTCTTGACACCCAATCGAGTAGTTTCTATTCGTTTCAAAAAAGTGTTCAGTCAAGACAATCGTACCCCTCGTCGCTTATGGGAACGATGGCCCTACTGCGGCAAGTAAATCACGATTTAAAGTGGTACCAGTCAGGTGCGTCTGAAAGCAGAGATCGATCCCTTGAAGCCCTTATCGCGCAACAAAAACTACCACAATTTTTTGAGGCAGGCGG
>JAYPUW010000012.1:0-29119 GCA_038134285.1 Flavobacteriaceae bacterium
AAGAAACTGTCGATAAAATGATGAAAGGAATCAGAGAAAATAATTTTGAAGCCTTTTCTGAGGTGATGTCAGATGATATTCAAATTACTATGGGGGATTCAAGTCTTGGGGAATTTTACGAGTTTTCTAAAGAATCCTTTGAAGAGGCTACAGGTGCTATCAAATGGAACTCTACCTCGGAATCAGATTTTAATTATACTTTCTCCCCTGATATGAATAGTGTAGTTGTAACCCATAAATCTGATGGAAGTTATACTATTGATTCTTTGGACGAGGTAACTTACACAACTAGAGCGTCACATGTTTTCACGCGAACTGATGATGGATGGAAGCTTCTTCACTCTCATTGGTCCCCAAGAAAAGGCGGACAGGGTATTCCTGATAGAGAATAATTAAAAAAGCGAATCAATAATTGATTCGCTTTTTTTGACAATTATAATTTCTTGATTGAAAACCGGATTTTATTCCATCAAGTCATTGCTATAAATCTTTAGAATGGTTTCTTAATCTTTCGGAGATTTAACAAAACCGTTCATTGCAACAATTTTACCATCTGCAATCTGAAATGCATCCATCCAGTCAAGCTTTTGAGTATTGCCATCGGGTGTTTCGATGTCTGCGGTATCCCACATTAAAACCCATTCATCTCCATTTTCACCAATAACAGATATGCTGACACCCACAGAATAGTTTTTCAATGTGATCTGGGTAAAATTGGCTTCCATGAAATTCATCAAGGCCTCTTTGCCTTGTATTGTTGCTCCGTCCTCCATGTAGAAAACAGCATTTTCATCTACTAAATCACTGACCATTTCAAAATCTTTAGAGATCATGCCTTGATGCATCTTTTCGATTAATAAAATATTTTTGGGATCTCCAATTTTAAAATTGTCTGTATAAGTAGGTTTAAACAATTTATCAATTCGAACTGACTCAGCTTTTGGTATTGCAACTGACTCAGCTTTTGGTAGTTCCGTTTCTTGATTTTTGCATGAGATAAATGTGACAATCAATGCAAGGGTTAATAGTTTTTTCATTGGTTTTAATTTTTAGGGTTATTTACCATTTTGAATAGGTTCCGAATTAGGCATGAGTATATTGAGTATAAAATATACTGGGCAAAACTTGGTAAGCGGGCTTATTATTTGAAGCCCTGCAACTCCAACTGAAATCCATAAAAACATCAAATTCGATGTAAATAGGGTTAGTCCAACGCTACTTAGGTATAACAGACCCACAATAGCGTCATGTGTTCTTACTTTCAAAAGATTTTCTTTCATTGGTTTTAAAATTTATTTTTTTAAAGGGGTATTGATTATTGAACAGTCCAGTCTGAAAAATTTGAAGTCCAAGATCCTATTGATGTAAGGCCCTCGTTTACCTCCACTAAACTTTCACCAATAGCTGTATTTAACTCAGTAGAGGTACCATCAGCATTCCATAATTGGGCTAAGAAATCTTCTGATTCGAATATCCAAAGCATTCCTAGAGAATTTAAATCTGCACCCTTTGAACTTTTAATTAAATGAACCTTTGCTCCTAAATAGGCTTGATTATATGCAGGAACTACTACTTGGGTGAAGTATTGTTCAAAATCCTCTATTGTTTTACCATTATTTAGAGAAATATTGAGTTTATGAAGGCCTATTAAACTTCCCTTCGGTAAAGCCATAGGTTCTAGGGAGTTCATCATGCCTCCTAAATCAAACCAATCTCCACCTCTAATAATTTTTCCATCTTCAAATTCAAATGAATGGTAAGAAGTTAGATTTGTTTTTTTACCGGTTCTTTTGTGAGTTGAGGTCCAAGTTCCATAGACTCGAGTACTTCCATCCGGAATACCAGTTTCAGTGTTTACTCCAGGCAACCAATAATCAGCGGTAAATTTAATATCATCATATTCGGTATGATAACCTTTAAGTGCTGCTTTAACTTCATCGATTCCTGCCATGTCCATGCCATAAACGGGCATGTGCCACTCTATATCCGGATGTAGATATGCAAATACGGCATCTTCATTTTTCATTTCAAATTGATTGAAATAGTCTTGAGCCAATTGAGTATTTTTCTCAAATTCAGCATTGAAAGAGTTGTTGCTGCACGATACCAGGAGTAATGCGCAGATAATTAATGGTGTAAGATGTTTCATGTTTATTTATTTAGTATTGCAATTTACAATTTAATAAAAAGTTTAACATTTTCAACTAGTTAATAATGCTATTTTTGTAGTCATATCTAACACAAAATTTTTTATGAATTTTCGTTCTACCTGCCCTATTTCTAATTTAATAGATTTAGTAGGTGATAAATGGTCAATCTTGATTATAAGAGACCTCTTTATTGGAAGAAATACATTTTCTGAGATTTTAAAATCTCCCGAAAAGATTTCTACTAATATTTTAGTTGATAGGCTTAAAAAACTTGTTAATATTGGACTAATTGATTTTTCAAGAGACCCAAATGATAAAAAGATTAAGACATATAGGTTAACATCAAAAGGAATTGATTTATACCCTGTACTAGTTGAAATGGCATTATGGTCTCGAAAGAATTTAAAGTCTCCTTTTCATCCCCTAGCAAATGAAATGTTTAAAGACATTGATTCTATTGGGGTTGAAAAGCACATTAATAAGGTTATTGAGGGCGCTAGGAGTTAGTTTTTCTAACATTATCTTTCTAAAAGATCCATTGGGGTTTAGTTCAAATACGAAGGTCCTGCTAGGCTTTAACAAATTCTTTCTTCTTTCGTCTCAGAAGTAGGGTCATGGTTTGTACCTTCAATTGGAAATTTTTTGACTACAACATCCTAAGACAATGAGAATCTTTTCTGCTCTATTTGCTTCGCTCTTGCTCATTTCAATGACCTCATGCGAATCTGAAATGACCTTACAACGCTATTTCTATAAGGCTCAAGAAAATAATGAGTTTATGATCATTGAATTGCCTGCCAGTATTCTTGGTTCGTCTTTGGATGAGCTCAGCGAAAAGCAACGTGAAACCGTGGCCTCAGTCCGCAAGGTCAGTGCACTCATCTACCGCGATTCGACTAAAAGTGATTTCCTTAAAGAACAGCGTAGAATCATTAACGAATTTCTAGATCGCGATGGATTCGAACCTTTGTTCGCAGCGCGCATGAACGATGAGGCTCAGGTGTCTATTCAGGTGCAGGGTGCTATTGACCGGATTGATGAGGCTGTTTTCTTTGGATATGCTGATGATCAAGGATTTATTTTAGCTAGGGTTTTAGGCAATAAGATGAATCCGGCTGCTTTCATGGAGTTAGCCACCACACTAGAAGAAAGCCAATTTGAAGCCTTGACTCAAGGCTTGCTGAAAGACGTTTTAGGAGAAGAAGAGCTCTAGTTCTGCGCAAGAAGATATATTTGAAGCATGCCAAAAGTCTTACTCAAAGCCCATAATCTATCTAAACACTTCGGAAAACTCAAAGCCGTTTCTGATTTGAGTTTTAGTATAGAAAAGGGTGGCGTCTATGGAATTTTGGGGCCTAACGGATCGGGCAAATCAACTACTTTAGGGATTGTTCTAGGGGTGGTCAATGCCACCTCAGGGTTTTTCGAATGGTTTGGAGGAAGGGTTTCTGCTCAAGAGGCCTTAAAAAAAGTGGGTGCGATCATTGAACGCCCTAACTTCTATCCATATATGAGCGCTAGGGCAAACCTAGAATTGGTATGCCTAATTAAACAGGCTCCTATATCTGGGGTCGATGTATGTCTTGCCCAGGTGGGACTATTAGATCGGGCAGAGGATAAATTCTCGACCTTTTCTTTAGGGATGAAACAGCGACTCGCCATAGCATCAGCCTTGCTCAGTAATCCAGAAATTTTAATTCTAGACGAACCCACCAATGGACTTGACCCTCAAGGAATTCATCAAATAAGAGGACTCATTCAAGACATTGCAGCAAGAGGCACCACCATCTTACTGGCATCACATTTACTAGATGAGGTAGAGAAGGTCTGCAATCAAGTGATCATTCTTCAGAAAGGTCAATGCATTTTCAGAGGATCAGTCAAGGAAATGGCTGAACAGGGGAGTTATATGCTCATCGGAAGTGAAGACCTAGACCATTTAAAAGCTACTGCGCAATCTATTGAAGCCATTAATGTAGTAGGGGTTCAAGAGGGTAAGCTAAAAATCACGGCTGCGCTTTCACCTACAGAGATCAATCAGCTTTTTACGGGCCAATCGATCACGCTGAGTCACATTAGTAGTCACCATAAACGACTCGAAGAGCTGTTCCTTGAAATTACACATAGCTTATGAGCCGTCTATTTCTTATTGAGTATCACAAGCTTGTAAAAAGTAGATCTAGCGTGCTATTGATTATCGCTTATTTCTTCTTTTTGACCTTAATCGCTGCCATTGCAGCGATCAAATTTGACATCGGCCCCATACAGTTTCATTTGGCTGAACAAGGGATCTTTAATTTCCCTTTTATCTGGCACTTCAACACCTTTATTGCTGCCTTTTTCAAGCTTTTTTTGGCTGTTGTGATTGTCTCAATGGTGTCAAATGAATACAGTAATCGAACGCTGAAGCAGAATCTGATAGACGGCCTTTCGAAAAAAGAATTCATTGCCTCGAAGCTTATTATGGTCGTGGTCTTCTCGGCCCTATCGACCCTATTTGTTGCTCTGATTTCAGTCATTCTAGGTGGCATCTATTCAGACTATACGGAGTGGAGCCTAATTGTGCTAGACTTGCAGTTTTTAGGCCTTTACTTCTTAAAACTAATCGGATTCTTTAGCCTTTGTTTGTTTTTAGGAATACTGATCAAACGCTCAGCCTTTGCACTGGGAGTACTCATTGTTGTGGCGATTGCAGAGCAAATAGCCTTTGGCATAGGCGGAGAGCTCCTATACGAATTCATGACCTTTGAAGAGAAATCCGATGCCTTTGCCTTGGCCCAAGAGATCAAATCATACTTTCCGTTGCAAGCCTCTTTCAACCTTATTCACGAGCCCTTCACACGCCTAAGCGCCGTTCAGTCGGTTGTAAAAGAATTGGGTGAAAGTATGGAATTAGACTATTACACCAGCGCCAAAGAAATTGGCCTGGCTTCACTCTATGCCTTTTTATACATCTGGGGCAGTTACAAGCTTATTCAGAGAAGAGATCTTTAAAATTGCGTAAGTTCATAGGATAAAACTCATATGGTGCAATGAACAAATTCCTCTTTCTTATCCTCTTTTTTCCTTTAGTAGTGACTGCTCAAGAAAGCGAGTTAGGAAACTGGTGGACTTTCATCGGGAACAAGAAACTTAATTCAAAGTTTGATTGGCATCATGAATTGCAACACCGCAATTATAACTTTATAGGAGATCTTGAACAGCTCCTTCTTCGCACCGGGATTGGATATAATCTTTCAAACCAGAATAACAATCTTTTAGTGGGATACGGATTCATTCGAAGCGAACCTTATCTTGAGGGTATAAATGAAAAGGATCGGATTGATGAGCACCGGATTTATGAGCAGTTCATCCATAAGCAATCGTTCAGCCGATTCGCATTGCAACACCGAATTAGATTTGAACAACGATTCATCGAGAATGACTTTAGAATGAGATTTCGGTATGCTTTAGCAGCTAGCATACCTCTAAATTTTAAAGGGTCACCTTCACGCTTTAGTCTCTCTTCTTACAATGAGATTTTTCTCAACACCTCTGATAATACATTCGATAGAAATCGCATTTATGCGGGTATAGGATATACATTCAGCGGGCACCTGCGCAGTGAAGTGGGTCTAATGAATCAGTCTACGTCATCGACTAGCAGAAATCAATTCGTTATTTCGACTTTCTTAGGTTTTTAGATAAACCACAGCCGTTATCTAAGGGGGGCTATTCTCCTTTTAGTTGCTTTTTAATTTTATAGAATGCCAAAAAAGCCATTGGATTCTATAACCAAATTTATAATTGCCCGACAACTATCTCATTTAAATTCTTCAACCTTAAGGTCTAATTTTCTAAAACTTGGAGAACATAATGAGGTGGTTACAACTGTAATTAAGGTCATTGTTCCTCCAAAAATAACTGCTGGAACGGTACCCATGAGTTTGGCTGTCAAACCGCTCTCAAACGCACCCAATTCGTTTGAGGACCCCACAAACATTGAATTTACTGAGGCTACTCTACCTCTCATATTATCAGGTGTTTTTAGTTGTAAAATGGTTTGTCTAATTACCATTGAGAACCCATCAGTTAATCCGCTAACGAAGAGCGCCAAAAGTGATATCCAAAAAATATTTGATAAGCCAAATAAAATTATTGATAAACCAAATCCAAATACGGCAATCAGAAGCTTTTTCCCAGCATTTTTGCTAATGGGTATATATGCAGTAATAACCATAGTAAGAAACGCGCCTACAGCAGGTGCGGCTCTCAACAATCCGAATCCTTCAGAACCTACTTTAAGTATGTCTTGTGCAAATACAGGAAGTAATGCCACTGCTCCTCCAAATAAGACAGCTACCATGTCTAAACTTAATGCACCCAATATTGCCTTTGTTTTAAAAACAAAATGAAGTCCTTCCTTTAAGCTATTGATTATTGATTCTCCAATTTTTGGATTTAAAACAGGTTTTCTCTCAATTGCGATTCCTAGCAGGAATGATAAAACTGTTAGTATCATTACAATAAATAATGATTGGTGAACTCCAATCCAGTTTATCGTGAATCCTGCAATGGCTGGTCCTAGAATAGATGCCATTTGCCAGGTTGAGCTGCTCCATGTGGCTGCATTAGGGTAATCTTTTTTTGGAACTATAAGTGCTATTAAAGAAAAAATAGTTGGACCGAAAAAAGCCCTTAAGAGACCTCCTAGAAATACTAAGCCGTAAATCGAAAATAAGATATGGTTCTGGCTCCAAGAATTCGCAATAAACGCACTAGACAAAAGAAAAAAGCCGAAACTTACTATTGAAAATAAAAAGATAATCCAAAGTAAAAGATTCCGCTTTTCTTTTTGATCTACTATATGTCCTGCAAAAAGCGCTATACTTAGTGCTGGTATAATTTCCACTAAACCTATAATACCTAAAGAAAAAGGATCTTTGGTTAAGGAGTATACCTTCCATTCAATTATAATAAACTGCATAGACCATCCTAAGACAAGAAAGAATCTTAGAAGCAGAAAAATTTTAAACTCCTTAAATCTTAATGAAGAATAAGGATCTACACCTTTCATTTAAGCTCAACAAAATTATTCATTTGTGAAAATCAATTTTAGTGAATAAGCATCAATAAATTTAATTTGATTCTCCGCTCTCATTTAAAACTCCACTCAATAATAAATGAGAAATTCTCGGTTTTTCCTTCATAGAAACCCATGTAAAATGATCGAAGGATTTTTGATCTTCAACATTTTGACTTCCTCCAGTTGTAGAAAGGATAGTATAGGATTTTCCATTTATCATTTGATGTGAGAAAGAGTGCTCATGACCACTAAACACAGAAAATTGCCGTACGTCTAATTTTTTCAAAATCGAATTAAATTTCTCGTTTTCTTGATTTTTCCAAATGGGCTTATGCATAAATAGGAAGGTCCATCTTACATCCTGGTTCATTTCTATTACATCCTCAAAATATAGTTGTTGCTCAATACTTATATCTCCGAACATTCTTTCTTTCATTTTGTAGTATTCCGTTTCCTCATAATTACCTTCAATTTTTTTTGACAAGATTTTAAGTGCTAATTCCCTTGCCTTAGATATTTCCTCAAATCTTTCCTCATCAAAGTCTTCAGAATTTAAAATAAGAAATAAGACATTTTTATAAATGAAATGATAATAAGATGGACCGTGGGTAATACCCCAAGCTTTTAACATTTGAGAATTGGATAAATCATGATTTCCTCCAACATAAAAAAATGGGGATTCTAAAGCTTCCAGCCTTTTGTTGAAATTCCCCCATTGTTTACTGATCAATAGTGAATCTTTAATTCCCCCATCAATTAGATCACCTACACTTAGTGTGAATACGGGGCTGAAACGATTTATCTTATTAACTGCATTCTCAAATACTCCTTCTCTTTCACCGCCATTTAAATCTGAAATAATAGCGAATGAAAAGTCATCAGATTTAGGGTTCTCAATTGTCTTATTCAGAGGTAAATTATTCGGACTATTATGACAGCTTGATATAAATAATAGGAAAACAAAAATTAAACAGTTTTTCATAAACTTATTAGAATTAGCATTCAAAGAAGGTATGTTTTTTATAAGGGGAATCATGTCAAATGTAATTTAAGTAGGTATGGATTGAAAGATTAATTCCCATTAGAAACAAAGTGACCATTTACAGCCTAGCTATGACATGAAAGTTAGATTTAAAAAGAAATAATAGTTCACTCTTAATCTCATTAAATTTTAAGTTCGTATTTTTTTTATTCTAATTAGATGCTCATGAGATTCGTCCAAAGGATTTATCCTACAATCTTTTTAATGGTTCATTTTTTCCTTGTAGCCCCTGTTTATTCCCAATTTGAATCTGAACCTGTTTTTGCTTCAGAGATTTCTTTCAACGCTTTTGATTTTATAGCCTTAGGAGGTGTTAACCTGATGTATGAGAAATATCAAAATGAAACTTTATCAATAGGAGGAGACATCTTTGCTAGGGTAGCAGATGAAGGAATTGATAGAAAATTCTCAAGCACGTTTTTTTTAAGACAATACTTCGGTAACCGAGATGGAAAAGGATTTTTTCTTGAGTATTTTGGAGCCTTTGTAGTGAAAGAAGATCCTTATATCTATTATGATTGGTGTTACGAGTGCTACCCTATTAACCCTCCTGAAAGAGGAGATCAGAGGGGTTTTTCATTAGGTCTAGGTGTAGGAAATAAGTTGTTGGCTAATTCAAATTTCATTGCTAGCATTTATTTAGGAGTTGGCAGAATTATTATAAATTCTGATATATATGAACCTTTATATGCTCGTTTCGGATTGAATATAGGACTAAGGAAATTAAAAATTAGATAAATGAAAGAGTATACCTTTACCGCAAAGGCGCTAGATCGATTAATACCTATACGTTTTAAAATAAACTATTGGCTACTTCGGAAGCTTGGATTGTTTGGGTTTGCCCTGGTGGTATTCATTTGGGGAATACTTTTCACGCTTTTAATACAAACCTTTATTTTATAGAAATCTAAGGGTCTCTAATTTCAATTTTTCACCTTCTCAAAATATTGCTTTTGCAACTCTATCGTTGTGTTGTCATTTTTTACCGCTTTTATGGCATTTTGAAGGGAGTTGATTGTATTTTCGGTGATTATTTCACCCAATTCTGTTGAAGCATACTTGGCATTTCCAGCATAGTGATTAGGATAAGAAGCGTACCACCAGATTGCAGTATATAACGTTCCTGGAAGATTTAATCTATTTAGATTCTCCCCTGACTCATGATCACTTCGCTCTAATTTTAACAGTTCTGGTCTTAAATATTTTATTTCAGAGGCTTCTCTCTCTCCTCCATGTTGATCAGTTGCTAACTCTGTTTTTCTAATATTCATCATTTCATTATAAACCTTTTCTGGCATATCAGGCTGAAAAAAATAAACAACGTAATCTCTCTTTTTCTCAAGTTGATTTTGAATAAAGTATTTAATCATCTGAGGATTTCCTCCGTGAGAATTTATTATTATGATTTTATCAAAACCATTTCTTGCAATTTCTTCAACAGTGGCCTCGAGTAGATTCATTGCTAAACTGGATGGCAATGAAAATGTTCCATAGTGCTGCCTAGCTTCATTAATTTGCCCATAGAAATAATCAGGAAACACAACCGCATATTCGTTTTTTGTTGCACGACTTGCCCATTCTCTGGCCCTAATAAGATCCGATCCAATTGGTACCCCTGGACCATGTTTTTCAAGAATTCCTATTGGTAGTATGCAAGTTTTGTTTGATTTAACAAGCGCATTCTCCCAATCAGAAAATGTTATTTCGTCCCATCTTGAGGGGATATCTTGACCAAAAAAATATATTGTATATAGTACAAAAGAGGAGAATAATATTTTTTTCATAAGTTTTGTTTTCATCGGAATTACGAAGTCAACGTAAAAGAATTATTTCGTTCTTGGAAGCCTTTTCGGATTAATTAAAATCGCGGCATTTTTTACAGTATTAATGTTATCGACCTAACCGATGATTTAAGAAAAATACATTGCGGTTGGGTTGAGATTGCAGTTTGAATTGTTCATAGAAATATCCAATTTCAAAACGATTACGCTCCCATTTAATGGGTATTTTAAAACCATATCGGATGCTATAATCAAATGATTTTTTAATATTCTTTAAATACTCGATTCTGAATGTTGGATCATATTTAAAATTTTTAATTTGAGGTGTTATTTGAGGACGAAATCGAATTATAAGTTCTTCAGCTCCATCATCAAATCGCTGCTTATACTGAATTCCCGCGCGATTTTCAATATCAAAACTACCTAATTTGATCTCGTGGTAAAGATTTAGTCTGACCCTACCGCTTGCTCGATTTCCTTGAATCCCCCCATTCCGGTCTCTTTCTATTTGATAGCGGAGTTCTAGCCCACCCGAAAATCTTTTTGTTAAATCAGTTTTGTAATCTATTTCCGAAATCCAAAGCTGAAAATCTTGCGATCTCCATCGAAAACGTTGGCTTAGTTTGAGAGAGCTTATTTCTGACTCTAATGCCTCATAGGTAGTGTTAAGCCATTGTCTATTTTCTTGTGCATTTAAGGAGCTTCCAAAAAAGAAAAATACAAGAAAAAAAGCGCAAACAGTTCCTTTCATTTAATAATAGATGATGTAGGTAATTTGATCATTTCGATGGTCTATCCTAGAAAGTTCAACTCGTTTTATGGATTTTTGAAATTTTCTTTCAAAGTCAAGTTTTATATCAAGTTCAGTGACTTCATTGTCTTGGTAAGGTAAAGTGATAACTGTTTTAAAAGATCCCTCCTTTTTTTCTGCTTCCAGGTCTCGATCAAGAAGAATATTTTGAGCGGCTAAGATGCTAATTGTAATTATTCCATTAATAACGATTAATTCATTCTCTGGATTAAATGGAGCTAATGCATTAATTACTGCAAGACCAATAAATGCAAATAAATAAGTCATTTCTTGAGCTTTAATGGTTTCTGTTCGATATCGTATAATTCCAAAAATCGCAAAAAGTCCCAATGCCATTCCTAGGTTTAAGTCAATCTTATTTAAACTAAAACAAAGAAAGAATACTACAATACTTATTACAAAATAGGTATAAGTGTTGTGCTTAGGGCTACTCTTTTTGTTGCTCGCGATTATAATTAATAGACTGACAAAAATTAATGTAACTAAGAATCTAGGACCTAACTCACCAGATTGAAAAAGTTGGTTAACTATCATAAGTTGTGAATTTTTTAAAATTAAGGTTTCTCTGATTAAGGGATGTTCATTTTCAAATTAATTAGAACATCATTTTACAATAGAAAAAATTTCAGATTTTGATGGGTGGTCTAATTTTAATCAATAGAGTCTATTTAATAATGCAGTATAACACCATTATAGAGGGATATTTAATTTTTATTACTGCTCTAATAACTTCAAATTGTAAATTTCTTATTGCAAAACCGAATGATGTTTTTTGAATTATTAGGATTAAGTGATCAATTATTGTTAATTGAAGAAATTGAAAGAATAAGATGAGGCTGTACCGATGAGGCTAGCTTTAAAGCATAGTATGATAAAATTGGCAACATCGTTTATCTTCAAGGAAGATAAATTTAAACTACAAGCATTTGAAATTAATTAGTTCCATTTTTACTCTATTGATGTTTTCTTTTTTTTGGAGTTCAAACTTGTATTCCAAAGAAACTCCTCCCTTTAAATATTATGGAGCACAGGACTACTCTGGAGGGTCCCAGAATTGGAAGATAATAAACAATGATAAAGGTGAAATTTTTGTAGCTAATAATGAGGGGGTTCTGTTGTACGATGGAATTAATTGGAAGAATTTGGGAGCTTTCAATAATAGTATTGTAAGGTCGCTACACTTTAAGAATAAGAGACTATATGTAGGTATGTACATGGAGTTTGGCTTCTATGAAGAGGACGAAATAGGGAGTTGGAATTATACATCCTTAACTAACAATGAGGAAAATTTAATTAAAGAAGACGAACAGTTTTGGAAAATCCTTGAATTAGGAGATCAATTGATTTTTCAATCATTAGATCAGTTAATTATTTATGATTTATGGAGTGAAAAAATCTCTGTTATAGAACACTCTGCTGGTATTTTAGGGGCTTGGGTGGTAAATCAGACATTATATATTCAAGATACCCAAAGAGATTTATATAAAATCAAAGGGAACGAATGGATATTACAATTAGAATCTAAGGATAATGATGACTCGAAAATTGTCTCAATCGCACTAAATGATAATAAACTAACTCTTATAACTGAAAAGGGCATCTTTCTGCAATATTCGAATAAGGATTTTTGGAGTATTATTCAAGGAACTGAAATTATTTCTTCCACAGTATACTCTGCTATTTTTAAAAATAACAGATGGTATATTGGAACCATTTCGGATGGTCTTATTGTTTTAGACCAATTCGGTAAAAGCTTATATGAAATAGGAAGTAATAATGGCCTTAAAAATAATACCGTTTTAGCCATATATGGTGACAAAGATGATAATTTATGGTTGGGTTTAGATAACGGTATTATTTGTATTAATGACAAATCGAGTATTTTTTCATATTCTGACAGTCTTAATGAAATAGGTACAATATATACTACTGCCTATTTAAAAGATACCCTTTATATAGGTACTAATGTGGGGCTTTTCTACAAAACCCCAATGATGGAAAGGTTTTCAAAGATCCTGAATTTAAATGAACAGGTATGGAGTCTTTTTGAAAAAAATGGAAAATTATTAGTTGGGCATCATAAGGGAATATCTGAAGTAGAAGGATTATTTATAACCCCTATTCATGAGGGTCAAGGAGCCTGGATATTTAGGCCTTTACCTGGTGCAAATAAATTATTGGTAGGGACTTACAGAGGATTTGAGATTATAGAATTAGAATTGGATAGATGGATATGGAAGGGAAAAGTAGAAGGATTTGATCTTTCAAGTCGGTTTTTGGAACCTGTTGACAGCAATACCTTTTTGATTAGTCATGAATATAAGGGTATCTATAAAGTTGAGTTATCAAAAGATTTCGAACGAGTAAATGATTTTAAATTATATCAAAATCCCTCTAAAGGAGCTTATTCTTCGCTAGCTTCATTTAATGGAGATATATGGTATAATGACTCCTCGGGCCTATGGAAATATGATTACAAACAAGATAAGTTTGAACTTCAAAGCTGGTATTTAGAAGCATTTAGGAATGAAGAATATCTAACAGGTAAAATGGTCAGCCTTGAGGATAATTCTCTTTGGTTTTTTAAAAAGGAAAAATTAATACGTGTTCGTCCATCAATTCTTGAAGATGAATATGATCTTCAAATCATACCAATATTAATTGAGAATATTAGGCCAAATAGAGGTTTTGAGAATATTGGGAAAATAGATGAGAGTTATATCATAGGGGGAGTAAATCAGTACTTGAAACTGAATTTTCCTTACACAAAAAACTCCAGACCAAATATTTTGATTCAAGAAGTTAAAGGTGCTAATAACGAGACTCCTGATTTTAAAAAGATTTCAATTTTAGGAAAAGAGAAACTTCCTAATGATCTAAATAACGTTTCTTTTACTTTGGGCTACCCGGATTTTGAAGTATTCAGTTCTTCAAAACTATTTTACATGTTGTCAGGGTATCAAGAAAACTTTACCATATGGGATAAAAAATCAGATATAATTTTTGGAAACTTAAGACCAGGGAATTATCAACTACAGTTTAAAATAGATGAAATGGAAGAGATTTATTTTACTGATGTTTATGATTTTGAGGTTCTTTATCCATGGCATCAACATCCTTTAATGTATCTCGCCTACTTAATATGTAGTTTGAGTTTTATTTGGATTATTCACAAGTCATACATTGGGTATTTTAAGACAAAAGAAATCAGAATTCGTGAGGAAAATGAAAGAGTAAATGAGTTGAAAAAATTGCAGATAAAGGAAAATTATATGCTTGAAAAAAATATGTTTTTGGAGCAACAGTATAAAAAAAATAAAAAGGAGTTAGCTGATACTTTATTACAGCTTAGTAAAAACACAGAGGTGTTAAATAAGATCAAAAGTCAGTCTAGTAATATAAATGCAGATTCTTCCTTTATAGACTTAATAGAAGAAATGGAAATAAATATTAACGCCTCAAGTTCCTGGGAGGTCTTAAAAAAGGCTTTTAATAATGTAGACGATATGTTCTTAGCAAAAATCAAAGAACAGCATCCAAATCTTAATTCAAATGATTTAAAATTCTGCATTCATCTGCGTCTTAATCTTACCAATAAAGAAATCTCTTCTTTGTACAACATCTCGATCAAAAGTGTTGAAATCAAAAGATATAGATTGAGAAAAAAAATGCAATTAACTCGTGAAGTTAACCTTCAGGATTACATACTAAGGATATAATTCTTGTAATTTTTTCACTACAATAATACTACACATTCATTCATCATACGTTTTTAATATTCATTTAAAATATTGATAATCAATTATTTAAATAATTGAGGTATATTTGTAGTTTCTCTACATTTACTATTTTTTTTACTTCATTTAACTTTAAGAGGTTTTAATAGTAAAAAGAATAAAAACTTTTGATGTTCAATTTTTTTAAATATTCCGTTTTTGGGTTTTTTCTCTTTTGTTCTGCTTTTCTTTTTGCTCAAAAGATTTCAATCTCGGGAGTTGTTTTGGATGACCAAAATAATCCACTACCGGGTGTAGCAATTGTTGTTGTTGGGGGTAAAGAAGGAACACTTACAGATTTTGATGGGAAATTTTCTATCGAAATTTTACCTGAAACAATTTTGCTATTTAGTTACGTAGGATATGATTCTCAAACTATCCAATTCAATACTTCTGTAATTGATGTAGAGGTAATATTGAGTCTCGGGAATCGACTTGACGAGATAGTAGTTGTAGGTTATGGTTCTCAGAGAAGAGGAAATATAGTCGGTTCAATTTCTACAGTGGATGTTGACGATGCAAAACAAATACCTACTATTAATGTTTCTGAATTATTACGTGGACGCGCAGCAGGTGTCCAGGTAAATTTAGCCGATGCACGACCTGGTGGATCTTCGGATATTGTGATAAGAGGAAATGTTTCTGTTGCTGGTGGAAATAGTCCCTTAATTATTGTAGACGGGTTACCATTTGATAATTTAAATGATGTTGCTCCTGATGATATTCAAAGAATAGAAATACTCAAAGACGCCGCTTCAACTGCGATTTATGGAGCAAGAGCTTCTAATGGGGTTATCTTAATTACCACTAAGCGTCCAACCGAAGGTTTTACCTCATTTACTTATAGTAACTTCTTAACCTCCCAAACCTTAACTAGAAATTTTGACTTATATAATGCCCAAGGTTATTTTAATTACAAAATGGATGCTTGGAGGGCTAGGACAGGATTATCTAACCCGCCCTCCTCTGTGGTTTGGGATGACTATGAAATTGATCTAATCGAAAATGGAAATTACGTAGACTGGCAAGACTTAGCATTAAATGATGCGTTGCTTCAAAGTCATACGATTAGTGCATCAGTTGGAGGTTCGAAAACAAAGTTCTATACTAGTTTCAATTACTTCTCTCAAGATGGTATTATTCCGAATTCAAGTTACGATCGATTAAGTTTTAAATTAAATCTTTCTCACCAGCTTACCGAAAAATTAGAGCTTGAATCTATTATAAACGTTCAAGATTCAAAACAATCGAAAGAAACAGGAGGACTATTCTTGGTGAACCTAAGCCCAATTGCAAGACCTTATAATGATCAGGGAGATTTAGTCAAATATTATTTTGGTGAGGAAAATGCCTCTGCAATTAACCCTCTTTGGGACCAAGAATATTCAGATGATTTATCAGATATATCCCTAATCGATTTAAATCTTCGGTTTAATTATGAAGTGGCTCCGAACCTTACCTATTCTTTAAAAGGTTTTCAGCGTCAAAGAACTTTAAATCAAGGAATATATAGATCCTCACAACACTCGGCTGGAGATGAGGGTTTAAATGGATTAGGTGTGCTTATAAACTCCTCTTACCGGCAAAGCCTTTTGGAACATATTCTGAATTATAAAATTGTTCATAATAAACATGATTTCAATTTAACAGCTGTTCATGCCTTAGATGAGCAGTATTCGATATACAATCAAATAGACAAGTCAGATTTTGTAAATGACGCCTTGAATTTTAATGGACTAGCATCAAAAATTTTAAGCAACTACAGGTCTGTAACCAGAAGAAGAGTTCTTTCTTACCTTGGAAGAATTCGATATGCTTTTGATGATAAAATTTTGTTTGAAGGTACGATGCGTGCAGATGGTGCCTCGGTATTTGCAGAAAATCAGAAATGGGGATATTTTCCGGCAGGTTCTTTAGCCTTTAAGTTGGATAAATTACTCCAAAACCTTGAACTAGATCAGTTAAAATTTAGACTTAGTTATGGATCTACGGGAAACCAGGGTATTAACCCTTTGGAGTCTTTGGGAGTAGCAATCTATAATCCTTATTCATTTGGCACTTCAGTGGTTAGTGGTTCATCGCCATCCACACGTCTAAGAAACCCAAATTTAAAGTGGGAAACTACCAATACTTTAAATATCGGTTTTGACTTCGGGTTCTTTAACAATCGGTTAAACGGAGTAATTGATCTGTACAAAGCTAATACCCTTGATTTACTTCTGGATAGATCACTTTTATCTTCTACAGGTTACAGTGTGACGAGATTTAATGTTGGGGAATTAGAAAATAAGGGAGCAGAGTTAACGTTAAATAGTCTTTTGATTCAGGGTAATAATTTCTCTTGGGACGTTGGTTTAATGTGGTCTACTAATAAGAATACAATTAAATCCTTAACTGGAGAAACTTTAATTGATCCCTTAACGGGAGAGGAGTATTTTGCTGATATCACTGATACATCTGGAAGAAGACTCTCGATTGGACAATCAATAAATAGCCTCTGGTTGCCAGAGTTCGCAGGAATTTATCAACCTGAGGACTTTCAGCCTGGTAGCCCAATAAATCCTGAGATTGGTGCAAAACCCGGGCAAATAAGGGTGATAGACCAGAATGAAGATGGAATTATAGACATTCAAGATAATATCTTCACTAATGCTGATCCTGACTGGTTTGGTTCTTTTAATTCGAAAATCGTTTATAAAAATTTTGATTTATACTTTGATGTCTATGCTATTCAGGGTGTTAAAAGAATTAACTCAGTACTTGCTGACGGAGAATTTTGGAAAGGGGAGAAGAATGGTCCAATAGTTCCCTACTATAGGGATGAGTCCCCTTCAACAATTTGGCCAAAACCAAATGCTAATGCGGCATGGTTAAGGCACTTAAACTCATTTGCAGCCCAAGACGCATCTTACCTAAGATTAAGAACCCTTACACTTGGTTATAGCTTTGGCTCAACATTGAAAGAATACCTAAAACTTAAATCAGGTAGACTTTATTTCTCAGGTACAAATCTTTTGACATTAACAAATTTTCTGTCTTATTCACCAGAACAGAATTTAGGAGCTGGGATCTTTCCCGAGACAATGAATTTCACAATAGGACTTAATGTTAATTTTTAGAATCCATCTATGAAAAAGATTTCAATCATACTGTGCTCTGCTTTTTCTATTATGTTCCTAGATGGCTGCTACCCAGATGATTTCCTAAAGGATGAGTTGCTATCGGATACCTCTGTTGAGTTTTTGTACAATAGCGAAGAAGGTATTTCTAATGCTGTTGTGGGACTTTATTCGATTAATAGGGAACCTTATGAAAGGGATTGGTTTAATGGTGCAATTCCTTTGATTTTAACGGCTAAAAGTGATTTAGCAGCTGGCATTGATGGTGAAATTTCTCTGTTTAGTAATTGTTTTTGGGGTTGTTCAGCAGGTGATTACGGCTCTGAAGCAGCCTTCGGATATTTCTGGGCTCATCATTACCGTATCATAGACATATCGAATTCTATTATAAAGGGTGCTAATAATCTAATAGATCAAGGATTATCTAGCGATAAATTAATTCAGAATCTGGCGGAGGCGTATGTGTTTAGAGCACATTCTTATTTCACATTATTTAGGTTGTTTAGAAATGTCTATATAAAGACATCACCTACAACCCCAGAAACTGCTTTCGATAGGCCCGATAGTCCTTCTTCTCAGGAGCAAATCTTTGAACTTATAAGAAGTGATTTAAATTTTGCATCAGAAAATTTGGAATTTAATACCCAGGCGTACGGCAGGTGGAATAAGGGTGCAGTTGATCATATTAGAGCCAAAGTTGAAATATGGGAAGGTAATTATGCGTCAGCAGCCTCTATTGTTGACGACCTAATCAATAATAGTCCTCATCAATTAGTATCCATTGACCAAGTTTTCAGCGGTGAGTTAAATCATAACGAATCATTGTTTTCTATCCAGTTTGAGAGACAAACCATTGGAGGAGGTTCTTGGCAGCAAATGAATTGGCAAACAGTTTCTCACTATTCTGCTGTTCCTGGATTGAAACAGTCAATTGAAAATGGCGGAGATGGCTTTGGATTTTTATCCCTCAACCCTTATGTGATTGATCTTTTGAATGAATATTCCACTGATAAAAGAAGGGACCACTATTACATTTTTGAGTATAAATACAATGACGAAAAAACCCTTCCAGCTGGTAAGTCTATTGGGGATCCGTTAAATCTATACAAAAGAGTTGCCGCAAATGATGAATTCTTCTTGTATTACAAAAGACAAAACCCTGGGGTCATCAAATTTTTGGATACCAATGTTGAGCCTACCGATCGCATGCACTCCAAAAATGTGATGGTTTACAGACTTGCTGAAACTCTTCTAATAGGATCAGAGGCACATTTAGAACTTGGAAATACAACAAAAGCACTTCAATATCTTAATTCAGTAAGGACCCGCGCAGGGATTCCTCTCACATCCGACATAAGTATTGAAATAATTTTTGAAGAAAGAGCCAGAGAACTTGCCTTCGAGGGACAACGATGGTATAGTTTAAAAAGAAAAGGTCTATTATATCAATATTTAATGGATCACATGAATGATGACCTTCTAAATTCTTACTACGAACGAAATCATGTGAATCCAAAAAATGTATTAACCCCAGGAATGATTCATTTACCTATCCCTCAATCACAGCTTGATTTATTAGGTGAGAATTATCCGCAAAACGAAGCTTACAACTAAATTAAATTTTATGAAAAGGTACAATTCAATTCAAATCGCTTTGCTTGCTTTACTTAGCATTCATTTTACTGTTATTTCTTGTACAAAGGAGGATTTAGATCCACCACCACCAATTGTTATTGATGACGATGACGACACGGATGAATTTATTGCGTTGGATCCGGATCTTAATGCTGGTCCGATAACTTTTGAAACTACAGGACCAAGCTTTGAGGCAGACGATGAGCTTAACTCTACAAATCCAAATGGAACATGGGGAAGATTTGGAGAAACAGGTGATTCAAAAATCACTGTTGCTTATGCTGACAATCCTTCGAAGTCAGGAATCAATACCTCGGAACGTGTAATCCAGGTTACTGAACCTGCTGATGTTCAATCATGGGCTGGATTTTTCTTTAATCTAAAGGAGACAATTAACTTTCCTTCAGGAAAAGAGGCAATATCTGTTCAATTTAATTCTCCAGGTCCAAATCATAATGTTCTATTAAAACTGGAAGACCAGTTAAGTAATGATGATGAGAATAAAAAGTCATCAGGTGATTTATTTGCGACTACGACAGGTTCTGGTTGGGAGACACTAATTTTCAATGTTCCTGAAAAGAATGGACAGCGTTCGGGAATTTATAATAGAATAACCATGATCCTTGGGTATGGTGTTACTAATACTGGACAAAAAAATTATCAAGTAGATACCTTTAACTTTGATATTCCTAAGGAAGTGGTTGCAGCCGTGGATCCAACCGATGCTCCAGAGGCTCCTACTGCTCCTGCTAATCAAGTGCTTTCAATATTTAGTAATGCATATACGGATATTGAGGGTACAGATTTTAATCCTAATTGGGGTCAATCAACAGTAGTTTCTGTAGAAAATATTGCTAATAATGATGTATTAAAGTATGCAGGGTTAAATTACCAAGGGACTCAATTTGCCTCGCCTTTAGACGTTTCAGGTAAAACGAAACTTCATCTTGATTATTTTACCGGTGACGCCACGGTTCTTAAGTTTTTCTTAATTAGTTCGGGTCCAAAAGAAAAAGCATACGAATTAAATGTTTCTGAAAATCCAGGAACATGGAAAAGCGTTGACATAGATTTAACTTATTTTTCTGATGTGGTTGATCTATCTGATGTAATTCAGTTTAAGGTTGAAGGAACAGGAACCGTTTATTTTGACAATATTTATTTCTATGGTGTAAATAGCGCTCCAACGACCGGTCAAGCAGCACCTGATAAGGACGCAGGTGATGTATTATCTATTTATAGTGACACCTATAATTCAAGTGTTTCAGCGAATCTTAATCCAAACTGGGGTCAAGGGACAGTTGTTGAGGAGGTAGACTTGAATGGTAATTCGGTGCTCAAATATGGATCTTTGAATTACCAAGGAACGGATTGGGCCTCAACTCCATTGGATGTTAGCGGCATGGAATACTTGCACTTTGATTACTGGACTGCTGAAGCATCGAAGTTTAATTTTTATGTAATTAGCCCTGGTCCTAAAGAAAAAGCATATGCTGCAGAAAATATTACTTTGGGTCAGTGGGTGTCGGTTGATGTTCCGTTAAGTTATTTTGGCGATGTTGTTGATCTATCTGAAGTATTCCAATTCAAAGTAGATGATGCAGGCTCTGGAGAATCGGCAACGGTTTATTTTGATAATTTCTATTTTTGGAAGTCATCAAGTCAAGCAACAAGCCCCAACTCAGCTGCGGAAGATCCTACATTTGATGCGGAGGATGTAAAGTCTGTTTACAGTGAGGTTTATGATTCGGCAGTTAATCCAAATCTATTTCCAGGTTGGGGTCAGACTACTCAATTCGAAGAGGTTGAATTTGATGGTGGAAAGAAAATTGTAAAATATTCTAATTTGAATTACCAAGGAATTGATTTTTCATCGACTCCACTGGATGTTTCAGATATGACTCACATAAATTTTGATTATTGGACTGCCGATGCGGAAGGATTTGATTTTTATCTTATTAGCTCTGGACCTGCCGAGAAAAAATCGGCAATTACTCCAACCACAGGTTCATGGCAAAGAGTTTCAATACCGTTATCAGATTTTAATGATGTAGTAAACCTATCTGCTATTATTCAATTTAAAATTGATGTTCAGGCTTATCAAACCGGCGTTACAATATTCTTTGATAATATATTTTTTAGTAAATAGTTTATAAGTTAATTTCAACAAGATGCGATCAAATAAATTATTTGATCGCATCTTTCTTTTATTTTTTTTCATGATTCGAAGTTTAATTTTTGCCCCTTTTATTTTTTTTCTATTGGCATGTCAAGGAAGTACATTACCAAATCTAGAATTAACAGTAACTAAACTTGATGAAGGTAAAGTAGTTGTTGAGGCCAATGCCGAAGGAGCTAAAATTTATAGGTTTTCTTTCGGTGATAGTTCCGAGTTCTTTGAGCAATCTGGTTCAGGTATAAAAGAGTATAATTATGAAAATAATGGAGATTATTTAATTACCGTATGGGCATTTTTCAATAGCGAAAATCTAGACGACTTCTCAACTAATTCTGTCAATATATCAATTTCTAATGCTCTAGGAAACAATACAAGCGGACAGTTTATTGATAACTCCGAACAGGCAACTATTTATCCAGGGTATACACTGGTTTTTAGTGATGAGTTTAATTACCAAGGTATGCCTTTAGATTCGAAATGGCATATGCAGTATAAACCTATATTTGGGAGTACCTGGGCGAATGGAGAACTGCAACATTATACTAGAAGAATAGAAAATGCGGAGGTTGGAAATGGAACGTTAAAAATCACGGCAAAAAGAGAGTCCTATACCTATAATAGCAGCACCTTGAATTTTACCTCTGCACGACTAAATTCCAAATTTGATTTTACTTATGGTAGAGTCGATGTTAGAGCGAAATTACCTTCAAAACAAGGTACATGGCCTGCTATATGGACATTAGGGTCAAATATTAATGAACTTGGAAATTATTTTGGCAATTCCAAAGGAAGTGTTGGTTGGCCCGAATGTGGAGAGATCGATATTCTTGAGCAAAAAGGTGATAATAAGCAAAAGACGTTAGGCACTTTTCATTGGAGGGATGAATCTTCTGGTAATTCATCTTACGGTTTAGAAACTAATGTTTCAAATGTATCTACGGAATATCATTTGTACTCTTTGATCTGGACATCAAATTTTTTGAAGATATTAGTCGACAATCAGGTATTCGTGGAAATGAATAATAAAATAGGTGAAGAGGAATTCAGAAACCCTCACTATTTATTATTGAATATTGCAATGGGCGGCTCCTTAGGTGGTCAAGTGCCCTCAGATTTTGATTCGGATATTATGGAGATTGATTATGTTAGGATTTATCAATAAATAACTCTTTCAATTAAATTCAGTTTTAGGACCTATAATTAGTCAATGATGCAGCCCGCTTTATGGTTATGTATTTTTGGTGCAAGTTCTAAACTTCCAAAATTATCAGGATCTTCTGGATGTCGATTGGTCGTAATGAAAGAAAGCCGCAGATTCATTTCTAGCGGCTTTTTTTGTTGGTTAGTTCAAAGTCATACATACTACTTCGCATCAAAGACTGATATCCTTATTTCATATAATTATATCATTCATGGTTTATCTTTATAAGGATTCAATCCGTTTACTAAAAGTGAGATGAAGACATTATTACGTCCTATATTTTTGAACGTATTGCTACTGTGCTTGGTAAGTTTTACTGCAGCTCAAGATTTCAAGCCAAAGAGTAGCTCGGAGATTTTTCAGGATCTTCAGCAGTTAAATTTTTTGGGTAATGTTTTGTATGTTGCTGCGCATCCTGATGATGAAAATACCAGACTCATCTCGTATCTCACACATAACACTCATGCTACCACCGCTTATTTGTCGTTAACCCGAGGAGATGGAGGTCAAAATCTGATAGGTGCCGAAATTAGAGAATTACTCGGTGTACTTAGAACCCAAGAACTATTAGCAGCAAGAAGTATTGATGGCGGTCAGCAATTTTTCACTAGGGCTAATGATTTTGGGTTTTCAAAAACTCCAGAAGAGACCTTACGAATATGGAATAAAGACGCTGTCCTCTCAGATGTAGTGAAGAGAATAAGATCCTTTAGGCCAGATGTAATCATCAATCGCTTCGATCATAGAACATCTGGTTCTACGCACGGTCACCATACATCTAGCGCTATGCTCAGTATGGAAGCATTTGATTTAGCTGCTAATCCGAATGCCTATCCCCAGCAGCTTACAGACCTAGATACATGGCAACCCTCTAGGATATTTTTTAATACCTCGTGGTGGTTCTTCGGGTCTCAAGAAAACTTTGAACAGGCATCGAAAAACGGTTTAATAAGCATAGATGTCGGCGTGTTTTATCCCAGTTTAGGTGTTTCTAATAATGAAATAGCTTCACTAGCCAGTAGTCAGCATTTGTGCCAGGGTTTTGGTAGGCTAAATAGTAGGGGTGAAGAGATAGAATATCTCGAGTTGCTAAAAGGACTTCCAATAGAGGATCAAGACATATTTCAAGGAATTAACACCTCATGGACAAGAATCCCAAAAGGAGATGCCATTCAAGCCGTACTCATGCCCATAGAGGAGGATTTTGATTTCAAAAATCCTTCAACGCATCTACCCGACTTACTCCGGGCTTATGCATTAATTCAGCAAATCGAAGATCCGTTTTGGAGAGATCAAAAAACAGAACAAATAAGAAGTTTAATTAAAGAAGTTGCTGGCCTATACCTGGCTTTTGAGTCCAATGATGCCTATGCAGCCCCTGGAGAGCAGATCAATACGACACTTAAGTTATTAGCTAGAAATGCCTCATCAATTACCTTAAAAGAGGTTGAACTTCAGGGGGCTGAAATTGAGACCTCCGTTGCAGAACAGCCATTAGAGATGAATAGAACCAATACGATTGTTATTCCTTTAGAAATTGCAGAAACCGCATCGCTAAGTAATCCGTATTGGCTTAATCGTGCGCCTAGTTTGGGTATGTATCAGGTGGAGGATCAAGTTTTGATTGGCTTGCCTGAATCTCCATCTGCTATAAGTGCTGGGATTACCTTAGCTTTTGAAGACACCGAAATAACATTTGACCTTCCGCTCATCTATCGCTATGCGAGACCCGATAAGGGAGAGTTGTGGGAGCTTTTTAAGATCGTTCCGCCCCTAGCGGTTTCTTTTTCAGATGAAGTGGTCATTTTTCCGGATCAAGGCATCAAGGATATCGAGGTCAATATTCTATCTTTTGCCCCTAACCAAAAAGGCGAATTGCGTTTGAGCCTCCCGAAAGGATGGAAGGTTGAGCCTACATCGCAGTCCTTCGAACTTCTTAAAGAAGGAAAAATAGTAGCGTTAAATTTTACCGTGTCTCCGCCCGAAAATGCTACTGAAGCCATTGCGAGGGTGAGCGCTATTGTAAATGGTAAGACCTACTCAAAAGCCGTTATTCCTATCCGTTACGATCATATTCCTACCCAGCAAGTTTTAGCAGATGCACAGGCTAAATTCGTCCGTCTAGATTTGAAAAAGAGCGGTGAACGGGTGGGATATATCATGGGCGCAGGAGATAAAGTTCCAGAGAGCTTAGAAGCCATAGGCTATGAAGTTGAGCAGTTAAATCCTGTCACTATGAATACAAGTGAGCTGAAAAACTATAAGGCTATTATACTAGGCATTAGGGCATTAAATGTAATAGAAGGACTAACACTCAAGAGGCAAGAACTATTAGATTATGTGTCTCAAGGGGGCGTTTTGATAAGCCAATACAACACAGCCAATAGAATAGGAAGTAACGAGGTGCCTATTGCACCATTCCCTTTGACGATTTCTTCTGATCGAGTAACAGAAGAAGATACAGAAGTAAAACTCTTAATGCCGAGCCACCCCGTATTGTCGTTTCCGAATAAAATCACAGAAAAGGACTTTGAAGGTTGGGTACAAGAGAGAGGGCTATACTTTCCTAATCAATGGCATACCTCTTATACTCCGTTACTGGAAACTAACGACCAATCAGAGACCCCTAAACAAGGAAGCTTGCTAGTGGCACCCTTGGGTGAAGGATATTTTATCTACACAGGACTTAGCTTTTTCAGAGAACTTCCGGCCGGGGTTCCAGGAGCGTATCGTTTAATGGCAAATATGATCTCATTGGGTGCACATTCATCGCCCTTCGAGCTCTCAGAAAAGGACTAAGACTATGGTGTTTATTGATTGGATCGTTCTCCTATCGACCTTGTTATTTATTGTGGGCTATGGCATTTGGAAAACCCGAGGCACCAAAAATATTAAGGATTATGTTCTTGGCGGAAAAGAAGCGAATTGGGCGACCATCGGACTATCTGTTATGGCAACTCAGGCGTCTGCGATAACCTTTTTGTCGACTCCAGGGCAAGCTTATCATGACGGAATGGGGTTTGTTCAATTTTACTTTGGACTTCCCCTAGCAATGGTGGTTATTATTTTGGTTTTTATCCCCCTGTATTACCGATTGAATGTTCAGACGGCTTATGAATTCTTAGAGGACAGGTTCAATGCCAAAACGAGAACGCTGACCGCAGTGTTATTTTTAATTCAAAGAGGGTTGTCTGCAGGGATCACCATTTACGCCCCTGCGATAATACTCTCTGCGGTATTGGGCTGGCCTTTGAAATTATTGGTTGTGGCCATAGGAGGGCTTGTGATACTCTACACAGTCAGTGGTGGTACCAAAGCCGTGAATGTCACACACAAACAACAAATGTTCGTGATTATGGGTGGAATGGTCGTAGCCTTGTATATGATTATTTCAGGATTACCCTCTCAGATTTCATTCACTGATGCCCTAAGCATCGCCGACCAATCGGGTAAGTTAGAGGTATTTGATTTTAGTATAGATCCGAATAATCGTTACACATTCTGGAGTGGAATAACAGGTGGATTCTTTCTAGCGCTCTCTTACTTTGGAACCGATCAAAGTCAGGTACAACGCTATCTCTCTGGTAAATCGAAGCGAGATAACCAAATTGGACTAGCTTTTAATGGAATTTTCAAAATTCCGATGCAGTTTCTCATACTCTTTGTCGGGGTAATGGTGTTTGTTTTCTATCAATTCAATGCCACTCCAATCCATTTTAATCCTGTCGCTAGAGCGGCCCTGCAAGCACCAGAGTACCGCGTTGAGTACGAAGATTTAAGTACCCAGTTAGCCGTCATCCAAAAAGAAAAACAGCAGATCTTGATGCGCACCATAGAAGCGCAAAAAACCAATACAACAGCTGAGAGGGCCGCATTCAAAGACCAGCTTCAGCGCCTAGATCTCACAGAAAACGAATTGAGAACCAAGGCAAAAGAATTAGTAACTCAGGCAGATCCGAGCATTGATACTAATGATAAGGATTATGTCTTTATCTACTACATTCTAAACAACCTCCCCATAGGTCTCATAGGATTGTTACTCGCGGTAATACTATCAGCAGCAATGTCTTCAACTGCTTCTGAATTAAATGCACTAGGCACGATCACCACCCTGGATATTTATCAGCGCTATGCGGTTGGCCCCGCAGCTGCTGGGCATGATTTACGAATGGCAAAAGTCTTTACGCTCGTTTGGGGAATCATTGCTATTGCCATTGCTTCTGTGGCTAGTTTATTTGAGAACCTCATTCAACTGGTCAACATTGTAGGCTCTATCTTTTACGGAAACGTGTTAGGAATTTTTCTGCTCGCTTTTTTCTTCAAGCAGATTCAGGGTAAAGCCGTCTTTTATGCTGCTATTATCACCCAAATTCTAGTTATTATCGTCTTTTATGTAGATGTCATGTCTTACCTCTGGCTGAATCTTGTAGGTTGTCTTTTGGTTATTATGATTGCACAGCTCTTGCAGGTGTTGATGAAAGGGCTTGGTAAATTGGAAATAAAATAAAAATGATACTCCCAAGACTTCAAATTACCATTGAAAAAGTAGTTCAGATGAGCGTTCCGGATGAACGACTAGAAGTTTTACGACAGCTTGAGGAGTATATTCAATCTAAAATCGACCAAAGAGAAGAGGTCAACCTCAATTTCATTTGTACGCACAATTCGCGACGAAGTCAATTCGCTCAAATTTGGGCGCAAACCGCAGCTGATTATTATAGTATTCCAGCAAAGTGTTATTCTGGGGGGGTTGAGGTGACCGCCTTTAATGAGAGAGCCGTTGAATCAATCAAAAGAAATGGCTTTAAGGTTGAAACTAATGGGGGTGCCAATCCTCACTATTCTATTTTTCATTCAGAAGATCGTCATCCGATTTTGGCTTTTTCAAAGCTTTTTGATGATCCCATCAATAAGGCTGGTCAATTTGCTGCGGTGATGACATGTTCTCATGCAGATGAGAATTGTCCATTTATTCCGGGAACTGAGAAAAAAATCTCCGTTCGCTACGAAGACCCAAAGGAATTTGATGGTACCCCTGAAGAATCTCAGATGTATCACGCTCGATCAATGCAGATCGCAAGCGAAATGTTTTATGTTTTTTCAAAAGTGAGAGGACTCAAAGATGATGAGTAGTTACATCCATTAACTATTACTTTAAGACAGTTTTACTTTTATACGATACGCCCTTTGTTATTCGAAGTTGTGGCACAACTAAAATTATTAGCGAATTAGTTTTACTTTATAATATTGAATTCTTGGTTGAAATATTTTTTAGATACTAATTATTCCCACTTTTCAGAATTTCCTTTTTTAAAAGAGTTATTTCTGCTTTTAGTTTATCTAATTCAGAGCGCAGAATTACATTATTTTTTAATTCGTTAATTTCTTTCTCTAATTGGGTAATCTTTTTACTTAACTCCTGAATGGATGCAATACTAATTGCTAAAATCTGATCGAAGTCAATAGCCCTGTAATCATTTATCATTTTACCATAAATAAATAAATTGTCAGTAGCTGCTTTCCAGTCCATAACTGAGAAGTGAGTAGGGTTATTTATATTTTCAATAGCCACATGAACTTCTTTTTTGCCTTGAATAAATAATTTGATAACATCTCCTTTTGTGAAATTGTGTGGGGTTTCAGTTATGACTTGTAGGGTTCCTTTTTCGACATAAGTTGATTTTGCTAAAGCAAAGACAGATGGTATAAAGTTAGATGACTGGTTAACAAGGTTTGAATTTACTTTCTCAACTTCCTGTGCGATAAAACCTGTTTTTATTTTTCCCCCATACTGAAGCTCATCTATATATGAATAATTTACCACATTCAATTTGTTCAATTCTAGTAACAGGTCATGTGTACCCTGATTTTGAATGTCTTTTTTTATTCTAGAATCCGAATATGCGTTAAACTCACTAGCAGCAATTTTCTGATCGGCCCAAATAGAATAACTAGTAGGAGTAGAACCATTTGATAAACTTGTCGAGCCCAAACCATAAGAAGAATAACTAAGATTATAGGTTCCAGATACAATCGAACTAATATACAAAGGTGCCTTTTCTATATTGGGAACCGAAGTACCAATACTAAGTGCACTCTTACTACCATCCCAATGTAACCTGATGTCATCGTTACTATCGTATGCTCTAAAGTCTCCTGCATTATTTAGATTGAATTCAGCTGATCCCAAATTTGTAAACTCCCCTGAGGAGGCAGTTGCACCGCCAATTATAGCTCCATCAATTGTACCTCCATCTACATTAATTGAATTAAACGCTAAACTTCCAATAATTAAATTATTTATTGCAGTATCTGCATCTAATTCATTTTGGTCTACATCTGCTTGTACTGCAGCAATAG
>JAYPUW010000013.1:0-27147 GCA_038134285.1 Flavobacteriaceae bacterium
ACATCAGTGAGCGCAAGGTATCTGCCTATGATATTAAAGAATACCGCATCAAAGGGGTTTGGTATTTCGACAAGCGCCGTAGCGAATTGCGCTACCGTATTCTCGGAATTGCCCCGGTAGCAGTTGATGTGAACTTTCTCGACGAGGTGGCCGATAGCGAAACCATCGATGACAGCTATTTAGTCGAATTGTTTTGGTTGTGGTACCCAGAGGTTCGTCCGCTGTTGGCCTCTACGCCTTCCTTCAATGTCGACAATACCAACTTTCCGGTTTCTTTTGACCGGCTTTTAAACACGCGCACCTTCGCCGCTCAAATCTATCAGACTGACAATGCCTTTGACAATATCGAAGAGTTGCAGCGTGAGCTTCAGTTTCCTGACTTCAGTTCGGGTACCGATGAAGAAGAACAGCGCCTTGCCGATCGCAAGAAGTTTTTTGACTTCTTAAAGCGCGATGCGCAGAAGCAGCGAAAAGCCGAACGCGAGACTCAGGTCAATCTGAATTCGAAACGCTCAAACTAATTCCATGAAGGTCGATTGCCTCATTGTAGGATCGGGCCTCGCAGGATTGTGTTTCGCCGAAACCTTGTTCCAGAACGGCTGCACTTTTGCAGTCATTAGCGATGACTCTCAGTCTGCCTCTGAGGTGGCAGGAGGCCTCTACAATCCACTCATTTTAAAGCGTTTCACCTTGGCCTTTCAAGCCGTGAGTCAGCTCGATTATGCACTACCGTTTTATGCCAAAATCGAAAAGCGACTAGAGCAGCAATTTGATTACAAGCAAGAAGTGGTTCGCATTCTTCACGAGCCTGCCGAACAGAACCGCTGGTTTGAGGCCAGAGATTGCTCGGGCTATGAGCGCTTTATGGACGATGCTCTTCTTCAGAACAGTACCCCTCAGATCAAGGCGCCCCATAAACTTGCTCGAGTGCTTGAAACGGGGAGGCTTGATACCGCGGCCTTTCGCTCGACCTACAGGCAATGGCTTGCAGAACAAGGCTTATTGATACAAGAGCGTTTTGAGTATGATAGGCTAGAGACTGGGACTGATGTGCTGCGATATGCTGATATCGAGGCTTCGCGTCTCGTATTTGCCGAAGGGTTTGGCTTGAAGCAGAATCCGTATTTCAATCATTTGCCTCTTCAAGGGTCAAAGGGCGAGCTGCTTACGATTCACGCTCCTGAGCTCGAAGAGAAACGGGTAGTGAAGTCTTCGGTTTTTATCATCCCGCTAGGCAATCATCGATTTAGAGTGGGGGCCACTTACGACAACCATAATCTGAATCAAGAAACCACGGCCAAGGCTAAAGATTACCTATTGCAACAACTCGACAAGTTTTTAGATACCCCGTACACGGTTATGGATCATGTGGCGGGGGTGCGTCCGAGCGTCTCTGATCGCAGGCCACTTGTGGGGCAACACGAAGAGCTTCAGCGTCTATGGGTACTCAATGGATTCGGCTCTAGAGGCGTCATGATTGCCCCTTATGCATCAAAGCATTTATATGAGGCGATGTACAAGGGTCAAGCGTTACCCGAAGAGCTCGATATCAAGCGTTTTGCCCTGCGTGAGCAGCGGCGTCAGGGTCGTAAGTGATAAAGAAATTGATCCAGATGTTTCGTGCAAGCCTCATGTTCAGTGGCATGAGAAGCACTAGGGCTCCCATGATGCTGAAAAAGGCAGTTGCCATGCTCGATCCAAGAAACACAAAACTGATGATAAAGGCCGCTACCGCGATGGCCACTCCTAATCCGTAACTGACATACATGGCTCCGTAAAAAAACGAAGGCTCAATCTTGTATTTGGTGTGACAAACTGAACAGCGCTCGTGCATATCGTAAACGGCCGTGACGTTATAAGGATTCGTTCGTTTGTACATACTCTCGCTATGACATTTGGGACAAGATCCGGTAAAAATGCTGTAGAGTTTGGTGCCTTTTTTAAACATGAGCTGAGTCTTTCGATGGGCTAAAGTTAAGTGACTTGGAAGCTACGAATTGTAACCGAGGTTACCTTTACAACAGGCACATAAGATCATTATCTTTGCGCCCATGTTAAACGTCCACAACGGAGCCATTTCTTTTTCAGGAACCTATTTGTTTCAGGGGGTCAGCTTTAAGTTGAGCGGAGGAGACCGCGTGGGTCTCATCGGCAAAAACGGGGCGGGTAAATCAACCTTGCTCAAGGTGCTTTCGAAGCAGATGGAACTCGACGAGGGCGTCTTGGCCACTGACAAAGAGATTAGCATAGGCATCTTGCGTCAAGACATCGATTTTGTTGAAGGGCGAACAGTGCTCGAAGAGTCGTACCAGGCCTTCGAAGACATTTTGAAGGTTGAGAACGAGATGAATCGCGTCAATCGCGAGCTAGCCGAGCGTACCGATTACGAGAGCAACGCTTACCACGATTTGATGGTGGCGGTCAGCGACCTTGGGGCGCGCTATGAGATCATAGGCGGATACAATTACCAAGGCGATACCGAACGCGTTCTTTTCGGGCTTGGATTCAAGCGCGACGACCTCAATAAGCTCACCGACACGTTTTCGGGTGGATGGCGCATGCGAATTGAACTCGCCAAACTCTTATTGCAAAAGCACGATGTGCTCTTGCTCGATGAGCCTACCAACCACCTTGATATTGAGTCTATACTTTGGTTAGAGCAGTTTCTTAATAGCTATCCTGGAGCTGTGGTCATCGTCTCTCACGACAGGATGTTTCTCGATAATGTGACCAACCGAACGATTGAGATCTCACTCGGACGCATTTACGATTACAAAAAGCCCTATTCGCAATTCATGGCGCTTAGGGATGAAATACGCGAGCAGCAGCTCAGCGCCCAAAAGAACCAAGAGAAACAGATTGAACAGACCGAGCGTCTTATCGAAAAGTTTAGAGCCAAAGCTTCAAAGGCTTCTATGGCCCAATCGCTGATTAAAAAGCTCGATAAGATGGACCGCATCGAGGTCGATACCGAAGACACGGCGGTGATGAATGTGCGCTTTCCGGTTTCAATTCAGCCCGGTAAGGTGGTGCTCGATCTTCAAGGTGTCTCAAAGGCCTACGGAGACAAACAGGTGCTTACCGATGTTTCATTCTTACTAGAGCGGCAGAGTAAAACGGCTTTTGTGGGGCAGAACGGTCAAGGAAAGTCAACGCTGGCCAAAATCATTGTAGGCGAGCTCGAGCATCAAGGTGACCTCAAGTTGGGGCATAATGTTCAGATCGGCTACTTTGCCCAGAATCAGGCCGAATACCTCGATCAGAATAAGACGCTGCTTCAGACGATGATCGATGCTGCAAATGAGACGAATCGCGCCCAGGTACGCGATATACTTGGGGCCTTTTTGTTTCAAGGCGATGAGGTTGAGAAGCAGGTAAAGGTCTTATCCGGAGGTGAGCGCAATCGACTCGCAATGGCCAAATTGCTCTTGCAACCCTTTAATGTTTTGGTGATGGATGAGCCGACAAATCACCTGGATATGCGCTCGAAAGAGGTACTTAAAAAGGCATTACTGAATTTCGCCGGAACCCTTATTGTGGTCTCTCACGACCGTGACTTCTTACAAGGATTGAGCTCTCAGGTCTTCGAGTTTAAAGACGGAGGCGTAAAGCCTTATCTAGGGGATATCGATTTCTATCTCGAACAGCGCAAGGTCAATGACTTTAGAGCTATTGAGAAAAGTACTACTAGCGCTGAGGGTGCTTTTAAAAAGGAGAAGTCTGAAAAGAAGCCTCAAGACTATAAGCAGCAAAAGCAACTCAAAAGTCTTCAAAGTAGACTGAAGGCTGTTGAACGTGAAATTGCCGATTACGAACAAAAGATTGCCTATTGGGACCATGAGCTCCTTATGAACTATGAGCAGGCCGTGTCCGATCCGAAATTTTTAGAGCGCTACAATTTGACCAAAGAAGCACTCGAATCTTCAATGGATAAGTGGCAGAAAGTGAGTGAAGAACTCGATGCTTTTAGACCCTTCTTTAGATGATGCCGAATACATCGAAGACTGTGAAGTGTGTTGCAATCCGATCAATTTGAGCTACGGCTTCGAAGACGGTGAACTTCAACACTTTAACACAGACAGCATTGGCCAATAATTAGGAAATTCCTAAACTTTTCCTAATATTTGCGCCTCGCGTTAGACAAATAAAACTTTTTGAAGCATATTTGTTTAACAAATATCTAAAAACAATGAACAATAATATAGAAGAACTTATTGTACAAGCCGAGGCTTATGAAAACCTTGCCATGAGTCACATGAGTACTAGTGACCGCGTAAAGTATTCTAGAGAAGGTAAGTCATTGGTTCTCGCTATTAATGAGGTGTATAAGACGTCAAAAGATCCTGAACTCATGGAGTGGATGAAGCGTTTGACCGTCAAAAAGCAAAAGATCGAGAAGCGCATCAAAGGCGTTCCTACTGTCTAACCCCTCACCTCATTGTTTATGAAAACGGCCAAAGTGGCTGTCTTGGGCGCTGGAGTAAGCGGATTGATTGCCGCTCTCGAGTTAGAAGCCAAAGGATTCCAACCTATTCTTATTGAAGTCTCAAATCGCGTTGGAGGACGTTTGCGTTCTGACCAGCATGAAACCTTTGCACTAGATCACGGGTTTCAGGTGCTGCTTACCCATTATCCTGAGTTAATGCGGTATCAGCTGCTCTCTGCACTTCATTTGAAAGAATTCCGCCCTGGTGCACTCATTTTTGAGGATCAAGATCCGCATCGCATCGGAGACGCCTTTAGAGATCGCAGTTTTTTGCGTTCTTCAATATTCACTTCGGTAGCTACCTTACGCGATAAAATCACTTTGCTTCGTGAGCAGCGACGCCTAGCGCAGACCAGGCCTGAAGCTATTTTTGCTCAGACTAAAGAACAGACCACACTCGACTACCTTTCTGAGCGTTACTCTGATCGCTTTATCGAGCTATTTTTCAAGCCTTTTTACAGCGGAATCTTTTTAGAATCAGCCCTAAGCACCTCTTACAAGCATTTTGAATTTGTATTTCATCACTTTGCGCTCGGAAAGGCGGCCCTTGTTGTGGACGGAATTCAGCGACTACCTGAGATGCTGGCAAGTCGTTTGACTCAAACCGAGATCAAGTTGAATACCTCAATTGATTCAAGTGAAAAAGTGGAGTATGACGCGCTTATTCAAACCTATCCAAAAACCGCTGAACCTACTGATTACAACGGATGCGTAAACTGTTATTTTGAAATAGAGTCTGCCGATGAATTGCTGTTGAAGCAACTCGAGACAACCATCGGACTCATTCCGCATTCAGATTACGCCAATAACCTTCATGTGCTTAGCGCTGGTGATTGTCAGTTGCTCTCGGTCACGGTAGTGGGTCAAGTAGATATGGGCCATAACGAGATTGAGGCGGCCGTGCGCCAAGAACTGCTCGAGCGTTGCGCGATTGCGGTTGGTAAAGCAGTGAAGACCTATACGATATGTCGTGCCTTGCCGCGTAAGACTCCGATGCAGTACAAGGCTGAAGTCAAACAAGAAGGCTCGATTTTCTATGCCGGAGACTATAGCTTGTATCCTTCGCTAAATGCCGCCATGCAAAGCGGTCGAGCCGCTGCTGAAGCGGTTTCACATCATTTAAATAGATAAAATCTTTAGCTATAGCGATTAACATAAGCAAAAACTATACTTATATTGTGAATTCCAATCTCTTTATGCTGAATTCGGGCGATTAAACGTCTAATTTTAGGGTTCAAATTTAAAAGAGCTATGCACAATCACGACTCAAACGGTTCAATCGACAAATGTCCAGTAATGTCGGCTAAACACCGACACACTGCGGCAGGAGGATTCTCAAACTCTGACTGGTGGCCAGAGCAACTTAATCTTAAGATGCTTCACCAGAACACCGAAAAATCTGTCCCATTAAAGAATTTCAACTACAAAAAGGCTTTCGCGTCAATCGATTACGATGCGCTTAAGCAAGATTTGGTCAATTTGATGACTGATTCGCAAGACTGGTGGCCTGCAGATTACGGTCACTACGGCCCTTTCTTCATTCGTATGGCCTGGCACAGTGCAGGTACCTACAGAGTTACAGACGGACGTGGTGGAGCTTGCGCCGGAACACAGCGTTTCGCGCCGCTTAACAGCTGGCCAGACAACGGAAACCTAGATAAGGCTCGTAGACTTTTGTGGCCGATTAAGCAGAAATACGGACAACAAATATCATGGGCCGATCTTATGATTTTGGCCGGTAACGTGGCTTTAGAAACTATGGGCTTTGAGACCTTCGGATTCTCTGGAGGGCGCGCCGACGTATTCGAGCCTGAAGGAGATATCTATTGGGGTCCTGAAACCGAGTGGTTAGGAGACAAGCGCTACAAAGGAGATCGTGAGCTTGAAAACCCACTAGCTGCGGTTCAGATGGGACTCATCTATGTGAACCCAGAAGGACCAAACGGTAAGCCAGACCCTATAGCAGCTGCTCGTGACATTCGCGAGACGTTTGCGCGCATGGCGATGAACGATGAAGAAACTGTTGCACTCGTTGCGGGGGGTCACACCTTTGGTAAGACACACGGAGCCGGAGATACCGCTCACGTAGGTCCTGAGCCAGAAGGTGCTCCGATCGAGCAACAAGGATTCGGATGGGCAAACAGCTTCGGATCAGGTAAGGGTGAACACACCATTACATCGGGTCTAGAAGGAGCGTGGACGCCGACACCAATCCAATGGGACAACAGCTATTTTGATACCTTATTCGGTTACGAGTGGGAGCTAACCAAAAGCCCTGCCGGAGCCTATCAGTGGAAGCCCGCTAATGGTGCTGCTTCCGATGCTGTGCCTGATGCGCACAACCCAAGCAAGCGTCATGCGCCAATAATGGCAACTACCGATTTAGCGTTAAGAGAAGATCCAGCGTATGCGAAGATCTCTAAGAGCTTCCACGAAAATCCAGATGAATTTGCAGACGCTTTTGCACGGGCATGGTACAAATTGACGCACCGTGATATGGGGCCGATCACCAACTATAGCGGACCTGAGGTTCCGAAAGAAGTGCTAATCTGGCAAGATCCAGTTCCATCAGTGGCTCATGATTTAACTGACCCGGCTGACATCAAGAACCTAAAAGGGCAGCTTCTTGCGAGCGGACTTTCTGTTTCTGAATTGGTGTTCACCGCTTGGTCATCAGCCTCTACCTTCAGAGGATCTGACAAGCGCGGAGGTGCCAATGGTGCACGCATCGCTTTAAGCCCACAGAAGTACTGGGAGGCCAACGATCCAGATCGTTTAGCGAAAAACCTAGAGGCCATCAAGGCTGTTCAGGCCGGCTTCAATGCTGCTGCAGGAAGTAAGAAGGTTTCACTCGCAGATCTAATTGTTTTGGGTGGATGTGCCGCTATCGAAAAGGCGGCTGCTGCTGCAGGAGTAACGGTTGAGGTACCTTTCGCTCCAGGACGTACTGATGCGACTCAAGATATGACTGATGTAGATTCATTCGCAGTTCTTGAGCCTCAAACTGACGGATTCCGCAACTTCGCTAAATTAGGCGCATTGAACCGTCCGGCAGAAGAGTGGTTGGTAGACAAGGCTCAATTGCTAGGCTTAAATGCTCCTGAAATGACCGTATTGGTTGGAGGTCTCCGTGTGCTCGGAGCCAACTCAGGGCACTCTAAACACGGAGTCTTCACCGATAAAGTAGGAGTATTAACCAACGACTTCTTCACCAACCTCTTAAACATTGCAATAGAGTGGAAGGCGGTTGAGGGCGACATCAATGCCTTTATCGGAACCGATCGCAGCTCAGGTGAGCAGCGTTACACGGCAACACGTGTTGACCTTATCTTCGGATCAAACTCTCAATTGAGAGCACTTTCTGAAGTCTACGCCTCTGCCGATTACAACAAGCAGTTTGTTCATGACTTTGTAGCCGCTTGGAACAAGGTGATGAACGCCGATCGTTTCGATCTTCTAGATTAAGTATAGAATTGCTATGAAAAAGAGAAGCCTCCCTTTGCGGGAGGCTATTTTTTTATACAGAATGTTCGATATTCGCAGTATGCTTCGATTCAATGCCTTGACGCTTCGCGAAAAATGGATCCTTGCTTTTGTTGGCGTAGCTATTCTATCTCGTCTTATCGTCCATATCCCGAACGTAACGGCGGTTACGGCTACGGCTCTTTTCGCCGGACGTTTCTTTCAGCGTAAATCGTTGGCTTTCGCCGTGCCCATCGTGGTTATGGCAGTGACCGATTTGTTTTTGGGATTTTATAACATTAGCCTTTTTGTTTACGCCGCTTTATTAGGTACCGTCGCCATAGGGCAATTGGCCAAGCGCATCTCAGTTTGGAGCGTACTGGCCTCTTCGGTGCTCTTTTTTGTTCTCACCAATTTTGGGGTGTGGATACTCGGTTACCCAAAAACCTGGGAGGGTTTTTTGGCTTGTTACACGGCTGCGATTCCGTTCTTTAGAGCCTCTCTCATTGGTGATTTCGGTTATGCTGCCTTGCTCGCATTGAGCTTCAGAGGGGTAGAGCGTACGGTTTTGGCAAACGCCTAAGAAGGGTTATCCTCGCGCCCGATTCTTCAATCAACCTAACATGAAGCGTTACCTCAAACTCTTCGATTTCGACTATACCTATAGTGCCAACTGAAATTTTATCGGTACTTATTGTGGTCCTGGCCTTGATGCCTGAGGCAGTGGCTTTGGCTCGGATCGCTACTGCAGAAGTCATCATCGAGGTAAATGTGACCTAAGACTCAACGCCTAAGTTGATTTGAGGTTCTTGTTAATTGGGTTGGGCAAAAAAATAAAGTACATTTATCTCATGAATCGATTTAGTAAATGGATAGGGGCTTGGACAACCCTACTCGCTGTAGCACTGGCACTTTCAAGTTGCGCCGAGACAGATTTACGCTACCAAAGTCGATTAGAAGATCCTGAACTTTTTAATGCCTCGATGCAGCAACTCACCGATGTGATTGTGCACGACATTTTTTCTCCTCCGGTGGCCTCGCGTATTTACGTTTATCCGACCGTTGCGGCCTATTCGATCATGCGTCAGGCCTATCCTGAGACCTATGCGAGTCTTGAAGGGCAACTTTCTGAATTCACCGAGATTCCGGCAATGCCCGAAGATGTTAATCCGCACCTGGCGGCCATTCACACCTTTCTGCGCTTAGGCGAAAACTTTATTTTCTCTAAAAAACGGATGAGCGATTACCGCGAAAATCTTTACAAAGAGCTCCGTGAACTTGGGCTTTCAGATGCCGAATTTGAGCGTTCGACTGCCTATGGTGATCATGTAGTTGACCATATCAAAGCATGGACCATGGGTGATATGTATAAAGAAACGCGCACCTTTCCTAAATACTCGGTTCGTGAGGCCGATCGCTATTGGAAGCCCACGCCTCCGGATTATATGGATGGAATCGAGCCGAATTGGCAGCGCATTCGCCCGCTGGTAATTCCGAGTGCTAAAGCCTTTAATCCCATTGCACCCCTTGAGGTGAGTATGGATCCTGATAGTCCGTTCTACGCCCAACTCATGGAGGTGTACGAGAAAGGGAAGAAGGTAACTCAAAAAAATAACGAAAACGAAGAGGCACAAATCGCCGCCTTTTGGGACTGTAATCCGTATGTTTCGAATTATAAAGGCCACGCGATGTTTGCGATCAAAAAGATTACCCCTGGTGGGCACTGGATGGGCATCACCAAACTCGCTACTGAAAAGGCCGGTAGTAGTTTTGATGAGACCGTTGAGGCCTATCTGTACGTGTCTGTTGCACTTTTCGACGGGTTTATCTCGTGTTGGGATACCAAGTGGAAGACTTTAGTGGTACGCCCAGAAACTCTCATTCATCAGTACATCGACGAGGCTTGGAAGCCTAAACTTCAGACACCACCCTTCCCTGAATATACTTCAGGGCATTCGGTGATTTCTCGCGCCGCGGCTTTTGCACTGACAAAGGTGTACGGTGATAATTTTGATTTCGTAGATACCACAGAAGAAAAGTATGGACTGCCCGTACGCTCATACACTTCGTTCTTGCACGCCTCAGAAGAGGCCGCTATCTCGCGCTTGTACGGTGGAATCCACTACCGTATGGCCATTGAAAACGGGGTAAGTCAAGGCGAAGAAGTGGGCAAGTATGTCAATGCTCACCTTAACACGCGCCTCAACGAATCGCAACCTACTGTGGCTTCAAAATAAACTGCTATGAGTACTTCTTCAAGGTCTAAAAAGAAAACCGTGATTGTTTCAGGATACTTCAATCGGATTCACAAGATCCAGTCAAGGAGCATTCTGCTAAAAACTAATAGGTAGTAGCGGTTTAGAGGCTATTGAGGGCTTGGTCCAAATCGTTCCAGACGTCATCGACATGCTCTAGCCCAACAGATAAGCGAATCATTCCATCTGAAATCTCAACCTTCTGGCGTTCTTCACTCGAGAGCTTGCTGTGCGTGGTTGAAGCCGGATGCGTCACAATGCTTCGCGTATCCCCGAGGTTGGCCGATAGCGAACAGAGCTTAATGGCATCGATAAAGGCGCGGCCCTTTTCTAATCCTCCTTTGATTTCAAAAGCCACGATAGCTCCTCCTTTAAGCATCTGAGCCTTAGCCAATTCGTACTGTGGATGTGACTTTAAAAACGGATAACGCACCCATCTCACTTGAGCATGCCCTTCTAATCGGGTAGCTAGTTCTATGGCATTATCGCAATGGCGGTCGACCCTTACGGCCAGGGTTTCTAGACTTTTAGATAGCACCCAGGCGTTGAACGGAGAAAGAGCAGTTCCTGTAATACGGGCAAAGAGGTAGATTGAGCGCACGAGTTCTGCGTTTCCTACTGTGATGCCTCCGAGTACGCGTCCTTGGCCGTCCATGAGCTTGGTGCTCGAATGAATTACAAGGTCAGCTCCAAATTTAGCGGGTTGTTGCAGGTAAGGTGTGGCAAAGCAGTTGTCTACGATATACAGCAGGTTGTGCTTTTTGGCAATTTCTCCCAAGCGCTTCAAGTCTAAAACGGTTACCCCGGGATTCGTGGGCGACTCTACATATAAGATCTTGGTGCGCTCCTTGATCGAGGCCTCGAGGGTCTCAAAATCTCCCGGATCAAAATAACTGTGCTCGATTCCCCATTTCGGAAAGAACTGGGTGTAAAGCGTGTGGGTCGAGCCGAAGACGGCACGGCATGAGACGATGTGGTCTCCGCTGCTCAGTAGCGCCGCAAAAGTGGTATAAATGGCGCTCATACCCGAGGCGAAAGCAACGCCATCTTCAACACCCTCCATCTTTGCGACCTTTCCAATGAGCTCGCTTGTATTCGGATTCGAATAACGCGAATAGATATTGCGCTGCTTTTCTTCGGTGAAAGAGGCGCGCATGTCTTCTGCATCTTCAAAGATAAAGCTTGAAGTCAGGTAAATAGGGGCAGAATGTTCAAGGTTGTGACTGCGCTCCATCTGGGCTCGAATCGCCTCGGTTTCAAATGCTTTCATGCCGCCAAATTAGCTAAAAGCCGGCACTCTTAAATTTATTTAAAATAAATCTAAATAGACTTGCGCAAAGTTGTTTTGGGTCATAAATTTGCTCTGCGATTATTGTTTTTAATCAGTCTAAATAAATGAAAAAGAAAAGAAGTGTTTTAGGGTTTTTAGGAATGTTTTTAGGCGTTTTGAATTTTATTGCTGCTCAGAGCGAACAAACCCCCCTTGACTCGGTTCAGCGTCTCGATGAGGTCATTATTCGTGCCAATACCATTTTAGGAAACAAGTACGTTGCCCAGAACCGTACGGGGGCTTCGTATTATGTGTCAGCCGAAGAGCTCGAGAAGTTCGGATACGTTGACATCAACCGTGCCCTAAGAGCAGTTCCTGGAGTGAACTTTTATGAAGAGGATGGATTCGGACTCCGCCCTAACATCTCTTTGCGCGGAACCTCTCCTCAGCGCAGCTCAAAGATTACCCTAATGGAAGACGGTGTGCTGATCGCTCCAGCTCCTTACAGCTCACCAGCGGCATATTACTTTCCTTCAGTGGCACGTATGCAGGCCGTTGAGATTTTGAAGGGAAGTAGCCAGGTGCAATACGGACCTTTCACCACCGGAGGAGCCATCAACTTAGTTTCAACGGCTATTCCTGAACAGTTCACTGCCAACTTGCGCAGTAGCTATGGAAGCTTTGATAACGGACAGTTCTATACTTCGGTAGGCCAATCGGGCGAGCGTTTTGGATATGTTTTAGAATACTTGAACTTCAATTCTGACGGATTTAAGCAGTTGGGTGAAAATGACAATACCGGATTCGACATTAGGGATCTTATGGGTAAAGTGCGTTTTTCGTCAGCAGCTAATGTTGCATTGCCTCAATCGCTTGAACTGAAGTACCATTTTTTCGACGAGCAGTCTAATGAAACCTACCTAGGTCTTTCTCAGGCAGATTTTGAGACCGACCCGTATTCGCGCTATGCCGGATCGCGCCTCGACCAAATGAATGCAACGCAGCGTCAGGTGATGCTCACCCATGTCATGGACTTTTCTGACCGTTTTAAGGTGATCACCAACGCTTACAGTAATAAATTTACCCGTAACTGGTACAAGATTGACGATGTGGTCTTCGAAGGTGATAAGGCTAACCTCGTCAGCGTGCTGAATGACCCTACGGCCTACTCAAATCATATGAGTATCATCAATGGCCAATCGAATTCCGGAGCCGACGCTCTGCTCTTGAAAGCAAACAACCGTATCTATTATTCACACGGTATTCAAACCAAAGTAGACTACCACTGGTACGGATACAACGGAGCCTTCCATGACATCGAAGTAGGCGCACGCCTGCATTATGATGCAGAAGATCGCCTGCAATGGGAAGACGGCTACAGCATCACCAACGGATTTATGGCCATGACTTCTGAAGGGCCCAGAGGAGCAGAAGGCAACTGCATCTCTAGCGCCAATGCCCTAGCCACCTATACATTGTATAAGTACAAAAAAGGTGGCCTCACCTTGACCCCGGGCATTCGTTTCGAGCGCATTGATTTGATGCGCGAGGATTGGGGTAAGACCGATGAAAACCGTGTTGCTGAGCCAGCTATTCGCGAGAACGCGGTTAACGTTGTGATCCCAGGTGTTGGATTCAATTACAGTTTCTCAAACGCAACCTCACTGTTCGGTGGGATTCACAAGGGATTCTCACCTCCTGGAAACGCCCCTGGTGAAAAGGCTGAAAAGAGCGTCAACTACGAACTCGGATCACGCTTTAACATCGTTGGAATCAGTGGAGAGCTTATCGGATTCTTCAACGACTATTCAAACCTCTTAGGCTCTGACATGGCCGCCAGTGGAGGAACCGGATCTCTCGATCAGTTCAATGCCGGAGCCGTAAATGTGAGCGGCCTCGAGCTCTTACTCAATGGAAATCTTGCAGCGGCTGATGCCAAAGTACAGCTACCGGTTTCAGCTGCCTATACGCTGACCAACGCCATTTTTCAGTCAGACTTCGGAAGCACTCAAGACGTATGGGGCACGGTCAGCAAAGGCGATCGCGTTCCTTACATTCCGCAGTATCAATTCAACCTAACTACGAGTCTAGTGTACTCAAAATATGAGGTCAACATTAACGGACGCTATAGCGGCGCCTTCATCACCCAAGCCGCGAACGGCGGAAATAATGATCCTATGACACTCGAATCAAATGTGGTCATTGACATGAGCGCAAAATATCATTTAAGCTCTAAGATTAGTTTGACTACTCAGGTCATCAACCTCTTCGATGAAGTTTATGCATCTGCGCGCGTTCCCGCAGGATTCAGACCTGGGCACCCCTTTGGAATCTATGGCGGAGTCTCCTTTAAACTCTAGTTTTTCACTAGTTTGTGTCTAGTTAATGAAAGGCACCTATCAACGCAATGAGCTTAAATGAACTACCTTAGAACAGTAAATGGAGCTCTATGTGCAAAAAATTAAAAGGTGTTTTCTTCTGGCTTTTAACGAGCGCCTTCGTTGTTTCGTTTAGTTGTGTTTATGGCCAAGAAACCAAAACCACTATTTATATCGAAGGAATGATAGGTGCAACGCTCGGTGACGGTTTTGCAACTATTAACATCGGAGGTCCGTCGCTCTCTGTAGTGATCAAAGAAGGATTCAAAGTTGGTGTAGGGGCTTTACCCTCTTTACATTTAGAAGTCGGAAAGGCTACACCCAAGTTAGGTCTTGGCCCTCGTATCGACCTCAAAAAGGTTTCTATAATTGCTCCTTTCTTCCCAGTACAGCCTACGGGTAAATGGGCAGGATCCTTAGGGTTAGCCTATAAGTTTGGTCGAAAGAAATAGTGGTTCCTTTGACATTGGCGTTAAGCTATTTAGAATATTGCCTCTGCGACGGCCTTGATGTTGGCAGGACGACTCATGGTGTAGTAATGCAAGATAGGAACCCCTGCCCGCATAAGTTCTTTCGACTGCTGAATGCACCATTCGACACCTACCTGATAAACCGCTGCATTGTCTTTACAGGCCTCAACGGCAGTTACGAGGTTAGCTGGAAGTTCCACATGAAAACGATGAGGCAACAAGTTGAGTTGGCGCTTGGAAGAAATAGGCTTAAGCCCGGGTATGATAGGAACCTCGATACCGATGGCGCGGCATTTGTCAACGAATTCAAAGAACTTCTGATTGTCGAAGAACATTTGGGTGACGATGTAGTTGGCACCAGCATCAACCTTGGCCTTGAGCATCTTGAGGTCGTGATCGAGTGATGGGGCCTCCATGTGTTTTTCAGGATAGCCAGCGACCCCAATGCAGAAATTGGAAGCAGCGGTGTTCTCGAGTCTGCTGTCAAGGTAGTGTCCGTTATTGAGTCCGGCGATCTGAGCGACGAGTTCTGAGGCGTAAGAATGACCTTCTTTTTCGGGTTTGAAGTAGGTTTCAGAGCCCATGGCATCTCCGCGCAGTGCTACAAGGTTATCGATACCGATAAAATTGAGGTCGATGAGCAGGTCTTCTGTTTCTTGACAGGTAAAGCCTCCACAGAGTACGTGGGGGATGGCATCTACCTTGTATTTGTGTTGAATGGCGGCGGTGATACCGAGGGTTCCAGGACGCTTACGTGTAATGCGCTTTTCGAGTAGGCCATCCGGACGCTCTAAGTATTCGAAATCCTCGCGATGATAGGTCACCTCGATAAACGGTGGATTGAACTCCATTAGCGGATCAATTGCCGCATAGATCGAATCGATCGTCTGACCTTTGTTTGGGGGCAGCAGCTCGAATGAAAAGAGGGTCTTGCCTTTAGCGGAATTTATATGTTCGGTTACCTTCATACTAATCGTCTAAATTAGGCATAAGCCATTTCTCGGCTGTTTTAATGTCTACACCACGGCGCTTGGCGTAGTCTTCGAGTTGGTCGCGCTTGATCTTTCCGAGTCCGAAATACTTGGATTCAGGATGTGCAAAATAATATCCCGATACCGAAGCGGCGGGCCACATAGCCAGGCTCTCTGTAAGCTTTACGCCGATGCGCTCCTTAACCTGCATGAGCTCCCATAGGGTTTGCTTTTCAAGGTGGTCCGGGCAGGCCGGATACCCGGGTGCCGGACGAATCCCTATATAGGCTTCCTTGATCAGCTCTTCTCCTGATAGTGCCTCTTCTGCGGCATAGCCCCATACCTCTTTGCGTACCTTTTCGTGCAGGTACTCGGCAAAGGCCTCCGCCAAGCGGTCGGCAAGCGCTTTGACCATGATACTGTTGTAATCGTCGTGATTGGCCTCAAATTGGTTGGCGAGTTCGTCGGTTCCGAATCCTGCGGTAACGCAGAAGGTACCGATGTAGTCGTGGTGCTTAGAATTTATCGGAGCCACATAGTCGGCTAGGGCGAGACTTTCTTTTCCTCCGCGAGCCCCTTGCTGTCGTAAAGTGAGTAGGCGTGTCTTCTCAGTAGTGCGGTCTTCGTTCTCGAAGATTACGATGTCGTCGCCTTGACTGCCTGCCGGGTACAGGGCATAGACCGCCTTAGCAATGAGTTTGTCGTTTTCGATGAGGTCTGCGAGCATGGTATGCGCATCGTCCAAAAGTTGCCACGCGTGATCCTTGAGTTCAGGATCTTCTAGAATGTCAGGGTACTTGCCGTGAAGGTCCCACGTCCAGATAAAGGGGCTCCAATCGATGTAGGGAATAAGTTCGCGCAAATCTTGCTTTTCGATGGTGAATACTCCGATTTGCTTCGCTGGGGCAGGAGGCGTCGCATCAAAATCAATTTTTAGCGCCGCCTCACGGGCTTCTTCAAGACTTCTGTAGGCCTTATTTTTCTTTCGATTCGGGTATTCGATGCGGAAGTTCGAGTACTCCTCACCGATGGCTTTTTTGTAGGCGGGGCCTGTTTCTTTTCCGAGCAGTTGACCTGCAACGGTTACGGCCCGTGAGGCATCAAGCACGTGTACGACTCCTCCGCTGTATACCGGATCTATTTTGATAGCCGTGTGGGCACGTGAGGTGGTAGCACCACCAATCAGTAGCGGAATTTTAGCTCCTATGCGCTCAAGTTCTTTCGCTACGAAAACCATTTCGTCAAGAGAAGGAGTGATGAGTCCTGAGAGGCCGATGATATCTACCTGCTCTTTGATGGCGGTTTCGATGATCTTTTCGGGCGGAACCATCACGCCTATGTCAATGATCTCGTAGTTGTTGCATCCGAGTACGACACCAACGATGTTTTTACCGATATCGTGCACGTCACCTTTTACGGTGGCAAGTAGTATTTTTCCTGCTTTTTCTTGAATTCCAGAGGCCTCCGCTTCGATGAAGGGTAGTAAGTAGGCCACGGCTTTTTTCATTACACGGGCTGACTTGACCACTTGGGGCAAGAACATTTTTCCTTCGCCGAAAAGGTCTCCGACGATGTTCATTCCGGTCATCAGGTGTCCTTCGATCACTTTGAGTGGACGCTCTACTAATACCCGTGCCTCTTCCATGTCTTCAGTCACAAACTCGTCGATTCCTTTCACCAGGCTGTGGGTGATGCGCTCTTGAAGGGGTAGTTCACGCCATTCGTTTTTGGCTACGCTGCCTTCGCGAGTGTCTAACTTTACACTTTCAGCAAAGTCTAATAGACGTTCTGTGGCGTCCTCTCTGCGGTTGAGCAGCACGTCTTCTACGTGTTCGAGTAGGTCTTTGGGGATGTCGTCGTATACCTCGAGCATGGTGGGGTTCACGATCCCCATACTCATACCGTTTTTGATGGCGTGGTATAAAAAGGCCGAGTGCATGGCTTCGCGGACGCGGTTGTTTCCTCTAAAAGAGAAACTCACGTTAGAAACCCCTCCGCTGACGTGTGCATGCGGAAGGTTCTCGCGAATCCACTTGGTCCCCCTGAAAAAATCAAGGGCGTTGGTCTTGTGTTCTTCCATCCCGGTAGCTACCGGAAAGATATTCGGATCAAAAATGATATCCTCCGGATTGAACTGCACCTTATCGACGAGTATGCGGTAAGAGCGCTCGCAGATTTCAATGCGTCGCTCGTAGGTATCGGCTTGCCCTTTTTCATCAAAAGCCATTACGATGACCGCTGCTCCGTAGCGCTTAATTTTGCGGGCCTGTGAGATGAAATTTTCTTCGCCTTCTTTTAGGCTGATTGAGTTGACTACGGCCTTGCCTTGCACCACTTTCAGCCCGGCCTCAAGAATCTCCCATTTTGAGGAGTCGATCATAATCGGAATGCGGGCAATATCAGGTTCGGCGGCGATGAGATTGAGAAAGCGTGTCATGGCGGCGGCTCCGTCGATCATCCCTTCGTCCATATTGACATCAAGAATCTGAGCTCCGCCTTCTACTTGTTCGCGCGCCACCTCGATAGCAGCCTCGTAATTGTCGTCTTGTATCAGGCGCAAGAACTTGCGTGATCCGGTGACGTTGGTGCGCTCTCCTACATTGACAAAATTGGTCTCAGGGGTAATGATAAGCGGCTCTAGGCCTGAGAGTTTGGTGTAGCGCGCACTCATAGACTTCGAGGTTTTGCGCCAGCGGCCAGTTTTGCAATGACTTTGATGTGATCGGGGGTGGTACCGCAGCATCCACCAATTATATTGACAAGGCCTTCTTCGAGATAAGGCTTGATGAGAGCTCCCATTTCTTCAGGGCTTTGATCGTACTCTCCAAATTCATTCGGTAGGCCCGCATTCGGATGCGCCGAAACGTATTGTTCTATAGCGATGGCTCCCATGCGCTGCACATACGGACGAAGTTGATCTGCGCCTAGCGCACAGTTGAACCCAACACTCAACAGCGGTATGTGTGAGATCGATATAAAAAAGGCTTCAGCGGTCTGCCCCGATAGGGTACGCCCACTGGCATCTGTAATGGTACCGCTGACCATCACAGGTACGTCGCGACCGGTATCCTCTTTGTAGGCTTCAATTGCAAATAGGGCGGCCTTGGCATTGAGGGTGTCGAAAATGGTTTCGACAAGGAGCAGTTCTGCTCCTCCGTCCATTAGTCCTCTAATTTGCTCGTAATAGGCGGCTCTCAGCTCGTCAAAACTGATAGCGCGATAGCCCGGATCGTTTACATCAGGCGACATACTCGCTGTCTTGTTGGTAGGCCCCATCGATCCTGCTACATAGCGCGGCTTATTAGGAGTCTTCGCCGTGTATTCATCTGCCGCCTTTTTGGCTAGCTGCGCAGAAGCGACATTCAGTTCATACACCAGCTCTTGCATATCGTAATCGGCCATAGCGACCGAGGTAGAAGAGAAGGTATTAGTCTCAGCAATATCAGCCCCGGCCTCAAAGTATTTTCTATGGATGTCTAAAATCGCCTCGGGTTGTGTGAGAGAGAGCAAATCGTTATTCCCCTGCAAAGGCGAAGGATAGTAAGCAAAACGCTCCCCTCGATAATCCTCTTCACTGAACTTATGGCGCTGAATCATGGTCCCCATGGCTCCATCGAGCACTAGGATTCGAGATTTCAGCAGTTCGATGATTGGGGGTTTTTGGCTCATACGATTGTGGTCGCGCTATTGTTGCTGTTTTCAACAGACGAAAGTACGGGCAATATTGATCTTTTAAAAGTTATAAATGGCTATAAACGTTTAGAAAAGACATGGAAATAGCGCGGTATCCGCTAAATTTGTCCTCTCAATTTTTGGTATATGTCGTATTACTTTACTTCTGAGTCCGTCAGCGAAGGACATCCCGATAAGATCGCCGATCAAATCAGTGATGCGTTACTGGATAATTTTTTAGCCTTTGACGCCAATTCAAAAGTGGCTTGTGAGACCCTGGTAACCACGGGTCAAGTGGTTTTAGCGGGAGAGGTTAGAAGTAATACTTATGTTGATCTACAACAGGTAGCCCGTGATGTGGTAAATAAGATCGGATATACCAAAGCCGAGTATCAATTCAGTGGTGATGCCTGTGGGGTAATTTCATTGATTCACGAGCAATCAAAAGATATTAATCGTGGTGTTGATCGCGGAACTCCAGAAGAGCAGGGTGCAGGAGACCAAGGGATGATGTTCGGATACGCCACAAACGAAACTGACAACTACATGCCATTGGCTTTAGATATTTCTCATAACATTCTAAAGGTTTTGGCGAAAGAACGTCGCAAAAAGGAGGCTATCTCTTACTTAAGACCAGATGCTAAGGCTCAAGTCACCATTGAGTATGATGATGCCAATAAGCCGATGCGCATAGAATCTATAGTAGTTTCAACACAGCACGATGACTTTGCAGATGAGGTAGAAACAATTAGTAGGATCAAGGAGGATATTGTATCAATCGTCATGCCTCAGGTAAGACAAATGTATTCGTCTGAACTTCAAGAGCTTTTTGACGATCAGATTACTTATCACATAAATCCTACGGGTAAATTTGTGATTGGGGGTCCTCATGGGGATACAGGCCTTACGGGTCGTAAGATTATTGTTGACACCTATGGAGGTAAGGGAGCTCACGGTGGGGGAGCCTTTTCTGGAAAGGACCCTTCAAAAGTTGACCGTTCAGCGGCTTACGCAATGCGTCACATTGCAAAAAACTTAGTTGCAGCAGGGGTTTGTGATGAGGTGCTAGTTCAAATATCCTATGCGATAGGCGAGGTAGAACCCCTTTCATTGTTTTTAAATACTTATGGAACGGCGAAGGTGGATCTGCATGATAGCGCTATTGCTCAAATCATTAAGTCGAGTTTTTCATTTACTCCCTACGCTATCGAGACCCGATTAAAGCTCCGCAATCCTATTTATAGTGAAACTGCTGCATATGGCCACATGGGTCGAGAGCCTAAAACGTTAGTTAAAGTGTTCGAGTCACCTTACAACGGTAAAGTAGCTCGTGAGGTAGAACTGTTTACCTGGGAGAAACTAGACCTTGTTGAAGCGATTCAAGAACTATTTAAGCTGAATTCATGAAAGAAACTGGATATACACCATTCAAAGTAAAGGACATCAACCTGGCGGACTGGGGGCGTAAAGAAATCGAACTAGCTGAGGCAGAAATGCCAGGTCTTATGGCTCTTAGAGAAGAGTATGGCAAGGAACAGCCACTCAAAGGAGCACGAATTGCAGGTTGCCTGCATATGACTATTCAAACAGCCGTACTTATTGAGACCTTAGTGGCATTGGGTGCTGAGGTTACTTGGAGTTCTTGTAACATCTTCTCTACTCAGGATCATGCCGCAGCAGCAATTGCTGCTGCCGGTATTTCAGTATATGCCTGGAAAGGGATGAATGAAGAAGAATTCAATTGGTGTATTGAGCAGACCCTTTTCTTGGGAGAAGACCGTCAGCCACTCAATATGATTCTTGACGATGGTGGAGATCTTACCAATATGGTTTTAGATCAGTTTCCAGAATTAGTGCCTGAAATTAGAGGCATTTCAGAAGAAACTACCACTGGGGTACACCGTCTATACGAACGTATGGCTAAAGGGACGCTCCCAATGCCTGCGATTAATGTCAATGACTCTGTTACGAAGTCAAAGTTTGATAACAAGTACGGATGTAAAGAAAGTGCAGTTGATGCGGTGCGTCGTGCTACCGACATTATGCTTGCAGGCAAGCGCGTGGTTGTTTGTGGATACGGAGACGTAGGTAAAGGAACAGCTGCTTCATTTCGAGGAGCAGGGGCGATTGTAACTGTTACTGAGATTGATCCGATCTGTGCACTTCAAGCTTGTATGGACGGATACGAAGTAAAACGTTTAGAAACGGCGCTAGGAAATGCTGACATTGTAATCACCACAACTGGCAATAAAGACATCGTACGCGGAGAGCACTTCGAGGCGATGAAAGACAAGGCCATTGTTTGTAATATCGGACACTTCGATAATGAGATTGATATGGCTTGGCTCAATAAGCATCACGGGTCAACTAAGGTTGAGATCAAGCCTCAAGTAGACAAGTACAACTTAAACAGTAAAGACATTATCATCTTAGCTGAAGGTCGTCTAGTTAACCTCGGATGTGGTACCGGGCATCCAAGCTTTGTAATGAGTAATTCATTCACTAATCAAACTCTTGCTCAAATCGAGCTTTGGAAGAATCATAAGAATTACGAGAATAAGGTATATATGCTCCCTAAGCACCTGGACGAGAAAGTAGCCGCCTTACATCTTGCTAAACTAGGCGCTGAACTCACTGAGCTGAAACAAGATCAGGCCGAATACATTGGGGTTACCGTTAAAGGTCCATTTAAGCCAGAATACTACCGTTACTAGTTCTTTTTGATGAGGCTTCTGTGAATTTCTTTTCTATATTCACAAGCCGTTGGCAAGGGTATTAATGCCAACACATTTCTATGAAGATTAGTATCCATCAAGTGACCCATAAAAAGCGTTTTCCGCTTGCTATATCAAGAGGTGTGCGCTATGATTCAGTCAATGTGTTTGTGCGCATTGAAGAAAATGGAATCGTGGCCTGGGGCGAAGGAGCTCCTGGAACATCAGAAGGTGCTGCTACCCATGAGGATTTGCAAGCAGAACTCGAGCGTTTTATCGAAACAGGAGTTGAAGGACATTCTATCAAAGCCCTTCAGCGTCGCGCCGTCGAAATGAATATTGCGCCCTGTGCCTATGTTGCCTTGGATACAGCCCTTTGGGACCTTACTGCTAAAAGGGCAAGCATGCCCTTGTATCAATTATTAGGATACGGTAAGCCAACAGCACCGACCTCGGTGACCATAGGAATTAATCCACCTGAAGTAGTGGCTGAGCGTGTACCGATTTTAATGGAGGCTCATCCAACCATTAAGGGTCTCAAGATTAAGCTTGGTTCGCCTGAAGGAGTTGAAGCAGATAAGGCGATGTTCGAACAGGTGGTAAAGAGCGCGGCTCCCTATGGGTTAAAATTACGCGTCGACGCCAATGGCGGATGGTCTTTAGATATCGCAAAACATATGCTTGCTTGGCTATCTGAGCGCGGAGTAGAATATGTAGAGCAGCCACTCGTTGAAGGAGCAGAAGATCAGCTCCCTGAACTTTTTAAAAATCGAGCACTTCCTATTTTCGTAGACGAATCGTGCCGTTTTGCTTCAAACATCCATAAATACGCCCACTGTGTTGACGGCGTGAACCTTAAGCTCATGAAATGCGGTGGGATCACCGAGGCCCTTAACATATTAAGCGTCGCGGAATCATACGGATTAGAAACTATGATCGGCTGCATGTCTGAATCTTCTGTTGCTATCGCCGCAGGAGCCGCCCTTACCGGAGGCATTGATCACGTCGATCTCGATTCTCATTACAACCTCAATCCAGATCCCGCTTGCGGAGCCCCCATGGTAGAAGGTATCACCATGCCAACCGATAACCCAGGCCATGGTGCCACGCTTAAATCTGAGTTCTATGCTTAAGCCTTCTGATAAAGTTGCCATTTACATGCAAGACGAATTGAATGGTGAGTCGGGTAAGATGGGTTTTGGAGCCATCAGATACCTTCAAAACGAGATTGTCGCTGTGATTGATAGCTCTCAAGTGGGTCAATCCATCACCCAGTTCATTAATACCAAAAAGCAGATTCCGATTGTTGCTACACTTGAAGAAGCGAAAGCGCTCGGAGCTAATACCCTTCTATTAGGTATTGCCCCGGTGGGGGGTAAGATTCCTGAAAAATGGATTCCGCTTATTGAAAGCGCTCTAGAGCTCGGGCTATCTATAATTAACGGACTTCACGATTTACTTGCGCCAAGATTCGCTGAAAAAATAAAGGACTCAGAAATCCAGTGGATTTGGGACGTTCGGGTGCCTACCTTTACACCTCCCATTGGGTCGGGTAAGGCGCTCACTCATAAAGGTAAGCGCGTACTATTTGTAGGAACCGACGGTGCTGTCGGAAAGATGACCACCGCACTTGAATTGTTCTCTGCTTTAAAGCGGAAGAATCACAAGGTCGGATTTGTAGCGACCGGACAAATAGGTATTACTGTCACAGGTAGAGGAATCCCCCTTGATGCCTACAAAGTAGATTATGCAACTGGATCAGTGCAGGCCGCAGTGATGGAAGAAGCGGATAAGGACATCATACTAATTGAAGGGCAAGGTTCTCTTTTGAATCCAGGCAGCACCGCTACGCTCCCCTTAATGCGCGGCAGTTGCCCCACGCATTTAGTACTGTGCATGCGAGGAGATATTTCTACGCTAAGAGATTACCCGAATATCAAGATTCCTAACCTAGCAGCGTACATCAAACTCAACGAGGCGCTTACCACTGTTAACGGAACTTATCCTGCCGCCAAAGTCATCGCCGTATCGGTCAATACGAGTAAACTTAACGATGCCGAAGCCGTCAAAGTACTTAAGCGCGTGGCTGAAGAAGCTGGAGTTCCGGCAACCGATCCGGTGCGCCAAGGGCCTGATGACTTGTATAAAGCTTTAATGGGCTAAGTTTGTCGAAGGCAATCAACACATTGTTTTTGTACCTTTTCAAAAACGATTGTCATGAGACTTACTTCTACCTTATTATATAGTATTCTCTTTGTTGGTGTATTAGGAGCGATTTTATCATGTGAATCTTCAGCATCTTCGGAGACCAATAATGAAGACTCATGGATGCTTGGCCCTTTCACTAAGCTTTACGATGAAAACCCTATTCTGACGCCCTCACTAGAACTCACCTTTGTCGATCCTATATCAGGAGACGCTGTTGCCTTTGAAGGAAAGAATGTACTCAATCCCGCTGCAGTGGTGAAGGACGGAAAGGTTCATTTGATTTACCGCGCTCAAGATTCATTAATGACCTCGCGCCTGGCCTTGGCTATTTCTAATGATGGTATTCATTTTGAAAAGACAGGTGAGCCCATCTTCTTTCCTGAAAAGGATAAGCTTTATGAATTGGAATGGCCAGGGGGAGTAGAAGACCCTCGTATTGTAAGCACAGAGGACGGCGGATACTTTTTAACCTACACCGCCTATGATGGCAAAACGGCGAGATTGCTTTCTGCTTACAGCAAAGACCTTACGAAGTTTAAACGTTACGGATCTGTATTCAAAGATTCTATATACTCAAATATGTGGTCAAAGTCTGGAGCACCTATCGTTAGACAAAGAGGTGAGCGATTTGTAATGACAAAAATCAACGGATATTATTATATGTACTTCGGAGATACTAATCTGTATTTAGCACGTTCAAAGACACTTGTAGACTGGGAGGTACTTGAAGATGCTGAGAAGGGAATAGCCATTGAGGCTCTGCAACCACGACCTGGATATTTTGACTCACGCCTAGTAGAGTCTGGTCCATTTGCCTTGCTTACTGATAAAGGAGTGCTAATGATCTACAATGCCTCAAATGCTAAGAATCTTAATGATAATGAACTAGAGGCTTATACTTATGCGGCTGGCCAGGCTCTGTTTGATGCAGTTGAGCCCTGGAAGCTCCTTGACCGTAGTGACAGTTACTTCATTTATCCAGAGGCAGACTTTGAAAAAGAAGGTGAAGTAGATCTTGTATGCTTCGTAGAGGGCCTGGTATATTTTCAAAATAAGTATTATCTCTATTATGGTACTGCAGACTCAAAAATTGGAGTTGCTATAATTAAATAGAACATTTACTTTTACGTTAAAATTATTTAAATGCCTAGGAGTAAAAATCTAACACAAGATGAAATAGTAGTAATAAGAAAACTTCTATTAAAGGGAAATACTTCGATGAATATTTCAAAAAAATTAAACATTTCGGTTGCTACTGTTAGTAATTATAAAGCATATTTTAAAAAGCAAGGCGATGTGTTTCCTGATAATCGTGGTCGTAAGCCTAAAAATACTACTCTAAATAAGAAGGCTTCTATTCAAATCGTTAAAACTAATCACTTCTCCGATACGTATAAGTATAATATTAACGGTTTACAGGTGACTTTTTCTGATAAGCCAAAAGCTCTTCGTATAGGAAAAAAAGGAATGGTAGTAGAGTATTAAATTTCAACTACAGTCCGTAGTCGAAACTGAAAGTTTTCTTCTGTAAACCCCAGTATTTACTGGGTTTTTTGTTTTTTTAACACGAAAAATAACTAACTTGTAGTCGAAACTATTACGTAAAATTTGTGTTTTCAAGGATTTTAAAAACATGCCTAGTGCATGTTTTTTTAGCTCAAAAGTGGACAAGATAGACACATAATCCGACAAAATCCGACACTGGTTTTATACATAAAGTAACACTGCAATTATGGGAAAAATAGGTTTTAGAATTAGATCAACAAGAGAAGGGCAGGCACCCGTTTATGTATATGTATACTGGCCTTATGGGGCGAGAGAAGAAGTGAAGACGGGCCTCTTTGTCCAATTAGGTAATTGGAATGCAGAGTCGCAGCGAAGTATCGGTGTTAGTCTGGCTGACTTAGAACTGAACGAGGCTTTAGATCGTTTAGAACAACACCTCCTTAGGGTGATAAATCAGAATGACTTTAAGGGTATTACTTCGGGTGATTCTATCCTAGAAAAACATGTTAATCAATGTTTTTATCGCGTTAAACGTGATAAATCAGAAACGCTTCTCTACCATATCGAAAGCTATATTGAGTCGGCTTCGTATAGAAGAGTGAAGCGCACAGGCTCGATAGGTCTTTCTCAAAATTCTATTCGAAATCTTATGCGGTTTTACGATGTGATTGAAGAGTTTGAAGAATATAGAAATTCTGCTATATATCTAAATGCTTTAGATCACGGATTGGTTCATTCTTTTCAAGAATGGTTACTATCAGTAAAACAGTATTCAGTAAATAGCGCTGGTCTTCAATTAAAACTGCTTAAGATGGTATGTAAAGATGCCGAGCGTAAAGGGGTAACTGTTCATTCTTACACTAGACACATCGAATCGTTTACGCAGCGTTCTAAGGATCGTATACTGCAAACGCTATCATTTGATGAGATTAATCAGGTTAAAGCCTTAAGAGGTCTACCATCCAATTTAGAGAATACCCGCCGCTGGATGCTCATTGGACTTTTTATTGGTCAGCGTGTTTCTGATTTACTTTCTCTAAAGCCTGGTCAGGTGAGATTTGCGGAAGTAGGTGTATATGTCGATCTCTTACAACAAAAAACCGACAAGCATGTAACTGTTGGGGTAGTAGATAAGGAAGTAATTGAACTACTTACTAAGTATTTTCCTTACACCATTACCCAGCAACAGTTCAATAAACAGCTTAAGACGATTTGTCAGTTGGCCGGAATTACTCAAATGGTAAAGGGATACAAAACCTGTGAGGTTACCAAACGTCGAAAATTGGGAGTGTATCCCAAATACAGTATTATCTCTTCACATGATCTTAGGCGATCTTTTGCTACGAATTACTTTGGAAAAATACCAACTCCGATTCTAATGCAAATCACTGGCCATTCAAAGGAAAGTACCTTCTTGAGTTACATAGGAGCTCAGGTGAATAAGGACGCTTATGCAGATGCGTTTATAAGAGTGGCTGCTACTTTGTAGGATCGGGACCTTGATCGGTCCAATGTTGCTTTTTACGTTCTGCCAATTCTTCTAAAGTGTATTGGTCACGCACTGATTTTGTTTTTGGAAGTAGGTAGTTTGAGAGGCTTTGAACTAAACGCACTCGATCTGCATTCGACAGTTCATCTTGATGCATTATCAAATTATCTAAAACTTCTTCATAGAGAAGTTCCATTTTCTCTTTAATGTTCGGCTCAAGCTTTTTGGCTTTACCTCTCTTGCTTTTCTGGCCTGCTATACGGGCG
>JAYPUW010000014.1:0-7980 GCA_038134285.1 Flavobacteriaceae bacterium
ACAATCTAGGACTCTCTATGCGCAGAGCACAGGCTGTGGCAGACTTTTTAATCAATGCTGGCATCTCACCGAACAGGATCGAGATCCAAGCCCTAGGAAAGAGCGCTCCAGTTATCAGAGAATCGGATGAAGATGCCAAGGCTAGAAATCGTAGAGTAGTTATCTTGGAGAGTAACCCTTACTAAATATACTAAGGTCTCAACCGAATTGTACCGCCATTTTTAAACAAATCCCTTTGAAAGGGAAGATCAAATACCGCTTTAAAAGCCTCATCTTTTCGGATTTCTACTTGATTTATGCCGATAATCTCTGGTAGTTTCTGAGCTAATTGTGTATACAATAAATTTGATGGGGATCCTACCATCATGTATGAGTAGTCGACTTTCATCACTTGACTTAGTTTGCTAATCCAGAAATCGAAAAGTTCAACCATCTGAAACTTGTGCATGATTTGCAGGTGTGCTTGCTGAGACTTAAGCACTAACTCCGGATCATTATAGTTGTCGTAATGACGCTGAATCGAATCGTCTGTCTGCCCCATTAAATGCATCTTAATCCCATCATTAATTCCAAGAATTCTAGCTGTTGTGGCATACGTCTTTCTAGCAGTCTCAAAACTTGATAAACCGATGTCTTTTAATCGTTTATTCAAGTTGTTCCAGATAGCATTATCTCTACCTATTTCTATCCTTGGATTATGAGTGAAGATTCTAAGCAAATCATTATCCGATTTTTCAAGCAGTCTGCCATTAGGGTCCTTAAAATCCTGCACTTGCAGGTAAGATAGCTTAGGATGAGTGATAGCAGTAAGTATTCTAAGCATATAAATAAGCCCTCCCATAGGCGGTAGATTATACCAGATATACATCTTATTACCTGTTTTATGCCTTTTATGAGTGATGAAGTGAGCATTGCCTTTAAGAGTCAATGACCCAGAAGTATTTTCATTCTGCATAAATTTTCGAGCAGCCTGAGTATCATAATCGATATTATCCCCTGTAAGTGTCGAAACATCCATCCCATACCCCCCTCTCATACAAAATTTCAACATCCAAAACCCTACCGCTTCAAAGCATCGTAGTGCTTTTTCTCTAGCGCTTCGGTGATTAGATCCTATCTTAATTCTAGCTATTGCATCATAGATTTCATCACTTGAGTGGGTAACCAGCTTTTTCGAATGTTTATCAGTCTTCAATCCTAATCTTTCAAAGCCAAATTGCCTATAGATCACTTTATCTAGAAGTGCCAGGTTATAAACCGCTTTGATATGTGCCAAATAAGAATTATAAGTATCTGGCTGCCTCCCCTTTTCAAGCATTGCAGATCGCATTTTCAGCATATTAACACGGTTAACGTCTTCGAATTGAAGATCCTCTTTTTTGAGACCTGCATATTTATTCAAACCATTCAGTGCACAGCGCGTATTACGATGCCATTGCCCTGACTTATACTGACAATAAATATCGATATATGTTGCTATTGAATCCACGGCACTTTTGGCATTGATCATTAGCTTGGCTTGCTCAAAATCTATTTCCTTCGTGTTATATAAGGTCTGTACCTTCTTAATCTTCTGATGGTATTCCACCAATTTATTATTGAAAATAGTATGCATCGGATGCTTAACCGACACTAACTGAGTAGCCTTACTCCAATATTTTTCTTCGATAAGCAAACCGTCAAGAGGAATGTTAGCTTCCCGATCTCTAGTTCTTAGTCGGACAAGAAGTTGACGTGTACCATCCTTGCGAATATGATTGTGAAACCTAAATGTAATTGTCATAATAGCCCAGTTTTAAGCTTATTCCCAAAATTGCACCCAGAGCCCGGATACGGCAAGGGAGTTATTCAGAGTTTACGTGCAATTTCTCAACACTAATTGTGCAAAGGGCTAACAAGGTATTATAACTAGAGGTACGAGAGAATTTGACCAATAGTAAAAGGTCATTTTGTAAACTGTTAATCAGAGGGTCCTTGGTTCGAGCCCAAGAGGGGGAGCAACTTATAATGATATAACCGTTATACTGTTATAGTGTAGCGGTTTATTATTTTTGAATATATGAATAAGACACTTAAATTCTTATTAATCACATTTTTGTGGTCATGGATATTTTTTGCTTTAGCAATAAACTCCGTTTCAATTATTCTTGATCAAAATTCGTTTCAATCATTTTTGAAATACTTCTTTGTGGGAATTTATGGCCCTACTATCGGTGCTATGATTGTTTCAATTATGGATAGTAAATCTGTGTTTTTAAAATTATTATTGAAATTCCTAAATTTCAGAATTCCATTAAAGACTCTATTATTAGCTTTTTTCCTGCCAATTCTATTTGTAGCATCTGGAATTACTGTTTTTGCGGTTATCGGAGGTGAAGTCGGTCCTTTTGAAATCAAAGGTATTTATTCTATACCTACAATTTTATTAGCAGGTATTTATGCTGGTCCTCTTGGAGAAGAATTAGGTTGGAGAGGATTTCTTTTGCCTGAACTCCAAAAAACTTTTTCACCCCTGAAAAGTGCCTTGATCATAGGTGTTATATGGTTTTTTTGGCATCTCCCTCTTTTTTGGGCTCCTATAGGTACTCTGGTAAGTGGATATTTTTCATTCACATCTATTATCACCTATTTTATGATAATCAATTGTTTATCCATAATTATTACTTGGCTTTATAACCAATCGTCTTATAACTTGTGGACAGCAATACTTTTTCATCTTTTTATCAATGCTGGTATTGCACTCACCGTATTCCCCCAACTTTCACCTTCAACCAATAATATTCATTTATACTCGATTTCAGGAATGCTGTTGTTTACTTCTTACCTTCTGATTTCGAAAAAAGTAATTCAATAAAAGATTTAGCTGTGCTGCAACTTTGAATAATAGGGGGAGCCATCTTAGACAAGCCATCGATTTTCGATGGCTTTTTCTTTTTCTACAAGGTCTTATGGCGATTGCAGCTTTTCTTATAGAACTTAAGGTTGTTTCGAATATTTAGTGAAGTCTATTCTATAGAGCATAATACTGCTAGCGCTTCTTCTGTTTTTTTATTTTCAAGAAGTTTCTTAGCTAAAATGTGAACTTTGCGTTCTTTTTCTTTAGAATTATTTAGTTCTAGGACTCCTTTAAGCTGGTGATATATCAATACCTTGGAAATCATTTCCTTATTTGGTAATCGCTCACAATTTGCTAATCTACCTAATTCATTTCCTGTCAATAAAAGACTTTTTTGGGCGTGCATTGGAAGATTATCAACCCCAATCCCTTTAGAAAATATGGGTTTTTCTATTTCAAATAAAGCATCCCTGGTCATTCTTGCATACCAGTTTTTTCCTAATCTTGCTACCAAATCTAATTTAAGAGTATCTAATTGACCATCAGTTCCTAAGTATGTTTTGTTGAGGTGAATATTTACTACTCTACATATTACTAGGTTCCCTGCACCACCCTTTGTCCCCAAGGCAATTATCTGATCTACTAAACATTCAAAAGAGACAGGTGATTCCTTGACACGGGGAGGTACTATTTTCTGAGAAGCTATTGGTGTTAATCCAGATTTGATAAATTCATTTACACCCTTATCGTATTCAGTGCTGGACAGGGACATTTGCTCTACAATTTCAAAGTTTACAATATTTATACAGACTTCTTTAACCTCTTTTACATTATCTAAGCTGTGTTTTGTAGTGTTATTCGAGCTTCTTCTTGCTGGTGAGAATACAAGTATTGGCGGATTAGCACTAAATACGTTGAAGAAACTAAACGGACTCAAATTCACGTTTCCCTCTAAATCTACAGTACTTGCAAACGCGATAGGTCGAGGTGCAATAGAAGTAAGAAGGAGTTGATGTAAATCCTGTGTAGATATTGAATTTGGATCTATAGTTATGGTATTATTCATCTTAATTATTTACTGATTCACATGGTAATAATTGAGATCTAACTTCTCCAAAGCCGAATCTAATTCCGTTCTTTTCACAGTAACCTTTAATAATAACCGTGTCAAAATCTTCAATAAAGCTTCTCTCTTCTCCACTCCCTAATTTTACGGGAGTTTTTCCTCCCCAAGAAAGCTCTAGCATAGAACCATAAGACCCCGGATTCTTTCCTGAAATAGTCCCTGAAGCCATAAGATCTCCAACATTTAAATCACACCCATTAATTGTATGATGAGCTAATTGCTGTGACATATTCCAATACATATACTTAAAATTAGAGCGACTTAATATACTTTCTTTTCCATTTAAGGGAATAATTGACACCTCTAATTTGATATCATAATTCTTTAATCCTTTAAAAGATAAATATGGTAGCACTTTAGGTTCCTGAAGTGGACCAGCGACTTTAAATGGTTCTAATGCTTCCATAGTAACTACCCATGGGGATATTGTAGAGGCAAAACTCTTTGATAAAAAAGGGCCTAATGGAATATACTCCCATTTTTGAATATCTCGAGCAGTCCAATCATTGAAAAGTACTTTCCCAAAAATATAATCCTCTGCTTTATCTGTAGAAACTGAGATGCCTAATGGGTTTTTTTTTCCAATAATGAAGCCCATTTCTAGTTCAAAATCTATTTTAGATGAAGGAGCGAGAATAGGTACACTTGAATTGGCTATAATAACTTGCCCTTTTGGCCTTATAATAGGAGTACCACTTACTCTAATTGAAGAGGATCTTCCATGATATCCTACAGGTAAATATCGCCAATTGGGTAAGAGAGCATTTTCAGGGTCTCTAAACATTTTTCCAACATTAGTTGCGTGTTCAATGCTTGAGTAGAAGTCTGTATAATCGCCAATTAAAACAGGAAGCTGCATTTTTACTCCATCCTGATCTATGAAAGCATCTTTATTTTTCCTAAGGACGGAATTACTATTACAGAGCTCAGACTGAATATGCAATCTTACTTTGGTTGTGACCTCTTTTCCTAAAGAAATAAAATCATTTAAATAATTATTTTCAAAAATACTTTTATCAAAGCTGAAATGATCAAAAATTCCTAATTCATATGCTTTTACAAGATCTAAAATTTTATCTCCTATTGCTGTCCCAACTCTTGCTCCTTTTTCCTCCGAAAAGAAAATACCAAAAGGTATATTATGTATGCTGAAGTCTGAATGTTCTGAAATATCTATCCAAGTATTCATAAGTTACTTTTTGTAATGAGTTTTACGCCGTCTGAAATCAGTTTATGAAAAGCACTTATTGATTTTAGTTGTTTTAAATAATCATTTATTTTCTTTTCAATTTCAAGACCTTTTCCATAAACCAATTCATACATTTCAAGACTTAAGAGCCAGTCTTTAGGATAATTTTCCTTTAATTCATAAAGTATATTGAAGAGAGCTAACTCATCCAATCTAGAATTTTCTCTCATGGATCTTAAATCCCCATACATAGTATGAAGTTTTAATTTGGCGTCGCTATATATTGGTTTTATACTTTTTGTTTTGGAAACCTTATATAAGCTTTCAAAGGAATTTGCACTGGCAGGTCCTGCAAAAGCATACAAAACCTTTTTTCCAACTACCATATCATAAACCCCCCATTCTGGTTTAAATAAGATAAGTTCTCCATAGGTAACGGAACAGTTTTTAAAGGAAATAAGAATTATTTTTCCCCTAACATCTCTTTTTCCTGTAATAATTTCACCACTTACTTCTATACCTCCTTCAAAATTTAATTGCACTTGTTTTCCCTCACAAATACCATAGATCTCAAGGTCCTTAGGTGACATGTCTTCAATAGCTAAATTGGTGTTTTCTAGTTTTCCAATTGGGCTTCCAAATCCGGAAGGATGTTGTAGAATTCCATGACCATTTAACTCTTTTTCTCTAGATGCTAAGGCTGTTTGTCCTTTTGTCTGAATATATATAGCCTTATTATCATGAGCTATGACCTTTGAAAATACACCAGAAATTTGTATTCCTGTGCTTAGTTCAACAGTCCCGATATTTTCCGATTCAATTAATTTTTCTATTCCTTTGAGACCTCCAGTTCTCAAAGCCATTTTGTCTGCAAACTTTTCTAATACATAACTTAGATGAGCAAAATCTGGTGTTACAAAAAGCTGTGGCTGGGTCTGCGTTATGTCAAAATTAACTTGTGCAGCCTCTATTGAATAATCTCTTTTTTCTATTTTATCCAATAGACATAATTTACTTTCTTCTATAGAGGAAAGTAATCCTGCACCAAATATTTTTGGTTTATCTAAGCTGCCAATTAATCCATATTCGACTGTCCACCAATGAAGGTTTCTAAGCTGAGCCATTTCTGACAGTTCCCCTATATTTTTCTGTAGTTTTTGAAGTTCTAGTAAGGCATTTTCAATACTTTTCTGATCTGCCTCTGGGTCTTCCTTTAATATGGAAACCTTCCTTACTGCCTCATATAAATCCTCGTCTTTAGGTGATGAAATGGCTCTACTTCCAATTTCACCAAACCTACGTAAATACTCCGCATATTCAGGATTGCCAATAAAAGGAGCGTGGCCCGCAGCCTCATGGATGATATCTGGAGCAGGAGTATAAGAAATATGCTCTATACTTCGAATATCAGAGGCAATTACTAATACATTATATGCCTGAAATTCCATAAATGCATTCGGGGGTATAAATCCATTAACAGAAACTGCCGCCCATCCAATGTCCTTGAGAATTCTATTCATTCCTTCCATCTCTGGAATTGAATCTATTGTAATTCCGGTACTTTCAATTCCATTTAAATAGTAAGAATGAGCTACTTTTTTTAAGTAACTCAAATTTAATCGCATCACATACCTCCATACAGCATGATCTTGTGTAGTATATTCTTGATAAGGCTGTTTAACAATAAATTCATGAAGGTGAAGAGGTAGCTTTCTTGTTATCTCATTCCATTGAAAATCAGCCGGCACTTTTGAACTCATAATGAAACTGAGTTTAAAGTACCTCTGCTTTCTTGTTCTCTCTCTATGGCTTCAAATAATGACTTAAAATTTCCTACCCCAAAAGATTTTGCTCCTTTTCTCTGAATAATTTCAATGAAAAGTGTAGGTCGATCAACAATTGGTTTAGTGAATAGTTGCAGTAGATATCCTTCCTCATCACGGTCTATAAGGATACCATGTTGTTTGAGCGTCTCAACATCCTCTTCAATTTCCCCTACCCTTTCTAATATGTCATCATAATAGGTTTCTGGGACATAAAGAAACTCAACCCCTCGTTGTTTTAATGCAGAAACAGTGCTAATAATATTATCCGTTGCTACTGCAATATGTTGTACACCAGGACCACCATAAAAATCAAGATATTCTTCAATTTGAGATTTTTTCATGCCCTCAGCTGGTTCGTTGATAGGAAACTTTACTCTTCCATTACCATTGCTCATCACCTTACTCATAAGGGCGGTGTAGGTCGTAGAAATATCATTGTCTGTAAATGAAATAATTTGGGCGAAACCCATTGTATTAGCATAAAATTTACACCACTTATTCATCTCTCCCCATCCTACATTACCCACAATATGATCAATGAATTTTATACCCACGGGATCTGGACTATAATGCGATGTCCATTTTTTAAATCCAGGCAAAAATGGGCCTTTGTAATTTTTACGCTCAATAAAAATATGAACAACATCTCCATAGGTTCTTATTCCTGACCTTACTATCTTCCCGTATTCATCCTCTTCAACAGTGGGCTCCATAAATGCTTCAGCACCCCTTTTGGTAGTTTCTTCATAAGATTTGGTAGCATTATCAACCCAAAGGGCAATTACCTTCACACCATCTCCATGGATATTTATATGCGTATTAATGGGACCATCTTTTTGTAATGGAGAGGTTAATACAAGTGTTACTTTCTCCTGTTTTAAGACATAAGAGACCCTGTCTTTTACTCCTGTTTCCAGTCCCGCATAAGCATGGGATTGAAATCCAAATGCTGTTTTGAAATAATGGGCACTTTGTTTAGCATTACCTACATACAATTCAATAT
>JAYPUW010000014.1:7990-26372 GCA_038134285.1 Flavobacteriaceae bacterium
GACTTTAATTATTGTTTTGTTCTCAGTTTTTAAAAAATCTTCAGCATCAGAAAATACTTTTTTAAGCTCATATTTAGAACTTTCTAACTCTTTTAAGCTTCTTAATTCTGCCATTTTCCTTGATTTATAATACTACTTTATTACTCTTCCAACCAAGATTGGAAGTAAGAATTATCATTAATTTTCATTGCGTCTTCTGTAAGCATAAGAGGTTTAAAGGTATCTACCATCACGGCGAGTTCGAAGGTTTCTTTTTTTCCTATACTCATTTCCATGGTCCCAGGGTGTGGACCATGAGGGATACCGGACGGATGTAGCGTTATTTGACCTTCTACAATATTTTTTCTGCTCATAAAGTCTCCGTCAACATAATATAATACTTCGTCCGAATCTATATTACTATGATTATAAGGAGCAGGAACTGCGTTGGGATGATAATCATACAAACGAGGCACAAATGAACAAATAGTAAATCCACTATTTTCAAAAGTTTGGTGCACCGGTGGAGGCTGATGCACCCTGCCTGTAATTGGTTCAAAATCGTGAATAGAAAATTTATATGGGAAGTTGTAGCCATCCCACCCTACTACACTAAATGGATGAGCAGCGTACACGTATTCATGAATAAAATCTTGTTTTTTAACTTTAATGATGAAATCTCCTTTTTTATTATAAGTCTCTAATTCATCCGGTCCATGTATATCTCTCTCGCAAAAAGGTGAGTTTTCCAGGTGTTGTCCGAACCAGTTTCGATATTTTTTCGGAGTGTAGATAGGGTTTTTAGCTTCCACTATGAATAATCTATTTTCTTTGCTGTCAAAATCAATTTGATAAATTATTCCTCTTGGAATTAAGAGATAATCTCCATATTTAAAGGATATATTTCCTAGATGAGTTCTTAGTTTTCCAGAGCCTTTATGTATAAAAATTAGCTCATCCGAATCAGTATTTTTGTAGAAATATTCTTTGAGAGAATTTTTTGGTGCGGCAAGAATAATACTGCAATCAACATTAGTAAGGATAGTTTTTCTGCTTTTTAAGAAATCAGCTGTAGGTGCAATATGAAAACCATTAAGCGCAAGAGATTTCATATTATTATTAACTGCAATTTTTGGAGCAATACTATAAGATTTTAAAATCTCTTTTACCTGTGTTGGCCTTTGAGTATGATATAGAAGTGAGGACATGCCATCAAAACCGATCGTTCCAAATAGTTCCTCATAATAAAAGTCTCCTTGTTCATTTTTAAAAATAGTATGTCTCTTATTTGGAATATTTCCAAGTTTATGATAGTATGGCATAATGGATATTTAAAGTTTTATACTAGCTATTCTTTATTTTTTGAGAAATAACTTATCAATGACGATGTCTAAAAAACTCATTTAGATTATTGAATTTGGAAATTTATCATCTATTATAAAGGTGTTTTTAGTGATATTATCTATTATGACGGATAGTTCTAAAGGAGTAATTGATTTGATCGTTACCGAATTAAATTTGGTATCAAATGAAAATATTTAACATTATTTCATTTATGCTTAAACTCTTATTTTAGATACAAAAAATGAATTAAAAAACCATTTATTAGTAATATTTTAGAAAATTATTCTAATATCTGTTAATTAAATATTTTATTAATGAGTCAAAAATTGGATGCAATAGACATTAAAATTTTAGATCTTCTGCAAGATGATGGGAGAGTAACAATCAAAAAGATATCGGAAGTACTTAATCTCTCTACAACTCCTATTTTTGAAAGGATAAAAAAACTTGAAAAAGGGGGATATATTAAAAACTATGCGACACTTTTAAACCATCGAAAATTAGATTTAAAACAGGTAGTATTTATTGAGCTTACACTCAAGGAACATTCTAGAAGTTATATAGAGAAATTTGCCAATGAAATGAAACTATTTCCCGAAGTTTTAGAATGTTATAGAGTTACCGGGAGTTTTGATTTTTTAATTAAAATACTTGTTAAAGACATAGAATCTTATGAAACTTTTATATTGACTAAACTTTCATTACTCTCTAATTTAGGCAACGTACAAAGTCATATAGCCTTATCAGAGGCAAAAAACACAACAAAGATTAATTTGAAATCAATTAATCTAGGAGAATAACCTAAAATTCGCAATTGTAGAATTAGCAGAAATATTATCTATTTATTTTGTACAAAATTTAGAGAGAAGATATAAGCTTGGGTCTAGATCCATCCTATTTTGCTTAATTGAGTTGCAACTTTTAATAAAAGGGGAGCCATCTTAGACAAGCCATCGAAAATCGATGGCTTTTTCTTTATCTATAAGGTCTTAAAGGGGTTGCAACTCAAATCTTAACTACTAAAGCAATAAGTAACACCCATTTATAATTGCTCAGTTTCTTTCTGAGATAAGAAATAGCTTTTACCATTTGTTTCTCGACGGTATTTACAGATACATTCTGATAATCAGCTATTTCCTTGTATGTTAGTCCGCTCTCCTTACTTAACCAAAATGTCTCCTTACACTTTGGTGGTAATTCTTCAGCTAACTTTTTGATTTCTTCTATAAGCCTTTTACTATTCTCATCTTCTTCATTCTCAATAATAGAATCAAGTTTTTCAATATACTTTCTTTCCAGAGCAGAGACAGATCTGGCCTTTCTGTAGGTGTCAATGAATTCGTTGTAAACTGACCTGTATAAATATTTCTTTATCGAAATACTAGGATCTAATCTTTTTCTTTTTTCCCACAATCTGATAATAACGCTTTGAACAATATCTTCTGATTTAAAGTCATCTCTAGCCAAACTAGTAGCATAATTACATAAATCTTTGTAATACAAATCTATAAGACGCACATATGCGGAATTATCACCATTGATCAATTCTTTTAGAATTTTTTCTTCATCATGATTTAAGCTTCCCACGACCTAAACATAAAAAAAATAAAAATTCATGGTGGTATTGCAATTACGATTCGTTTTATATAAAACATCTATTAATGAATGACCATATTAAAGGCTTAATTATAAAGTTCCTTTCTAATGAAGCGAACCTAGAAGAGCTAATGAGCTTAGAACTTTGGTTAACTAAATCTGAAAACGAAATTGTGTTCTTAGAATTCATCAGGTTAAACCATTACTCTAACAAGGCCTTAGGTGAATTTGATATTGAAACTGCTAAAAGTAAGATACTAAAGGAAATCAATATCATTAGAAAACAGAAGTTGAATTATATTTTTAAGTATGTAGCTGCTTCATTGGTTTTGGGAATATTGTCTACAACTTATTTTCTTAAAGAAAACATATATTCCTCTCCTACAACCAATAGCTCGAGCTCATCAATTGAATACTCAACCACAATAGAAGCTGGTACTGATAAGGCTGTACTTATATTGGAAGAGGGTTTAGAAATAACTCTACAAAAAAATGAGGATCTTAAAACTCTAGATGCTTCAAGTGATGGAAAAACTATCATTTACAATAAAAAAGTTAACAACAAAAATGAGTTAAGACTTCATACGTTAACAGTTCCAAGAGGCGGTCAGTTTATAATTGAGTTATCTGATGGAACCAAAGTTTGGTTGAACTCAGAATCTCAATTAAGATACCCTGTAAGCTTCATTCAAGGTCGTCCAAGAGAAGTTGAATTAGTATATGGTGAGGCTTATTTCGATGTATCACCGAGTACAGAAAACAGTGGGACAAGCTTTGTTGTCTTAAATCAAGAACAGAAAATCAACGTGGTCGGTACTGAGTTTAATTTAAAAGCATATAAGAACGAAAATGTTACCAAAATAACATTAGTAGAGGGTATAATCGATATATACGGGCTTGAGAACACCTTGAGATTATCCCCTAATCAACAGTTAAAATTTGATCACGATACAAATAGCCTACTTATTAAGGATATAGATGTTTTTAATGAAATATCGTGGAAGGAAGGAATTTTTAGTTTCGAAAATGTAACACTTGAAGAAGTAATGAAAGTTTTATCAAGATGGTACAACGCAGAGATAATAATTAAGAATGAGTCTATTAAGAACAAAGAGTTTATTGGAATATTAAGGAAAAACAGAAAAATAGAAACAGTCCTCGAAAGCATTAAATCGTATGATATTATCCAAAATTATCTAATTGAAGATGATAGGATAGAACTTGAATAAAAAAAGGGAACGAAGCTGAAACATTTAGCGGTGCATCGAACTTCGTCCCTAAAAGGCATTAATTAAACCAATGTATAACTAACACTATTTCAAATTTATGGAAACTCAATTAATCCGGAGCCGTTTATTTACTCTGAAACGGCTTTTAATTACAACTATGAAGACCTTTATCTTTTTAATATGCACAACAATGTTTTGCATGTCACCTCACAATTCATTTTCTCAAGAAAAGGTTTTCATAGAGAAAGATCAATTAGTAACAATTGATCAGGTATTTGACATTATAAAAACACAAACAAATTATGATTTCATTTACCCAAGAGATTTTTTTAAAGCTTCTAAAAAAATCCGTTTGCAGAAAGAAGAAACTACTGTCTTAAAATTATTAGAGCAGAGTTTGTTAAAAAACAATTATGATTTCAAAATAATTGAGGATAATGTCATTGTCATAAGCCAAAATATTGTCACACGAAATGATGACAAGGTACAGCTAATGATTACGGGTAAGATTACTGATAATAATGGTCAACCGTTACTTGGTGTAAATATTATAGTGAAAGGAACAACTAGGGGAACTGTTACCGATTTTAATGGAAGCTATGAAATAACGGCGAATGAGGGAGAGGTGCTTGAATTTAGTTATCTTGGTTTTTCTCCGCAAGTAAGAACAGTAGGTACTTCAAATGTAATAAATGTAACATTAGTTGAGGATAGTGCCAAGCTAAATGAAGTGCTTGTAACAGCTTCACTTCGTAATGAAAAATTGCAAAATGTAGCCTCTTCAATTACGGCACTTACAGAAGCTCAATTAGCACAACAAAATATTGCTCAATTTGATGATTTTGTTGGTCAGATTCCCAATATTAGTTTTACTGGTAATGGGCCTTCAAACCGTCAAGTTATCTTACGTGGTACAAGTACATCTACTTATCAACAGAGCGCAACGGTAGCAACCTATATCGATGATGTGCCAGTGGGATCTTCGACTGCTCTTTCGGTTGGATCATTCAACAGACCAGATGTGAATGTATTTGATCTAGATCGCCTTGAAGTATTACGTGGGCCACATGGTACACGGTACGGAGCTAACTCGTTAGGAGGATTATTAAAATATGTTACTAAAACACCTAGCCTGGATGGTGAAGCATCTTATGACGTAAGGATAGGAAGCTCCTCTTCTAGTAATGGTGGTTTTGGGTCCGGGATAGATGCTTCTGCAAATTTTCCAATTAGTCAGAAAACGGCACTTAGAGTAAGTGGTTTCACAAGAAAAGACCCAGGCTTTATTGATAATATAGGAACCGGAGAGAAAGATATAAATGGTATTGACAATTTAGGGGCACGACTCAACTTATTTTCAAATCTTAGTGACAACCTATCTTTAAGGGCCACCGCAATGTTTCAGAATGTCGAAGCTGGGGGACCAACAACTGTACGTATAGATAGAGAAAATGGCACAACTGTGTTCGATGATTATGAGCAAGAACGTTTTTCTCCAGAGAACCGAGAATCTAAGCTGCAATTGTACGCACTTACATTTAAATACAACCTTGGCAATGCAATTCTTTCATCAACAACTGCCTATAATTTAATGGCAAATAGCAACGGGCTTGATTGGACCCGTATTGAGGGAGGTGCAGATTCAGGATTTACTGGAGTAGTAACTTTTCCAGAGCAATACCAAATGGAAACAGCTAAATGGACCCAAGAACTTAGACTTTCATCTTTGGATAATGGCAAATTTGAATGGGCACTTGGTTTATTTATGACAGGAGAAAAGTCTTTTTTAACAAGCTTAGAACAAGGGCTTAAGGCAGATGGAACACCAGGTACCGAAGTGCCAAGCTGGGCAGAAGGCCAAGGAACACCAGCAAACATGTTCTCATCTGATTGGCAATCAAAATTTAAACAATATTCAGGTTATGGTGAACTCACGTACTATCTAGGTCCAAATTTTGATGTTACAGGAGGTGTTCGTTACTCGCACAATGAGACGGATTTCGATCAAACTCTAGGTGGCCTGTGGATGTTTAATGGAGGGGAGGATTTGGTTTATCCACATGTTAATTCTAAAGATAATGCAACCACATTTATGCTTTCTCCTCGTTGGCGCATTTCAGATGGAACAATGATTTATGTCCGTTCCGCTCAAGGTTTCCGCCCTGGCGGTCCTAACTCACTTACCCCAGCAGCTATTGAAGGTGGTGCAAAAGTTGAGTATGAGTCAGATCAACTAACAAATAATGAAATTGGAATTAAGACAACAGCTTTTAATAACCGCTTATTTTTTGACCTGACTTATTTTTATATTGATTGGGACAATGTTCAAATTCGTCAAATTTCTGATGACGGATTTGCATATACAGGTAATGGCGGTAAGGCAAGTAGCAAAGGATTGGAGCTTGCTGTAACTGCAAAACCTAATGATATGTTAACATTAAGTTTTAATCTCGGTACACTTGATGCAAAGCTTGACGAAGATGCGCCTGCTGTTGGAGCTGTAAAAGGGGATAAGCTCCCAAATACAGCAGATTTAACGCATGGTGGATACATAAATTATGAGTTTCCAAGCAACAATAATTCGACCTTTAATATTGGAGGGTCTTGGAGACATGTTGGAGATCGTCTTAGCGATTTAGGGGAAATTCGAACAACCATGGACGGGTATAACACATTTAATTTGAATGCAGGCATATCATTTAAGAATTATGTGATTCAAGCTTATGCTAAAAATTTCACAAATACCATTGGGATTGAATCTATAAGTAATTTCTTTTCTTATGGCACGATATCTCGTCCTAGAACAATTGGAATTTCTTTAACTGCGCAATTTTAACACAAAGTTTTACTCTAAGAAAACTATCTGACAAAGAGTAGAGTTTAAGTTTAGTTTATTTTCTAAAAACCAACGTCGGATGTAGGAATACTCATACATCCGACTATTGTTTAGATTAAGAAATATACTATTTAATGGAATATAAGAAATCACGCCGAAATTTTTTAAAAGTAAGTTCAACTGCTGTATTAGGAACTATGGCAGGCTGTTCTTATTCGACAACAACTAAAAGTGATACGAAAGCTACAAGCCTGGCAACTATTTATAATACAGAGGAATTTTTGTTATCTGGACCTGCAAATCGCACTTTCAGAATACAAATATCACACCCCCATGCAGATGACCCTAGTTTGGAGTTAATGAAACAAGGACTTAAACCTATACCAGTATATGTTAATGATGGAGGATATGCATTTGGTATGTTTTCCAATATCGCCAGGTATTTACAGTGGGGAGGATTGAGTCCAATTATGGTGATTGGTATAGCATATGAAGATCAAATGGCTGCTAGTGAACTTTATAGATTGCATGATCTCACACCTCCCGACCAAAACTTCACTTCACGTTGGGATGAAACTCTAGGACCAGAAAGTGTAGGTGGGGCACCTGATTTTAGAGAGTTTTTAATAGGCACATTAAAACCCTTAATCGAAGAGCGATTTAATGTTGATGCCGCTAAATCAATTCTTTTTGGGCATTCATTGGGTGGGCTCTTTGCGTTAAATACGATGCTCAAGTCTCCCAATTCGTTTTATGGTATTTTGGCCTTAAGTCCTTCCATTTGGTTTAAGCAGCACCAATTAATAAAAGCATTAAGGAATGGATTAGATAATGATTTTAGGTTTGGAGGGAAATTGGCAGTTTATGTTGGAGGGAAAGAGGAAGAAATTGGAGGAGAGAAAGCTAAAATGACAAGTAATGTAGAAAAACTTAAGGACATAGTTTTAGAGCACAGTTCTAGTTTTGGGGGCTATGATATTAAAATCTTACCAGATAGAACTCATCATAATATTTTAGGACAAGGAATTACAGAAGGTCTAGAATTCCTACTTTCATAGAAATTATATTGGAATCTTTATGAGTAATACAACCTCTTTCGTTGATTTCATTGGATTAGTTCACTTATAAACAGTTTGTTTAAAGGAGTTGTTTTGCTGCATCTTCTGATAATAGGGGGAGCCATTTTAGACAAGCCATCGATTTTCGATGGCTTTTTCTTTTTCTACAAGGTCTTAACGCGGTTGCAACTCAATAAAAAAAGGTCTCGCTTAATTTTGAAACAAAGATTTAAAGCTCGACCAATTAAAGTACATTAATAGAATATTGAATGTGGCAACCAGTAGAGCCAATTCGATACCTGTTGAATCTAACATGGAACGATACAGAACAATATTTACCGAGATTATTGCCGAAAAAATCAAGGCAAAACCTTTCCATTTATTGATTAATAGTAAAATACCAGCGACAACTTCAGTAATTCCAACTAATTCCCACATATAGCCAGTATTGATTAAGGCTTTGATGAAATCATCTGGAGGTGGTGTCGGTAAAAAATAAAAAAACTTGTTGAGGCCTATTACAAAGAGTATGAGCCCAAGAAAAATTCTCGAAAATATTTCAATTTTTGAAAGCATGGCAGTATGGTTTTTACACTTTCAATTTAACCCCTTGAGGTGAAATTCCTTTTGACAAATGTCAAATTCTACTTTCTAATTCGACTCAATGTTTCTTGAGTAACGCCAAGATATGATGCAATCATACTTAAAGGCACTTTTAGGATGAGATCTGGGCGCTCTTGCATTAAAATATCATAGCGCTCTTTGGCCGTATAAAACATCATATCGTCAAATCTTTTTTCCATAACGGAAATCCCATAATTCGTGAACATTCTTCCTATTCTACTCAATTCCTGATTTGCTTCAAAAAGTGATTCCAGCTTATGGTATTCTAATTCCCATAATTCCGATTCCTCTAAAGTTTCCACCATCTTATTGCTTGGCTTTTGCATGAAGAAGCTGGACATAGAACCAGCAAAATCGTTTTGAGTGGCAATTGAATAAGTAACATCTTTACCGTCTTTATAATAAAAGGTTCGAACGATGCCCTTTTCTACGATATATATTTTATCTGAAACCTCACCTTGCTTTTGAAGAACAACTTTAGGCGGGAAGGTGATTTTATTAATAGAACTAATTAGAATTTGCTCATTTTGTGAGGAGAGTCCACCGACTTGTTTGAAAACATTGATTATGTTTTGCATGATTTCAATTTCCTACAAAAAAAGAAAAAATAATCATGAACGGCATTTAAACAGAAACGAAATTATGTAGAGCTCGATCCAATTTGGATTTATAATGCTGCAACTTCGAATAATAGGGGGAGCCATCTTAGACAAGCCATCGAAAATCGATGGCTTTTTCTTTTTCTACAAGGTGTTAGGCGGTTGCATCTACGTTCAGAGGTAATTCTGACTAAACAACAAGAAAATCAGTCTAATTCTCGGATTTAGGAAAAGATTACTGTTTTGTTGTTATAAATAATAGTTTTTCTATCCAAGTGCTTAGTAATTGCTTTGGATAATACAATCTTTTCTAAATCTCTTCCCTTTAAGATGAAATCATGCACAGAATGGACATGCGATACGAAGGTGACGTCTTGTTCAATAATAGGTCCGGCATCTAATTCCTCAGTCACATAATGTGAGGTAGCACCAATAATTTTAACCCCCCTATCATATGCCGCATGATAAGGCTTTGCACCAGCAAAAGCAGGTAAAAAGGAATGGTGAATATTGATAATTTTATTCGGATAAGCTTGAATCATCTCAGAAGAAATGATTTGCATGTATCTTGCTAATACAATAAAATCAATCTCGAACTCCTTTAAGAGTTGTAGCTGTATCTTTTCCGCCTGCCTCTTATTATCCTTGGCTATTGGCACATGGAAATAGGGGATGTTAAATTGTTGTGCTATAGCTTCTAAATCAGGGTGATTTGAAACAACAAATGGTATCTCAACATTCCAATCACCAGCTTGATATCTTGCCAGAATATCATAAAGGCAATGGTTGTATTTAGAAACAAAAACTCCCATCCTTACTTTTTTTAAAGAATCATGAATATCATAACTCATCTTGTGAGGTATAGCAATTTCCTGCTCAAACTTTTCTTTGAAGGAAGTCTTTGAAAAGCTTTCTTCTAAAACTACCTCAATACGCATAAAGAAGATATCCCTTTCACGATCTACAAATTGATCTAAGTAAACAATATTTCCTCCAGCTTTATGAAGGAAATTTGTAGTTTCACTAATGATTCCCTTCTTGTCAGGACAATGGATTAGTATACTGAGTTTCATTGGATGATATTTCTGTTTTTCAGCCCATCAATGACTATCGTATAAAGCCAACACCAGCAGTATTGTTGGTTAATGAATCTATCAGTATAAATGAACCAAGATTTTTGTTTTTTTCGAAAGACTGATATACAATTTCTTGAGCAGTAATCAATTCAATTTCTCCAATATCATTCAAACCTAGTGAAGTAGCCTTCTCATGATTTAACTCTTCTAGGTTCAAACGATGATTAATCGATTTAATTTTAGTTTGAACCTTTTGAATACCAAGTTGTATCCAATACTTTGCTCCTACGACAAGTTTTGAATCCTGCATCCAACATATTTCTGCCTTTAGTTGTTTAGAAATTTGCAAGTCGTGATTAGCACTGACAATAGAATTTCCACGAGAAATGTCTATTTCATCTTTGAGAAGGATTGTTCTGCTTTCTCCTACTTGGGCATCTTCGACTAAAACACCATACTTTTCGATACTTTTTATTTGGCTAGATCGTCCAGTAGGATATACTATTATATTATCACCTACTTGAAAAGAGCCCGAATTGACTTTTCCTGCAAATCCTCTATAGTCATGATACTTTTCAGTTTTTGGGCGTAAAACATATTGTACCTGTAACACATTATCCTTTTGTGGATAGATTTCTGTAGAAAGATTTTCTAAAATTTCAAGAAGAGTAGACGAGCGATACCAATTCATCCTTTCTGAAACAATAGTAACATTATCTCCCATTAAGGCTGAAATTGGCACAAAATCAATCGTTTTTACCTTCATGGACACACTTTTAATCCATGTTTCAATCTGATTTTTTATCTCAATAAATCGCTTTTGATCGAAATCGACTAAATCCATTTTATTGATCGCAAAAATCAAATGGCGGATTCCAAGTAAACGATTAATATATAAATGGCGCCTAGTTTGGGCTACGATGCCTTTTCTTGCGTCTATTAACAGTATTGAAGCTCTAGCATTTGATGCGCCAGTTACCATGTTGCGAGTGTATTCTTCATGGCCTGGTGAATCCGCTATTACAAATCGTCTAGTTGGTGTAGAAAAAAAGATATGGGATACATCAATAGTTATTCCTTGCTCTCTTTCAGTAAGTAATCCATCTGTCGCAAGAGATAAATCCAAATAATCATAACCTCTTGATTCGCTTTTATTTTTAATATGTTCTAACTGGTCTGACTTTAAAGAATCTGTCTCATACAAAAGCCTCCCTATTAGTGTGCTTTTGCCATCATCTACACTGCCTGCAGTTGCTATTTTTAGAATATCCATATTAAAAATATCCTATTTTCTTGCGCTCTTCTAAAGCACCCTCTGACCGTTTGTCATCAATACGAGCTCCACGTTCTGAAAATGTCGAGCTTCTAATTTCATGGATAATATTGTCGAGCTCAAAAGCATCTGACAATACCGCAGCGGTACAAGTCATATCCCCAACTGTTCGAAAGCGAACGTTTGCGGTAATAACCTCATCCTTTTCTCCAATATCTACGTAATCAGAGCAAGGAATCCACAAACCCTCTCTGTTAAAAATCTTTCTCTCATGCGCATAATAAAGTGAAGGTATTTGTAAACGTTCTCTTTTTATATAATTCCAAACATCAAGTTCTGTCCAATTACTTATTGGAAATACACGAACATTTTCTCCGTTATGAATACTACCATTTAACATATCAAATAACTCAGGACGTTGCAACTTTTCATTCCATTGTCCAAAATCATCTCGGACAGAAAAAATACGTTCTTTAGCTCTCGCTTTTTCTTCGTCTCTTCTGGCTCCACCAATGCATGCATCAAATTTATACTTTTCTATCGCGTTTAGTAGTGTAGTGGTTTGTAATGAATTTCGACTTGCATATCGACCAGATTCATCTTGAGACAGGCCTGCGTCAATATCATCTTGTACAGAAGCAATAATCAACTGAGCATCCAGAGAATTGATCAAATTATCTCTAAACTCCAATGTTTCAGGAAAGTTGTGCCCAGTATCAATATGAACTAAAGGAAATGGTATTTTTGATGGCGCAAATGCCTTTTCTGCTAATCGAACAAGCGTGATAGAGTCTTTACCCCCTGAAAAAAGTAAACAGGGATTGTCAAATTGACCCATAACCTCTCGCATGATGTAGATAGATTCCTCTTCTAAATGCTGCAATACATCCATTACTTATTCTTTTGATAAATGAAGGCCACACTCTTTGTGGCTGGATTCCCACCACCAGCGGCCTGCTCGTGAAGGTTCTCCTACTTTCACTGCTCGTGTACAAGGAGCACATCCAATGCTGACATATCCCTGATTATGCAAGCTATTTTGTGGAATATTAAAGGATTTCAAATAGTCTAATACCTCCTGACGTGTCCAATTCATTAAGGGATTAAATTTGATAATTTCAAATTGAGGATCATATTCAAATACCTTAAAATGTGATCGATTTTCTGATTGTTCACCACATAAGCCTGTTACCCAAACTGCATAAGACTTTAATGCCCGTTTTAAAGGGTTTATTTTTCTGACAAAACAACAATCTTTTCGGTTTTGCACAGAATCATAAAATCCATTAATTCCTTGGTTAGCAACTAATTCTTCGACTTCCTTGTGATCTGGAAAACAAGTTCGAATCGATCTACTGTATTTTTTTTGGGATGAGGACAAAACATCATAAGTCTCTTGAAAAAGTCGTCCTGTATCTAAAGTAAATACATCAATATCTAGGTTATTGGTGAAAATATGATCAGTCAAAACTTGATCTTCTTGACCAAGAGAAGTAGAAAAACATATTCTACCAAATTTTGCTTCGATAGCCAAAGAAAATAGAAAACTCAAATTCTTCGATTGACCCACTATATTGTTCAATGACTGAAGATGTCCTAATATCGTCAATTCTTGGTTTTCCCCCATGAAACTCTATTCCATAAACGTTCGTGCAGAACATACAAGCCCATCTTAGTAATGAGTTCAATCATACCTATTGACAAAGCAAAATCTATTTTTCCAGTAACAAAAAAAGAAATGAAAATAGTGTCAATGGTTCCAATAACTCTCCAACTGAAAGACTTGATAAAACTCCTAGTTAGTTTATCCTGATCTAAACTCTGAGCATGGGTGGTTGTTCTTAAAAATATTCGTTCTACTATCATCCTCGAATTTGTAGTTCGGCAAAACTATAACGTCTTACATTAATATCCTACTAAATAAGTAGGATTTATATAAATTTTAAATTTTAAATTTGATTTATAATTTCTGATTTTGATTTCCAAAAAGTGTAAATACGCATTAAAAGCACTGATTTATATTTCAAAAAATAATGGTGATGAAACCGTTTTGACTTCATCAATAGCTCGAGACGAAAACATCCCAAGAAAGTTTTTGGAAAGTATATTACGTAACCTTCGTAACAATAAGATTTTACACAGTAAACGTGGAAAAAAGGGTGGATTTGCATTATTACGAGATCCTAAAGAGATCTATATAGTTGAAATTATGCGAATCATGGACGGACCGGTAGCTATGTTACCCTGTGTGTCATTAAACTATTATAAATCTTGTGAAGAATGCGACGAGAAAAATTGTAAAATCAAAGGGATGTTCGAAAATGTTAGAGACAAGACTTTAGAAATCCTAGGAAGTACAAGTTTGCACGACTTAAATCAACAATATAATCAAAAGGAGGCTCCTTTAGTTTAATAATCGATTATGCAAACAAACCTAATTCACAATTAGATTGAGTTGTGCTGCAACTTTGAATAACAGGTGGAGCAAAAGCTTAGCCTTTGTATTTGAAAGGCTTTACAAAGACTGACAAAGCCCGGATCATTTGATTCGGGCTTTTTATTTGTCCACGATTTTGTCCACCAAATCAAGTTTTTCGAGAAATCAGGGCAAAATTCCACAGTTCATTCTGATATTGAAATCCTTGACACTAAACTTCTCAATTAGATTATATTTTTTAAATTCTTATGAAATTATAAAATATAAATCCAAGAATGGATAAAACTAGAAACTCTTATAATCCCAAATCGAACTTAGGCATATTAATTAGTCTTAATTGTGTTTTACCATTACTTATAGGAGGGTTAATTTATGTTTTATTTAGGCCTCTAACTCTAAAAATGTTTAATTGGTTCGAATACATTGGATTATTAGGCTCTATACTCGAAATGAGATCTGCTTTTCAAAACTATATTTTATTTCCGGATTGGTTTTATTACGCACTACCCGACGGCTTGTGGACCTATTCTTTTACTACGTCATTTATACTTATTTGGAGACATAGTTCAAGTCTGAAATACTGGCTGATGATTCCATTATCTTTGAGTATAATACCTGAAATTTTACAATATTTTAATTTATTAACAGGTACGTTTGATATAAATGATTTATTTCTACAAATATTTGGTTTTTTTCTAAGTATTTTGTTCTTTAGAAAAGAAAACAGTAAAAATCTCAAATAACGTTAATCGTGAAAATTAAAAAAATCTTTTTATCAATAACTGTATTCAGTGCTTTTGTTTTACTAGCATCTGGCTCAGTAGATGAAGATCCTTCAAGTTCATCAAGCACTTCATCTGGAAATAGTCTTCCGAGTGGTGGTCCTGACATATGTGACTGTACGCAAAACGCAATGAATGTAGGTACATACCTCTACGATGAGAGTCTACAAACTAGATGTGAAAATTATTCAAATCGTCTCACAGAGACTCAAAAACAACAAAGGGTTAGTGAGGCATTTAATAGAGGTTGTTTATAAATTTTATTATGGAATCAAAAAATCAAATTGTTTTAATCCTCTTCATGCTATTTCTTATATCATCCTGTGCAAATAACTCATCTTCTTCTAAGGATAAATGTTCCGACATGAACAGCTATAGAGGTGGTCAAAGTGCGGCGAGAGAGAATGGTAGCATGTTGGCAGATTGCAATTACTATTGGAATGATCTTGGAGCTAGATATAGTTATGATAGCAAATCATGTTTTTGCCGAGGTTTTAATGACTATTAACTAGGTTTTAAGCAGGATGCCATAAACATCACGAAGATCATTCTTATTAAAACTATTTTTCTTCGGATAGTGACTGTTTCGCTTCCTCCATACCGGTCATTATGACACCTATAAAAAGGTTTAAAATGATCATAGTGCCGAATAATACAAACGAAACAAAAAAAAGTGCCGATCCTAATGGCGATGCATTGGAATTTGTGCACAAATTTGTTGCATCCAAGTAACCATAATTACTGCAACCATACATATTGATATACATTATATCTGTCCAATCCTCAAGAGTAACAACTCGGAATAATGAAAGCAAGGCTATTTGTAAGTCACGGAAATGAATAGGATCATTTTGTCCAAAAAAAGTTACACCTGCTACAGCATAAATATAGAATAACAGAAGTAATAATAAGGATACATATCCCATGGACGGTATACTACGTAAAAGCGCATTTACTAACAACTGAAGCTTCGGAAGCGCTTTGAGTAATCTCAAAACTCGTAATAATCGAAGTAATCGTAGAACAGCCAAGGAACTACCTCCAAAAGGCAGGAAAACCGATACAACAATCAGAAAATCAAATACATTCCACCCATCTTTAAAATAATTCCAAGGTTGATATTCTTCTTTTAGTATTCGTACAACCACTTCAAAACAAAAAATTATCAGAATTAATTTATTCAGAGTTTGGAATATTTCATGATATTCCGTTGACACCTCTTCATAAGTTTCAATGCCAACCAAAATGCCTGCGAATAAAATAACCCATGTAATAAATCGATTAAATAATCGTGATGCCACAATCTGTTTGCATAATGAAAAAATCTTATTCATGTGAGAAATTTTAAATAATTGGTTTTTGTTACAATTTAATTCTTAAATTGTGTGTCTAAAATATTTGAGAATTTAATTTTTCGAAGAATGAAAAAATATGCTTTCCTATTTATAACAAATCTATTGATATTGTTTGTCCTTTCAATTCTAATGGTATTTCTCGGTATTGATGGAAGTACTTGGAGTGGTTTCGCAATTGCCTGCCTCATATTTGGAATGGGAGCGGCCTTTATAAACCTTTATTTAAGCATTTGGATTGCTAAAACATGGTATGGGGTTGTTATAATAGATAACAAATCGGGATTGAATGAAAAGCAACAGTTTCTATACAATAAATGTCTAGAGTTATGCCAAACTGCTGGTATCGATAAAGTGCAAATCGGAATATATGAAAGCAGTGAGATTAACGCTTTTGCTACAGGACCTTCAAAGAATAATTCACTTCTCGCATTTTCATCAGGACTTATAGATCATATGAACGAGGATGAAATTGAAGGTGTAATAGCACACGAAATAGGTCATGTAGTTTCAGGGGATATGGTCATAATGACTTTGCTTCAGGGTTTAGCTAATGCGTTTGTCATTTTTGCGGCAAGAATAGTCGCCAATTTAATTGACAATTACTTGGCTGGTAAGAATAGAAATAATGGGTTTGGATTAAGTGTTTGGGGATATTGGATTTTGGTTTGGATTCTGGAAATACTTTTCATGATGTTAGCCTACTTATTCATCTCTTATGTTTCTAGAAAAAGAGAATACGCAGCGGATGAATTTTCAGCTAGACTGGTCGGAAAACAGAAAATGATATCAGCCCTCTCCTCTCTTGGAGTAGTCCCACAGCAAAAAGAAGAAAAAAGAGATTCATTGGTATTTTCGAAAATCCATAATAGAAAAAAATTATACCTTTTCGAAACACATCCAAGTCTACAGGATCGAATAGAATCGTTGAAATTGTTAAACATTTAATATATATTTTATTATGAAAATTTTAGGAATTATTTTAATACTATTAGGATTATCAGATATAATCTTATGGATTGTTAGTGGTCTTGAATCGGGATGGCTAGAGTACGTAGTAGGTGTAAATCTTATCTCAATGTATGGCGCATGGGCAATGATGGGGATTGGTGGTTGGCTAATTAAGCAATCTGGTTCCCAGTCCGAATAAAACAAATTAGCTGTAATCTTACTCCAGGGAACTCGAGCTAAAAGAAAAAATAATCGATAGACGTTTATTTTAAAGTTCATATTTAATGTAAAAGTCAAACGTTTGTGTGTAACATATTACATTTCTAATGAAATCATTTTTAAATTGATTGCTAGGAAATTGTGATATGGATTATGACTGTAGTATTTGTTTTTACTGGTCAGATTTACATCTCTTACCTAAGGTCTTATAATTAACTATATTATTTTCTGGAATTTTTGATTTTAGCATTTAATTTCAAGTTCCCAGGAATTTTTTGAATTTAACTAATCTAAAATCATACAATAAAGATGTTTAAAAATATTTTATCTGTAATCATTGTTTTTGTATTCGTGATTCTTGCGTTCGGATCCGAGGATTCTAATTCCTCTTCAACAGAGACAGGATCTGGGTCAGTAGCGCCTGCATCAGCAGTTTCCAAATCAGAGTGGTCTGGAAGTAGTAATATAGCAGGTGTGAATTTCAACACCAATCTTATACTTTTCTTAGACGAAAAAAGATTTTCCCTGTCAGGTTCGGCTGGTGGAATGTACTTTGATGACAGTGGAACTTATACAGAGTCTGGCAGTAAGATAATTATGAATAGTGGTGAATATAAAAATTGGTATTTTATAAAGGATGGATCTTCTATGGATATGTATTCCGATGAAGGAGATTACTTCATGTCACTATATTAAATATTTAGTTGTGCTGCAGCTTTGAATAACAGGGGGAGCCAACTTAGACAAGCCATCGATTTTCGATGGCTTTTTCTTTTTTTACATGGATTTAAAGCGGTTGCAACTTTCGAGATTCAGGGATAGCCTGTATTGTCAATTACAAGGCACCTCTATTCTATCATCCGTTACGTAGATATAGCATTTGTCCGGGTCGGTACACGAGCTTATTACCATTATAAAAAATGCAATGAGTGCAAGCGTAGTGTTTTTCATATCTAAACATTATTAAGTAAATATTTATTGCTTTTTGCAATTAAAAATATTATTTTAATCATAACAAACCATAAAT
>JAYPUW010000015.1:0-10624 GCA_038134285.1 Flavobacteriaceae bacterium
TCAGCAATAAATTCAGCATTTTTTCCACCAATAATGCTGACATATGGTGAAATATGTACATAGGAACCAATTTTTGAACGTACGGTACAATACACCCCTTTATCTATAGCGATGTGATCTTTTAGTTCTGGCTCATATTTAAATTCGGCATCTTTATGAATAAAAATATCTTTGTTACTCATATTTAACTTTATCGATTTCAACACTTAAAAAGGGTCCGTTTTTAGCTTCGATAATCTTAGTATTATCTTCTAATATTTTATATCCATGGGCTCCATTTACCATAATTGCTAAATCTCCCATTTTAAGAACTAGTTCTTCAATTAAATTTAAATCGTTATCGAATACCGAAGCTAACATAGAACCAGATTTTACATAAACCATTTCTTGAGTTATGTTCGCTTCTCGTGGTACGATATTGTGTTGATGTTTCGCTAATTTTTTGCCATTTTGATACCACCAACTTCCTACTTGAATGAATAAGCTGTCATCGGTTATAAAATTAAGTCCTTCGGTCCAGTCCTCATCTTTATATACAATGCACATGATTTCCCCCTTACTGTTTCTAATTTCTCTCATAGTTTTATTGATCTCTTTTTGATAATGTTGGATTATTTATGGGCCAATTTACGCCTATTTTAGGGTCGTTCCATTTATAAGTAAATTGCCGGTCATAATCATTATAACTTCCTGCATAAGCAAGTTTATAGTTATATACAGCTTCATGACTAGTCACTAAAAATGCATTTCCGAAGCCAGGAGGTAATAATACCATTTTAGGTTCATTGTGCTTTAATTCAAAAGTTTCATGTTTTAAAAATGTTTTGGAATCTTTTCGACAGTCAACAACAACTTGGAATACTGAGCCGTATAAGCATTGAACAAGTTTAAAAGATTCAAAATCACCATGTATACCCCTTAGAACTTTTGCGTTATTTATGGCATTTTTACTGTGTATAAATTTTAATGATGGACTAAACGACTTTTGAAAATAGTCATCAAGAAAATCTGTAAAAAGTATACCCCTGTTGTCATGAAATATATCCGGTCTTATAATTTGAACTTCTCCAGGGAAGATTTTAGAATTAATTACATTGAAATCATTGTACATAGCAAATCCATTTAATCAAATCCATAATTATTGTATTTTAAATCATATTTTACCATTATTTCTGCCAGCTTTTCGATACTAGTTTTAGATGTCCACCCTAGGATTTTTTTGGCCTTTGATGGATCTCCAAGTAATAATTCAACTTCCGCGGGTCTGTAATATTTCGGATTTACTTTTACCTTTACTTCATTGGTTTTCACATCTCTTCCTACCTCATTAACACCTTTACCTTCCCATTTAAGTTCAACCCCAATATGTTTAAATGCGAGTTCAGTAAAATATCTGATGGTGTAACATTTTCCTGTGGCTACAACAAAGTCTTCAGGGTTATCTTGTTGAAGCATCAACCACATCATTTCTACGTAATCTTTGGCATACCCCCAGTCTCTTTTGGCATCAAGATTTCCTAATTCTAATATTTCTTGATTCCCTTTATGAATATTTGCAACTGCTTGTGTTATTTTCTTTGTAACGAAAGTTTCACCTCTTCTAGGAGATTCATGATTAAACAAAATCCCATTACAAGCAAACATGCCATATGATTCACGATAATTTACCGTTACCCAATATGAATATAGTTTGGCCGCCCCATATGGTGATTTCGGATAAAAAGGTGTTTTTTCATTTTGTGGCTCGGTCCCCGGAATTCCTCCAAAAAGTTCTGAGGTAGAAGCCTGATAAAATTTCGTTTTTACTCCTGAGTCTTTTATTGCATCCAATAAACGTATTGTCCCTATAGCATCCACCTCACCTGTATATTCAGGAACTTCAAAAGATACAGCAACATGTGATTGGGCAGCTAAATTGTAAACTTCATCAGGTTGAATTTTACTTATTAATGAGTGAAGATTGCTTGAGTCAGTAAGGTCGCCGTGATGAGCATGAAAATTTTTATGTTCCCAATATTTTTTCGGTATTCTAGAGGTAGTAAAAATCGAACTTCTTCTAATAATCGCGTGAACCTCATACTCCTTATCTAGTAAAAACTCTAGTAAGTATGATCCGTCCTGCCCTGTTACACCGGTAATAAATGCTTTTTTCATATATATTTAAATACTTTGAGATATTTGATTTCAACGTTCGTCCAATTGTATTCCAATTTGATGGCGGTTTTTCCATTCAACCCCATTTGATAGGCTCTTTGTGGATTTTGTACTAATTTATTTATGGCATCGAAGAGTGCTTTCTCATCATTAGGAGGGACGTATATTCCACAATTATATTTATTGCAAATTTCCTTCCATAGCTTGTAGTCCGTACAAATAATGGGTAATCCTTCTTCCATATATTCAAATATTTTATTTGTACCGTAAGAACCAAGGTTGTACCCTAAATTGAGTAAGTAGTCATAGACCACAATACCAATTCTTGATTTCTTGTAAAAATCACTTAACTCCTTAGGGTTTAGTCTTCCAAAAAATTTAAATTGAGATGGTATATTTGTTTTTAACATTTCTAATTGGCCAACATCAATATAACCGGCGATCTGGTATTTTAATTTAGGAAATTGTTTGATCACTGTTGAAATAGTTTTTTGATTGCTGTAGGAATACACTGTTCCAGTATAACAGATTATATTATCTCTGTCCAAGTAATGTTTTTCAGAAAACACTTCTTCTTCCTTGATTAAAGGAAAATTTTCTATCAATTCGACTTTGATTTTTCTATTATTTAAGTCATTAAAAACATGGCTATGAGGTGTTATTGTAAAGTCGAACTTTTTTAAAGAATTATTTAAATAATATTCTGTTAGCTTCGAAATTATTGGACGTGTAAAGACAGGTAACCATTCTTTTTCTAAAATGTGTCTTGGTAAATCTTCATGAGCATCGTAAACTATCTTTTTACCAGTTTTTTTTAAGTAGCGACCCAAGGGAATCAATTCAGGCGAATGCAGTTGGTAAATATCTGCGTTTATTTCAATTGCCTTTTCTATGAATTGTTTTTTTGAAAACAATAAAGTTTTGAATCTTGAAGATTTATTTTTTGCGCAATCATAAAACTTAATACCATTAATTATTTCATCGCCACTTCCATCGTTAGTAAGAATGGTAACTTCATAATTCGCATTTTTTAGTGACATACATTGTCGGAGAAATACTCTGGCATCCATTCTATAATAACCACTAATAACATGACATATTTTATTTTTCATTAGCTACTTGTTTGCTCTCTTGGAATTAAATATAAGAATAGAGTAAGAGGTATTAATCCGCCGGAAAATAAAATTGTTGAGAAGGGTAAACCTAAAAAAACAAATGAATAGCTTACGACTACAATAAACAACAATCTCTCATTAATTCCATGAGAAGCACCTTCTATTAATTTTATTAAAAACGTAACTATAAACGGAAATATAAAAACACCAAGTAGCCCCATATTAAAATATGCGTCAGAGAATAGACCATTGTTAGCTCTTGCAGTTATATCACCTATGTCATGATAACCCATCAAGAATCCAATATTTTCTTTATATGGAGAATTTGTTATGAATTTTAAAAATGATTGTCTGAAATAATCTAGTTCATTCACTGAAAAGAAGTCGTAGTAAACAAAGTGAAGCTTAGACGGAATAAAAAATACTCTATACGTTGACAGTATAGATATTAGATAAGAATCGAAAATTAAATATTCAATAATTCCAGCTGTCATTAGAACTAAAAAGCCCAAGAAAATATATTTAGAAAGCCTAAGACTAGTGATGAAATAATAACCAATTATAGCTAGAAGGAGGAGAAAGAAAATTTGTTTAGTCGCTGTGATACTAAAATTTAAATATATTACCAGGAATAGTACAATTGCAGACATCCATTTCTTTTTATCCAACATATAAACTAATCCTAAGGGAAGAATGTTATCTGCAAATGTTAACAAGTACCCATTAAAGGCAGAAAAATTATACAATCTTGCCTCTGCTCGAATATCATAAACATTAAAGAGACCGAAGTGCAATCTAAATCCTGTGTATTTCCATGAGACATATAAAACATTTAGACTAAGAATTGCAAGAATGAAACTGATAAGATTGAGCTTGCGTAAAAATTGAGGAATTCTAAACCTAATTTTTGGGATCGCGTTAATGGCGATCAAAAATAGTAGCCAATAAAGTAAGATTAGAATGACATATCCCGTAGGATAATTACTGTTGGAGCCTATCATAGTTAGCGTTGGAATAAAAGAAACAAGAATAAGAACCGACACTATGCTATTCGCTAAGCCTTTATTATTTAATATTTTAATGATTAGGGGTGAATAAGCCAGTAGAACTGACCATGCCAAAAGGCTGGTAAATGACGAAGGTGAGTATTCAAAATTTTGATATTCAAATAAAACTGAAATAATTTGCTGATAAATTAAGTCAGTGAGTATTTTAAATAAAATGAGACCTAAAAAATACCAGATCGCCTTCTTTTTTATCATTGTTTTGAGTATTTGTATGAAAGAAGTGCATAAAGAATGTAGGTCATTGATTTAGATACAACCAAAAGTTTTATAGTTGATTCGAAATTTTGAATAACCACACAGCCATAATATAGTGCTATTGTTGAAGTAATTAGACCAAAAATCTGCCAATACAATGAAATGTGAAGTTTATTTGCAATCACAAATACTCCCCCAAGAGACATACTTATAAAGTTTAAACAAGCAAAGGGCACTAGAAGCTGTGCATAGTATCCTGAAACTATCCATTCCGAACCAAAAACGACCGGAAACACTTTTGGTATTATGAGGTATAATAGAATAAAACCTAATAATCCAAAAATTAAAATTGGAAAAAACAATTTTTTGTAAAGTTCTCTACATGAACCCGTTTTCTGAAACACCAAACTTGCTTTTTGTCTAAATACATCTTTAATTCCTCCGCTTATGACAGTTACAGGAAGTGTTAACATTGATAGTGATAGGCTTAAAAAGCCTAGTTCTTTGCTTGAAAAGTAAATTGATATAAAAAATACATGTAAAGATCCATTCAGATTATTAATCAAAAGATCGAAAGACATTATTCTTGGGAACTTTCGGTATACTTTTTTTAGTTCAGTGGTATTAAAATCTTGCTTTTTCAGTTGCAGGGCAGATTTATTTTTGAAAAATACTTTTAGTGCTATGAGAACTGTTAGGAATTTCCCTACTAATTCACCAAATATTAAACCTGATGATGAAAAGAAATTTCCAAGTATTTTGAATAATAAAATAAATGAGGAATTATAAATTTTAGATATGGACAGTGATTTAAATTGTTTTTTTAAAACACACCATTCATTGAAACAATTATAAAAAACGTGCAGAATAGCAACTAACCCTAATGCGATTATAAATTGTACGGTAAATGCTTCATTAAATCTAGATAGACCAAATAATGAGAGAAATATCGATACTATTACAATGCTCGTAATCCAGATTGTACTGCGTTTTACAATTAATTTTAAGAGTGATATCGTTTCTACCGGATTGGTGGTTAGTATAATAGCCTGCTCATAACTCCCGGATCCAAAAATCACAAGGAAAGGAATAATTGACATGAAAAGAGTAAAGATTCCAAAATCTTCGGGAGAATAGAGCCGTGTTAGAATAGGATAAACAATTAATGGTAATATTTGGGATAACGATGTACCAGTAATTAACGTTAAACTATCCTTTACGAATTGTATTTTGAAAAAGGAATTAATCATTTAGACTTTTGCATTAGCCTTTCTTATTCCACAAAAATCTATTATAATTTTGTCTTCTTTGTCTTCGAAATAAAATTCTTTATGTGCAACTAGATATATGATTATATCAGATTTAATGTAGGCGTCCTGAATATCAGATATCTTGAATTTTTCATGACTTTTTACGTTTGGTTCAACGTAATGAACCAAATTGTCAGGATATATCTGAGAGACCTTTTGAGCAATATATACTGCAGGAGATTCTCTTAAATCATCAATATTAGGTTTAAAAGCTAGTCCACAAATGGCAATTACTGGTTTCCTATTATTTTTTAATTCAAACTTCAAAGTTTCATTTTGAATTTTCTCTACGCACCAAAAAGCTTTATAATTATTTATTTCTCTCGCTGTTCCAATAATCTTTGACTCCAATGGGAAATTAGAGGTGATGAAATAAGGATCAACAGCAATACAATGGCCACCAACACCACATCCTGGTTGTAGAATATTCACTCTAGGATGTTTATTGGCTAATTTTATAAGCTCCCAAACGTTGATGTCGGCCTTATCACAGATTAAACTAAGTTCATTAGCGAAAGCAATCTGTACATCTCTAGACGCATTTTCTGTGAGCTTACACATTTCTGCGGTTCTTGCATTTGTTCTGTGTAATTCACCTTTTACAAATTGACTGTAAAAACTGATTGCCTTTTCTGTAGATTTCTGGTCAATACCCCCAATGACACGGTCGTTATGAACCAATTCATACATAACGTTTCCTGGGAGTACACGCTCAGGACAATAAGCAATGTTGATTTTATCAGTTAGTTCAGGTCTTTTTGAGTAAATCAAGTCCTTCATCTTCTCGGAAGTACCGATTGGAGATGTAGATTCGATAATGTACAAATCATTTTCCTTAAGTAGCGGTATGATTCCTTCTGTAGCTGCTTCAACATAGGATATATCCGGCTCATGATCCCCTTTAAAAGGAGTTGGAACAACAATCAGATAGACATCACTAGGTATGGCTTTTGTTCCCGCTTTCAGCAATCCTTTTTCAACAGCTTTTTTGACTATGCCATCGAGTTCAGGCTCCACAATATGAATTTCACCTTTATTTATAGTATCTACAACATTCTGATTGATGTCAACACCATATACAGGTACTCCATTAGAAGCAATTAATGCAGAGGTAGGAAGGCCTATGTAACCTAGTCCTATTGTTACTACTGATTTCACGTTTATTTCAGTTGATTTATAAATTCTACAATTCTTTTGCATGCTTGCCCATCGCCATACGGATTATGCAGCTCACTCATTGATTTAAAACGAGCTTCATTTTCTAATAGATCTAAAGCTTCGCTTATTATTAACTCTTTATCAGTTCCAACCAGAAGAACAGTTCCTGCGTCCACAGCCTCTGGACGTTCCGTAGTATCTCGCATCACTAAGACTGGTTTTCCTAAACTTGGAGCTTCTTCTTGAACGCCTCCACTGTCGGTTATTATAATTTTAGATCTATTCATAAGCCATATAAAATCTGGATAGGATAGAGGATCAATAAGTAAGATATTCTTCAGGTCTGATAAATGTCTATTTACCGGTTCTTGAACCTTTGGATTTAGATGAACAGGGTAGATAATTTTAACCTCAGGTTTTTTTTCTGCAATTGCTCGAAGAGCTAAACAGATACGTTCAAATCCATCGCCATGATTTTCCCTTCGGTGTCCAGTCACAAGGATAACCTCCTGACCATCTTTCAATTCTGATTTTATAAAATCTACTGTTGGATTTGAAAGATTTTCAACCCTGTTCACGCTATCCAATAAAGCGTCAATTACTGTGTTCCCAGTAACTAAAATTGAATCATTCTCGATATTCTCCCTTTGAAGATTTTCTTTTGAAGTTGGAGTAGGGGCAAAATGATAATCACAAACCCTACCTGCTATTTGTCGATTGATTTCTTCAGGAAATGGGGACAGCTTGTTAAAAGTTCTTAGACCTGCTTCAACATGACAAACTTTAGCACCTGAATAAAAACTGGCTATAGATGAAGCCATTGTAGTGGTAGTGTCTCCATGTACGAATACATAATCAGGTGTATATTCCTCCAGTATAGGTTTCAAAGACTCTATAATCGTAGCAGTTAGGCCATATAAATTTTGACCTGGTTTCATAAGGTCTAGGTCATAATCGGGACTTATCTCAAAAAATTCGAGAACCTGATCTAACATTTCTCTGTGTTGAGCAGTTACACAAACTCGCGTTTCAAAATCGGACACATTTTTTTGAAATTCCTTAACTAAGGGCGCCATCTTTATGGCTTCTGGTCTCGTACCAAAAATGAGTAAAACTTTCTTCATTCTTATCTACTAAGCAACCAACTGCTTGATTGTATTTTATCTCCAAGACCATCAATCAGCGCTATACCTACCTTTTCACAAACAGGTCTCTCAGGAATGGTATCATTATTCTGATCTCCACCATTGGCAAAAGCTAGTTCAAATTCAGATCCATACTTCTCTGCAATCATTTGAAGGGTTGTACATACCGTTCGGTCCTCATCGATAGAGAGGATCGCTTTATCGACTGCCTTAATGTTTGAGACGATGATCATTCGCTCATCTTCCTTCTGAAACTCTTTACTTCCCTTTAAAGCTCTTTGATGATCGTTATTGACTATCACAAAAAGCTCATCGGCAAGTGCCTTGGCATTATTAAAATATTCCAAATGCCCTTTATGAATAGGATTAAAGTAACCAGAAACAATCACTGCTTTTTTCTTTTCCATTAGTTTCTTTTAAAATCATCTTGAACACGAACAATATCTTCTTCATCGGATGGAACTAAGTCCGTATGCTGCCATATTTCGGCTACAATCCCGTAATCGTCTAGTCCAATAACACGGTGACGTTCCCCTTGAGCGAGTCTTACCTGTTGACCTTCCTTAAACTTCACCAATTCTCCTTCGGTGTCATCATCACTTCGTATAATACCAACCTCACCCTTATAAACCTGCCAGATTTCGGCACGACGATGGTGGTACTGCCAAGAGAGACGTGCTTCGGGTTTTACAATCAGAATCTTTGGGCTAAGCTTACCTTCAACGCGAAGGGTATCCACATCAATTCCATCAAAAAATCGATTCGCAAAATTTTGAGCTTCTTCCTCCTTAATAACTAAAAAAGCACCCCATGGGCGCTCAAAGTCTTTTGCTACGATGGTGAAGCCGTAGCTCTCTATTTCTTCTTGTATTTCTTTGTATCTCTCCTCACTCATTCTTTGAAAAAAATGATTAATCAATTTTATGTCAATCCCTTTTTATAGTGTCCCGTTTGTACCACTTTCAACTACTGCTGGTAGGTCCACTCGTGGCTTTTTACCTTTTTATTTTTGCGAATTTAAGGCTATTAACGGTGCCTTTCAAACTTCTCACCCTTAAAGATAATGGAATCCGGTTTAGGGCAGTAATGTTCTTAGTACACTCGATAGCTTCTGAAACCCTTGTCCATTTTCTCCGAGCTTTCTAGTGACATTCGCACTAAAGAACATGGCAGCATACGTACTATACAAACAAAGCACAAATAAATGCTGCGCAATCGGTCCTAAATTATTTACCCCAATATATCCTAAAATGGCAATCACCTGCAGCATTCCCAAACAGAACGTTGCCTGCTTATGAGAGAGCCCTTTATCCAACAACAAATGATGCATATGATTGCGATCAGCCACCCAGGGCTTTTGACCGTTGGATAGACGTATCACTATAATGCGTAGGGTATCTAATACTGGTATCACTAAAACACTTAGGATAAAAATTACGGCGTTTTGAGGCACGAAAAAAGGATCGGGAGTTATAGGCTGCCCTGCAACAATAATGAGCGAATTAACCGCTAAGATAAATCCAATTACCAGCGACCCTGTATCTCCCATAAACATCTTACGTTTAGGGCTTGCAAAGTTCCAAGTCAAAAAGCTGATTAGGGCTCCAATCATGGCTGCCATAATCACCGATAGAAATACGTTGTCATTTACATAATAGTAAACACCAAATACGCTAAAGGCTACAATTGCGATAATGCCCGCTAGACCATCAATACCATCAATCAGATTATAAGCATTAACCAGAAATACGATAAATCCTAAGGAAATTAAAAACCCACCTATTGGGGTTACTTCTTCAATTCCAAAGAATCCTGAGAGATGAGTAACGGTAAGCTCAGAATTTAGAAGCACTAGAACTGCGGTTCCAATTTGAACGAGTAGTTTAGTTCTAGCCGAGGTACCCATTAAATCGTCTTTTAATCCTGACATAAAAAGAATAAAGGCAGATAAGACTACAAAACCAATGGAATGAGATGATCCAATACCTACCATGGTGAGCGCGGCGCAAACAAAAACTACAAATAATGAAATACCACCAAAGGCTGGGATAGGAGTAGAGTGTGAACTGCGATGGTTCACCTCAGCAAACAGTTCTTTTCGTTTTGCAATAATCAGCGCTTTTTTGGAAAAGAATTGATTGATTACAAAACTCATTAGTAATGCCAGCAGAAGACATACCTCGAGGTTTTCTCTTAAAAAGTTTAGAATGAACTGCTCATTCATAACGGTTGGGTTTGAGCTACAAACTTAAGTAAAATAAGGGGTTGCAGCATTCTCTTATTGTTAATTTAGGATGGTAATTGGTAAATTCGCTCCTTATTTAACGGAATATTATGGATTTCCGGTAGTTTATCGGTGTATTTTAAGGATCTACTAAGGGTTTCACCCTAGTAGTTCATGAATATTGTGCCATATTTGTACTTCAAACAACAATCAACCCATGCGAAAGCTACTGTTTGGACTATTTAGTCTATTATTT
>JAYPUW010000016.1:0-4031 GCA_038134285.1 Flavobacteriaceae bacterium
TGCAGCAATAAAAATTATTTATTCCGAAATGATATCTTGCATCAGTTGTCTGACTTTTACACCTCTCATTAGTTTTTCTGCCCAATTAGAATAGGATTTTAAAAATCTCTTATTAGTAGATAGTTCTCCGAAGAGTGAAGAGCTTGAGATAAAACTCTCGGTTGAACTGCTGTTGTTTCTCAACTGTTCTGATAACTCATCAATAATAGTGAGGTCCTTGCCTTTCTCATTTTTACCTTGGTGATAATAGTAAAACCAACAGGCTACAATAAAAGATCCCATCTCGATTGTGCCCTCTTTGTTAAGGTTATCTGCTATAGTCTCGAATAGAAACTTTGGCAGTTTAGCTGAAGATTCAGAACAGATTCGTTCTACGGTATCTTTTATGTTTCTATTGCCGAAACGTTCTTCTAATGAATCCTTGTATTCGGATAGCTCAACACCTGGGACTGGGTCTAAAGTTGGAGTCGCCTCTACATCCATGAATTTCCTCATAAACTCACGAAAAACAGGATCCTCCATACAGGAATCTATAGTTGGATGACCGTGTAATGATCCGGGAATTCCCAAAACAGAATGACCCGCGTTCAGTAATCGAAGCTTCATTTTTTCATAAGGCTTGACATCTTCAACGAGCTGAACACCGACATTTTCTAACGGCGGCCGATTTGAAGAAAAATGATCTTCTAAAACCCATTGTATGAACGGTTCGCAGGTAACAGGCCACCTGTCTATGATACTATATTCATTCTGTAAATAGTTGATGTCCTCATCAGTTGTAACTGGTGTGATTCTATCCACCATTGAATTGGGAAAAGTGGTATTGTTTAACATCCAGTGGTAAACTTCTAAATCCTGATGTTTTGCGAAGGAAAGGAACATTTTTTTTGCCACATCTCCATTGTGTTGAATATTGTCACAAGACATAACGGTGAATGAAGTGTGCCCTGCGTTCATTCTACGACGAGCGGCTTCTGTTAGAAATCCAAAAACAGTTTTGGGTGTGTTTTTTTTGTCGAGATCATGTTCAACATCTGGGTGAGAAAGGTTGAATTCCCCAGTACTTGAATCAAAATTATACCCTCCTTCAGTAATGGTTAGAGAAACGATTTTTGTTTCAGGGTCGGATAATTTTTTCAAGGCCTCCTCGGGATCCCTGTATGCCCAGATGAAATTTACTATCGAGCCAATAATTTCAGTTTCGATAGTACCATTAGGATGTCGAGTGATTAGGTTATACAAGCCGTCTTGATTACTTAAGGTCTCGTAGATTTTTTGATCAGCTTCACGTAGACCGATACCACAAATCCCCCAATCATTATTTTCCTCCGTTGATAGTATTTTATTGATATAATAAGCTTGATGGCTTCTATGAAAGCCGCCAACCCCAATATGAACAATACCTTGCTTTACGGTTGATCTATTGTACTTTGGATGATTTACTCGATTAAGTAAACCATTTAATGAAGTGCCGCTAAGGTTAATCATGATTGGATTGTTTTGGCTGAGCAAAATATGCAGTTACGAAATAGATTAGAGTACAAGCGAAAGCATAACTGTAAAAAAGATTCTTGTTGATTTCATATTCTTCAACATTAGAACTTCCTAAGAATGTTTTAAAGGCCAAGAACAAGGTCACTGCCAAGGATAATAATGCAATTAGGTTAAGAGGCTTTTGATAAGAGGAAGCATTGTGGTTGCTTTGCTCTTCTTCTTTCTTGTATTGCTCTTCCTGATATTCAGATACCTTTTTATTCCACTGCTTTAACTCTTCTTCCTCTTTAGGGTAAGCTTTATTAGCTCCATAAACTTTACTGAGTAAGGTGTATACAACTATGGTTAGCATCCAAGTTGGTAGAAATAAATAGTAAAATGAAATAACGTCAAGAGCATTTAATCCGAAACCGAATATTAATCCGATTATCCACGAGGCAATAGCTGGTATGCTCTTTTCTTTCTTTTGATAATAAAGCCAATAACGAGTTAATCCAATTCTCGGGAATATCTGGTGCTCTGCAAAAACAATTGCTCCAACGGGTACAACTAAAAGCCCTGCATAGGTCAATAGAGGTAAGATTTGAGTGAATACAAAGGGAAAACACGCGACCACTACCATTACGCCTCCAACCATTGTGGTTGTTCTTGCGCGACTAACCTTTGTAAAAACCGACTGTGCAGCCAAACCTGCCCTATAAAGGTTGGTAATCGCTGTGGTCCATCCCGCGATTATAACAATTATGAATCCGGACCATCCTAATGCGTAGTAGGCTACGTCTCCAGGGTCTAATGCAGTAATTGATTTACCCACTATAACGGCTGTGCCCGCACCCATTATACCGGCACTCACCCAAGCTATATAGTGTCCGAAAAGCATTCCGGTGCTAGTTGCTAATCCGTAAACTTTCTTTTTAGCAAACCTCAATAGAGCCATGTCAATTAAACCAAAATGAGTGATAGTATTAGCCGCCCAAGCAAAACCTATAACCTCTAATAGCCCAAGTCCTGGTTCTCCTTCTGCGTTTAAACCGGTCCAAATATTCTGATTTCCTATAGACAAGAATTCATCCCAAGAATTTGGCATAGTACTGCCAAGTACATCGATGGATAGTGCAGGAAGTAAAACCAGAGCGCCACTCACGAACATTGTGAAAAGCCATGGAGCACATAGATTGGAAAACTTAGAAACGGCATCAAAACCGTAAATTGAAACGCTCACAACCACGACGCCAACCAGAAGAACAATAATGACGAACCAAAGATTAGTGGGGTACCAGTTCAATTGTGCTGGTATGTTAAAGGCAAATCGAACCGCTGAACTCGATACTGTAACCATTGCCGCAGAAATTACGGTGAAGATGACCACATTTGCCCAATCATAAAGCTTTGACATGGTGTTCCCAGCAATCTTATTCAAGTAGGAATAAAGGCTTAATCTTGTTTCAACAGCAATTGGTGAGGTAATTAATGTCCAGCTAAGAACGGCTAAGAGGTTTCCTATTAGAAGCCCTAATAAGATGTCCTTTGTTTTTGCTCCAAGCGCCACAAAGGTTGCTCCTATGACAAATTCAGTTGCAGCTACGTGTTCGCCAGCATAGAGACCCGCGAAGTGCTTCCATCCATGAAGTTTATGATTTGGTACAGGGAGTTGTTCATCGTTTATCTCGGATAGATTATTGGCTTCGATTTTCATGTTCATTATAGTTTAGGTTGAGCGTGTTTCAAGAAACGAAAAATAAATTCAAGATGTAATATATTGAGAATTCCTAACAAAAACGAGTCGGTTAACAGTTTTATCATTAAACCGAGTTGCAACCGCCTTAAGACCTTGTAGAAAAGAAAAAGCCATCGAAAATCGATGGCTTATCTAATGCTAGTGCGCCATCACGCCCCTTCGCTAAAATAGTCCACTGGACTATTTTTAAACACTCGGGCGCCTCATTGGGCTCTTCTCGCCCTTCGAGTGGTCGCAATAAAAAAGCCGCAAGAAATAAATCTGCGGCTTTTTGTGTTGCTCCCCCTATTGACAAAAGCTGCAGCTAAAACTCAATCTTATAGTGTTCTCCCAATAAGATTGGCGTCTATTAACTCAAGTGATTTAACCATTTCTTGAGTACTGGATTTATACTTGAGGAAATGTGGTGTTTTTATGTGAGATAGATATGAGTCATAATCACGATAGATCTCAATTAATGTGAAGCGATGAGGATTTTCTTTTTCATTAACCACTCTATATTCAAGCACCCCTTCTTCGAGTTTAACCGCGGTATTCATTTGCTGATTGAGTAATTCTGTATATTGAGTTAAAGCGCCGGGCTCAATTTCAATTTTTACTAATCGAACAAATAATTGGTCTGTGTCTTGAGAATAAATAACACTCATTGTAACTAATGAAATCAATAAGGATAAAATAAGTTTCATAATCTGATTTTGAATCTCATAAAAATAAAAAAAACGGCTACACTATAAAAGTATAACGGTTTTATCATTTTATTTGCTCCCCCTCTTGACAAAAGCTGTAGCCAATACTTCGT
>JAYPUW010000017.1:0-3639 GCA_038134285.1 Flavobacteriaceae bacterium
TATGCTTACCATCGCCATCAACAAAATCAAGCGTAATAGTCGTTCCAAAATCTATCACGATAAAAGAACCCTTTAGTCTTTGCCAGCAGGCTAGCATAAGCACCCACCTGTCAGCACCAATGCTTTTTTGATAATCAGAGTCAATAGTTAAGCCAAGGTAAGATGACTTAACTTTGATGATCTTATAACTAATGGATTGATTTCTTAAATACTCGACCAATTGCTCTTCTATGTACTTGGGTCCAACAGAGCAAATAAAGACACATACAATTTCTTTTGAAATAATTTGATCTAGATTATTTAAAAAATCTTCATGGGGACAGCTCTTCACCTTGTCATGAGCTCCCTCCTGATACTTGATTGATGAGTTACCAATATCTATAAGTAGGTTCATATAGGTATTATATCAACGGAGCCTGAGGCAAACTTTTTTTCTATGCCCTCTGAAAATAAAAGTAACTCCCCTTCTTCATTGACGCCAATGGCCTTGCCTTGAGTCTTTTCTGATCCGGCCGTAATCTTTACATTTTTGTTTTTTAGAAAATCATATCTATTAAAGTATCCACATAGACCAGCAAAGCTCGTCCATTCATTCTTACTATTAAGCGTAATGATCTCTTTGGTTAAATCAGATACAATTTTTTCAGACGAGAAGCCATCCACTAAGAGCTCATTAATGCCTGCGACTTGTTCTTGGCCTAATTTGAATGGATGCTTATTGATTCCTATGCCGACGACACAATTATTTGTATCTTCGTAAAAAGTATTCTCTACAAGGATTCCACAAAGCTTCCTTTCACCATAATAAATATCATTAGGCCATTTTAGATAAATATTACTTGCTCCTATGGAAGCTAGATATTTGTGAATAATCACACCAATGCATAAACTTAAGTTTCTTTGAAAGTATTCTTTCTTAATTGCCTTAAGCCCAACTGAAAAAAGTAAACTTGAGCCTGGATTGGCAATCCAATGCTTCCCTCTTTGGCCTTTTCCTTTTGTTTGGAAGTCTGATGAAACAAGCACACTTGATTCAGAATGATTGAGTAACTTGGCTGCAACCGTATTGGTTGACTCGGATACGATGTGATGGGCATAAATTAAATTTTTATTTTGTTGATTGAGCGAATTAATTTCCTCTTCTATGCTGCTTGAGTCGAGCAACTTGAGTGGAGATATACAACATAGAGTTTTCTCTTTCTCTATTAGAAAATTATCTAGCTTTAAAAAGTTTTCTATGATTTGACTTGCTTCGGCATGGGTTAGTTCAAGTTCTTTTATTAATGAGGCTGGTGAAATTTTATTTGATAAGGACAGTAATCGTAGAAAGCCTGCTAACTGATGATGTGGTATTTGATCTATTAGCACTATAGAAATTTACCTTCAGTACCATCTCTAATTCGTTGAAAGTTACTTCTGTGCATGTAAGCAATGAGGATGCTTATAATTAAATACCAAGCTGTTTCATAATAGGTTGCTACAAAATAGGGCGAAATAAGGGTACACATGAGTGGAGCACATGTTGAAGCGACACTCACATATTTTGAGACTAAAAGTACTATGATCCAAAAAAACAATACCATTAATCCCAGTTTCCAGTTTAAAGCCATCACTAATCCAAGTGCTGTAGCGACTCCTTTGCCCCCTTTGTAGTTATGCCAAATTGGAAAGAGGTGACCTAAGAATGCAGCCATTCCGCACAATAACATCGCAAAATAATGTTCTTCGTAAGGAAAAATTGAGAGATTGAGTGAAGCAATAAATTTAATAGCGATGAACCCTTTGGCTACATCTATCAAAAGAACTGCTACTCCATAAATTTTTCCGTAAACTCGGTATGCATTAGTTGCACCCGCATTACCACTGCCTAATGTACGTATGTCCTGCTTACTAAATATCCTTCCTAAAATTAAACTCCCAACACATGAACCAATGAGGTAACTGAGTGCAACTTTAAGGCCCAAATCAAGCATTAGGAATCATACAACTCTTGAATTGACTGCTCTTTGGATAAATGAGTCTCCCAATTCGTTATATTTTGGTAGTGACTAAAGTCTTTCTTTAGAACTCTTTTTGCAAATTGAAGATATATGTATAAGGTTATATCTGCATAAGAAAACTGATCGTTAGCCAGGAATAAAGAATGTTTCATATCGTTCTCTATTAACTCAAGATTATTTTCGATTCGTTGATTACCTCGGTCTATGAGCGCAGGGATTTGTTCATATGGTTTTGAGCCTGGTAAGCCTCTGTTTTTATATCTCTCAAGACTATTACGAAAAACCTCTTGCACACCGATATAAAAATCCTCAAGAGCAATGCATTTTTGAAGCACAAATGCCTTTTCTTGTTGATTGCTCCCAAATAAGCTTATCTCTCCATATCTTGAGTCTAAGTAAGTACTTATTGCCAAGCTCTCCAAGAGTATTTGATCATCATCTAACAACAAAGCAGGAACGGTACCCTTTGGATTAATAGCTAAATATTCGGGCTTCAGATTTTCTTGCTCCAAGAGATTGATATCAACAATTTCTATATCTATTTTGTGATGGATAATCACTGCCCTAACTTTCATCGGATTAGGAGCAGTTTTAAAATTATAAAATTTCACTATTCGCCCTTTGTGTACTTAATTTTTAGAGCATCCAGTTTGTCATAGAGTTCCTTTGAATCAAATAGGCTCTTTAATTCCTGATAACCACCGATGTGCTCTTTACCAATAAATATTTGTGGAAAGGTCCTAAAATTATAGGCCATGATCAATTCGTTTCTGATCACCTCAAAATTTTCAATATGATCTGAATCATCAATTTTTATCTCTTTAAATGAAATTGATAATTTAGTGAGAAGATTTTTAGCTGCCATACAGTAAGGGCAAAAATTAATTGAAATAAAACTCACCTCTCCGCCATATTGCAGAAGAAGGTTTTCAATATATTGTTTTGAGTTTTCTTGGGATTTCATAAATTGAATGCCTGGCGGTGACCTACTCTCACATGGGGAAGCCCCACACTACCATCGGCGATGAACGTTTTCACTTCCGAGTTCGGAATGGGATCGGGTGGTACCCGTTCTCTATGGCCGCCAGGCAAATTAGTTTTGGAACGATCCATTCGATTAGTCAAACTTCTTTGAATTATATAGTCAAGCCTCACGGACAATTAGTACTGGTTAGCTTCACTCATTACTGAGCTTCTACATCCAGCCTATCAACCTTGTAGTCTTCAAGGGTCCTTCAGGGGGATAAACTCCCCAGGGAAACCTAATCTTGGGAGGGGCTTCCCGCTTAGATGCTTTCAGCGGTTATCCCTTCCATACATAGCTACCCGGCAATGCCACTGGCGTGACAACCGGAACACCAGAGGTATGTCCACTCCGGTCCTCTCGTACTAGGAGCAGCTTCCCTCAAGTTTCCAACGCCCACGGCAGATAGGGACCGAACTGTCTCACGACGTTCTAAACCCAGCTCGCGTACCACTTTAAATGGCGAACAGCCATACCCTTGGGACCGGCTACAGCCCCAGGATGTGATGAGCCGACATCGAGGTGCCAAACTCCCCCGTCGATGTGGACTCTTGGGAGGAATCAGCCTGTTATCCCCGGCGTACCTTTTATCCGTTGAGCGATGGCCCTTCCATA
>JAYPUW010000018.1:0-2986 GCA_038134285.1 Flavobacteriaceae bacterium
GGTTTAATATTCACACCAAATTCAATCGCACTAACTTTAAATGCCCAGGGACTGATGCCAAGAACAGGACACAAACTATTTACGGTCTCAATTAAATCGCTTTTTGTGAACTGATTGAAATTATGCTTTCCATCATTGAAGAGTTTATGAAGACTTCCACTGACCTCTAACCATCCGTTAGGGTAAAGTTTAATCTTCATGTTCTTATGCCATGCTAAAAAATGCGGAAGCACCCTCTTCCCATTTGGGGACATGCTTATTATTTCACCAGTGGTGTCAATAAACGAACCGTAGAAGTCAATTTTATTTTTCAGTTGTTCTATCTCTTCTCTTGTTAAGCGCTTGTTGAGTTTTATAAAGTCAATCATAGCACTACTCTTTTTGAGGACTTAATTGCTATTAGAGCTTCTTGTATAGAGGATTCCTTATAGTAGATTCTTGCACCTATTGAATGTGCTGTAATCTTGCCTTGCTTGGTCCATCTAGAAAGTGTTGATAGGTCGATTGTAAGGCGTTCTGACGCCTCTTCTCTAGTCCACAACACATCTGATCCTTTCTTCTCAATTCTAGCTTCTAGAGCATCGATTTTACCAAGTAAAGGCCTGGTAATCTCCTGGACAAGTTCTTCTAAAGAAAGCTGAGTAAGTGAAATCTGCTGCATAGTGTTTTTATATGCAGCAAAGAGGAGTTAGTTAGTAGCTAGTTAAAAGAGTTTTTAACTAACCTTCTAGCTCATTTAAATTGATGCCAGCCCTAGTAAGTATACTTTCAACCTCTTCGGTTAGCTTGTCAGAAAGAGGGTTATTCTGAGAGGAAGAAGACCTAGGGTTATTCTTGGCAGCACTGAGATAAGGTTGATACGAGTTCTTTTTACCCCCCATAAAAGACGCTAACACTCTGGACATGGCGCTATCATTATTTCTTAGAGATTCGAATTTTTGAAGATGGTCAATGATACCTAATCTATACAGTATAGCAAGTTTTAACTTGTAGCTTCTTTTCTCTGCCTCAGTCAAATGGGTAACTGAGGTGTTCAGGCTTCTAAGCTCGATTAGCTGGTAATCATTATTAACTAGTTCTTGAATGTTACTGATACCTTCGCAGTAAATACCGATCATTTTAAAAGATTCTATTAGATATTCAAGCTTTTCGTTCTGAAGATCTAATACAATTTCAAGGTTCTCTTTACTACAGTATTCCCACAGATCGGTCTTCTCGAGAACAGCTTTTGATTTAGCTTTCAGCTCATCCATGACAATCTGAAGAACCTTCTTCTTGTCTATACCCTCTTGGTAGGAGAAGTCATCTTCAAATCTCATAATTGAGTCCAGGAAGCTTCGCATACTACCCACCTCATCTTCCCAATTAACCTCTTGATTTAAAAGTTTTAGTTGTTTGGATAGCTCGTCTTCCGTTTTGATTCTTTGTGAAGAACCTGCTCCCATATATTCATAAGAAACTATGGTCTTTTGAAGGTCTTGTATAACCGATAATCTATCCATTTTCATTCATTTTAGAGAACATTTTAGCAAGCATAAGTGCATTATCTATTGGATCACGTTTAATATAGTCTAAGAACTGTTTTTCAGAGGCGTGTCCTGTAGCAGACATCAAAAGAGGTGTAGCAATCTTCCCGTAATAATTGGTCGCAAAAGACCTTCTTCCAATATGTGAAGTAACTAACTCATACTTTGCATACCTACCCTTCTTTTTGCGGTGTACTGGGTTTTGATCAGTGCCAACATTCACCATCTTACCACCATAAACTACCTCGGTAATACCAGATAATTGACAGACCTCTTTAATGTAATCGTTGTATTTCTGATTACTTATTTTTCTAGGGAAAGATCCATTACGCTTATCAAGCAATTGTCTGACCTCTGGCAGTATGGGTAAAATCACTCGTTTCCCCGTCTTCTGTTGCTGGAACTGCAAGAGCTCCTGCCCCTCATATTCAAATATATTATCAGCTGAAAAACGAGAAAAATCAGAGATTCGTTGTGCTGTGAAACATGATATAATAAGCCAATCCCTGGCATTATCTAATCTAGAATCAAGTTCTAATTCCTTGATTCTATTAAGTTCTTCAAGTGTAAGATAAATATCTTCAGTTTCTTCGCTATCCAACTTAATCTTGTTAAGGTTGGCAAAAACAGGCAGGTCCAATTCGTCTCTTCCAAAATTTACAAAAGACTTGATACAGTTCCATTCTTTCCTAGTAGTATTAGGACTATAGTTGTGTAGCTGATAGAAGGAAATAAAGTCGTTGAAGAATGTTCTATCAATCTGATCTATTAAGTAGGCTTTGCCAAAATGATCTTCAATTTTCTTGACCTTATTTCGCACTTTTTTATAAGTCTTAATTGAGGAGGGAGCAAGTTCAGTAGACTTTGCTTTAATACATTGATTTATAACCTCTAAGAATAATCCAGAACTTTTATTATCGAAGTGATTGTGAATTACCTTTTGAAGCCAAAGCTTGTCAATATTAAGCTTGTTTTCGGTATGAAAGGCTTCAAGTACTCGTTTTTCGATACTGTTAAGCTCTTGATCTACACGGATTTTTTCGTTTTTGACTTCAGGGTCAACGATCCTTTTCTTTTGGCGATATTCGTTCCAGTATAACTTAGATACAACTATACTGGTCTTAGTATCAAATGTGTAGTCATTATCCTTAAAACGAAATCTTAGACGGGCTGTTAAGGGTGCGCGTGATTTTGTAGAACGATAAAGAAATGTTATTCCAGCCATTTGTACGGTAAATGTACGGTAGAATGAATTTTAATGCAATTACATACATTTATATGCAATCCTTCCAAAATATTGCAATCTAAAAAACTATTGTATTTACTGAGTTTTTAGCGATTTTTAAGACTTGAAGAGGAAGAGAAGATTTCATAGGTTCAATTTCCTCCGGCTCCACGATTCCTGCTACCGAACCATCTCGCCGCTCACGTTTAAGCTCCATTGGAGCTTAATCACCTAT
>JAYPUW010000019.1:0-2550 GCA_038134285.1 Flavobacteriaceae bacterium
AAACCGCTTTTAGAACCTATAGCCGCTCTTCCGTTTTTCCGTTCTTCCGACTTTCTGTCTCTCTGTCTTTTAGTTCTTTAGTTCTTTAGTTCTTTAGTTCTTTAGTTCTTTAGTTCTTTAGTTCTTCGGTTCTTCGGTTCTTCGGTTCTTCGGTTCTTCGGTTCTTCGGTTCTTCGAAATTGGATTATGACTTTCTCACCACCCTTACCAACCCAAGAATAGACCGAGTCAGCCATCAAGTCAGAGGTCGATTCAGAAAATCAGCAGAGATTCGCTTGAGTGGCCCAGAACGCGCCTAGGGGCCTATTGGAGAAACAAAAAAGGGCCCGAAGGCCCTTTTCTACTTTGCGTTCCATCTATAAGCGGCCAGTGACATTTAAGAACCAGCCTTTCGACTCGTAATCGAGGTTCGTCAAGCGGTCATTAAAATCAGTGAAGTTGTAACCCACACCTACACCCACGTGGTTGCCGAGTTGAAGATCCACGCCCAAAAGCGCGCCTTGCTTCTCATCGCCAATCTCGTCCACTTCGAGCCAGCGATATTCGGCAAGCACATCAAGCGCACCCACCAAGTGGTATCTCGCTCGTAGGATGGTCAATGTGGTGGTGGCCTCAATGAAGGGCCCCTCACCTCGATCCAACCGAATTGCGCTATTTTTCCAAGCATACTTACCGCCGACCTTGAAGCGATCTGTCAGCTGATACAAGCCCTCAACGGACAGAACATAGCCTTTTTCGTCCGCATAAAGCCCGCCCATCTGATTGGTAGGGTCAAGGTCATAAACGTAGGAGTACATCGCGAGCATGTTCAGCTTGTTATCGAGCACTGGTCGGTAGGCAAAGCCAAAATCAAACTCGCCGAATTTAGCGTCCTGGCTGCGATCACTATTCTCGGTTGATTCGGAGTAATCAGCTTTAGCCACGATCACCCATTGGTCCGATGTTCTGAGATTGATCCGATTGGTTGTCACCCATTGATCTCGGTCAGTGGGCGAGCTGTTTTGATCGATGCGGTACTCGAATCGATTCACGATCTCGATTTTCTCCTGCCGATAGCGAGATGCGATGCTATACGCCTTGCGGTCGTACTCCATCCCGTTGTTCACCGAACGGCCTTGCAAGATGTCACCATCCACCGTCCAGGTTTCAGAGAAATCGTAGCTGATGCCGTAGCTATCGCCTTCGACGTTTTGACGACTGCTGCGGTCGAAGCGGTGCTCGTTATACACCCGGAGGCGATCCGTCACTGACGTTTTTTGCCCGAAGGTGAGCCCATCACGTGCCAAATCACTGCGCTCAGTCACGTAATTCGCATACGCCGAACTATTCTCTCGATAGCGATACGCGAGCCCTAATCGAGCGCCATCGTTGTCCCCATCGGAGAAGGCTTCACCCAAGATGTCGAGCTTATCGGTCGCCCGAAGGTTGAACCCTAAGCCCCCCATATCTTCCATGGCGCTGTTTTCGGACTGATCGAGTACCGACTGCGCATTCAAGAACGTGGAGAATCGCTCATTCCATGACACGGTCAGCCGCGCACCCAACGTGCTGCTGTCATCGACGACTCCAGCCACTTCGTCGTTTTGAGCCAGATACTCCGCGGCTAGTCGAACCTTCTCACCCACGGCCCAATCCAATTGCAAGCCTGAATCATCGAACGTATCGTCACCCCTCGCTTCATGATCGACTCTGGATCGCAGCGTCCAACGCTCGCTTAGCGCAATGGAAGTTTCTATGCCATAACTTTCAAGGTCTTGCCCGCCTGGATTGTGGTACTGAAGCGAATTAAATCCGCCTTCCTGATCTCGGTACCAAAACCCAACTTCGCCTGGCAAAGCACTTCCAATATCACGCATATCCAACTGGCCAGTCACTGCCAACGCTTCACCACCAACGCTAAGACCAGGCAGCGCCACGGCTTCGAAGTCTAATCCACCATCCATGGATCGATTCATGGCGATATTTTGGCCAGCTTCAGTCTCGCTGGTCTCAATCACAAGATACGAGTTCTCAGTTGCTTTGAGCGTGAGGTCAATACCGGTCATCTCGAATTCAGATCCCGAGGTGTTTTCGGACACATGAGTGACACCAATGCCGACGTGATCACCCAACCACGTCTTGCCTCGAATGCCTGCGGTGAGGTCTTCACTCGCCATCAGCCCGCTTGAAACATACTCATAGTCCACTACAAGCAGGACCTCATCACCATCGAGCGGCGCTTCCCGAATGATCGATAGAACGGACATATTGGCCGCACTTCGAAGGGGTCTGGTCAGCATGATACGCCCTTGGTACGGGTCGATTTCGTAGTCTTGACCTTCAACGAGCTCAATCTGTTCTCGCGTGCGGTCTGATTTTCGATCCCGTACTTCCACCAGCACCTTGGCGCTACCCAGGACCACGTCGGCATGACTCAAATAATAGAGACTGCCACCCGTGCCTACCAACTCATCCCGTGCCGCTCGAGTATTGGGCTCTGATGCAAACGCTTTGAATATGTGTTTGTCATCTCCAAGCTCAGTCTTCTCAATGCTTCGATAGTCCAAACTC
>JAYPUW010000020.1:0-2528 GCA_038134285.1 Flavobacteriaceae bacterium
AACCTCATGTACTTGGTGTTTATCGCTATGTTGGCGATGAACATGAGTAAAGAGGTGTTATCTGCTTTTGGGCTGCTCAATGAAAAATTAGAGGTCAGCCTCTCAAAGGCCGAACTCACCAATGACAGTTATCTGGCTTCGCTTGAACTGCGTGCCTCTGAAAATAAGGCCAAGTTTGGGCCGCTTTTAGAAAAGGCCATTGCCCTCGATCAGCGTTCTACCTCTTTTGCGGCTGAGCTCGAGACGCTCAAGACAGATGTGCTCCAAAGCGTTAAAGATCCTCAAGATTACGAGGTGATGGATACCAGTGACGCACTCGACAATCTCTTTTTTAAAGGCGACCAAGTTAAAGCGGCCGGAGAACAGTTCACGGCTGCGGTTGACGACTATCGTGAAGATATTTTAGCCTTGTTGAGCGATTTAAGCCCTGAACTGCGTTCGACCATTACTTCGCGTTTTGATACCGGAGATGAAAATCACCAGGTCGTCAATCGCGACGGTCAAAGCCTACACTGGCTGCGCTACAACTTCGAAGGCTTTCCGCTCATCGCTTCGGTCACCAAGATCAGTTCGATGATTACCGATGTGAAGACTTCCGAACAAGAGGTGCTGCAATCGTTGCTTCAGGGGCAGTTAACGGCTGAGGTGGCCATGACAAACTACACCACGCTGCTAGAGCAATCGAAGGGTGCCTTCTTTTCTGATGAAGATTTTGATGGGGCCATCGTACTCGGGCGTAAAGATGCGACTACGAGACCCAACGAGGTACGCTTGTCGCTAGATGGACAGTCCTTAAAAGAAGGGCGTGATTTTGAAATTGAAGACGGACGTGTGCGCCTGAAGGTCGCCGCCGGAAATCCAGGAGATCACGCGCTAACAGGAAGTCTTCTGTTTTTAGAATCAGGTGAAGAAACAGAAGTTCCTGTGAATTTGAGCTTTTCGACCATCGCGAAACCGAATATGGCGGTGATCTCTGCCGATAAGATGAATGTGGTGTACCGCGGTGTAGACAATCCGATTACGGTTTCGATTCCGGGTATTCCTGACAACAAGGTGGTGGCTACGGCTCCAGGACTCAAAAAGTTAAACGGCAGCAGCTATACCGTCCGCCCAGGTCAAGGCACTGAGCTGGTGATTAAAGCTAGCGGTGAGCTCCCAGACGGATCTATGGTTCAAACCACTAGTCGCTTTAGAATCAAAGACGTACCTGCTCCTAGCGGAACCGTCCGCGGAGAAACAGGCAGTTTGCGCATGTCGCGTTCTGAATTAGAGAACACGTTCATTGGGGCGCGTCTTGAAGACTTTGATTTTGATCTACCGATTCGAGTGAGCGGATTTAAACTGAAGCTGCCGAATCAACCCACTATTGAGGTCAACGGCGATCGACTCGACACGCGTGCCAAGGCGGCAGTGAGACGAGCTACTCGTGGAGACGTGGTCCGCATCTTTGACATTAAGACGGCTCCGGCCAACGACACCCAATACTATCTGAAACCGGCCACTCAGGTCATCGTTGAAATTGTTAATTAAACGCATTTATGGCATTTAGAATCTTCTTTGCAGCCTTTTTCATATCACTTTCGGTGAGCGCCCAGCAACAGGGTCAAGCCAAACTGTTTCAGGTACCTAAGGGGAGCGATAAAGAATTGGCCCCTATGGAGAACAACGATATCATTCGCTACGAAACCGTGGCCGATCGTTCGATTCTCTGGTCAAAGGTGGTCTGGGAGCGTGCTGATCTCAACCGTCCTGAGAACATGGAGCTCTACTTTCCGCTAGATACCATCAAAACAGAGAAGCGATCACTTTACTATACGCTCTTAAAGGCACTAAAAGAGCACAAGGTGAAAGCCTACTCTGATTCGTATTTTGAAGAGGCCCGCACTTATGAAGATCTATTGCCCGCGATTCAAAAGCGTGACACCACTTCAGCCGGATTCGAGCGCCTCAATCAAGGCTTTGAACTGACGCGCGATTACATCAGTGAGCGCACGGTCTCGGCTTATGATGTTAAAGAGTACCGCATCAAAGGCGTTTGGTATTTCGATAAGCGTCGCAGTGAGCTACGCTATCGTATTCTCGGAATTGCCCCAGTAGCGGTTGATGTAAACTTTCTCGATGAGGTCGCCGATGGTGAAAACATAGACGATAGTTATCTCGTTGAATTGTTTTGGTTGTGGTACCCTGAGGTTCGTCCATTACTGGCCTCTACGCCTTCGTTCAATGTTGACAACACCAATTTTCCGGTATCATTTGATCGCCTCTTGAACACGCGCACCTTTGCAGCGCAGATTTATCAGACCGACAATGCCTTTGATAACATCGAAGAGTTGCAGCGCGAGCTTCAGTTTCCTGATTTCAGCTCGGGGACCGATGAAGAAGAACAGCGCCTTGCCGAGCGCAAGAAATTTTTCGACTTCTTAAAGCGCGATGCCCAGAAGCAGCGTAAAGCCGAACGACAGACTCAGGTCAATCTGAATCCGAACCGCTCAAACTAAGCCCATGAAGGTCGATTGCCTCATTGTAGG
>JAYPUW010000021.1:0-1600 GCA_038134285.1 Flavobacteriaceae bacterium
ACTCGGGGTGATAGTTGTATTCGTTTCCAAGTTCCCATAGAAGAATTGCTGGGTGGGACTTAAACATCTCAATATAATCGAGATAGGTCTCAGATTTTAGGTCATAAACGCCTACTTGATTATATCCGAAACTAATAATTACCCTAAGCCCTGCATCGTATATTTGATCAAGTACTTCTGCTGACGCTATCGGTTCATATACTCTGATAGTATTTACTCCTGCTGCTTTGATGAGTTTTAGATCTTCTTCGATTTGTGCAAAACTTCTAATTGTCTGACCCTTCTCAACAGGGTGGTAGCATATACCCTTTATAAAGAATGGTATTTCGTTAATAGTGAGCTGATCACCTTTGACTCCGACCACGCTATTTTGATCGCTAAGGAGCGAACAAGCGCCAAAAGATAGTCCTGCGAGTAGCGATAGAATTACAACTTTGAAATTTCTAATCATAGTTCTCCTTTATTTTAATACCGGTAGATGAACATCCTTATTTAATAACTCAGACGATCCGTTGTAAGACTTTGTAATAGGCTTACCATCACGACTAAGGCCTTCAAACACACCTGAATCTACGAGGGGCCATAAGACGTATTTTGCTGTTCCGTCACGGGTGAATAATCCGAAGTGATTCTCAGAGTCATTTGGGTTAGCCGAACTTTTCCAAGGCTCATCAAACGCTTCAAAATAGAAGCAACTTATACCTTCAGAATCAGTCCACTCCCGTATCCCATTAAAATAAAGGGCTTGTTTTAATTCATCGGCTGCTTTAGACCCTTCTGGTCCATAGAACCCATCTGATATACTTGCCCATCCGGTTTCTCCGATATGAATAGGCTTGTCGACTCCTACAGATTTTAGATAATTGACTACCTGCTGATATTGCATCTTGCTGTAATTGACTGCAGTCTTAATAAGTAAAGTGTTGACGTCGTTAGTATCCTTGTAAATTTTGGCTTCTTGTAAATTCCAAAAAGAGGGGTTATAATGTGTATCATGAAAAGGGTATGTATGCATTGATATATAATCTACTGCCTTTGCAAGTTGCACTAAATCTTGATTGTGATATTCTGAGCCGCCACCTCCCCAAGAAGCGAAGTTGTCAGAACTAGTTATCCAAAGTTCTTTGGAAAGTTCTCCCTTTTCTTTTAGTGTCTGCAGGTAATTGACCCATCCAAGAATTACATCCGGCTTAACATAATAAGAAGCCGCCCAATGAACCATAGCTTCGTTTCCTACAGCGATTACTTTTATGATATTTGGATAAGAACGAGTAAGTTCTATGGCCCGCTCAATTTCTGCTTTGTTTGAGGCGTAGTCTTCTTTTTCATGGTTAGGACTGCTTGTCCATGCCCCTTCACAATCGATCCAGGCTCCAAGCATTACGTACATCTCAAAATTGGAGTCTTCTTTTTTTAGCTCATCTATAGCCTTCACTACGTTGGAAGCATGAGGAAGCTGCACGTTGTAGGTGCGAACAATCCTTATTCCCATAGCATGAAGAATTCTCAGATCTTCTTTTAATTGGTCTTTTGTCGGTTGAATACCTCTACTCTCTTTTCTGTAACCTCCATATGATATTGCTTGATATTTGGGATTTCC